>CAKPHU010000001.1 GCA_934162125.1 uncultured Bacilli bacterium
TACCCGATATGTCGGGGGTTCGAGTCCCTCCCTCGCTACCAATATGAGTAATAATAGATAGAAATATCTATTTTTTTATAAGAAAATAGAATTATAGTATATGTTTTATTTAAAAAATTTTTAGGGAAATTTTAGGGATTTTTTATATAAAAAATTTTATATCTATTTGAATTTACTTTAATTTACTTATATTTTGTTTGGTGATGAATGTTGTGGCGAAACCTTATTTAATAAGGAAAATGGCATAAAATAAGTAATAATTTAATTTAGGGCTTATTTTTCATACCCAGAAGGTCGGGGGTTCGATCCCCTCCGTCGCTACCATATGATGTTAGCTCGGAGGTTTCCGAGTTTTTATTTTGTATTTATTGCATTTATAATATTGCTGTTCAATAGTTTGTGTGCTAAAATGATATTGGTGATTTTGATGAAGACTTTTAATAAATTAGTAAGGGATAAAATACCTGAAATCATTTTAAATAATGGTGAACAATGTACAACTAGAGTACTTGATAATGAAGAGTATTTACATGAACTTAATACTAAATTAAGTGAAGAGGTTAATGAATACTTAGAATCTTCAGAATTAGAGGAACTTGCTGATATTTTTGAAGTATTATATGCTATACTTGATGCAAAGAAAGTTAGTAAGGAAGATCTTGAAGATATTAGAATTGCCAAAGTAGAGAAAAGAGGAGCTTTTAAAGATAGAATCTTCTTAGAGAATACTTATTAATTCTTTTTATTGCTCCATAGCCAAGTGGTAAGGCAGTGCGCTCTGACCGCACGACGCGTTAGTTCGAATCTAACTGGAGCAGCCATTTGATTATTAATACAGAAGAGGTGTATTTATGACTATAGAGGAAAGACGCGAATTAGCTGAGATTTTATTTCCAAATATTAAACATGATCGCGAATATTATGAAAAACTATACCCTGAAAGAAATTTACCAGAAGGAGCAATGGTTACAAGATATGGACCTTCTCCAACAGGTAGTGTACATTTAGGTAATTTATATTCAGCATTTTGTGATATGGTTTATGCAAGACAAAGTAATGGTGTTTTCTTTTTAAGAATTGAAGATACTGATCAAAAGAGAATGATAGAGGGCGGTATTGAAAATATCGTTAGTGTTTTACATGGATTTGATATTTTGCCTACTGAAGGATATACTTTTGGGGGGGATTATGGAACATATCAACAGAGTAAGAGAACGGAAATTTATCAAACTTATGTTAAAGATTTAATTTGCCAAGGTTATGCTTATCCATGCTTTATGACTGAAGAAGAACAGAATACTATTAAAGAAGAACAAGCTATTAATAAGACTAAAATTGGTATCTATGGCCATTATGCAGTTGATAGAGACTTATCTCTTGATGAAGTTAAAGAGAAGTTAGCTAATAATGAAGAATATGTTATTAGATTAAAGAGCCCAGGAGATGCTAATAAAACAGTTGAGGTAGTAGATTGCATTAAAGGCAAGATGAAGTTCCCGGAGCATGATGTTGATACAGTACTTCTTAAAAAAGATGGTACTCCAACATATCACTTTGCTCATGCAATTGATGATCATTTAATGCATACAACTCATGTTATTCGTGGAGATGAATGGGTTTCTAGTTTACCTCTTCATATGCAATTATTTGAGGTTCTTGGTTTTGATAAAGTTCAATATGCACATATCGCACCAATTACAATTAAGGATCCTGAAACTGGTGTTGTTCGTAAGATTAGTAAGAGAAAAGATCCTTGGGCTGGAGTTAAATACTATGAAGAAGGTGGAATACCTATTGAAGCATTACATTTGTATTTAGCAACAATTACAAATACAAACTTTGAGGAATGGTATTTAGCTAATCAAGATAAGAATATTGAAGACTTTACTTTTAGTTTTGATAAACAAGCTATTGGTGGAACTAGTTTTGATGAAGCTAAGTTTAAAAATATTTGCAAGACATATTTCTCTAGAAAGTCTGGAGAAGATGTTTATAACGAAACACTTGAATGGGCTAAAAAATATGATCAAGAATACGCTAAAGTCTTGGAAGATAATAAAGAAAGAATGATTGCTTTCTTAAGTGTAGAAAAAGATGGAGAGCGTCCTCGTAAAGATATTAGTAAATATAGTGATGTTAAAGAAGAGTTCTCATATGCAACACTTGATATGTTTACTAAAGAAGATTATTCTAAATATGATGGTGATAAAACATATGATGTTCAATTAGTTTTAGATTATGTAAATAATTACTTAGAATTAGATGGAACTAATGAAGAATGGTTTAATAAAGTAAAAGAGTTTGCCGTAGCAAAAGGATACGCAGCTAGTCCAAAAGAATATAAGAAAGATCCAGAAAGTTATCTTGGGCATGTTGGTGATATTTGTGAGGCTATTCGTGTAATGGTTACAGGTAGAAGACAATCACCTGACTTATTCTCAATTATGAAGATTCTTGGAAAAGATGAAATTTTAGAGAGAATAGAATTATATAGAAAACATATCAATAAATAGTAAAGCTTGTATATTTTATATAAGCTTTTTTCTTTACTATTTACTATTTCATGATACAATTATGGTAGGAGGAGATAAAATGAAGAAGAGTACAATTATTATTTTAGTAATTGTTGGCTTTATAGCAATTTTAGGACTTAGTATAACTAATGATTACAATAGTATGATTAATTTAAGAGAAGATGTAAAAACAAAGGAAGCTGATATTGATGTAGCTTTGAAGAGAAGAAGTGATTTAATTCCTAACTTAGTTAGTACAGTTAAGGGATATATGAATCATGAAGAGAAAGTTATTGAAGATATTAGTAATGCCAGAGAAAATATGTTGAAAGCTAATACTGTTCAAGACAAAATACAGGCTGATAGTGATTTAAGTAAAGCTATTAATAATTTATTAGTAGTAGTTGAAAATTATCCAGACTTAAAAGCTAATACTAATTTTATTAATTTACAAGATGAACTTGCAGGTACAGAAAATAGAATAGCAACAGCTAGAAGAGATTATAATAGTGCAGCAAAGACATATAATACTACAATTAAGAAATTTCCTAATTCAATTATTGCTTCAATGTTCAACTTTGAAGAAGTACAATATTTTGAAGTAAGCGAAGAAGATACAAAAGTACCTAATGTAGAGTTTTAAAGATGAAAAAGAAGTTTATTTTAATTATTTTATTTAATTTAATACTTCTTTTTCCTTTTAATGTATGGGGACTAGTTGATCCTACTAGTGAGTTTTATGTTAATGATTATGCGGATATTTTAGATGATGAAACAGAAGAATATATTGTTTCTCATTCTAAGTATTTAGAGAGTAAGACAGGAGCTCAGATAGTAGTTGTAACAGTTAAAAACTTAGAGGGAAAAGATTTAGAAAGTTATGCTACAGAATTATTTAGGAAATTTGGTATTGGTGATAAAGATAAAAATAATGGGCTTTTATTATTACTAGCTTTAGAAGAGAGAAAGTTTAGAGTAGAAGTTGGTTATGGATTAGAAGAAAGACTTACAGATGGTCTTACAGGTAGATATCAAGATCAATATATTATTCCATATTTGAAGAATGATGATTGGAATGCAGGTATTAAGAATGGGTATTCGGCATTCTATAAGAATTTGTGTGAATATTATGAAATTGATGCAGGAGATGTAGAAGTACCTAATTATGATGATAATACTAATTATGATAATGAAACAGATATAGTGGATGGTTTTATGGGTACTATGTTCTTTATGTTTTTCTATGGTTATATATTTGGAAAAAAGGTTAGATATCAAAATACTAGAAGAGGACGTAAGGAAGGTGGATATACTACTTTATCTATGCTAATTATTAATATTTTGTTGGAGTTGGGTATTTTCATACTTTTTGAAAACGTTTCATTTATTGTAAGTTCTTTAATTCTTGAAGGATTTGGATATTTAATGGGTAGATTGAATGATTCAAGTACTCCTTACAGAGGCGGCCACTGGTTTGGATCTTCTGGTGGAGGTGGATTCTCTGGAGGCGGAGGAAGTTCCGGCGGTGGAGGAAGTTCACGAAGTTTTTAAGTAAATAGTAAAGATTTCTTTACTATTTTTCTTTATTTGAATAAGTATTTTTGTTATAATATGGATTGTGGTGAAGTAATATATGAAACGTAGTGAAGTTGATAGAAATAAACTTAGTCCTATGATGCAACAATATATGGAAATTAAAGATAAATACGAAGACAGTATTATCTTTTTTAGACTTGGTGACTTTTATGAAATGTTTTTTGAAGATGCTATCTTAGCTTCACGTGTTTTAGAGCTTACTTTAACAGGTAAACAAGCGGGTCTTGACGAGAGAGTACCTATGTGTGGAATACCTCATCATGCTTATGTGAGTTATGTTGATACCCTTATTGATAAGGGATATAAAGTAGCAATATGTGAACAGTTAGAAGATCCTAAAGAAACTAAGGGAATGGTTAAGAGAGATGTTATACAGATTGTTACTAAAGGAACAAGATTAGATTCCAATATAGATTCTAAGAGTAATAATTTCATTGCGAATATATATGATTTTTCATATTGTTATGGAGTTAGTTATGCAGATATTTCTACTGGTGAAGTATATGCAACTTTAATAGATGGAGAAAAAGATAAAGTAATTAAAGAAATTAATCGTAATTCATTTAGAGAGGTTATTGTTAATGATAGTATTGATAGAGAAATAATAGAAGAACTTAGAAGTAAGTATGGAGTTTTAGTTACAATTACTAAAGAAGAATTAAATGATAAAAACTATGAATATATTTATAAAGATATAGAAGATGTTAGATTAGTTAAAACCCTTAAACATTTACTTAATTATGTAATTGAAACTAAAAAAGGAGATCTACATCACTTGCAGAAGTGTGTAGTAATTAAATCTAGTGAATACTTAGAGTTTGATGTTAATACTAAGAAGAATTTGGAACTAGTAGAAACTATTAGAAATAGAGAAAGACAATATAGTTTATTATGGTTACTTGATAAGAATAAGACAGCGATGGGATCTAGATTTTTAAAACATAATATTGAAAATCCACTTACTAATAGAAAACTTATTGAAAGAAGATATGATTTTGTAGCAAAATTATCTACAGAATTTATCTTAAGAGATGATTTAATTAAGGCTTTAGGAGAGGTATATGATTTAGAGAGAATTGTAGGTAGAATTACTTATGGTAATTTAAATGCTAAAGACTTATTACAATTAAAAGGATCTTTAAAGGTCTTACCTGATATTAAGAAGATACTTGAAGAAATAAATTATGATAGAGAAATTGATACTTTAGATGATTTATATCAATTACTTGATAGAACTATTTTAGAAGATGCACCATTTACATTACATGAAGGACATTTAATTAAGAATGGTTATAATAGTGAACTAGATGAATTGAAGAGTTTAAGTAGTGGTTCTAAGGACTTTATCTTAAATATTGAAAGAGAAGAGAGAGAAAGAACTGGTATAAAGAATCTTAAAGTTGGATTTAATAAAGTATTTGGTTATTATATTGAAGTGTCTAAGGGTCAATGTCATTTAATAAAAGATGAGTATGGTTATGATCGCAAACAGACACTTGCGAATTGTGAAAGATTTATTACACCTTTATTGAAAGAGAAAGAGAACATTATACTTGGGGCAGAGGAAAAGATAATTAGTCTTGAGTATAAGTTATTTATGGATATAAGAGAAGTTGTTAAGAGATATACTTCTAAGCTACAAGAGATTAGTAAAGTTATTAGTGAAGTTGATATGTTACAAGCTTTTTCTATTTGTTGTGATACTTATAAGTTTGTAAGACCTCAATTTACTGATGAAAGAGTTATTAAGATGATTGAATGTAGACATCCAGTAGTAGAACAGGTTATGAAAGATAAATATATACCTAATGATATTATTATGGATAAGACTACGGATATTTTACTTATTACAGGTCCAAATATGGCTGGTAAGTCTACTTATATGAGACAATGTGCAATTACAGTTATAATGGCACAAATAGGATGTTTTGTGCCTTGTAAGAGTTGTACTATTCCAATATTTGATAAGATCTTTACAAGAATTGGAGCTAGTGATGACTTAGTTAGTGGAGAATCTACTTTTATGGTAGAAATGAGAGAAGCTAATTATGCAATTAGTGAGGCTACAGAAAATAGTTTGATTTTATTTGATGAATTAGGTAGAGGAACAGCTACTTATGATGGAATGAGCCTAGCTCAAGCAATACTTGAATATATTCATGATAAGATAAAAGCTAAGACTTTATTTTCAACCCATTATCATGAACTTACAGCGTTAGAAAAAGATTTAAAGCGTTTAAAGAATGTTCATGTTTCAGCAGTAGAGGAGAATAGTAGTATTACATTCTTACATAAAGTAAAGAATGGCGCTGTTGATAAGAGTTATGGTATTCATGTTGCTTCTTTAGCTAAACTACCTAAGTCTTTAATAGATAGGGCTGATGAAATACTTAGTGTTTATGAATCTAAGAGTACAAAGAAGGATAAATATACACAGACTTCGTTATTTGAGTTAGCTGATACAGAAGTAAGAGAGAAACCTAATCCAATTATTGAGAAGATAAAAAGTGTTAATCCTTTAGAGATGACACCAATGGAAGCATTATCACTTTTATATGATTTAAATAAAGAAATAAAAGAAAAAAAATAAATATTATGTTATAATCTATTTAAGATGGTGATGTTAGTTGAAAAAGATAGATCAAGTTTTGATGGTTGATGCAGGGAATTTGTTCATTCCTAGTACTTATGGAATTGTCTTTTATAAAGATGGAACTCACGAATATATGAATTATGAAGATTTAGTGGGAACATTGCATAGATATACAAAATGGTTTAGTTTTGAAAGTAGAAATTTAGAAATACAGACTGTTTTAAAGGAAGAACTTAGAAATAGGAATCCACGTCTTAATGAAGAATTAAATAAATTTGTTATGAAGGATTCTAGTATAAAGGATAAAAAGGCAAGGCTTATTGAAAAAGAAATGGATCTTAATTTGGGGATGTTAGTTAGTTTGTATAGTTATCATTCTCTTAAAAGAAATAAGATGGAGTCTTTACCAGAAGAACTTGATGGATTAATAGATAGATGTTTTAAGATAGCTTCTAATGAATGTGAGAAGTGTGGCATTGATTATAGAGAGAATACAGAAGAGATTGTTTCTGATATTTTAGGCAAAATAGAAGATGAAAATGAAGATGACTTAGCTAAAGAAGATTTTGCTTTTTGTACTAGTCGTGAAAAAGTTTTTCAAGAATATGATGCATCAATTGGCAGATCAACTGATGAACATGATATAGGTAGGGTAGCACGAAGATTTAGATTTATTAGACTTGGATATCTAACTACTTATACAGCTTCTTTCTTAGGTGAAAGATCTGATTTCCTTTTAGCTTTAGTAGATGATAATTATCCTAATAGGGAAACTATTTTAAAGAATTGGACAGAATTTTTCTATGTATGTCGTGATTATTTTGGTATAATTGATGCGGTTGATCAATGCATTAGAGATGCAGAACAATTACAAGTTGATATGGAAGTTACAAGATTAGAAAGTAATGAGAAGTTTATGAGCGATGTAGATGACTTACTTAGTCATGATACAGATGAAGAAACATATTATTTTCATGCGACTAATTCAAGAAGTTCAGCACAAAACATTTTGGATAAAGGATTATATATGTTTGATCGAGATTTAGGTACAACAACATTTCCTGAACTTGATAAAGATGATGTATTAACTTATGAATATGGATCTGGCTTTGGTAATAACGCTACTTATATTGTAGTGCTTAGAAAAAAAGATGGAGAAGAAATTGTTAGAAATACAAGTCCAGAAGAAAAGAAAGAAAGTATGGGCGTAGCTAGGAGATTAGCACTGGCACCACAAGGATGTGACTATATAGTAGATCCAGAAAATATAGTGGGATTTGTTGATAGAAATAGAGAAGAAGTAGTTTTTAATGATAAAGTTAAAAAAGAGACGAGAATTAAGGAGGCTAAAATATGAAAAGTAGAAGTGAATTAAGAGATATTATTATAAAAGTTTTATATCAAGCAAACTTATTTGATGAAGCAAAAATTAATTATGATGTTGATACATTAATTAAAGATCAAATGGAAGTACAAAATGATTTCGTTAATGATTGCGTAAAAGGTATACTTGATAAGAAAACAGAGATTTATTCTATTGCGAATAGCAAATTAAATAATTGGACAATGGATAGATTAAATAAAGTTGATCAGGCAATAGTTGCTCTTGGTATATATGAACTTAAATATACTGATGTACCATCTATTGTAGCGATTAATGAAGCAATAGAACTTTCTAAAGTATATTCTGATGAAGCTGTTACTAAGATGATTAATGGAGTATTAGATAAAGTTTATCATGATATAGAAAATAAAGATTAGAGGCTTATTATGAATGATAAATATATAACTGTTTCACAACTTACAAGATATATTAAATATAAAATTGATAATGATGTTAATTTGAATGAAGTTTTTCTTAGAGGAGAGATTTCTAATTTTAAGGCACATAGTAGGGGACACTTTTATTTTACTTTGAAAGATGAAGGAAGCAGAATAAATGCTGTAATGTTTGCTTCTAGTACTAGGAATGTTAAGTTTGTACCAGTGGATGGAATGAAGGTACTAGTAACAGGTAAAATTAGTGTATTTGAAGCTAATGGTGGTTATCAAATATATGTTAATGAAATGATTGAAGATGGTGTTGGAAATTTATATGTAGCTTTTGAACAGTTAAAGAAAAAACTGGAGATGGAAGGTTTATTTAGTCCTGAACATAAGAAAAAAATACCTAGGATTCCACGTAGAGTGGGGGTTGTAACTGCTCCGACAGGGGCGGCAATTAAGGATATTATTTCAACTATTAAGAGAAGATGGCCATTAACAGAGATAATTTTGTTTCCAGCTTTAGTACAAGGAGAAGATGCAAAAGAAGATATTGTTAAACAGATTAAGCTTAGCGATAGTTATGATTTAGATACTTTGATTGTAGGCCGTGGTGGAGGAAGTATTGAAGACTTATGGGCTTTTAATGAAGAGATTGTAGCAAGAGCAATTTATGAATGTAAGACTCCAGTTATTAGTGCTGTGGGACATGAAATAGACTTTACAATTGCTGACTTTGTGGCTGATCTTAGAGCACCAACTCCAACAGGGGCTGCTGAAATGGCAGTACCACAAATGGCTGATGTGATGAATACACTTAATAATTTAGAAATAAGAGCTAATAAAGCTATTAGTAATGAATTGAATAAGTATCAAGAAAGACTTAATCAAATAAAGAGTAGATATATATTTAGTAATCCAATAAGTATTTATCAAACTAAAGAGATGTACTTTGATAGTTTATTAGATAGATTAAAATATAGTTTAACAAGATTAGTTTCTGTTAAAGAAAAGATGTATTTGGATGTTAAGAAGTCAATTGTATTTACTAGTCCATATCAACTTATTGATCGAAAAGCTAATAAGTATTTACAATTAGTTTCTAAGTTAGAGACACTTAGTCCGCTTCTTACTTTACAGAGAGGATATACGATATCAAGAAAAGATAATAAAGTTGTAACTAGTGTTCGTGATGTTAAGAAAAAGGATGTTATTAATGTTCAATTTAACGATGGCGAGATTAAGGCAGAAGTTTTATAGGAGGAATTATGGCAGAAAAAAAAGAATTAAGTTTTGAAGAGTCATTAGATTCTTTAGAGGCGATTGTTAAGAAGTTAGAGACAGGTGAAGTTCCATTAGATGATGCGATTGGGGAATTCACTAAAGCAATGAAATTAGCTAAGTCTTGTGATGAAAAATTAAAGAAGGCTGAAGAAGCTATTACTAAATTAGTAAATAAAGACGGGGAAGTCGTAGACTTTAAAGTTGAGGAATAAAAAAGAAGTATTGGTTTAATACTTCTTTTTGTTTACTATTTTTCATTTGCTTCAGCAAATAATTCTAAGGCTTGTTCTTCTTCTAGTTCGGTTAGTTCTTCAAAATTTTCAGGGTCTGTATTTAAACATTTACGAACGAAGATTGTTTTTGGTTTTGTTAAATCCATAAAATAAACATAATTATAATTATTCTCAACAGGTATTTCTCTTAAGATGACATATTTAGTATTGTTTGCTTCTATATATTTTATTTCTCTAGTGGAACTCATTAGTTTGGTCTCCTTTTAGTTGCAACTTTAGCTTCTTCTTTAGTTGTTTCTTTATCAAACATACTATCTAGTTCAGGGGAAGCTTTTGGTTGAACGGGGCTTTTTTTAATTAGATTCTTCCAACTATCAATTAGAGAAGTTAGTTTTTGATCTTCTTCATCATCTTGCCAGATATTTTCTTCTTCCTCTTCTTTTGCTGGTTTACGTGGTGTAATAGGAACACTTTTCCAGTTAGCAGGATCATCAATATCAAGAGTTTCTTTCAATTTATTAGCTAAATAACGTTCTTTTTTAGCAAAATGATCATTATCTTCACGTAGAGCAGCACGGAAATGAATTCTGTCAGCATTTTGTGGCCTTTCTTTTTTAGGAACAGAAGCAGATACGACGTAAGTTGTGCCATCTTCTCCTTTAGAAGTACTATTTATAACTCTTTCTTGAGAGTTTTCATTTACATTAACGTCATCATCGAAAGTAAATTTGTCTTTCATTTATTATCACCTATTATCATTATACTTTCTTTATTTTTGCTTGTCAAAAAAAATCGCTATTAATTAGCGACTTTGTCTTTTTATTAGTTTAGCTTGGACAACGATACGTCCACCATTATTATTTTGACAAGTAGAAAGAGTTAGAATTTTATCATTAGTATTTACACTTGTATCAAAAGAAGTAGTGTTACGTTCTTTCATAGTATTTAACCATTTTTCCTTGTCAGCGGAACTTGAGAAATCTGTTTCGATGTAGTAGTTTTCACTTGGAATAGTATATATAGAAAATATTTGGAAAACTAAATTTTCTTTTTCAGTTGTGAGCCAGATAACATAATTTTCTTTATTGGCTTGCCAGTTCGCAGTTAAAGCATTTTTTAGAGAACCAAAGACTGTTTCATCTAGACGACCATGACCATATATTACTGTGTTATCTGATAGAGTAGTGATGTTATTTCTATAATCCATGAAGACCCAACCAGCACTGTTTTTACTTTTATCATAAGCATGTTTTAAGTAGTAGTCGTTGTTGTCAGTTTGAACGACGGGATAGTTAATGTTGTTTCCTTGCATATGAATGAAAGCGACTGTATCAGGATTTTTTTCTTTTAAAGCAGTAAAATCAACTTCATAGAAAGGTAATTTTACATAGTCCCAATAATCATTAGCTTTATCTTCAGGAGGATTTATAAGTTCACCTTCCTCTTCAATTGGGGTTGGGGTAACAATTTCATTTATCTCTTTAGTGATATCAACGATCTTTTTATTATCTTGTGTCCAAAAATATATTTTTAATAAAGAAAGAATAAGAGCAAGAGAAAAAAGAACAATTAGAACTTTTAAGACCCAGGTCTTTAGAACTAGTTTCTTTTTCTTTTTTATTTCGCGATATTCTTCTCTAGTCATTATCTTTTTAGATGGTTCTTTCATATTTTTCACCTTATTATTATATTATCATTTTTATTAGACATTCACAACAGACATTTTTACTTTCGGATTTACAATCTGTCAAAAAACTGATATGATTTTATATATGATAGGAGGCTTATATATGAATGGTGATGCGGAGGTTTATAGACAATATCCATCTGGAACTATTTACAAATCTAAAGGTGATAATTTTTACTATTATGTACCAAATAATTGTTCTAGTAATCCAAATGCAGTAGTGTTTTATCCTGGCGCAGGTGGATTAGAGTATGATAAAGATGTATTTCTTAGATATATAGAACAAAATAATCCAACAGAAATTATTATGTTGGGAAATAGCTGTAGTATGGATGCAGCAAGGACAGAACAAGCAATTAGTGAGATTGAACAAAGATATAACGTAAATATTCATAACAATACTAATTATTATGGTTTTAGTGCGGGAGCTGGTACAGCTTTAAATAATGCAGTAGTGGATATTCAAAGAAATCCTGATTCTCCACCTAAGACAATTGCTTTATTAGAGGCAGCTTATAATGGTCAGAACTTAGCTTGCGATAATCAGACAATTGCGACTTTAAAACAGAATGGTTCAACTATTTTGATGTTTGAGGGTGGCAGTAGTAGTCGTGCTGATGCTTGGAATCAACCTAATGTTTTAACTTTAGCTAAAGCGGGTATCCCTTTAGTTATTGTTGAAAACAAGTGTTGGGATGATAAAATCTTTGATGTTTTCCACTCTGGGGCTTATCAAAAAGCGATCATGGATAACGTTATTGACTATATTAATGGTGATGTTCAATATTTAAATGATATCGATAATTATCGCTTTAAAGTATATGATAGTTCTACTGGTCAATGGAAATATATTGATAAAGATGAGATGGGCAACTACCTTACGGGTGGGGTTACTAAAACTTATGTAAAGAATGATTTTGCTGAATTAAAAAATATTGGTTTATTTGATGTAGATCAAGTAATGAACAAGTATAAGATAGATGGTTCTTTAAAGTCAGATATGGAGTATGTAGTAGAAGCAGTTAATAATATACGTACTAGTATTATGGCAACTGATTTCTTGGGTGGAGTACAAGCTTGTACATATGCTAGTTCGACAAAGATACCTTCAAGGGAACCAGGATTTTTAAATCAATATTATAAATCAGCTGGGACACTTCTTACTTATATGACTCAAGAGACGGAGGCAATGATTAGTATTGCGGCATCAATTAATGAACTTGATCAAAAGATTGGACAAGAAGCTAGTACTTTAAATGAGGCTATTGATGCGATACTGGCAGAGAGAGGAATAACACCAGGATCTGTTAGTGATGATGTTGTGAATATACCAGGTAGTAGTGGAAATGGTTCCTATGGTGGAGTAGGAGCTGTTGGAGGTGCTGCCATGGGATCTTATTCTGCGGGTGAAGCTACTCCAGAAGAGGCAACAGATACTTCTTTAGTTACTGAACCTGGCGAAGAGGAAGAGTTCTTAGATTTTGATGATTTAGATGTTAATCCAAATAGAGAAGTATTCGACTATAATGATTATAAAGCAGTGTACCATTATGATTCTAATGGAGATGTAGATTACTTTGAATATTATTATCAGTTTGATAGTAGTGCTGAAGCTAGAGATAATCTTAGTATTTTAAATGATAAATATATTCATAATGAAGGAGTTAATTATATAACTTATAAGGGAAGTCAGGTAAAGATTGTATTTAAGAGTGAATATTGTAAGAAGTTTAAAGCTCCAAGTACACAGATGTTAAATGTAATGAAGGGGGATTAGAATGTGAAAGTATTAAGTAGTGATATTGAACTTGCATCATCAGTTAGTTCTCTTACAGGATTGTTAAAGGATATAGATGATGCGGAAAATTTAAAGAAACAAGTTGAGTCATATATTAGTAAATCTAAGGATAAATTAACTGGTCCAACATGGGAAGCAGTTAGAGGTCAAATGGAAGGGTACTCTTCTTTACTTGATACAAGAATTGCGAATGCGAGAGAGTTATATGATGCGATAGTTAAAGCAAATAATGTAATGTCTGGATGGTTACCACCAGATGAAGAAGTAGATGATGCTTTACTTCCAGAATTGTTATCAGCAAAAGCTAGTTTGGAAGCTCAAATTGCCGAGGCTAAAAATCATAAACCTCCATATGATACTTCAGGACTAGAAGCACAACTTGCGGAAGTGAATCGTAAAATTAAGAAGATACAAGAGATGCCTGGAATAGATAATAGTGCTTATGGTAATTTAAGTGGAGCACAAGCAACAGGAGAAGCATTTAATTTAAAGATTAATTCTTTTACTCCTTCATCTGTTATTCCGACACCTAGTGAATAGAAGAGACTTTGGTCTCTTTTTCTGTTAAGTTTATGTCTTAATAAAGACATTTATTTCATTCCAGATTTACATTTGATGAAAAGTTTGATATGCTTTTTATAGTTATATGATAGGAGGCTTTTATATGGCTAATGCACAAATTTATAAACAGTTCCCATCTGGAAAAATATATGAAAGTGGGAATGGTTTTTACTATTACGTACCAGATAGCTGTTCTAGTAATCCAAATGCAGTAGTATTTTATCCTGGTGCCGGTGGTATGGGAGAAGATATGAGTACTTTTCTTAACTATATTCAAAGAAATAATCCGACAGAAATTATTCTGATGGGTAGTAGTTGCGGAACTGATGCTCAAAAGACTGCATGGATGATTAATCAAATTGAACAAGATTATAATGTTAGTATTCGTAATAATACTAATTACTATGGCTTTAGTGCAGGAGCTAATACAGCTTTAGCAAATGCAGTTACTGATATTCAAAATAATCCAGATGCAGCACCTAAGACAATTGTTTTAACAGAGACGGCTTATAATGGACAAAATTTAGCTTGTGATAATCAAACTATCGCAGCTCTAAAACAAAATGGATCAACAATCATGATGTTTGAAGGATCTAGCTATAGTGGTAGAGCTGATGCTTGGAATCAACCTAATGTTTTAACTCTAGCCAAAGCAGGTGTTCCTTTAGTTATTGTTGAAAACGCTATGTGGGATCAAGAGGGATTAGATTTTCATAGAGGCACTTATAATAAAGCAATAATGGATAACGTTATTGATTATGTTAATGGTGATACTCCTTATTTAAATGATATCGATAATTATCGCTTTAAAGTATATGATAAATCTACTGGTCAATGGAAATACATTGATAAAGATGAAATGGGTAACTATATTACTGGTGGAGTTACTAATACTTATATTAAGAGTGATTTTGCAGAACTAAAAAATATAGGTTTATTTGATGTAGATCAAGTAATGAGTAAATATAAGATTGATGGATCTTTGAAATCAGATGTGGAATATGTGGTTGAAGCTGTTAATAGTATACGTAGTAGTATTATGGCAACTGACTTCTTAAGTGGAGTACAGGCTTGTACGTATGCTAGTTCGACAAAGATTCCTTCAAGAGAGCCAGCACTTTTAAATCAGTATTATAAGTCAGCTGGTACTCTTCTTACTTATATGACTCAAGAGTCTGAGGCGATGATTAGTATTGCAGCATCAATTAATGAACTTGATCAAAAGATTGGACAAGAAGCTAGTACCTTAAATGATGCGATTGATTCAATACTTACAGAAAGAGGAGTAACTCCAGATTCTGTAAATAATAATGTTAATGTAGCAGCTAGTGTGGGAAGTAATGATGGATTAGGTGTTAATATGGCGGCTGCAGGAGCGGGAGCTGGAGTTGTGGCACTTGATGCGATGGCTTCAAGTGGAGAACCATATCTTGAAAATGTTGCGGCTCGTGATGGAGATTCTTTAGTCGTTACTCCAACTAGTGATGAAGAATTTATTAATTTTAGTGATTTAGATATTAATCCAAATAGAGATATTGTTGATTATGATGATTATAAAGCTGTATACCATTATGATTCTAATGGAGATGTTAATGGATTTGAATACTATTATAATTTTGATAGTACAGAAGAAGCTGAAGAAAATATTGATTATTTAAGTGAAAAATACCGTGATATGGAAGGTATTGATTATATTACTACTAAGGGTAAACAAATTAAAATTGTCTTTAAAAAAGATTATTGTAAAAAACTTAAAGCTCCAAGTATGCAGACATTAAGTGTAATGAGAGGAGAATAAAATATGAAAGTATTAAGTAGTGATATTGAACTTGCATCATCAGTTAGTTCTCTTACAGGATTATTAAAGGATATAGATGATGCGGAGAATTTAAAGAAACAAGTTGAGTCATATATTAGTAAATCTAAAGATAAATTGACTGGTCCAACGTGGGAAGCAGTTAGAGGTCAAATGGAAGGGTATTCTTCTTTGCTTGATACAAGAATTGCGAATGCGAGAGAGTTATATGATGCGATAGTTAAAGCAAATAATGTAATGTCTGGATGGTTACCACCAGATGAAGAAGTAGATGATGCTTTACTTTCAGAATTGTTATCAGCAAAAGCTAGTTTGGAAGCTCAAATTGCAGAAGCAAAGAACCATAAACCTCCATATGATACTTCAGGGCTAGAAGCACAACTTGCGGAAGTAAATCGTAAAATTAAGAAGATACAAGAGATGCCAGGAATAGATAATAGTGCTTACGGTAATTTAAGTGGAGCACAGGCAACAGGAGAAGCATTTAATTTAAAGATTAATTCTTTTACTCCTTCATCTGTTATTCCAGCACCTAGTGAATGATAATGGGGACTTTTAGTCCCTTTTTTGAAAAATGCAACTGAATATTAACAAAATGTAAGGTAAAAATGCTTGTATGCAACCAGGTTAATTCATATAATTTAGGTATAAGAGAAAGGAAAAAATTATGATTAGACTGAAAAATGTTTCCAAGTTTTATTATAGTAAGGGTGTTATTGCGACAGGTTTTACTAAAGTTAGTTTGGATTTCAAAATAGGTGAGTTTGTAGCAATAACAGGTGAGTCTGGTAGTGGAAAATCAACTCTTTTAAATGTTATTAGTGGACTTGATACATACGAAGAAGGAGAAATGTATGTTGATGGTAAGGAAACAAGTCACTATTTAGAGAAAGAATGGGAAGATTATAGAAGAAAATATATAGGTAATATATATCAGAATTTTAACTTAGTTAATAGTTATACAGTTTATCAAAATATTGAACTTGTTTTACTACTTAATGGGGTTAAAAAGAAGGAAGCTAAACCAAAAGTTTTAGAACTTATTAAAAAAGTAGATTTAATGAAATTTAAAAATACAAAGGTTTCTAAACTTTCAGGAGGACAAAAACAACGTGTGGCGATTGCGAGAGCTTTAGCTAAAGATGTACCAGTTATTATTGCGGATGAGCCTACTGGTAGTTTGGATAAGAGATCAGCAGAATCTATTATTAGACTTTTGAATGAACTTAGAAAAGATAAATTAGTTATTATTGTTACCCATAATTATGAACAAGTAGAAGATTATGTAACACGTAAGATAACTATGCATGATGGTAAAGTTTTAGAAGATAAGCATTTGAAAGATGTTACTTTAAGTGATGAAGAACCAGAAAAAAATAATTATAAAAATATTACGTTCTTTAATAAAATTGCATTAGGACTTAGAAATACTTTTAATGTCCAAGTTAAATTTATTTTGTTACTTTTGGTATATTTCTTTATTGTAGCAGCTTTAATGACTGAGTATTCTTCATTTAAGAAGAGTGAGTATGATAATAGTAATCATGGTTATAACTATGTATTTGATGATATTAGTATTAATAGAATAGTTTTACGTAAGAAAGATCGAACTCCTTTTAGCAATGAAGAACTTGAGGCAATAAAGAAACTAGATAATATTGATAATATGATGAAGAATGATGCGATAGTTGATACTAGCTTTTATTTAGCTGCAACGGATAATAGTTATGCTATAGATGGTAATCCTAAAATGATTGGTCAATTAGAAGGAAAAGTTGATTATGGTAGACTTCCTGAAGCTTATAATGAGGTTGTTGTTTTAGGAGGAAAGTCGGACTATTATTTAAGTAAAAAACATGATTCATTATTAGAGAAAGTTTATAAGTTTAGTAGTACAGCTACAACTGCGATGATTACTGATGAATTAAAGATTGTGGGTATTAAGCTTGTTGATGACTCTAATTATTATCAACCATATCAACTTTATTTTAGTGATGAGATGATAGATAAGTTACAATATGGAGTTAATGAAGCTTACAGTACTGTTTCTGTTACTTTTTTAGGTAAATTACATTATAATTCTTCATACAATACTTCATTTAAAATTACACCTAGTGATAGAGTTCCAAGAGGACAAGCATTTATAACTGAAGATTTAAAATATAGTTGCCCAAAAGAAAATTGTTTGTGGCAAGGTATTCATATTGCAGCTAATAATATGTATTTTACGGATAGTTTAGATGTTAGTGTTAGTAATTATTATAATAAGAAAACTCTAAGGAATATGGTAACAATTAATAACTGGTTAGATGAAGATTATAATGATTTATATAATGGCAGAATCTATATTAATGTAGATGATTATAATCATTTATTTAATAAAGGCACTTATCAAATAAGTGTTTATGTTAAGGATCCTAAACTTTTAGATGAGACTTTAGATAAGTTAGATAGTTTAGGTTATAAGACTTTGGCAATGAAGAATGCTTTACAAAGAGAGTCTGGAGCAGCAGTAATTAGAATTATTAAGATTATTGTGACAATACTTTTAGTAGTTACTTTATTCTTTATTAGTTACTTTATTATTAAATTGATTTTGAAATCACGTAATATTTATTTCACAACGATTAGAATGTTAGGTTCTCCTAAGAAAGTTGCGAGACATTTATTAATAATTGAGTTATTGACAGTTACTAATATTGCTTATTTTGGATTTATTTTACTAGTTTATTTGAATAAGATGCAAGTTCTTAGATGGGGACCTTTAGCAGTTATTAGAGAATTCTTAACAAGAAGTGATTATATAATTATTTATTTAATTACGATTGTTTTATCACTACTTATAAGTGAAAAATATGCCGCAAAGATCTTTAAAAAGAGTGTTATGAATTCTTATAGGGAAGAGGTGTAGTATGATAAAGTTAGAGAATATTGATAAGTATTTTAATAGATTTAAAAAGAATCAGATTCATGTCATTAATAATACCTCTTTAGAGTTTGAAGATAAGGGACTTGTTGCTTTACTGGGACCATCTGGATCTGGTAAGACAACTCTTCTTAATGTTATTGGTGGTCTAGATAAAGTAGGTAAGGGTAAGATTTATGTCAATGGTAGAAAGATGACTAGCAAGTTTAGTTATAAAGTTGACAAGTTAAGAAATTTGAATATTGGATATATTTTTCAAGATTATAAGTTGGTAGAAAATTTATCAGTTTATGATAATGTTGCTTTAAGTCTAAAACTTATTGGAATTAAGGATAAGAAAGAAATTGATAAAAGAGTTACTTATGTCTTAGAAAAAGTTGGAATGTATCGTTATAGAAAGAGACCTGCTAATATGCTTTCTGGTGGTGAAAGACAAAGAGTTGGTATTGCAAGAGCGATAGTTAAGAATCCAAATATTATTATTGCGGATGAACCTACTGGTAATTTGGACAGTAAGAATTCTGTCGAGATTATGAATATTATTAAAGCTATTTCGCGTGATCGCTTAGTTATTTTAGTTACTCATGAAGTTAATTTAGCTAAATTCTATGCTAGTAGAATTATTGAATTATCAGATGGTACTGTAGTTAAAGATTATGAAAATAAACATACTAATGAACTTGATTATGCGATTGATAATAGATTTTATCTTAAAGATTTTAAAGTAGAAGAAAATTATAATGATAAAGGTAGTAATATTACTGTTTACAGTGATGGAGATAGTAAGATTAAGTTAGATATAGTAGTTAAAAATAATAATATTTATATTAAGAGTAGAAATGATAAAAGTATTGAAGTAGTTGATGAAGACTCTAGTATTGAGTTTATTGATGATCATTATAAGAAGATTGATAAGAAAGATATTGATAAGTATCAATTTGATTTTGACGAAGTTATTGATAAGAATAAGAAACTTAGATATAGCTCAATCTTTAATCCAATTACATTTATTACGAATGGATTTAAGAAAGTATTTGATTATTCTTTAATTAAGAAAATTTTACTTGGTGGTTTCTTTTTAGCAGCTTGTTTTATTACAGTAGCGATAAGTATGATTTTCTCAACATTTGAGATTCATGATGAGAATTTTGTAACTACTAATAAGAATTATTTAACATTAGAGACTAATAAGCTTAGTATTGAAGACTATAATAAGTATAGTGAGATCCCTAATGTTTCATATGTTTTACCAGGAGACTCATTAGTTAAATTTTCATTTAAAGTTAATGATTATTATCAAACAGCTAAATATGCTTTTAATATTAGTGGTTCTCTTAGTAATAAAGGTTTATTAAGTACTAATGATATTGTTCTAGGAAGAATGCCAGAAAATGATTATGAGATAGTAGTTGATTCATTAGTAATTGATAAATTATATAAAGAAGACGCTATTAAGATGTTTGGTATTACTAAGTATAGTGATATGTTAGATAGAGAAGTTACAATTCCTGGTATGAAACCATTTAAAATTGTAGGTATTACTAGTTTGAAGAGTCCTTCTATTTATGTTAGTGATCAGCTATTTATGAATATATTATTTAATGGCAGTGGTCAAGGGGATAAAGATGATGGTATGTTCTATGGAAATGGGGAAAAACTTATTTCATCTGGTTTCCAAGACTATCATTTATATACGGAAAGTGCATATCTTACTAAAGGTAGATGGCCGGAAGGAGACTATGAAGTTGTAGTTAATGTTAGTCATCAAGAAGAGATGAAGTTAAATAAGCAAATTAATACAAAGATAAATGGAGTTAAATTAACTGTAGTTGGTTATTATGATAATGTTTATGATAATGATTTATATTTAGTTAATTATAATACACTTAGAGCTAATTTAATTCCTAGTGCTAGTAAATTTAGTATTTGTACATCTAATAAGACTGAGACACTTAAATATATTAGAGATAATTATAAAGTAAATGTTTATGATAATTATCAGAAAGAGAAGAGTAATTATATTTCTGGTAATAGAGATAGAGTTAATAATATTTTGATGTGGTCAGCTATTATTTTAAGTGTTTCTTTAATTGAGATATTCTTAATGAGTAGATCTTCATTCTTATCTAGAGTTAAAGAAGTTGGAGTTTATAGAGCAATAGGAGTTAAGAAAAAAGACATTTATACAATGTTTGCTGGTGAAGTTATTGCAATTGTAACGCTTGCAAGTGTACCAGGTATTTTAATTACTAGTTATATTATGCATATTTTAATTAGTATTCCTGGTTTTAGTAGTTTAATTGTGGTTAATATGGAGACTTTAATAGTAACACTTGTGATAGTTTATGTATTTAACTTAATAGTTGGTTTAATACCAGTATTTAAAGTATTATTTAAAAGACCAGCAGAAATACTTGCTAGAACAGATTTATAGAAGAGGAAACTCTTCTTTTTTTTGGAAAAAACTTCCTTAATTATCTTATGGTTTTCGTAAATAATAATAATGTAGATTGTTTTAAGAGGTGATCATTTTGAATATTAAAAACAAGCTACAAGTATTAGTTTTATCTTTTCTTCTATTACTACCAGTAAATACTTTAGCTTACTCTAATTATGTTATAACAGGTGGTGAGACTATAGGTATAGAAGTTAATTCTCTTGGGATCATGGTAGTTGGTTTTTATGATGTTAATAATAAGAGTATTGCGAAAGATGCAGGTTTTATGATAGGAGATAGAATACTTGAAGTTAATGGAAATGAAGTCTCAAATATTAATGAGATGATCAATAATGTTGGTGAAGAGACGGATTTTACAGTAGTAAGAGATAGCAAGACAAAACATATTAAGTTGAAGAGCGACAGGGATGCTAGTGGCATTCTAAAGACAGGACTTTATGTTAAAGATAGAATTAGTGGTATTGGTACTCTTACTTATATTGATCCAGAAAGTAAAGTTTTTGGAGCTCTAGGACATGAGATTTTAGAGACAACAACAATTACAAAGTTTGAAATAAAAGATGGAAAGATCTATGATGCAACAGTAAATGAAATTGTCAAAAGTCGTAATGGTAGAGCTGGTGAAAAAAGTGCAAGATATGATAGAAATAATTTAGAAGGAACCATCAATAAAAATGAAACTTCAGGTATTTATGGGATCTATCAAGAAGATTTTACTGATAGAGAAAAGATGAAAGTAGGAAAGGTTTCCGAAATAAAATTAGGAGAAGCTTTAATTAGAACAGTAGTTCATGATAATGAAATAGAAGACTTTAAAATAAATATCTTAAATATAAATAAAGATAGTGAAACAAAAAACATTCTGTTTGAAGTAGTTTCTCCTACATTATTAGAATTAACTGGAGGTATTGTACAAGGAATGAGTGGGTCACCAATTATCCAAGATGATAAAATAATTGGGGCTGTAAACTATGTAATAGTAAATGATACTGCTAAAGGTTATGGAATCTTTATTACAACAATGTTAGAAGAAGGGGATAAATAGAAAAGAGTTGTCTTAGGGCAACTTTTTTCCTGTAAATTAGAAGAATATAAGATAGAAATATTTTACTTCTATGATATAATGTTTAAAGTAGAGGTGGATATTTATGTATATAGATTTAATAATATTAATACTTTTAGGATTTGTAGTAATTATGTTCTTTAAAAGATTTTCATCATTTGTATTCTTTATGGCTATCGTAGATATATTTCTTAGAATATTAACATTTATTAAAAATAATATTGGACTTAGAGATGTAGCAGCTTTAATAGATAAATATATTCCTTCTAGTATATTTGGAATTATTGATAGATATACAAATGGATTATTTAATATTATACTTAAATGGGCATTTGTAATTATAATGATCTGTTTCTTAGTATATATAATTAGAATATTTATTCATAAAAAGAAGATATAAAACGACAATTAAGTCGTTTTTTTATTGATATGATTTTAGTGGTGATAGAAGATGAAGGTTTATTTAGATGGACTCTTACTTCTTAACTTTGGGATTGATTTTTTACTATTATATGGAACTAGTAGGATATTAAAAGAAAGAGTTAAGATGAAAAGACTGATATTGGGAAGTATAGTAGGATCTTTATCAATATTATTACTATTTATAGAACTTAATTCTTTAGAACTATTTATAGTTAAAGTAGGAGTTAGTGCTTTGATTATTTTAAGTAGTTTTGGGAGAAAAGGTTTTATAAAAAACTTTTTGTATTTTTATTTATTAGGAATTATATTGGGAGGAGGATTGTCTTTACTTAATAATAGTTTTGTTTATCAAAATAAGGGAATTGTATTTTTTAATAATGGACTTTCTATTAATTTGTTTTTAAGTATGATAGTTGGTCCTTTAATAATTATGGGATTTGTTAAGGAGAATAGAGAATATAAGAATACTTATGGGAATATTTATGATGTTAGTATTTATATGGAAGGGGAAATGATAAAAGTAAGTGGGATGATTGATACTGGGAATATGTTAATAGATCCTTATTCTGGTAAGAGTGTAATTTTAGTTAATAATGATATTGTGGTTAAGGGAAAGAAGATTGTTTATGTACCTTATAAAGCATTGAATACAGCTGGTGTTATTAAATGTTTTGTACCAGATAAAGTATTAGTAGGGGAGAAGCAATTTAATAATTGTTTAGTTGGAGTAAGTAAAAAGGAATTAGGTATTGGAGGAGTTAGTTGTATTTTACCAAATAAATTTAAGGAGGATTTATGCTAAGAAGATGGCTGTTAAAGTTATTTTATAAAGTAAAAGCAATATTTTATTTAGGGGCAACTGATATGTTACCTGAACCATTATCTAAGGAAATGGAGGATTATTATGTTAGTTTAAAAGATGATGGGGATTTGTCTGCTAAAGATATTTTGATTGAACATAATTTAAGATTAGTGGTATTTTTGGCTAAGAAATATGAAAATACGGGAGTAGATTTGGAGGATTTAGTAAGTATTGGGACTATTGGACTTATTAAAGCAATTAATACTTTTAGTAAGGATAAGAATATTAAGTTAGCAACTTATGCTTCAAGGTGTATTGATAATGAGATCTTGATGCATCTTAGAAAGAATAAAAAGATTAAGACGGAAGTTTCAATTGATGCGTCTTTATCATTTGATGGAGAGGGAAATGAATTACATTTGGAGGATGTTTTAGGTACTGATAGTGATATTGTGACGAGAGGAATTGAAGAGGAAGCTGAAAGAAAAATTATGATTAATGAGGTTATGCATTTAAGACCGAGAGATAGAGATATTATGATTTTAAGATATGGTCTTTTAGGTAGAGAAGAATTAACACAAAAGGAGGTGGCGGAGAAGTTAGGCATTTCACAGTCTTATATTTCTAGAATTGAGAAGAAGGTGATTAAGAGATTAAAAGTACTTATTAATAATTCTTGATGAGTATTTTAATTTATTAAGAAATATGATATTCTATCATTATAGTAGTAAGGAGTAGATAGAATGGAAGGGAAGATTGAGAAGAGTTTTAAGAATACTCTTTTAATAGTTATTTTAGCTTGCTGTGGCATTGTTATTGTAACTGGTGCAGTAATAGATGAAAAAGAGAAAAAAGCAGCTAGAGGGCAAAATAATGGTTATCCAGTAGGTGATATTGATAATAGTCATGATAATGTTAAGAAGACAGAAAGAGAAATTTGTTTAGAAAGAAAGGAACCTACTACAATTAAAGGTAAAGTAGAAAATCTTATTGATGAACTACATTTAACATTATGGAATGACTTAAGAAGAAATGGGAAAGATATTTATTTAGTCTCAGAGATAGACGAAGGAGAAAAGATTAGTCTTGCTTTAGAAGAAGCTTGTGCTGGATTAGATAAGGAAGATAGTTATGCGAAAAAGAAAAAGGAAGCAGATCTTAAAATACTAGAAAGTGTTACAACAAGAAGAGATGGACATCGTTTAAGAATTATTTTTCCGGGAATAGACAAAGATAATTATCAAGATTATAGTATTGATCCTTTGACAATTACAGATTTTTATTATGGTAGTGATGTTAGAACAAAGTATAAAACTATGTTTGGAGAAGATATCAATTATAAGAAAGTACCTGATGAGAATGATGTGATTGGTGAATGTAAGAACATTTATTATATTGCGGAAATTGATAGATATTTACTTTCTGATAATTGTATAGAAAATGTTAGTTCTGAGAAGCGTATTTTAAAAAATTATATTGAGAAATATGAACAAGTTGATGAGTACTTATATGTTTATGTTTATACTGGATATGTTCTTTCTAATTCTGAGGGAGTTAAGGTCTTTAAAAATATGAATGATGAGGTTTATTTGACAGATTTGGACGATGCATTGGGATTTAGTGTTATAGAAGAAAATTATCAAGACTTTGAAGAATTTAAGTATACTTTTAAATTGATTGATGGGCAATATAGTTTTTATAGTATAGAAAAAGTTAAGAAAGCGTAGGTATTATGCTTTCTTTTATGTTATAATTTTTTATGAAGGTAGTGATAAGATGGCAAAGTTATTTTTTAGATATGGGGCAATGAATAGTGGTAAGACTACTATTTTATTACAGGTTGCCTATAATTATGAAGAAAGAGGAATGAAAGTTTTAGTTCTTAAACCGAAGATTGATTCTAAGGGAGAAGATTATTTGGTTTCTAGAATTGGACTTAAAAGAAAAGTTGATCATTTAGTTGAAAAAGACGAGAATGTTTTTAAGTATATTAAAGAGGTTAAAGATGGAATTAATTGTATTTTAGTAGATGAAGCTCAATTTTTAGAGAGAGAACAAGTAGATCAATTGATGGAAGTAGTAGTTAAACTTAATATACCAGTAATTTGTTACGGACTTAGAACGGACTTTAGAACGAATGGATTCCCGGGTTCTACAAGACTTTTAGAGATTAGTCATACAATTGAAGAGATGAAGACGATTTGTAGTTGTGGCAGAAAAGCAATGTTTAATGCCAGAAAAGCAAATGGAGAATTTATTTTTGATGGAGAACAGGTTGCGATAGATGGTAAGAAGAAAATTACTTATGAGTCTCTTTGTCCTTATTGTTACTACAAGAAATTAAATGAATATAAAAAGAATAATAAGAATAGTAAATAGTAATTGGAGGTGATTAATTGAAAATACAAGAGACAGTAAATCAACGTAGAACAAGATTGTTTTTAGAGGCTTGTGCGGAAGAAAATTATGAAGTTTTTGCTTGCAACTATAATGAAGGCTATGCGGGTTTTAAGATAGGCGAAAACGATACACGTTTATTTAGAATTACAGAAGAATTAAAGAGTCGATATCAAGATAATGTTTTAGCAGTCTTTAAAAAGAGTGAGACAGATAATTTTGATGGCGTAGTATTTTATTACCGAGGACTTGATGATTTTATAGATAAAGAAGAATTTATGGAAAGTATTAAAGATTTGATAAGTAGTAGGGTAGTAGACTTTGTAGGTCCTAGTGAAATGATGGAAGCTATCGCATCTAAGTACAGAAAAGTTGCGAAAGATATTTATTACTTTGAGGATGGATTTAGTGGTAACTATATTTTTCAATTCTTTGGAGCTCGTGTTAAGCCAGAGATTTTTAGAGAATATCTTAATGATGGATTAAGACCAGGAATGTATGGAAAGCCTGATTATCAAATTATTTTAGATGGTCCTCGTACTCTTAAAAATTTCTTATATGATTCATATCAAGATAAGAGTATGATAGATCAGAAAAAGAAGAAAACATTTAAAAAAGAAAAGAGTCCTAAGATTTAGGACTCTTCTATTGTTGTTTCAGATATTATTTTAGGATTATAAGCACTTAGTTTTGGATAGAATGTGGTTGGTATTTTGATTAGATAAGTTATAGTATCACCATATTCTTTTTTAATAATTAATTGATCTTTAAGAAGATAATCTAAGTTTTTTGTTTGATCATAATTAATAGTTAGTTCTATTTCATAAGCTTGTATAAGATTTACTACTTGGACTTTTTCAAAAGTGCTGGTTAAGGATTTGGTGTAGGCTCTTACAAGTCCTGAGGCTCCTAATTTGATACCACCAAAATAACGTATAGTTACAGCTAAGATGTTTGTTAGTTCATTTTTTAAGAGGACATTTAGCATAGGAAGACCAGCAGTACCACCAGGTTCGCCATCATCACTTGATTTCATATCTTTATCTAGAATCCAGGCATAACAATGATGAGTAGCGTCAGGATATTCTTCTTTTAATTTTTCTAAGTATAAATTTATTTCATTTGGAGAAGATATTTTAAAAAGATAAGTAATGAATTTGGAGTTTTTAATTACTAGTTCACTCATTATATTTTCTTTAATAGTTTTCATGTGATCACCTAATTATATTATAAGATATTTTATAGATTATTACTAGAAGTTGTGTTATAATTTGTTAACAGGGGAGAGATAATATGTTTAGAAGAAAAAAAGAAGAAAAAATTGATGTTAATAGTTTGAATCAGATCTTAGCTATTGGCAGTAGATTATCTAAGATGATTTATTTTGTTTCTATTATTGCGATAATATTACTAGGAATATATGTACTTAGGGAACTTAAGATTCTAGTATTTTTAAAAGAACTTTTAGTAGTCTTATCACCAATATTTATTGGGTTCTTAATAGCCTGGTTGTGTGATCCGATTGTGAAGTTTTTACAGAAGAGAAAGATACCAAGATTTGTAGCTTGTCTTATTGTTTATTTAGTTTTACTTGGTATTATTGTAATGATTTTTTACTTGTTCTTACCAACTTTGATTCGTCAAATTGGGGACTTTGTAGCGACAATGCCAGATATTTTAAAAGATTTAAAAGTACTTGGCAATAAGTTCTTTGATACATTTAATGGAACTGGTATTGATGTTAAATCTATTCAGGAACAAGTATACGAAGCAGTTGAAACCTTTGGTATGCAGTTAACTACTAATTTACCTAATACAATAATTAATGTTTCTAAAAGCGTTATTTCGTCAGGGGTTAATTTTGCACTTGGACTTATGATTGGATTTTATATTTTATTTGATTTTGATAAAATTAATAAAACAATTAAAGATAATTTACCTAGTTCATGGCAAGATAATTATATGGACTTAACTGGAAGAATTAATTCATCATTACGTAGTTATGTTCAAGGCGTGTTCTTAGTAATGTTTTTAGTATTTATTACACAAAGTATAGGACTTACTTTAGCGGGACTTAAAGCTCCATTACTTTTTGCATTATTCTGTGCAGTTACAGATATTATTCCATACTTTGGACCATATATAGGAGCACTTCCTGCTGTATTAGTTGGATTTACAATATCACCAGCTGTTGGAATATTCTGTATTATTTCAATTGTAGTGGTACAATTATTAGAAAATAATTTCTATCAACCACTTATAATGAGTCATACTATGAAATTACATCCTGTAATAATTATTATTAGTCTATTGATTTTCCAACATTTTTTTGGTATCATAGGAATGGTAGTAGCTACTCCAGTAGTTGCTTGTTTAAAAGTTATATTTACGTTTATTGATGAGAAGTTCCATTTTATGGATTTACTTGTTAGACGTAGTGAAGATTTAGAAGATGTTGATTAAAGATAAGTACTTAAACTTCTTACTAGAGAGTTAGTAGATGGTGAAAGCTAACATATAAGTTTGAGGAAGCTACTTTAGGAGTCTTGTCGGGAGACCGTTATTGAAATTAAGACCAGATAGGATGGTACCGGACTTTGTCCTCCTATTATGGTCTTTTATTTGTATAGGAGGAGAAATATGAAAATTTTTATTATAGGTGGTAGTGCGTTGAGTGGAAAAAATACTTTTGGAAATTGTCTTAGAGAGGAACTTAAGAAATATGGGTATAAACCTTGTGTAATGCGTTTAACAGAGCCTTTATATGCCTATGCACGTAATTATTTTGAGTGGAATGAACATAGTACAGAAAAGCCTAGAGAGTTCTTACAAAGAATGGGTGTAGAAATAATTAAAGAGAAACTACATAAAAATTTCTTTTTAATTGATCGTACTTGTGAAGATATTGAGATTCTTAGTACTTTCTTTGATGCTTTTATTATTACTGATGGAAGACTTATTGTAGAATTTGAGGAATTTAAGAAGAGATTTGATAATGTTACAACAATAAAGATCGAACGTGATGACTTTGATAATGGTTTAAGTGAAAGTGAAAAGAATCATATCACAGAACGTGAATTAGTTGACTATACTGATTTTGACTATATTGTTAAGAACAAAGACTTTGATGATTTAGCATATGCGGCAGCAGAGATTGTTGCGGATGTGGAGGACAATGTAGATGAATAAGTTAGTAGCGATTGTAGGAATGGCAGGATCTGGTAAGAGTGTCATTACTGAATACTTAGAAAATGAAGGCTGGAATAAAGTATATTTTGGTGGAGCAATTATGGCAAAACTAGAAGAAGAAAATATTCCTCTTACGCCTGAAAATGAAAAGAAGATGAGGGAAGACGTACGTAAACAATATGGGATGGCGGCAGTCGCGGTACTTTTAGAAGATAAAATAAGAAAAGCAGTAGAAGAAAAGGATACAGTTTTAGATGGACTTTATTCATGGGATGAGTATGTTTATTTAAAGAAGTCTTTTCCAGAACTTATTTTAGTTTGTGTTTGCTGCGACAAGAAAAAGCGATATGAACGTATTGCGGTTAGACCATTTAGACCATTTAATAGTGAAGAGATTGTTACTCGTGATGTGTCTGAAATAGAGAATTTAGCTAAAGGTGGTCCAATTGCTTATGCAGATTACTATATTTTAAATAATGGAGATAAAGATGGAGTAATTCTTCGCTTAGAGGAGATACTCAAAGAGTTGTAGGAGGTATAATTATGAAATATATGAGTCATGATGACATACGAAAGACATGGTTTGATTTTTTTACTAAACATGGCCATAAAAAAATAGAGAGTGCACCATTAGTACCTATTAATGATGATAGCTTGTTATGGGTTAACGCTGGTGTTACACCATTAAAAAAATACTTTGATGGTACTGAAGTACCGGATTGTAGAAGACTTACTAGTATTCAAAAATGTATTAGAACTAATGATATTGAGAATGTTGGAGTTACAAAGAGACATCAAACATTTTTTGAGATGATGGGAAACTTTTCAGTAGGAGATTATTTTAAAGAAGAAGCTATTGAATTTTCTTATGAATTACTTACTAGTCCTGAATATTTTGGAATAGATAAAGATTTATTATATGTGACAGTTTATTCAACTGATGATGTAGCAAGAGATAAATGGGTTGATGTTGGGATTAGTCCATCTCATGTAGTTAGACTTAAAGAAAATTTCTGGGAAATTGGAGAAGGACCTTGTGGACCTGATTCCGAAATATTCTTTGATAGAGGAGAAAAGTACGATCCTGATGGTGATGCCCTAGAAAAATTTAAGAAAGATGAAGACCAGGAACGTTATGTAGAAATTTGGAATAACGTATTTAGTCAATTTAATTCTAAAGATGGTGTTCCAAGGGAAGAATATAAGGAACTACCTAGTAAAAATATTGATACAGGTGCAGGTCTTGAAAGATGGTGTTGTATTTTTCAAGGAGTTGATTCTAACTTTGAGACAGATTTATTTAAACCAATTCTTAAACATATAGAAGAACTTGGAAAAGAAAAATATGAAGGACAAAAAGAGTATAAAGTTATAGCTGATCATATTCGTGCAATTACATTTGCTTTAGCAGATGGAGCAAGTTTTGAGAATGTTGGTCGTGGATATGTTTTACGTAGATTACTTAGAAGAAGTGTTCGTTTTGGTAAACAAAAAGGGATAGAATGTCCATTTATGTATAAGATTGTTTCTGATGTAGTTGATACAATGAAAGAAGCTTATCCATATTTAGTTGAAAAGAGAGCACTTATTGAGACTCTTGTTTTAGAAGAAGAAAAATTATTCTTAAAGACTTTGGAAGCTGGAGAAAAACGTTTAAAAGAACTTATGGATAGTTCACTTGATAAAATGATTAGTGGCGAAGATGCTTTTAAATTATATGATACTTATGGTTTCCCATTTGAACTTACTTTAGAATATCTTACAGAAAAGGGATTTAGTGTTTCTAGAGAAGAATTTGATAAGTGTATGGAAGCTCAAAAAGATATGGCTAGACGTAACACAAAGAATAAGAGTGCAATGGCTAGTCAAAAGAAAGTATTACTTGATTTTAAAGACAAAAGTGAGTTTGTTTATGGACTATATCGTTTAAAGAGTAAAGTAATAGCTATTTTCTCTAAAGATGAAATTATTCCTTATTGTGATCATGATTGCTATATAGCACTTGATAGAACTTGTTTTTATGCTGAAAGTGGTGGACAAGTTAGTGATACAGGTATGATTATTAGTAGTGCTTTTAAAGCTCGTGTAATTGATGTTTTTAAGGCTCCTAATGGGCAACATATTCATAAAGTTAAATTACTTGATGGAGCTATTAGTATTGACGATGAATGTGAGACTATTTTAGATAAAGATAGACGTGAGAGAATTGAAGTTAATCATTCTTGTGTTCATATTTTACAATATTCATTACAGCAAGTTGTATCTGGTTCTATTAAACAGGCTGGTAGCTATGTAGATGATGATAAACTTAGATTTGACTTTACTTATACAGGTAAGATGACTGATGATAAAGTATTAGAAGTTGAAAAGTTCGCAAAAGATATGATTAGTAAGAACTTGATTGTTTCAACAGAAATAATGCCATTAGATAAGGCTAAGCAACTTGGAGCAATGGCTTTATTTGGAGAAAAGTATGGAGAAAAAGTACGTGTTGTTAAGATTGGTAAATCAATAGAGTTATGTGGTGGTACACATACTTCTAATACAAAACTAGTTGGAGATTTCGCAATATTTTCTTTAGAAAGCAAAGGAAGCAACGTTTATAGAATAGAAGCTGCGACAGGACCTAAAGTTGAAAAGAATATGTTAGAAGTAGTTAAACCATATCATGACGAAGTAGTTAAACTTTTGGTTAAAGCTAAATCTATATTAGAAAGTGCTAAAGAAGAAGGTATTAAATTAGATTTTGAAGTAGATATTAATAATGATAAACCATCTTCTTATAAAGACTTAATCTTTAGTAAAAATGAGCTTGGTTATGTTCAACAAGAAGTACGTGATTTAGAAAAGAAGTACTTTGATTTAAGAGAAAAGAAATCTTTAGAGAATCTTGGTATTTACGAAGAACATATTAAGAACTATAATGGTACTTTAGGATGTGTAATGGAAGTTAATAATAAAGACGTTAACTTACTTAAAGCTATTGCAGATAGTTTAATTCAAATTATGGATGGAGGAGTTGTTTTCTTCATAAATATTAAACCAGACAATAGTGTTAATTTCATTTGCCGTAGTAAGAGTGGACTTCATGCTGGATTGTTAGTTAAAGATGCATCAATTATTTCTGGAGGTAATGGAGGAGGTAGTCCAACATTTGCTCAAGGTGGAGGTAAGACAATTACACATTTAAAAGAAATAATTCAGAATGTTGAGAAAGCTATAGAAGATGAAAAATAATAATTTATTTGAAGACATAGATGATATTAGTTTTAGACTTAAATTAAAAGAGATGATGAAGGAGTCCTCTTTTAAAGATTGCAGTGTTAGTACTTATCAAATGGATGAAAATGATTTAGATAAAGTACTAGAAGATTTAGATACTTATAGTCTTTTTGGAGATAAGAAAGTTATAGTTATGAAGAATATTGAAAAGATTAACTATGATAATAATAAGAACTATTTAGAAAGATTTTTAAAGTATTTAGATAATTCAAAAGAAGATAACCTTTTAGTAATGACTATTAATAAGAGCGGTAGTAATAATAGTGAAATTAAGAAATTTATAAAAGAAGTTAAAAAGAGAGTTAATACTATTACATATAAAGTTGATAGTGATACTTTAATTAAAAATTTATTAAAAGGTTATAAATTAGAAACAGGAGTTATTAAATTAATTAGTAGTAAGTGTTTAGATGATCTTGATAGTATTAAGAATGAATGTTTAAAGTTAAAAGATTATAAAGATAATGATAAAAATATTACAGTCGATGATGTTAATTTACTGGTGGAGAAAAGATTTGGAGATCCTAGTGAAGCAACATTTGATTTTAATAGAGCTTTAGCAGAAAATGATAAGAAACAGGCTTTAAAATTATGGAGAGAACTACTTAATTATCAGAATATTGAACCTTTAGAATTAATTGGTTTAATTGGTAGTCAATTCAGAATAATGTATCAAGTTAAGTTATTGGAAAATGAAGGTATGAGTAATAATGAGATTGCAAGGATTTTAGAAGCTCATCCCTATAGAATTACTAAGACTAGGGAACTTACTAAGTATTATAATTTAGATGATATTGGAGATATTATTGTAGCACTAGCTAAAGTTGATTTAGATATTAAGACTACTAGTTGTAATCCAATTGATATGTTAGAAATGTTTATATTAAATATATAGATAAAGAAAAAATAGCTGTTTGGCTATTTTTTTGTGTTGTTTTTAATTTTTTCTAGACGTTCATAGATTTCTTTTATTTGTTTTTCATATCCTATATCTTTAGGGGTATAGTACTTTTTATTTTTTAGTTTATCAGGTAAATATTGTTGAACAACATAAGCACCTTTATAATCATGAGGATATTTATAGTCTTCAGAGTCTGTTTTTATATGAGATGGAATAGATCCAACATTACCATTTTCAATATCTTCTAGAGCTTTATCAAAGGCGACATGAGCTGTATTACTTTTAGGAGATAGAGCCATTTCAGCAACTATTGTTCCAATGGGTATTCTGGCTTCTGGTAGACCAACACGAAGAGCAGCATTAATAGCGGAATCTAGTCTTGGACCAATTGCAGGATTTGCTAGACCAATATCTTCATAAGCTATAACAGATAATCTTCTAAAAAGAGAATCTAAATCTTCTTCATAGACTAATCTAGCAGCGTAGTGTAGGGCAGCATCAACGTCACTTCCACGGATTGATTTTTGTAATCCTGATAATACGTCATAATGGCCATCACCATTTTTATCAGAGAAAAAAACTGGTTTACTATTGATAAGACGTATTTTATCTTCGTTTACTTTTTTATCGTCTGTAGAGTAGTAAGATATTTCTAGGAGATTATAAGCATATCTTAAGTCATTTCCAGAGAGTTTAGCAATCAATTTAATACTTTTATCATCTATTTCTATATCGGGCAAATAAGGGCTTTTTACGGCCTTTTTTAGGCCTTCTATAATATCAGATGTTTCTAATTCATGTAATTCAAATAATTGACATCTACTTCTAATAGCTGGATTTATAGCATGATAAGGATTAGATGTTGTCATACCTACTAAAGTAATAAGACCTGATTCTAGAGCTGGTAAAAGTATATCTTGTTTATCTTTATTAAGACGATGAATTTCATCTAGAATAAGAATAAGTCCATCATACATTTTAGCTTCTTCTATAACAATATCTAGATCTTTTTTAGTACTAGTAGTAGCGTTTAACATGCGATATCTTAGATCTAGGTCATTAATCATTGCGGTTGCGATTGAAGTTTTACCAATACCTGGTTTACCATATAATATCATAGAAAACATTTTTTTATTTTTAACTAAATTACTTAAAACTTTTCCTTCACCAACTAAGTGTTTTTGTCCTATAATTTCACTTAAGCTTTTAGGAGCCATTTTAAGTGCTAGAGGTTTATCCATATTCATCACCACAATCTATATTTTAACAAAGTATTGAGAAAAAGACTAGAATGTATAAGAGTTTTTTACTATAATATAGATAGGTGATAAGATGAAAATAGATACAGCAGTGAATGACTTTATTAATTATTGTATATTTGAAAAAGGTCTTTCGGATAAAACAAGAGAGTCTTATCAAAATGATTTAGACGTTTATATGAAGTTTTTGGTGAATAAGGGATGTCTTAATGTTTCTGATATTAGTGATGAGGATATTAGGGAATTTTTAAAGGTACGTAGTGAAAAGGAAAAAACTACAACTATTGCTCATAATTTGACGGTTATTAAGAACTTTCATGAGTATTTAGTTAAAGAAGGATTAGTAAAAAAAGATGCTTCAGAATTTATTGAGAGGCCTAAGCTTAGAAAAAGTCTACCAAAGACTCTTAGTATGGAGAATGTTGATAAGCTTTTAGATATTGAACTTAAGACGGTATTTGACTATCGAAATAAAGCTATGTTAGAATTAATGTATGGCACGGGTTTAAGAGTGAGTGAGTTAGTTAATTTGACTGTTAATGATCTGGATTTTAATAATTGTCTAATTAGAGTGATGGGGAAGGGGAGTAAAGAAAGAGAAATCCCTTTAGGCGAGTACTCTATTTATTATTTAGGACTTTATTTAGAAAAAAGAGAAAGTATGTTAAAAAATAGAAACTGTGATAAGTTGTTTTTAAATAATCATGGTCTTGGAATGACTAGACAAGGTTTCTTTAAAAATTTAAAAGAATTATTAAGATCTAAGGGATTAAATGAAGATGTTAGTCCACATACTTTAAGACATAGTTTTGCGACTCATTTATTAAATAGAGGTGCTGATTTGAGAAGTATTCAAGAAATGCTTGGACATTCTGATATATCAACTACTAAAATATATACTCATGTTAGTGATGAAAAAGTAATGAATGACTATAATATGTATCATCCACGTAGTCATAAAGGAGATGAATAATTATGCGTTTTAAACGTATATTCTTAGTTGTATTAGATTCACTTGGTGTTGGTGAAACAGCTGATGCGGTTAATTTTGGAGATAATGGAGCAAATACATTGGGACATGTAAATGAAAAATGTGATTTGTTTATTCCTAATTTAAAGAAAATTGGCTTCTTAGATACACTTAGAATGACTGATAATAAAGACGTAGAAGCTTATTATACAATTGCGAAACCAATCAATGCCGGTAAAGATAGTTTAAATGGTCATTATGAGATGGTAGGAATAAAGAATGATATTCCATTTAAGACATTTAATAATGGTTTTCCATATGATATTCTTACTAATATTGAAGAAGCTACAGGAAGAAGAGTTATAGGCAATAAGTGCTGTAATGATGCATCAATTATTAATGAACTAGGAGATAGACAAGTAAATTATGGTGCTTTAATTGTCTATACTTCAGCTGATTCTGATTTACAAGTTGCAGCTCATGAAGAATATATTCCTATTTCTACTTTATATCAGTATTGTGAGAAGATTAGAGCAATTACTTTAAGAGAAGATTGGTGTGTTGGAAGGGTTATTGCAAGACCATTTACAGGTACATCTGGTAAATATAGATTTGTTAATTCAGGAAGAAAAGATTATGCGGTTAAACCTCCTAAAAGAAGTGTTTTAGATAATTTAGTTGACAATAGTTATAATGTAATTGGTATTGGCAAGATAAATGATATATTTGATGGCCAGGGAATAAATAAAAATATTAAGGCAAATGATAATAATGAAGCAATTAATAAACTTTTAGATATTATGGATAAGAATTTTACTGGCTTATGTATGGTTAATTTATCTGATTTTGATAGTTTATATGGTCATCCTAGAGATTTTATTGGTTATGGTAGAGCTATTGAAGAATTAGATGTTGATTTATCAATGGTACTTAATAAGTTAGACTTAGATGATTTGCTTATTATTACAGCAGATCATGGTAATGATCCAACATTTAAAGGTAATGATCATACTAGAGAGAATGTTCCAGTTATTATATATAGTCGTAATTTTAAGGAACCAAAACGTTTGAAGCCATTTGAAACTTTTGCTAATATAGGAGCAACTATTGCGGATAATTTTGAGGTTGCTGCTCCGGCGATTGGAGAAAGTATTTTAGATGAATTAAAATAAAAATAGAGGTGAATCCTCTATTTCTTTTTGGCTTTTTTCTCTTTGAAACTAGAACAAATAGTTTCTTCTTTACAAGCACATTCATCATTTTTACAAGTACAGGAAATTGCGACTGAATCAAGGTCACAACAAGTATTTTTCTTATTGTTGTATTCACAAGTGTCAACGTTACACTTTATTTTCTTGGCCATAAATCCTCCTTTCAGTAATATTTTGCTTAAATCTTGAAATATTATTCTTTAAGAAATTTAAATTATAAGTTATACTAATAATAGTTAGGATTGATAGTATGGAAAAAGTTATTGATGATAGACATAAGAGAATATTATTTATAAACGATGGTGGAGACTTTGAAGAAGAGGCTCTACTTCTTGATGAAAAGTATGATGATTATGATGTATTATATTATCTTTATGATGATGTCTATGACAGAAGAAGGTTTGCTACGGCAATTGTGTTTGGTAATATGTTCTTAAGAAAGAATCCTCGTCATACTTTGGGATATGTTAGTCAGACTAATTCAATTAATTGGCTCTTACAAATGGATATGGAATCTTCTTTATATTCTAATTCACAATTCTTTATTGATCCTAGTAGAATTAAGTTCGAGATATTAAATAATATTTCTAAAAGAGATGATGATTCTGAATATTATGGTTTTATAATTGATTTTATGAAACTTACGGAGGCAAAAAAAGTTGATGATAAAATCGATATGTTTGTTAAGGATATAAAAGAAGACAAATCTTTATCAACTTTTGATAAGTTAATGGCTATTCAATTGATTTGTACTAGTTTTATTAATACAGATGCAACAGGAGAAGTTAAAGGCCAGGTATTACAGTTTGATTATGAAAAAGGAATACCTAACTTTGGGACAGCTTTAAAGATACTTGGTGACTCAGAAAGTAGTTATAGGATAAAGTGTTCAGGCTATGTTGATTTATTCGCTAGAATGGCTTATAAACTAGGAATTAAGGCTAGTCCTTTACTTGTCTATAATCAAGAGCTCGGAATTTTACATGCTGTTGCGGAAGTTGATGTTGATGACGATAGATATGGTGTTCATGGAACATATATTTGTGATTTAAGAAATGATAGTGATTTCAGAGAATGGTATGAAGACAAAAAAAGGAGAAAAATAGAAGAAGAGGGGATAGATATGCCTTTTTGGTCTATTGCCTCAATTAGATACTTCTGCGTAGATAAAAATGATTTTGAAAAAGCATCTGGTCTTGCGAAAAGTAGTTTACCAACCAAATATTATACTGGTTGTCTAGAAGATAAAAGAGAGATAAGTAGGGGAAGAATTGATGCTAATACATATAAGACTTCATTACTTCGGGTATATGAACATATCTATTCTTGGGTTGGAGGAAAAAGAGAAGTAACATCTAGGATTGTAGATGACGTTAAAGAAGCAGTTGAACTTATTAGAGTTACAAGAAATTATATTGATAAACAAATGTTCGATGATGCAAGTGATTCTAAAGTAGGGGGAGTAGCCAGTAAAAAATAGGGCAACTTCCCCTATTTATTTTTTGGGCTATTTTTTATTAGGTTATAGATATATGTATTTTGATAGTGTTATTTAATTAATTTATTTTTATAATGTGTATAATTATCCACCTCACTTCAAAATATCGCATCACTCATTTTTATGATAAATTTAATAAAAGACAAATACATTATATTACTCAAATAAAAATATATCATTTAAGCTATATAAATTATAATTAAATTAAAAATCATTTCAATTAATTAAATTTTTATTTTATTTAAAATTATTTATTAAAAAACATTTATTATCAATTAATTATCCATCTTTTAAAAGATAAATCGCTTAAAATGCACGTCGTAATTTTAGATAATATACAGTAGTGGGAATATAGTTATAAATTATAGAGAGTTAGATGATGAATTATATATTTACTGGGAAATAAATTGATTATATTGCATTTTAGAATTAATAGTAATAAGTGATAGAGACAGATGGACATTAAATAGAAGATATAAAAATAAAATATTTATCTTATAAGGTAATTATGTTATACTATATATAAAGATAGGGGATATAGTTGGTTATTTATATATATAAATATCTTATATATAGAAGTTAACATAATATCAATTATAGGAAGTTAATTATGAAAGGAAAATAGTAGGATTTGTTGTTCTACTATTTTATTATTCCTTTATATTTATATGTATTATTATTTTGATTTATATATTTATTTTGTATTATTTATTTATTATTTTATTTTTATTACGTAACATATGTTTTTATGCAGTTTAATATAAGTACTTTATATGGTGAATAATAGATATACTATATTTATATTATCTATTACTCCCCTCTTCTATTAGATGTTTAGAATATTACGAAGAGGCATATATAATATAAGAAGAATAAGAATTATTAATAATGTCTTTTTACCTGGCAATTTTACTTTATCGTTTTTTATGTAATGATAACTTATATATATACTATCTAATATGGCCAATATAAATACAATGAACATAGCTGGATTATAATTAAAGGCTTTAATAATATCTAAGTTCATGATGCTTAATAACATTCGAGTTGTACCACAACCAGTACATTTAATATGAAATAAATAATTTATGGGACATCTATATTTAATTATGGTTATAAGTTTAGTTCCAACTATAATTATAGTAATAATTAGTAGATAGAATAATAGGACTTTCCCTACTCTTTTTTTCATATTATATTTATATCCCTCCTTTAACAATTTAAAGGACATAATTCATTCTTATGTCCCCTTCCCTTTTTTTACTTGATCATTCTATTAAGAAAAAAACTATGTTGAACATAGCTTTACATATTATATAATTCTGGACCATCTATTTGGATTGCTAATGTTATAAAAGCAATTAATAGGATTAGAGAAATAGCACTAATTACAATACCAGCAATGGCAAGACCTTTTCCTTTACCTTCACAATCTTTAGCTTTAGATACTCCAATTATAGAAAAGATTAAACTTAACCAGGAAAAAATTCCACAGAAACATATACCAGATACTAGTGAAGTTACAAATCCGGCAACGGCCATACCATTACTTGGAGTTGCATTTGCTGGTACTTGATTAGTTTGAACTGGTTGATTATTCATGTTAGGTGTTGGATTATCTTCAAGAGAGCCTCCACACTTAGTACAGAATTTATAATTTTCTTCTACTGCTGTACCACAATATTTACAATACTTTGCCATAACTTACTCCTTTTTATATTACTATACTTTACGTGATTGTATTTCAGCAATTTTCTCTAATACTTCTTTGGCATTTTCTTCATTTATTTCAGTATAACCAAGTTCCTTTAAAGCTTGTACTTTAGCGGTATTTAATTCTTGAGTACGAGATAGTTTCTCTTCATTTTTGTGTTCAATTTCTTCTTCAAAACGTTTATGAGAAGAAGATAATTTAGATTTAGAAGCTCCACCATTATTATATAGAGTCATTGCACTAAACATAATACTTTCAAAAATATATTGCTTATCAGAGTTAAAAACAAAATCTAATGGTTGAGTATAACCTAATGATTTAGAAATGTAGGCTAAAATGTATTTTAATTCCTCATTAGTTTCCATAGATTGTAGGAAATGATATAAATATAAGAAAGTATTATATGTTTCCTTTGTTTTATCTGAAGATAATTTATCTTTTAGAAGACCTATTATATCTGATAGAAGTTCTTGTTCTTTACGATTGAAACCTTTTAAGTCAGCAATTAGTTCTTGACTATTACCTTCTTTTGAACCTTCATTTAATCTATTTTCTACTTCAATTATATATTCTCCATTTATTTTTAAGGTTTTTAAATCCTCTATTTTTTCAATATTTAAAAGACTTAATAACTTAGCTGCTTTTTCTTTTGGCCAGTTATTAATATCTGGGATTGCTAGATAATTATATAGCATTTGTCTTGATACACCTAGGTACTTTGCTAGACGTACTTTACTTATTCCTAATTCTGTTAGGACAGTATTTAATTCTTTCATTCTTTTACCCTCCTAATATAATTATAGGCAGGTTTGTGTAAATAATCAAGTGTAAATTGACACTTTTTAAAATATCTTTTTTTAGAGAGCTTCTTTGATGATAGCTCCTCCTAGACAAGTTCCATCTTCACTGTAGAAGACAATTGATTGGCCTGGAGTAATAGCACGTACTTTATTTTTGAATGTGGCAATTAATTCATCTTGATCTTTTTCTATTACTACTTCTTCTTTAGGACCATGTGACCTTATTTTAGCTAGTATTTTGCCACTAAAGTCATCAACTAATATATTTATATTATTTGCTCTTAATTTGTCTTTATATAGGCTTTCTTTAGGTCCTACAATTAGACAATTATTTTTAGGATCTATTCTTAGAACAAATAATGGTTCTTTATAACTTATATTTAATCCTTTTCTTTGGCCAACAGTATAGTTTGTTAAGCCTGTATGTTTACCAATTAAAGTATTATCTTCTAAATAAATATTTCCTGGTTTAGTAGTTGTATATTTACTTAAGAAAGCTTTATAGTCATCATTTGGAATAAAACAAATTTCTTGACTATCTTTTTTCTTACTTGTATTAGGAAGAATTTTACTTACTTCATGACGAACTTCATCTTTATTTTCATATTTAGATAAAGGAAACATAATATGCGGTAGAACATTTTTATCTATTCCCCATAAGAAATAAGATTGATCTTTGGCTATGTTTTGACTTTCTACTAATTTATTATCTTTTAGAGAGGCATAATGACCAGTTGCGATATAATCAGCGTTTAAAAGTTCTTTTGCCTTTTTATAGAAAAGACCAAATTTAAATTTCTTGTTGCAGACAACACAGGGATTAGGAGTTTCCCCTTCTTTATATGAATTAATAAAATTAGTTATTACTATCTCTTTAAATTCTTTTTCCATGTCAAAAACATAATGCTTTATACCAAGTACTTCACAGACTTTTTTAGCATCATTTATAGCATTAGTAGTAGTTTCATTGTTTAATAATTTCATAGTAGCCCCTACTACATTATAATTTTCTTTCTTTAAAAGATAAGCAACAGCTGAAGAATCAACTCCTCCAGACATGGCAACTACAACAGTAGGTTTCTCTTTGTTCATATAAATCACCTAATAGTAGTATATAATAATTTTAAATATCTTTAAAGAGTTATAAATTTAAAAATAGTAGGAATTACATAAGTTTCAATTACAGCAGTTACAACCATAAATAAGATAGAAATAATTAATAATTTTAAATATCTTTTAATAATTAAAGAACGATTATAATCTTTCTTTTTAAATAAATAATTAAATAACATAATAGAAAAACTTAGAGAATAATATGTAAGAATAAATAACATAAATAAATTTAGAAGATATGGAATTATATAAATAAGAGCTTTAATAATACCAATATATTTATAAGTATAGATAATACTTACAAAAGTAAAAGATGTAGTAAAGCTTTTAAAAATTAAAATTAATAATACTAAGGGAATACCTATTATAGAAAATCCTAGTAACCAGACTAATGAAATAGTTAATAAATTATTAGATAGAGTTTTAAATAGAATACTTTTAGTGTCTAATTTAGTATTAAAAGAAGTAAAAAAAGTAGTAATACTGTTAGTTACTAATTCTTTATTTTCAGAAGATAAAATACTTAGGTAAAGAGTTCCGGCAATAAGAGTTAAAGTTAAGATAATAATTAGAGACATTAATAATTTGTTTTTACGATATTTAGATAATAATTTCTTCATATATTTCACCCAATCAATTATATTTACTTTTTAGATAAAATATTCTATAATTATTTTTATGAGGTGATATCATGAATCAAAAATTAGTAAAAGTAGTATGCATAGTGTTAGTACTTGCGATGTTGGTTGGATTTTTAAGTGTTTTATTTTATTTATAAGATTTAGACATATTTATATGTCTTTTTTTATTAAAGAAAAAGAACTAACTTTTGTAGTTAGCTCTTTATTTTTTCTTAGAATATTCGTAGGCAATACCAGAGATAAAAGAAGATACTTTATCTTTGATATCAGGTGATTTAGTTAGATTATTAAATAATTTTTCTATTGATATAGAGAAAGAATTATTAGAATATGTTTCATAAATAATAGTTAGAGTATCATTATCTATAATAAAACCTTCGGCTCCTGGATGTGGTAATTTATATTTACCTAGATATTTAGGAGTTGATAAGTATTTATATATGTATAAATAAGAAGATGTTTTACTTAAGGATTTAGATAATATTAAGTACTCTTGATGTTTATATTTTATAATACTTAGTCCTTGAATACGAGGTGGTATTTTTATTAGTTTTGGTTTACCTATTTTACTAATAATATTATTTTCTTTAGAGTAATACATTTTTATTTTAAATAGTTTTCCTTTACGATAACCATTAAAAGTATTTATATAGAGATAATTATCATAGTAAAATACACTAGCTGCGGAGCCATATGGCGTTATATTGATGGTACATGGGACTTTATATTGTTCTTTATTTAAATCAGCTAAATCAAGGGTAAAATAGTCTTTTTTGAAGTGCTTTTTTAAATATAAATAATTATAAGCATTAATAGTACCTTTAGTACCAGTTACTAAGATAATATTATGTTCTTTTAGATAACTGATACCACCTACATGTGCTTTATTATCTAAAATTATTTTACCTAAGCATTTATCTTTATTATAGATATATATTCTTGATGGTGAATGTTTTTTGTAGGCACTGATAAAATAATTATCCTCAATGATGGTTAGTCCTTGAGGAGTATATTTATCTTCAATAATATTTTGATAGTTCATAATTTCACTTCACTTATTTTAAGTATGGGTTATGTTCTTTTTCATAACCTAAAGTTGTTTCTTCATCATGACCTGGATATAATTTAATACTATCATCATAAGTTAGTATTTTTTTAATACTTTCAGCCATTTCTTTATCACTTCCACCAGGTAAATCAGTACGTCCAATAGATTCTTTAAAGATAAAGTCACCAATAAACATACAGTTATCTTCTTTAAAATAGAAAGTTATACAATCTTTAGAATGACCTGGAGTATGAATACCAGTAAAAGTGAAGTCACCAATAGTATATTCTTTTTCTTCAACATTGCTTCTTTTAAAAATTTTAATACTACGTTTAGTTAAAAAATTACGTAGAGCTCCTATATGATCAAAATGAGAATGAGTAATTAAAACTCCTAAAATTTTGTTGTCGGCTATGGCTTCTTTGATTTTTAAATAATCATCTCCTGGATCAACTATTAAACATGTTTTATTTTTAATTAGAACATAACAATTTTCATCAAGTGTTCCTGTTACTATTTTCTTTATTTCCATATTTTCACCTTCATTTAATTAATTCTTTACTTACATATGTATAGTTATAGTCGGGATCTAGAACAAATTTATATTCGTAGTTTCCACTTTTTAATTCATCTGTTCCATAATATTTAACACTTTCTGTTAGAGTTATTGTGGAATCAGTTGAGACTGCTTTAATTAGTTTTTTGTCAGCTCTAGCGGTAGTTGTTGGGATAGTTGAACAATCGCCTTCAACGTATTCGCCACGAGATGCGATATATTGATAACCACCAATACAAGATTTATTTAGTTGGATGTTGGCATGTGTTATTTCACTGTTGCGACCAAATAATTTTTTATATTCTATTTCTAACTCTTCTTCTTTAAAAGCGTGAGGTGTAAAATTTGCGGATTCTTTACAAGTATAGGGAAGCATAGCTCCATCACTAAAAAGGTTACAGTTTGATTCATATATTTTTGTATGAGGAATTTGACGATATGCTAAGTACATTTTCATAGATTCATCTAAAGTATTTACAGCTAAATCTTCTCTAATGTTAGTTTGGACTTTATTATATAAGTCTTTGACAAAAGCAGAATCTAAATCTAGTTCTTGAGTAGCTTTAGTACTAACTGGAATACAAGATGCTTTGATATTTTCACGTTCTTTTTCACGATCTATGTATTCATAACCAGCATAAAAACAAAAGGCTGCTAAAACAAGAAGTAAAAGAATTGTACTAACTGGTTTCTTCATAACCTACTCACCTATCCTATTAATTATTCTATTATAAATTTTAAATATTTACAATATTAAGAAATGAAAAAAAGAGGATTTTACTCCTCTTCTACATCGAATTGAGAATTATAAAGATTAGCATAGAAGCCATTTTTCTTTAATAGTTCTTCATGAGTTCCTTGTTCTATGATATCACCATTATTCATAGCTAGAATTAAATCAGCATTTTTAATAGTTGATAGACGATGAGCAATGATAAAACTAGTTCTATTTTCCATTAATTTATCCATTGCTTCTTGAATTAATATTTCTGTTCTAGTATCAACTGATGAAGTTGCTTCATCTAGAATTAAGATTTTAGGGTCTGCTAAGATAACACGGGCAATAGTTAATAATTGCTTTTGACCACCGGAGATGTTATCAGCTTCTTCGTTTAAAACAAGATTATATCCTTCAGGAAGTGTTCTAATGAAATGGTCAACGTTAGCTATTTTACAAGCTTCTTGTATTTCTAAGTCAGTAGCATCTAATTTACCATAACGAATATTATCATTAATAGTACCATTAAATAACCAGGTATCTTGAAGAACCATACCAAACATACTTCTTATTAAATGACGATTATATTTAGAAGCATCTTTACCATCTATTAAAATAGTACCAGAGTTTAAATCATAGAAACGCATTAATAATTTAACAATAGTTGTTTTACCTGCTCCTGTTGGACCTACGATAGCAATTTTTTGACCAGCTTTTATTTTAGCTGAGAAGTCATTAATAATTATTTTGTCTGGGTTATAACCAAATTTAACATTTCTAAATTCAATGTTTCCTTTAATTTGATCAATATCTAAATCATAGTTTTGAATTTCTTTTTCTTCTTCTAATTCTAAGAAATCAAATACACGTTCAGCGGCAGCAAGCGCTGACTGGATGTTGTTGGCAACTTGAGATAGGTCATCAATACTGTTAGTAAATCTTCTAATGTATTGAGTAAAGGATTGAATCTCCCCTACTTCGATCTTTTCTAGGATAACCATATAACCACCTAGAATAGAAATACAAACATAACCTAAGTGACCTACAAATTTAGTAATTGGAAACATAGAAGTACCAAAAAATTGACTTTTCCAAGCACTATTATATAATTTATCATTTATCTCATTAAATTCTTTAGTTACTTTATCTTCAGCATTAAATGATTTAACAATATCATGACCACCATATACTTCTTCTACATGACCATTAATATTACCTAGGTATTCTTGTTGCTGGAAGAAATATTTTTGACCATGGCGGGCTATTTTATTAACAATATACATGCATACTGGAACAATTAATAGACCAACTAAAGTCATTGGTATATTGATAGATATCATCATTATTAAGACACCTATAATAGTTGCGATACTAGTTATAATAGTTGAAACAGATTGCTCTAGAGATGAAGCAAATGTATCAACATCGTTAGTTATAATTGATAAGACTTCACCATGAGTTTTAGTATCGAAAAACTTCATAGGTAAAAGATTAATTTTGTGATTGATTTTATTTCTTAACTTGTAGGAAATACTAGTAGATATTTTGGCCATGATAACGCCTTGAAAAGCACTTAGAATAGAACTTACAACGTATAAAACGATGGTCATAATAGCTATTTTAGAGATTAATGAAAAGTCAATTGAACCAGTATTGGTTATTTTCTTCATTAATCCATTAAAGATTTCAGTAGTTATATTTCCTAATAATTTAGGACCTATTATAGCGAAAACAGTAGATCCAATTGTACAAAGAACGACAAGAGCTAATCTCAATTTATAATCTTTTAAATAAGAAAGTAGTTCTTTTAGAGTCTTTTTAGTATTCTTGGCACGTTCTTTAGATGGTCCATTATGTGGACCTCCTCCCATACTAGGCATTTTGCAACTCCTCCTTACTTAATTGAGATTCGGCTATTTCACGATATACCTGACATTTTTCTAATAGTTCTTTGTGTGTACCAATACCAACGATGTTACCTTCATTTATGACAACAATTTGATCGGCATGCATGATAGTAGAAATTCTTTGAGCTACTATTAAAACTGTTTTATCTTTAGTAACGTGAGCTAGTTCTTTTCTTAGAGCAGCATCAGTTTTGAAATCTAGAGCTGAGAAAGAATCATCAAAGACATAGATATCTGGATTCTTAGCAATGGCTCTAGCAATAGCTAAACGTTGTTTTTGACCACCAGAGACATTGGTTCCGCCTTGAGATATTTGATAATTTAGACCATTTTCTAATTTAGAAACGAAATCACTAGCTTGAGCAATTTCTAGAGCATTTTCAATATCTTTGTCAGTTACTTTTTTATTACCGTAACGAATGTTTTCTTTGATAGTACCAGTGAATAAAACACCTTTTTGAGGTACAAAACCAATTTTTGAACGTAGTTCTTTGATATCAGCATTTTTAATATTTATACCATCAACAGTGATTTCACCTTTTGTAGCATCATAGAAACGTGGAAGTAAATTAATTAAGGTTGATTTACCAGAACCAGTTGAACCAATGAAAGCTGTTGTTTTACCTGGCTCAGCAGTTAAAGTAATATTAGTTAGAACATCATAGTCAGCATCTGGATAACGGAATGAGACATTTTTAAAGACTACTTTACCACGTTCATCTTTAATAAATTTTTCTGGATTTTTAGTTTCTTTAACGATAATATCTGTTTCAATTACTTCCATAATTCTTTTAGCAGAAACGTTAGCACGAGGTAACATAATGGACATTGATGAAATCATTAAGAACGCCATAATTATTTGCATTGTATATTGAATATAGGCAAGGATATCTCCTACTTGCATTGAACCATTATCAACACTTATGGCACCTTTATATACTAAAGCTAGGGTTATAAGATTCATAATCAACATCATAATTGGCATCATGAAACTCATAGTTTTACTAATAAACAAATCAGTATCTGTTAATTTTTTGTTGGCTTCAGCAAAACGAGCTTCTTCGTGATGTTCATTACTAAAGGCTCTAATTACAGGAAGACCAGTTAAGATTTCTCTTGTTACTAAGTTTAATTTATCTACTAGTTTTTGAATAATATTGAATTTTGGCATAGCAATGACAAATAAGGCAAGCATAACTACAATAATGGCACCTATACCAAAGCCAATGATATTAGTCATACCAGCGTTAGTAGAATGAGCTTTAATAACACCACCAACGGCAATTATTGGTGCATAGAAGACAACTCTTAATAAGAAAACAACTATCATTTGAACTTGTTGAATATCGTTTGTGGTTCTAGTTATTAGTGAAGCAACTCCAAAGTTTTTCATTTCATTCTTTGAGAATGCGATTACTTTAGAGAAGACTCTCTCACGTAATTCTTTAGCCATTTTAGCTGCCATTCTAGAACCTATTAAAGTTACACAGATACCATCAAGCATAATGCCTAAAGCAATGAGTAACATGATAAGTCCTACTTTGATGATATAGTTTGTTTGAAGTGAACTTATATTAATACCTAATTCTTTATATTCGCTTTTAATATAAGTTACAGCAACTTGAGTAGTAATTGATTCTGGAACTTTAGATAATTGTTCATTAATTTTTTCTAAGTATGCTGTTTTACTTTCTTGATCCATATTAGCTAGATAAGCATAAATTTGTTCTGGATCATTTGGCATATTTTTAAAACTTTCAGTCTTAGATAAGTAACCAGTATCAATATATGTTACAACGGTCATTAACTTAGAAAAGATAATGTTTATCTTATCTTTATCAGTTGTAGTTACTTTATCATTTAAGTAACAAATATCGTCAGTGTTGCACGTATAGTTTTCAAGAATTATTTCTTCTTCATTGTCTGTTGCGAAAAGAAATAATTTATCTAGACTAGTTTTATTTATTTTAGTTATAACTGCATTTTCAATACCATTTTGTTGAACTCCAACATTAATTATTTTAGATGTATATTCAGGAAGGGTTAAATCTAGATAGGCTTGGATGATTAACAAAATAATTATTAAAAATACAGATACTAAAGACTTCTTTAAATATTGTAATACTTTTAACATATGCTTTTCTCCTTTATTCTACTATTTTATATATTAAGCTGTTAAAATTTGATTGTCAAGGTACCATGAAAAGAAAAAACCAGTAGAGACTGGTTTGCTTTTTATATGGTAGCCTGTACGGAATTCGAATCCGTGAATGTTGCCTTGAGAGGGCAATGTGTTAAGCCACTTCACCAACAGGCCATAATATGTTACTTTAACAGCGACATATTAATTTTAACATAGTTATTTTTGTTTGACAATAATTACTTTTGTTTTTTTAATTCTTCTTTGAAGGCATTGATAAGACTATCAACGTATGCACAGCCAAGGAAACAAACAACTGAATTTTTTTCGTCTTTTAATTTATCAATTGATGCTTCATCGATTATTTCAGCAGATGGTAATTCATCAGTAATTATATGTGATGTGATTCCTGGATAGTCTTCTTGACGCTCACGATTACAATCTATTTCAGTTAAATAAGTTTTGTCAGCTAACTTGAATGAATCAATAAATTCATTTTTAAAGTCTTTAGTTCTAGAATATGTATTAGGCTTAAATACAACAACTATTCTTTTATCTGGATAACGTTGTCTAACAGCTTCTAGAGTGGCTTTTATTTCGGTTGGATGATGCGCATAGTCATCAATTATAACAGTGTCTTCTACTTTTTCTTCAGCAAAACGACGTTTAGCATTTTTAAAAGTTAAAAGAGAATTTCTAATATTTTCTGTTGAAATACCAATATAGTGACACATAGCGATAGCTGCTGCGGCATTTGATACCATATGTTTACCAAATAATGGAATACTAAAGGTTCCTAGGTTTTCTCCTTGATATGTTAAAGAGAAACTAGATAACTCTTCTCCTAAAGATACATCATGGATTATGATGTCATTATTTTCATTGAATCCATAATATAACATTTTAGTTGGTGTTTCTATCTTTCTTACTTCTTCGTTGTCACCATTGGCAATAATTAACTCTTTAGTATTATTAGAAAACTTAGTGAAGGCTTCTCTAATGTCGTCAATACCGTCATAACATTCTAGGTGTTCTCTTTCAATATTAGTAATTATAGAATATGTTGGATGATAAACTGTGAAATGTTTATTGAATTCATCACTTTCTACAACATAGTAAGTATTTTTCTTATTTGCATAGCCATCACCTGCTCCAATAAAGTAATTACAGCCTACAGTATCTTCTAAAATATGACGGATCATTGATGATGTAGAAGTTTTACCATGAGTACCACTTACACCAATAGTCTTAAATAAATCAATGACGTCAGCCATTATTTCATTATATTTCTTTATTTTTAAACCTAGACTTTTTACTCTTTGTAGTTCCTTATGATCTTCTTTAAAAGCAACACTATAAGTTACAATGGTATCTTTTGATAAATTAGCACTACCATCATAATAGATTGGAATGTTTCTTTCTTCTAGTCCTACTTGAGTAAATTTATGTCCTTTGGCATCATCATAGCCAGATACTTCATTACCTAAATCATGTAATATTTGGGCAAGAGTTGACATACCTGTTCCTTTGATACCTATACAATAATATTTCATTTTTACACTCCTCATACATTATAGTATATATTAATTCAGAAAAGATGTAAATATGCATCGGCAAAAGAAAAAGATTGAAAAATCAATCCTAGTTCTCTTTTGTTTCTTTGTTAGCACGAGCTGCTTTTCTAGCATCACGGCATTCTTTACATCTTTTTGGTTCATTATCTAAGCCTTTTTCTTTGTAAAAAGCTTGTTCACCAGCAGTAAAAGTAAATTCTTTACCACAGTCTTGACATACTAATGTCTTATCAGTAAATTCCATATTTCCTCCTTATTATAATTATTGGACTTGATTAAATGGTATAGTTCCTGATTAATATAAAGAGGAAAATAATTTAAGACAAAATCCAGTGAATTATCACGATGTAATTATAACATTTTTTCTAAGAGGAAGCAATATTCTTTAGTACGGGGTTGACACTATTTTAACTTTGCTTGAGCTTTTCTACTGTCTTCAATGGTTTTTATTTCACTATTTGTTTCACGACTTAAGAAGGCAGAAATGTCAGAAAAGAAAGAAGCATAGTCAGTGCTAACACCTTGCTTTAGAAGATGATTTTTAAAGGCAAGTGGTGTCTCCTCTACTCTTTTCAAAATTTCTTTACCATAAATGCTATTTAAGAGATTGATAAAAATACTATAATTAATTCTTGATGTTAAGTATTCTTTAGGACAGGTTTCATCAATTAAGCCTAGTTCTAGGTCAATTAAATAGAAAGCATTTTGATAATAGAGAATGTTATCTCCACCGATATCTTCGGCCTTGTAACCAATTGAAGCAAGTTTAGGTGTTTCAGTAGTCAATTTTAGAAAAGCTGCTTCTAGAGAAGATATTTCAGTTGTGGGTGGCAATGTTTCAAAAGGATTTCCAGGCATGATTGGCATAGTATGACCATAAAGATTTGTACTACTACAATAAATGTCAATTGGTGCAGCGATATAGCCTGATGATATTGTAGAAAGAGCTTCTAGAGTTTTTAGAAGTTCTTTGTTTTCCGAACTTTTAAGGGAACGATAATCTTTATTTAAAAGTTTGAAATAAGTTTTATCATCAACTTGATAAATAGTACCAGAACTGCCTTTTAAATGTGTAGGATTTGCTAGAGGCAATAAGTTTTTATTATTGATTGTGATTTTCATTTTTCTTCTCTTCTCTTTCTAATTTAGAATATATACAACCACAGTAGTCTTGACGATATAAATTGTAGATTTTAGAGAGCTCTAAGCTTCTTTTGTAACCGTTTTTCTTTTTAAAGTCGGAATATAAATATGTCGTTTGATATTTTTCAGCTTGAGTAGCACCCATTTCATTAAGCCAGTTAGCATTTTTATAAGGACTTAGGGTTAAAGTTGTAGCAAAATAGTCGAAGTTATGTTCTTTAGCAACACGAGCGGTTTCCTCTAAACGTAGATTATAACATTTATAACAACGGGCACCACGTTCTTTTTCTTTTTCTAGGCCTTTGGCAATATCAAAGAATTCTTTTGGCTCATATCTTGCGGGTAATATGCTGATTGGATATTTAGTTTTTATTTGTTTTATAAAGTTAGTTAATTCTGTTAGACGATGTTCATACTCTTCTTTAATAGTAATATTTGGATTATAGTAAAGGATAGTGATGGTGAAGTTGTTTCCTAGACGTTCTAGGACTGCAGAAGAACAAGGGGCACAACAAGCATGAAGAAGTAAGGAAGCACCTAAAGGAGCTTTTTTCATCTCTTCTTCCATTAATAAATCATAATTCATAAGATACCTTCCTTTTATAATTGTTTAAGAGATATAAGAATTTTACGTCGTAGATAATATCATATTTTTTAATTTTTGTCAAAATTCAGAGGCATAATTATTTATTAAGACATATTTTAGGAGATGTTGTTATATAAATTAGTATGGATAAAAATATATTTTGTTTTTTAATTACAACTTTAGCTGGATGTTCTACTCTTTTGGGAATTATTCCATCATACTTAAAAAGTAATAGTAAGAAAGTAATTACTTGCTCTTTAGCTTTTTCGGCAGGTGTAATGCTGACAATTTCTCTTTTTTCATTGATTCCAGAAGCGGTTGTGTTACTTTCTGAAAAGTTCTATTTATTTCCTGCGGCAATACTAGTAGCGATATTTATTGTGATTGGGATTTTATTTTCAGCCAAAGTCGATCAAAAGATTGATGATTATGTCTCTAATAATAGACTTTATAAGTTAGGACTTATTTCCATTATAGTAATATTTTTACATAATATTCCAGAAGGAATTACAACATTTATTTCAACTAGTGTTAATACTAAGCTAGGACTTAGTTTGTCACTAGCAATAGCTTTACATAATATTCCAGAAGGTATATCTATCGCAGTACCAATATATTATTCAACTGGAAGTCATAAAAAAGCTTTTTGGTATACTTTTTTCTCTGGATTTTCAGAATTATTTGGAGCAGTTATTGCCTATTTATTTATCGCTAAACACGTTAATAATATGATACTTAGTTTCATTTTAGCAACAACTGCTGGAATTATGATGCATATTTCAATGTATGAACTTTTACCTAACTCTCTTGATTATAAAGATAATAAAGCAACTATAGTATCTTTTATTTTAGGAGCTATTGTTATGCTTACATGTGAATTTGTCTTTCATATTTAAGCAAAGAAAAAAGCATCTTTTGATGCTTAATCGTTATCTTTACCAAAGATATTTAATAATTTAATAAATAAGTTAACAAAGTCTAAGTATAATCTGAATGCTCCAATGATAGCATAATTATCATCATCTATTCCCATATTAGCCATTCTAGCAATATTTTGCATATCAAATGCTGTATAACCAATAAAGATGATAATTGTAATAATGCATAGGAACATATCTAGACTGTTGCTAGCAACAAAGATATTTACTAGTTCTAAGAGAATAACGGATATTAAACCTATCATTAAATATGTACCAAATTTTGATAAATCAATTTTAGTAAACTTACCTAATAGAGCAAAGATTCCAAATAGAATTGCTGTTATTAAGAATACTACAATGATTGATGTTATTTTAAATATTAAGAATAAACTAGCAAATGTTATACCTGTAAATAAGGCATATAGACAATATAATATCTTAGCAGTAGTTGGTTTCATAGTAGTAATTCTAGAACCTAAGAATATTGCAATAATTATTTCGGCAATAAAGATTGCATAATATATATTGCTACCTAATATGAATTTATATACACTTGGAGCAGCAAGTAAAGCCATAGCTCCACCAAAAGTGATTAATAAACCAATAAATAGCCACATAAATACTTTTGAATATAATTTGTTTTCCAATTTTATCTCTCCTTCATTCTTTTTCATGTTTGTATTATAGCATAAAATGACTTAAAAGTAAACTAACAGCCATCTGGTGTACAGATATTAGGATGTAATACTTGATTAATTACTTTAATGAAAGCATCTTTGGTATCTTTTTTTATTTCAGGTGTTAGTACGGCGTAAGGATCTGTTTGCTTTTCAGAAATGCCTGTTGCTAGAAGTGATGCTTTACCATTGATAATTGAAACTACATTTGGAGCAAAAATACGTTTTTCTCCTGTAGCAACAGAATTATTATCACTATCAGTTAAAGTATAATCAGTTAAAACATTATCTAAGTTTTCTAATAATTTATAGTAAGCATCTGATCCTTTTCTATCTACTACTACACTACCATTGTCATCTAATTTTAATTGGTCTCTAATGTCATAAACATCAACATAGTAAATGGTGTCAAGGCCTTTTTCTTTAGCTGTTTCAATTAAAATTTCAATAACACTACGACACCATGGACAAGCTGCAAAGCCAAAGTAGACAGCAAACGTTTCCTTATTTTCAATCATTTCATTAATTTCTTCAGCACTTTTATAAATAAATGGATTATCTTTAGAAATAGATACTTCTCTATTTATAGTGCCATAAGAAGTCTTTTCGTTATTGATTTTTTCATATTCTTCCTTGAACTTTAGAGCGTCACTCTTTTCCTTTTTAGAACAAGCAGTTAAACCTACTAAACTTATTACTATTAATAATAAAATTACTATTTTCTTTTTCATATTTTTTGCCTCTTCTTATCTATTATAAAATAGGTGTTTTATTATTTTCAAGTTTTATAGTAAATTTTTATAATTTTTGGATCATGTTAGAACTTATTACTAATTCTTTGTAACCAGTATTAGGATCTAATTTTCTTTTAAAATTATAGTTTGGGAACTCCAATATAACTATTTCAGCAGTTGTATCTACTAATGATGATTCTTTTAAATGACCGCCTAACATATTAAATGAAGAGTCTGCACAACTAATATGAAGATGAGCACCATCACTAGAGATAGTACCAGTAATACTTGCTATTTCATATTCTCCAACAAAAGTTTTTTCTTTCTTAGCTCCAGCTGATCTTAGGGTTACTTGAGTTAGACAACCGACAGCAGATACTACACAACCAGCTTTAATATTATTTTCTTCGGCATACTTTTCTATTTCTTTTTTTAAGTCAGTGCCTTTAGTTAAACGAAATGCATGTGTTTTCATATTTCACCTCACTATAATTATATTAAAAATAAAAGGGATTTACCTCCCTTTTTAGTTAAATAAGTTTTTTACTCTGTCAATAAATGTTTGTTTAGCTTTTGTTTCAGTTGTTTTGGTAGCCTTTTTAGCTACTTTTTCACCATCTATTACTAAGATAAATTTAGTAGAACTATCAGTTCCAATAGATGTTTTGTTAACAGTTTGATATTCTTTACCTAATTCTTGTAGGACTTTAAGTCTGTTAGCATTAGTTCTAACTGTACCATTTACAAGATTAGATATTTGTTTAATACCTTCTTCATTATATTTAGTAATACCAGTTGCTAAAGTAGCAATACCTTCATCTAAAGTAGTTACACCATCTGTTAATGGTTTTAGTGATTCTTCGACTGTATCAATTGTTTTATTTCTTGTTTCTTTTGCAACAGCACTTGAAAGCACTGGAGCAATAGTTTTAGCAGTAGTTAAAGCTGTTTCTTTAGCAACTAATGGTGCAACTTGTTTAGTTACAGTTTCAGCTGTTGCAGTGGCAGCAGTAGTTATATAAGTTAGAACATTATCACTTGCTATGGTCATACAAGCTATTTTTCCTTCTTCAGACATTTCAGTTCCAGTTGCTTCTGCTGTTTTTTTAGCTATTTCACATGTTTGATATGTTCCAAGTTCTCCTGTTTTAGTTAGATACTCAACAACGATAGCTTGAACTTTAGCTTGTTCTTCTGTGTTAGCAGCAAGAGAAGCTTGAACTTTTTCCCAGGTACTGTTGGCAAGAGATTCTTCATATTCCTTAGTAAATGTTGATTCTATAATAGTTGTAGCACTATTTGTTATTTCAGAAATGTTTTCTTCTGTTAAAACATTTTCATCTTCTTTTGTGGCATCTAATGCAATTATAGCTTGTTCTAGGCCAGATTTTAATTTATTTGAGCCAGCTAGAAGATCATTTGCTCCATTGTTGATAGTATCCATATTAGTAGATAAATCATTAGATTTAGCATATAGTTCATTTAATTTATCAAAGATACTTAAATCGTTAGCAGATAAAATCTTTGGAGAAATAACACTATACATAGTTGGTAATTCAAATGAAGTAGTATCAAATGTTATTTTTATTTCATCCATTCCTTGTAATTCATTAAGTTTAAGACTTTGATATAGTCCAGGAGTGGCGATAGCTAAGGCCATTTCTTTAGTACCATTTGAACTTATTTCACCATTAGTAATACTTAAATTAGATGTTTTAGTACTATCAAAAGTAGTTAAGAAAGCAACAGTAAATGGAGTATATAACTCTTCATAACGACCATTTACTTTAACATAATGCTTATCATTGTTAGTGTATTTTAAAGTTATTTCAACACTACCACTTTTTCCTAGCATATCTTTAATTGCTGTTTCTGTACCATTTAATTTGTAAGTTGCATTTAAAGTTACTGGTAGAGCATTTTCATATTTTCCTTGATAGAAAATATCATTCTTTTTAGCATCCCAAGAAATTATTTCATTAGTTTGAGTAAATGTTTCATTACCATTTAGATTAATAATATTTTTCAAATTAGAATAGTCTGCAATTGAATCACTTTTTTCAGTATTAATTAAATGTTCATTAACAGTTACTTTCTTAGAAGAACCATCTGAATTTAATTTAGCATAAACAGTTTCTTCTTTAGTTAAAGCTAAGGCATTGAATGGGTAAACAAGAGTTAACATAAGAAGAAATGAAGCTGCTAATTTTTGTTTATTTTTTTTCATATTTTTCATTCCTTTCGTAGATTTAATAATTAATTTATCAAAAATGATTAATATTGAAGGTAAAATAGTTATAACAACAAGCATACTGATAATAGCACCTCTAGATATTAGAGTACATAAGCTTGCTACCATATCTATTTGTGAATATATACCTACTCCAAATGTAGCAGCAAAGAAACATAGACCACTAATTAAAACAGATACACCATTATAGTTTAGAGTATTAATCATAGCTTCTTCTGGCTTCATGTTATTCTTACGATTATTTAGGTAAGAAGAAGTAAGTAAGATAGCATAATCAATTGTTGCTCCTAACTGGATAGTACCTAGAACAATTGGTGCCACGAATGGTAAAGTAGTTCCAGTAAAGTATGAGACTGACATATTGATTATGATAGCAGACTCAATAGTTAAAATTAATAAGAATGGTAGAGAGAAGCTTTTTAAAACAATTAGTAGAATGATAAAGATACAGACAATAGAATAAGTATTAACATTATTAAAGTCTGTGTCACTAGTTGTTATTAAGTCTTTCATTAATGGACCTTCTCCAGCAACAATGGAATTCTTATCATACTTTTTAACTATTTTATTGATTTCAGTTACTTGAGCGTTTAGTTCATCACTAGCAACTTCATATTCAGAGTTTAGAAGCATCATTTCATATTTATCATTTTTAAATAATTTTAATAGATCACTAGGTAACATATCTTCACTAATTCCTAGAGATTTTAATTCTTCAAAGGAAAGAATGAAGTCCACACCATCTATTTCTTTTAACTCATTAGTCATAAGTGTTACATCTTCTGTTTTCATATCTTTATCAAGTAAGATAATTTCAGGACTAACGATATTGAATTTGTCTTTTAAGATAGTATTGGCACTTATACTTTCTAGAGTTTCTGGTAAAGACTTATCCATCTTATAATAAACATCTATTTTCTTATATCCTAAGTAACATGGAATAATTAAGATTAAGAAGATGATAATTATTGCGACATGTTTTTTGACAATGAACTCATTTAATTTAGAAAAGTCAATCTTAAGACTCTTATGCTTAGTCTTTTCAATGGCATTGTCAAAAGTAAGAAGAAGTGCTGGGAATAAGGTTAAAACAGAAATTACTCCTAGTAGAACACCTTTTGCCATAACAATACCTAAGTCTTTTCCTAAAGTTAATTGCATAGCACATAGAACTAAGAAACCGGCAATAGTAGTTAGGGAACTACCAGATATTGAAGTAAATGTTTCAATGATAGCTTCTTTCATAGCATCTTTTTTGTTTTTAGCTTTTTCCTTCTTAGCTTCATATGAATGATATAAGAAGATTGAAAAATCTGTAGTTACTCCTAGTTGCAAGACAGCAGCTAGAGCTTTAGTAATATAGGATATTTGTCCTAAGAAAACATTTGTTCCTAAGTTATAGACAATAGCACAACCAATATTTAATAGAAGTAAGATTGGTATTAAGTAAGAGTCAAGTGATAACTCTAGAACTAAAATACATAGAGCTACAGCTATAACAATATAGATAAATATTTCCTTTTGACTTAGTTCCATAGTATCTAGAACCATAGAACTCATACCACCTAGTTTTACATCATTGCTGGCAATACTTCTTATTTCTTTAACAGCATCAATAGTTATTTCACTAGAGGTACTACCATTAAAGGTAATAAGAAGAATATCAGTATCATCTTGATGTAGATAACTAGTTAAATCATTTGGGAGTACTTCAAGGGGAATAGATGTTCCAATTAAGTCATAGATTGAGACAACTTGATTTACTCCTTCAACATCTTTAATTTTATCTTCTAATTTAATAATATCTTTGCTACTCATGTTTTCAGCAACAACGATAGAATAAGATCCCATATCAAAATCATCAGTTAAGATATTTTGACCTTTAATAGTTTCAATGTCTTCAGGTAAATATACTAAAATATCATAGTTTATTTTAGTTGTTTTAATACCTATAAAGGAAAACATTAGTAGAATTATAGCTATTATTAAAATTAGCTTATTGTTTTTACATACAAAATCTGTAAATTTTTTCATATTTATTTCCTCCATCCGTCATAGTATTGTATTACAGGAGATAAAATAATAAAACACGCATATTTATATTTTTGTATGTTTTCCAACAAATTGTCGTTTTTGTATATATAAATCCAACAAACCGTTAGTTATCTTTGCTTTTGTTACAAAAAAGTAATATAATGAGTTTGGTGATGAAAAATGGAGAAGAAAAAGGATTTAAGAATTGTAAGAACAAAAAAGATGCTTCATCAAGCACTTATTGAACTTATGAAAGATAAGACTTTTGAAGAAATAAAAGTCTGTGATATTTGTGATAAAGCGATGATTAATCGTTCTACTTTTTATGCTCATTACGATGATAAATATGAATTACTACTTGATTTTATTAATACATTAAAGAGTGAGTTTGCTGAAGAAATGAGTAAATATATTGATAATTTAAATACGAAAGAATATTACATTATGCTTATTGGATTATTCTTAGATTATATGGATAGTAAGAAAGATGTTTATAATGCGGTAATGATTAATAATAGAAATAGTATTATGATGGATATTTTACTTAGTGTAGTCAATGATGATATCTTTAATAAATTAAAATATGATGAATCTCTTGATATTAAGGTACCAAAAGATATTATTACAAAGTTCTATTTAGGTGGAGTTATTAACTTAGGCGTAGAATGGTTAAAAGATAATAGTAAGTATACAAAGCAACAAATACTTAGTTATTTAGATATTTTAATTCCTGAAATTCCAGTAAAAAAATAGGCACTAGATATCTAGTTGCCTATTTATTTTTTCTCTTTATTACGTTTGTCTTGGATAATTTCCATTTCTTTTTCATCAATTAAGCTAACATTATTTTCTTTTGCCCATGTAACACAACCTTTTAAAACGGTACTTAAGAAGACACGAGGAACTTTTATAAGTTTAGCACATGCAGCATCTGTAAATTTAACATCTGGATCAATTCTTGAAGCGGCATATTTAACTGTGTCTAGACTGATACCTTTACTTTTTGGAATTGGCTCTTTAAATGGTCTTCTAAATTTAGTAGCCCAAAAGTTTTTGTTATCACGATAACCATAGTCTACTGGTACTGGAGGGAATGATGAAGCACTTACTCCATCGATGATAGCATCATAATACTTTGGTTGCATTAGGATGTGATCAATTTTTAAGATGAAGTAAGCACCATGTTTACTAGTAATACCATTGAAGTTATGGAATGGTGGGAAGTACTCCTCCTCTACTTTATCATTTTCAGCATTGTCTAACTCTTTTACCCATGTACATTCAAATACTTGGAAAGCTTCTTTAATGATTTTAGGAAATGCTTCGTCTGGATGTTCTTTAGCACTTTTACCATCAACTAGAGTAAATAGACAATCTTTCATCTTCTCTTCTGTTGTTTCTCCTGGATAACCTAGACGAACAGCTTCTTTAAAATACTTTCTTTTATCAGTAATAAAATTAATAGTACATTTACCAGTTCTTAGAATGTTTTTAGCAGTATTTGAACTATTACGACAACATAGTAACATGGCATAATAGTCTTTACCAGCAATATAGTATGGGAAACATAGGGAGTATGAACCTAGATTTGTTTCGCCACTTTCACTTAAAGTTCCTATTTCCGTAGTTGGCATAGGAAAATAACTAGATGTTTGATAAAAATTATCAACTATTCTTAAATCTTTAAATCCATTAATTTCTTCTTCCATATAAATACCTCTCTATTCTTGATAGTTCCAAGTTAAACCTTGATCTTCACTTATAAAATATATGTCATAATTATTATAATTTGTACCAGCTTTGTTTAAAGCATAGATAGAACAATTTAGTTCTAATTTATTATTTTCAATAGTAGGAAATCTTTCAATGTCTATAATATCAATATCTGTATTGGGATAGTTGAAAGTTGCATTTTGAAAGGTTTTGCCACCATCTAGTGATACTTTAAAACCAATAAAGTCATTCTTTCGATCAATATAGCCATTACTATTTACATAGATAACATTTTCATCTTGGACTTTAAAACTATAACCTTCTCTACTGATAGTTATAGGTTCTTCAGTTACTCTTTCATAGGTTTTACCATCATCTAGACTACGTTCTAGACCAGTAGTCATACGGCCGCCTAGGACATCATCATATTTCATAAAACGATAAGTGACATTACCTATTTTTTCTTCATATAGGACATTTTCGTCAACTGGCTTTTTGTTCTTAGACATTAAAATAAGTAAAGTTAAGATAGATAAGACAGCTACAACGATGACAGAAATAATTATAATTACATTTTTCTTTTTCATAAAACACCTACTTAAATTTAACATAATTGAAACCTAGACTTTTATAGACATCATAGGCTCTTGGAAGATGAAAGATTCTAGCAAAAATTAGGTTATAAAATTCATCTATTAAAATAATAGTACATAGGGTATAACTTAATATAAGAAAGGGCTTTTTCTTCATCTTTGTGGCTAGATAATAACAGAATGGAATTACAGCATACATTAGAAGTAGACTGAATATACCGAATATTAGTACACTACGTAGACAGACATAACCATTAATATTACCAAAGCTTAGAATTTCTTGACTGTAATCCCAGCAACGTTTATGGGCTATTTTATCCATTCCTAGACCAGAAATATACTCTAAGATACCAGTTGATATAACACTGATTAAAAAGACTTTTAAAGGCTTTTTACGATACTTAGAAGCAAGTATATAAATCAGAATGGAACCAGTAGCATAAATATTTATCCAAGGAAGAAAGTTGCCACCACGCCAGTAGAATTCTTTCATACCACCATTAAAAAAATAAAAGATAAATTCGTAAAGCCAACCAAAGCAACCAGTTATAACAATGATTAAAGCAAAAATTGCGATAGTTGTTTCTTTATCAAATTTAAGATCTTCTTGCATATATTTTTTAAATAATTCTTTCATAAAAACACCTTTTACTTCTTTATATACATCTATCTAGTGAAAGATGCTTTACTTTAACAGGTTCAACACTAATTAAGTCTCTATTTATACCTAGATGCATGTTTGGTACACCATCAATAATAAAGCCTTTTGTTGTACCTTTATTTAATACTACACCCTTTTCTAGTAATGGTGCAATCTTTTCTTGTAAAACTATGGCAGGTTTACGAGGTGGATTACAACTATTATAGAAAGTAGCAAGGTCTTTGGCGGTTGGATTACTCTTCATAGTAAGAAGATAATTTAACATTTGAAGATCCTCTTTAGAAAGAGATTCAGTACTGTTTTGTTCAATACTATGAAGGACATGTTCTTTTTCAAGTTCTAGTTCAACGTGAGTTACCATATAACGTAAGAATAGTGAAATATCTCCGTGACTACGACCACAGATAATAGCTTTTTCGTAGTCCTGTTTAGCAAAAGCAATAGCTTGATTAAAGATAATGTATGGATAACTTTTATTATTTAGAAGGTACCACATGGCCATAGTTCGGCTAGTTCTACCATTAATATCAAAGTAGGGATGAATATAGACAAAGTAGAAATGCATTATTTGAGATTTTAGGAATGCAGACATTTCTGTTTCTTGTGAGCCATCATTTATATAGGCAAAATACTGAGACATATAATCTTCTATTTTATCGGCAGGCATACCTTCAAACATATCATCACCAATATGAATACCTTTTAGAATATGAACTTTTCTAGTTCGATAGTATTCTCCCATATAAGTTTGATCATAAGAATTTAAAAGTCCAGAACTTAGAATACTATAAAGTTCTCTTAAACTTTCTTTATTAATGTCAGAGTGTTTTAGAATGTATTCATAACCATGATAAAGGTTAATGATTCTTTGTCTTTCTTCTGTAGGAATTGCTACTTTAGATTTAATTACTTCATCAATTACACTTAAGTCATCAGTAATTCCTTCAATATTATTGTTGGATTTTATTTCTTGAGACATCATCATTCTTTTGGCAAAGGAAAGACTCTGCATGTAATCTTCGCCTTCAAGGAGATCTAAAAGTTCTCTACAATATGGTTCTAGAAATGCTTCATTATAGTGAAGCTGTTTATCAGGTGCATACTCTAATGGTACTGTTTTGAATGTACTTAACATTTAGTCCCCTCCCCTCTTTTTATTTTTGGTCATAGTCTTCTAAGAAACTTTTGTAGACACCAGCTTTCTTAGTACCTAGGACACAATCTAGATTGACATTGTCTAGGGCTTTAAAAATGTTATAGTCAATATTTTTATTTATTTTACGTAGATTTTTAATAAGTTCTTTCATTTCTTTTCTTTTGCTTGTGCCATCGTTAATTAAAGAACATCCTTCAGTAAAACGACAAGCACAATTAATGAAAGTTAATTCGTTAGAATTACGCCAGCTTATAATGGCTTCTTCTTTAACGTGATATAGGGGTCTGATTAATTCAATACCTGGAAAGTTATCAGAATGTAGTTTAGGCATCATAGTTTTGATTTCAGAACCATAAAACATTGATAGTAATGTTGTTTCAATTACATCATCAAAATGATGACCTAATGCTATTTTGTTGCATCCTAATTCTTGAGCTTTTTTGTATAGGCAACCACGGCGCATACGAGCACATAAATAACAGGCACTCTTAGAATCAACACTTGCGACGATATCAAAAATATCACTATTAAATATTTCAATTGGAACATTTAATGTTTTAGCGTTATCAATGATAAAGTCACGATTATATTCGTTGTAACCAGGATCCATAACAACGTAATGAGCGTTAAAATGGACTTTCCCGTGACGAGCTAGTTCTTCGATACACTTAGCAAGTAAGAATGAGTCTTTACCACCACTAATACAAACCATGATGTTGTCATTTTCTTCAATTAAATTATAGTCTTGAACGGCAGAAATAAATTTACTCCAAATGTCTTTACGATATTTTTTTATAATACTACGTTCTATTTCTTTATATTTTTCCATTTAATTCATACTCCTTATATATTTTTGCGAAGGTTTCTAAAAAGATATTAACTTCTTCGGGCGTTGTTAAGTGGGAAAGACTTAGGCGAACGGAAGAAAGTGACAAGTTTTTATCTTTAGTTACGGCATAAACAAGCTTGGATGGGGTTTCAATAGGACAACAAGATGTCTTTGTTGAAACATAGATTTCTTCCTCTTCTAGTCTTTTTTGAATGTCTAGAGCACGTACTCCTTTAATACTAAAATTGATTGTATGAGGAATAGAAGACATTCTATTATTGATAACTACTTTAGGATAAGTTTTTAGTTTGCCTTTAATTTTAGTACTTAATTCGGTTATATACTTATTTCTTTCATCTTGATTTTTTAAAGCAATATCTAGAGTTTTAGCAGTTGAAGTAATATCTGCAGTACAAGGTGTACCACTACGGTAGACGGTTGTGGATTTACCACCATTAATTTGAGGTTTAAGACTAACGGACTTTTTCTTAATTAAAATGCCTGTTCCTGGTAGTCCATAAAATTTATGAGGCGTAATTGTTACTAAAGCAATGTCTTTTAGATCAAAGTCAATTTTACCAATACTTTGAGAGGCATCAGTATGAAATGCACAATTAGGATAAGATTTTAGAAGTTCAGCGATTTCTTCAACTGGTTGACGTAGACCTAATTCACTATCTACGGTACAAACGCTTACTAGAATGGTATCATCACGAAGAAGAGACTTTAGAGCTTCTAAATCAACAAGGCCTTCATTAGTGATAGGTATTAATCCGACTTCAAAACCTTTTTCTTGCATATCTGTTACGGCTGCGACTAGAGAATTATGTTCAAGAGCACTAATTAGGATGTGCTTACCTCTATTTTTATAACGTTCACAAATACCTTTAACAACTAAGTTATTTGATTCACTTGCGCCACTAGTATAGATTATTTCTTCAGGTAGAACTTTTAAGTTATTTGCGATTGACTCTGTACTTTGATCAATTATATTTTTAGATATTAAACCTAACTTATGATTAGAGTTAGGGTTGGCATAATAATTTTTAATGGTATCATTGTAAGTATTTAAAACTTCACTGTCTACGGGAGTTCCAGCAGCATAATCTAGATATATCATATAAGTACTTCCTTTCGAAAATTAAATCTAGTACATTATAACACAAAAACAAACTATTTTATAGATAGTTTGTTTTGGTATTTTATAAGATTTTGAGCTTGATTTACTTTTATCTTATAATTACAGATTCAAAATATTTTTCTTGGAATTCAGTTAAGGCTCTGATGGCATCATCTGAATAATTTTTACCGTCTTTTGAAACTACTAGTTTGTCATCATCGTCATTGGTTCTATGTATAATAGCGATGACTTTGCCTTTACTAGATGGTACTGGTTCAAATTCTCCGACTAAATAAGCGTCTAATTCTTCACCATCTCCACTTATTGTGTTTGGAACGTATCCATAGTTTAACATGTACATAAAACCATGCTTAGGGTGTCTTGTGCCTAGTTGTCTATCTATCTCAAGCTCTACTTCTTTTCCTAGATAGTCTTTTGGGTTTGTTTTTTTCCATTTTAATTTCCTCCAAGTTTTTTCTTTTGAAAACTAAGTTGAGTATATTGTAACATAAAAACAAACTATTTTATAGATAGTTTGTTTCAGTATTTTATAAAGTATTAATCCAGTTATTGATGAGTTTTGGATCAGTTTTTAATGTATCTCCTTCTTCTGAATAAAGAATATTCATCAATTCCATTACTTTTGAATTGGGACAAAGTTTTGTGATTTCTTGAGAAGTATGACCTAACCAGCCTGCATTAGTAACAAATGGATAAATTGTTTTATTTGATAAATCATTTTCTTTAAGAAAAGTTCTGATGACAGGCGTTATTGTGTACCACCAAACAGGACTTCCGAGTATGATTTCATCATAGTTTGAAAGGTCTACTCCTAAGTCTTTAATTGGGATTGTTTTATTGTTGCTACTGTTGTTTTGTTCCTCCTCTACTACTCTATTGTAGTCTTTTGAGTATGGAATTACAGGTTCTAATTCTAAGATATCACAATTTAATTTTTCCTTTATTTTATTGGCTATTTCTCTAGTATGTCCACTATAAGAAAAGTAGATAATTATTTTATTCATATTGCCTCCATTTTAATAATAAAATTTTTCACCTGAAGTATTACCATAATATACTCCATAGTAAGTAGTTCCACAATCATCAACTATTGCTTCGCAACCATATGTTGAAGCTGGAATATTATTATTTTTGAAGTACTCAAAAGCTTCTAGTTGCCCACCACTTTTGATACATGAATCTTCATCTTCAAAGACATAACTATAAGTATTTTGAAATTTCTTAGGGGTACATTGTACTTGTTCTTGGTGTGGTGTTTCTGTTTGATTTATAGTTGGAGTGGTTTTCTCTTTAGCTGACTCTTCATTTTGTGAAGACTGTTCTTCTTGAGTTGGATTTTCTGTTTCTTCTTCTTTATTATTTTCATTTGTTGGCTTTAAAACTTTTTCTTTGGTTAACTCAACAGGGATGTAACCAAGAACTTTATCATTTTGCATGATAAGAATTTTATGTTGACCAGCAGTTAGTTCTTTATTTTTTAAAGCGTCATTTACATTTTCTATGTAATAAGTGTTATCTTTCTTTGTTAAAGTGAATTCTCCTAAGTCAAGAGGTTCAGAAAAGATCCATAAATGAACTTTAGAATTATTTTCTGAATTGATTTTGGAAATAGTTATTTTGTCATCAGTTATAGTACTTTCTAATTTTTCAGCACTTTCTAAAGACTTTTTTATTGTCGTTGTTTCATCACTTTTAGATTTCAAAAATATAGCATCAATTCCTCCTATAATTAGTAAAATTGTCATGAGTATTAAAGGTATATAATTCTTCTTCATAATATCATTCTCCTTAGTTAAAATATAGCACAAATGCAGTTAGCATTCAATAAGGACACATATTTTTTTTCAGAATATTGATGATAAAATTATGAAGTTTACTTTCAATTAAATATGAAATATAATAATTTTATACTAGAGGTGTGATATGAAGAAGTTTAAGGAAATATTTACTAATAAGAAAAAAACTGTAATTATAATGATTGTGATTGTTTTATTAGTTCTTATAGGTGTTGGTATGTTTATATTTATGAGTCAGAAGAAAAATAATATTAAAGACGATAAAAAGACAGAAGAAAAAGAAAATAAAAATGATAATAGTAATATAAATAAAGATAATAAGAAATGTGATAGTGACAAGAAAATACATTTCTTTGTAGTTTTTAATAATACTGATAATTCAGAAGTAAATAAACAAGAATATTGTATAAATTGTGATCTTGATAAGACGATACCTAAAGCATTTACACAAAATCCTAATGTTACTTTTGATGGTTGGTACTACGATAAAGATTATAAAGAGAAAGTTGAAGTTGATGACGCTACTAAGTTGGTTTTGGTTCCAATTAAAGATGAGAACGATTGTGTTACTGGTTTTGAAGATTTGAATTTATATACGAAATGGAAGAGGCAAGAAGAAAAACATATTGGATCGAATGAAGAACTTTATAGAGAGCTTAATACTTTGATGACTAGTAGAAATTATAATGAATATGCAATAAGGGTAATTACTTCATTTATACCTGATTATCAAAAACTATTTACGAATGATGAAATATATAAATTATTTACTGGTGTTACTAAGGTGACTCTTAATCCATATGATCCAAATAACCCTAATTTATCAGATACTAATAGAGCCTATAATGCAGGTGGTAATATTGTGATTAATTGTTTTAAGGGGGAACTTGATTCTGAATACAATTGGGACGGATTAAGATGGTTACTTACTCATGAAATAATGCATTCTTTAGGATCTTTTCAAGATAATTATAAAGAAAATAATCCATATAATATTTCTTTATATACAAGAAATAGTTTGTTAGAAGAAGGACTTGCTGATTCGATTGCTCACTTTGTTAAAGGTACAGAACATATTAATAAGTTTGCTGTTATTGATGAAAAAAAGTTTAAAATGTATGAACTAGATTCTAATAACGAGGTTGTCTTAGATAATGAAGTTACACATGCTTATACTTTAGCTGGTAATACAATAAGTCTTTTTAAATATATTGGTTGCTACAATGAATTAATTCATGCGAATATAGATCAAAGTTGGTCTGGCTTAAAATCTTGTATGATTAAGAATGTTAAGAACGGTGAAAAGTATTGGAATGAACTATTTAGTTTATTAAATGGAATGTATCTTTATGTTGGTTATCCTAATAAGTTTTATGATCGTAATCAAGCTTTGACGTTGTATACGGGAAATAGTAAGGAACTTTTAAATTATGTTGGGTCTAATACTTTAAATAAATTAGTTATTAGTTATGCTAAGTTAGAAAGTGAAATTATAAATAATAAAACTGATAATACTTATAAAGCTTGTGATTTTTATAAAAATAATTTAATAAGATATAGTAGTGATGGAAAAACTTTTAGTAGTAATTATGGTTGTAAGTAAGAAAAAAATATGCCTCTTTTAGGAAGCATATTTTTTGTTATGTTTTATGTATCTAGAGAAATTTCATTCCAATCATCGATATTTGAAATAAGCCACTCTAGCCCTCTTCTTCTTTCCCAGACTACTTCTGGATCAAGAACTCCAATGTTTGTTTCTGGTTTTAGCCTTTTTTCAACACAGGCCCAATGATAACGATAATATAGATCTAACATATCAAGTATTTCTTCAATATCTCTAAGCTTTGTTTTACTTTTGAAGTCTTCATAGCTTTTACAGTCACCAACAATAGTAATAGCTTTTTGGCAATCACAAGTGTCATTTGGTATTATCATTTCATTAGTATCAATTAGACCTAAAGCCCATATTAGTGACCAGTAACATTCATAGGTCCAAACAATATTTCTAACATCTTGTTTAGTATAGCTGTTGTCAAATAATTTTTTCTCACTTTTTAACAATTCATTTTCAACATTAAAGGCTTTTAATAATTTTGACATCACTGTTTTCGATTCTTCATAATTATTATTTTGTTCAATGTCACAAGCAATTTGAATTGATAATAAAGATGCAATTGCTCTTTTACAGATTGTATCTAAGTCTTTTAATTTTACAGTAGAACTTGATTCAATGACTGGTAGATTGTCATAACAGGCAATTCCCATTTTCTTGATATAATCATTATTTTTCGTTCTTCTTGCTTCTGGTGTAATGGCTTTATTATTTTTAAATTTGGCAAATATACTCATAATATTACTCCTTTATCTAATAATTATTTATACCATCTTAAGATTTGGTATTGATATGAGTCGTCTTTTTCTAAGTAGCCAACAGAAATACCTTTACCATTATTTGATGTTTTACCAGATGAAGCTGTGTCTTTAGCATCTTTTAATAACATATCAATTTCAGTGTCAGTTATTTCATTATTGTTAGCTTTTATTAAATACTTGGCATATGGAATAACATTTGATTCATATGAAGTAGTTTTATTGACATAAATAAGCATATAATCAACGATATCAGTTGCTTTGTCTCCAGTGTATTTTTCTGGAACAATAACCAAATAAATGCCTTCAATTAGTCCATACCAGTATTGGTTATTATCTTCAGTTAGATAATCAATTGAGGCAGGATTTAAATCACTATTATCTACTACTTCAGTATTAAATTTTGCGACTAAGACGTCAACTGTTTCTTTTTCAACCGTACCATACTTTTCCTCAATTCCTTGGGGATCTTTTTTGCCATCTTCTGAAGATGCCTTACCGCAGCCAGTTAAACTGATAAGTATTAGGCCACACATTAAAATAGTTAGTATTGTCTTTTTCATTTTTCTTTCTCCTTTCTAATGAAAACTATTTTTTATTAAATCTTTATAGGTATCTAGAATAATTTCTTTTAATACTTCTTGATTATCAACGTCGTCAATTAAATACATAGGTTTAGCACCGTCATAGGGGATTGACTCTTCCATGTGATATTTTTTGTTTGAATCCACTATTTTGACAAGCAATCTATCATCATATATTCCCCCAAATAATATTCTATTATAGTATAGTAGATACTCTCCCATCATTTGTTTTGAAGTAATATTATCTAATAGATTTAATTGTTCTAGAATGAAATCTTTATATTCCTTTGTAGTAGACATTTTTATCTTCCTTTCACATTATTTTTCGTATGGCTGGCATATTTATTTTTAGTTACTTTTCCAGCAATAAACATAGCAATACCAGGTAATATGTACTCCACTACTCTTTCAATTACAAAAACATAGAATGGTGCTGAATTATTAGCGGTATCATATTTAGAATAATCTGCTCCTAATCTAATGGCAAAAGCAATGATTGCTAATGTACCAACGGCATATAAAAACTTATAAATGTTTTCTTTTTTCATAACTTTCCTCTTTTTTATTATTTTTACTTTACTATTTAATTGTACATTAAGGAAGAAAATAATAAATCAATAGTCATAAATAAGAATTTTTTAGGGATGTTGTAGTTGAGGTTTGAAAATCATTCTAAAGATATTTCTTACTACTGGTCCAACAAAGAATATTTGTAGTGGATAAGCCATTATGAAGTTCTTACAATATAATGTTATGTAATTACATATCAAATTACTGTTTATTAGATTCTGAACAAATAAAGCGTATATACACTTTTATCATTATTACAGATTCCAAAATCAACTGGTTGATTCATTTCAATGCCTGAAGAAACAAATTTCTTTATCATTTCATATTCTGACTTTTTGGCATCATATTGTTCTACGTCTGATACTCTTAACAATAGTTTTTGATCATCTTCTGCTGTGATCAAATATTTGACATCAGATGACCATCCTTTCGAAATTTTTCTACACTTTTCCATGATGAATAATTTTTAATATCTTCTATCATAAATCCTTTTCTATATTTTTATTATCATTTCTCTATAGATCAAATTTGTATAAACGTTCGCCTGATTTTAATTTTTTTATAAAAATGGCTCCAAATTTATCATAATAATTTTCTAAGTCTGTCTTTAAATATATTGTATCAAATCCCCTAGCCTTTGCTTCTTTTAAAATGGCATCATTCAGTATTTTTGAATACCCTCTTTTTCTATATTTTTTCTTTACATACATTGTAGCATACCATGGTGTTAAAGTTTTCTCTTCCTCACTGTCTTCTGGAAACAGCGATATGAAACCAATTAGGTTATTGTTGTCTAGTAAAAGTAACTTACAAAAAGACTTCTCATTAAAAGCACTAACTATTTTTTCGTTTTTTCTTTTAATTCGCTCTTCTCTATTTTCTTCTTTATTATCTGCCCACTCTTCATATTCTAACTTCGCAACTTCATCTAAATATTCTGTTTTGTCTTTTAAATTACAAATTTCCATATTCTTTCCTTCCAAATTATTGTTTTCTTGTGTCTTGAGGTGTGAATTCAAAATTGTCAAAAGCTTTTAGACCTTCTTCAATTAATATATTTCCTACTACTTCTCTTTCAATATGACCACAATTTATTAAACTTTCACAAGAAGGTTTTAATTTGCCACCACTAGTTTTATTAATAAATGATTGAGGTACTGAATAATAGATTTTTCCTATTTTTGCCCATCTAATAGCACCTGAGCATAAAATACATGGTTCTCCTGAACAGATTAATATATAATCTTTTAAATAAACTGATTTAATCTTCTCACAATATTCTCTTATTACCAGAGTTTCAGCATGAGCTGTTGGATCTGATAATTCAATACATCTTGTTCCTGATTTATGACAAAAGTTATAATTTGGATCCAGCAATACGGCACCAAAAGGATTTTCTCCTTTTTCTTTTGACTTAATAGCTTCTTCTATTGCTACTCTCATATACTTTTCAATTATTTCTTTATTTTCCATAAAATTTTCCCTTATAATTATTTTTTTAACCACATATACATGCCATCTGCTACTACTTCTTTTTTTACTTTAAAACCAAAAGAGTTGTAGAAGTGTTGTTTGCCTGGAGCAGATAACAACTGAATCATCATTTCTTCTCCTTCTTCTAGACCTTCTTTAATTTTATCTAGGAGTGAATTAATTAGTAATTTTCCGTATCCTTTACCTTGATATTCTGGCATAACAATGACATCTATTATTAAACCAGCATATCCTCCATTTGTAACGAAGCTAGCCATACCAACAGTCTTGTCTTCAATTATTAATTTGACATTTTGACCATTTTCTATGGACTTTTTTAGTAATCTTAATGAAGGTATTTTCCATTCAACACTATTAAGAATAGAAACATATTCTTCAATTGTTAAAGAATTATATTCAATCATGGTAATTTTCTCCTTTCATATTTTTTTCATTAACTATAGATTTATCATAATACAAAAAATAGTTTTTAGAAACACTATTTTTTACTTAACCAGTAATATGGTTGTATTTCTTCTAGTGTTTTAAAAACTATTCTATTATCTTTGGTAGAAATAGCACATCTTACATCTTTGCCCCAGTACATAAGTCTTTCTTGACATATACCACAAGGAGTCAATATTTCATATGGTTCATTATCTTCTCCTCGGCATACGCAGATGGAATGTGTAACTTTTTTATTTAGTTTGTGAGCTTCACAAATAGCACCAGTTTCAGCACATAAATCAGCAGAAGTATTATTAACTTCTGGCCAGATACTTATTAAATATTCACCAGTTTCGATTCTTAAAACAGCAACTCCACTAGTTTTATTTTCACCATATCTTTCATTTAAAAAATCAACGGCCTTATCAAACATTTCTTTTTCAATTAACTCTTCGTTCATAATCTTCCCTTTCTTTCTAATCTGCTTACTATTTTTTAACATTTTTAGCTATTAACTTTAACGTCTAGTAATACTAGATATTTCAAATTGTTCTTCTTTTTATTTACTGCCCTTCATCTAAATTGAATACTCTATAAGAATTAACTCTATAGTCAACAGAAATTGCAGCATCTAAATTGTGATATTTAACATTTCTTTTAATTGTTTGACTTATAATTTTTGTTCCTGCTTTATATAACTTTGTACCATCAGAAGATAAATCAACCTCTTTTTTTATATTTCATTTATCCCGACTAGTTAATACATACCCATTGTGATAGTATAAGAAAACATATACTACACGGACAACTCGATCATATTTTTGCATAAATTAGTAAAAAAAGCAACAAATAATTTGCTGCTTTATCACTTTCTCTACTGAATAGTTAATTTTCTTTGATTATAAACTCTTAATGCAACTGCAATTCTTAATGACTTCATCTATTAGTTTATCAATTTCAATCTTATTTTCTATTTCATTAATTCCAAAACATTTTTTGTCTAGATCTTTAAATGAAGCTCCGCAATGGAATACTCTTGGATTTGACCTAGACATAGTACTTATATTTGCGGTCGAAAATTTCGACCACAAATTATTTTTTTCTTTATTGGTTGAAGTCCAACTAAATCTGTTTGGAAATTTTTTTGGATTATTCTTAACTGCTTCATTAATTCTTTTTGTTTCTACATTATATAGCTTGCTAGATCTGGAGCTAACATTACCTTCTTTCCATCACACATACACACTCTACATGATATGTTCTTGGAAACATATTAAATGGAGTTATTTCAATAATATTATAATGTTCTTTTAAAATATTTAGATCACGCATTAATGTTACAGGATCGCAAGATACATAAATGATACTTTTTGGGGACATCTCATTAATCGTTTTAATTGTTTTAGGATCTAGGCCTGCTCTTGGAGGATCGACAATTATCAAATCATATTTTGCTTTGATATTTTCAATAACGTCTTCTACTTTGGAAGCAATAAACTCAATATTTTCAACTTTATTTAGTTCTTTATTTTTATTGGCATCTAAAATATTAGATTGATTACAATCAATACCTAAAACATGATTAGTATATTTACTAACATAGATTCCAATGGTACCTGCTCCACAATATAAATCAAGTGTGTTTGAAGGAGATAGTTTTTTTACATAATCTCTTACTTTATCATAAAGTTTTTCAGTTAATGTTTCATTTACTTGGAAGAATGAGTCAAGAGAAACATAATACTTATAATCACCAATGTTAGTAACAATTGATGAGTCTGAAGTTACAGTCTGATTATTTAACATTAAAACGTCTACGATACTTAATAATTTTGAATAATTTTGAATATTACCTATTAATTTTACCATTACTTTACTATTATCATTGGATGTACGAATTGCTATTTCAGATAAATCATTTTCTTCTACTACTTCTTTTAACGTTGGAAGGAGTTCATTTATTCTACTATTTAAAAGAAGGCAATTATTAATTTCAATTAATTTATTAGTCTTTTCTTCATAATATCCAAGTTTCTTGTCTTTTACATGAAATACTACTTTATTACGATAATTATCAGGATTTGTATAGATGATGTCCTTCACAAGCTCTTTTGAACCATTAACCATTTTTGATAATAGTTCTACTACTTTTTCCTGTTTAAATTCATTTTCTTGGACAAAATCTAAGTTTCTTAGAGAACAAGCTCCACAAATGTTACTATAGGGACATGTACTGGGAATACGATATGGTGATTCTTTTAATATTTTAGTCGTAGTCGCAAGAGTATATTTCTTGGTTTCCTTGACAATTTTATACTCAACTATTTCATGGGGAAGAGCATTATCAATAAAATATACTTTGTTTTCGATATGAGCTAAGCCACGGCCATAATGATCTAATTTTTCAATTTCTGTTTTCATAAATACCTCTTCTAATATTATACATATAAACTCAATAATTTTCCATACTAATACTGGTGAAGAATATGAGTAAAAATTTAGTAAAAAATAAGAATGATGAAGCTGACTATATTAATAGAACGTTGATAATTGACAAAGTTAAAGTACAGCTTATTTATAGTGAGAGTCTTTGTGATATTAATAGACTTAATAATACGATTCTTAAGAATTTGTTTAATTTAGATAGGAAGAAACTGAATAAGTTAGATTATTACTTACCAGTTAATAATATCTTAATAATTAATAAGAAAGAAATAGAACAATATATTAATTTGGGTTATGCCGTTATTATAACTAAGAAAATTTATGCGGTCAACGCTAGAAATGTGCTTGATAGAGGGATTAGTACAGTACAGGGTGAACTATCAATTACAGGACCAAAAGATGCTTATGTAGAGAATTACAATACTAATTTAGGACTAATTAGGAAGAGAATTAAAAGTACAGATTTAAAAGTATGTGATTTAGAACTTGGTAGATCAACACAAACTAGAGTTGGAGTTGTCTATATGGATAATATTGTAGATAAGAAATTAGTAGAAAGAGTGCTTGATGTATTAGAGAGAGTTGATATTGATGGGATTGTTGATTCAAGTTATGTTAAAACTACTTTAGAAGGACAGAAGAGTTATTTTCCAACAGTAATGATGAGTGAAAGACCTGATAAAAGTGTCATGGCTTTGTTAGAGGGTAAGATTGTGGTTTTAGTTGATAATAGTCCATATGCATTAATATTGCCTTGCTTCTTTATTGATTATTTTCATACCACAGATGATTATTATCAAAAATCTTTTAATACTACTTTTATTAGAATTATTAGATTGATTGCTTTTTTTATAGCAATATTTACACCAGCACTTTATATTTCAGTTACAACAAGAAATTATGATATTGTGCCCTTACCTTTATTATTGATGTTGAAAGCAGGCAGAACTTTTGTACCATTTCCGGCTTATATAGAAGCAATGTTTATGATTATTTGTTTTGAAATACTTAAAGAGTCTGATCTTAGAATGTCATTTGCTTCTGGTTCTTCAATTTCTATTTTAGGAGGACTTATTTTAGGAGATGCTGCAGTTAGTGCAGGTATTGTTTCCCCTATTATGATTATTGTGATTGCGATTTCTTCTATTGCAGGTCTTATCTTTACTTCTGTAGAATTAGTGAATGCTATTAGAATTTATAAGATTTTACTATTGTTTTTAGGGACAATTTTAGGTATCTATGGTGTTATATTAGGTGTTATATATATATCTTATAAACTACTTACTTTAAAGTCTTTTGGTATACCCTATTTAATACCATTTATACCATTTGAGAAGAATGAGATTAAGGACTCTTTTGTAAAAGTGGAACAGCCAACAAAGTATCGCAATTCATTTTTAACAAAAAATATTGTGAGAGGAAAATATAAATGAAAAAAGCAATTATATTATTAATTATCTTTTGTACACTTTATTTAATTGGAATACCTAGATATACAGAACTTAATAATTTAGCAATCATTGAGACTGTTGGGGTTAGTTATGAAGAAAGTAAGTATTATGTTTACTTGATGGAAGTTATTCCAGTTAAAGATGATCAAGGCATTAAGTATGAATATAAATACTATACGGGGATTGGGGATGACGTAGAGGAAGCTTATTCGAAGTTAGTTAAAAAAGCTAGTAAAAAAATTTATTTAAATAAAAGTAAACTTTTAATTACCAATATCAATGATAGTCCAATGATTGAAGAAGAATTGAATCATTCATTTAAAACTATTTATCATCCTAATATTGAAAGCAATATTTTAGAAGAAATAAAAAACCACTAATTTTTGTTAGTGGTTTTGCATGTATAACCTTTGGATTCAAAGAAACTTTGTTCTTCATCTTTTGATTGAAGATATTTAATAAAGTCAATATTAGAGTTATTGTCATCTCTTGTTATTTTATCTATGGTAATAGTAATAATACCTTTTTCAGTATCGTGTTTATAGATTGTGCCTAATACTTGATGAAGAAAATTTATTTCATTGATTACTTCTTCATCGGTAATGTCTTTATCAGTTATTCTAGTATAGACTATAGTATTAGAATATTCGATATTATCACGATATTCCGTAGTACTAATAGCTTTATATTGTTCTGTTTCTTTTTCACATATTAGATATGTTTTGATTGCTAACTCTTCTGGTGTTGGAATTTTTTTAGGCATTGTTTTCCTAAATAAAGGGGGAAGTATCATGATTGTTAGTAATAATAAGATAATAATGCTATAGATAATTGCTTTTTTATAGTCTTTAATACTACCCATTTTAACACCTTCTTATTCTATATATAGATTAACATAAAAGAAAAAGTTTTTCAATTTTCTTTTGTATGAACTGTCATATTTTTTTCGATTTTATGAATTTTCTTTTGCCCATTATAAGTATTTTTAAATGTTATTTTAAGACCTGGTGAATCATAGAAACAGGGTCCTTTATTAACTTGGAAATGAATATGTGGTCCTTCGGTATTACCAGAGTTGCCTACTTTAGCAAGAATATCACCTGCTTTAACAATATCCCCCACTTGCACTTTGAAAGTATCTTTTTCCAAGTGACAAATTGTACTGTATTCACCATGAGGATGTTTAATAGTAATGAAGTTACCTCTTGGATCATCGATATCACAAGCTACAGGGCGATCATCATATATTTTTGTGTTTTCATATTCATTATTTAGAGCAAAGACAAAACCTTCACAAGGCACAATAACATCTTCTAGATAACTATAATAATTTTCTATAAGATGATAGTCATCATGATAAGGTTTATCTTCTTTTCTGATTTCAAAGTCATAAGCATAACGTTCTCCTAGGATATTCCAAGAATGAGAATTTTCTTTTTTAGTTCCGCCATACTCAACATACCAGGAACCTTTGAAAGGTAATATGTATTTGTTTTTTGACATTTTATCACCTACATATTTTTTAATTTATTCAATCTAGCACGTAAATCATTTCTACGTTTTTCTTCAAGAGAAGGCTCTAAAATATATTTGTCGTCAACATAGTTAAGAAGAACTCCTTCATGAAGATCTTCTGGTAAAAGAGAACATAGTACTTCTCTTTTTTCTTTTGTTTCAAGATTTTCTAGGATTGCATAGTCTCCTTCAAAGCGATCAAGTGCAAACATTTTATCACCTACCCATTTGTATTAGTTTTTACATTTTCAAAGTTAATGATGGTTCCATTACTTTTAGCAATAATAGTTCCAAGCTCATCTGTACGATAAACTTTTACATCTTTTTTGGCAAGCCTATTTAGTGTTTCTGTGTTTGGATGAGAATATGAGTTGTCTTTTCCAACAGAAATAACAGCATATTTAGGATTTACTTTTTCAAGAAATCTATTTGATGTTGAAGTTTTAGAACCATGATGGCCAACTTTCAAAACATCACTTTGGATGGACTTATCTAAAATAGTATTTTCAATTTTACTTGAAGCATCTCCCATAAATAAGAAAGAAGTAGTGTTGTATTTTAACTTTAAAACTATGGAAGTATCATTTAAATTTGATTCATCACTATTTACTGATAAAACTGTAAAAGTTGTGGGAACTTCTGCTTGTAATTCAAGAGTCTCACCAGTAGTTGGAGTCTTAAAAGTTACTTTATTATTCTCTAAAGCTGTTAATACATCTTCAAATGTTTTGGTAGTTGTGATAGCATCTGGCATATAGAAATTCTTAATCTTAAAATTATTAATAATGTCGTCCATACCACCAATGTGATCTTCATGGGCATGAGTTGCGAAGACATATTCAAATTCTTTAATGCCTAAACTTTCAAAATATTTAACTAATAAAGGTCCATCTTCATTATTTCCAGCATCTATTAAAGCATACTTGCCATCATTCTCGATTAAAGTACAATCTGCTTGACCAACATCTATAAATGAGACAGTTAAAGAAGCAGAAGTTGATTCTGATCCCTTATTGATACTAGTTCCAGCATCTTCCGTATTTGGATTAAAGTTATTATAGAAAAAGTAACTTACTACAAGAATTAAAAATACTATTAATTTTTTAGGATCTTTTTTCTTTGACATTATTTACTACCTTGAGTACTAGTACTCTCTTTTCCTTTCTTGTATTCAACATAAGCACTGTGATACTTATCAATTAACTCACTCTTAGTTAGACCTTCTTCACTTTCAAATCTCTTAGAACCAGCAAATAATTTAAAATAGTTGTTTTCATTAAAAATATATCCTTTATCGGTATAATAACGATAACGACAATATGTTAATTCTGGTCCTTGCATTAGACGATTTGGATGAAAAGAAATAGACTCATTTGAAATACCACAATCATTCATTACTTGAACTTTCTCTTTAATACTATCTTCTCCATAACCAAAAAGCGTTGGGACAGCAACGGTCATTCTTCGAACTACTTCCATATCACCAAAAATTGTGGTTAAAGTAGTTAGTCTGTTTGTTAAGTTTGTTTTTGCCAAGGTTAATAAAGTGGCATAACTGTTTTCCATTTTTATGACTTCTTCATATGAATAACCACTTTTTACTAAAGCTTCAATTTTTCCTTTAATACCATCGATCCCTACAGTATATAATCCTGGTGCTCTAGATGTAGCACGAACTACTTCTTTTTTAGTTAGTCCTAGCGAAACAAGATCACTAAAACTTGTCTCAATCTTGGATGTTGAATGTGTATATATCGTTGGGAGTGTCTTAGTTATTTTATGAATTTGATCAGGATTATATCCTAGATCTATTAGTGTGTTATACTTGTCCGTAATTCTTTCAGATGGAAGACCTATCATAGTTGGAGCTTTACTAAACATATCAATGGCTTCATCTTTAGAATATCCAAGTTGTTCAAACTGATCAATACGAGAAGTAATAATTTCTTTATCCAAAATTATAAAATTTGGAGCTTTAACAAGAATTTTAAGGGCTTTACTTTTGTTATAACCTAATCCCATAACAAAGTCTATTCGATCCTCTATTCTTTTTTTAGAAAAGCCGTAAACACTAGGACAATATGAAGTCATCTTTAAAATTTGTTCACGAGTAAAACCACAATCTATAATATTTTTATATTTATTACTAATAGTTGTATCAAGTAAAGTAATAAGTTTTGGATAGCGATAAAGCATTTTAAAAATAGCACTTTCACTATAGCCTAATGAAGCTAGGGCAATAATACATTTTTGCCAACAATCGTCAGGTACTGAATATATTTCTGGACAATAATTAGCCATCTTAAGAGCTTGTTCGTCATTATATCCTAAGCTTCTAATAATTTCTCTTCGTTTGGCAACTGTAGCTGGACTATTAGTGTAGACAACTGGTTCATCTAATAATATTTCAATTGTATCTTCATATGAGTGACCTAGATTTCTTAAGTTGTCCATTTTATCAATTAAATTCTTTTTACTGTAAACACATAAAAGACTTGGAGCAACAGGAATTATTTTATGTAGTTCTTCATCTGTTATACCATGTCCTTGGAAAAACTTATAATTTTCATCAATATGAGCTAAAATGGTAGCTTCTTTTGAACGTGAGATGACATCATCTCTTAAAATTATAGCTATTTGTTCGGAATTGAAGCCTAATTCTATTAATCTTTCTCGTACTTTTTCTTTCATGTTATCATCCCTGTCTTTTATTTAATTATACTACTTAAAATTACTACTAACGAAATAATAATGAAGCCAATGATAATAGTTAGCATATCATTTGAAGTATATCCTTCTTCACGGGAAGTTGCTGATTTATTATCGGAAGTGGTTTCTTTGTTTGCAGTAGTACTATTATTGTAACTTGTACCATTATTTTTATTTCTTTGATAATTGAGTCTACTATAATGATTTAAATAGTAGATATAATTTTTATTAGGTTCTCCTTTTCTATTTACCATATGAGGAGATGGAAGACCTTTTTTAGCTCTCCATGAAATTGTTTCATTGTTATTCCATAAAATGATAGTACGTGTATCATTTACAGTGTCAGCAAATCTAATAGCTTCTTCTAGTTTAAGTCTTTTTTCAGGATCTTTATTTACTTGATAGAAATCCATTTCACTACGATGAAGATTTAGACCGGTAGAAGCATACTCTTTAGTTGTTTGGTAAATCATACGAGGAGTTATTTCTTCATAGACTGAAGAATCTTTTTCTTCCACATAGTACTCAGTATAATGTGATTGCATACCAAAACCATCTAATAGACTTCCAGTAGCTGAACTTTCATAAGACTTTATAGAATTTATAATTTTAATAATTCTACTACATTTATGAGGAAGAAACTCATTATATTCATTATAGATTAATTCGCTAGTTGGGAAATGAGTACGAACTAGTGAAAGAATCGTTGCGTACATTTGACTGCAAGCTTCATCATGATTATTGATAGCTAATGTTTTGTCAGTTGCGGAAAGGTCATCTAGATCTTTTAGAGGTTCAATACCAAAAGCTAGAGTCCATGGTGAATCACGATAAATAGATAGTCTGTCTTTACTATCAGAAGCTATTTCATTTAAAACATCAATTTGCGTAAATTGGTAAGAATTTTCAGTTGTCCATAAAGCAAGATAAGCTAAATATTGATTTATGAAACTTAAAGTTATTTGTTCTTTTTCTTCTTTTGATTTATTTTCTATGTATGGTTTTAGTGAAACCGGAAAAGCTTGATGCCAGATAATTGTGTGAAGTTTTAGTTCCTTATTGTGATCTTTAGCATAATCACAAACTATTTTAGCTCTACTTAAGTCAATGGTATTCTTATTTAAAAAATAGTTTTCTAAAAATAATGGCTCATCTTCTTTGATAGTACGAGACATTTTTAAAGTCCATTCATCGACTATAATATCCATGTCTTGATCAATCATTTTCTTAAGACTCTTTAGGGTTTCATAATCAAGTTCTTGATAACCATTTCCATAAAAGCTTTGTTTTAAGTCATCATATTCATTTAAAAAGCGTTCACACTTCGCATCATCATTTAAACCAGTTGTGTCTAATTTCTCTAATATTCTAAATAGTTCAACCATTTGAAAAGTAAGTGTTTCACCAAATCTTCTGTTTTTGCGAGTAGTGCTATCCCCTACTTTTTCTTGTTCTAACTTGGTGGCAGTCATCTGATACTCTTCAGATAATTTTTCATTTTCTAAGGCATTTTTAATAGTATTAATTTTTATTTCATCAATTTCTCTTTTTACTTCGTCTAATGGTTTATTACTACGAAGATAAGTACTTATAAAGTTTTCACGACTAAACATATCAATTAGTAAAGGAAATTGACCATTTATTTCATCTATTGTGGTATTGATATAGTCAGTTACTTCTTTTTTATAATCAGAACTTTCATACATAATATCACACCACCTTATCATATCTATTCTTATATTATCATATTTTTTTTATTTTGCGGTAATTAATATAGTTATTTTACTTTCTTTGACAAAATATTATAGATAAAAAAGAAACGCTGATTTATTTTCAATGTTTCTTTATGTTTTTAGGATACTATTTTTCTATTAAAACTACTTTTAAGAATGTCTTTTTACCTTTTTGAAGTAAAATACTTTTATCTTTAAAGTCACTTTCAGTTATTATTTTTTCTGAATCTGTTAATAACTCTTTGTTTAGTCTTAGACCATTTTGCGTAAGTAGTCTTCTAGCTTCACTTTTTGAAGTTAAGAACTTTATATCTACTAAGAAGTCAATAATGCTTTTGTTTAGGCTTTTAGACGTTATGTTGATGGTTGGGGCATTAACTGCAGAGATAGAACCAGAAAATAATTCTTCGGAAGCTTTTTTGGCAGCTAGAGCATTTTCTTCACCATGAACTAATTTAGTTACTTCAAAAGCAAGTAGTTTTTTAGCTTCTCTTATATCCTTCTTACAGATAGCTTTAATTTCTTTTACTTCCATTCTAGTGAAGAAAGTTAAGCTTCTTTCAACATCTTCATCAAAGGAATTCATCCAAGCTTGGTAAAAATCAAATACTGTTGTCTTTTCTCTTGATACCCATAAAGTACCTGAAGCAGTTTTACCCATTTTTTCTCCATCAGCTTTAATTAATAATGGACATGTCCAACCTGCTAGATTCGGATTAGGCTCATTATTTTTTAAAGACATTTTACGAGATAAATCTACACCAGCTAGAATATTTGCCCATTGATCTGATCCACCTATTTGAAGGGTACAATTAAATTCTTTATTTAAATGTATGAAATCAAATGCTTGCATTAGCATGTAACCCATTTCTAAGAAAGTTAGTCCTCCTGCTTGTTGACGCTTTTTGTAGCAATCAGCGGCAAGCATTGTGTTGACATTGAAAAATACGCCAACGTCACGCATAAAATCTACATATGTTTTATCACAAATCCAGTCAGCATTATCAACTATTATGGCTTTATTGTCACCATCAGTATTAATAAAGCGTTTAATTAGTTCTTTTACCTCATTTTTATTGTGTTGAACTTGTTCTTTAGTAAGCATTTTACGCATATCACTTTTACCGGTTGGATCTCCTATTAATGCTGTGGCACCACCTATTAAGATAATACCATGATGGCCAAAATCTTGAAGCCATTTAAATAATGTTAAAGCAAAGAAGTGTCCGATATGTAAGCTATCAGCAGTTGGATCGATTCCTAAGTAAAATGTCATAGGTGGTCCATTCACAAGTCGTTTAACAGTTTCTTCATCAGTTAAATCTTTAACATATCCTCTTTCTTTTAAAATTTCAAATAATTCTTTTTTCATATTTTTCTCCATTCGTAATTGTATAGTTAATTATATTAAGATCATTATCATTATCATAATAATAGTAATAGTCACTATCCATACAATCACCTCCTATAAAGAAAAAACATTTCATCCAAAAGGACGAAATGTTCGTGGTACCACCTTTATTCGTAATAATAGTCTTATTACCTTAATTTGATAACGGAAAAACCGATTAGAATCATCATTTGTATTTCATTAATTCACTTTTTACTTGTTCTCACCTAGCCACAAGCTCTCTTAAAAAAATATAAATTATTACTGATAATGAGTCTTCTTCTAATTAACTTGGTATCATTGTACTATATTTTTTTAATTTTGTCAAAAACAGAAAAAGCAGAATACTCTGCTTTTATACTTGTTGACCATATTGGTTGTTAGTGTTAACACTATCACTTAAATAGTATACAAGTAAAATGATTCCTCCAACGAATGGAATCAATCCCATAAGAAGATACCAACCAGATTTGTTAATATCATGTAGTCTTCTAACGGCAATTGCTAGTGATGGAACAAAAATAGCTAAACTATAAAGTGAAGGTAGCAATGTTGATATACCTAATGATACTTCACCATTGCTATCACCAGTTAAACCGCTTATGAAACCACAAACGAAACCAATAATCATTCCTACTAAAATGTTTGCTAAAAATGTCCACCAGTAGTCAGCACGACTTGTACGCCCATTGAAATTAGCATAATTACTCCAAAACTTCTTGTACGCTTCTATCACTTTTATCTCCTCCTTCTTATCTTAAGATATATTATATTTATCTTTTTTGTCAAGTGGTTTGATTCACTTTTCAAAATGATTAAAGAAGAAAGTACGGCTAAGAAACTAATGATTAGCCCTATTTTGTAGCCTGGAGAGTTGTATACTATTTCTATTTTATGATTTCCTAAAGGAACTTTGAACCCTAGGAAAGCTGTATTGACAAGTTCTTTTGAAACTTCTTTGTCATCGATATAGACAGTATAGCCTTCATCATATGGTAATGTTGTTACAAGATAAGTGTCAGTTGGAGAGATAACATTTGCGGTAATAGTACTTGTCTTTTGATTTATTGTTAAATCTGTTACATTGTCAGAAAAGTTTCTAGTTGTTTTTGGCAATGTATAAGCCCCTATATTAGTTATTTCATAATGACCTTTAGTAATAGTAATATCTAGATCTTTGATACCTTCAGCACTATATAAAACGTATTCAAAGTTTTTATTGTTGTTGTAATAATACCACTCTTTACATGTTAATTTATTTTTAACTCCATTAATAATTATATTGGTATCTCCATTACGGCAAGAATTATCATTCTTTAGTTTAAAGGTAATGATTAGATACTTATCAGTGATTGGTGTTTTTAAAGTATAGTGATAATTTTCTTTGTCATTGATATCTAGAGTTGTCTCTTGAAGAGGAAGTTCTAGTTTTTCAGCAAGTGTTTCTTGAACATTTGAAGAAGCATTTTTAATTATAGTATTGTTTAGAAGAGCTTCGACCTTTTGTGTTGGAGAAAGTTGTTGATAAGTTTCTACACTTATTAATTTGCCTGCTGTATATATAATTGGATAAGCATTATCATTTTGATATAGATAGTAATTTTCCGTACTTTCTAGAAGTGTGTAGCCATAATTTAGTTCAACTGGACTAATTATATATTTAACACCCATATAGTCGTAGAAAAGAGGATTGGTAGTGTTTGAAGTCATAAGATTGTTACGATATGTGATATTATTTAAGAACTCTTCATTATAAAATTTATGATAGTAGGAATTGTAACCTGATGAATATATTGAAGTAAGATAAGTATTTAGATTCCATACTCTGTTCATATTTAATTCAGTATTGGTATTGGCATCTACACGGTAGAATGAATTGTCTTTTATTTTATTTATAAGTGACATAATTTCTTCATTATTATGTTCCATCTTTTGATATGCTTCTTTAGTAATATAACGAGCATTTTCATTTGATACAAAACTTGCCACTAAAAGAAGAAATATTAGAGGAATTAGAACAATGGATGTATTTTTCTTCTTTTGATATAGATATAAAGTAGAGATTGTTAATAATAGATCAGCAATAAAAATATAAAGGTTTTTATTATGATAATTAAAAGTTATTATATAGATTATTAAGATACTATTGACGATTAGAAGTTTTTTATAGTCAATGTTTTTATCTTTAATATTTTTTAAGAATGCAGCAAGAACATAAATATAAAGTGGAATTAATGGAATTAAGGCTTTGCCTCTTATGTATAGAAATCCATTTAAGGCATATGAAACAAATGGCAACATGGTTAAGAGAAATACTGTACTGTTTAAGAAAATAGTAGCTTTATCTTTCTTTTTTAGACAGAAAGCACTGGTTAATGCAACTAAGAAAATAATAGTAATTCCAGCATTATAAGAATGATAAAGACTGTTCTTTATATTAAATGTTAGTAATTCTGTTATTGTTGGTGTAGCAATTTCTACTCTAGTTCCTCCTAAAATAACTTTAGCCGTTGGGATTAAAAGGAAAGCTGCAAGCATGATAGCTATCCCTACTCTAATCATGGCTTTTAGAAGTTTGGAGAAAAAGTCTTTTTTGGATGAAACATTCTTTAATATTTTATAAATTCCATAAATGGCAATAGTAATTAATGAAGTTACGGCAAAGTAATAATTTGTTAAGATTAGTAAGAAGATACTTATGATTAGTAGAAATGATTTGTTTTCATTTAAATATTTATCTACTCCTATTAATGACAATAATAAAAATGGTAGATACCAAACAAACATTATTTGATAATGAAAGTGATATGTTAGTGGTGCGAATGATAAGAGTGCTAGAGATAGAAACAGACTAGTTTTTTCAGAAAAGTTGTTGGTAGTTAAAAATTTATATAGTAGTAGTCCTGTGGCAATGTGTAGAGCTATCCCTAAACAAGAAATATAAGTTTCCATTTTGATGAATGGTAATAGATAAGAAATTAGGATATAAGGATTAATTAGGCCATAATAACTAAAGTTAAAGATATTTTGACCAGCACCTAAATTAAAAGCCAGGTTGGGTATTAGTTTTCCAGTTCCATAGAAAAGTTTACGGAAGTAATCTGGAATAACGGTATGTTGAGTTGACCAGTCAATACTAGATCCAAAGACATTTGATAAACCGGTTAAGGCAAAAAGAACAATTAGTCCATAGATTGTAATAATAAGATAGTTTTTTTTAGTTTTCATAAAACGACTCCATTCACATGTCATTTTAATATAAATTTGTGTTGATGTCTAGTTTATCTAAAATAATTATAGATGTTTACATAAAGAAAAAGCCAATCCGAAAGGATTGACTTTAATTTCTAAGTGGTGCGGGTAACAGGAGTTGAACCTGCAAGCCTTGCGGCACTAGATCCTAAGTCTAGCGCGTCTGCCAATTCCGCCATACCCGCATTGCAATGGTGGACCCTATAGGACTCGAACCTATGACCGCCCGGTTATGAGCCGGATGCTCTAACCAACTGAGCTAAGGGTCCGTTGCTATTTAATAATAGCACATATTCTTTATGGTTGCAAGAGAAAAAAATAAAAAAATAGGTTTTCTTAACCTATTTTTCTAACATATTTAATAAATTAATTTTAAACATATCCTTTTCTGGATTTGTCTTCGAAATCATAACACCTTTGTAGGTAGATAGTTCAGCTCTATGTCCTTCATCTAAAATACCTTCTGGTGTGATATTAGTTAAAAGAATAATACCCTTTTCAGTATAAACTGTATAGTGTAACATTATTTCTCCATGAACTTTAGCAAATAAATCATCTGTAGGTAATTTTAATTCATAACTAACAGTTTTATCTTTATCGTTATGATTTACCTCTTTACCTAAGAAGTTTCCTTTACGTAATTCTGGATAATAACTAAATGTTAATTTTTTGAAAGCTAACATATTATACTTTCTAACAGATCTTTCTTTTTTTCTAAAATCATTCTCATCTAAATATTCGAAGATATATGTATTGTTCATATATATTCAACCCCCCACCGTTTTGAAGGTCCCCTTTACCTTCAAAGTACACATATTATAACATATAACAGCATTTTTGTCAACAATAACAACAAAAAAAGCCTTTTGCAAGGCCTTTTATTACATTTTGTGTGTATATACTTTTGCAGTTTCAGCTTCTTTTGATGTAGCCATCATTTCTACTATCATATCTGCTAATTCTTCATTAGAAATTTCTTTAGTGGCATAAGCTTCTTCACCATCGTAAACTGATTGTTCTGGACTTTCAATGTAGTCATAGCTTGCTGAGTAGCTTCTGGCATCAAATTCAGCACCAGTTTCGTTAGGATCTGGTAATGGATCTGATGGATCACTTGCTCCGATTGGATCAGTAGTTATATCTGTAACTGAATCATCAAGGTTACCGTTACCATCACTATGATTATCATCGAATTTAGTTCCATGTCCAAGGTCACCTTCATTAACAGTTCCGCCGTTATTAATTTTATCATTGGCGTCATCTATTTTATCTTGAAGATCCTTTTCATCATTTTTAACTTTTTCTTCGTTTTCAGCAGTTTTCTTATCTGCTTCATCTTGTAATCTCTTAGCCTCTTCTTCTGCTTTCTTTTCAGCTTCAGCTTTAGCTTTATCATTTTCATCTTTGAAGGCTTTATCAACAGCTTCTTCTGCATCTTTTACTTTTTCTTCGCCAGCTCTTCTGATTGCTTCTTCACGACTTTCAACTTCTTCTCTTGTAACAACTGTATAAGTACTAGTTGAAATAACCCAGTAACCGCCAGCTTTCTTTAAGCCGTCTTTTATTTTTTCAAAGAATTCATCTAATAAAGTTAATTCACGATGAGCATCATCAATTACGTAAGTACCATTTAATATTAAAACACTTTCTAGTTCTTTCTTTAATGCTTCATAATCAGCGTATTCACTCTTTTTACCAGCTGTTGCTGCTAGTAAAGCAACGTTATTATATCTACTTTCAGCTAAGTTACAAATTCCTAACTCATTTATTAAAGCTATTTCTTCATCATTTAAAGTGTAGTCAATATCTAAGTTTTGGAACATAATTTCAGCAGCACTTAACATTGGTAAAATTGAGTAATAATAATCTTTTAAACCATTACGTGGATCTGCATGAGCAATACCTACGTTACTTCCTCTTGATTCCATAGAAATTGGGAAGTCTGCACGTACTTGTGCAAAGAAATTCTTAACATAATTTAATTGTGTTTCACCTGTTGACTCTTTAGCTGCTAAGAATAAATCATGATATTTATTGTAGTAATCTTTAGCTTCTTGAGTTTGTAATAACATATCTAATTTAACAGGAACACTACTATTTTCTAGAACGTGTGCACCCATTAATATTAAGAATCCAGTTTTGTAATCAGTTAGCATTTGATAACTATCTAAGTCAGCACCGTTATAGATTTGAATTATATCTTGATTTGAAAAATCATTATATAAAGTTGTTAGAGCTATAACTTCATCCCAAGATAGGGCTGCTCTGATATCTTTATCTGGTTCAATATGATCATCTGCAAATGTAGTATTGAAATATACTAAGAAATCTTTTACTGATCCAAGTGTAGCTTTTTGAACTTCACTTTGTGATTTGTTTAACATATTATCAAAATTAGATAATTGAGTTTCAACAATTGCATAATTATCATTTGTATCTTCTGCTTGTGTTTTACCTGCACAACCAGCTAGAGAAAATGTCATTGTTCCAGCTAAGACTAAGGCAGCGCAACGTCTACCAAAGTCTGAGCTTTTTACTTTATTAATTACTGTATTGAAGCCAGCTTTTATTTTGCCAAATAAACTAGTTGGAGCTTCATAAACTTTTAAATTTTTAATTTTTAAATCTTCGAATTCATCTAATAATTCATTTATTTCGTTCATTTTTTATTCCCCCTATTTATTATTTAGTAACTTCTTTCTTGTTTCCTGTATAATACCATCCATCATTTAATAGACTTGTATCATTGTATTTACTCCAAGTTTTCTTTGTTTCACCTTGACTAGTAATTGTTCTTGTCTTAGTACTTGCATAACATACAGTACCATATAATGGTTCAGTTCTTGTAGCTACATCAGATACAGTTATTGTTGAGAATACTGGTATTTGTTTTGTAACTATTTCACCACAAGTAGCTTCTACTGTAGTAGATGTTGTACTAGATACTTCACTCATGCTACCATCATATTGATACTCATCATAATAGAAGTCTGGTAATGTTTGACACGTATCTGAACAGTATCCAAAGTCAGCACCTCTAAATACGTATGTATGTCCTGCAGTTGATACTGGTGGATTGGCATATACTCCTGTTCCAACCAATGACCATCCAGCCATTGATGAACCGCCAACGTAACTTGCTGTTGATACAGCGTATGTTGTTTTATTAATGATTACGTAGTTATAATTAGCACATGATTTTTGTTCATATGTTGCAGTTTGAACTTGTACTTTACGAGTCTTAACATATTCTTTTTCATATGTACCAATTTTTTCTTTACGATTTAATCTTTGTAATTTCTTTAGACATGTGATGTCTTTATCACTACAATTTATTTCTTTGGTGTCGCAACTTACTTTACCCCAGCTAGACCATTTAGTCCATTCTGAGAAAGTAGCACCAGTTGTTTTAGCATATTCATAGATGTATTCTTTTTCTGGTTCTTTACAACTCTTTTCGTAATCTTCTTTACTTACAACATTACCATTTTTATCGTAATATTTACCATCAACTATTTCACAATAGTATTTTACTTCTGGTGGTTTAGTTGTACATTCGTTTTCATATGTTTCTTTGTCAACAACGTTACCAGTTTTACCATAGTATGTACCATTTACTATTTCACAATAACGTTTAGTAACACATTCGTTTTCATAAGTTGTTTTATCTACGACGTTTCCATTCTTACCATAGTATTTACCATTTACTATTTTACAATAGTGTTTTTCTACTACTGGTGTTGTTGGAGTCTTATCACCTTTGATAATTACATCTGTTTGTTTTTTCTCACAAATGTAAGAATCACAATAGTTATAGCATCCTAAGTGAACTAAGATATAATCTTCTTTTTCACTATCTTTGATGTTTACTTTTAAGATGTATTCATCTTCTGTTTTTGTTATTTTTACATAACTCTTTTCAACATCAACAGCTTTATTGTTTTTATCAACTAATGGAGTAATTATTTTTAAGCCAATCATATCAGATAAAGTCATTGTTTTAGAATCGCCAACGTTTTGTGGTAATCTTTCATCAGTGTAGTATGATATAGCAGCTTGTTTCATTTTTTCAAGGTTGTCAGCAAAAATCTGTGATGTTAAAGCATCTAATTGTTCAGTATATTTACTGTCCCAATTAATATTTTTATTTATAGCAGGTACTATAAATTTTGGTAATAACCATACTAATAAAAAGACAAAGATAATTATTAGTATTAGTTTAATTAGAAAATTTCTAATTGGAAATCCTCTGTTTTCATAATCTTCTGTATTCATATTACTTCTCCCCCCTCATGGTGCTTTATATGATATCACAAAACCACCATTTTGTCAATAAATACTTATAGGTACGACCTAATTATAGCATATGTTTTTAATTTTACAATTAGACAAAGAAAAAATATTGCCAAAAAAGCAATATTTATGAATTATTCTTTAATTCTACTATAGTTGTACCACTGTTGAAGTTATCCAACTTATATGTTTCAACATATTTATTGTTCTTCAAAGTCTCCATAGTTGTCTTACGGATGATTCCTGTTCCAATACCATGAACAATAATTACTTTTCTATTCTTTAGCTTGTAATTATCTAAAATGAAATCATTGATTAAAATTCTAGCATAATCACGATCTAGTCCATGGAGATCTAGTGATGGTAAATTACTATATAATGTCATCATATTCTAATACTTCCTCTAACGTAGGAATAGAAAATCTTGCTCCAACTCTTGTTACAGATATAGCTCCAGCAATTGAGGCATAATGAATGGCATCTTCTAATTTATAGCCATTTGCAATGAAATAAGCAAAGGCCCCGTGGAAAATATCGCCAGCACCAGTTGAATCAACAGCTTTTACTTTGACGCTAGGGATTTTTTTGTACTCATCATCAATTTTAGTAAAACTACCAGATGATTCTAAAGTAATAATGATATTAGTTTTAAAATAAACTCTTAATTGTTCATAACATTCTTTAAGTATTTCCATATCATTATAATCTAATTTTATATCAGTAAAGTTTTCAGCAAACTCGTGAGAACATACCAAATAAGTAACTTTCTTACCAATAGCTAGATTTTCTAATGTTAAGTGACTGACATCAAAAACACTTATAGCTGTTGGATTATTATTTAATAATTCTAAGGTTGTTAAAGGGTGCTCTCCATCTAACATTATAAGATCTGCTTTTAGAGAATCTGTTGGAACATCTAACCTTTCAATTGGCTTATCTTTAGAAGTTATGATAGTTCTTGTTCCATTAGAAGTGTTAGCAAGGATGTAACTGCTGGAAGTTAAATGTTCTGGTACTTGCTTTAAATATGTAGTATCAGCACCAGCATTTTTAAATTCTTTTACTATACAATCACCATAATAATCTGTACCAATGGCTGAAATCATTGTTGTATCTAATCCCCATTTAGCTAATAAATATGTTGCATTGGCAGCTGAGCCACCGCCACACTCTATATGTTTTGTAATACGATATTTATTATTTTCTACAGGATATTCTGTAACTGGTAATGTTGTATCAAATGTAGAATGACCTATTCCTATCACTTTCATTTTTACACCCTCTTATTCTTATTTTATTATAGCAAAGTTTTTTTTAACTGAAAAGTAGGAGTTAATAATTTTAATATTTATTTTTTAAGACGGACGATATTAAATAAATTTGATAGTATGATGCATACTACGCAAGCAATTAAGTAGACATTATTAGTTGGTTTTAGGATTGTGTTTACTATTAAGAATATAATAGCTGCTACTGTAAAACTGATACTTGCTATTAGTAGTAGTTTTTCTTGTAATTCTTTTTTCATAACTTACTCCTTCTATTCGATAATAATTTGATGATAACTCTTATTAATTATTTCTTGTTCTTTAAGACTCCTTGTATAAATGTAGTTATTTAGGCATTTAAGAATATATGAGTCTTCATCATAATCATTATACCATTTTTTTAGGGACATTATCTCTATTATTTCTAGAGTTGCAAATATTTTATTTAAGTCTTTTTCTTCTAAATCTAAATCAGTTAGTATTTTAAGTAAGTCATAAAAAGAAGTTACTTTTTCTTGGATTTGTTCTACTAAGGAATCTTTATTTTGCTCTATTTCATTTAAAAGATTTGTGTAGTCAGACTCTGACATAGCTGCTGCAGAATGATATGAAATGTTAGTATTATTTTGTTCTAATAAGCTTTTAAGAGAAGATGTTTCAAAATGTTTTGTAAGTTTTTTTGTGATATTTGAAAAGCATTTATCTAAATAGTTAGTGATACTTTGCTCTAACTTTAGGAATTCTTTTGTTTCTTTATAGGACATGGCTAGTTTTGAAATAAAGTCTTCTTTGGTAATAGTTTCAGGTAGTAGTTCTAGAGGCTCTTGGATAGTTTCAATATTTAAGGAAAAGATATCTTTATTAAAATAAGCAAGAAGTAACGCTACTGTAAAAACTATTTCAAATATATTTATAGGTAGTTCTTCATAATTGTCATACAGTTTTTTTAAAAGAATTTCTATTTTAGATGAGGAAAAGTGGTTTAAAAATAGATTTTCGTAATTTAAATATTTGAGATAGACATTAATAAAATCTATGCCAGATAAATTATTAAGTACTAAATATGGTCTGTAGTCTGCTGTTATTATGATATTTTCAGCATCATAGATATAATTATAGTTTTGAAAGAAAGCTGGTATAGCATCTTTTAAAGTAGAGTTGTAAAAGTAATTTTTAGTCTCTATTAAATTAGAAAGAAAAATTACTTTGTAGAACATCTTGGCCTTAGCAAGTGACTTTTCTATTTCTGTTACTGCGGATTTATAGATCGTTTTTATATCTGTTGTGAGTAGAAGATTAGTATTTTCTTCTAGAGATTTATTTTTTAAGTAAGAATTTAGAATATAAAGATTTGATCTATTAATGTTTCTTGCAATATCTATGGATATTGAACTATTTAGGCCACCTGTATATTTATCAATGGATGTTGCTAAGAGAAGAATTAGATCGTTAATTATGTTTTTATAAGTATTTTCTGTAATTAGATCTTGCGATAAAAGATACATAAGAAGACTCTCTAGGCAAGTAGATGTTGGGAAAGATGTTTCCTCCTTTTTTAACATAAATAAATTATTCATAATCTCTTTTCCTTTCAAGTGCTTCTTTTAGATTAGATAAAGATAAGGTTTCTAGTAAAGTTAGGTCTCCTCCACAATTATTATTAAACTCATCTTGAAGATAGATTATAATTTCTTCAGCTGTTAATTTGTAATTTAACTCATTTTGATATAAGTAGAAAATTCTTGTAAGGTCTAAGATGGTTTCTAAATAATTTGTTTGATCAATATAAGGGGAATCGTAAAATTCATAGATTATTCTTTCTAAAATATTGTTTTTTACTTCTACTCTACCCAATTCTTTTAAAGAAATGTTTTTAGTTTCAATAATTTGGACAATATCTTTTTCTTGAAGATAGAGATTTCTTTTAGAAGTCATTTCATTTAGTGCTAGAATATTTTTTAAGATTGTATTGTCATTATAAGTTACTAAGTCGTTTATATTATTTAATACTATTTTGTTGGTCATAAATCCTCCTTCTAATGTTTATTACACTATTTCGTGAGAAGTTTCAAGACTTGAAAATTTTAGCATTTTGTGGTAATATATGAGCATAATTTTTAAGAAAGTATCATAATTTTGGGCAAAAAGAAAAGGTAAAATGAATTTACCTTTTTTTCTTATGCATTTGATTCAGCAGATATTTCTTCAATTGTTTTGTCTTGAGCTTGTAGAAGTGCTCCACTAGTCCAAGTTGAAGTAAGTCCAAAATCAATATAGATTAATTGTCCAGACATGTAAGAACAAATGTTACTACCAACAACAACCATTGGATAACCCATTTCTTTTGGTTCTGCTGGATAACCATTCCAACTCTTTAAGAAGATATTAGAAATAATAGCTTCTCCCTCTTCTGAATTTCCAGTTGGACTTGTTGACTTATTAAAGTCAGGAGTTAGACCAGTAGTTGTATCACCTGGATTAATCGCATTAAGACGTATTCTTTTATTGATAAACTCTTTTGACATACATTTGTAAGTTACATATGATTCTAGACATTGTTTAGAAAATACATAAGCATTGTTTGTTAACTCTGGATTTTCTTTATACCATTTCATAGCTTCTTCCCATGTAGGAATATTTATTAATTCAATAGCTTTGTTGTAAACTTGTTGCCAGCCAAAACCTCCTACTGATGAGATAAATGTAACTGAACCATGTTCACTGATACGATCAAGTAATTTTTCAGTCATATATTTTTGACTATAGAAATTTACTTTTTGAACTAATAGTTCTTTACCTGGGAATTGAGCAATTCCGTGACATAAGAATAAGGCATCAATTTTAGTAGGAAGATCACTAATAACTTTATCAATTACTTCCTTATCACTTAAATCAGCTTGATATGCTTTTTCTACTGGTAATTCAATAGGATTAATATCAATAGCGTAAACTTTTGCTCCTAATTCAATTAATAATTCTGTAGCTGATTTACTCATACCAGATGCAGAACCAGTTATAACAACTGTTTTTCCTTCATAACCAGATATTTTTTTTAAATCCATAATTTTCTACATTTCTCTTTTTATATTTTATAAATACTAATTTAAAAGTACTCTATTTTGTATCTTTTAAATAATAGTGTCTAATAGCTTTTAAGTTGTCATCTAGTTCATAACAGATTGGGTTACCTGTTTGTAATTCTAGATTGATAATATCTTCATCACTAATATTATCTAAATATTTTATAAGACCTCTTAGACTATTACCATGTGCGACTATGATGACATTTTTGCCAGATAATAGATCTTGTTTAATATCACTGTTCCAATAATCCAAAACTCTTTTGATAGTATCAAGAAGATTTTCTGTTGTTGGAAGTTCTTCTTTAGTTAAATCTTTATATTTTGGATCATTTCCAGGATATCTTTCATCGTCTATTGTTAAAGCTGGCGGTCTTACATCGGTACTTCTACGCCATAACATAACTTGATGTTCACCATATTTTTCTTTAGTTTCATCTTTATTTAATCCTTGTAAGGCACCATAGTGACGTTCATTTAGATGCCATGACTTTTTTATTTCAATATTCTCTTCACCCATTTCCTTTAAAATGTAGTCAAGAGTCGAAATAGCTCTTTGAAGAACTGATGTATATGCTATATCAAAATGAAAGCCTTTTTCTTTTAAAACTTTACCTGCCTCTTTAGCTTCAGTAATTCCTTTTTCAGATAAACCAACGTCAGTCCAACCTGTAAATCTATTTTCAAGATTCCAGATACTTTGTCCATGGCGAACTAATACTAATTTAATCATATTCTTCCTCCTTTAAATATTTCTTAGCAATTATTTCACCATTTAATAGATCCTTTAAAGTAATCATCTTTTCATCAATAATTAAATAACTGTGTTTAGTGTCATTTTTTGGTAGGGAAATAGATCCAGCATTAACACAGATAACATCATCTTTTTCTTTGATGAAGCCTGTATGAAAATGACCATAAACTAGAACATCAATATTTGGTGGAATATTATCTATATTATATTTTTGACCGTGGGTGAAGAAGAATTTTTTATTACTAATGGTCAAAGTATAGGAGCTGTGAAACTCAAATGAAGAGATTGTTTCATCAACTTCTGCATCACAATTACCTTTGATACATATAAGCGAATCTTTTAACGAATTAAGTTTCTCACAAACTTGCATAGGATTGTAGTCTTTAGGTAAAGGATTTCTTGGCCCATGATAATATAAATCTCCTAATAATATTATTTTGTCTGGTTTTTCTATTTTTAATCTTTCTAAGAATAAATCAGTATAATAATTAGATCCATGTATATCAGAAATGATAAGTAATTTCATAATAGCCTCCTTTATTTTACCTAATATTATTTTATCATATTTGGAAAATAATGAAGTATTTTTCGAAAAAAGTTTAAAGTAAAAGGATAAGTTTTGGGCTTATCCTTGGATTGCTATTTTAAACTGGCAATTGCATTAGCTACCGCAGTTTGTGCTGCTTTAGCATCAGTATATAATCCACTCTTACTGTTTTTCGTGTAGACTACTACTCCATTGCAACTTTGTCTATTATAAGTTACATCACTTATATATCTATTATCTTCATCAGTTAAGTCACTTAGACAAATATATTTTTCATCTTCATCTATATTTCTAGCATAACTATCTGGATAAGTTGATGTATCTTCTAATCCTGATGTACAGTAGTCTTGAATATATAGATCAGTTGCTTTCTTTACATTTCCTTCTTGAATACGCATAGTCTTTTTTAAACTACTTTGACGTACTCTTGATATATTTGGTATTGCCACTAATAATAAGATTGCCATAATGGCTATGACAGCTAATAATTCTACTAGGGTAAAACCTTTTTCATTCTTTACTTTTTGCATATTTACTCTCCTACTCTTCCTACTATATTTGTAGTAGATCATACATTTGTAAAATTTAGTAGGTAAAAAAAACAAAGCATAAAGCTCTGTTTAAGTAAACAACTTGTCAAAAACATCATTAATAAATGTGTAATTATTTATCTTTTCTTCTAGACAAGTTATAAATTTTTCTTTAGTGAAGTTCTTATAGGTAATTGTTTTATATGATGGATATACCTCTTCAAATTTCTCTCTTGTGATGGTATATGTGTTTCCTGTGAAGTTGTATGTAATATAGTTGACATTTTCAATTAAAGAGAAAATTGAGAACGTATTATAGATTAGACTCTTTTCTACATAGTTATCATTGTTTATGTACCAGTCTGTAACATGATAATCAATTATAATTCCTAAATTAGTAGAATCTAATTCAATTACATTTCCATATTCTGATAAGGGTAAACTACCTATTAAGTTGATCGTATTAGAATTATTACCTAAATATTTATTTTGATATTTTATGATGCTGTCGATGCCTGATTTTTCTCTATTAAAAGGAACATTGGGGACTGTTTCAGTGGTGTATTTTTTATTATTATCAAAAACATAATATTCATTAATAGTGTTTATATTTATTCGATAGATATTAGAAAATAACTTATGATAAACAATCATATTATTATCTATTTCTTTTTCAAGATAAAAACGAGGTGCTTGTTTTAAATTTACTGACTCAATATAATCTATTCCTAATATGGCGATTAGGCTTATAAATGAAATTCCTATATTTATAATTATTCTTTTATTTTTAGAGAAACTCTTCATCATATTGAAACCAGTTATGGCAATGACAAGACCAATAATTGTATATGCACCACTTAGACTGGAATCTGGATTGAACATAGTTAAAGAAAAAATAGTTAGAGTAATTCCAAATATTAATAATATGACTGGTAACAGATTCTTTTTATTATTGTAGTTAATTGTGTTAATTATGTTTTCTTCTAGTTTTTTTTGATAGTCTTTATTTTCTATTTCTTCACCGCTAAGGAATTCATTAATAGTTATATCTAAGACTGAACATAGTGGATTGAATAAAGAAATATCTGGCATACACTTACCATTTTCCCAATTAGATACTGACCGATCAGTAACATTTAGTTTTTCAGCTAGTTCACTTTGAGTTAAATTCTTTTCTTTCCTTTTTTGAGCAATAAATTTGCCTATTTTTATTTGATTCATTTTGGGCTCCTTTCATATCAATTGTACAATATTTTTATTTTTTTACCATGAAATGAAACTGGAGTTTTATACTTTTTTTTAATTAAACGTAATAAATTATCTCTTTCCCTAATTCTTTAGCATGTTCTATTTCATTAGCTGTACTTGTGCCAATATAGTTGTCAACATTTACAACATAAATGGCATCAGAAAGTTCTATTCTTTTAAAATGAGCTTCTTTTAAGTTCTTTAGTTCTTCTTCTGTTAGGGGACTTTTAGCAATGCTAAAAACTGGAGTTAAGACACATGTTCCTTCTAAAGTTAATTGTTCAGATATTTGTAACATTTGATCTTTAAATTTTAGACTTCCACAAATTGTAATTACTTTCATACTATTCTCCTTTTTGTTTATTGATTAGATTTTAACATAGAATAAAAGAAAACTCCATCTTGTGATGAAGTTGTTTTTATTTTTTCATTGTCAAGCTATGCTTATTGTAATAATTTAGTTATTAAATTTCTGTTGTATCTGTGATAGGAAATTTTTCTGTTGCTTCAGCTAGAACTTCTACTACCATTGGGCCACTTTTAGTAACATAATAATATTTACCTTCTTCTAATTCTCCTTGATAGAAACTACTCGGAGCATCTGGTAGAGGCTTATAATAGTAGTATTTGCGGCCAGAATTACTAATGAAACAATACTTCTTATCAGTAATTTCAATTAAATAAAGTAGTTTCCCATTAGTTGGATTATTTCTATTGATATATTTTATTATAATACAAATTAGAGAATAAATACTAAGCACTTCAAAAAATAGTCCAAATGCAAAGAATACAAAATTCTTTGCTAAATACAGTTTGAAACCAGCAAAATCTTTTACGTTGACAAGGCCTGAAACACACTGAAGAGAAAAAGCAATCGCAAACATAAAGATTGCGAGTAAAACAGACTCAATTTCTTTTTTAATACGTTTTTTTCTTTCATAATCATCTTCTAACATAATAATTACCTCTTTACTCTATTTTTAATATTTATAATTAAATTTTATTTCTTATTAAAGTACTTTCTCATTGCATAAATTATGTTTATGTATATGGCAATTAGGACAGCTGTTAAAAACACTTTGGAAAAAGCACTTTGTGTATTGATGATGGTGCTTAATAATACAATAGAAACAAAAATTATAGGAACAGCAATATAAATAAGTACTATATATTTATAAGATTTTTTCATCTTAGTGTCATCTACTGGCAATTCTGAAGACTGATTTCTTTGTATTATTTTGTAAATTGAATCATATATCAAAAGATATGTTGGCAATATTAAAAGGTAAAGTCCAACCAGTCTTCCTGATCCTTTTGACATAATTGTTATAATTAGGAAAACAAGGAAAATAAAATAAATTATTGGCAAAAGTAATATATCTTCAAAGTTACCAGCTGGACTGTACCAGTTCAACCAGTAACTCCTTTTTATTTTTAGTTTTTTAAATTTCTCTGATGACTCTTCAACTATCAATTCTAATACTTCACCATGCACAAAGCCATAATAATATTTGTATTGTTCTAACTTTAATTTACTACCATAAATATCGTAGTAATATTTTTTCCCTTTAGCATCAAGAAATTCTGCCCATTTATCTTCAATATTGTCCAAGTAAAGAAGTGTTTTTTTATTTCCACGATGTTCGACTATACTGGTTTTAATAAACCAAAAAATGAGAAATATTGATATTCCTTCAAAAAATAATCCAAATAGAAATGGCATTAGGTTACCACTATATAAATATGCCTTAAAACTTTCGGAGTCCTTTACTTCAAGAATTCCTGTAAGACATTGAAATAAAAATCCCCAAGCAAAAATACCAATTGCCATTAAAAAGAACTTAATTGCTTCTTTAATACGAGCTTTTTCTGTATGATCATCTTCTAACATAACATTTACCTCTTTACTCTCTTATAATTATTTTAATTTTTAGATAGACTTATTTTAATTTCTTCTATAATATGTCCAATATTTCCTTCACCAGCATATTTTGTCATATCAAAGAAATTATCATTGATGTCTACCCATTCTAATTTATTGACTTCTTCTACTAAAGTTATTTCTTTATTTAAAATTCCATAATATACTTCAATAGATTTATTAAAAATAATGTATTCAAAATTCATAAAATGGACTAAAGAAATATCTTTATCTGTAATACCAGTTTCTTCGCCTAGTTCACGATATGCTTCATTTAAGCCATCATTATCTTTTTCAATCTTGCCACCTACTAGATTGTACATTCCTTGATATGGTTCTTTGGTGCGTTTACACATTAAAGTCTTTTTAAACTCTTTATCAAACACTACAATTACATTATACTTCTTCATTTTAGACTCCTTTAAAACTTACTAATTAAATTTTATCATAAGATAAAAGAAAACTCCATCATATTGATAGAGTTCTTTTGTATTATTTTATTTTGTATTTAATATGTGAAAGTGATCTATGGTTTTGTGATTATTTATAGATCGTTTTCAACGATATGTTCATATGTGTCCTTAATATTTGTCAATTTTTCTTTTAGAAAGTCGGGTTTGATTGGAGAATCTTTAATATCCTTTTTATCAATCCATTTGTATATTATGTCCTTTCCTGGTTCGATTCCATTGAATTCTTCTGACTCTAATAATTTTGAGTCAGCTGGGATATTTACTAAGTAACCTAGGATGTATTGATGTTGTGTCTTGTTGTCAAAGTTGAAGAAATATTCAGTAAACCATAATGGTCTTTCAATAGTGGCTTTTGTTTCACCAGTTTCTTCTTCTAACTCTCTTAATACTACTTCTTCACCAGTTTCTAAAGTAGCAATTGCACCACCTGGTAGTGCCCAGTTTGCATCGTTTTTCCTTTTTTGGAATAGTATTTTGTCATCTTTGATTATTACGCCAACTGCTCTGCAACCAAATTTGACATTTCCGATCATTAATCTTATATCTTCTTTTTCCATGTTCCCTCCCAAATGGTATTATATCGTATCTTTCTATATTATGCACTAATAATTTGTACTTTTTCTTTTAAAACGTTTATTTCTTCCTGGCACAACTTTAAATTGTCCTTACAGATACTGTTTTTTTGAACTCATATTTGGGAACTGTTGTTATCTTTATGAATAATATTTATTACCAGATGAATCTGTTTTGGTAGTAGTTCCATCGGAGAAGTTTTTTTAAAGTGTGAAAATAGATTCTTTTATTTTTTTATTGTTTTAGTTCTGTTTTATTATGTTTTTTCTTGATATTTTTGAATACAATTAAAGCAATTATTAAAATTAGTATTATTGAAGAAATTATTATTATAATTTTTTTACTTGAATCTAAATTTGTATCTGTTGATTCATTAGCATTATTTTGACTGACTTTCTCCCATTTAGCTTTAAGAACTATATCTTTGTTTGCGACTGTATTAAAATCAAATGTTTTATTGTTTAACTGCCATTCAATGAACTTATAACCTTTTTTAGTAGGGTTAGCTGGTTTATTTATTTTTTTACCTTTTTTGATAGTTTGACTTTGAATTTTAGTTCCACCATCTGTATCAAAAGTTACTTTATAAGTGGTTGAAGTATTGCTTTTACTTGGTTCCTCTTCATTATTTTTTTCAGGATCTTTTGTCTGATTACTTTCTGAATTGTTTCCTGAACTGTTTCCTGAATTGTTTTCTGGAGTCTTGGTACCTTCTTTACTCCATTTAGCATATAAAGTTATGTTGCTGGTTGGATTTATTTCAGATCCGCCATCACCTATTTTATTTTGATACGTAGGTTCTTGATACCAGCCTTCAAATATATAACCTTTTCTTGTTGGGGTTGGCAACTTATTGCCTGATGAGAGATATTTAATACTTTTACTGCAACTTTTAGTTGTTGAATTGAATGTATATGGTGATTTACAAGTTGCCGAACTCCACTTAATGCCATCACCTAAAATAAGATTGACATTGTAGTTTAGTTTTGGCTTGTAATAGTTACTAGGTCTAAGAGCAACATATAGATCGCTAGCATAGACAACATCCATTAAATATCTGTTACTATAAACATCTATTTCACTAGCTCTTCCTTGATATTTGGAATGAATAATTCTATGACGAATGACTTTAGAATTTTGAACGTCATAATAAGTATATGTTGGAACGTAACCTGTGCTTTTTTCATAGACTAGGCCAGTATACATAAGAGCGTTTGTTATAGTAAATTGATTTGAAGACGAATCTTTTTTTAGAGTGATTATTATGTCACCAGGATTAAAATATATTCTTGAACTCCATAGAGGCTTTACCCTATTAAATTGACTCATGTCATTGATATTAGAATAATATAATTTTTCATAAAGCATTCCACCGTAGAAGCCTGGTACTAACATTTTATTAATAGCTTTTTCGTTTGCGTTTAATGAACTAATTTGAGTTTGTAATTTTCTTGTATAGTAATTATCAAAACCATTCTTATTAAAGATACTATTTTTAATGTTATCGGCTGTTAATAATGAAGATAATTTATTATTTTTATTTGATATTGTAAGATTAGTATTTGAAAAGTACTTGTCGTAAAAGTCTGTTATGTAATTTAAGCTACTGCTAAAGTTTTGAGAACTAGTATTATTTGTATCAGTGCTTACCTGTTCTATTAACATTTCTGAATACTTTCCTACAAGAGCTGAATCAACAGGAGTATTAATACTTGTTAGTTTTAGTTCTTCTCCCCCGTAGTTAACTCGCATTCCTTTATTTTCAATTTTAGTTATATTAGTTGAATCATTAACTCGTACAACATATGAATAAGTAACATTGTCACCTGGATTTGATGTTACATTATTCCATGTGATGGTATTTCCGTTAACAGTACAAGAATTTGTACAACTAACAAAAGTTGTATTTGTTGGTATTTCAGCACTTATATTTATTCCAGAATAGCTTTTGTTGCTTGTGGTTGTTTTCCAAGTCCAGCCACTATCTTTGCAAGCTGTAGCATTCGTTTTGAAACCAGAATTACAGAAATTAATGTTTGATTTATTCTGAAGAACAAGTCTATAAGATATCTTTTCCCCATTTGCGACTGAGGACGAATCATAACTAAGTGTCGTGTCTCTTGTTATACTATATAGATATTGCATAACTTTTAAATTGTTTAATTTGACACGAGCTTTAACATTACCATTTATTTTGGAACTATCAAGTTGGCAAGTGTTATTTGTTGTACCATTACACAAAGCATTTATCGGCCTTAATATGGTAAATATTGTATTATCACTAGTACCATGTTTTCTTATTTGACTATTGTATAAATATTCGGCACTGGAGTATGTGACATTAGATGAATCATATCCTGAATTTGTAGTACCATCACTATTTTTAGTATATGAGGCACCAGATGAATGAATAATACCACCACCTGATTCTAAGACGTCACCTATCCACAACATGGCATGACCGTTATTAAGAATAATATCTCCTGGTTGTAGTAAGGACTTTGCTTCATTTAAGAAATTGTCATAGTTACTCATATGGGTTATATCATTGGTATAGCTTCCTTTAAAGCCATATACGGCATCAACTTTATTAGTGTTAGCATTCCATTGATAAGTTGCAACTAATATAGAATTGTCTTTGTTTCCAGCCACTTTAGATGTATTGTTAGCTATGTTTTTAGCAATATTATTTAAAAAGTTTACACTTATAGCTTTACTAAAATATTTATATAGATTTTGAAAATCAGTCTCACTTTCTCCGCCCCATTTGGTAGTAGCAGAACTATTATTAACTAATTTATATGTAGTATATGGCTGATTTTCGACTAGTACTTTTCTGAAACTAGAAAAATCGTAGCCAAATGAATGGAGATAGACTGTTGCAGTAAAAGCTTCACATTGCGTAGTCATGTATTTGGAACTACTAAGCATTTCAGGAGTGACATTATACCTTGTTGAAAATTCTGAATGTGTCTCATCTTCCCAATAACCTTCATAATCATTATATGCATTATTATAATAATAACTAAGTGCTGTAGACACGACTATATCTTGCATTTCTTTTCTAGTGAAACTTGCACTGTTAATTGAATAGGCATTTTTAGTGAACATGGCGATGATGGCAAAAAGTATAATAACAAGCATTGATATATTAGCTATTAACATTTGCCTATATTTATTGTTTTTCATTTTGATTACTCCATTCTTACTATCCAATAGAAACATATCATATTAATTAACTTTTTTCAATAAACTTTAATGCTTAATTATTATTGATAAGTAAATGTTGTGGATCAAAAAAAGTCTCATCGCTTAGACGAAACCTTACACTGTTTTGCTTGTACTATTATTAAATATGAATACATCTTCAATACCATCATTTTTTATAGTGAAGGTATTGTTAGTGTATTTAGTGATAACTTTTTTCCAGAAAGAATATGCAATAGGATTATTTTCCATTGGTTGTACTTCCCAATTGCCAGGATATTTTTCAAAAGCTAGAATTGCAGCTTGTTCTCCGATATGATTTCTTCTGAATTTGGGCATAATTAAGAATTCAGCTATTGTTTTACCATTTGTGTTAAATTTATTATGCTCGTTAATCATAACAAAACCAGCTAGTTTGTCGTTATAAGTAATAAAATATTTATCACGTCGTTTGTCTGAAAAATAGGCATCAAAATATTTATATTCAAAGATTCCTTTTTCATTTATTTGGTTATCGATATAAAAGCTTCCATCATAAAGCGCAAACTGAAGTAATCGATATAGGATATCTTTTTCTTCATCTTTTACACTTACTAATTTTATAGGCATAATAGCACTTCCTTTTAATATTATAGTATTTTATTTAATACTATTTTTTATTAATTAATATTTTTAATTATTTAAGATAAATTCAATAATTTTGTCTTCAAATCCATATAATTCATGTTCTCCACCTTTAATTATGTTATAGACTAGATTATTTTTCCTACTGAATTCTATGATATCATCAACTAAGACAGTTTTATCTAGAGCTCCTTGAATGATAAATACATTGTTGAAGCTACCGTTTCTTATGAAACTATCGCCATTTTTAAATTCTTCGTAAGCTTTCTTAGATATTTTAATATTATTATATAATGGTAAAAAGTCATGATTATTAAAATAATCTATATTTAAGTTATCAACTTTTCTTTCCATGATTTCACAAAAATTGATAGCGGGACACATCAAATATATCTTATTAATATCTTTTTTTATTTCATTATAGGCATTTAATATAACAAAGCCACCATAGCTAGAACCAAATAAAGAGATATTACAATTTTCATGATGAACTTTAATATATTTAATTGCTTCTTTAATATATTCAGTACAAATAGTTAAGTCAAAAGATTCAAAAGGTGTTTTATCTTCTCCATGTCCTGGTAGATCCAAACTATAAACGATATAATTATTGGCTAGTAAATTATTATAAAATCTAGTAATCCAATTTTTGTTACTACCTAGGCCATGAATATATAAAATGATATTTTCACTTTTTGGGTTTTCAATCGCTTTAAACATGTGAATTCTATTATTAATAATGAAATCATACTCTACTCTTTGATCTTTTTTAGCTACTTCTAATAATTCTGGAATCATAAGTTACCTCTTCAAATTTTTATAAAGTTTTATTTATATTTATTATACTACAAATGTTTTAAAAGCTGAAATGCATATTATTTTATTATTTTTCCTTGTTTACTTCTTCTAACATTATTTTTTTTATTTTATCTATATCAGTAAAAAATAAATTAGTTCCTCTTTTCCTTAATCCCATCATATTTTTAAATAAAGCTTTTATTTCATTTTGCAAATCAGTGGGGACATTTAACGGAACTCCATCTACTGTATGTACATGATCTATGTATTTTTCTAATGTAGGGAATGTATTTTGAAGAAGTATTGCTGCATCTTCATTTGCTATTTTTCTAATTATAATTGTATTGCAAAATCCATAACGCTTTATTTTCTTATCAATTATTTTCTTATATTTATCTACTTTAGAACTTATTGGTATGAACCATAATATTTCTTTGTCTTTGACAGTAAAATATGTTGGCCTTTTTTTACCTTTTTCGTGATTTTGCATTAAACTATCATCATTTACAATAATAAAATACTCATCTTTTATGTGATATAAATATCCTGTCTTTATTTCCATGTACATCATCTCCGTACATATTATATTGCAGGAAAAAAGAAAACTTCGTAAAATAACGAAGTTTCTTACATTTTCAACCAGGATCATTTATTAGTCGCACCACCTGGAAGCGAAAAACATTGTCGCCTGGAATCATTTATTATTCGCACCATCCAGAAGCGAAAAACATTTTTTACACTTTTCAGTGCAATATAAATATACTATGTTTTTATGAAAAAGTCAATTAGTATACCATTATTAGTATATTCAGATCTTTTTAGTTATATACTTTTTTGTTGATTGCAGCTTGCGTGGCAGCTAATCTTGCAACTGAAATATTGAATGGTGAGCATGATATATATGGAAACTAATAATTCTAATTTTTTTGCTTATCATCTTGCTTAATTCTTACTTAATAACAAAACTTTTTTCTTTTCATTTTTGTTTTGTTACAACAAAAAAGAGCTTTTCAGCTCTTCTATATTATTCATACTTTTGTATTTTATTTTTTGTTGTTGATTGCAGCTTGAGCAGCAGCTAATCTTGCAACTGGAACACGGAATGGTGAGCATGATACATAATCAAGTCCAACTCTATGACAGAAGTCGATACTCTTTGGATCTCCACCATGTTCTCCACAAATTCCTAAATGAATTTCTGGACGAGTTTTTCTTCCTAATTCAGCAGCCATAGCTACTAATTTACCAACACCGTCTTGATCGATTGTAGCAAATGGATCTTGTTCAAGAATCTTCTTGCCATAGTAATCTCCTAAGAACTTAGTTGCATCATCTCTTGAGAAACCAAATGTCATTTGAGTTAAGTCATTTGTTCCGAATGAGAAGAATTCTGCCTCTTGTGCGATTTCATCTGCTGTTAATGCAGCACGAGGAATTTCAATCATTGTACCTACGTGATATTCAACTTTTGTATCACTCTTAGCTAAAATTTCTTCAGCAGTAGCTACTACGATATCTTTTACATATTTTAATTCTTTTACTGATCCAACAAGTGGAATCATAATTTCAGGATGAACATCGATTCCTTCTTTTTTAACATTGATAGCTGCTTCAATTACAGCAGTTGTTTGCATCTTAGCTATTTCTGGATAAGTTACAGCTAAACGGCAACCACGATGTCCCATCATAGGATTGAATTCTTTTAGAGAAATTACACGAGCTTTTAATGCTTCAAAAGTCATACCTAAACTTTCTGCCAAAGGTTTAATTTCTTCATCAGTATGAGGTAAGAACTCATGTAGTGGTGGGTCTAAGAAACGAATTGTAACTGTATAGCCATCCATTGCTCTAAATAGGCCTTCAAAGTCATCTCTTTGATATGGAAGAATCTTAGCTAATGCTTCTTCACGTTTTTCTACAGTATCAGCTGTAATCATACGACGGAAGTTGAAAATTCTTTCTTCTTCAAAGAACATATGCTCAGTACGGCATAGACCAATACCTTCTGCACCAAATTTACGAGCTTGAGTTGCATCTCTTGGAGTATCAGCATTTGTTCTGATTTGTAATTTACGAGTTGCATCAGCCCATTCCATAATAGTTTCAAAGTTACCAGAAATTTCTGGAGCTACAGTTTTAACTTGTTCTCCATAAACATATCCTGTTGAACCATCTAAACTAATATAATCTCCTTCTTTAAACACAGTACCATCTGCTAAAGTTAGAGTCTTCTTTTCTTCATCTACTTGGATTTCACCACATCCTGATACACAGCAAGTTCCCATACCACGAGCAACAACGGCAGCGTGAGAAGTCATACCTCCACGTACAGTTAAGATACCATGTGCTAGGTTCATTCCTTCAATATCTTCTGGTGATGTTTCAAGTCTTGCTAAAATTAGGTCTTTTTCTCCTGTTTCATGGAATTTAACAACGTCTTCAGCATTGAAGCATAATTTACCTGTTGCAGCACCTGGAGATGCAGCAAGTCCTTTAGCAACTACTTTTGCAGCTTTTAAGCTAGCTTCATCAAAGTTAGGGTGTAATAATTGATCTAATTGTTTTGGCTCTAATTTCATTAAAGCTTCTTCTTTAGTAATCATTCCCTCTTCTACCATATCTACGGCAATCTTTAATGCAGCCTTAGCTGTTCTCTTACCATTTCTTGTTTGTAACATGAATAATTTACCATCTTCAATAGTAAATTCCATATCTTGCATATCACGATAGTGATCTTCTAGGATACCACAGATACGTTTAAATTCTTCATAGCACTCTGGCATTACTTCTTTTAAAGTATCAATTGTTTGTGGTGTACGAATACCAGCAACAACATCTTCACCTTGTGCATTCATTAAATACTCACCATATAGAGCATTTTCACCAGTTGCTGGGTTTCTTGTAAATGCAACACCTGTACCAGATGTTTCACCTTTGTTACCATAAACCATTTCTTGTACGTTTACAGCAGTTCCCCAACTACTTGGAATATCATTTAAACGACGATATGTAATAGCACGATCGTTGTTCCAACTTCTAAATACAGCTTTTACAGCTTCAATTAATTGAACTTTTGGATCTTGTGGGAATTCAACACCAGCGTGTTTCTTATATTCTTCTTTATAGATTCCAATTACTTCTTGTAAATCTTCAGCAGTTAGTTCAGTATCATACTCTACATGTTTTTTTTCTTTTATCTTATCAAATAATCTTTCAAATGATGATTTTGGGAATCCCATTACAACATCTGCAAACATTTGGATAAAACGACGATATGAGTCATATACGAAACGTGGGTTGCCAGTTACTTCACTGAATCCTTCAGCTACTGTATCATTTAATCCTAAGTTTAATACTGTATCCATCATACCAGGCATACTTGCTCTAGCACCACTTCTTACAGATACTAATAAAGGATTATGAGCATCTCCCAATGTTTTTCCAGTTATTTTTTCTAGTTCTTTTAATTTTTCTTCTATTTCTGAAGTAATATCAGCGTTTAACTTTTCACCGTCATCATAGTACTTTAAGCAAGCTTCTGTAGTTACAGTGAATCCTCTTGGAACTGGTAAGCCAATATTAGTCATTTCAGCTAAGTTAGCTCCCTTTCCTCCTAAGAGGTTACGCATATCTTTACTACCTTCAGTAAATAAATATACATATTTCATATTTATATTCCCTCCTATGTCCCTAGACTTTTTTAGTATATCAATTTTTTGGTTGTGGGACAAGAGTTTAGTGGCTTTTTTTAGCTTTTTTTGCAAAAGAAAAGACTTATTTTACAAAGTCTTTTATCTCATCTTTAGTTAGGTAACCAGTATGGCTTTTTAACTCTTTACTTTTAGAAAATAATTTGATAGTTGGAATAGCCATAATAGCATATTTGTTTGCTAGTGCTGGGAACTTATCAACATCAATTTTTAATAGTTCAATTTTCTCTTCAGAAGATACTTCTTCTAATAGAGGTGAAATCATCTTACATGGTCCGCACCAGTTGGCGTAAAAGTCAACTAAACATTTTTCTTTATTAATAAATTCATTAAAATCTTCTTCTTTTTCTAAATATTTCATAAGTCCTCCTTAGTTAATTTATTTTTTTGTTGTTTCTTTAATAGTTGGTTTAATTTCTTTTTTATTTTCAGTTCCAGAAAGTATGGATATTAAATCAATACTTAGGCAAGCATCTACAAACTCATGTTCATCTTTAACTAGATTGTTAGCTAGCAATCTACTTGAAATAATGTTTGCGACTGGATATTGTGATAAGCAATTAACTATTTCAACAGGAAAATTATATCTTGCTACCCTATTCATATCTGACTCATCAATATCTTCTGCACTTAAGTTTTGCTTTTTGCGATATAAATCCTCATAATGAAGTTCAGTCGCAAGAGCGTCTACCATTTTAGATTCATAATGCATTCGGTTATTTCTTCTAGCTTGTATTAAGTTATGATACTCTGGATACTCTTTACCTAAATATAATTCCAATTGTTTTTCAAGATAGAAAGCATATGTTTCCGCGAAGAACCAGTAAGTATCTGGAACTATTGGAGGAGACATATTTCTATCAATATAATGGGCATATTCATGAACTAGGATAAATAAGTCATTATCATTACCATTTAATTTTATATGAGCCTGAGCTGTAGTAGTATCAACATAAGACTTTAAAAGAGAGTCTTCAATTATTATACTACCATTATTTAAACCATTTATGAGCATGTCATAATAATTTTCATTATATTTTTTATAAAATTCTAGAGCTAAGCTTTTTGGATCCTTAATTGTTTTAGGATATTCTTCTTTAGGATAATCTCCAGTAAAAAAATCAATTAGTAAATCTAGTGCTTCTCTTGTTAATATTTTTTTCTTACTAGACTCTTTTACTACTTGTTCAATAAAACTCTTTTTATCAATTTTCATGGTTTTTTCCTTTAATTAGTAATTAGCTAGAACTTTATCTAGACCGGTTATACCTTTTAGACGATCTAGAACTACAAGTTGTTCAATAACATGTTTTGTTGTTACTTTATATTTTAGGGATATATCAATTATTTTTAGATTGGCATTATTAGTAGATATTTTTTTATCAGCAACATCATTTATTAGAGTTGTTACCTCATTTACAGAGGAAGTAATACTTGCTGTTCCTGTTGATAATACTGGTGTTTTATATAACATATAGTTAGCTAGGTTACTTTCATAGAAGAAGTCTACTCTACTTAAAGGAATAGCTGCTAGTAAAAGAATTATAAATAGTAAGATATAACCTTCTACTAGTCCTACGACAAAGCCAGCTAATTTAGATGGTAGACGTAAAATAATAGTAGCGTTTACCAGTTTTTGAATCCAACCTGATATGTGAACTATAAAGCAATATATTCCCATAAAGACTGAACATAAAATGAAGAAAGCTGCTAATTGATAGATAACTATATTTAATGCTGTTAGGCCTTCTAAGGAACCAGAAAAATTAAAGAATGGTAAGTATTTGCAACACCAATCTCCGATATAGTTTTTTAAGACATAAGCTAGAACAAAGACTACTATAATACCTACTAAAGCAACAAGTTCTTTTATAACACCTTTTTTCCAGCCAATTAAGCCACTAAATAAAAGTAGAAAAATAATTGCAATATCAATTATATTCACTTTATCACACTCCTTATTTTCATTATAAACTATTTAAAAAAAATATGCTATAATATTTTTAGAGGTGGATTATGAACGTTGTTATTAAAGTAAATGATGAAATTAAACAAAAAATGATTGAATATTATAAAGATAAGATGCGTGATAAAGTGATTCCTTATGTTGTATTTCAGGCTGAAGAAGAAGATACTGTTATAACAATGTATGAATCTGGTAAAGTTATGTTTCAAGGTAAGAGTGCTGATGTTGATGCTTCTATGTGGGGAATGATGCTTGATAATACTGAAGAAAAAAGAGAAGCCAGGAAGAAGGAAGACGCTAAATACTATAATGTTAATGCAGTTGGTTCTGATGAAGTAGGCACAGGAGATTATTTTGGTCCAATAGTAGTTACGGCTTGCTATGTTAGACGTGAAGATATTCCTTTTCTAGAAAGTCTTGGAGTTGGAGACTCTAAAAAGATAGATGATAATAAGATATTAAAAATGGCTCCAGAGATTGCTAAAAAGATTAAGTATCGTAGTGTAATTTTAACTAATAAAGAATATAATGAGAAGTATGCTAGGGATGTTAATATGAATAAGATCAAGGCTATTTTACATAACCGTGTTTTATATCAATTAATGGAAGAAGAACATCCTGATGTTGATTACATTATTGTTGATGAATTTGCTAGAGAAGCAAGATATTATGCATACTTGGAAGGTATTGATAAAGTCCAAAGAAATATTACTTTTATGACGAAAGCGGAAGATAAGAATTTGGCAGTTGGGTGTGGTTCTATTATTAGTCGTTATATTTTCTTAAAAGAATTTGACAAGTTATGTGATAGTATTCATATTCCATTACCTAAAGGTGCTGGTAGTGATGTCGATAAGATTGGTGAAGAAGTCGTTGAAAAATATGGAAGAGATAAATTAAAAGAGATTGCTAAATTTAATTTTAAGAATACCGATCGTATTTTACATACATTAGTAATGTAAAACAGTATATTTTATTATACTGTTTTCTTGTGGTAAAATATTATTAGAGGATGAAGGTGATATTTTGGACTTTAGTAATTATTGGGATAATATTCATAAGAATTATACATCTAGTTATGATGGATGGTTAGAAAAGTATCTGCCCTTCTTTAATACAGAAAAAGTATTTTTAGAATTAGGCTGTGGCAGAGCTTATAATAGTAAGAGGTTGCTAGAACTAGGATACAAGAATATTACGGCTTGTGATTTGTCTAGTGAAGTAATAAATATTTTGAAAGATGAATGTCAAGAACTTAATAGTTTTTGTTGTGATGTTACAAAACCTCTACCATTTTCTGATGGCACAATTGATGTTATTATTGCGGACTTAGTTCTACATTATTTTAATAATCAGACAATGAGAGAAATTGTTAAAGAACTTGATCGTATTTTAGATAAAGATGGATATTTAATTATGCGAGTTAACTCTAGCAATGATAATTATACTAAACCTGGTAAGGATAAGGAAATTGAAGAAGAATTTTACTTTGATGGGGACATTTATAAGAAATATTATAATGAAGAAGAGTTACGTAAATTATTTAAGAACTTTACTATTTATTATATTGAAGAAAAGAAAATGGATCGTTATAAGAAACCTAAAATACTTTGGGAGTTATGTTTAAGAAAAAAATAGCACAAAAAAACTTGTTAATTAAAACAAGTCTTTTTTTTTTATGCTTCTTTGTAGTTTTCCATAATATCATTTAGGAATTTAGTATTAGCAGTTTGTTGATATGGAATAATCCATAATTCTAAGATACCTAATGTTAATACTCCTAAGATATGCCAACCGATGAAACTTAAATTTAAAATGAAATAATCCATTTTATGACCATTCATCATTTTAGCACTTAAGTCTAGAACTTCACTAGCAGAAGCATCTGTTCCTTTGGCTAAGATATATGGAACTAGAGAATATGATATAGCTTTAATAATACCAGGAACTATTAATAATAAAGTATAAATAGCTATCCAAATCATTTGTAATAGAAAAGTTACAATTGTTTGTTTCCAACTACTATCAAATTTAGAGAATAACATTTCAAAATTAGCTTCTTTACCTTTGATTAAATTAACCATAAATTTAGTAAAACCTATTGTTAAGAAGAATTCTAGTAATCCTACTAAGAAAGATATTAGACTAGATATAGTTGTGCTATCATTGTTATAACTATATGCACTATTAATGCTAGTTAAGATACTTACAATGATAGTAGCACCTACTACTTTCCATTGATATTTCTTATAATTCTCTTTTGCCCATGCTTTTATTTCGTTGTTTGTCATTTTTTCACTCCTTTACTCCTATTTTTTATTATAAACAACATGATTGTAAGCTAGATCATCTTGTTTATGCGAACATAATACACTTCTATTCCATTCTTTTTTATCAAAAGTTGGGAAGTAAGCATCAGCTTCAAGTTCTTTAGGACTCGAAGATATTTCTGTTAGTATTAGCTTATTGGCATAAGGAAGAAATTGTTTATAAATTTCTGCTCCACCAATCACCATTACTTCTTCATCTAAATTATTTATATATTTTAATAGATCTTCGATATTATGAAAAACAATAAGATTTTCATTTTCGGGTAAATCTTGGTGAGTTAAGACTAAATGTTTTCGATTAGGTAATAATCTTGGAAGAGACTCAAGAGTCTTTCGACCAAGAATTATTTTTTTACCAGTAGTTTCTTTTTTAAAGAATTTTAAATCTTCAGAGATATGATATAGTAAATGGTTATCTTTGCCTAGTTCATTATTAGGACCAATAGCAGCGATTAGTGATATTGTGGCCATTTAAATACCTAAATCAAATTTCAATTGAGGATTTTGTTCTTTTATTTTTTCTCTTGGATAACCTACTATTTTAATATCATCTACTGTAAAATCATAAAAATTCTTTTTATCAGGATTTAGCCAGATCTTTGGTTCACATTCAACTGGTTCTCTTCTGATAAGTTCTTTAGCTTGTTCAACATGGCGATCGTAGATTTGAATGTTATTATAGAACCAGGTAAAAGTACCAGGTGTTAAATCTAAGTGACGAGCAATTAAATTTAATAAAACAATATATTGAACTTGATTAATACAACCAGCAGTAGCAAAGTCACTTGATCTTTGAGTTAGACACATATCAAGATAATCTATACCATCTTTACCATGACGAACATTCCATTGAGTTAAGAATGCGCAAGGCTTTAGACCATGAGGTTTAGCAAAGTCAGCTTCTTGCCACATACTAATTATATGTCGTCTGCCATCTGGATTTTCCTTTATGTCTTTAATTAGTTTTTTTACTAATTTATGTTTTCTAATTGTTTCTCCATAGCAAGCTCCAATGTAAGGATGACCAGCTTTATTTAATAAGTAATTACCTTCTTCATCTCTTAAAGCCCAATCTTTCCACCAGTTATTTATTTCATGATTTTCTTCCCAGGTATTTTTACCTAATAATTCATCAAAAACAACTAAGTCATTACTTTCTTTTTGATATATCCATAGTATTTCAGCAATAGAAGTCTTAACAGCGATTGGTCTTAGTGTTACTAAAGGACTTTCATTTTTAGTTAAATCATAAGTACACATTCCGTGATTGACACTTAGTGTATGAGCTGGTGTACCATCAGCATAAACAGGACGAGGATCTTTATCAAGGCATCCTTCATCTAGAATTCTTTGTAATATCTCTTTTTGATATTTGTCTCCTTTTGTCATTGTGGCCTCCTAAATTATATTATAAATTCAGTATAACAAAAAAAGAGAATATTAGCTATTCTCTTTTGTAAATTTTTCAAAGTCTTTTAATTCCTTTGTAGATAAATCTGTTTCAGATAACTCTTCAATTAGATCTTTTTGATTGCGATTTAACTTAGTTGGAGTATAAACTCGGAAAATTACATACATGTCTCCTTTATGAGAACGGTATTCATTATTAACTCCTTTTCCTCTAATCTTTTGTTTATCACCACTATTAGTACCTGATGGAACATTTAATTTAACATTGCCATATAGAGTTGGAATTTCTTTTTTACAACCTAAGATAGCTTCTGTTATTGTTAATGGAACTTCTAGATAAATATCATCGTTATCACGTTTAAAATATTTATGTTCATCTACAATATATTCGATGTATAAGTCACCATTTTCACCACCATTGATACCAGGACCACCTTTACCAGATACGCGTTGTCTGTCTCCAGTATTTACGCCGGCTGGAATATTGATAGTAAGTTTCTTTGATTTCTTAACTTTTCCTTTACCGTTACAAGTACTGCATTTACGCTTATACGTTTTACCACGACCATTACAATCTGGACATGGTCCTTTAGATAAGAAGGAACCAAGGATTGTTTGTCTTTGACTTGTTACAGTACCTGTTCCATGACATGTTGAACATTTTTCAACATCAAAGCCACCATTTCCATCACATTCATCACAGTCTTCAATAACATCTAGACTAAATTTCTTTTCAGTACCATAAATAGCTTCATCGAAATCTAGTTTCATACGCATTAAGGTATCATTTCCCCTAGCTGCACGTGTTCTAGAACTAGTGCTTCCATAATTAGAGAATCCTCCAAAACCGCCACTGGCAGATCCTCCAAAGAAGGAATCAAATATATCACCAAAGTCAAAACCAGAGGCATCAAAGCCAGAGAAACCTCCATAACCAGAGGCTCCTCCTGCTCCAGAGACACCTGCATGTCCATATTGATCATACATTTTACGTTTTGATTCATCAGATAGAACTTCATATGCTTCCTGTGCTTCTTTAAATTTTTCAGCAGCATTTGGATCATCTTTATTTAAATCTGGGTGAAATTCTTTGGCTTTTTTACGAAAGGCACTTTTAATTTCGGCTTCAGTAGCATCTTTTGATACACCTAATACTTCATAATAATCTCTTTTACTTTCGGCCATTATCGTGTCACTTCCTTATCGTTTTATTTTATTCTTCTTCGATGTCTGCTTCTTCTACATCGTCATCTTTTTTCTTATTTTTCTTTTTTGGTTTTTCTTCTTCTTCGTCTTCTTTTTCTTCACTAGCACTTGCACGATCTTTAGCAGCTTGTTCATATACTTTTGATGCTAGAGCCATAGCTTTTTCTTGAAGTTTTTCTTTTTCTTTCTTGATTTCATCAATGTCGCCATCTTCAAGAGCTTTCTTTAAGTCTTTGATTAGGTCTTCTGCTTCTTCTTTTTCTTTGTTGCTTACTTTGTCACCTAAATCTTTGATAGCTTTTTCAGTTTGGAAAACCATTTGTTCAGCTTCATTTCTTACTTCTGCTTCTTCTTTACGTTTAGCATCAGCTTCTTTATTTTCTTCAGCTTCTTTACGCATCTTATCTATTTCATCATCAGATAAGTTTGTGGATGAAGTGATTGTGATTGATTGCTCTTTATTTGTACCTAAATCTTTAGCTGTTACGTTAACAATGCCATTAGCATCAATTTCGAATTTAACTTCGATTTGAGGTACGCCACGTGGTGCTGGTGGAATATTAGTTAGAGAGAATCTTCCTAATGTCTTGTTATCAGCAGCCATTGGACGTTCACCTTGTAGAACATGGATATCAACAGCTGGTTGATTATCAGCAGCAGTTGAGAATACTTCTGATTTTGATGTTGGGATTGTTGTATTACGTGGAATTAATGTAGTCATTACACCACCTAAAGTTTCAACACCTAATGATAATGGAGTTACATCTAGTAATACGATATCATTAACATCACCAGATAAGACACCACCTTGAATTGCAGCACCCATTGCTACTACTTCATCAGGGTTAACTTCACGAGATGGATCTTTACCTAATTCTTTAGTAATTAAATCATATACCATTGGTACACGAGTTGAACCACCAACTAAAATTACTTTATCAATATCTTTCTTAGTTAATTTAGCATCTTTTAAAGCTTTCTTAACTGGATCAAGAGTTGATTCAACTAAGTCAGAAATTAAATCTTCAAATTTAGCTCTTGTTAGAGTCATATCTAAGTGTAGAGGTTCTCCATCTTCACCTTTAGCAATAAATGGTGCAGAAACTTGAGTTGATACCATACCAGATAAGTCTTTCTTAGCTTTTTCTGCTACTTCTTTTAGACGTTGCATTGCCATTTTATCTTTAGATAAATCAACACCATTTTCTTTCTTGAATTCTTTTACTAAGTAATCAATAATTCTTTGATCGAAGTCATCTCCACCTAAATGGTTATTACCACTTGTAGCTTTAACTTCGAAAACACCATCACCAAGTTCTAGGATAGAAACATCGAATGTACCTCCACCTAAGTCGTATACTAAGATAGTTTGTGTTTTATCTTGTTTATCAAGTCCATATGCTAGAGCAGCAGCAGTTGGTTCATTAACAATTCTTTCTACTTCTAGTCCAGCAATTTTACCAGCATCTTTAGTTGCTTGTTTTTGAGCGTTATCGAAATATGCTGGAACTGTAATAACAGCTTTAGTAACTTTTTCTCCTAAATAGCTTTCACAGTAATCTTTGATATAAGCTAAGATCATTGCTGAAATCTCTTCTGGAGTATATTCTTTACCTTCTATTTTTACTTTTTCATCTGTACCCATTTTTCTTTTAATTGATGATACAGTATTTGGATTTGTGATAGCTTGTCTTTTAGCAGCCTCACCTACTATTTTTTCACCTTTTTTGAAAGCTACTACTGAAGGAGTTGTTCTACTACCTTCAGGGTTTGGAATAACTTTTGCACTACCGGCTTCCAAAACAGCAGCACATGAATTTGTTGTACCTAAATCGATACCAATAATTTTACTCATAATCTTATCTCCTTTGCATTATATTTGATTTATTTTTACTGAGGCAGGTCTAATAACTCTACCTTTTAATTTATAACCCTTTAATAAAACTTCTAATACTTCTTCATCAGCGTGATCTGGAAGACTATCAGTTAATAGAGCTTGTTCTTCGCTTGGATTAAATATTTCTCCAACACGATTTATTTCTTCAACACCATATTTTTTTAGAGCATCATTTAATGAAGCATACATGATTTTGAAACCAGCTAAGAACTTTGATAGTTCATCAGTTAAATCATTGTCATCCTCTTTGATAGCTCTTTCAAAGTTATCAACGATAGGAAGAATTTCTAAGATTAAATCTTGATTAGCAAACTTTAGCATGTTATTTGTTTCTTCTTCTTTACGACGACGGTAATTAATTAATTCAGCTTGACCTAATTTTACTTTATCAATTAATTCTTGTTTTTCTTTATCAGCTGCTGCAAGCTTGGCAGTTAATTCAGCTATCTTAGCGTTAGCTTCTTCTAAACCTTTTGAAGCTTGTTCAACTTTCTCATGTTGTTCATGATGTTTTTCATGGTGATGATGATGTTTGCATGCACCATGATTATTATTTTCACCACAGCAGCAAGTTTCATTTTTCTTTTCTGCTTGGGAAGTTGCTGTGTTTGGTTGTTCTTTTATTTCTTCTTTCATACTCTCCTACCTTTCAATATTTTCTTTTATGTATTCTAGCATTGAAACTATTCTACTATATTCCATTCTCTTAGGACCTATAATAGCAATAGTTCCTTCTTCACTACCATTATTAAATTTAGTTTTAATAACAGTTACATCATCGTCAATCTTATTTTCTTTACCAATATAAACTTTAATATTGTTATCACCATCATCTTCAATACTTTGTAAGACTTCTTTATCTTCTAATTTGTTATAAACATTTTTTATTTTCTCAATATTAGAACTGAATTCTGGCTGTTCTAGGAATTTATTACGACCAACGACATTTACTTCTTGATTTGTAAAATCATTGAAGACATGATAGAAGACATTATATAATTGTTCATGTTGTTTAACATAATTTCCAATTATAGGTTTTATTTCGTACTCTAGTTTAGTACTTACTTCATCTATTGGAGTGCCTGATATTAGGTTATTGATAAGGCTAACTGTCTTTTTGACTTCAGCTAGAGAAACATCTTTTAATTGAATGTTTCGGTGTTCAACGTGACCTTTATCAGTTACTATTATGACAATCATACTAACGTCATCAATTGGAACTACTTCTATTTGTTTTAGAAGGTTCTCATGAGATGCACCTCCAAGTACTACTGTTGTATAATTGGTAATATCTGAGATAACTTGTAAACTTTTAGTAATTACATCAGATAAAGCTAACTGTTGATTACGGAAGACTATTTGCAATTTTAGCATATCTTCTGCATTCATCTTTTTTAGTTCCATTAGGTTATCAACATAATAACGGTAACCAGCTTCTGAAGGAACTCTTCCAGATGATGTATGGGTCTTCTCTAATAGTCCAGCATCTTCAAGAGCAGCCATCTCATTACGTATTGTAGCAGATGAACATCTCAATGTTTTTGATACTACTTTAGAGCCTACAGGCTTAGCTTCTTTAATATACTTCTCAACTATTAGTTTAAGAACTTTATTTTGCCTTTCTGTTAACACTTACATCAACCTCCTAGCACTATTCTTACCCAAGTGCTAATGATATTGTATGACTTTTTTTAGCACTTGTCAACCTTTTGTGCTAACTTTTTTATTTTATTTTTTTCTTATAAAATTTTAAAGCTTTTTGAGGTAATATTTAGTCGATTTTTAGGGCAAAAGAAAAAAGATGGAATGACCACCTTTTACTTATTAATTAATATTTATCAAGTAGAATCTTTGAGAGTATGCAAGTTCATTTTTATATGATAATTGCATTGTACTTGCAGCTTCATCATAGAACTTTTCAGTTGATGTGGCAAGGTAAGTTGGTTTAGTAGCATCTTTTTGAATTACTGGATAAATGTTATATGTTCCATCACCAAGAGATTTAATTTTCCATTTAGTCCAACCATAGTCACTACCATAGGCACTTGAAGTATTTACACGCGATCCTGCTTGACTTAAGCTATCAACTACTTGCATAGCATAATGCGAATCAGCTTCGATGATACGGTAACCATCATCTACTTTTTCAATAGTCCATCTTTGATTAGCATTACCAGTAAAAGTACTTAGTTGAACAGTCGAATTAAATCTTGTTTCAGCTGAGCCAGTTCCATCATCATAATTACTTTTAGCTTCTAGAGCTTGATTCTTTCCTAAAGCAGAAATGATGTAATAATTACCAGCTGGTAAGTTAGTAACTTCAGTTACTGTTCCTTGTCCATTAGAACTACTGTATTTTACGGTAGTATTTTGATATCTTGAGAAACGAAGTCCAGTACTATCTTCTGGCACTTCTTTTGTTTGACTTAATTTTAAGTAAGTCCAACTACTATTATTAGAACTAACACTTACAGATTTACGTTGTGATAAGAACAATTGAAAATTATTAGCACTGGTATGAATTTCATATAATTCAGCATGCTTGTGCCATACAGCTATTTCAGCTATATCATTTCGAACTGAACCTAAATCAACAGTTACACATTCAGCTATAGTATATGGAGTTGTAAAGTAACCATCAGTTAATGCAAGAGTTCCACCAGATGTTTTCTTATAAGCAATATTTTGACCAGTCGTACTTATTACTTGAATTTCACTATGAGCTTTACCTGCATCACAGTCTCTAATATAACGAACATTATTTAAGGCATCAGTCTTGGCAACTGGTTCAGTTTGCGTCATTAACTCAATTGAGACACGACCATTGCCCTGATTAGTTCCACCAATCATTAAAGGATTTAGAACGTTGACAGTTGGAGGAGTGCCATTTGTAGCGGCATAACCGATGATATATGATGAGCCACCAGCTCCAGCGTTAGTATCATTTCCGGCTCCACCACCATATAGACCACTACCGCCTCCAGCGATACCTGATCCACCTTTAGAAGAGTTACCTACTCCAACAGGAGATATTCCAGGAATATGTTGTGTTCCACCAGTAATTAAAGGACTAGTGTTGCCACCTTTAATACCACCAGCAGGGGCACCATCTTCTTTAGCATTTGCTCCACCACCTCCGGCGGCAATCATAATATTGGTACCATTAATTTGCATTGTAGTAGCTCCACCACCACCAGCACCTTTACCGGCAGTACCAGCTCCACCAGTGTTAGCTTTAACGTAGGCCTCACCAGACATACTACCACCAGCACGACCAACATAGAATGTTACATAAGTATTTTCAGCTAAATATACAAGTCCAGAAGTATAACCTCCATAACCACCATGATAACTACCAAAGTCACCACCTGATGCTCCCCATAATTGGATATAGTACCAACCTGCTTGACCATATGGAACAATATAGACTTGTTCATCTTGATTATTATCATAGACTAAATCAGTTTTAGTTTCACTATAACGATCTAGTTCATCTTCAATAGTATCAATTAAATTCTTACTATTACGTCTTGAAGCAGCCATTAGACTCATTAATAAAATTACTATTAAAAAGATCATAATAACTAAAGTATATAAGACAGTAGATATTACAAAACCCCTATTATTCATTTTCTTCATCGTATTCACCAACTTATTCTATTATATATTTTATTTTAGCACATTTATTTTAAGATAACTACCCATTTATCACCATATTTTTTTTCTTTAACACTTTTATATCTTGAAGGATAGATAATTCTGTCAAAGCTGTTGCTTTCGCAAATGATTAGGCCATCTTCATTTAAAAGATTGTAGGTAGCTATTAGTTCAAGGCTTTTTTCAATGTAGTTAGTTTCATATGGAGGATCAAGAAAGATTAAATCAAACTTTAAATTGTTATTAGAAAAAGATTCTAAGGCTTTTTGATAGTCACTATTAAGGACTTTGGCATTAGAAATATTTAAGTCTTTGATATTGTCATTTATAGTTTTAACAGCTTTGGGATTTTTATCGACTAAATAGGCATATGAGGCACCATTACTTAGAGCTTCTATTCCTAAGTTACCACTACCAGAGAATAAATCTAGGATAAGACTATTACTGATATTATTTTGAATCATGGCAAAAAGACTTTCTTTAACACGATCCATAGTTGGACGAGTTCCATCTAAAGTATAGCCTTTAAGAGTTCGTCCTTTATAGAGTCCACTAATTATTTTCATATACGACACTTACCTTTACTATTGATCTTTTTTAGAGAATTATTTATTTCTAAAATTAAAATATTAATATCTGTTTCTTTTTCTTTAAATCTTTTGTAGAGAGGATCATTATATATTTCCTCTTTTAAACTTTCCTTTCGATTATATTTATACTTTTCAATAAGAGATAAGAGTTCCTTATCTTCCCCTATTTTTTCTTTTAATTCTTTAATTTCTTTGACATCAGCATTTTCATCTAGACTTTTTTTAAGTTCTAGGACTTTTTCTATTAATTCTTCCATGATTTTATTTTAACATATTTTCTATTTTAATACATCTAGAAAATTAGAAACAAGAGAGATACTTTGTGATATTTTAGCGAGTCTGTCTTCGGGAGTTAGTTTGTAGACTTTTTTCATAGTCTCTTCTATTTCTTTAAGACTGGAAGGATCTCTATTTAAATATTTATATAGATGAGAATTTTCTCTTAAATATTGATATAGATTGGGATTATTTTTAATGTAGTTAATTGTGTATAGATCCATTATTAATCCTCAAATGATTTATAGATAGGACGTGGTTCATAAGTTTCTGTTGGAGTACTTCTAGTGCCTAGTCCAATGTCTTGAAGGAGACCAATTGTTTTTTGAAGATTATTTACTCCTTGTTGAACAGAGTCTAAATCAATATTTTTGATAGTGTTATAGAGATCTTTAAAAGAAGAAAGAGAGGTAGCTTGAGAAGTTACAGCAGGAAGATTTTTTTCTAAATAGTTATTCCAGATAGTACTTTCAGCACCATATATTTCATAAAGTTCATAGAGTTTTTGCCAACTAACATTATCTTTTAAGACATTTTCCGCTAATTCAGGATGGCTTTTCGCAAATAATTTAAAACTTTCTTTAGACATTTTATCACCAGTATATTTTATGTTTTTTAAAGAAAAAAAGAAGCAATTAGTTGGTTGCTTCTTAAAAAATTATTTTAGAAAATCATCAATTGTCATTAATCTATCGTCTATTTCTTTTAGAGAAATACGTTCTTTTTTAGGAAGAGGTTCTTCTTTTTTCTCTTCTTTTATTTCTTCGACTTCCACTTCTACTGGTTCAAGTAGTTCAACTTGTTCCTTAGTTCCTTTTTCTAAGTTAGCAACTAGGAAGGCGTCAGTTAATTGATGTTTAGTTAATTCTTTACCAGTTGAGTAACGATCACTAATTGGCAATTCACTGGCTTTAATGAAGTTGATGTCAGCATTCTTGATACCTAGTTCAGAACGAGATCCAACGATAAATGTTTTTAATATTTTATATGGATTAGTTTTAACTTCACGAATTATTTGAAGTCCACGACGAGTACGATTTGAGATTTCTAATTCATTTAAACGAATTCTCTTACCAGTACCTTTAGTAGTTAGAATAGCAACAAACTCATCTTGAGTTGGATCAAAGCAATTAGTAGATATTAGATGATCATCTTTTAATTTAATAGCTTTAACACCAGAAGCTTTAACACCTACTAGTGGAACATCGCTGGTTTTAAAACATAGACCATAGCCTGAATCTGTTGCTAAGAAAAGCGTATTTGCAGTTTCGCGGAAGACAGAAATTACTTCGTCATCTTCTTTTAATTTCATACAGCTTGTAGCTTTAGAATATCTTTGAAGTTTAAACTCTTGAAGTTTAGAACGTTTAATCATACCATCTTTTGTAGCAATAACGACATTGGCATTAGTACTAAAGTCATAGGCTGGAATTGAAGCAATGATACTTTCATCAGCACTCATTTCAATTAGGTTACTGACATGTTTTGGCATGTCTTTCCATTTAAGATCTGGAATGATATGAACTGGAATATGAAGATAATTTCCTTTAGTTGTGAATAATAACAAAGTGTCTGTGGTATTCATAACATATAGTCCTAAAACATAATCATTTTCTTTGATTGTTAAATCATTTTCATTTGATGATGTATAACTTCTTAGAGAAGTACGTTTTAAGTAACCATCTTTTGTAACAACTACAACTACTTCTTCTTTTGGAATCATTAGTGAAGTGTCAATCTTAATTTCAGTTATTTCATCTTTTATTTCAGTTATACGTGGTGTCTTATATTCATCACGAACGTCACGTAAGTCTTTCTTCATAACATTTCTTAGAGCGTCTTCACTAGCTAGGATAGTAGATAAGCCATTAATTATTTTTTCTAGGTTAGCCATTTCAGCTTCTAGAGCAACAACGTCTGTATTAGTTAAACGATATAGCTGTAAAGTAACGATAGCTTCAGCTTGTTCTGGTGAGAATTCAAATTCTTTAACTAAATTGTCTTTGGCATCGGCTTTATTCTTTGAGGCTCTAATTACTTTTATTACTTCATCTAGAATAGATAAGCACTTAATTAAACCTTCAACAATATGGTATCTAGCTTTAGCATGAGCTAAATCAAACTCTGTACGACGTCTAACAACTTCTTTTTGATGGTTAATAAAAGCATCAAGTGCTCCTTCTAATCCTAGAAGTTTTGGTCTTCTATTAACGATAGAAACCATATTGAAATTGTAACTGATTTGCATATCAGTGTTTTTTAGTAAGTAATTGACAATTAAATCTTTATTAGCAGATTTTTTAATATCAATGACAATTCTAACATCAGCAGCTGATTCATCACGTACTTCAAGAATGCCATCTACTTTTTTATCAATACGAATGTCATCTATTTTTTTAACTAGTTGAGATTTATTTGTTTCAAAAGGAATCTCAGTAATGACTAATGAACATTTTGTTTTATCTTCTTCAAAAGTATATTTACTACGAATATTTATCTTGCCACGACCAGTTTTATATGCTTCTTTAATACCTTCAATTCCTTCAACAATGGCTCCAGTTGGGAAGTCTGGTCCTTTGACAATAGCTATTAGAGAATCTAGAGTACAGTTAGGATGATCAATTCGATGAATTGTGGCATCAATTACTTCAGTTAAATTATGTGGTGGAATATTAGTAGCATATCCAGCGGAAATACCTTGAGCACCATAAACTAGAAGAGCTGGGAAACGAGCTGGTAAGACAGTTGGCTCTACTGTGGTGTCATCAAAGTTAGGAGCAAATTCAATAGTGTCTTTATCGATATCACGAAGCATTTCATTACTAATTTTAGAAAGACGAGCTTCAGTGTAACGATAGGCAGCTGGAGAGTCTCCATCGATAGAACCGTTATTACCATGCATATCAATATATGGTAGACGAGTTTTCCAAGGTTGACTCATACGAACCATAGCATCATAGATTGAACTATCACCATGTGGATGGTAATTTCCGATAACGTCTCCTACTGTTTTGGCACTCTTACGATAACCTTTATCATAAGTGTTTTTTTCTTTGTACATAGAGTATAGGATACGTCTTTGAACTGGCTTTAGACCATCTCTTGCATCGGGAATAGCACGATCTTGGATGATATACTTAGAATAACTTCCAAATCTTTCACCCATGATGTCTTCTAGGGTATAATCAAATATTTTTTCGATTATTTCTTTTGTCTCTGAATTATCTTTTTTTGGCATATTTTCACCTATTTCTTTATTTTATCTTATAATCATCCTCTAGAGAGAATTCAACATTTTCATCAATCCATTCTTTACGTGGAGTAACATCGTCTCCCATAAGAACAGATACTCTTTTTTCAGCAAGTTGAGCATCTTCAATATTAACACGAATTAAAGTTCTGCTTCCTGGTTTCATAGTTGTTTCACATAATTGATCGGCGTTCATTTCACCAAGACCTTTATATCTTTGAATTTCACATTTTTTGCCTTTACTTTTAGCTTGCATTTCCTCAATGGTATAAGCGTATTCAATGTCTTTACCACTTTGAATTTTAAATAAGGGAGGTAGAGCAACAAATAGACGACCATCTTCTATTAAAGGTTTCATATAGCGATAGAAGAATGTTAAAAGTAGGCATTGAATGTGACCTCCATCTTCATCGGCATCGCTCATGATTATTACTTTAGAATATTCACAATCTTTAATATCGAAATTAGAACCATAACCTGCTCCAATAGTATAAATCATAGTATTTATTTCTTCATTACGAAGGATTTCGTCTTCTTTAGTTTTCTCAGTATTTAAAACTTTACCACGAAGAGGAAGGATGGCTTGGTAACGGCGGTCACGGCCTTGTTTTGCAGAACCACCAGCTGAATCTCCTTCGACTAAGAATAATTCTTTTTTAGTCTTGTCTTTGCTTTGAGCTGGGGCAAGTTTACCAGATAGAGAACGTTCTTTACTATTTTTCTTAGTTCCTTTACGAGCTTCTTCACGAGCTTTTCTAGCAGCTTCACGAGCTATTTTACTACGAAGACTCTTGTTAATTATTTCTGTAGCAATTGTTTTATTTTCTTCTAGGAAAATTCTAATTTGTTCACTAACGATATTTTCAACGGCTGTTTTAGCTTGAGGAGTACCTAATTTTCCTTTTGTTTGTCCTTCAAATTGAAGAATGCCTTCAGGAATTTTTAAACTGATGATAGCAGTTAGACCTTCTCTTACATCGCTACCTTCTAGAGCCTTATCTTTTCCTTTAATAAAGCCATTGTTTTTAGCATAATCATTAAAGACTTTGGTTAAAGCTGATTTGAAACCAACTTCATGAGAACCACCATCAATGGTTTTAACATTATTTACGAAACTAACAATTTCTTCATTGTAAGAGTCTGTGTATTGCATAGCAATTTCAACATCTATTTTTTCTTTAGTACCAGAAAAGTAAAGAACTTTATGAAGGGCATTTTTTCCTTTATTTAATTCTTCAACAAATTCTTCAATTCCACGTTCATAATGGAATTTTGCACTACGTTCATCTTCTTCATCAATTACTTCGATAGTAATACCTTTAAGAAGGAAAGCAGATTCTTCCATTCTTTCACAGATTGTTGTATACGAAAAGTTAGTAGTAGTAAAAATTTCTGGATCAGGCAAGAATCTAACTGTTGTTCCTGTTTTATTAGTAGTTCCAATTTCTTTTAGAGGAACGGCAACATGGCCACCATTTTCAAAACGAATATAATACTCTTTTTTATCTCTTTTAATATTTACTTCCATCCATTTTGATAAAGCATTTACGACACTACTACCTACACCATGTAGTCCTCCTGATACTTTGTAGCCTTCACTTTCAAATTTACCTCCAGCATGTAATACTGTATAAATAACTTCAGGAGTTGATTTACCAGAAGCATGCATTCCAGTTGGAAGTCCACGTCCATGATCTTCTACACTGACTGATTTATCTTTATGAATGACAATTTTTATATAGTCACCAAAACCATTAATTGCTTCATCGATAGAGTTGTCGACAATTTCCCAAACTAAGTGGTGTAATCCTCTTTTATCTGTTGATCCAATATACATACCTGGTCTTTTACGAACTGCGTCTAGACCTTCAAGGATCTTAATTGATGACTCATCATATTTTAATGCCATTTTATCACTCCTATAATTCAACTATTTAATATTATAACGAATTTTTAATTTTTTTTCAATCTTCGTTTACTTTATTTTACAAGGAAAAAGGACTATTTGCTGACTTAAATCATCAGCGAAGAAAAAGAAGATATTTAATTTATAGAGAGATATCTTCTTTTAAATATTATTTATAGTTTGACCTACTCTTGTTTCCTAATTTATTAGTTTATATGGAAAAAATAGAGATGTCAAGTCTAGGAAAAAAGCAAAGTACTAGGCAAAGAAAAAATTGACTGTTAAGTCAATTATTCCATATCATCTAATTTATCATAAGTTTTTTTAGCAAGGGACTTTGCTTTTTCCTTCATATCATAGATCATTTCAGGATTTGTTTTCATGTAGCAACAAGCTGCTCCAATCATTATTCCAAGCATAAGCATAATTATCTTGCCTTTACTACAACTGTTTTCCATATATATTTCACCTCATCTTTAGTATGGGTGAAATTCACTATTTTATACCTGTTTCTAAAAATTCACGAATTGTTGTTCTTCTAATATCAGTCTTAGTATTATTTACAGCTAAGTTTAAAGCATTAGCTTCACCAATTAGATAAAGTTTTCTTTTAGCTCTAGTTATACCAGTATATATTAGTTTACGATATAGCATCTTATTAAAGTTATGAACTAGAGGTATAACAACAACTTCAAATTCACTACCTTGAGATTTATGAATAGAAATAGCATAAGCAAGGCGGAAGTTATTAAAGTTAGAAGGTGTATATTTAACAACGTTGCCATCAAAATCAATGATGATTTCTTTCTTTGGTGAAGTCTTAATTTCTTTAATGATCCCAATATCACCATTATAAACATTTTCATCTGGCATATTTGTCAATTGAATTACTTTGTCTTCTTCCCTATAAATAAATTCACCTGCTATTAGTTCTTTTTTATTTTTTGATGGTGGATTAAATTTTCTTTGAAGAGCATTATTTATCTCATCAATTCCAGCAATTGTTTTATACATTGGGCATAATATTTGGAAATCTTTATAAGAGAGATCTCGATAAGTTTCAGCTATTTCAATAATGTTTGGAATGACATTTGAAACATCGCAATTTATGAATGTTAAGTCATCTCCAATATTAAAGTTATCTTTATTAACTTCACCTCTTCTAATATCATAAGCAAGAGATAAAATGTGAGAATCTTTTCCTTGACGATATAGTTCAGTTAGCTCTACTTTTTCTAGAGTATTACTCATAATAATGTCATAGAGAACTTGTCCTGGACCTACTGATGGCAATTGATGAAAGTCCCCTACTATAACTATTTTACAATTAGCAGAAATGCCTTTTAAAAGATTAGCCATTAGATAAGTATCAACCATACTAGCTTCATCTAGTATTACGAACTCAGCTTTACTTTTATTGTATTCATTGACTTGGAAACGATTAGTTTCTTTTTGCCATTTTAGGAAACGATGGATAGTTGAAGCCCGAACTTGAGAAGTTTCACTCATTCTTTTGGCAGCACGACCAGTTGGGGCAAGAAGAACTACTTTTTCATTAAGAGACTCATAACTTAATTTATTCATAATACGATATAGTTCTACTATGCCACGCATGATAGTGGTTTTACCTGTTCCTGGTCCACCTGTAATAATTAGGAATTTACGTAAATAACTGTTTTTGATAGCTAGACGTTGTTCAGTATTATATTTAATGCCATAATGTTCTTCAAGTTCAGCAATACGTTCTTCAAGGCACTTTTCTTTTAATGGTTCTTCGTGGTTTAACATGCGGAAACGTTTAACGATTAAGGTTTCAGCTTCATACATTTCTTTTAGATAGTAGCAGTCTTCTTTAATGACAATTTCTAGGTTTTGATCTAGAGTCTGTAAAGCAGAATCTAATTTTTCAGAGGAGATGTTTACGCCTAAGACACGTGGTAAGTAGAAAGCTAGTTCATCTTTAAAATAATAACTATGACCATAAGTATTACTGATTTCATTCATAATATAAATTAGAGCTGCCCTAATACGAATATCAGCATCTTTTGAAACATTGTTTCTTAAGGCTATATAGTCTACTTTTTTAAATGTTATATTGTAGATATCTCTAACTACTTGATAGATATCTTCAGTAATAATATCCTTAGTTTTATTTTTGTAGAAATTATATATTAACATGGCGTCTTTAGTAGAAAAGCCTAATTCAGTTAGATAAATAATTATCTCATAACTTGCTTCATACTCAGCTAAAGTATCATGAAGAGTGTTGGCATTCTTCTTTGTTACACCAGGGATTAAGATAAGATTGGCAGGATTATCAAGAATTATTTTTAAGGTGTCTTTTCCTAATACATCAACAATGGCTTTAGCTTTTTTCTCACCTATTCCTTTAAATAAACCTGAAGTTAAAAATTCAATTATACCATCTCGTTCTTCTGGACGACATCTTTCATAACTTTCAACTTGAAATTGTTCACCATACTTTTCATGATTTATGAGATTACCATAAAAAAGATATGTATCCATATCATTAAGTTCATGAAAGTAACCAGTAAAAGTAATAACTCGATCAATATAGGCTTCTAAGTCTTTGGTATCAGTATCAACTACTTTAAATAAACCAATGTGATAGCCTGTTGGAGACTCATATATACTTTTACGATAATTTCCCTTAATGTATGTCATATTTTTTTACTCCTTTATTATTCTCCTATGCAGTATGGATAATCTATTTCTTTAATTGTTACATTTACAAAAGTATTATGTTCTAATTCTTTAGCAATTTTAACATGTAGGTAGTTACTTGTATGACCATAACTATAACCATCTTTTGTCTCTTCAATTAGAACTTCTTCTGTTTTATTTAAGAACTTTTTAGCATAAGCTATTTCTAAATCTTTAGATACTAATAATAATTCTCTAGCACGTCTTTTCTTTTCAGCTTGATCAATGTGATTAGGCATTTCCATAGCTTTGGTACCTTTTCTTTCACTGTATGGGAAGACATGTATTTTAGCAAATTCTAGTTTCTTACAAGTTTCAATGGTTGTTTGGAAGAGTTCTTCTGTTTCTCCTGGAAAACCTACAATTACATCTGTTGTAATACTAATATTTGGTCTAATCTTGCGAATTTCTGCTATTTTAGCGAAGAAATAAGCTAAATTATATTTACGATTCATAGCTTTTAAGATCTCATCACTACCAGCTTGTAGAGGTATATGAAGATGATCAACAATGATAGAACTTTCTCTTAAAATATCTAAAACCTCTTCATTTAATTCAGTTGTCTCAATAGAAGAAATACGTAATCTTTTAAGGCCTGGTATCTTGATAATGTCTTTTAAAAGAGAAGCGAATGATGTTTCTAAGTCGGCACCATAATTTCCTGTATGAATACCAGTTAAGACAACTTCTTGATAACCATTATTTACGAGTGAAGTTATTTCAGATATTACTTTATCAGGATCTTTACTACGACATTTACCACGAACGTAAGGAATGATGCAATAACTACAGAAGTTCTCACAACCATCTTGGATTTTTACAAAAGCTCTAGTACGGCCTGGGAAATTAGTTATATACATATCTTCAAATTCATCTTTTGGATCATCATATAACTTAACAATCGTTTCTTTCTTTTGAAAATATTCATCTAATAGTTCTACTATTTTAGATTTGTCTTTATTTCCTAAAACAATATCTAGGCCTTCTATTTCATAATCTTTGTTGGCTTCAATAAAACAACCCATTGCGACAACACATGCATGAGGATTCTTCTTTATGGCACTACGAATCATCTTTTTAGACTTAATATCACTTGTATTAGTAACGGTACAAGTATTTATAATATAGACGTCACAAATATCATCAAATGACTTTATTTCGTAGCCATTATTCTTTAATAAATTCATAACGTATTCACTCTCATACGTATTTACTTTACATCCTAATGTTAATATTCCAACTGTTCGCATCTAATCACTACTTTCTTTAAATTTTTGATACCAGGTATCTAGTTTGTTTTTAGTGTTTTGATAAGCTTCACCAATCTTCTCTTCAACTGGGGCTACACTTTCTTTATATCTTTCTAGATCATCATTAATAGTTTTTACTAATTCATTATAAGCTTCTTCCCCTACTTTTTCTTTATAGGAATTTAGAACTTTATCTTTTAATTCGATAGTACGTTCTTTAATATTTGTATAAGTTTTACTACCTTGTTTTTTAATTTCTTCTCTTAGTCCAGGATACTTCTCATCTATTTTGTTATTCAAGTTATTATAATAAGTTAGAACTTGTATCTTAACTTCATCAGTTAATTCATTAAAAGTTTTATTATTAATAGTTCCACCATAAAAAATAAAGTCTGTTAAAGTTATAAAGGACTCTTTTAAAGATGATTTAGTTATAGTTTTTTCATCATTTAAAGCATTCTCTTGTTCTCTAATATAAGTATTTATTTCAGTATTTGAAACATTTTCAGTGTCTACTATATTAGTGCTTGTAGAACTATTTACTAAGTCTTTGTCATTAGCAATTGACATGGTCTTACCTGCTAATAAGATAGAAGCTAGAAATGCTAATACTATAAATGTTTTTTGCATACTAATCCCCCCAAAGTAATTGCGATAAAATTATATCATGTTTTCTAGTTATTTTCAATAATTCTATTTATATGGTAGACAGTAATAGTACTTTATCCCACAAAAAAATTGCATTTTTCTGCAACTTTTTTATTCTAATTACTTATCAAGAACTTTTACTAGTTTGTAAGTATCATTATCTTTAGCAAAAACAAATGAATATGTTTTCAAAGATGATGATATTTTTCTTAGTTCTGAATTTGTTAAAGTTAATTCATTATCACTAGTTGGATCACCATAGACAGCATTAGTACCATTTAAGGCATCTTCATAAGTAGCGTAATAAGCATTGTTTGGTCCGCAAGTATCAGAGCAATAATTACCATAAGCTATTTTTACAGAAATTGTATAGGTATCTTCATCAAGTTTATCAGATACATATAGAACTCTGTTAACAGCAATACTACCAGGTCCACCATGGCCACCATGATTTTCATTATATGAATATGTCTTAGTATTTTCATCATAGTTATAAAGACTTTCATTATCATATGGGCATAAGTAATTAGCATGTTTTATTTGAACATCTTTTAAATATTTACTAACCTCTTCATCAAGAATGGTACTAGACATTGGAAGAGAGCCATTTTTCTCATTAAAAGCTAAGTACATACCAAAACCAATAAGTTCTTGATTAGAAAGGTTCTTGACATCAATTGGGTATTCTCCAAGGAAGTAATCATTATAGATATCTTCGATATTAACTAATAAATCAGCTTTTACTGATTCATCAACTTTTATCTCTTCATCAGCTGGAAGAGTTGTTTTCATGTAATTCATACCTAAAATGAAACATAATGGACATAGTAATAAGGCTATGATAACTACTAAGACAATGATTATTGTTTTATACTTTTTTTCTTTCATAATTTCTCCTCTTTTCAAAAAATAACTTAAGGTTGTTTCTTAAGTTATTCTAAGTTCTTTTGTAGATCTTTAATCGTTGCTAAAAACTCATTTGTTTTCTTTATTTCAGCATCTAACTTTTCGTAGTTAGCAGTATTTTCAAGTTCCATGTCATTACTATTTCTAGTTTTCTCAATACCATAGATTGGAGAGATGACTGGACTAATTTTAAATACTTCTGTTTTATAAGCATTTGAGATAGGCTTTTCATTTATCTCAACAGTATTAAGATCTTCTAATACTAATTGTTCTTGTTCTTCTTTAATTGGTTCTATTGTTGGTGTTTCAATTAAAACTGGTTCAGCAGGAGTATCAAGAATTTCAGTTTCTTGTAGTGTTTCTTGAATTTGACGTTCTAGATCACTTAGACTAATTGGAATATTCTCATCATCATATTGACTAATTTCATTACTTTCATACATTTCTTTACTACGTTTAATTAGTTCTTCAAGACTGATGATAGCATCACGTTCTTGTTCTTCTTCAAAGCTAGTTAAAGTAATTTTTTCTTCTTGAGAAGAGGATGCTGCTTCTAATTCTTCTGTTAAGCGTCTTAATTCAGCTTGAGCTTCTTGTTTAGTTGGTTCAATACTTGTATATGTAAGTTCTTCTGTTTCTTTGACAGGTTCAATTACTTCAGGTTGAACTTCAAGAACTTCTTCTTCAGCAGTAATAGTTGTTACAGCAGGATTTTCTTCAACACTAATAGTATTTTCAATTTCTTCTTTATGCTCTTCTGGTTCTACTTTAGCTTGTTCTGTCTCAATTACTGGTACTTCAATAGGCTCAATAGTAACTGGCTCTACTGGAGTAGTCTCTTCTATTACCTCTACTATTTCAGGTTCATCTAGTGACTCAGCAGTTAGTTCTTCTTTCTTATTATCATTTAAAATTACTTCTTCCATAACTGCTGGAGCTGGAGTTGCGGTAATTTCTTCAATCATTGTATCAACGTTAATGGCTTTATTTTCTACTACTGGTACTGCTTTTACTTCTTCTTTTTTCTCTACTACTCTATTTATTGGTTCTACATAAACAAAATCATTATTACTAATAGGTTCTAATACTGGTTCATTATAAGTATTTTCAATATTCAAAAGGCTATCAGTATTAGTCATATCATTTTCTTTAGCTAATTCTATATTTATATCTTCTACTAATTGATTTAATTCCTTAGTATTTTGTCTTCTCTTTCTTTTATAATAACTACGATCAATCATAAAAATTACGAAGTAAATAAAGCAGGCAATTCCAGTTACAATATAGACAACTATCATCTCTTGGGATGTTAATAAATTGATAATATTGCTCATTGTCGTCACCTCTTAATATAAGAATAGCACAACTGTTTTTAGAAATAAAGATACAATGTTAAAATATAAAATATTTGACAGAAGTTTTTACAAGCAAACATATTTTTTTACTTTGGAACATAAAATTTAGTATGAGAGAAAAGTTTATAAAATCAACACTTATTTTACTAGTTGGAGGAGCAATTACTAAAGTTTTAGGAATGCTTATTAAGATTATTACAAATAGACTTATTGGGCCAGAAGGAATTGGACTTTATATGTTGATTCTGCCAACTTTTATTCTTTTTATTAGTGTCAGTCAATTAGGAATGCCTACGGCTTTAGTTAAGATGATTGCGGAGGATAAGAAAAACAACCGGAATTTGTTTTTTTCTATTGTACCGATTGTTTTACTGTTTAATTTGTTTTTAATTATTGTGATACTATTGGGAGCTAATTTTCTATCTTTAAGACTTTTACATAATAAAGATGCTGTTGTAGCTATACTTGCCATTGCATTAGTTATTCCATTTACTTCTATTTCTAGTATATGTAGAAGTTACTTCTTAGGTAAAGAGATGATGTGGCCTCATATTATTTCAAATATTGTAGAAGATATTGTAAGGCTTACTTTAATTATTTGTTTTACGCCTTTCTTTTTAAGGAAAGGAACAAAGTATGCAGTATGCTTTTTAGTACTTTGTAACGTTATTTCAGAGACAGCTAGTATATTAATACTATTTTTATTTTTACCAAAGAATTTAAGGATTAAAAGAAGTGATTTTAAACCAAATAAAATATATATAAAAGAATGTTTAGATATAGGACTACCTAATACAACTGGTCGTTTTATTTCTTCTATTGGATATTTTTTAGAACCAATCATTTTAACAAATTCATTACTTTTATGTGGCTATAATAAAGATTTTATTATAAGAGAATATGGTATTTTATCAGGATATGCGATGCCATTAATACTTCTACCTTCTTTTTTTACAATGGCTATTTCACAAGCTTTACTACCAGTTATTGCGAAGAAATATAGTGATAGAGAGATTAGTTCTGTCCGAAGTAAGATTAAACAAGCTATTTTCTTTTCACTAATAATTGGATTAGTTTGGACAATTATTCTTTTTAATGGCAATGAAATATTACTTAAATTTATTTATAATACTAATTTAGGTGGATCTTATATTAAATTTCTTGGGCCTGTTTGCTTACTACAATATATTCAGGCTCCATTATCAGCAGCGTTAGATGCAATGGGTGAAAGTAAAGATATTATGATGTCTGCAATATTAGGAGTTATAGTAAGAAGTATTTTAACTTTTGTTTTAGCATTCTTACACATTGGCATATGGGGCTTAATTATGGCAATTAGTGCTAATATTTTAGTTGTGACATTCTATCAGGCTAGTCGAGTTAGAAAACATTTAAAAGAAAAAGAGCTATATATTTAGTTGTAAATATATAACTCATGTTGACATCTAGTACAAGCAACGTATAAAAGATTACGTTCATTAGCTTTATAAGAATTTTTACGATCATTATAAATGATAACACTATCAAATTCTAGGCCCTTCGCAATGTAGGCTGGAATTATAATTAAATTATGTTGGAACTTCTTAGTATTAGCATCTACTAGTGAGATATTAATTTTATCTTTTAAAATATCATATAGAGCTTCTGCTTCTTTATAGTCTTTAGTAATAATAGCGGTACTCTTATAAGTACTTTGAAGAGTATTTATATCATTTAGAAGAGATGTTCCAAGTGAAGCTACATTCTTACGGAAAACAACTGGTTTATTGTTGTCTCTACGAATGGCATTAACATGTTTCAAGTTTAAAATCTTATTAGTGTACTCTATTATTTCTGGAGAAGAACGATAAGTTTTTAATAGTTCTAAGTACTTAGTACTGCCTTTGAATAAATCTTTTAATTCTTCTAGAGAACTATATTTGTAATAAGGATTAATATTTTGATTAATATCTCCTAAAATAGTAAAGTCTGCTCTTTGGAAGATCTTAGAGATAATGATGTATTGAAGACGATTATAGTCTTGTGCTTCATCAATTACGACTTGTTTAATATTATTTTCATATGGGAAACCTTCAAGCATACCTTTGATATAAGAAAATAGTAAAGCATCTTCATAATTGATAATTTTTTTATTGACGAAAGATTTTATTTCTATTTCACTTAGCGGATGTCTACAAAATTTACTAGTCCAGAAAGAGGAATAAATTTGTTTATAGTCTTTAGTAAAATTAGAGGCTTCTTTTAGTAATTTACCAAAAGTTTTAGCTTTTTTATTACTACCTTTGTAGAAGTTAGATGATAAGCGTTTGGACATTTCATCAATTCTTGCGAAAAGTGGGAAACGATCATACTTATAAGTTAACATTTCATTTAATTCTTCTTTTAGAACAACATTAAATTCATTTTCAATAACATCTTCTGTAAACTTACAGTTAGAAATGTAGTCAGCTAAGTAAGCATCCAAGTCAGCTATTATTTCATCACTTTGTTTGTATTCTACTAATTCAGGATTTTCTTCTTTATAGCTGTAATATCTAGAAACAAAGTCTGTAAATGTTTCAATGTTTTGGTATTCAGTGATGAAATAAGATAAGTAATCATTAAATGTTGTTTGAAGAGTATTACTTTCTCCTAATGAAGGTAAGACATCAGAAATGTATTCAGTAAAAATGTTGTTAGGAGAAAAGATTAAGATATTGTTACTGGTCAAGTTTTCTAGACGATAAAGTAAGAAAGCAATACGGTGAAGAGCAACAGTTGTTTTACCTGATCCAGCAATACCTTGTACTATTAAGTTATCATCTTCTAAGTTTCTAATTACCTGATTTTGTTCTTGTTGAATGGTATTAACAACGTTTTTCATTTTTTCACTAGACTCGGTTGCTAAAACTTCTTGAAGAACTTCATCATCAATATTTAGAGAATTATCAAAGACTCCGACTAACTCATTATTTTCTATTTTATATTGACGTTTTCTTTTTAAGGTGCCTGAAACAATACCACCTGGAGCTTTGTAGGAACAAGGTCCTGTTTCATAATCATAGAAGAGACTACAAATAGGACTGCGCCAGTCATATAAAATGTTGTTATAGTCAGCATCTTTTAAGTATGTTAGTGAAATATAAATGTTGTAGTTCTTGTGATGTTCATCTTGAAAGATAATAGATGCAAAATATGGTTTGTTTTTGATTTGACATAATCTTTTGAAATAAGCTTGTTTTTGAAGAGCTCGTTCGGCTTCATGAGATGTTGCAGCCATAACTTGTTGCATTTCACCTTCATCGAAACTGGTAGAGTCTTCCCACATCATTTTCTTAAACTCCGTAAGTCTTTCCTCATCGGCGTAAACATCGGCGCCTAAGTCTTCTAAAGTTTTTCCTAATAGGCTTTGTACTTTAGATAAGATTTTTTGTTCTGTTTTAAATTCTTTGTCACTGATAGCCATTATATTACCTCCCTACTTCTTTTTTGAAAACTAAACGCGAAAAACTACATAGAATTCATGTAGTAATACTTGTAATAGTATATAATTTTTCGCCAAACGTCTTTTTCAATATAACATAAGTTTAGTTTAAAGACAAGAAAAAATATTCCAAAATGGAATATTTAACGTGTTTTTTGTTTAATTTTTGGTTGTTCCTTGACACTTGCGATATCTTTTTCAGAAGAATTGAAATAAGTACCGACAAAATCAATAACGCTATCAATTAAATCAGCACTTGTTTCAACCTCTTTGGTATCTGAAGTTTTAGGTGCCACATAATTTTTACCTGATGGTGATGTATAGACAATCATTTCACCATCTGGGCAACTAGAGAAAAACTCTCTTGGATTTTGTAAGCGATAAGTGTCATAATCTGTTAAAACATTGGCAGCTGCTTCACACTTTCCAACAATATAGGTTATTGGGAAAGTCATTTCATGATGATGAAGATCAGCATCTAGGAAAGCAGTCTTTTGATATATTTTAACAAGTATTGGTGCTTTTTCAGGAAATTCCAAATCCTTTAATGCTGCTACTTCTTGAGTAGAACTACACAATGTAGGAAACTCTTTAGTAGTATGAAAAGCAATTGTTAACTTGTTTTTTGACATATAATAACCTCCTTCATAAGCTATTATTATAACTGATATAACTCTTTTTGCAAGAAGTTATTTATTATACTCATTTATTAAATCAGTAAATTCTTTTTGAAGAGAATTAAGACGTTCTTCAGTTTGAGCTTCAAAACGAGCAGTAAGATTAGGTCCAGTATTAGATGCTCTAACTAGTGCCCAACCATCGTTAAATAGAACTTTAACGCCATCAATATCTAAGAAATTATATCCTTTATCGATAGCATATTCTTTTACTTTATCTACAACTTGGAACTTTTTAGTATCAGGAGATGCAAACTTTAATTCTTCTGTTGAATAGTAATTAACAATACCATCTAATAATTCATCAACAGTTTTAGTTGTGTTAGATAAAATTTCAAGAAGGCGAAGTCCAGCATATAATCCTGAGTCAAATCCTGGCCAACGATCACGGAAATAAACGTGTCCAGATAATTCACCACCAAATGGTAGATCAGCATCACGTACTTTAGCTTTAGTATAAGAGTTACCAGTACGATAACATAATGTTTTACCACCAAGGCGGTCTATTTCATCACTTAATGACTTAGAACATTTTACATCACATAAGAATTCTTTTTTAGCAACTTTATTAATAATGTCACGAATAATGATAATCATATATTTATCAGTTGGGATAAACTTAGCAGTATTAGAAATTACTCCCATACGGTCGCCATCACCATCAAAGCCTAGTCCAACGTCAGCATTTGTTTCTAAAACTTTTTGTTTTAACTGTTCTAAATTTTTCTCAACACAAGGATCTGGATGATGATTTGGGAATGATCCATCACTTGTTCCATTAATAGTAATTAGTTCAATTGGGAACATTTTATATAACTCTTCCGCAATAATACTAGTAGTACCATTCCCTGGGTCAATGACAACTTTTAATTTACGAGGTCCAAAATGAAGATTAGTTCTAAATAATTCTAAATAATCATTTCTAATATCGTAATCTGTTACTTTACCTTCTCCTGTGGCAAAGTCACCTTTCTTTATGTAAGCTAAGAAATCTTGAATTTCTTGTCCTTTACAGTTACCCTTCTCATCAAAAGCAAATTTTAGGCCATTATCATCTTTAGGATTATGAGAAGCAGTTACCATAACACCACTATATACTTGTAGTTTTATACAGGCATAATAGTACATTGGAGTTGTACATAATCCTAGAGAGATAATATTAATACCTGTTTCTAAGATACCAGTCTTTAGAGCTTCATATAAACTAGGACTACTCAATCTATTATCATGTCCTATTACGCAAGTAGTTTTACCTATACTTTTGATATAACTACCAAAGCCTACTCCAACAGTATAAGCTGTTTCATCATCTAATTCAGTAGGATAGATACCTCTAATATCATATCCACGAAAAATATTTTCATTTATATTCTCTTTTATTTTCATAACATTCTCCTTATCTAAATACATTTTAGCCGATTTAAGATTTATTTTCAATAAATAGAGCTTTTCTTTACACAATAAAAGTCCTATTACTAGGACCTTGATTATTTATTCTTTGACTCATTAATTTTCTTAATAAAGTTTTCACGCATTTTAGCAAAATGTTCTCTTGAGTCATTAGCGTTAGGGAAAGATCTTAATAAACGTTTGATTAAGAAACCATTTTCTTTTAAGTCTGCTATTATTTTATTTTTTACTTCACTAGTATTATCTTTAGCATACTTATTGAAAGAACCATTGAACTTAATAACAGTTCTTAGTGAAATTAAAAAGTCGGTATAGAAGATTACAGATAAGATAATAGCAACTACTAAAGCAGTATGAGGACTCATCTTCATAATTAGTCCTTCAAAGAAACTGTTGACATAGCGAATTATAAAAATACCTGCTACTCCAAAGAGAATACCATTTTCTAGACAGACACGACCATTGATGTTGAACTTTTTATCAGAATAGTTCCACCAACGAAGATGGAAAAGTTTCTCACCGATATAGCTAGTTAAATACTCTAGAGTAAGACAAACAATCATGCTCATAATAAATAAAGCAAATATATCATCATAGTACTTTTTTAAAATAAGTACCATTAAAATTGAACCTGTTCCAAAGATTGGAATATATGGTCCAATTAAAAAGCCCCTACTCCATACAACTTTTCCTTCAATCATACTAACAGAAATAGATTCAACAATGTAGCCTAAGACTGAGTAAATAAAAAATAAAATAAATAAATTAACATAATTGTATTCCATAATACCTCACTATATTAGGACTGATAATAATAAAATCATAACTCCTATTGCCATACCAACGTAGGCAACTTTTCTATTTTTCATTTCCTTTATTCTTGGGAATAATTCAGCGTATGCTATATAGATTAGCATACCTAATGTTACTGATAAAAGTAGTCCTAATAAGATACCACTAATTGAAGTTATATCTAAGAAGAACATAATTAGACCACCTAAGAATGTTGATAAGGAAACCATAGTAATAATACCTATTGTCTTCCAAATATTTTCATTACTTTGATAGAAAGCTCCAGCAATTACCATACCTAGAGGAATATTATGAAAACCTACACCAATCGCAATAGGAAGGCCTAGACTTATATCAGTAATAGTAGTTGAATAAACAGCCATTCCTTCAATAATATTATGAAGAACTAAAGCAAGAGATGTTACGACACCAATATGAATTAGATTTTCTTTAGGTGGTAGAGCTTTATCTTTAGTTTCTTCGTGATCAGGAATAAATTTATCTAGTAATTTAAGCAAGAAATAACCAGCTATGGTACCTAATATGAAGATATAGATATGGCCTAGTCCTAGTTCTTCAATTATTTCAGGTAATAAGTCAGTTATTACTAACATTGTTATAACACCGAAAGCAAGACCTAGAGAGAAGTCTACTACTTTTTCTTTTTTCTTAATAAAGAAAGCAATTAGCGCTCCTAATAAGATAAATAAACCTAATAGAAGAGTTACTAATAAACCTAATTTTACATTCATTTTAACACCACCCATAAAATTACTACTATTGCTAGAAGAAGGCGATAAATCATAAAGGCTTTAAAGTTATGATTGTTAAGATATTTTAATAAGAACTTAATACATAATAAGCCAATTACAAATGATGTTAGAATACCAACAATAAATGGTAGTGCATTAGCTCCGATGATTGTCCATGTTGAAGACTTTAGTAATTTTAAAGCAACAGCACCACATACTACAGGAGCTGATAAATAGAAAGAGAACTTTGCAGCATCTTCTCTATTAATACCTAAAAGACGTCCAGCAGCAATAGTTGTACCACTACGAGAAAAGCCTGGAATTAAGGCAAATACTTGACTACATCCAATAATGATAGCATCTTTCAAATTCATACTCTTGATAGTTTTATTACTCTTACTGTACTTGTCAGCTAAATAAATAATTACACCAACGATTGCTAGAGAAAGAGCAATAATGATGAAGTTACTACGTATGGCATTTTCAATTACTTCTTCAAATAAGACACCAGCAATACCAGCAGGAATTGTCGCAATTACTAAATACCATAATATCTTACCATCAGCATCTTTTAATCCTTTAGTAAAACCTTTCGTAATCATTTTAATAAAGTCTTTAAAGAAGAAAACGAAGATAGCAAGTAATGTTCCTAAATGAAGAGCAACATCAAAAGTTAACTCCATTTCTTTACTCATTGAGGAAGCAATACCAAATAAATCTCTAAAAATAATTAGATGAGCTGAAGATGATATAGGAAGGAACTCAGCTATTCCTTGAATAATTCCTAAAATTATAATTGATATTAAATTCATGTTTTATCTCCTAACTTTCAAATATTGGCATAATAGTTGGTACAACGTGTTTCTTACGTGAAATAGTACCAGCAATGAATTCACCTTCACTGATATTTGGAAGGTTATAAGCAACTTCTAGTAAATCTTTACCTTTAGTATTAAAGATTATATAACTACCATTACGAACAATATCAGTAACATATAAAGCAAGTAAGGTATAATGATTTGATTCACTTACTTCATTTAAGACATGAACATAATCGTCTATGTCTTTTTCTATTTCATCAAAGTTCATAGTAAAGAATTGTCCTAAAGCAAAGCTTTTACCATTAACAGTATATACTTTAAAGTCATTGTATAAGACATCTTCTTTAGTCATGCCTTCTAGAGAAGTACCAGCTTTTAGAAGATTCATTCCATATTCTTGATAGTTTACAGAAGAAATTTTAGCTAGTTCTTTAACCGCAATGCGATCAAGTTCTGTTGTGGTTGGGCTTCTTAAGATTAAAGTATCTGATAAGATTCCAGATAAAAGAGCTCCGGCAATTTCTTTTGGTAGTTCTAAGCCACGATCTTTGTACATAGTATAGACAATTGTACAAGTTGAGCCAACCGCCATATTAGTAAAATTAATAGGACTTTTAGTTGTGATACTTCCTAAATTATGGTGGTCTATAATTTCTAAGATTTCAGCTTCTTCGATACCATCAGCACTTTGCATAGTTTCATTGTGATCGACTAAAATAACTTTTTTAGGATGTTTTTCAGATAAATCTGTAATCTTTAATAAACCTAAACATTTATTGTTCTTATCAACAATTGGATAATTAGTATGTTTTAATTTATTATTAATATCAACGACATTATCAACGAACTCAGTATTTTCAAATTTAGTTGGGTTATAGCATCTTAATAATGTTTTTATGTAGTTAGCTAAAGATACTAATCTAGTTATGTGATATGAAGTATATGGAGTTCTAATAATGTTGACATGGTTTTGACGAGCTATTTCAAGGTGTGTTTCGTGAATTTCAGCATCTCCTGCTAGAATAATTAATTTAACGCCAGAGTTAACTGCGTACTCAATAATACTATGTCTGTCACCAACAATTAAGACCATATCACGTTCAAGTTTAACTGTTTCCATAAATGTAGTACTACGATAGGCAGCAACTAGGATACGGCCAATTATTTCTTCATCGTTACGAACTAGGGCTTCTCCTTTTAAAACTTGTAGTAAATTATCATATGACGTGTATAAGTCCTCAGCATTTTCATTAACGATTGTGTGAGATAAATCTTTGATAGTTACTAATCCAGTAAAATATCCTTTAGTATTGACAACAGGAAGACCAGTTAAGCCTTCTTCTAACATAGCCTGGTAACCATTATAGATTGATTCTGTCTCTTTTAAATAGAAATTTTTATGATAATCAATATCTTTTAATTGTAATTTAACATCATTTAAATATTGAGGCTCTTTTAAATTAAAATATGATAAAGCATATTTTGTCTCTTTATTTATGTTACCTAGAACTCTTGGCTCGGTATTTTTACCATAGTGGTTTTTTAAATATGATAATCCAATCGCAGACATTACTGAATCTGTATCAGGGTTCTTATGACCAAAAATATAGGTCTTACTCATAAAAGTACCTTCTTTCTTAAAGTATAAAAAAGTATTATTTTATTAATACTTATTTTTTTTATAATATCATATTTGCAAGTCTAATTTGGTAGTTTTAAATCTCTTTTAAAACTTCTTGACAATATTTTACACTAGACTAGGCCTGCTAGTATTTCGTCCATTTCTGCAACATCTTGATCAGTTGCTTCTGTATTTTCTAGAGCTTTATTGAACCAGATTGGAAGGGACGAAGTATCATCAGTCTTTCCTGATGGTGTTTTCTTATTTTGACTCTTTTCAGGATTTTTTTCAAGTAGTTTTTTCATTTTTTTATGTTCTTTTTCTGTTAAAAGCATAGCTTCCTCTACTGTTTCGATATTTAGACGCTTCCATTGACCAGCAATTGTTTCAACGTAACTCTTTTTTAGTCCTTCATTGTTAGTTTTTAAGATATAAGATATTAGGACATTCACGACACCGGGATTAAATTTCTGATCAACTAAAAGACTTTCTATTAATCTTTTATCACGATCAGTTGGTTCGGCTCCTTTATATTTAGCCTTAAGTAGTTGATATGGAGTGATATTTTCAAAAGTATAAACTAGTTGAGCCCATTTAGAAGTATCCCCTTCTGGTTTCTTTAAATAATCTGGTTGCTTGTTGTAGATTAGAGTTGGAAGAGAACCAGCTGTTTCAAATTGATAGTAGTCTCGGCAGCTTTTGCGAAGAAGAGTTTTATCAATTTGTCCTTTCTCATTTAAAGAAGTACGGATAAGTCCTTCCATTGCTAAAGTGTTTAAGTCATAAGTAAAGCTTAAAGCATTGATTAAGTCTTTTGTTTCTTTAGTAAAGCACTTTTCGCTGACAATATTTTCTGGAAGAGAAGAAATAAGTAAATTAAAGTCCACTCCCTTATTGATAAGAATATTGTTAGAATCTCTTTTAGTGACATCGTTTTCTATTTCTAGGTAAGATCCTTTAGTTGAAGAGAAAACTTCATCAAAACTGCAGGTAATATCTTCATATTCTTTTAAATTTATTTTAGGAATTTTATAATAGTTAAGCAATTTTTCATATTCTTTTTTACCTAAGTTATTATAAAGAACAACGTTTAAAATTGGATGAGAAAAGAACTCATTGGCTGATAAGGGAGAATATAAAAGATAAACATAACTATTAGTACTTCCCTTTTTATAATAAGTTTTAAGAAGGCCTGAGGCTTCTAGTTTTTCTCTAGCAATAACAATATCTTCTAGTTTTAATTGCATTGTGGCCATTAAATGATGATGAGTTAATTCATCGCTCATAATTTCTAACTTATCTAAGTCATCAATTAAGGTGTAATATAGAGAAATAGCTGTGTGACCAATGATTGGTTGGTACAACATACTTACAAGCTTACGATCTGTATCATTTAAAACTGTTTTATTAACTACTGTATAAGTATCAGCAGGTAAGATAGTAGCATTTTTCATATGATCACCTCTTCTTAATTATAGTACAATAAATAGAAAAAAAAAGAAAGATTAACTTTCTAAAATCCTAACCATTCAGTAATCATAGTTGGAGTCATTTTAGTGAAATAGATAAATAAGGCTGCAAATAGTAAAAATGGTCCAAATGGAATTACTTTTTCTTTATTTTTAAATAATAAAAGTAAAGACATTGGAAGAGCAAAAAGACTTCCTAAAAAGATGGTTAGTGTTCCAAGAAGAGGATCTAGGATAAGGCCAAAGACAAACATCATTTTAATGTCTCCGCCACCTAAACTTTCTTTTTTTAATACTTTATTACCTATTAACATTATTAAGTACATAATCGAAAATAGGAAAATACCTGTGGCAATTTTTAAAAGACAACCAACAATGCCTAAGGATAGAAGTTGTACTATTATGAAATAGACACTAAAGAAGATTAGTACTTCATCTGGTATTATTAAGTATGTTAAGTCACTTACGACGATAATCATAAATAATGAGACAAGTCCTAAGGCAATTAGAAGTTCATAACTGAAGCCAAAACTATAGTAGCTAACTGCGAATAAGAGGCCAGTAAAGAACTCCATATAGAGTGCTAGTATGTCTATCTTGGTGTGACAATAGCGACATCTTCCTCTTTGAACAAGATAAGATATGATAGGAATCATCTCATAGAAAGATAATTCGTGTCCACATGTATCACAGTGAGATCTAGTTGTAGTAAAGTTTTCATTTTTGGGTAGTCTTAGACCTATTACGGTGTAGAATGAGCCTAAGTGAGCTCCTAAAATAAAAAAGATAATTAAATATAGTACTTCCATAATAATTATCCTCCTTAATATTCTATTTAATTTGACTATAAATACTGAACATTGGTGTTACTATTGAAAGTAAGATTACAGCAACAATACCTGCTAGCATAATAATCATAAATGGTTCCATCAAACTCTTTAATTGATCAATGATGTTTTTGTGTAATAATTGGAAGTGAGCGGCAACTTTTTCCATCATGTTACCTAATTGACCAGTATTTTCACCAGTAACAATCATTTCATAGGCAACAATTGGAATAGCCCATTCACCTTGGAAAGCAGATGAAACAGATTCACCTTTAGCTAAGTTAGCTAGAGTTTTATTAATAATTCTTTTATAGACTTCGTTATCAGTTATTTTAGATAGGATTTCCATACTATCAGTAATGAAAACACCATGGTTTAATAATGAAGCGAAAGTCTTAGTAAAGTTTGATATTTCTTTATAAATAATAATATTTTTAACAACTGGTACATGCATTAAAAATGTTTGAACGCCTGTACGGAAAGCTGTTGACTTCTTGAAAGCTACAGTGAATCCTCCTATTAAGCCACCAATAACTAGTAATAAGATATACCAGTAGTTTTGAATAAATTCACTGGCACCTAAAACTGCTAAGGTAATACCTGGTAATTTAGCATCATTTTCTGAGAACATTGATGCGAATTGAGGTACTAAGTATACTAACATGAAGATTAATACGCCTACAGCTAGAGTTAAGATAACTACTGGGTAGATCATAGCACTCTTCATTTGTTTCTTTGTCTGATCCATTGATGTATAGTACTCTGCCATATCATCTAGGATTGATGGTAAGTCACCAGTCATTTCAGAAGTCTTAACCATGTTGATTAGTAATGGTGGAAAAGCTTTGCCTTGACGAGCAAGGGCTATTGAGAAACTTTCACCACGTAATAATTCATAAACTACTTGACCAAAAATCTTTTTATGTGCTGGTTTAGTAGTTTGTTTTGCTAAGATACGCATTGAGTCAACTAGTGGGATACCTGATTTAATATATGTTGATAATTGGGTTAGTGAGAATGATAAGTCTCCAGCTTTAAAGCTAGCTCCACCTAAATCAACATCGAATTTACTTCTTAGTTTAATTTCTAGAACCTGGTAACCTTGTGACTCTAAGTAGTTACGAACTTCATCTTCTGTTTCAGCATCAAAAGTACCTTGTTCTTTTTTATTCATCGTATTGATTATACTATAACGATATGAATTTAATTTAACACTTCTTTTTTCACGGCCTTTATCTGGGTCTTCTTTTTTAATAGCGTCTAACACTTCTTGAGCTTGAGCTTTGATTTCTTCATTAGTAGCCTCATGTGGTTGTGCTGGGGCTGTGGCAGTTGATGCTGATACTGTTGGCTCTGGAGCTACTGGAGCTTGAGCTGCTGGCATAGCAACTGGAGCGCCTGGTATTGGAGCAGCAACTGGTGCAGGTTGTACAGTAGGAGCTACTGGTTGTTGTTGAAGCATTGGATTACTTGCTACTTGAGGAATCTCCGCCTGGGCAGTTATTGGAGCACCTGTTACATTTGGTGTTGCTAACGCAGTGTTATTAGTACTTTCTTCTTTATTTTTCTTTCCAAATATCATATTATCACCTATTCTTAAATATCCAACCCTTGCGATTTTTATTTACTATAATGATTTTAACATAGTATTTTATTTTTGGAAACAGAAAATTAACTTTTTCTTGGCAATTGTCATATACTATCTTAGAAGAGGTGGGTTATGTACAATTATCCTTACATGAGGCCTTCTTTATTTGGACGTTGGGCTAGTTTAGCAAAGGGATTTAGTTGGAGTGGCTTTTTAGATGGTACACAAAAAACCTTAGGCGTAATTAATCAAGCAATACCGATAGTTAATCAAGTTAAACCACTTGTGAGTAACGCAAAAGCAATGTTTAAGATTGCAGATGAAATAAATAAACCAGTAGTTAGAGAAAGTAGCACTTCTTCTAATGTTAATCCAACTTCAAATGTAAATAAGCCGATGTTTTATATGTAAAAAAGAGCTTTAATGGCTCTTTTTACTTTCATATTTTTTTATAAATTCTTCACGATATTCAAGCAGACGATCTTCTTTAATCGCAGCACGTAATTCTTCTACTAATCTAATTAAGAAACGAATATTATGGATAGATAAAAGTCGTCCTCCTAACATTTCGTCTGTTGTGATTAAATGACGGATGTAGGCTCTAGAATAATTTTGACATGTATAACAGTCACAACCTTCTTCTACTGGTCCTAGATCTTCTTTGTACTGAGCGTTATTGAAGTTAATTTTACCTTCTCTAGTGAAAGCTTGTCCATGACGAGCAATTCTAGTTGGTAGAACACAGTCAAAGATATCAATTCCGCGAATTACTCCTTCAATAATATCAATTGGATCCCCTACTCCCATAAGATAACGCACTTTGTCTTCTGGTAAGTATTTAACACCATATTCAATCATTTTATACATAGTTGGTTTATCTTCTCCTACGGAAGTGCCACCGATACTATAACCATCAAAGTCCAATTTAACTGTTTCTTTACAACTATACTCACGAAGGTCTTCAAATTCTCCACCTTGGACAATACCAAATAATGATTGATTTGGATTAGCATGAACTTTTTTACCACGAGCAGCCCATCTTAGTGTTCTTTCAACAGAATTTTTCATATATTCATAACTTGAAGGATATGGAGGACATTCGTCAAAACTCATCGCAATATCACTATCTAATTTATTTTGAATTCCAATAGATTTTTCTGGAGTTAAAAACAATTTAGAACCATCAATATGGCTTTTGAAAACTACGCCTTCTTCAGTAATATCTTTTTCTTTATTTTTGACAAGAGAAAATACTTGGAAACCACCTGAATCTGTTAAAATTGGTCCATCATAATTCATAAATTTATGAAGGCCACCACATTTTGCGACTATATCTTCACCTGGACGTAACCATAAATGATATGTGTTAGCTAGAACAATACCAGAGTGACAAGCTTTTAATTCTTCTGGAGTTAGAGACTTAACAGTTGCTTTTGTACCAACTGGCATAAACATAGGAGTCTCAAAAGTTCCATAGTTTGTTTCTAGTTTTCCATAACGGGCTTTAGTATCTTTTTCATTTTTTAATAAATGATATTTTATTTTCATAGGACACCTCTTTTTTCGTTCTTTAATTATAAAACATATTTAAATTTTTGACAAGAAAAAGAACTAACTGAGTTAGCTCTTTAAAAGATCAATTACTTTTTAATAATAGTTTTTTCTGTTTCTTTTTCATTGCCAATAGAAGTAACACTACCAGTTAAAGTATTGTTTCTTCCACCTACTGATACTGTATAAGCAAAAGTATCGCCTACTTCTTTGTGATGAACACTTTTTCCAAATGGACTTTCAATACTTGTGTATCCAGCTTTTCCTTCTAAACCGATTAAATTTTCAACTAAAGTTACTTCTTCGTCTTCATCTTCATCAGCAAATCTAACTGTAAAAGTAGTTCCAATTTCTACTGAAGTTAGTGATGGCTCATCAATGATTTCTGTTTCTGAACTACTTAAAATTTCAATTAAACTATTTAATTCTTGATTATTAATTCTAAGTGCTGTTTCACTAATGATATCAACGTTTGCCATTGGTGTTTCATTATCAGTGGCTTGACCGTTACGACTTTCTAGATATCCATTACGTAAAGTAGCATCATTACTTTTACGACTAGTAATTGCTTCTTCTATATATTCAACCTGTTTTCTAATTAGTTGCATTCTGATTTCCTCCCTTTTTTCATATGCCCGCTTATTATATCATATTCTTTATGCTTTTTCAATAGAAATTTTATATGATAAATAGCTGGTTAAAAAAGAACTCTTTGAGAGTTCCTCTAAATAATGTTTTATTTAATAAACATGGCATCTCCAAAAGAGAAGAAACGATATTTTTCATCAACGGCATGTTTATAAGCATTTAAGATGTTTTCTCTTGTTGCTAAAGCTGAAACTAACATTACTAAGGTTGACTTAGGTAAATGGAAATTAGTAATTAAAGCAGAGATACCTTTAAATGTGTAACCTGGATAAATAAATATATCAGTCCAGCCAGAACATTCTTGGAACTTACCATATTTAGTCATAATAGTTTCAAGAGTTCTTGTAGATGTTGTTCCAACGGCAATGATTCTGTGACCTTCTTTTTTAGTCTTATTTAGAAGATCAGCAACTTCTCCTGTCATATGATAATATTCACTATGCATTTTGTGTTCTTCTATTTTATCTACACTTACAGGTCTAAATGTTCCTAATCCAACATGAAGTGTTACATAGGCAACATGCACTCCTTTATTTTCTATTTTAGCTAAAAGTTCTTTAGTAAAATGAAGTCCCGCAGTAGGAGCAGCAGCACTACCTACTTCTTTGGCATAAACTGTTTGATAACGAGATTGGTCAGCTAGTTTTTCATGAATATATGGAGGTAATGGCATTGTACCTAGTTCTTCTAAAACTTCTAAGAAGATACCAGAATATTCAAAAGTAAAATGTCTAATTCCTTCATCCATTTCTTTAATGCAACGAGCTTTTAGTTTTCCATTACCGAAGGTAACAATAGTTCCTACTTTAATACGACGAGCTGGTTTTACTAAACATTCCCAGTCATCACCAGCAATATTTTTCAATAGTAATACTTCAATTACAGCATGAGTCTCTTCTTTTTCACCAATTAGGCGAGCTGGTAGAACTTTAGTATCATTTAGAACTAAAGTATCTCCTTCTTCTAAGTAATCGACAATGTCATAGAAATGTTTATCTTCATACTCCCCTGTTTTCTTATCTAAAACCAATAACCTTGAAGAGTCTCTTTTGGCTAAGGGAGTCTGAGCTATTAACTCTTCTGGTAAGTAATAATCAAAATCTTCAACTTTCATGGTTAATCTCCTTTATTTATCTTTTTCTATTCCTAGGACTTTATAAGCTTTATCTGTTACAACACGGCCACGAGAAGTTCTTTTTATAAGACCATTTTGAAGTAAGTATGGTTCGTAGACATCTTCAATAGTGGTTATTTCTTCACCGATTGTAGAACTGATAGCTTCAATTCCAACTGGGCCACCATTAAATTTGTTGATGATAGCTAATAATAATTCACGGTCTGTATTGTCTAAGCCCATTTTATCAATTTTTAATCTATTTAGAGCTTCATCTGTTACTTCTAGATCTATTTTATTTTTTCCTTTAACCATAGCAAAGTCACGAACTCTTTTGAAGAGACGATTGGCAATACGAGGAGTTCCACGACTTCTTTTAGCTAATTCTAGAGCGGCATCATCATCGATTGGAGTTTCTAATACACGGGAAGTACGTTTTACGATTTCCGTTAATTCTTCAGTGGTATAGAATTGAAGTTTAGAAATAATTCCAAAACGATCACGAAGAGGAGCAGATAAGTCTCCGGCTCTAGTAGTTGCTCCTACTAAAGTAAATGGTGGTAAATCAATTTTAATATTACGAGTATTTCCTTCGCTGCCAACAATTATATCAAGAGAAAAGTCTTCCATAGCTGGATATAATATTTCTTCAATATAACGAGGCATACGATGTATTTCATCAACAAATAAGACGTCTCCTGGTTCAAGAGATGAAAGAATAGCGGCTAAGTCACCACTTTTTTCAATAGAAGGACCAGAAGCTGTTTTTATTTTAGTTCCTAATTCATGAGCTATTATAAAAGCCAGAGTTGTTTTTCCTAGTCCAGGAGGACCGTACAATAAAACATGGTCTAGAGGTTCATTACGAAGTTTTGCTGCCTCTACAAAGACTTTTATATTTTCCTTAACATCTGTTTGTCCAATGTACTCTTCAATAGTCTCAGGACGAATAGTATTGTCTATTGTCTTATCATCTTCAAGAGAATATTTTTTTATAACACTTTCGTTCATCAATATCACTCATTTCTTTATCTTAGTAATAATCTTAAAGCTTCTTTTACTTGCTCTTCAATAGTTAGAGAACTATCAACTTTAGAAATTATTGGTTTAATTTCTTTTTCTTTATATCCTAAGCCAAGTAATACTTCTTTTAGTTCTTCAGACTTAGACATTTCGTCATCAGTAATACCAACACCAATAAACTCTAGTTTGCCTTTTAGATCAAGAACTATTTGACGAGCTAGTTTTTCTCCTATTTTAGGGAATTTCTTTAGATATAAAATATTTTCCCTTTCGATAGCGTCCATGATACCTTCAATGGATCCAACAGCTAAGATAGGCATAGCCATTTTAGGACCTAGTCCTTTTACACTAATTAGTTTTAAGAATAATTCTTTTTCGGCTAAAGTCTTAAAACCAAATAATAAATGTTCATCTTCTTTTATTTGTTGATAAACATAGACTTTGTATTCTTTGTTGTCATCAAAAACATAAGGATTTGAGACATATATTAAATAACCACAACCATTATTATCTAAAACAATGGCATTGTTTTTATACCCTGTTACTGTTCCAATTATATAGTCGTACATTTTATTACTTCCTTTGCTTTTTAAATTTATTTTATTGTCATTTTTATTATAAACTAAAACTTATGTTCAAGCAAGAGAAGAAAAAAAGAAAGGCCTTACGCCTTTTAATCTTCTTTTAAGTTGTAGTAAACATCTTGAACATCATCTAAGTCTTCTAGCGTATCAACTAAACGATGAACTTTTTCTGCTCCTTCTTCGTCAAGTGTTACTTCCATATTTGGTACATATGTTATTTCACATACTTGGAATTCTTTAACACCTGCTGTTTCTAGAGCTTCTTTTACAGCTGTAAATTTGTCAGCTGGAGTTGTTATTACATAACCATCTTCTATTGTCTCGAAGTCTAGAGCTCCGGCATCAAGAGATGCCATCATCATAGTATCTTCATCATACTCTTTAGCAATTACTATTGAACCACGACGTTCAAACATATAACTTACAGAACCATCTGTTCCTAAGTTACCACCAGCTTTAGTAAATGAACTACGTACTTGAGAAGCTGTTCTATTTCTATTATCAGTTAAGCAATCAACGATAAAAGCTACTCCACCATGGCCATATCCTTCATAACGAACACTTTCGTAATTGGCACCGTCTTGACCACCTGTTGCTTTTTCGATAGCTTTTTGAATATTATCTTTAGGCATGTTTTGAGCTTTTGCTTTATCTACTGCCATTCTTAGTGCAGCATTTTGATTCGGGTCAGGGCTACCTGTCTTAGCTGCCACCATAATTTCTTTGGCTAATTTTTGAAATACTTTTCCTCTTGCGGCATCTAGCAATCCCTTTTTACGATGGATTGTTGCCCATTTTGAGTGTCCACTCATATTTATACCTCCTCATTTCTATAATATGATAACATATTTTTATAATTGTGAAAAGTTTTTTAGCTTTATTTTGCAAAGAAAAAGAAGAGATAACTCTTCTACATCATTTCTTTATAGTAAATTGTTTTCTCAACAGCACTTCTGATTGATGATTCATTGAATGGTTTACCTAACATATCAACAATTTGATACTTGAAAGCTTTATCAATAGTTTCTTTTGAAGAATCACCAGAAATGATTGATACTGGGAACTTAGAGAACAAATTATTTTCTTTCATATACTCTAGAACAGCAAAGCCATCTACTTTTGGCATGTTAAGGTCAAGTAACATACATACGATATTATCATTTTCTCTATTAGCTGCTAAGATATCGATAGCTTCTTCACCATCTTTAGCTGTTCCTACACCATAAGTGTCACTGAAGATACGTTTAACAAAGTTTCTAATGATATTAGAATCATCGACAACTAAGATTGTTTTCTTATCATATACTTCACCAGTTGGAATGTTTGCTGGTAAAGGGGCAGCAGCTGGAGCTTGAGCTTCTACAGCTGGAGCTACTGGGGCAGCTGGTGTCTCAGGTATAATTGGAGCAACAGCAGGTGCTGGTGCAGCTGGAGTTGCTTCTGCTACTGGAGCAACAGGAATATTTTGGAAAGCTGGAACTGATCCTGGATGAAGATATTCATTAACAACATCAACTGCACGATCAACTTCATCTTTTAATTCTTGATAATGATTATAGATGTAATAGAAGTCTCCTCCTTTACATTTTTGTTCATGAAGACCAGCTAGTTCAGCTAAATGTGTAAAACCAAAATATGTTGCATCACTAGTTAGAGAGTGAGCATAAATAGCATAGTTTGATAAGTCTTTACTATTTTTATATACTTCTAGTTTAGCTAGTTTATCTTTAGCACTAACTACTAATTCTCCTACTGTTTGATTATATGTATTTATGTCTCCAAAGATTTCTAAACTCTTGTTGACATCTACTCCGTTTTTAATTAAAAAATTTGTATCATTCATTATATTCACCTACTCTTGTAATCTAATTTGATTATAGCATAATTTTTATAAATGTAAAATGTTTTTTCTAAGAAATGTCAAGAAAAAAACATCTAATTTAAGATGTTTTTTAGGCTTTATAATCGAAATAGAAATCTAAGATACGAACAGCGTCACCATCTTCGGCTCCAAGGCTTTCTAGTTTAGCATCAATTCCCATTCTTCTTAATCTTTTAGCAAATTTATAAATAGCTTCTTCACTATTGAATTTAGTCATTTTAAAGATTCTTTCTACTTCTTTACCAGAAATTACCCATGTACCATCATCATCTCTAGTAATAGTATATGGTTCTTCTTTCTTGAAGGTATAAAGAATATGACTTTCTATTTCATTATCTTCATATAGAGGTGTATCTTGAATGTTATTTAACATAGTAGCTAAATGATCTACTACTTTTTGTAGTCCTGTATTAGTTGCGGCACTTACTTCAAATATTTCAACATTTGGAACTTTTTTCTTAAATTCTTCTAAGTTAGTTGAAGCTTCTGGTAAATCCATTTTGTTAGCTATTATAACTTGTGGTTTTTCTAGAAGTTTTGGATTAAATTCTTTTAATTCATTATTGATTAGAACATAGTCTTCATAAGGATTACGTCCTTCACTAGCACTCATATCAATAACGTGAGCAATAATCTTAGTTCTTTCTATGTGACGTAAGAATTTATCTCCTAGTCCTTCACCATGAGATGCTCCTTCTATTAAACCAGGTAAGTCTGCTACTACGAAGCTTTCACCAGTTGTAGCTTTAGTAACACCTAAGTTTGGTGATAGAGTTGTAAAGTGATAAGCGGCTATTTTTGGTTTTGATTTAGAAATGCAAGAAATAATAGTACTCTTTCCTACTGATGGTAGACCAACAAGTCCCACATCAGCTAGCATTTTAACTTCTACTTTTAATAGTCTTTTCTCGCCTTCTTCTCCTTTTTCAGAATAATCTGGAGCTGTGTTAGTTTGGGTTTTAAAAGCAGTATTACCACGACCACCACGACCGCCTTTAGCGATTACTTCTTCTTGATCTTTTTTCGATAAATCAGCAATGATTAGACCTGTTTCTAAATCTGTTACAACAGTACCTTGTGGTACTTTAACAATTAGAGGATCTGCTCCTGCTCCATGTTGATTCTTACCACGACCATTTTCACCACGAGGAGCTTTTAGAACTTTTTGATAACGAAGATCTAAAAGAGTATGTAGTCCTTGATCTACTTTAAATATAATGTCACCACCATGGCCACCATTACCACCAAATGGACCTCCCATAGGGACAAATTTTTCACGTCTAAAAGCAGTACAACCATCTCCACCAGAGCCAGCTTCTACTTTAATTGTGACTTCATCTACAAACATATTTTTCTCCTCCTTTTTTTCATTTTTAAGTATAACAAATTTTTTGATAACTCTCTATTATTTTTTTACTTTTTGTTTCATGATACCATGAGTTGTAGCTCTACGTTCCATTTTAGAAAGTAATGTTTTAGTAGAACTAATACTTTCTGGTGTAATTTCACCAGTTAGACTTAACTCTAGGGTATCATAAATAAGGGCCTCATAATTAGTTAAATTTTCTCTACCAAAAGCACGTTCTAGATGATCATCACGATTAGTAATAGCACATCTATCTAAGAAGTGACTGTATTTGGCATCAAAATCATTATATAAAGGCTCTAGTAATGGTCTATAAGCAGAGCAAGACTCTCTTTCAAAACTTGGAAATAAAGGTCCAAGTGCTTCTAAATCTTTAATAGAACGGGCTTCTGTACGTAATTCATTGATATAACGATATTGAAAAGAATGATTTCTACTAGCAAAAGCTACACCATTGGGACCTGATTCAATAGCATGTCTATTTTCATGATAGAAAATACCATTAATATCTTTGTCAATATCCGCAATTAATGGAACATAAACATAGGTATAAGTTTTGCCATCAACAATTAAACTCTTACAGCAAGCTAGTTGATTTGGTTTATATAGTGTATTTACTAAATCAGAATTTGATACTTCTAGGCCAGTTGAAGCATAAAGTTCTCTTCTAATACGTTGAGCCCAAGGATTATCTGCTACCATAGTATATTTTTGGGCTCCTTTTATATAAGATATTTCGTTAATAATATAATCAAGCTTATCTTGATCTGATGGCAAGATAATACCATGTTCTTCATAAGTCGCAATTATTTTTTCACGAAAATCATAGTAAGATTCTCTAGACTCTATTGAGACACTTTCATCTTGATATTCACTAGCCTCGGCACTAGATAAAGAAGCTATTCTAATACGAGAAATCTTCTCTTTTTCTTCATATATTTCTGTATATGATTTAGTTATTTTACATGTTTCATAGAGAAAATCCACTATTTCATTTTCCATTCTAGCAATACTTTCATCACGTAAACGACAGTAGATAGCACTTTCTTCTAATAAATTACTTGGAACTGGTTCATGATGTTTTTGTAAGAAAGCAATAGTTTGCCATGGTTTAGATTCAAAAATATAACCTGTTTTCTTACTACGATGAACAATATATGGTTTATACCAGTAACCATATTCATTTACATAATGTTTTAATAGTTCTTCTCTTTTGGCTTTCAACACTTCTTTAGCATGAATAATTTCGGAAATATCCATAGCTATCCCCCCTTTTGTGTTAAAAAAAAGAGCACTTAATGGCTCTTCAATTATGCTTCTTTAGGATATACTGAAGCTTGTTTCTTATCTCTTCCTAAGCGTTCAAACTTAACTACTCCATCAATAGTAGAATATAAAGTATCATCACTACCGCGGCGAACGTTAGTTCCTGGAAATACTTTAGTTCCACGTTGACGATATATAATACTACCAGCAGTGATGAATTCTCCATCAGCAGCTTTAGCTCCTAATCTACGTCCTGCAGAATCACGACCATTAGATGTTGATCCTTGCCCTTTGTGGTGAGCAAATAATTGAATATCTAATTTCAAAAATTTCATAATTCTCCTCCTTATTTTACTTTTACGTTATCAGGATAATTCTCTGACAACTCTTTCAATAGACTAATCATATTTTTTATTAGTGTTTGGGTAATATTATCAGCTTTAATATTTGATATTATTAAACCATTTTCACTAACTTCATAACTTAGACTATCCTTATCAAATGATAAAATTCCATTTACTGTAGTAGTTACGATACTACTTACAGAGCTACAAACTATATCTTTTCCGTAGTCAGCATACATGGCATGACCAGTTACTTCTACTTTTTGATATAAATCTTTGTCCTTGGTTATAATTACTTTAATCATAATTATCCATTAATTTTAGTAATTTTAATTTTTGTATAAGGTTGTCTATGTCCTTTAGTCTTACGATTAGATCTGTCTTTACTTTTGTATTTGAAAACTTTAATTTTCTTTTGTTTACCATTTTTGATTACTTCACCTTCAACGGTAACATTAGTAAGATAAGGACTACCTATTTTACTATCAAGCATTAATACTTGATCAAATTTTACTGTGTCTCCTACTTCAGCTTCTAGCTTTTCTACGTAAATTTCTGAATTTTCTTGTACATAGTATTGCTTTCCACCAACTTTAATTACAGCGTTCATTAATATATACCTCCTTCATTTTATAACTTAAGACTCGCTCGCAAGGTACAATAAATTGTTTAAAACCTTTCAAATGCGGTTTGAGCATGAGGCGTCAAACAGTTAGATTATAACATATGCTTTATCAAGTGTCAACTTTTTGACATAATTTTCTATACTAGCTCAGTCTTTAATAGTTCTTTATTTCCTGTAGAAACTGATTCTTTTGGAGTAGCATTTAAAGCTTCTAAGTATTCTGGAAGTTTAGCATCCGGAACAATAAAAGTTGGATTTGTTAAGACTTCAGATAGAGACTCACTATCTACTTCTTGTCCAGTGGCATTTAAAAGAGCTACTCGGTCCCAACGTTTAGCGGGAATGTTTAATAGATTGATGTCTTCTTCTAGATCTTTGGCATGACCTAGATTAGAAACTTTTTCTATTAATTCATTAAGACTACTATTTGTTAAGAAACCTACATTAGTATTGCGATCAATAGCAGATAATAAATCTCTTGATTTTAGAGAGTCAATAGAAGCTTTGATAGTAGTACTATCACCTAGTAATGTCTTTGGCGAAGAGTTTAAATATAAAGGATTTAGTCCGGCAGAAACAAAGGCATGAACATTTTTAAAGACATTGATGTAGGCACTACTTTCTGAATCGAAAACTATTGGATAAGTTGTTAGAAAACTACTATCAATAATTTTACGTTCATATAAATTTTCAAGATGACTAATAGAGTCACTTGTCGCTTTAGAAAGTATTTCTAGTATCATGTCAGAATCAGTTATTTGCATTTTTCTTAAACTGGTAAGAGAACTATTTATTTCTGATGGAGTGCTTGTTAGTGTTAATAAATAAGCAAAAGGAACTTCGATACCATGTTTAGCAAAGATACGTTCATAATCATGTTTTTTATCTTGTTCAAGAGCAGTATAAGAAGCTTCTAATGGCTCATAGTGACGCATGTTAAGACCATAGATATATTCTAGGACTTGTTTCTTAATCTTTTCATCTTTAGCTTTAGAAACTAGAGATTCATATGAAATACATTCTCTATCTTCATCTAGGACTCTAAGATCTGCGATTAGTCCATTGTAGCTATTGATAGTCTTAGTTTTTTGACGAACTCTAGTAACATATTTTTGATTTAATGATTGGGTTTTATTATTGATACTATCGAGAAAAGCTTTGATGTCTTTTAAATATTCAAACTTAAGTAAAGTTTCTTTAACAACTTTTCTAGCAGTACTATCAGCTTTCTTTTTTTGTTCAGGTGTCAGAAATTGTTCACTAAGAATTTCGTCCACTGCTTCCTCTGATTGTCTTTGACAGTCATCATAATATTCTTTATAAGCATGCATCTTGCTGACAAAAGCAGCAGTGCTACCTATAATATCAGAATTATTTTTAATCTCTTCTAGATCTGTTATAAGTCCTTTTTCATCAGCTTCAAGCATATGTTCTTTAATACTTATTAATTGATATAGGCAAACTAGAAAATTATAAGAATAAGATGGAGCAACGTCTAGAACATTTCCTAAACCATATGCCATTGTTATTCTAGCATCAAGTAAAGATAAGTAAGAACGATTTTCGTCTTCTGTTTTATTTTCAAGATCAACATTAACTAAGATATCTTCATTATCTAATACAATACCAGCCAGAGCTGTCATAACATCGCGAATTTTATTAGCTGGTATTTGTTCAAATACAGGTGTTACTCTTAAAATAGCATCTTGAACTAATCCTTCGTCTAAGTTGGTATGATACCATAAATAGATAATGCAAGCACCAGTTATATCTACATCATAGAGGCTTTCATAACTAAAGTATGGATTGTGTTTAAAATATTCAAGAGCAAACTCAACAATACTATTATCATATTCAATACTTTCTAATCTAGCAATTTCTTCTTCTATTCGGGAAATTAAAAGTTCTTTAGTCATTTACTTTCACCTTTTCTTTCTTGCTTGATTTGTCTTTTTGACCTAGCATTCTAAAAAGTTCTTGTTCATAATCATCTTGTATTTTTAAGAAATCTTCATTTTTTATTTGTTCTTTAAGGGTAGCTTCTACTTTACGATACTGACTACATCTTAAATTTAGTAGTTCAGAATGTTCTTTATTTCTAGTTGTTTTCTTAGTAAAGGCACTGACAATAGCATAAGTATCTTCACCTAAACGATCAAAAACAACACGAACTTTGAAGTCTTTTACTTCTCCGAAGCCTTGTGTAAAGACATTATTAGAACTTAGACGGTTAAAGTTCTTGAATGTACCGTTTTTAATAGATTCAAATAGACCTAAGAATTTATCATAATAAGTACTATCAATATGACTTAGTTCTTCTAAGGCACGTGGATAACCAGTTGAAGTTGGAACGAAGATTAAATGGTTAGTGCTTGATATTTCAGTTAAGTCTAATTCTTCTTCGGACATCAGTTCTCTAAGAAGAGAAATTTGTTGGTTGTTAGTGGCAATGTCTTCGGCAAAAACAGCTAATTCTTCACTGTCTTCAGCAAAGTTTCTAATGGTAGCGTTATTTTTTAATAGTTCGATAATTAAACGATTAATTACTAATTCATATTTAGCTGAAGACTTGTCTGGTAAAAAGACTAAAAGATCTTCTTTAGTAGCTGGTTTTGGTAAATGGGCTAATTCTAATAAATAGATGGAAATATCATCTTCAAAATCCTGGTCGGTACGATCAATTTCAGGTGTTTCTTCTAATTCAGGTTTTCTCATATAGTCAGTTGGTTCGTAATGAGCTTCTTGAAGAGAAGAAGAGGCAACTATTTCACGACGCATTTCTTTAGCAATTCTGATATTTTGTGATAAGACTTTTTGCAGTGCTTCATTATTTAGAGAAGCTGGTTCAACTTTAATAAATTCCATACCACAATCCCCCTTTTTGTCTTTGCATATTATAGCATTTTTTTAGTGATATAGCAAGAAAAACTAGTATTATCAAGCATTTAGGCAAAAGAAAAAGTCCATTTCTGGACTTCATTTAATCTCTTTTAACGTATGCTTCACCTTTAACCGGTTCATTTGATACAGTTTCAGTTACCATAGTTTCTAACTCATTTGTTTGAGCTTGTACTGGTGTGGCAGCTGGACTATAAAGAGTATCTACTGGATCAGTATATTGAACTGCTGGCATAGTAGTTGGTGCAGGTGCTGGAGTTGAAACTGGTTCATAAGCCGGAGCTTCTATTGGAGCTGGTGCAACTGGAGTAACTGGTGTCATTTGTTCTTCTTCATAAGTATCAAACTTAATAGCAGGAATTGTTTCTGGTTCTGGCATTACCACAGCATTAAAGTTTACAGCTGGTGCTGATGCCATAGTAGGCATTTGATATTCATCTTTCTCTTCTACTATTGGAGTTGTAACTGCTGGTGTTTCTTCAGTTAAAGACACTGGTATGTTAGCTGACTCTTTTGGTTGGAATACTTCGTTCACAGCTTCACGTACTTCATTAACTTTTCCTTTTTCGTAAACTGTTTGAGCAGAAGTTTCAATTAGTCTCATGGCATCAGCATAAGTACTTGGAGCATAAAAATCAACATTTTCTTTTTCTTTGCCAGTGTAGAATCTAACATCTTTATATTCTTCTCCAGCATAAGATACGATATTTTCTCTTAACTGTTCTAAAACTTCTTGACGCTGTAGTTTCTCAGCTTGTAGTTGGCTTCTAGCTTTTGCGACATTCTCTTTTAGTTCAGATATAGCCTCTTCACTATGAGCTATATCTCTTCCAACGGCACCTAAGCTTTCTTGCAGGCTTTCAGCACTACTAAAGTCTAAACCATTTTTTATACCTAGAAGAGAAGTATATTTGTTTTTATACCAGTTTATGATTTCACAACAAATCTCGTCACTAAATCTTTCTATTTGCATATTATAAATTGCAAGTTCAGATTTAACTCTAGAAGTTTTAATAATTTTTTTAGCAAGTTTATCACGACGTTCTGTAAGATCTTTTAGATGTTCATATGCAAAAGGTGTTTGAATCTTTGACTCGTGTTGTCTTATTTCTTCTAAAGTTGGAACTCTTTTATTTCCGTTGTCATATCCAATATATTCATGGCCAACTAAGAAAGATATTTTTTCTGGAGTTAATTCTTCATATAATAAAGTGTTTTTAGCTTCTTTAAATCTTCTTTCATAATCTCTTACAACCATTTCAAGAATACTTCTATCTTCAATAGTGTGAATAAATGCATCTTTCTGTTTGTCAGTGTGTAAGGCAACTAGATTTCTAAGATCTTCAGGTAACTGATATGGGTTTGATACAAATAATGTAGTTCGAACTGGGGACTGCAACATAAGATCTCTTTGAGCACCATAATTAGCTACCATTCTAGCCATTTTATCGGCTTTTTCTGGATCGTTTGCGAATTGAGCTAACATCTCCGCACCTTTTGAAACATCTATACCATTAGTTAAAATCATTTCATAATAAGCTGGGTTTCCAGTCTTTTCGGCAAGAGATCGTCTTATTTCTTCTGGAGTACGAGTTGCGATAGCATCAATTTCAAATTGAAGACTTTCTCTATCTCTAGCTATTGCTTGGAAAACATAGCCTGTTTTCTCATCATACCTATTTAATTCAGATTGGAAGTAATTTCTATCACGTAATGCTTCTCTCTTAGCTTCAGGAGTTTCGGCTGTTACACTTTTAGTAATACTTTCTCTTAATCTAGCTTCTAGAACAGTTTTAAGTTCACGAGCCTCACGCTCACGAGCAGTAATTTCATCAATACGAGGTTGGAATTCAGCTATTTTTTCTTGATTATAGGCTCCTAATTCTTCAGGTGTCATAGCTTTAATTCTAGCATAGGCAGGTAGTCCTACCATGTTATTTAGGCTATTCCATCTATCTCTAAGAAGACCTCTTTCTCTTGTAGCTTCTGCAATTATTCTTACATCTTCTTCAGTTTTCTGACGTTTGCTTTCATGTTCAGAAATTCTGTCATCTAAAGCTGTGACCTGGTCTTGAAGTTCAGCCATTTCACGTTCAAACATTGTTAAGAATTCTTCTTTAGTCATTTGTTCTAACCTCCTCTAGTCTATCTAATAAATCTTCTAATTCACTAACGGAAAGTTCAGAAAAAAGTTGAGTTAATTCTTCTTTACTTAAGGCTAGTAGTTTTTCCATAGTTTCACTACGTCCAGTTTCATTCATATTTACAACTCCTTTGTATTTTTAGATGCCTTCTTACTATCATCTATTCTATGTTAATTATAGACTTTTTTAATGATAAAAGCAAGATATTTTACATGACCTTACGGGAGATAGAATCAGTTATAGAATATAGGTAACAACTAACAGGTTTATTAGTAAGACTTGAAATAATACGACTATAACCATTTAATTGTTTGTCATAGGCTTCATCAAAGATATTTTTTAGTTTGTAGTCAACAATAATTAAATGAGTTCCGCAATCAATAAGGAGATCAATAATACCATGTTCTAGAGTATTGTCTTCTTCATAAATAAATTCATATTCTTTATAGAAGGCAGCATTCTTATTTTCTTTGATTAAATCCCATTCTAAGAACTTAGTAATCTTTGGGGCAATATTAGCTGGAATATTTTCTAAAGCAGTATTAGTAAAATCTAGAGTCTCAAGACATTCATGTACTTTAGTACCATATTCCATTAGTTCTTTTTCTTCTTTCGTTATTAGATGAAGACTCTCTTTAGAAAAATGACTTTCTGTTAAAGTCTCTTTTGGAAATTCTAACTCTTCTACTTTAAGAGGAGAAATATTGGTATTTAAATCAAAAAGAGCTTTATCTTTATTTAATAAATAGTCTTTAGAGATAGTTAAATCAACCTTTGTAACATAAGGTAGAAGAATGGTATAGATACTTTTCATAATACTTAAGAAACTATTATATTTACTTCTTTCATAATAAGGGACTACGTCAGATACTTCTTTAGTTTCTTCTTGTTCTGGTATGACAATAATCATCTTTTCTTTAGCTCTAGTTAAGGCTACATATAAAAGTCTTATTCTTTCAGATATTTCTTCTTCACGAGTAGCTTTTTTAGTAAGAGTTTTTAAAATAGTGTCTTTATAGTAACCATTTACATAGGGAAGTAAGAGACCATATTTGTTATCGAAAAGAATTTTTTCTTTTAGTTCACTTAAGTTAAAACGGCCAAAGAAAGAAGCAAAGTAACAGATTGGAAATTCTAGACCTTTAGACTTATGAATAGTCATTATTTTACAGCTATTTTGACTAGATTCATTGATAGAGAACTTTAAGTCAAATGAGCTCTCCTCTACTTCATCAAGATATGTAATGAAATCATAGATAGTGTTACCTTCAAGAGAATAATTACTAATTAAATTATAAATGTATTCACATCTTGTACGGTATAGAGAAACACTACCGATGGTAATTAGTTTCTTCTCATAATCTAGACTTTCTAAAACATAAAGTAAGTACTCAGAAACAGACATAAGATCCATATTTTTAATTAGAGGAAGACATGATGTATAAATAGATGATTCTTTATAAGTATTATTTACATAGTATTTATAGATTTCTTGATCAGGAATTTTGAATAAGAAACTACGAGCTAGGGAAATAAAACTATATTTAAATTCATTGTCATAGTTATTTTTCTTGAGACAGATCAAGAACTTTAGAAGACTCTTAATAACTAGTAAGTCATCGGCATTAGATAGTGAAGTATCTTTTAAAATACTTAGAGGGATTTGTTCATACTCAAAGATTTTTTTATAAAGTTCAAAGTTTTTACTTTTATCTAAGAGAATAACGATATCAGAGTATTTTAAAGGACGAAGAACTTTAGTGTTTTTATCAAAGACTTGATAGTTATTAGCCATTTTATTTTTAATATCTTCGGCAATAATAAATATTTCTTGTTCATCTTTAGTGATATTAGTACCTACAGCAGGGGTATAAGTTAAGACATCAAGGTTATAGTCTTGAGATGTTTTACCTTCTTCGTTATAGCTCATGTTACCAAAAACCATGCGATGAGAAGCTTTATAATCAGCGCCACCTATCGCATCATCCATAAATAGATCGAATAATAAATTGATTGAAGATAAGACTTCTTCACGAGAACGAAAATTCTTAACTAAATCAATTTTAATGCCGGCATCAGTATCACGATAAGAATCATATTTATTTTTAAAGATATAAGGGTTGGCGTTACGGAAACGATAAATTGATTGTTTGATGTCTCCTACCATATAGACATTGTTTCTAGATATTAGAGAAATAAGCATTTCTTGAGTATCAGAAGTATCTTGATATTCATCAACCATAATTTCTTTAAAACTGTTAGTTAGTTCTTTTCTAATGTCTTCATTTTCTTCAACGACTTTGATAGCTAAAAAAGCAATATCTGTAAAGTTAAACATCTCATGTTCAGCTTTATAAGCTGTTAGACGTTTATCTAATTTACGTAGAAGTTCAAAGATGACAGTAGCGTTTTCTTTAGTATTTTCTATTTCCTTAATGATTTCTTCTTCATTTTCATAGATAAGAAGATCTTTTATCTCATTAAGCAAGACAGTTAAGGTTTCTTTTAGTTCTTTACCTTCATCAGGAGTATCTTTAGGTACTGATGGGAAACGTCCTAAAAGAGAAAGCTTTAATTCATCATAAGTCGTAGCGTTAAAGAATAGTTCTAAGTAGTCTTCTACTTTACTAGTATAGGTTCCATCAAAGTAAAGAGAAAAAGAAGTGAGTAGATCTTTAATAGAATCCTTGTAACTTAAGATTAGAGAGATGTATTCATCAACAAACTTTCTAATATTTTCAGGTGTGTAATAAGTAGAAATATAATTTTTTAAGAAAGATTCTTTATCATATTTTAAAGATATTTTTTTATAAGTATTTAGAATGTACTTTTTTAACTCTTCATCATCTTTTAGGCAGAAGTCCATAATTAACTTTTTGAAGTCTTGTTTGTATGATAAATAATTTAAATCAAATATTTCGTCTAAGATCTTTTTGGTTTCAATGTTTATAAGTACTTCATCAGTTACTTTGATGTTGTTGGTGATATTTAACTTAGTATGATATTTTTTTACGATAGCTAGAGAGAAAGCATCAAAAGTAGTAATATAGGCACCATCTATTAAGTTAGCTTCAGCTTCAAGACCAGGAGTTTTATTAATAGCACTACGAATACGTTCTTTCATTTCAGCAGCAGCAGCATTGGTAAAGGTTAAAATTAATAGTTCATTGATGTGAGTATTTTCTTTTAATTTACGAATAACACGTTCAGTTAGAACGGCTGTTTTACCAGATCCAGCACCTGCTGAAACAATGATGTTTTTACCCTCTTCATTAATTGCGGTTAATTGTTCAGGTGTCCAAGCCATATTATTCACCTCCTAAGAATGATAAGTCAGTGACTTTATCTAAATATTTATAATCTTTTTCGGTCTTGTAGCAAAGGTCTTTAAAGACACAGAAACTACAAGCAGCATCTGTTCCAGCATAGATTTTAGGATTAATCTTAAAGTCAGCTTCTAGAATAGAATCCGTAGTTTTAGAAATATAATCTTTAGTATAGTTAAGTAGATTACCTAACATTTCATCATTAATTATTTTGTTTTTAGTATGATATGAGAAACCTTTTTCTTCACTATAAGCCATACTTTTAATTAGTTCACTCTTTTCATAAGTAGAATCAAAGCGACTTAGAGCAGAAATATTTTCAGTAGAATAGCCATGGAGAAGATATTGATCAGTCTTTAATTTATCAACATTCTTATCCCAGGTTGGATAGTTAAAAAGAATATTTTGATAATAGATACCAGTGAATATTGGACTTTTAATGAACTTAGAATTATGAATTAGATATAGATAGACTGGTAATTGCATATGAAGTCCATATTTCATAGGTTCGATGTGAGTATCAATAGTACCTGTTTTGTAGTCAATAATAGAAAAATAGGTGTCCTCTACTTTTTGATAGTACATTATTTTGTCAATTGTTCCAGTAAAGATGACAGATACTTTCTTTTGAAGGTCAACATCTAATTTCTTTTCATGATATTCTTCGTCATAGCCTGTTAGAAGTTTTTGTTTCTTTAAGACATTTAATAATTCAACTAAGTCATTTTTAATACGAACTAGTAATAATTTTTCTTTGAAAGTTAGTTCTCTTTTAGAAAGATAGTTTTCCCATTCTTTTTCAAAAGAAAAGGAAGTATTTGTATAAAGAGATAAAATATAATGGTATAGAGATCCTACAAAAGATGGAAAACTATCAGTATAGGGTTCTAGTTTTAAAACATGACGGATATAGTATTTAAAAGCACACTCGCTATAAGCATTTAGACTGGTATATGATAGTTTTAATGGGTATGGTAAGTTAGTAAGATATAAGTCATTATCAAGACCAGTAAAGGCATTAGAATAAGTCTTATATGGGATATGGTAAGAAGAAGCAAGTTCTTCTAAGTAAGTTGACTTTTCGTTGTATAGATTATAGAGATCTAGTTTTTCAGCTAGACGTAATTCATTATAAGTATTAGAAGCATTATAAGTATCTGGATGAGGAGGAATTACTTCTAGAGCTAGATCGATTACTAAACTAGATTTATAGTACTTGGCAAAAGGAGTAGACAATTTATAAGATAGATATAAATTTGGTATTTTAGATAGACAAGTAATTAGAGCTAGTTTATTTCTTTTATTTAAGTAAGAGGTAGAATACAAGTCCACTTCTTCTTTTTCTTTATCACTGATAAAAGCAATATCTTTTTCCATCTTTGGTAGAACATCTTGATTAAAACCTACTAAGAAGACATATTCATCGGAAGAAAATGTTTCATTATATAAGTTTTTGATATTGATGGCGTTCTTTAACTTAGAAGATGAAGTATGAGTATTTTTTAATTTATCTATTAAAATAGTTTTGTATTCTTTAGTCGTACTATCAAGAGAAGAAAGATCGCCTAAGATATTCAATAATTTTTTATTAAGTTCTTTTTTAGAAGGATCTTCTAAGTCAAGAATACCATCATTTAGATAATCTTTAATTACTTTTGTACTGTAAATGGAATATTTAAAATCTAAATTAAGAGGTATTTTATAGTAAGCAAAGATCTTTTTTAAAGGATAAAAGTATTCTTCTGTTACATTAGTTAAATATATTTTATTTAGAGGAACATTCTTTTTAAGTAGATCAATTATTGATAAGGCAACATGATTTATTTCTTCTTCAATAGTTTGACATTCAACAATTGGATTAGTAATTTTTATTTTCTCATCATAGATTAAAGTAGTATTTAACATTTTTTCTTCATAAAGATCTAGAGCATAAAGATTTTCTATTTTTAAGTCTTTAGTATTTAAATATTTTTGATAAGACTTATTGTAGACTAAGAGATGGTTTTCGATTAGTTCTTTTTTTAAATCTTTTAAAAAGTTTAACTTAGGACTTTGATAAGTTTTGTTTTCATCAATTACGTAAAGATTTTTTAAATATATTTTACAAACATCAATATTATAATGATATTTTTGCATTAGATAATAATATGATTTTTCATCATAAGAAAAATAATAAATACTTTTGTATTCTTCTTTAGTTAAGTATTTAATATCTTTTAGAGAAGTAGATTCTCTTAATAATTTATTTTTAGTTTCTGTTGGACAAATTAAGAGTGTACTTTTTATTGTTGTCATGTTTATCACCAACTTTATTATAATATAGATTAGCTATTTTAAGCAAAAAAAAAGCAACTACTTTGCTTCTTTTTCTTCTACTACTTTTTTTCCTTTGTAGCTGCCACAGTTAGAGCAAACTCTATGTGGTTTAATTACTTCGCCACAGCTTGGACATTTAGTCATACCAGGAAGTTCCATAGCATTATGACTTCTTCTCATTCTCTTTCTAGTTTTTGAAACTTTACGGAAAGGAACAGCAAACATTTGAATGTCTAATTTCATCATATTATCACTCCTCTTTGTAATTTTCTAATAAATCAGTAAATGGATTATTTTCAATCTTGAAGTCTTCTTCACTAACCAATCTCCATCCATCCCCGTGAAATTTACTGAGATCTTTAACCTTAGTAAACTGTAAGGGGATCTCCAGTACAATATTTTCCCATAAAAACTGAAATATATCAAGTGTATTTTCATCTTTTTTGCAATTTTCTTCAAGAATATCATCATATTCGATAGTAAATGGATAAGAAACTGGTTCAAGAGAGATAGAATCAGCAATAATCATTTCACCTACTATTTTAGCTTCAACGTAATCAGTATCTTCATCTAATGTGTCATCATCATGAGACATATAAACTTTACCAGTTACAGAAATGTTATTTAATTCTAGAACAGGGCTATCATGAAAATATTCTTTAGGAATAGTATATGTTCCAGTTATATCGATCTCTTCTTTAGTTCTACTATGTAAAAGACTTAAATCTATATCCATTATATCACCTACTTTGTCTCTTCTTCTACTTTTATTATACTATGATAATGAAGATTATTACTAATAGTTAAATCATGTGAGTTAGTAACCCATACACGAATTGTATAGTCAACAGTTCCTAGAGCAGGAATTGTTTCTAAGTCAATCACATTATCTTCTTTTTCATTTAAAGTAAATTCTTCAACTGGTTCTTTATTCTCTTTTAAAGCTACTTTAACAATATCTAATGGTATTTGAGATTCAGCACAACCATCTAGAGCTATTTCATTTTCATCTGGAACTAAAATCAACTTGTAGTTGACAGGAATTGTCAAGTTGTTTGTGACTGTTAAAGTATAGGCTGTTGATGATAGGCCAATAGAATCAGGTACAGGAGAAGATTTAGTTATACTAATCTTGTTACCTTGTTTCTCATGAAAAGAAATTTCTAGAGATGCTGATGTATAGTCAGTATTTCTTTCATTTTTAAACTTGTAATATATTTTATATGTTGTAAACATGGCAAAAGCCATGATTATAGATATTATTAGAACATTTTTAATAATAAATTTCTTCATATGCACTCCTCTTTTATATGATAAGCTTTTTAAATTACATAAGTCAACTATTATTAGCGGGGAAATGACTATTCTTGACAGTAAGAAGATGCAAGAGTTGCTAAAAGATAGGCAGCTTCTTTAGTTCTAGTTGCACAAAGAAATTGACCATTATGACAGAATGTAATATCTTTAATGCCAGTCATTCTTTCAAGATCTTTTTCATCTAGACCACACCATTCTTTAGGAAATGGTTTTCTTAGAGTATGATCAGTTAAAGTCTTTTGAAGAGCTTTTACCATATAGCCTCCTCTATTGGAAGGAAAGATAGCATAATAGATTTTATTTTTTAAATCATATTCTAGGACTGCTTCTAAGTATGGCATATGTTCTTCTAAAACTAAGACATGGTCTTTTACTTGTGGTAATAATTCTAGAACATGCTTTTTAGCAATTATACGACCAGATAAGCTATATAGTTCTTCAATTATTATAGTCTTGGCAAACTCTACAGCTTTTAAGAATTGATCATTTATATCTTCAGTACAACCATATTTAGGATTATATAATTTAATAATATCACTTAATGTTTTAACTTTGTATGGAGCATCAATCTTAGGAAATTGACCATTGTCGTCAGCATCAATTGCTTCTACTAAGTCTTTAATAAAAGCTTGGTATAGGTCTTCAACATTAGAATAGTTTTCTTTCTCTAAAAAGTCTTTACCATAAGACTCCCATAGAAGACCAAATGAGCAATAAATTATACCATCATCTCTTATTCTGGCATTTGTTTGATGATGATCATATTTACCTAATCCAATATCATAGATGAAAACATTTTCTTTTTCTTCATAAGTAGATGGAATGTGTGGAGTACGAAAAACATAAATGTTTTTTTGATATAGTTCTAAGAATGCTGTAGAAAAAACATCATCTGCATGCATATTACCAGCATGAGTTATACAGTTTGCTTCATTGATATCATTTACTAATTTAATCATAATATTCCTCTTTTTCTAGTTAATTATAGCACATTTCTTTAATTATGGTATTTTTTAATGATGGCTTCTGCTACTTTAAAACCGTCCATAGCTGCGGTGGTGATACCTCCAGCATAGCCTGAACCTTCACCGCATGGATAGACACCTGCTATGTTAGAAGTATAGTTTTCATCTCTTTCAATTCTAATTGGAGATGATGTTCTACTCTCTATGGCAGATAGAATAGCTCCTGGAGTATCATAACCAGTTATCTTTTTCGCAAACTCAGGAATAGCTTCTTTTATTGATGAGGCAATAAACTCTGGAAGACATTCATTTAAGTTAGCGAATGTGTATGCTCCTTTATGAACTGGTTTAATATCTAAGAATGTTGTACTTTCATTATCTTCTTTAAAATCTTTATATAATTGAACTGGTACTTTACCATTTCCTAGTTTGTAGGCAGACTCCTCTAATTCTTCTTGGAAAGTAAGGCCAGCAAAAAGATCTGATCCATAATCTTTTGGATTTACAGTAACAACTAAAGCACTATTAGCATTTTCTTCTGAACGATTATAATTACTCATACCATTGATAGCTAAATGACCTTCTTGGGATGAGGCATTAACAACAAAACCACCTGGACACATACAGAAAGAATAGACTCCTCTATTTTTTTTAGTTGTATAAGTTAATTTATAATTAGCAGGAGGTAAGAGATGAGCGTATTTGCCATATTGAGACTCATTAATCATCTTTTGAGGATGTTCAATACGAACACCTACAGCGAAAGGTTTTGGAGCCATAGAGAGGTTCTTTTCATGTAATAAATGGAATGTTTCTCTAGCACTATGACCAATAGCTAAAACAAGAACACTACAAGGGAGTTGTTCCTTATTATTGATTTCAATTGCTGTTACAGTGTTGTTTTCAATAATAAGATTAGTAAGCATAGTGTTATAGAGAATATTACCTCCATTAGCAATTATCTTATTACGAATATTTTTAATAACTTTTCTTAAAAGATCGGTTCCAATATGAGGATTAGAGATATACATAATTTCTTCTGGAGCTCCATTCTCAACAAATATTTCAAAGATTTTTTTACCACGAAAAGCTTTATCTTTAGACATCGTATTTAGTTTACCATCAGAGAAAGTACCTGCTCCACCTTCACCAAATTGAACATTTGAATCTTTATTTAATTTACCAGTTGCCCAGAATTCTTCAATAGTTTTTACTCTAGAATCAACATCTTCTCCTCTTTCAATTATTAGAGGTTTATAACCTTGTTCAGCTAAAAGATAGGAACAGAAAAGTCCAGCTGGACCACTACCAACAATAATAGGTCTATTCTTTAACTCTTCACTACCAGTTGGTGGACAGATATATTCTTCATTAGGTGAGGCAAAGATATCATTTGAAGTGTTAGACTTAAGTATTAGGGCTTCTTTAGGTGTTTTAACATCTACTTCATAAATATAGTAGATAGTGTCTTTCTTTCTAGCATCAAGAGACTTTTTCTTGATAGAGAAAGAAGTAATGTCTGATGTTTTGATATGAAGTATTTTTGCTATTTTAGAAAGCAGTACTTCATCATTTGAATTTTCTACTGGTATTTTAATTTGTCTAATTCTAAGCATTTTTATCATCCTTTATATTTTTTCCAGCTAAAAGTCCGGTTAACCAGGCAACTGTTAAGTTATAACCACCACAGATACCATCAATATCTAGTAATTCTCCAGTAATGTATAAGTTTTGACATTTTAGAGATTCCATAGTCTCTAAATTTACCTCTGTTAGAGGAATACCACCTGTTACAGTTTGAGCTTCATAGAAAGTATTAGTTCCAGTTATTTGAACTTTAAAATTGCATAGATTAGATAAAAGTATTCCTTTTTCTAAAAGAGTTAGTTCTTTATAAGTAATTGACTCTTTTAAATGACAATTTTTTAAAAGTGCAGTGACTAATTTATAGTTTAAGACTTTTTCTAAATCATTAGATACTTTCTCATCAGCATAAGTAATACTTCTTTCTTTTAACCAGGTCTTTTTATCAGATATAAAAGGAAGAAAATCAATAGAGATTAGTTCTTTTTTACCTTCATCTAGTCCTCTAGATATTAAACTTGATAAATTAAAGATGCAAATACCTGATAGACCGTAATCAGTTATTTGAAGTTCTCCAGACTCTTCTTTTATTTTTTCTGTATCTTCATAAAGAGTTAAATTAACATCAGTTCTTACGCCACTTACTTCTTTAGCAAAAGGAAGAGTTGCCTTTAATTGAACTAAGGCTGGAAGAGGCTTAATAATGGTATGACCAAATTCTTTAGCAAAACTATAGCCTGCTCCATCACTACCTGTTTTAGGTGCAGCTGCTCCACCTGTTGCGATAATTAGTTTATCAGCAATAATAGTCTCATCAGTACTACGAATATAGAATTTATCTTTTTTAAAGATTTCTATAACAAGAAAATTAGTTTTAATAGTTACTTTTTTACTTAAAGCTTTCTCTAAAAGAGCATTTCTAATGCTTGAAGCTTGATTAGAGGTTGGATAATAATAACCATTCTTTATTTTAGGTATTATTCCTAGAGAAGTAAAAAAATCTCTAACACTAGTTAGGTTGTCTTCAGTTATTAGTTTTTTTATTAAATCATTATTAGTACTATGGTAATTTGTAAGTTTTTGATTATCATTATAGTAATTACAATGACCATTTCCTGTCGCTAAAATCTTTTTACCACATGAGGTATTTTTTTCTAAAATTATAACTTCATTAGTGGGAGTCTTAGCAGTTATTCCAGCAACTAGTCCAGAAGCTCCACCACCAATAATTACAATTGTTTCCATTTAAATCACCATTCTTAGTATAACATACTTTTCTTATTTAGAAATGAAAAAATCCTCAGATACGTGAGGATTAAACATTATTTTTTATAAATTGTATAACCACATGTTAAGACAAGTAAAATACCAATACTTATAGGAAGAACAATTTCATCAGTAAAGGCACTTATAGCAAGAGTACTGATAAGGATAAGAGCAGTCGTACCAATTTCATATTTACCAATCTTGACTCTAGTAGGAACTATCTCTTTATCGCCCCACTCTACTCTTTGTAATTCATTCATTGCAATGTCAGCACCTAAGTCTTCACAAATATTATTTTCAATTTTATTTAAGTCTTCTTCAGAAACATCAGGAGTATGAACAGTTTTTTTAAAAACTAGAATTTTACCATTTTCACTTTGAACTGTTTCAAATAAGTAAATTATTTTAAGAATATCTTTTTCTTTATAGGCAAAAACAATATCTTTATTTTCTAAGGCATATTCTGTTTCTCTTACAATACTTGAATCGACTTTGACTAATTCACAAAATATTTTACCATCTAAAGTTTTCTTTTTTAATATAACTTCACGATAATGTTTTTTTTTGACTTTTTTTGAGTCTTTTTTCACTTCTTTTTTCATTTTTTACTCCTTCTATATTCCAAAAAGTACTTTTTCACTTTTGAAACGTTTAATTATAAAGACTATTACTAAATAAGTTAAAACTAGTGATGAAACAATGCAGGCAATTATATTTAAATAGTTAACGGTACTAGAAAAGATATCCATTAATATTTGAACGTGACCTAGTATTGGGATAGCATAATAGATTAAGTTAGGTACATTAGACTCAATCATTGAGAAGATCATTGGAGCAATAGTGATATATGATAAGATTTGAGTAGCTGCTTGAGCTTCTTTATAAGTCTTAGTATAACTAGTTATAGCTAAAGCAATACCTGATATTAGGATTGATGCGACTAGGCAGATAATGACAGCGATTAGAATACTTTCTAAGTTGATATTTATGTTGATATCTTTATAGATCGAATAAGTATTATTACAATATATTAGACTAAGAATAGTTACTAGAAGTCCAAATAAAGATGATAATGTACTCATAACAACTGTAGCAAGATACTTGCCTGAAATTAACTCTGTTGTGGTGATAGGAAAAGTTAAAATTGTTTCTAGAGTTCCTTGTTCTTTTTCTACGGCTGTAGCTGTTGTAGCCATTGATGATGATGTTAGAGCAATAGCCATAATAATGTAGGCAAAAGCTACAGATAAGAAAGTATCTAACATAATATTTTCACCAGAAATGTATTCTTGTTCGTAAGTAAAGTTTTGATAAATTACAGCTGGATCCATTCCTTCATTTAGTAAATATTGATCTCCTAGATAACGATTATAATTATCAAGATATGTCATAAGTAAACTAGCTGTTGTTAGACCAGAATTACCTTGATCAGAATAGACTGTGTACTTATTATTATCTCTATCATAGATGAGATAGGCACTAATTTCTTTAGAAGCAAAAGCTTGAGCTAGTTCTTCTTCTTGATAGACAACTGGTTTTAGAGATAGACTTTTCATAAGTTCTTTTTCAGTACTACTTAAGGTGTAATTAACGCCTACTTCATATTCTTTAGTTTCAGTATCTTCTATATTACTATAAAGACTTGAGAAAAAGATAATGAAGAAAGCAATGAAAATAGGAACAACAAATATCATTAAAAGAGCTTTCTTATCACGAAATATTGAACGAAGTTCTTTTTTTATGGTTGTTAAAACATTATTCTTATTCATATTTGCCTCCTATTAGAGCAAAGAAGCTATCTCTTAAATTAGTTGTCTTAGTCTTCTTACAGATTTCTTCAGGAGTACCTGTGGCGATAACTTGTCCTTTATTAATCATAATTATACGATCACAAATATTTTCAGCTTCCTCCATATAATGAGTAGAATATAGGACACATTTATTATTAGCCTTCTCTTCTTTAATAAAATCTAGAATTGTTTTACTAGAAATAACATCTAGGCCAGATGTAGCTTCATCTAGAATGTAATATTTAGGATTATGAACCAGACATCTAGCAATACTTACACGTTGATATTGACCAGTTGATAAAGTAGATATTTTTTGATGAAGAAAAGGTTCAAGAGAAAATCTTTTAGAAATTTCTTTAATCTTCTTAGGTAGTTCTTTTTTAGAAACTCCATAGTAAGAACCACACATTTCAAGTAATTCATTAGGAGAAATATCACGATATAATTTAGTGTTACCAGAAAGATAAGCAATTTTTTTCTTGATTTCTAATCCATTTTCTTGATAAGTTTCATCATCAATTAAGACTTCTCCTTCGGTTGGAGTCATGATACCAGCAATAAGACGAAGAAGCGTAGTCTTACCTGCTCCATTTGGACCAATTAGGCCAATTACTTCACCTTCTTTAGCAGTAAAAGATATATCATTATCAGCTTTAAATTTAATTATTTCATTCTTATTAATAGTTTTTTCAAACTCTTTTGTGACATTTTTTACTTCTATCATAATTATTCTCCTTCATCAAGAGCTGTTAAAATCCAATCATAGTCAACAAGATTGAAAGATGTACCACAATAAGGACAAATTCCAGTATGGTTTGAATCAATGCTGGCATTACAACCTGGACATTTTTTAATGACACCTGAGTCTTTAGCACTTATTAATTTTTCAAAAGTTAAGTAATTAGTCTTTTCAATACGATGGTCGTTAATGCCAGAAATATATTTTTTAGTAGTTTTGTCAATTTGGTAATCCATATAACGAGATATAAGTTTTACTTCAATAATATATTTTTCAGGAGTCTTATCAATATTTATAATTTCAGATGATTTAACATTTAACTCATCATATAATTGTTGCTGATTATTAGAATTTAATTCTTTTAAAAAGTCATTATATTTTTCATATAAAGTAGCTGATAGTTTGTGTTTTACTTTAGGTAGATTATCAGTCATTATAGCAGAAAGTAACATAATATAAGTGTTATCTACTTTAGCAAGAAACGAACTTTCAGAGAAAGTACTATCTTCTTTTATTAATTCTTTTAGTTCCATTCTTGTCCTTTGGCCTCCTTCTTAGATAAGATCCAAGTACTGCTGTCTTTAGTAATTGTTGATTTGCAGTATGGACATTGTTGTGATGATACATCTTCCAATTTTGCTCCACATGATGGACAAGTATCATCTTTAGATTTTTTAACTGATTTTACGAAAGTTAATTCATAATGCATTCTAACTTTATCATTTTTGTGGCCTCTAATAGTTGTATTATTAGCGTTGACAATATAATCATAGAAGTTAGTTATAAGTTCAATAGTAACAGTTAGGTTATTATTTTCTCTAGTTACTTTGGTAATCATGGCATCATTATAGACAAATTCTTTCATGATGTTCTTTTGACCTTTTATTTTTAAAGTGTCTAATTGCATAGAATATTGATTGTATAATTCGTCAGTTGTTTTACTTCTTAATGTATCATAATCAAAGTCCATCCAAGCTTCTTGAATTTGAACTAGATCAATATAACGTTTGTCAAGAAAGTCTTCAACTGTTTTAGTTTCTTTGTCTTTTAAGTAGTTATTAAATTCATCTTCAGATATTTCCTTATTATGATTTAGTTCTAATCTTGGAGCTAATTTTTTAGCTCTTCGTTTCTTTTTAATCTCATTTTCTAAAATTACATATATGATACATGCAATGATGACAAGTATATTTATTAAATGATTGCTGGACCCAGACCTACTAGATCCATGGTCATGTCCCCAGTCACTGCCACCACCAGATGACCAGCCGCCACCAGAACCTCCACTATCATAATCTGTATCAAAGCCAGCATCAGTAGCGATAAATTTAGGATTGTAGTTAAAAACAGTAAATATAGATGCTACAGCAATGATAAACAATGCAACAAATTTTAATTTTCTTTTTTTCTTAAACATATTTTTCTCCTTTTACTTATTAGATATGTAAAATATTAAAGACTTGCTGGCTGATGTTGGGATTCAGAACTGGAATTATCTTCTTTTTCTTCAACGCTAGAATTAGTTGTATCAATAGAAGTAGATATATCTTCTTTAGGCATATTGGTATAAGTTGCGGCTGTCGCAACAAGAACAAAAGCTACTAGCATTGTGACCTTTAAAGTTTTTAATTTTTCTTTTTGCATATTTCTCACCTATTATCTACATTGTAACATTTTTAAGCTTCTGTTTCTACAAACATAAAAAAAAGAACATAATCTTTACACTTTTAGATTAATATTCTTCTTTATTTACTAAATATGAAACTACTACTAGTTGTCTATCATTAGTATCTTTCTTACAAGTTATTAGTGTTAACGTATTCTGATTTAAGTCTCTACTTATTTCAACAGAGCCATCTTTTTTAACATCATATATCTCATCAATGTGGTAAGTATACTTTATTCCTTCATGATAGATATAGACAATGTCATTTAGTTCTAGACGATGAAATTGATTGAAGTAAGAAATACGAGCAGTACCATTATGGGCTGCTAAAACGACATTTCCATTTACTTCTTGAGGTAGAGAACTTTCTTTTAGAATAGCAACATTTTTCTCAATTGTATTTTGATCTGATTCTAATGAATAAACTCCTCTTTTTAAACCAATTTTAGGTATTTCTAAGATGAGTAGAAACTCCTCTTCCTTATTGTCAGAAGGTGGAGTTTCAATATTTTCCTTTTCTTCCTCTTTAACTTTAGAAGTATTTTCTAAATAATCATTTACCTTATTATTGTCTTCTGTTGTATGCTCTTTTTCAAGAAAAATAGGAACAACTCCAATCATTATTCCTATTATCACAACAATTATTCCAAATGCTAGAGTTTTAGCTTTGCTTTTTTCTTGCACTTATAATTATTCCTAATCCTATTAAAACTATGATAATTGAAAATACAATTGTATAAGGAAAACTATTACTCATAGTATCTGGAGTTTCAACAATTTCAACAGGTGGTTTGCCATTATCATATTGAGCATAGAATGACCAATCAATATATGATGATTCATTAAACTCTGTATTACCATAACTTTCAGATAATTTTGTTTCTACAACCATTTTAGAAGTCTTTGATGGTTCAAAATCTCCTAGTAGAATTGCTTGTTGAAGATCAATTCCTTGATTAGTATAGTCAAGGCCAGTAGCCTTTCCTTCATAGATAACTTTATCATCTAATTTAATTTTCATTATGATATTTTCTAGCAACTCATCTGCTTCAGCACTTTGACTTTTAGGTACAACTTTAAAAAATAAAGTATATTTTATTTTTGTTCCATTCTCAATAGTTAATTCATCTGTATAACTACTACCAGGAACCATATCCATATGCTTCATGAATACATCTTCATCTATTAATTTGCTTTCATAATATAGACGATCATTTTCTTCTGTAAAATATAATCTGTTTTCTTTAGCTTGTACAGATATAGTACTAAGTACAAAAACAAATATTAATAATATGATTTTTTTCATAGCAAACCTCCTAGTCCTTTCTTTGTTAACTAATTGATAGTTACACTAGTATTCCATGCTGCTTGATATTGATCGAATTGTACAGTTTCAACTTTTACTGTTAAAGTATAAGTTCCACCAGCATATCCGCTAGTTGATGTTGTACAAGTCTTTGTATGGTTTGTTGTGTCTTCTACGCAGTTATTTTCTAATGCGATAGTAACATTTGGATTAAATGTAACTGATTTAATTAAAGATGTTGTGCTAGCATTTTTAGCTAGTTTTGACTTATAGTAATAATAATCAACACCGTTTTCAGTTGATTTAGTCCATTTTGTTGCTAAGTCATCTGCGAAGTTAATTACAACTGCACTATTACCAGTATCATCTTTTAGAGCTAATGTTTGTCCATTAGCATCTACCCATGCTTCAGTATAAGAAATACGTACAGCTGCTTCTACGTCACCTTTGTTAGTAGCAATAACACTTTTATTTGTTGTTGTACCTGGTGTCCAATCAGCTGGACTTTCAAATGTTTCAACTACTTCCATTTTATATGGTTTAGTTTTGAAAATATTAGAAAAAGTATCAGTACTTGTGAAATAAGCAAATGTTACTCCTACAACACCTAATACAGCAACTAATAACAATGCAACTAAAGACTTTTTACTTTTAACGTTTTGCATCTCTTTCACTCCTCCCATTTTTTCTATTTATACCAAAAGTTTTTACATTGCTTGATAAAAACTCTGATACCAAAATTAAGACTGTTGCTATTACAGATAAACTTAAATTATCATTAATAAATTTAATGTAATAGCCTAGATAAGGAATACTTATATTAGCAACCTTACCCATTACGTTTTGCATTTGGATCTTCATGGCATCGGGAACATTATTAGCATCTCCCTTTGTCTCAATAAATCCATTTTCAATGCTTACTATTCTATGTGAAATTAGTGTACCATTAACTTGAAAAGTAATGACATCACCCATTTTTAATTCTTCTTCTGATACTTGTTTATAGTAGATAACACTGCCTGTTTTATAATTTGGTTCCATTGAACCAGATAGAACTACGACAGGGTTATACTTAAATGCTGCTGGTAGACATACCAAAGCATAAACAAGAATGGCAATATCAACTATTGTAGATAGTACACGGATTATTTTTCTTATTATTCCCATGTAACATTACCTTCATTTATTACTGCATTCTTTCCCCAGATTTCTTGAATAGCGTTACTAGTAGCTTGAATAGCTTCAAAATTGAAATCTAGTTCGTATGTATATGACTTATAATCATCATAATATGGAGAGGTACTAATTAGACTTTCATTTAGACTAATAGAGTCTAAAACTTGAACTGAACTATTAGCATTTAAAGTCTTTTTATAGTAGTACCAACCATCATCTCCAGCAATAAAGTCACTTGTAAAAGCACTTGTCCAATTTTTAGTAACAGCACTTGTACCATTAACATTGTTGTCTAGAGATAACTTGATACCATTTACTTCTTTTCTCCATGATTCATTGTAATTAATTCTTAAAACTACTGGAGTATTAGTTGTTTCTTTATTTACAAAAGTTACTTTTTTAGTTCCCCATGTATCATTAAACTCTTCTTCTACTTGGACATTATAAGTCATAGCCTTAAACTTATTTGGAATAGCAACTTCTGAATAGTAGTAAGCAAAAGTTGTACCGGCTATTCCAAGTAAGAGTACAGTAAGGAGGTACATTAATGGTTTCTTTTTGATTTTTTTAAGTTTTTTAAATTTCATCTTAATTACCTCCTTGTAGTATTTGGTTAACTACTCTACCAAATGAATGTAGGAATCCTTTTTTAACAAATTCATTAGTATAAGTAATTTCATAATTTTGTCCTATAGCAACAGTTAGATTACTGTTATTAGAAGTTATAGCTCCTGTAACACTCTTTATTTTGTACTCTTGTGGAACTATTTCTTTTATATTATAAGTTCCTGGATTAACAAAGACTGTTTCACATTGTCCTTTTTCAAGACTAATCCATGTATCATATTTATTTGTTGTTCCTGTGATGTGGAATTGGAAAGTATTTTCATTATATGAAGTACTTACCTGTTTACAAATTTTTATTTGAGATTGAATTGTAAAACTTGCACTTGCTTTATATTCTTTATCAGCTAATTCGTAATTGTTGTCAGCTAAAGCTCCTTTTATTTCAGCAACATTTTCGATTGTACCAGCATCTGTTTCAGATACGGTATATATTGCATATAGATCAACACTTGAATTAGCACCTATTGTATCGATGTTAGCCATATGAGTAGATAAGATTGTGTAGTTAGAGTTTGCTTCAAAAGTAGAATTTTCTGGTACTTCTTTAACCATAACATTGTTGATGGCAAAGGAAGCATTATTTTTAACTGTAATCTTAAATCTTACTTTGTCTCCTACACGATAATAGTCTTTAGTACTAACTAATGTTTTAGTAATTGTTGGTTCGAATGTTCCAGCTTGAACTTTCCATTCACCATAGACTGTTATATCTTGAGATGGCATTTCAAATGTTTTTTCTTTATACCAACCTAAGAACTTATAACCAGATGGTTCACTCTTAACATTTTCTAGTGTTACTGTTTCTCCAGCTTTATATGATTTAGTGTCTGGTAAGTAATTTTCAGCGTTAGGTGGTAATGTACCATCATAGAATTGATAAATTACTTTGTAAGTTACTTCTTCAAATTCACCAACTAAAGTAACATCAGAAGCTGGCATTGCGAAGCTACCATCAGAACTAATTGTAGTATCTGATGTTTTCCATCCTAGGAAACGATAACCATTGAAGATATCTCCTACTTTTAGGGAATCTAGATTTACAACGGTACCTGAGTAGTAATTCTTCTCTAATGGTAAGACATAACCATCAGGAGTTGTTCCGGTTAAGGTATAAATAACTTTATTAGTATTTTTCTTAGTGAATGATCCTTTTAGTGTAACTTCGCTAGCTGGCATTGTGAAGGTATTGTTTGTAACTGTGGCATTTGTTGTTGTCCAGCCACTGAATGTGTAGCCTTCTACTTCAACGTTAGGAGCAACACCAACTTTTATGCCTGAAGCGTAACTTGATGTTTTTGGTACACTTGGAGCATTATCTGGTACGGTACCAGTGTATTCATACTTTACATTATAAAGTATGGCTAATTCATCACCCATAAATGCATGTACGGTATTAGAATTAATAGTTAATCCTCTTTCTCTTGCGGTGGCAAAGTTGTAAAAATCTCTTCTTGTTTCTTTTTCTGGAGTTGCTGGATCATCAATTGTTGGAGTCATAGTTCTGATACCAACAGTTAGTTCACATCCAGCTTTTAGATTTTTTACTTGGAAAGTTACCATACGAGTTGTGGCATTGTAATGTAGTCCGTGATAAGTATATTCTGTTTTGTCTGCATTCCAAACTCCTTCGGTAGTGCTTTCTTCGTTTGTATCATCGATTACTTTTCCTGGGCAAGTGGTTTTGTCACTTCTTTTTACAGCACCAATGGAACCATCGTCTGTAGTGACAAAGCCAAGGAACTCAAGTCCATCAGGAATACGGTCTTCGATGAACATTGTTTCACTTCTAATTTCTGATACAGTTGTACTATCTGACTTTGTTCCATTTTTATCTACTCCATCGTAGGAAATATTCAAATAGTAAGTAAGTTCAGAATTAGGTTTTACTGGGGCATCATTATCTAGAAGTGTAGCAAAACTGTCACCAGAAAAGATTGTGATGAGAATAGCAAATGTTGCGAGACCAAAAAGAATCCACATCATTTTTAATTTCTTTTTGGCTTCTTTAACATTTACATTTCTTGTTCTGTCCTTATTCATTATTATTATCTCCTTTCTTTATAATTTTAAGATCTATTTTTAATATATGTTGGTAAAACATATCAATCACCTGTTTCAACTATGTAAGGACTCGCCATACTGCCATCACCATCAACATATTCTGTGCCTGGTTTTAGGGAAATAGCTGGACGTACTCCACTCGCACCACCAATAATATAGTGACTAAAGTTACCATTACTGCTGTAAACATTCCATACATTAGCGCCGTTATAACTGAAGCTGCCAGGAGAGCCCAACCAGTAGCCTTTACTTGTTTTTCGTATATTATTATTACCTAATAAATTCATCTCTTCATAGCTCATTAAACCCACTTTATATTTAAGCTTTGCTTTGCCATTTGAGGTACTAAATTGATCTGTTACGTTTAGACAGCTCAAATCACTTGAGCCAAAGTACATATTTGTGGATATACTTCCACCATTTAGATTCCAACCGTTTGTATTCGTATTATTCTGACTTCTGTCATTGCAAAATATTGTATCTTCTAGGTGGTCAGAATATTCTAATAAATACCTTTCATACCATGCGTCTACCCCAGTTTTTATAGTCGAATTTTTTGTGTTAACATCATCATTATACAGCATCTCATTTTTTGCGTCTTCTATACTCTTACCATCTGTAAGTCTTATGAAGTAAATATGAGAACCACTGATAGAATTGATGTATTTTAATGTTTTACATTTTCCTGTTGTATTAGAGCATGTGTAATGTGCATTATTTAAACTTTCTTGATTAGTTGAGTCGGTTATGTTCCAGAAACTTATTGCATTATCATCATTTAAAAAATATTTATATGTTCCATCATCTGGATCTATTTTGTATTCAAAATCTTTAGCATACTTATAATTTCTTGATACGTTCACATAATACATTGCTTGATTAGAAGTTGAAGTTGCATACCACAAATTACTGCACGTATTATTTGTTGCATTTTTACAAACATATTTGTTTTCTACATTTGAATATCCCGTATACCAAATTTTTCTTTCGATTGTTGATGGATTATTTATTGTATATGTCCCATCACCATTATCAGTATAATTATCACCATATGTATATACATCATTATAATAAGTTAAGTCATTTCCTGATTGTAGTCGAATATAATACATAGTTGAATTATTTACTTCGACAATGTAATATACATCTGGACTAATATATGTTTCTGTTGTATTCCTTAATGTATATTTTCCTACTAAATTAACATAATCATTCGTTGATGAAACCTGATAAGGATTATTGAGACTATATCTATAACTGCTTTCGTCCCATGTTACTGTATCTGCATACCAATACTCCATTGAAAGTGATGCGTTTGTTGACATTGATTCTGTCGTAGTTATAGAATCACGTTCATGTTTATATCTAGTATTGTACATATATCCTACATCAGCAAGTGAATCATAAGATGGTGCATTACGAAAAACTGATTCTCCAAATTGTGAATAATGTGAATTTGTGTTTAATGGTAGTACATAATAACTTGTTCCGCTGCTTAAAGTATCTACATAATATAAAGTTGTACATGTGGCATCCGCACTAGTTTGCTTGCAAGTATATTGCCCAGTTTTTATTGTTCCTGTTGTTACAGTTCCGGTCAAAGTAAAGCTTTTTGCTGTGCTATCGTAATTATAGCTTGTTCCGTAATAGTATGCTGTACTCATGCTTTGCCTAGTTATACGAGAGTATCCAACATGAGTACCACGAGTATCAAGGCATTGATTATTTTCAGTTTCACCATTGTAAATCATTTTAACTCCGCCAGTATCTGTTGTTCTAATCATTTGCCAGCAGTGGCCTGCAAATATTACATTGTTTTTATCTAAAATTGCTGCTGCTAAAACATTTCCAGCAGTAGTATTTGGTGCATACCAGTGATATATTTTCTGTGTTGCATCTTCTGTAAACGAATCTTTATGGCCTCCTGTGTACTCCTTCGCATAAGTTCCTTCTTCAGCTGCCGCTTTAAGTATTTTATAAAGTGTTGGTTTTACATATACAGTTCCATCCATTGATTTTGCAATAGATTGTTTTGTCCATGTAGCTCTTATAGTTACATCGTGTCCTGGCATTTGAAAAACATCATCATTTACTTTTGAGATGTCTTTATCATCTTCTTCATCTATTTCCCATCCTTTGAATAAATAGCCATCGCAAGTAAGTTTGTCTGCTTTTTTAGTTACATTTTGATGAACAAAATATTTTTCACTTGAAATAGATGAAAGTGTGCAACCATCAGGTGTATTAGTGTCATAGATGACTTTATACATGCCTTTTAAAACTGGTGTATTTGTACTATTAACTGTTTTGGTCGTCTCATCAGATAATTTTGATTCTATCGTTTCTTTATTATTAGTTGGGAAAAGTTCATCTGTTTCAGTATATTGTTCTTTTAATGTAAGATTAATATACATTTTAGCGTTTCCACCAGTCGTGTATGAGTTTTTACCTAAGTTCCAAACTATTTTTTGAAGCCCATTTTCTTCTGTTAAAGCAACTGTTCCAATTGTTACTTTGATATCATCAACTGAATCAACTTTAAATTTCTCATCTATATAATCTGTCACTATAAAATCTTCATAAATTTTTGGTGACACTGATGCTTCAAATAATACGTTATTTAAAGTTGATTGATCAGCTGTCCATTGAGAATCAGTAATTTGTTTTATCGCATCAATAATATCAGTTCCCATTTCATATTGAACACCATTTATTGCCATATATGGATATTTTTCTTTTAAGGATTCATATGTTCCAATCTGATTTGGTGTATCTTCATTTGGATAGCCATCTGTTAAAAATAATGTTACTATATCTCTATTGGATTCTTTTAAATAATTATTCATTATAATATCTACATTTTGTAATCCAGCATTATAGTTTGTAGTACCAGTTGTTGTTATCTCATCTAATTTCTGTAATAATTCATCCTTTTTATTTGAAAAGTCAGAAACAATAGCTGATTTATCACAAAAAATTATAATAGCTACTCTATTATTTGTATCGGCTAGCACATAATTGATTAGTTCTTTAGAGTCACTTATAGCTTTTTCTAACTTACTTCCGGACATCGAACCTGATACATCAATTACTAAAATAATATCTTTATAGTTATCATTAATTTTCATAACAGAATTTACATCAAATGTAACTTGTGCTTTATTTAGTCCAATCCACTCTGCACTCTTATCAATGTGCCATGAGCCTGGATTGTCATAGTCGCTTGACTGAATTTCAACATTTTTTATTTCTTGGGTATATATTCCTAGACTATCTAAAAATTTCTTTGCTCCTGTTTTTATAATATTTGAGCCAGGAATAATTAATAGAGTAAAAATAGACACAATTAAAACTGCAATTGTTCCAATCGCAAATTTTTGCTTGTTTTTAACTTTGATTTTAGGTAGCTTCAATCTTAATTTTGGTGTTGTATTTTCTTCTTCAAAGTCAAGGATTTCTATTTCTTCATCATGTTTTAAGTTTGCTTTATTGTTAAGCTTGTTTCTCTTTAACATATTCTCAACATCCTTATACACTCTACTATATAAATGGTATCATTTTTCTATTTTCATTTCAAGTAATTGGCCGTTTTTTTCAATAAAAAAGAACTATATTTCTATAGTTCAATGTAATTATGTGAACATGATCTAATAAGTCTGTTCATGATAGCTAAACCTAGGCCTTCTGGAGAAACTCCTTCAATGATTACTAGATCAGCTTTATAGTTATCAACTTTTCGTAAAAGTGTAAAAATATTTTTAGATATTTCTTCTAATGTTTCACCCATATCAAGAGTATTTTTAAAGTTTTTAGTATTTGAAGTACGGCATAAGACTAAGCAATTTTGTTCTTGTTCTAACTCATGAACCTTATTAATAAACTTATCATTGTCTTTACTATAAATTAGAAGACATTTAGATTCTGGAGCATAATGACGATATTTCATACCAGGAGATAATACTTTTTCACCTGGGGCAATGTCACCTAAAACGTGAGCATCAACTATTGTCGGACAAACAGTCATCAAATCTTCTTTAGTTATTTTACCTGGACGTAAGATATGAATTTTATTATCAATTACTCTAACTACAGTTGATTCTAGACCAATATCAGTTTGTCCTCCATCAATCATATAATCTAGGCGATCATTTAATTCATTAAAAATATCCTCTACTGTTGTGCCTGATGGACGTCCAGATATATTGGCAGAAGGAGCCGCAATTGGGGTGTCAGCTAATTCAATTAAGTCATGAGCTATTCTATTAGAAGGCATTCTAATACCAACAGTATCTAAGTTACCAGTTACAACGCTAGGAACTATATCTTGCTTTTGCATAATAATTGTAAGAGGTCCTGGAAAAAACTTTTCCATTAACTTTCTTTCAATATCGTTTATGTCTTTAGCGATACGACTTACCATTTCAATACTAGAAACATGAAGAATTAAAGGATTGTCTTGTTTTCTTCCTTTCGCAATAAAAATATTTTTTACAGCTTCAGCGTTTAGGCCATCAGCACCTATTCCATAAACTGTTTCAGTTGGGAATAAAACTAGTTTCCCTTCCTTTATATATTGAGCTGCTGTTTGTAGTTTTTCTTTTTGATAATCAGTTTTACAATCAAGATATGTTGCCATAGTCTCACCTCGCCTTATAATTATACTATTTTTTTACTTTTTTACAAGTTTATTATATAATTATCTTGGTGATTTTGATGAAAGAGATAGAAATACTTGTAGAAGTTTTAGATGATGTGGAGAATGTTTTAAAGGCATTAGATAAGTTTCAATATGAAGGAGATAAAGAAACTATTGATGTTTATTACTATGATCCTTTAAGAGATACTTTGAAACCTAATAGTGCTGGAGAAATTAATGAATGTTTAAGAGTTAGAACTAAAAATGATTTAGCTTATATTACATATAAAGTTGATAAGTTTGATGATAATGGTAAATGGTTATATTCAGATGAATATGAAACTACGATTGGGGACTTGGTAATGCTTAATAAGATTATTGAGAGATTAGGACTTGTACCATTACTTACTATTCATAATAAGAAGAAGACTTATGTTACTGATAAATATGAAATTGTTTTAGAGGACGTTAAAAATTTAGGACATTTTTTGGAAGTAGAATTTTGTACGAACGAAGATGTTGATGTGAAGAAAGTAAAAGAAGAGATTCAAGAGTTTATTGATTCTTTAGGTATTAAAGTTTCAGAAGAATTAAATATGGGTAAACCGGAAATGATGATTAAAAGAAAAAAGATAGCAGTTTAATTGCTATCTTTTTATTTTTGGTTGGTCTTTAGAAGCATAATATGCTTCTTTTAGTTCTGGATACAAAGAGAAGAAATTACTTATATCTGATCCACTTTGTTCCCACGATCTTACTTTAGGAATTAAATCACTATTATCTAGAGGAATATCTAGTGGTCTATTGGGATATAGATATAGATTTATTTTGTGTTCTTCTTTTAATCTTAATAATTCGTCGTATACATTTTCTATGTATTCACAACTAACTACTGGTACTTCTTCTGTACTTACTACTTCTCCAGACCAGCTAGTTAGTCCACTCATAAATGTTTTGGCTGGAAGTTTATAGATGTAACCATCACAGTTAAATATTTCTTTAAACATTCCTGGTTTTCTTTCAACTAGTTCAATTGGACGATCTAGGCCATTACCACCTAGAGAATAATTTAAGTCACTTCCATTTTTTGATAAAAAGATAGTTGCGAGTGCTTTAGATGGTGTGGCATATACCCATTCTTTTTTATGGGTACTTTTATGTGGTTTAATAACTTTTAATTTTGGAAGACTACTTCCATGATAAACATAATCCATATTTAGTTCTCCTTAATGTTATTGTACCATAATATTTTTCTCTTTTAAGAATTAACAAATACTTTTACTGATTTTGTACAGTGTACTGAACAAAATTACCTTTTTTAGTGTTTTTGTACAGTGGAACTAATTTCTACTAATGTTTAGTAGTATTCCTATTGAGACCATGCTAACTAGTAAAGAAGAACCACCATAAGATAAGAATGGTAATGTTACACCTGTTACTGGGATGAGGCCTATTACAACCATAAGATTCATTAGAGCTTGAAATATTAATTGAAAGATAATTCCTAAAGATAAATATTTAGCAAATAGATCTTTAGAGTTTAAAGCTACTTTGATACCGCGGTAGAGAATTAAAGAGAATAGACCTACAACAATAAAGGCACCTACTACACCAAACTCTTCGGCAATAATTGAAAAGATAAAATCTGTTTGAGGTTCTGGTAAATAGAAATGTTTTTGAATAGAATTTAAGAAACCAGTTCCTAGAAGACCTCCTGGTCCAATAGCATAAAGACTTTGAATTATTTGAAAGCCAGTACCTGAAGCATCTTTCCAAGGATTAATAAAGGCTGTAATACGATCCATTCTATAAGGTGCTATAACAATTAGAACTACAAGTCCTATTACACCTAGGAGTCCTAGTCCATAAAAAAATTTCATATTGACCCCTGAAATAAATAAAAGTGCTGTGATAGCAACTACTAAAATAACACCTGTTCCCAGATCAGGCTCTAGCATTATTAATCCAAAAAACAAAAATGTAATGCCTAAGATGGGAAAGACGCCTTCTTTGTAGCTTTTAAGAAACTTATTACTTTTAGATAAATATTTACTGGTGAAGATTATTAAACCAAGTTTAGCAGCTTCACTAGGTTGAATACCAAAAGAAGCGATACCAAACCAACTTCTACTACCATTTCTAACACTACCAATACCAGGAATTAAAACTAAGATAAGTAAAATGAAGCAGCATATTAAAATCGTATTAGCTTTTTTATAATAAAGTCTATAATCTATTTTGGAGACTATAAACATTAAAACAAGGCCAACAATAAAAAATAATAATTGATATTTAAGATAGTGAAAAGAGTCTGAAAATTTATACTCTGCCCAAATACTTGAAGCAGAATAAATCATTATAAGACCAAATAGTGATAACAAAATAACACTTAAAGCTAGAATCTTATCAAACTTTTTCATCAAATCACCTATTCAATTATATGCAAAAAAAAAGAACTATTGCTAGTTCTTAAAATTCTATTTTTACGTCTTCTTTTTTAACTTCATCAGCTTCAAAGAATTGTTTTTTCTCGATATGTTTCATATTAGCAACAATCTTATCTGGGAATGTTACTAACATTTGATTTAAGATTGAAACATTAGAATTGTACATTCTTCTAGCAGCTTGGAGATGTTCCTCTACTTCAACTATAGCTTTTTGAAGAGTATTGAAATTCTCACTAGCTTTTAGTTCTGGATATTGTTCAGCTAAAACGTGAATTTGATGAAGATTTTTATCCATAGCAGTACTTGCTTTTTGCTTTTCAGCAAAAGTCATATCTTTACGAAGATTTACTACTTCAAATAAAGTCTCTTTCTCATGTTTAGCGTAACCTTTAACAGTTTCAATCATCTTTGTTAAAACATCATATCTTTTAGTTAGAGATACATCGATACCAGATGATGCTTCATCTATTTTTACTAAGCAACGATTAATTCTATTAGAAGTTGAAATGTACCATATTACGATGATTAGAAGAAGTCCTAAAATAATATATACAGCTATCATGTTACACCTCCCTTCTAAATAGATCATTATCTAGATCTAATATATCAATAAAATTAGTAATTATTTTCATTTGTTCATTTACTAATTCTATTTCTTTCTCAATATCGAGTTTACGAAACATATTTCCTTCATATAGATCTTTATAATTATTTAGGCCAATATGTAGTTCATTATTATGAAAACAAAATATTAGGCCACCTGATAAAGACTCTTTTAGTTTCTTTATCTTTTCCATAGTGTTTGGAGTTAATAAGTAGAAAGCTTCTAGAGAATTACGAGCATATACTGTAAACTTTTTATTAAAACTGATGTCTTCCATTTCTACTTTTTCAAAATTGTTTTCATTTTTACGATGACCACGTCTAGCAATGGCAATTCCTCTTTCATATAAGAGAAGATCGGACTTAAATGGTTTGTTGAAATCAAAGATCATCCATTGACCTTTAAAGATAGTTACATAAGTTGTATTACCATCACTATCAGTATGTTGTTCTTGGATATCAATGTCAGCAGAACTAAATTTAATATCTTTATATTTGCCAGAAACATAGTCTTCTGTTGTATAAGAATCTCCAGTATAAATCATAGATGTGTTAGCAAGTACAGAACTTGGTATACCTTTTTCAGGAGTATAAACTACATCAGTAAATATTTCAGATAATGCTGGAGCAACTAATTCTTTTTTATAAATTTTAGAATAGTTTTTGTTGGTAACGGCAGATATTACGATAATTATTAATACTACAAAGATTAGAAAAACTGGTTGTCTAAGATAAATTATTAAGGGTATAGATATACCACCTATTGTACCAGCACTTAGCCAGAAAATTTTTAGAGCTTTTTTCTTAGCTTCTGATAATTTTGTATACAATTCCGTTTTATTAATATTCATTGTAATCACCTATTTTTATAATAACATTTATTAGTTATTATTTATATATATTTTTTTCGTTAAAGATGTCAATTTACTTAGCTTTTGGTTGAAAGAATGTTTCATGCTTGTTATAAGAAGTATCTAACATTCTATTTAGTTCGATAGTGTCTGAAATATTTTGTTCTAGCGATGTTGAAGTATAGCCTTCTGCTGTTCTAACTGTTCTTAAGACTTCTTGGAATGTTTCAAGAGATGGCTTTCTAGCAGACATATAAGTTTTTACTTCACTATCTATTTCTTTTTTGCCAAATAGTTCTTTAAGATTTTCTTCAGTTAGATTATCGATATTTTCTGGGGTTTTATCAGCATAGAAAGATGATTCAAGTCCAAGATATGTTTGTTCTGGATAACAAGACATGATACCATAACGAGCTAGACCTGGTATTACTTCATTAGGATACCTTTTAGTATATTCTTCTATTGGTACTAAGAAGTTTTGATATAAAGTTAGGCCATCATAATCTTTTTTAACTGTATCTGTTTCAAGAGGATTATAACGAATAACTTCTTCTCCTTCTTTATCTTCCACAACAGTTAAATGTTTCTTATTACTATCCCATGTTGAATCTAGAGCATAAATACCATGAATATCATATTTATCATCATCTATTCTAACAAAGTTACGTGCATGATATTCAGTTTTGTCATCTCTTATAATAGTTGCGGAAACTATAGTAGCTTTAATACCAACTTCTTCTAATAATTGTTTTAAAAATTCACTATAACCAACACAAACTATTTGGCCAGTAGCAATAATATCTGGAATATTTCTAGGGGTGGAACTGCTGGATACTTGTTCATTATAAGAATATGATTTAATTAAATCATAAGCATACATTAATTTTTCAACTGGGGATAAGTCGGCAGTATTTATTAAGTCTTTATAATAGTCAATGGTACTACGCATACCTAAATAACTATCAGCATCTGTTTTGTAGCAACTACCATAATCTATTGATAACTGATATTTTTTATTTAAATCTACTAGTTTATCAAGATCAGGGTAAGTTCTATTTTCACAGTGCCATTCTATTAATTCAGGAGTAAAACCAGAATCAGCAATACTCTGCATAATTTCTGTTATTTCGGCAGGGGTAGCAGCTTTAGAAAAAACAACTTTAGTCATTTTACCATCAGCAAACCGCATTTTTACTTTGTTGTCAAAACCATAAGGATTTGTTTGATAATCATCTTTAATACTTATTTCCTTTAGTTGGCTAAGATCTACTTCTAGGGCACCAGCAAGTTCTTTTACTCTATCTAAGTCCTTTATAGCGTCATTTACGATAAAAGTTAAATGACTGGCATTGCCTTTGCGTTCACTTGATATTAATAAGAGACCTTTGTAATTTGCTGAATAGTATGGATAGTCTACAACTACAAGACCTTCTGTACCATATAATCCCTTACTTATTGGTCCATTAAATCCTTCTTTTTCAACTTGATTTACTTGAGGACTTTTTAAAATTTTTTCTAGTTCCTCTACTGTTTTTAGTTCATAATCTATTTTTAAAATTTTATTCTCATCATTGTTTTCCATATTTACCTCTTTCTAGAAAAAAAAGACTAAAATAGTCTTATAACCATACTCCAAAAATAATACCAGCCATTGATAATACTAAGCCACATACCCAAAACAATTTAACAATATCTGTTTCTTGCCAACCTAGTTTTTCAAAATGATGATGAATTGGAGTCATTAAAAATAATTTTTTATGAAAAACTGTTACCCAAAATGTTTGAAGTATAACACTTAAAGTTTCAATAACGAAGACACCTGCTACTACTAAAAGAGTTAATTCACGATGTGTAAGAATAGCAATAGCTCCCATAGCAGCTCCTAGAGCAAGAGAACCAGTGTCACCCATAAATACTTTGGCAGGATGCGTATTGTAGATTAAGAAACCTAATAAGCTACCTACAAGAATTAAACTAAAGATACCAATATCTTCAAAACCAACCATTAAAGAAATTAAACTGAAAGCAATAAAAGCAATAGCTGATAAGCCTCCAGCTAGACCATCTAGACCGTCTGTTAAGTTAACAGCATTAGATGCTCCAACTAAAACAAAAAGAATGAATAGACCATAGAGCCAGCCCATTTCAAGATCAATATGAAGTGTTCCAACTACCCATGCAGTTTGACCACCACTACGCATATAAATATAGAAGAAACCTATGGCAATTAAAACTTGCATAAATAATTTTTGATAAGTTGTAAGTCCTTCATTATTACCTTTTTTAATTGATAAAAAATCATCAAGGAAACCAATTAAGGCATAGCCTAAAAATACTAAGAGAACAATACCTAAATTAGAAGTATAAGATACTTTTCCCATTAAAACTAAGGCCACTGTAGCAATAATTGTAGGTACAATAAAAATTAGTCCTCCCATAGTTGGAGTTCCTTCTTTTTTACGATGTGATTCTCCAACGAAGATACTTATTTTTTGACCTAGATGTAATTTTTTTAAACATGGTACTAAAAATAAACCTAAGATTGCTGAGGCTATAAAGCCTACCATTATAGCAAAAATTGCTTTTGTTAGTAATAGCATATTTTCACTCCATTTCTATTAAGATATTATATCATATTAGCTTAAACAATATGAAAAAATAGATAAATTTAGACATAACTTGACAAACTAATCATTAGTTAAAACCTTTACTTTAGCATTATTTGCTTTTAAAGTTATTTCTTCTTCTTTTTTTATCTTTGTTAATTCTTCTTCTTTAAGATAAAGAGAAGTTTCTATTTCTTTTAAATTTTCTAATAATTCTTTTAGTTCTTTGACATTATCAAAATAATCTTTATACTCTTTTTCTAAGTAGGCAATCATAGATGAAACTTTAGCTGTAGTACTTTTTAATGTATCAATAGAATCATTCATAGTATTTAGAGCTGCTACTATGGATGACTCATAATCTTTAGTTTCTAAAGTTGTATAGGTTGTTGTTTCAACTTGAGGATGAAGAAGACTATTCATAGCATTTAAGTACATAACTGTTCCTAGGGCAACAGCTTTGATACCAGTAGGTCCTGGTGCTAAAAGTGTGGCCGTAGTTAAGTTTCTAAGACGATTAGCGTTATTTCTTAGATATCTTAAATGTGTTTCAGTGTGTTTAACAAGTTCTGTAGAGTTTGCTACTTGTTCTCTTAAATTATATGCAACTTGTTCTTGTTCACGAGCAAATGTAATCAAATCTTTATGATAAAGATATAGGTCTTCATAATCTTTTTTTGTTTTATCAAACTTTTCATAATCAATATTTAACTGTTCTTTTTTATCTTCTAATTTATTATCTAGAGAATCTTTCTTCTGCTCTAGTTCAGTTATTTTAGAAGAAAGACTTTGATATAAATCTGAATCTTTTAAAACGGCATTTAACTCTTCTGAAGAAAAGTTTTCTAAATATTCATTTACTAAGTCATAAAGTTCTCTACTTGTTTCTTTTAGGGAACTATTAGCTTCTATTTTATTTTGAAGTTCCTCTAGTTTATTTAGAAGTAATTTCATTTTAGCAAGGAGTTCTTCTAATTCTTTCTTTTCATAAACATTTTCGTAGTTAGCTTCTAGTATTTCATAATCTGTTTTTAATTCTTGATATTCAAGATAGATTGATTCTAGATAATCTTGATATTTTGATACTAAGTTTTTTTCTAAAGGAAGATTTGCTTCTTTAGGAATGGAAATTTCTACTTGATAATCTTTATTTTCTTTGGTAAATTCACTTAGCTTAAAGTCTTGAGGAAGGGATATTTCTACTTTTTCTGCAGACTTTTTTTGAATTTTTACTTTTTTAGTTGCGGAAGCAAAATTAAATTTATTTATTTTGTGTTCAGTACAGTTATCAACTAGTTCTTTTAACATAGTTCCAGTTAGAACTAAAGGGAAAACAACAAGAGCTCTTTTGATATTATCTTTTTTTACTTGTGCTTCTAATTCTTGTAGCTCTTGATCAGAAGTTTCTTTATTTCTTTTTTGTAAAATAAAAGTTCTTCTTAAATCGTTGTAACCACCCTTCGCGCCACGATCTTCATTCATTAGTATCACCATTATTATTTTATCATGAAATATATTTATTTAAAGTTTTTTTCGAAAATTAAAAGGCCTTTTACAGCCTTAATTTTCATTTACTTTTGATAAGAATTCTTTTAATCTTTTATCTTTAGGATTATTAAATAATTCTTCAGGTGTATTTTCTTCAATAATTTTACCATCATCCATAAAAATTACTTTAGTAGTAAAATTTTTAATAAAATTCATTTCATGAGAGACAACTATCATAGTCATACCACCTAAAGCGATTTCTCGCATTAAATCAGTTACTTCACCAATCATTTCTGGATCTAGAGCTGATGTTGGTTCATCAAAAAGCATAAGATCTGGTTCCATTAGAAGAGCTCTAACAATGGCAATACGTTGTTTTTCACCACCAGATAATTCGTCTGGGTAAGAATCTTTTTTATCTAAGAGATCAATTTTCTTTAGAAATTCGTTTGCTTTCTTTGTTGCTTCTTCTTTAGTTAAAAGATCTAATTTAGTTGGAGCTAAAATAATGTTTTCTAAGACAGTCATATTATTAAATAAATTAAATGATTGAAAAACCATACCTATTTTTTGACGAGTAGCTGGTAAATTATGATAGTAATTCATTTTCTTACCTTCAAAGATAATTGTACCAGAAGTAGGAATTTCTAATAAATTTAGACATCTTAGAAGAGTTGATTTACCACAACCTGATGGTCCAATGATACCTATTACATCCCCTTTTGAAACATTAAAACTTATTCCTTTTAAAACTTTTTTATTACCAAAAGATTTTTTTAAATTTTTAACCTCTAACATTATTTAACCTCTTTTCCATTAGACTTACTAGTTTACTTAGACCATATGTAATAGCTAAATAAATAAGTGCAATTAGAATTAATGGGAAGAAATAGTCATAAGTACGAGATGCAATGATATCACTGGCTTTAGTTAATTCAACTATGCCAATATAAGCACCTACTGATGTTTCTTTTACTAGAGTAATAAATTCATTACCTAAAGCAGGAAGAATATTTTTTAGAGCTTGTGGAAAAACAATATAAGTCATTACTTTCCTATAATCTAATCCTAGAGCTGCTCCGGCTTCTTTTTGACCTTTATCTACGGAATTTAGACCAGCTCTAATTATTTCAGCTACATAAGCAGCACTGTTCATTCCAAAGGCTAAGATTCCAACTAGAACAATATTGATTGATGTTGTCCTAAAGATTACATAATAAATTATCATTAATTGAAGAATACTTGGAGTACCTCTAATTACGGTTATATAGAATTTAGCTAATAAGTTTAAAATTTTTAGTTTATTAGTATTTTCATGATAGTTTCTAATTAGAGCTAAAAGTGTTCCTAGAATAACTCCTAAGATAACAGCACCTAAAGCAATTATCAAAGTATTTGCTAGACCTTCTAAAATATATTTATATCGGCCATCATAAATAACTGTATTATAAAATCTATCTATAAGAGTTTGATGTTCATTTTCAATTGTTTCAATACCCATATGTGAAAGAATTAATTTATCAATTTCACCAGTTTTTTTCATTTCTTTGATTGTTTCGTTACAAGCATCAAGTAGTTCTTGATTACCTTTAGCGACTACCATTCCATAGTTATCTACTACTAATGGTTCATCTAATATTTTCATATTTGAAGTAATGAGCTTTTTGGCTGGTAATTCATCCATAACAACAGCATTTACTTTATCATTTTTTAAGTCTTCAATAGCAGCTAAAAATTTCTTTTCACGGATAATTGTAATATCTGGATAGTTTTCCGTAAGATAAGTATCGGCTACTGTTCCAAGTTGAACTGCAACTTTACCACTTAAGGTACTAGGAGAAGTGATATTGGTAGAACTTTTAATAATTATAACTTGTTTGGAAGAAGCATAATTATCTGTAAAGTCTACTTCTCTAGCACGTTCTTTAGTATAGGAAATACCTGCCGCACCTAAATCACTTTTGCCTGTTTTTACTTCACTAATAATGGAGTCAAAAGCAACATCTTTGATTACTAATTTCTTGTTTAGTTTTTTTGCTATCTTTTTAGCAATATCAATGTCTACTCCTACTACTTTACCAGAAGAGTAATATTCATAAGGGGCAAAACCAGCTTCCGTTACTAAAATTAATTCATCTTCTGAAGCTGCTACATTAGGAATAGTGCTTAAGAAGAAAGTAAATAAAACTACGACCATCAATATGATGGGTACTACTCTTTTTTTCATCGTCTCACCTATTATAATAGTAACACAAAAGGAAGTATTTGAAAACTTCCTTTTTCATCTTTTGTAGTAATTTTTACGATAATATCAGTAATTAAACTATTTTATAAAAGAAAAAGTTCGCATTTAGCGAACTCTCTATTTGAACTCTTATAAAATTAACATTGCAACTGTAAGAACGATTATATTTACTACGAAGATTGTAATTAATACTTTCATAGCCCATTTAATCCATGATGTATATTCTACTTTTGCTAATGCTAAACCTCCCATAATAGCTCCGCAAGTTGGTGTAAATAAGTTTACAAAACCATTTGCAGCTACCATACCCATTAATGTTGCTTCAACGCTATATCCTACTTCATGTGCAAGTGGAGCCATAATTGGAGCAGATAATGTTGCTAGACCACTACTTGATGGTACTAGTACTGATAAGATTGTATGGAAAATATAATTTAATGGTGCAAATACACCTTTAGGTACTTTTTGTAACATTTCAGCAACGTTGTAAATTAGATAATTATCTAAGTATGTTTCTTTCATTAAGATTGAAGCACCACGTGCTACGGCAATAATTAAAATTACGCCAACCATGTCATCAGCACCATCTACTATTTTGTCAACGATCTCTTTTTCTTTCATACCATTAACAATAGCAATTATGATAGTCATGATTAAGAACCATAAAGTTGCTTCTTGGAAATACCATTGTCCTATTGGACAACCAGCTAACCATGCAAGGTTAATAATTGGAGTATCAGCAAAGAATGTGATACCAAAGTCTTCCCATGGAATGAAACTAATAATCATGATTACGAAAGTTAAAGCAAATAAGATTAAAGTAACTTTTTGTTTACCAGTTAATTTTACATCTTTATCAATACCATCTTCACCATAAGTTGCTTCCATAGCTTTTTGTTCTTGAATACTTAAAATAGTTGAACCTTTTTTCTTAATTACTTTCTTAGCATAAGCTACTACAAATAATATAGAAATAACTAATGTTGTTAACCATAATACAGTACCAAGTCCAATAATTGTACCTTGACTTATTACAGTTCCTTCAGGTAGTGCTGATTTAGCAGCATCAACTGCAACACCTACCGCGAATGGATTAACAGTTGATCCTAAAACACCAGAACCAGCTCCTAAAAGAACTATGGCAGATGAAACTATTGTGTCCATACCAGCAGCTACCATTGTAGCAGCAAGTAAAGCATAGAAACCAACAGTCTCCTCTAACATACCATATGTTGTTCCACCAATTGAGAATAAAGTCATAAGAATTGGAATTAATACTAATTCATGACCATGTAGTTTTTTAATTAAAACTTGAATTCCAGTCTCAATAGCGTTAGTGGAATTAACAACTTTTAAGAACGAACCTAAAATTAAGATAAATACACAAATATCAATAGCATCACCAAAACCTTGAACTGGTGCTAATAAAGTTTGTGATAATGTAGCTCCTACAACTCCACTACCATTTACTAACTCTTCATTATCCATGATAGCAGTTGGTAATAAGTGAGTTATTAGGGCTAATATAAATATTAATAATAAGATAATTGTAAAGGCACTTAATGAGAAAGATACACGTTTCTTTTCAGGCTCTTTCTTTACTTGATCCTTATAGATTAAAGTACCATTCTTTCCTTCTAAAGCATCTTTAGCTTTATCTAATGAAGAAATAACTGCTTCATGTTCAGTTGCTTTAACAAATTCTGTTGCAGCTTCTACTTTTGGTAACATGCTACCTTCTTTGAATTCATCATTTCTCATAGCAACACGAGCCTCTGCTACAGACATCTTAGCAACTTGTTTTTCATTTTCCTTTTTATAGTTAAGGCTAACTTTTTCAACGTCTGTTAAAATTAATAACTTATCAGCATTTATTTCCTGAGCAAGTAAAGCACTTGTTCTGTCTTTGTCGATTACAGCATCAATTCCTTCATAGCCATCTGTTTTAGTTCTAACTACTGGAATTCCACCACCTCCACATGCAATAACAATTGTTCCTTCACTCATTAATTTTTCAATTGTATTTAACTCAAGAATTTTCTTTGGTTTTGGAGAAGCTACCACTTTACGATATCCTCTACCAGCATCCTCTTTGTATACAGCTTTATCAATTCTTCTTTTTGCTTCAGCTTCTTCTTTAGTTAAAAATTCTCCAATTGGTTTAGTTGGATTTTGGAAAGCAGGGTCTTTTGGATCTACTTCTACTTGAGTTACAACAGTAACAACACTCTTTTTGATACCGCGCTTTTCTAATTCATCTTTTAGTGTTTGTTGTAACTGATAACCAATATATCCTTGAGACATTGCTCCGCTTTCAGCAAATGGAACATTTTCGTCTTTCATTGACTCATAGATCATACCAACTTGTGGTCCATTACCATGAGTTATTACTACTTCATTTCCTGAAGCAATGATGTCGACTAGATGTTTTGCTGTTTTTTCAATTACTATTTGTTGTTCATCAGGGTTTTTTCCTAATGCATTACCACCTAATGCAATAACAATTTTACTCATCTTTTAAAGTCTCCAACATTACAGCTTTAATAGTATGTAGTCTGTTTTCAGCCTCTTCGAAGACACGAGACTTACTAGATTCAAATACTTCATCTGTAACTTCCATTTCTTTAATTCCAAATTTTTCTTCGATTTCTTTACCTATTGTTGTCTCATTGTTGTGGAAAGAAGGTAAGCAATGTAGGAAGATGGCATGTTCTTTAGCATTATTCATTACTGCCATATTAACTTGATATGGTTTTAAAAGATTAATTCTTTCTTGCCATAATTCCATTTTTTCTCCCATTGATACCCAAACGTCTGTATAGATAGCATCAGCGTCTTTTGTGCCTTCCATAATGTCTTCTGTCATAGTAATTGTAGCTCCTGTTTGTTCTGCAATTTTACGACATTCAGCAACTAGAGTTTCTTCTGGCCATAAATTTTTTGGAGCACAACAAGCAAAATGCATTCCAAGTTTAGCACTAACTACCATTAAAGAGTTAGCAACATTGTTTCTAGCATCACCACAAAATACTAATTTACGACCTTCTAAAGAACCAAATTCTTCTTGAATAGTCATAACATCAGCTAACATTTGTGTTGGATGGAATTCATTCGTTAAACCATTCCATACTGGTACTTTACTATACTTAGCTAGGCTTTCTACTATATCTTGACCAAAGCCACGATATTCAATACCATCATACATTTTATCTAAGACACGTGCAGTATCTTCGATTGTTTCTTTTTTACCCATTTGAGATCCTGTTGGTCCCAAATAAGTAGCTTGCATACCTAAATCATGAGCACCTGCTTCAAAAGCACATCTTGTTCTAGTTGAATCTTTTTCAAAGATCATTGCAATTTGTTTGCCTTCTAGATAACGATGTGGCTCACCATTATGTTTCTTTCTTTTTAATTCAATTGCAACATCTAATAGATGTCTAATTTCTTCTGGAGTATAATCCAAAAGTTTTAGGAAATCTCTTCCTTTTAAGCTTACCATTCAACGTCCTCCCTTACTAATGGCATAGACATACATCTTGGACCACCACGGCCACGCCCTAGTTCAGCACCATGTATTTCAATTACTTTTAGACCAGCGTCACGTAATACTTGATTAGTTACGTTGTTACGATCGTAGACAACTACAACACCTGGAGCAATACATAAAGTATTTGAACCATCATTCCATTGTTCTCTTTCTGAAGCTACTTTATCGCCACCAGCACATGGAATAAGCGTTACTGGATGATTTAAATATTTTTCTAGAATTTCTGATAGTGAACCAGTTACTTCTTTAACATTTAAATCTTCATAAGTTGTTGGATCATATCCTTCAGTAATTTCATATACTTGTAGAGTGTCAGAAATACCAGGATGGTATGTAAATGTATATTTGTCTATTTGTGTAAATACTGTGTCCAAATGCATAAAAGCTCTTGATACAGGAATATTGAATGCTAAAATTGTATCAATTTTGCAAGTCTCATCCTTGAAGAAGTTTTTAGCAATTTGATCGATTGCTGCTGCTTCAGTTCTTTGAGAAATACCAATAGCAACTATATGATCATTGATGTTTAGAACATCGCCACCTTCAGTATGCCAGTGATAACCTCTGTTATAGTACAAAGGTGTCTCTTTGTAGTCTTTATGATATTTGAAAACATATTCAGCATAAATACACTCTCTATTTCTAGTTACAGAATACATATGGTTTAAGTTAGCACCTTCACCTACACTAGCAAAATTATCTCTAGTGAAATATAAGTTAGGCATAGGAGCAGCAATAAACTTCTCTGGTTCATCAACTAGATCAACAAGAGTCTTTTCAACATCTCTCTTATGAGCTGGTAGATCTTTTATTTGGATGCCTTCCATTGTTTGTAACACGAGTTGTTTTGGATCTTTGATATCATCTAAGAAATTATAAACTAGATTACGATATTTAATGGTATGGATACCAGCTTCTTTAATGAATTGTTTAATGAATCTAGTACGAACTTCATTATTTTTAATAACGTCTGCGACTAAATCTTCTAGATAAACAACCTCTACTCCATTCTCTCTTAGAGCTTGCGCAAAAGCATCATGTTCTTTCTGAGCATCTTCCAAATATGGAATGTCATCAAAAAGTAATTCACTCAAAGTATCTGGTGTTAAATTTAATAATTCGTTTCCAGGACGATGAAGTAAAACTTTTTTTAACTTTCCAATTTCACTTGTTACATGAATACTACTCATTCTTTTTTCTCCCTTCTTTATTAGTATAATAAGTCATCCTTATTATCTAAGATAATTATATCAGATAAAAAGAGAAAGTAAATAGAGAAAGAAGTTTATAAAGAAAAAAGATAAGAAAAATGGCGAAAAAAAAGTTTGATTTTTTTCAAACTTTTTACTATTTATTTACACTTTTTGTAGTAAGCATAGATTGTTATGACATTTATTAAAATGCCTAGAGCTATCCAAGTAATAGTCTCACCACTTTCTTATCTTCTAGTTTTGTTTTAGGATCAGGAGACTGGGAAACAACGGTCTCTCCAGTACCAGTATATTCAATTGTGAAGTTAACAAGTAGTTTTTTAGCATCAGAAACAGACATACCTACGACATTTGGAACTTCATATGTTAATTTATCGGTCCATTCCCGTTCTTTTTCTAGGCCTTCATCTTGAGGTTTTATATCTAGAGCATCAATAATATCTAGGAGAATTCTTCTTGCAATAGGAGTTGTGGTATAACTTGATAAAAGAGCTGTGTTTTTAGGATTATCGATAGCTAGATAGAGAACTACTTCTGGATCATTTGAAGGCATAACAGCCATGAAGGACATGATATAGTTACCAACAAGGTAGTGACCATTTTCTACTTTCTGAGCTGTTCCGGTTTTACCACCTACACGGTAGCCTTCAATGTAGGCAGATTTTCCTCCTCCTTTAGCAACGACACTTTCTAAGGCATGACGCATAATGGAAGAAGTTTCACTACTAATGACAGTTCTGACTAGTTCTTTATTTGTTTCTTTAATGATGGTGTTAGTGTTACTTTCAAGGATATTTTTAACGATATAAGGTTTATATAGGTAGCCACCATTAACTACAGCGGAAACGGCTGTTACTTGTTGAATAGGAGTTACAGATACTCCTTGTCCAAAAGCAGTTGTGGCTAGTTCAACATTTCCTACTTTATTAAGAGGAAAGATTATACCTGTTCCTTCACCACTTAAATCAACACCTGTTTTTTCGCCAAAACCAAATTTGTCAATATATGAGAATAAACGTTCTTTGCCTAATAATTGACCTAATCTCACAAATCCTGGGTTACAAGAGTTTTCTAATACCTGTAAGAAAGTTTGATCCCCATGTCCTTTTGATTTCCAACATCTTAATGTTGAGCCATCTACACGAACACTACCGGAGTCATAGAAATGATCGTTATAAATATCTACTACTTTTTCTTCGATGGCAGAAGACATAGTAATAATTTTAAAAGTAGAACCTGGCTCATATGATGACCAGACTGGTAAGTTACGGCTTAGAACTTCTTGAGTGTAGTTTTGATATGAGTTTGGATCATAATCTGGTCTAGAGGAAATACCTAATATTTCGCCTGTTTTGGGATTCATAGCGATTGCTAAAGTCATATCAGGACTAAACATATCAATTATGTTATCTAGTTCTCTTTCAATAGATTTTTGAATGTTTATATCAATGGTTAAACTAATGTCCAGTCCCTTTTCTGGTGCTATATAGGATGAGGACATGTTTAATTTGTTACCTTTGGCATCAGAAAAATATTTTATAGCTCCACTCTTACCAGTTAAATAAGAATCATATTTTAGTTCTAGTCCTGATAACCCTTGATTATCAATTCCGACATAGCCTAAGGTATGTGATAATAAGTTGCCATATGGATAATATCTTTTAGATTCTTTTACGAGGTAAACACCATCTAAAGATAAAGCTGATATTTTTTCAGCTACATCAAAGGAAAGACGTCTTCCTTCTGGATGGACTCTTTCAATAGAAATATTTTTGTAGACATGTTTTTTCATGTCATCATAAGAAGTTCCTAAAACTTCAGCTAAAGCTTTAGTTGTTTTCTCTTTATCTTTGATTTGTCCTGGAACAAGAACTAATGAAGTTGTGGTTAGGTTATCAGCTAGAACTACACCATTTCGGTCTAAGATAAGGCCACGATCTGCCTCTAGTGGAAGGGATCTACTCCATATACTTGAAGCAAAACTATTTAGTTTTTTGTAGTCAAATATTTGAATGTAAAAGACACGTAGAATAATAAAAACAAAAAGAATTAACATAATGAGAAATAATACTTTTATACGTTCATCTATTTTTTTGTAAAACATACTTTCACCTATTGATATTTATGTTCTAAAAAATGAAAAAAGAAGTACTTTCATGAAATATATAGTTTTTAAATAATAAAAAAGCCAACACATAAGTGTTGACCAGTTTAGTTAGTAAGTTAGTTTATCTAGATTTTTAGTGCATACTGAATTCAGTTGAAATTTTTGGCATATCTTTATCAAACCTAACAACATTATATATTTCTTTATTTTGTTCTTTACATAATTCAGCGTACTTATCATCCCAAGATAATCTATAAGCTTCATTTATATCTAATTTTAATTTACTTAACCATTCTTTTATAACTGTTTCTGCATCTTTAGTTTTACTTTTATTTTCTATTTCCACGCATAATCCAAATGGGTATTCATCTACTACTATTTCAATATCTTCATTACTAAAGATAGAACGATATCTTTCATAACTTTCAACGATGCTTAAATGTATTACTTCTTCTAATAAAGAACACAATTTATCATATTCTTCAGGATTTATAGATACTTCTATTTCTTCTTCTTGATGTATTAATTCCTTAACATTTTCTTTTAATCTTCTTTTCCATGTAATCATACATTTTGAGATATTGTCCCCTATTGTCTTTCTAACTCTAAAACGTCCATCAATCTCTTTCCTATAAAAATCATATTTTTTCATAGGATGATTATATTGATCTGTGCATTCATAAAAGCGTCCTTTAAAAGTTAATTTCTCAAACTTTTTAAGGTAGTTTATAACAGTATCTTTACTTTCTATTGAATAATAAAATCTAATCTCTGTTTCCATACTATTTTCCTTTCGTTTTTCTATATCTATCTAATTTTTTACTTAAAATTTCTTACTCTTTTATAATCTTCATAATTACCTGGAGTTGTTTTAAGACTTTTATTACTAAAATAAATAACTCTAGTCGCAACATTATTGATAAAGTAACGGTCATGAGAAATAAAGAGAATGGTATGGGGATAATTATTGAGAGATGTCTCTAATATTTCTTTTGTTTCAATATCAATATGATTGGTTGGTTCGTCTAATATTAAAAAGTTAATGTTTTCTTGCATAAGTAAAAATAATTTCAGACGAACTTTTTCGCCTCCTGATAGATTTTTAATTCTTTTATAAATATTGTCTCCATAAAAATGAAATTTAGATAGTGCCGCACGTAGATGAGAATCTTCACCTATGTATGAGGCACGTGCTTCTTCAAAGATTGTTCTTTCAGGGTGAGAGAAGAATAATTCTTGAGAAATGTAACCAACCTTTAAATTAGTCTCTTTTTCATTTAAATATTTAAGAATATATTTTATTAAACTAGATTTACCACAACCATTTGGTCCAAGTAAACAAACTTTTTCATTAGCCATAATATCTAGTGAAGCATTTTCTAATAAGTTCTTTTCTGGAAATGAAATATTTATATTTGTTAGAGAAAGAACTTTTTTACTAGATCTAGTACCAGAAAATTCTAGAGGTAGTGCTTTCTTAGTTTGTGGTTTTTCTAGCTTGTCCATTCTTTCTAGGCGTTTACGAATATTTTCTGCTCTTTTAAAGAACATTTCGTTTTTAGCAATTGCTCCATACTCTTCTAAACGTTTAATGGATTCTTCCATAGCTTTTATTTGTTTCTGTTGGTCTTTATAATCTTTGAACTCTTTAAAGATACGTGCTTCATTTTCTTTTAAGTAATAAGTATAATTACCATGAAAAATAATTGCATTACCATTTTCTATTAAAATTGTTTTAGTAGATACAGCATCTAAAAAGTATCGGTCATGAGAAACCATTAAAACTGTTCCTTTATAGTTTCTTAAATATTCTTCTAGCCATTCTAGAGTGTCAATATCAAGATGGTTTGTTGGTTCATCTAAAAGAAGAATATCTGGTTTAGCTATAATGATAGAGGCAAGAGAAATAATTGTTTTTTCGCCACCTGAGAGACTATTAAAGTTTCTCTCTAATAATTCTTTGTTTATTTTAAAACCTTTAATTACTTTTTCAACATTGGCATCTATCTCATAACCACCCATGTTAATGAAATCTGTTTGAAGATTAGAGTATTTTACAATTAATTTTTCTACTTCTTTTTCAGTTGCGTTAGTTATTTTTTCTTCTAAAGAATCTAGACGTTCTTTTAATTTCATCAAGTCTTTAGTATTTTGATAAAGAAGTTCTTTAACCGTTAAATCTTCTTTCAAGTTATCGGGTATTTGTTTTAAATATCCTACTACGGCATTTTTTCTAATAGAAATTACACCTGAGTCAGCATTAATATTTTTACTAATTATATTTAATATTGTCGTTTTGCCTGATCCGTTATCGCCTACTAAAGCTACTCTTTCACCTGTTTTTATTTCAAAACTTATATCTTTTAAAACTTGTTCAAAGCCATAATTTTTACTAATTTTATTTAATCCTATTTCGATCATATTATCGCATCCTTTCAAAAAAAAGACTATACAACCATCTGTATAGTCACATACATTATACAGATGCAGGCACCACGAAAACTCACACCCGCATCTATTTTGTTTTAGTTTTAGATGCTAGGTGTGATAATATCTTTATACATGATGACATGATTAAAATTTATACGCATATTATCACTCCTCGGTTATATACTACCATATTCTATTTCTTTTTTCAAGAACTAGTCTTTTTCCTTGAAGACATAGATTCTTTGAACTATATAGCTTAAAATGAATAATAGGATTTCAACAATTACTTTAGCTAGGAACTCATTCATAAGTAGAGTTTTAACAAATAGTTCTAGAAGCAAAGTATTTAGTAAAAGAATTATTACTACTAAGGCATAATATTTTAAAAGTGAATATTTATTATTTTTAGAAAATACTAGTTTCTTATTTAAATTGTAGTTTAAGGCAGAACTGAATACTCGGGCTAAAATGTTAGCAGGTAAAATATTTTGAAAAAGCAAATTAAAAATAATAAATAAAGCATAGTCTACTAAGAAACTAATTAAAGATGAACAAGAGAATTTAAATATTTGTTTATAAATTCTTAGAGAGTCTTTGACGGTATTAAAATGAGACTTAGAGTTATTATTAAAGTAAATAGTCTTTATTTCAATTTCAGTTATCTTTATATTATTTTTAGGGCAATACAAAAGCATGTTCATTTCATATTCAAAACGTTCACCTGGTACATTTAACATATAAGGCATTAGTTCATTTGTGAAGGCTCTTAAACCTGTTTGAGTGTCATAGACATCTACTCTAGTAATTAGACGATAGACTGCTCTAGTGATAGAGTTACCTAATTTACTACGAAGAGGAGTTTTCTCTCCTCTTAGACGTTTACCTAAAACTAATTCTTTAGGATGAGTCTCTAAGTATTTTAATAATTTATTAGCATCTTTAATACGATGCTGGCCATCACAGTCTAGAGTTACAATATAGTATTCTTTATAATGCTTTTCAATATAGGAAAAGGCAGTTTTTAGAGCTGCACCTTTTCCTTTATTGACTTCGTGTACTAATAGATGAGCATATTGTTTAGCTTCAGCAAAGATTTTTTTATAGGAAGGCCCACTTCCATCATCTATGACAATTATTTCATAGTTATTTTCTTTTAACTCTTTTAAGAGAGATAACATTTTTTCATCTGGTTCGTATGCTGGTATGATAGCAATTTTATTCATATACTTCCCTACTTTCACTTTAATTATAGCATGAAGTTAAGAATAAATGATAGTTATTTAACGTCTTCCAAATCTATTAGAATTTCCATATGTTGAAGAGATATTGTTAAGAGTAAATGATTCAATAACTTTATCATTTATTTTTAAAGTATAGGTTCCACCTTCTTGAAGTTTAGGAGAACTGTATGCAACAGATGAAAATGCTTTATTAGTAGTATGAGTAAATATTTCATTACCATCACTATCAACAAGAGTTATTTTTGATGAAGCTTGGTAGGTTGTGCTTAAATTAATTAGGAAACCATATTGAGTTGATGTATTACTGATACCTTGAGCCATACCACTTGATCCATAAGCAAGTAATTCTCCAGCTGTTATTTCAAAGGTTTCATCATAATCTAGGGCTCCATCACCATTACTTGTTGGTCCACTTACTATAATTATTCCTCTATTTATAGTTAGAGAACTTTTACTATATGTTTCTTGATGATTAGGACGATTATTAGCAGATGAATCAGCTCCACCAGCAGCATTAATTCCATCATCACTTGCGACTAGATTGATAGTTCCTGCATTAATCACAATTGTTTCAGCTTCTAGTCCTTTATATTTAGTTTTCATCTCAAAGAAAATGTCATCTTCTAAAGTTGGTTTATTATAACTACGAATACGAAATTTATCTTTGAAGACTGGCTTTTCTAATGAATTAATAATTAGATCATTATTTTTAGTATCAAAATAGATATTATGAATTTCACTATAGAAGTATTTATCTTTTTCTAAATGACTTTTGGTCATTTTTAAGAAAGCGGCTTTTTCTTTTTTAATTAAAAGATATTTTTCTTCTACTCTTTGAAACTTGGCATCATACATTTTTGTTCTCCTTTCTTAAAATTTCTATCGCTAGTATAAAGAGCTTTTATTAAATCAAAATTAAAGCAAAAAAAATTTCACTTTGAAAGTGAAATCTTTTTATTTTAGTTTTCTTTCTTTTTGAAAGTATAAGTTATACTAGCAGCACCTAGAAGAAGAACAATAAGTTCACGATATAAATTGTTACTGTTACTGCTTGTTGTTTTAATTCCAGTATTTGGTGGAACTATTTCTCCTGTTGCTTTGTAAGAGTTAATTATTTTATAACCTTCATATCTAGTTACGTAGTTATCTAATTTTATCTCTTCAATAGTATATTCTATTTCTTTACCATCTTTATATTTTTGTAGACCTTCTAAAGTATATTTCCAATTGTCTGCTGCTGTTATTTCAATAGTTTCGATTTGTTCACCATCAGCGAAAACGTTAACGATGATTGAATCTGGACGACTATTTTTATTACCAGCATCATCCCATTCTTTTTCGATTGTTAAGTCAATTGTTTCAAGTTCATGATAGTTTGTGAAAACGATAGTTACATTTCCATCATTATCAACAACTGGTTGTGAAACTCCTGCTTCATAACCTTTTACTTCATCTTCTACAAATGAATAACTTATTTCTTGTCCATCTTTATATTTTGGTAAAGTTCCTGTTGTTGCTGTCCAATTATTAGCAGCACTTATTTCGATAGCTTTTACTACCTCACCATTAGCATAAACTGTAACTGTAATCTTTTCTGGACGAATTCCATCATTATTATCATAGTCTTCCCAGTTCTTAGAAAGATTGTAGCTTATAGTTTCTGGTGTATGAGTATTTGTAATTGTATAGTCTTCAATACTCTTTGTATAACCATCTACTGTTACTTCATCAACTGTATAAGTAATATCTTCTCCATCTTCTTTAGCAAATAAATCTGCGAATGTGAAGTTCCAATTACCATTTTCATCTGCTTCTACAGTTGTTCTAGCAGCTTCAGTAGTTTCTCCTTTTACAGTTTTATTTAAAATAACTGTAATTGATTCTGGACGTTTTCCGTCTTGGTTATCAGCATCATCCCATACTTTCTTACCAGTAATTGTTACTTTTTCTGGTGTATGAGTGTTTGTAATGTTGTAGTTATCAATTGTTGTACTGTAACCTTCAACATTCTTTTCACTAATCTTATAATCAATTATGCTTCCAGCATTATATTTTGCTAAGTCAGTAAATTCATATGACCAGTTGTCAGATTCTGATACTGTCTTAGTTTCTTTATATACTTCTTTAGTTCCTACTTTTCCAGTTAAAGTTACTTCGATTGTTTCTGGACGAAGACCATCACGATTGTTGTCATCATCCCATGTCTTAGTTCCTTCAATACTGAATATTTCAGTTCTATAAATATTAAAGATTTTATAATTGTCATAATCATATTCTGTTGTATATCCTAATGAAGAATCAAGTTCATCTTCTTCTACGATATAAGTAATTTCTTCACCATTTTCATATTTTGGTAAATTACTATATGTATATGACCAGTTGTTTTCTGAAGTAGCATTAGCACTAGTTAATGTAGCAGCTGTATTTGCTACTTCTATTTTATCTTGTCTTACTAATTTATATAATCTAACTGTAATTGATTCTGGACGTTTTCCATCATTGTTATTAGAGTCTTGCCAAATTTTTTCAATAGTTAAGTCTCTAGTAACATTAGTGTGAGTATTAGTAATAGTGAAACCTGTTTCCATATTACCTGTTACTTCACCAGTATAATCTGTAACTTCATCTTCAGTTACTGTATAGATTATTTTATTACCATTTTCTTTTTCAGGTAAGTCTGTAAATTCATAAGTCCAAGTTGCAGAATCAGTAGTTGCTGCTGTACTTGTTAAAGTAACTGTTGTTACTTCAGTTTTAGCAGTTCCTTCTCCCTTAAATAATCTTAAAGTTATTGATTCTGGACGTTTTCCATCATTGTTATTGTCATCATTCCAAATCTTCTTAACATTAATGTTAATTAATTTTGGAGTATGTTTGTTAACAATATTGAAACCGTTAATTGTTGTTTCATAACTTTCAACAGCGTCTTCCTTGATTGTGTAATTAATTAAATAATTTTTATCATTTTCATGACCTGTTTCATATTTTGGTAAGTTTGTAAATTCATAAGTCCATTTACCATTTACAGCAGTTACTCTCTTACTAGCAACTTCTACTGTACCATTGAATAATCTAACTGTAATTGCTTGTGGTCTTAGACCATCTTGGTTATCAGCATCATCCCATGTTTTTTCACCAGAGATTGATGTTTTTGGACTTGGTTTAATATTTAAAGTAACTTTTGCTACATCACTCTTAACTGCTGATATTTCTTGTGATTCATTAATAGTAGTTTTTACATAATATGTAAAGCTTACTTCACCAGTAATACCATCTTTTGGATCAAATGTAAATGTTCCATCATCATGCATAGTTAGAGTTCCTTGTAGAACACCATCTTTTGATATTGTATAAGTATTGTTTGCTTTTTTTACAACGTTAGTATCAGTATTAATTATAACTTCATCTACTACTTCTACTTTAGTAGCGTTAGAAGCAATATCAGCTCTTACTTCATCTAACAAGTCATTTGTTAAAATACTTTCTACTGCATTGATAGTAGTGTTTTCATAACCATTATATGAATCATGTTTTCTATCATTATAATGATCATCCTTAATAACAGCTGGTATTTCAACTGTTGGTTTATCAAATGTTAAATTTAAATTTGTTTGATCTTTATATTCTGGATATGGATTATCTTTGTCTATTTCAGCAGATAAAGTTGCTTCAGTGTTAGTATAAATACTACCATGATATTTATCCTTAGCTTTTACTGTATAAGTTAAGCTATTATCTTTATTACCTTGTAGATCTCCAATAGTCCATTCTAGTGTTGTTTCACCAGTAGTTGTATTTTTAGTAACTTTTACTCCTTTTTCTTCTAATGCAGTAATTGATTCTGCAGTAAGTTCAAATTCTTTTGGAATAACATCAGTTACTTTAGCATTTTTAGCTACAACATCTTTTGTAACTTCAGCAATAGTTTGAAATTCTTTTGCTAACTCTTCATAATTTAGAGCTGTTACATTTTTATATTTAGGTGTTGTTGTTCTTTCTGGATTAACCTTTTTAAGTGTTGATGCTGCTGCACTTTCGTTTCCTAAAGTGATTGTATAAACATCAGCGTTAGTATAAGCAGCTTTTAAGGCATCTAGGGCTGTTTTAGCAGCTCCTGATGGAATAATAGCATTGTGGCCAGATGGACATCTTCTACCACCACCATTAGATAATTGCCATGCAGGTCCAGCTGCATCATCATTTCCAGCTCCACATACCATTGAACCCCATCTGTCAGTGTAGTTATAGTATGTTGGGATACCATCAGTTAGTATGATTACTAACTTTTTAACATCTGCTCTTCCTTTCTTTAATATTTCATTTGCTTCTACAATACCAGATTGTAGATTAGTTCCACCACCAGCTACATAATCTTTTTCTAAAAATGCAAGAGCTTGATCTTTATTAGCTGTTAGACTTTGAGTTCTGTTAACTTCACTACTGAAATCTACTAGACCAATAAGAACGTTACCATCTTTATCCATCATAGTATTGATGAATTGCTTTCCTGCTGTTTTAGCAGACTCAATACGATTTGGTGTAGTTTGATCATATTCACCATCAGGTCCATAGCTCATACTACCAGATGAGTCTAGAACTAAAACGATATCTAGTTTTGAATAAACAGTATCTTGATTTTTATAAGAATTAGCTTTGACATTTAGTGTTACATCAGCAAATCTTCCTTCTTCTAAGTTAGTTTCATCAAAACGAGAAGATACTTTAGTTGCAGTTTTAGTTAATTCAATTTTTCCTTCAGTACCTTCAGCAGTAACAAAACGTGAAAAACCAAACACACTAACAATTATTAAAAGTATTGATAAAACTTTAAACTTCGTAGATTGTTTTTTCATTCTTTTCCCTCCCTGATTTATTTTTTAGGTGCAGTTACCCCTAAAATTAGCTCACTATAATAATCTATTTCGGTCAAAAAGTCAAGTAAAATAAGCTTTTTTAGGCTTTTTCTTAGGACAATTTTGCTTTTTCATAATTTAATGTGGGTGAAAATATATTTTCTATTAGTTAGTATAGTAAGATTATGTAAAATATTACTTTAAAGTTATAGACAATATTCGACATTTTTTGGGCAGAAAAAAAGATAAAGTTTCCTTTATCTAATTTAGTATATGTTTAGTTTTTTAGATGGTTCTATTTACTTAGAAATTTATTAATTAAGTCTTTATCATTATAAATTGTTAGAGCATGAGGAACTATTTTGATAGAGAACTTTTTATCACGTATTGTTTCACCATCAACATTACAAACTAATTCATTACCACAAGCAAATTTTATTTTAGTGGCATTACTCTTATGAACTTTCTTTGATGATTCATGAGTTCCTTTACGTAGTTTACTAATTAAAAATAATATTTTACTCTTAGTTAGTTTTTCAACATAATAGACATCAAAATAGCCATCTGTTAAAGAAGCATTGGGAGCTATTTTGAAGCCACCTCCATAGACTTTGCCATTACAAACAGTTAGAATTGTACATTTTCCAAAACTTTCTTTTTCATCAATTGAGAAAGAAATACTTGGTGATTTATATTTAAAGAAAGTATAAATTAAAGAAGCATTATAAACATTATCTGGATTTACTTTACTTTTTAATAAGTTAACATTATCGTTTACTTCAGCATCAATACCTATACTTACAATATTAATAAAGTAACGATCATTTATTTTACCAAGATCAATTACTGGATACGGTTCAGTTAATTCTTTTAGACTTTTATAAAAATCATTACCTGATCCAGCTGGTATTACTCCAAGCATGTTTTTACTGCCAACAAGGCCATTAACTACTTCGTTTAGAGTACCATCTCCTCCAACACTATAAATTATATTTTTAGAGAAGAAATACTTTCTAGCAATTTTAGTAGCATCTTTAGGACCTTTAGTATAAATTAGTTCATACTCTAGGGACTCTTGTTCACAAACTTCTTTTATTTTATCTGCTACTTTTAGAGCTTTACCTTTTCCAGAAGTTGGATTAATTATAAATATATGTTTCATTTGACACCTTCTGTATTAGACTCCCATAGTCATTGTTTCTGGAAGCGTTGAGCCGCCATCTATTACAATTCCTTGACCAGTAATATAGCTTGAACTACTACTTGCTAAGAAAGCAGCCAACTCCCCTATTTCTTTTGGATCAGCTAAACGTTTCATAGGGATAGCTTGAGCAATTCCATCAATTACTGATTGTGGATTTTCTGGATTGCTTTCTTCAGACATTTTCTTAACCATTGGAGTTAAAACATAACCTGGCATAATAGCGTTTACTCTGATATTATCGGCTGCTAGTTCCATAGCAAGAGCTTTTGTCATACCTAGAACAGCGGCTTTAGATGTAGCGTATGCTGCTTCGCCAGAGTCTGCAACCATTGGACCAGTTACGCTAGATAAGTTAACAATAGCAGGTGATGCACTTTTCTTTAATAATGGTAAGTAAGTCTTAGTTACATTCCAAGCACCAATAACATTGATATTAAAATGGAAATCTCTAATATCATCAGTCATTTCACTGAATGGAGCTAATTTGCAAACTCCAGCATTATTAACAATAATATCAAGAGATTGATACTTTGTACTTAGAGTTTGATAAACACTTTCTAAAAGTTCTTTTTTAGTAATATCAACGATATAGCCAGAAACTTTTCCTGGATATGTTCCATTTAATTCTGTTAATGTTTCTCCTAATTTTTCATTACTATCAAGGATAATTACCTCGGCTCCATACTTTAGGAAAGTCTCAGTTATTCCCCTACCAATTCCCATTGCTCCTCCTGTAATAAGAGCTACTTTATTTTCTAAATTCATATGATTCTCCTTATTTATATAATTCTATTATTATTATAACACACTTTTAGTTAGACAAAAAGAAAAGTCCATAGTTGGACTTTATGTGAGACTGATAAATATATTACCTGTATAATTATTCATATTTAATGATAAATAGTTACTGCCGGAAGATAGAGAAAAATCATATTCACAAGTATTTTGTTCTTGGCATAATTCTGTAATCTTTCCTCTTTGGTTTAGAGTGATATTTATTTTTCCAGTAGTATTTTCTAGAACTATTTTTATATGAATGTTTTCAATAGTATTTAGAGAAGTACCACCAAAAATATATTCTTCACCAGAATAATTATTATATGTTGCTTCATAAATACCTGTGTAGTGATTATTTAGAAAGGTTCTAGTACCTTGAAGTTTTTCTGTTGAGGTTAGTCTAAGGGCACCAACACTTTCTAGTGTATGATTATATTTTTCTAATATTTTTTCTTTAGAAGTTGTGACAATAAAAGTAAATGTTAGAAAGATAATACCTAAAATAATAAATAACTTCTTCATATTAATTCTTCTCTTTAATTATATTTTTACTACACATGTAGGTTACTAATAAATAGCCACCATAGATAAGGATAATAATTAAAGCAGTAGTAATAACCGCAGGTACATCGAAAGTAATACCTGTATCCTCTAAAATGATATTACAAAACCTAATCCCAAATATAGAGTGAATTATAGCTAAAGCTAATGGGAATAAGAAGAAAATAGTAATTTGTCTGAATAGTGCTTTATTTAAGTCTTTTTCATCAACACCTATTCTTCTTAGAATTTGAAATCTATCTTTATTGTCACTTGATTCTGATAATTCTTTAAGGGCAAGGATGGCAGCACAAGATATTAAGAAAACAATACCTAGATATAGACCAATGAAGGTTACTACTGCTCCTATTCCAACAGAAGAGTCTTTAATATTTAATTTTGTATCAATAGTTAGAATATGATTAGCATATGCTCCTTTAGTAAGTAAATCTGTAACAATTTTCTCTATCTTTTCAGGATCATCATTATAATCAGCAACTAAGTAGTTTTCTACTTTTTTACTATTTTCTAGAGCTTTATCTGGTAAAACTATAAAACCTATTTCAGCTTCATTACTTGTCATTTGATAAAAACCATGAACTGCTTTTTCATATTTTGGAGAATAGGCATTACCATCGATAGTTATTTTAGTATGTCTTTTTAGTCCTTCATTTTTGATAGTAATCATTAACTTATAGTTTCCAACGACAACATATTCATCACTTTTTAGATTGATTTTTTCTAGATTAAATGAGGTTGCGAGTTTATTATAATCGCTATTTTTCATTAACATAATTTCATCATCATAACGTAAGAATGGATAACTCTTGATTGAAATGTTATAGTAGTCTCCTATTGATGTTTTAAGAGTTACATTCTCATTGGTATATAATGAGAAGTCAACTATGTCTTTTAAATATTTTTGATAATCGAAATCTAATTCAGTTAGACTTTCTTCAATACTTAAACGTGAATTAGTCACTTGAAGGTCAGTGTAGCCCCAAAGTTTTTGATCAGGATCATACCTTTTTCTAATTTCAATATCTCTTGGCGCATAGTCCGCTAAAAATTTATTAAGAGAGTTCTTCATAGTTAAAGAACTAGATAAAACACAGATAGTTATAAATAACATTAAACAAATTACGGTCATAGAAAATACAGTGGTGTTAATCTTACTACTTATTTGTCTAATAGTAAAACTATTTAATTTTTTATAATAGAACTTTTTATTTTTCTGAACTAATCTAAGCATTAAACCTGATAAGGACCAGAATATTAAGAAAGTTGAAAGAATACCTAAGAAAATAGGAATAAATAGTTGTCCATAATCAGTTATACGGTCAATACCATCTGTAACATTATAGTAAGCATATCCAAGTAAGATACTTGCTACTAGAAAGACAACAGTACAAACAACTGGATTTTTTAGTTTTACAGTTTCAGACTTTTTATTACCATGTAATAAATCAATTAAACGACATTTACTAATATTGATAGTATTAAAGATCATGACAATTAAATACATGATACCAAAATAAAGCAAGGTCTTTAGAAAGGCACTTTGAGAGAAAACAAAAGTAAATTTGTTTAGGTCTGCTTCAAACATATTAGCTACAAAGATACTCATTAATTGAGATAGGATAACTCCTACTCCAAGGCCAACTGTTAGAGAAATAATGCCAATAAATAAAGTTTCTAAAAACAGTATCAGAGATATTTTTCTCTTACTCATACCTAAAGTTAAATAAATAGCGAACTCTTTATTTCTCCTTTTCATTAAGAAACGACTAGCATAAATAACTAGAAAAGCTAAAATCATGGAGACAAAGACACTGACAGCAGATAAGACGCTTGTTAATAATTTTATAATCTCATAGGTTCTACTAGAAATTGCTAACATAGCTGTTTGACTGTCAATGGCATTAAATACGTAGAATATGGCAACACCCAAGATAAGAGTAAAGAAATAGATGGCATAGTCTTTAATACTCTTTCGGATGTTTTTTAAGGATAATTTACAAAGCATCATTTAAATTACCACCAAGAAGTGTTACAACATCAATTATTTTATCAAAAAATTCTTTTCTAGAGTCTGTACCTTTTTGAATCTCATTAAAGATTTTACCATCTTTGATAAAAATAACACGTGTTGCGTAACTTGCTGTAAAAGCATCATGAGTTACCATCAAAATTGTGGCTTTGATATTTTCGTTTAAGTAGTTAAACTTTTCAAGAAGCATTTTTGAAGAACGAGAATCAAGAGCTCCTGTTGGTTCATCAGCTAAAACAATTTTTGGATTAGTAATGATAGCTCTGGCACTGGCTACTCTCTGCTTTTGACCACCACTCATTTGATAAGGATACTTGTTTAGGACATTTTCAATTTCCAATTCACGAGCAACTTTTTTAATTCTTTCATCTATTTCTTTTGCTCCAACGTTTTGAATAGATAAAGCAAGGGCAATATTTTCGTAGGCAGTTAGAGTATCTAAAAGATTAAAGTCTTGAAAAATAAAGCCTAGACTTTCACGACGAAACTTATTTAAGTCATTTCCTTTTAATTTTGTAATGTCTTCTCCGTCAACAAAAATATGTCCAGAAGTTACTTTGTCTATAGTAGAAATACAGTTAAGAAGTGTTGTTTTACCAGAACCAGAAGCACCCATAATGGCAATGAACTCGCCCTCTTCCACTTCAAATGAAACATTATCAATAGCTTTAGTTAAACTAGATCTACTACCATAATATTTCTCAATTTTATCAATTTTTAATATTTGTTTCATAATATCTTCCTTTCATATGTCATTTTAAATGAAGATAGGACATTTGTCGTTTGTTTAATATTACAAACTATTACAATTTCGTAAGGAAATAGATTAAGCAATTGGTTTATAAAAATTATTTTTACCAAAAGTGATTGTGACGGTTGTCATTTTATTTACTTCAGAAGTTATTTCTATTTTATGACCTAATTTGGTACAAAGTTTTTTCGCAATATAAAGTCCCATACCAGTTGATTTAATTCTAAGGCGTCCATTTTCTCCTGTAAAAGATTTGTTAAAGACTTTAGAAAGGTCTTTTTCTAGGATGCCAATACCATTATCAGTGATAGATAATTTAATGGTGTCTTTAGCTTCATGTGCTTCTATCTTTATATAAGAGTTTTTTATTTTAGTATTTTTATATTTGATACTATTATTGATGATTTGATTTAAAATGAATTCTAACCATTTTGGATCAGTTGAGACTGTAATATCTTTGACATCAACATGTAGGTCTATTTTATTTTCTAAAAGATCATCTTTGTTTTTTAAGGCAACATTACTGATAAGCTTTTCTAGAGACGTTTCTTTAAAGACAAAGTCTTGTTCAGTATAGTTACTTCTTACATAATAGAGAACTTGATCAATATAATTATCTAATCTTTTAATTTGTTCTAAGTATTTTTTATCTATTTTGTTGTCGTTATGAAGCATTAAAGCAAGACTAGATATTGGTATTTTAGCTTCATGGATCCACATTTCAAGATAGTCTTTGAAGTCATCTGTGTTTTCTTTATATTTGGAAATATTTTCAAACATAGATTTGTCCACTTCATATAAAATTTCAGATAAAAGTTTGCCTTCATAGAAAGAAGCTTGAGGTAGTGTCTCTAATATTAAATATTTTTGATCTAGCTCTTTCAAATTATTTAGTAATTCATTGTAGAAACTTTTTTTACGGAAATATGGATAAAGGATAATCACAATACTCATTAAGGCAAAAAGAAAAGTAATGATGATAATTAAAGGTTTTTGAATTTTAAAGCTCAAAAGAAGACTTATGATGGAAAGTTCATTGAAGAATAAGAGAAAGATTATTAATAAGTTATCAAGAAGATAGTTTTTTAGTTTCATAATAGTATATAACCTTGACCCTTTCTTGTTTCGATGGCATCGCGATAACCAAAGTCTTCTAATTTAGTTCTTAGACGACTGATGTTTACGGTTAGAGCGTTGTCATTAATGTATTCTTCATTATTCCATAAATCAGTCATTAATTCATCACGAGTTACAATTCTTTCACGATTATTTAGAAGATTTAGGAAAAGAATCATTTCATTTTTGGTTAGAAACAATTCTTGGTCTTTCTTTTTTAATATTCCACGTGAAGGAAAAACTTCTAAATCTTTATATTTTAAACTATTGATGTTTTTTTCTAATCTTTTAAAAATGTTTTGAATACGAAGTAATAAGATAGTAGGATTGTATGGCTTAGTAATGTAGTCATCAGCTCCGTAAGTTATAGATAATGCTTCATCTAATTCTGTGGCTCTACTAGTTACCATGATGATAGGTACATTTGACTTTTTTCTGATTTCTTTTAGAAGTTCCTCGCCATTTAGATTAGGAATATTAATATCTAAAAGAATTAGTGAAGCATTACTTTTTAGAATTATTTCTAAGGAATTAGTAAAGTCTTTTAAGATCTCTGTTGTGTAATTGGAGTTGTTTAAGATTTTTTCCAATTCTCTTGCGATGTTTTCATCATCTTCAACGATCATTATTTTATACATATTTATCACCACTTTCATTATAACAGATTATATTTTCTTTTTTTATTACAAAATTGTAAGAAAGAAAAAGACCGAGCGGTCTTTAGATTATTTCTGGATCTCTTTCTTTACTATATAGAGCTTTAAACATTGAGTCAAAGATAGTATCTAGATATTTCTTTATTTCTGGATCAACATCTTTCATATTTAAGTAAAAGTTCTTAAGATCAGTAAACGTTATTTTAAATTTTGAAGAGTACTCTTTTTCTAAACTTTTGAAGATTGTTTCAAAGGCTTCAGCCATTTTTTCTTGGTCTAACTCTTCAACACCTGTCGTTGTACTTTCATGAAGTTGAAGACTAATACTAGATAATTCTCCTTCAATAAAGTATTCACCAAAAAGACACCAACTAGTTGGATAGTGTTCATCAAAGGCAAATTCATTACTTTTGATAACACGATAGTTATTATTATTTAAAATTATGCCAACAAGCGATGTTTGAGGAATAATATTTATAAGTTTAGGATGGATGTTATGATATTTTTTACTTTCATACTCTTCTTTTTTGAAACCAGGTCCATCAAAGTTATAAATATTTTTGATTTTATTGAATTCTATTGGAGTAGACTCCATCGCACTAACCATAGCAAGGTTACCACCTTTAGAATGACCTACTAGATAAACAGTCTCATCAAGAGTTGTGATATTTTCATGAAGATATTTGATAGCTAGTAAATGAGTGTTAGTTGGATATTGATAACCCAATCTAAAGTTTTCAATCCAGCCAATTAATGAACCATCAGTCCCTTTATAACTGATAATTGTTAATTTATTAAGACGGAATGTTGCAGCTCCAAACTGAGTATCTTCATTTTTAATTCTAGTAAAGTTAGTTATTTCTAATGATTGGTAACGAGTTCCTTTAATAATTTCTTCTAAGCAATTATAAGCATGAGGAGCCATTACAGAACTATCGGGGCTTCCTTTAAATTCTTTGGCATAATCAGAAAACTCTTGAAGACTTTTACTGCCAGTATAAGAGTCTAATGGTAGGTATACTAAAATAGCGCATAGTAAGTTATCAGCTTCATTCCAACTTACTTGTTCTAATGGAGTATTCTTATAGTATTTTAAATAATCTTTTATGGTATACATAGATTCACTTCCTTACTCTTAAGATAATTATATTATAGAAAGTAAGGAAAAAGCTATATTAAATGTTATATTCATTATTTGGAAGTAATTTTTCTTGATATTCATTAATAATTAGACTTTCAGTTGTGAAAAGAAGAAGTGCGATAGAGATAGCATTTGATAAGGCTTTAATCATGACTTTAGTAGAGTCAATGATATTAGTTTCAGTAACTTCTTCATATTTTCTTTCTGTGATGTTATAAAGGAAACGATAGTCTCTTGCAATTACTTCATGTTCAATTTCACTAGTATCTTCACCAGCATTCCTTAGTATTTGATAAAATGGTTCTTTTAGTGGCTCTTTTAAAATATATGTATTATCTAGAGTTGAGGATATTTTCAAGAAAGTTAGTCCTGATCCAGGAATGATACCAGACTCTAGGGAGAAAAGAGCTCCAAGGGCATCTTCATAACGCATTTTCTTTTCTCTAGCTTCTGTTATAGTCTTTCCTCCTACATAGATAGTTGCTAAACCATTCTTCAACATAGCTAGACGTTTTAAATAAGTATTCTGTAAAAAAGTATCAGTTGTTTTTGTAAGTAGTTCATTTAGTTCTTTAATCCTGGATGTGATAGCTGGATTTTCCTCATAATTAATAATCGTTTTATCTTTCCTGATAATTATTTTAGGAAGAGTTCCAAGGTTTACAGCACTATAATTTTCTTTTAGTTCAAGCATATTGCCTGTAGTGCATAAGTCTTTAATTAGTCCAAGCTGATTTAGGCCATATTCAGGATTTTTAAGAAGATAGATATCAAGTTTTTCATCTAAATTTAATGATAGAACTGTATTAATAAAGTCTTCGGTATAATCGGTTGCAAAAATTACTAATGATTTGTTTTTCTCAACGACTTCATTAATAATATCAGCAAACTCTTCTAAATCAGAAAGGCATCTCATAGTAACAATAAAGTAAGTGTCATTTAATTCTAATTCTTCTTTATCTTTAAAGAAATAATCACTAGCGATATTGGTATCGAAGACATAACCGTTGTAGTAAGTTACTTTAGTAGTTGGTTCAAGAGTTGTAGTGAGACTAATAGCTTCTTTAATTTGAATTTTATTATAAACTTCACTAACTACTCTACCAATTTCTTCATTTTTTGCAGCTACCGTCGCAACATTATAGAGATCTTTAGAACTAGCTTTATGTGAAAGACCATTTAGAAAGGAAGTTATTTCGTCTAGTTCGTTTTGTAATTTTTCTTTTAAAGCTACTTTAGCATAACTATTCTTTAAAACATATAATTTGTGAAGAAGGCTTTGAAAGAGAACAAGGGTTGTGGTAGTTCCATCCCCTACTTCTTCATCTGTTTTTATTGATGACTCTTTAGCTAGTTCTAAAATGGTATTGATAATTGGATCATCACTTGAAATATTTCTAGCAAGAGTTACACCATCATTAGTAATAAATGGTGAAAAAGAAGAATTATTAATGATAGCTGAACCACCTTCTGGACCTAAAGTTTTTTTTACGGTATCGCTAAGCAAGTCGATGGACGTTAAAATATTTTCTTCTAGTTCTTTTCCTACTATTATTTTTTTCATAATTCGTCACTCATTTCTGTTATGTATTTCCAATATTTTTTGGGCATAAAATTCATACGACAACGATCATTTTTTCTTTCTTTGATACCTATTGTTTGATAGAAAGTACGCCACATCTTATCAAATAGTTCTTCTCTTTCACTAGTTATATTAGTTGAAAGATGAAATTCACTACATGGCACAATAATAAAATCTTCTTTATTGTAGATGCTATAAATATCATGGGTTACATCTTTTATAATCCAATATTCATTTGGTAGGCGTTTTTTAAAATGAATTGAAAGAAAGAATAAAATATCGTTATCAGGATTTATTTCAGCATATAAGACATTATTTTCTAGTTCTTTGAAACGCGTAAAGCCTTTTAATTTATGAGCTTCGTAACCAGTATGTTTGCTTATTTTTAGAGCTAGAGTTACTTCATCAAGATCTTTTCTGTAAATAGTATTTTCACCATATTTAAAACTATACAAAATATAGTGATAAATTAGGAGTTCTTTATCTTGATGGTTTGAAAGAAATACTTTGTAGACAATACTTACATTTCTTCTACCTATTTTTTTAATAAAGAAAGAGACTATTTCTTGATTGTCAGACAATTCAAGATAAAAAAGATTATCAAGTAAATTAGGCTCATAATAAGTATTTTTAATGTTTTCTGGCAGTAATTTATCTTTTAATAATTTGGCAATTAAATTAAGAAGACTGATAAAAGTATCATTATAAATATAAATGTGAGAATCTTTAATCATTAAATAACCTCATTTGAACAAACGGAGTCTCTTCTTTTTGTACGTCTTCTAATAAGAGATTACGTTCAATTATTTCTTTTTTAAAGAATTTAGTATCAGTATAGTATTGCCCATTACAAGTAATAAAATACTTAGCTCTTTTTAAAACAATTCCCATATTTTTTAAATCTCTATATTCAATTGTGAAATGGTGTCTTGAACTATATATTTTCTTTGCTCCGGTTACTCCTATTCCCGGTATTTGAAGAAGTTCTTGATAAGAGCAAGTATTTATTTCTTTGGGAAAACGTTCTATGTTATTTAGTGCCCATATAGCTTTAGGGTCTAGTAAGATATTGAAATTAGGATTAGTACTGGTTAGTAAATCATCAATTTTAAAATTATAGAAACGAAGAAGCCAGTCCGCTTGATAAAGTCGATTTTCTCTTTTTAGTGGTGGAACAGTAATTGCTGGTAAGAGATTATCTTTATTGATAGGTATGTAGGCAGAATAGAAAACTCTTTTTAGATGATAGTTTTCATACATAGAACTACTTTTCTGCATAATGTCTAAATCAGTTTCTTTAGTAGCACCTATAATCATTTGAGTACTTTGACCAGCTGGGGCATATCTTCTATTTTGTTTAGTCTTGATAGTTTGCATTATCTTATTAATACTACTGTGGTCTTTATTTGGTGCCAGTAATTTTACTCCGTTTTCAGTTGGAAGTTCAATGTTGGCACTAACACGATCAGCTAGAGATGCTAGACGATTTAGAGAAGCTTCACTAGCGTGAGGAATAGCTTTAACATGGATGTAACCATTAAACTTATATTTATAACGAAGAAGTGATAGAGTTTCAATTAAAAGGCCCATAGTGTAGTCTGGAGTATTAATAATACCTGAACTTAAAAACAGTCCTTCGATATAATTTCTTTTATAAAAATTCAGAGTTATTTCACAAATTTCTTCTGGAGTAAAGATAGCTCTTTTAATATTATTACTTTTTCTATTTAGGCAATATTTGCAATCATAAATACAGCAATTAGTTAATAATATTTTTAAAAGAGAAATACATCTTCCGTCACTGGCAAAAGAATGACAAATGCCACTTGGAGCAGCATTACCTACTCCGTTTTTATTTTTCCTAGTACTGCCACTTGAAGAACATGAAGCATCATACTTCGCACTATCAGCTAGTATTTTTAATTTTTCTGTTAGTTCCATAACATCACCAACTTAAATATAGCACAAAAATTTGTTTTATGCAAACATTTGTTTGCTTTTGTTAAAATAAAAAAAGTACTATTCCTAGTACTTAATTTATTGCTGTTCCAGTAGAAGTATCACCACTCATTGACTCATATAAGAAAATATTTTTATATGTGGTTGATTTACCATTTAATTTATTATTGGTGTCAATTAGTTTTACATTATTAAGAGTGATACTATTTTTTTCTTCAATTACTACGTCTTCAGAAGCACTACTATTTAAAGTAGCATTTGATACTGTGATATCAGCTGTATTTATCGTTAGATTTGAGGCTTTCATATTGCCGCCATCAGTTGTCATAATTCCACCTGAGTTATCTTTAGTAGTATTTATGGTAGAATCACTGATGGTAATAGTTGTGTTATCACTTGCTGTATTTTCAGTTGTAGCACTGCCTCCATAACTAAATACACCATTTGCTCCTGTTGCAGAAGTTTCGACTGTAATATTTTTAAGAGTTACATTAGCACCATCTTTAGCAATATCTACTATGTATTTTTCTTTTTCTAATCTAGTCTTGATAGCATCAGCTAAATTATATTCATCTTCTACTACTAATATTTTCATATAACCATCTGTTTTTAATTATATTTTGTTTTATTAAATGAAAATTAAAGATTAAAGTTGATGGGCTGTAATAATTGTATAACTGGTAGCGTTAATAGTAATAATTTCAGTCTTTGTAGTTATGTAGTAATTTTTGCCATGTTTGGTTATTTTACTTTCAGGATCTAATATTAATTTTTGGCAGTAACTAATAACATCATCTGATTCTAAATTTAAATTTTTTTTAATACGTTTTACTCCTAAATTTGTTGTGTGTAATCTATCTAAGTTATCCAAGAGTTTTCTCATAACGATTCCTCCTTGTATCACTTAGTTTTATTTTAGTATTTTTTCAAAAAAAAAGCAAATAATTGCTTTTTTGTTGTTATCTATTATTCATTTATTAATCTATAAGTATCTTTGATGATCATGATTTCTTCATCTGTTGGAACTACATATACTGGGATTTTAGAATCACTAGTAGTAATTATTCCTTCATGAACATCTTTGAATCCAGCTATTTTATCATTTACTTCTTTATTTACTTTTAATCCGAAGCAAGCTAATTTATCAATGATAGCTTCTCTTGTTTCACAACCATTTTCTAGAACACCAGCAGTCATTGCGATAGCATCTACTTTTCCTTCTAGTTCAACGTAGTATTCAGCAATGTAGCGAACGATACGATCAATGTACATATCTAGTGCTAATTTAGCATTTTCATTGCCTTCAGCAATAGCTTTTTCAACATCTCTATTATCGTTGAAACCACATACTCCAAGAAGACCACTCTTCTTATTATAAGCAGTTGATACTTCATCAATTGTAAGACCTGCTTCTTCAACCATGTACTCAGTTATTGAAGGATCGATTGAACCACAACGTGTACCCATCATTAAGCCATCTACTGGAGTTAGACCCATAGTTGTATCAAAACATTTACCATTTTTGATAGCACTGATACTTGCTCCACTACCAACGTGACAGATAATTAAGTTTACATCTTCTTTACCTAATTTTTCTTGCATTACACCGGTAATATATTTGTGACTTGTACCATGGAAACCATATTTTCTAACACCATACTTTTCATACCATTCCATTGGAAGTGGGTACATATAATTTGTTTTTGGCATTGTTTGATGAAAAGCAGTATCGAAAACAGCAACCATTGGAACTGTTGGTAATACTTCTTTCATAGCTTTGATACCAGCTAAGTTACCTGGATGATGTAGTTTAGCAAATTTAGTTAGATTTTCAATATCTGAAATAACCTTATCATCAATGATTACAGAATCAGCATATTTTTCACCACCGTGAACAACTCTGTGACCTACTCCTTTTATTTCTGAAACATCAGAAATAACTTTATGATTGATTAATTCTTTCATCATTACTTCAACTGCTTCTGAATGATTCTTTAATGGAGCTTGGTTCTTAATCTTTTGACCATTAATTTTTACATTCCAGAAACAATCTGGTAAACCGATTTTTTCAACGTAACCGTTAATTAATTCTTTTTCTTCTGGCATACTATATAATGCGAACTTTAATGAAGAACTACCTCCATTAACTACTAAATATTTTTCTTGTGCCATAATGCACCTCCTATTGACGTATTTAATTTTAACATCTCTAGTTAGTCGTTGTCAATTTGACAAAGAAAAAAAGAACGTTTTTAGCGTTCTTTAGTTCTACTCTGTAGTACAAGTTGCACCTAGAGAAGTAAATGCTCTTTCAACATTAGAAATCATCATTTTACCATCTGTGTAGTAATTACCGTTAGCAGAGTCAATCTTAGTGATTTCATCCACATCAATTTTATCGGCATTTACTACGACATGTGATGTTAAAGTATCACCATCAATAGTGATGTCAACATTATAATACTTAACATTATCATATGGAGCATAACTTTGTTTTAGAAGAGTTTGATATTGCTCTAAAACTGCTGTATCACTACTAATTACTTTTTCAGTACTTTCTAGTAGACTTACAACATCACCGGTATAAGTTGCTTCATATCTTAAATCCATTTTAATACCATTTTGGTCAATGACTCTAGTACAAACCATCTTCTTAGTTTCTTCAGTTCCGCAGCCAGTTAAAAACATAGTACAAACTAAAAGGAAACTGATAATAATTAAAGCTCTTTTCTTCATTTTCTCACCTCTATTATTATCTTATCATAAAAGTGATTTTAGAACAAGTTATGAACCAATACTAGAATAACGTTTAACACCTTGATAGAAAACTATAAAGGCTGGTATTAGATAAAAAGCTACTAGAATTGGTGAAAGCATATAGCTTATTTTATTACTCTTTCCTAAAAAATATAAAAGTGGATAATAATTTACTAGTCCATAAGGGATTATAAAAGTTAAAACAAAAACTAATTCTTTCTTAAATATTCCGATTGGATATTTAGCCATTTCTCTACCTCCATCAGTAAAGACATTTCTTAATTCAATACCATCTATGGTTATAAAACATAGAGCAGCACTGATTGTAAATATACCAAAGAAGATTAAGATAGAACTTAAAATCATTAAGATAAGAGTTATTACTTTAGAGATAGTCCAAGTAATATCTAAATGATTTAGAGCAATGGCTAGAACAATTATTGCTTGAATTACTCTAGATAGTTTAACAAAATCTATATTATTACAAAGAACTTGAAGAATAAGATTTTTAGGTCTTACTAAGAATCTATCAAAGTCTCCGTTCTTGACTATAACATCAAAACGATCTATTCCACGAGCAAAAGTATCATTGATAGAAAATCCTAATTGTATGATACCAAAGCATAGTAAGACTTCATAAAGAGTAAATCCTTTGATGTTATTAAATTTAGTAAATAAAGCAATAATTATAAAATAGTGTGAGAAAAAGACTAGTATTTGAGATAGAAAAGAGATAATAAAAGAAGCTTTATATTCTAGTGTTGATTTTAAATGCATCTTTAATGATTCAATATAAAGTTTCATTCTATCCTCCTTGTATAACAGCTTTCTTTAGGGCTTTTTCACTTAAGATATACCCTACTATAATTATTATGAAGATCCAGATAAATTGAATTATTAACCCCTGAAGACCTTCATCTAAAGGAATGTCACCACTATATATTCTGAATGGTAAGTCACTTACGTAGCGGAATGGTAGGCAGTTCGTAATTGCTCGAAGTGTTTTTGGAAAAAATGGAATTGGTACGACAACGCCTGATAGAATATTGGCGGCAGTTGCGAAGACATTAACGATTCCTCTTTCGTCTAATGTCCACATTAAAAGTACATGATATAACGTAATGATGGCAGTTACTAGGATGGAACCAATTATTAAAGTTAGTACTGCTAGTAGAAAAGCACTACTACTTATGGGTAGGGACAAACCATAAGGTGCTGGTACTAGAATAGTAATTAGAACAACTGGAACGCATCTTAGTGTTACCATAGCCATACGTTCTGAATAAATTTTAAAATACCACATAAAATATAAATTTTTAGGTCTTACTAATTCGTATGCTAAGTTACCATCTTTAATCATCTTAACGATTTCGGCATCTTTATATTGCATAAAAATTAGAGCATAAAAGGCTTGATTCAACCAGATATAGGTTGCTAAGGCAGTTAGGTTAATTGGTGTTGCTGTTATTTTTGAAGACTCATAGAAAGCAATATAGACTAAGATATTTATAAGTCCAAAAAAGAATTGTGTAGAAAGTCCAGCAATAGCTGAAGCACGATACTGAAGACCAGTTATAAATTTTAATTTAAAGTAGGCCCAGTAAAATCTCATATTTCGTATTCCTTATACATTTTAACGATAATACTATCAATATTTTCAGCTTCTATTTCAATATTTTCTATTTTAGCTTGTTTAGAAATAATATTTAGGAAATCAGAAATATTAATTAATTTAGTGTTGAGTGTATACTTATAACCTTCATTTAATTTTTCAGTAGAAAGTACTCCAGCATGCTCAATGTTAATAGTATCTTTAGTAGTTATTTCAACATATTTTGTAGTATCGTATTTATTTTTTAGTTTTAAGAGTGAACCATCATATAATACCTTACCCTTACCTATTAAAATTATTCTTTTCGCAAGTGATGTAATATCAGCCATATCGTGTGTTGTTAATATTACGGTTACTTTCTTTTCTTTGTTGATTTTTTTGACAAAGTTGCGGACTATTTCTTTAGATACTGCATCTAATCCAATAGTAGGCTCATCTAAGAATAGAAGAGACGGACTATGGAGTAAGGAAGCAGCTATTTCACAGCGCATTCTTTGTCCCAAACTAAGTTGACGGACCGGAATGTTAATGATGTCTTTCAAGTTTAGAGTTTCTATAAGTTCTTCTTTGTTCTTTTGATATAAGTCATCTGGAATGTTATAGATGTCTTTTAATAAATCAAAAGTGTCTTCGGCTGGAATATCCCACCATAGTTGACTTCTTTGACCAAAGACTACGCCGATGTTTTTAACGTATTCTTTACGATCTTTCCATGGGGTTAATTTTCCTATTTTACAACTACCTGAGTCTGGAAGTAAAATTCCACTTAGTATTTTAATAGTTGTAGATTTACCAGCACCATTGGGACCTATATAGCCTACAATTTCACCTTTTTTTATACTGAAAGAAATATCTTCTATTGCTTTTATGTAGCGATAATCTCTTTTAAAGAATGACTTAATAGCACTCTTTAGACCACTCTTTCTTTCAGCAACCTTAAAAGTTTTATTTATGTGCTTTACCTCGATGAATGACATTTTATTTTCTTCCCTCCTTTACACGGCAAAAAAGCCACATATTTCTATGTAGTCCCTGTAGAACATGTAGCTAAATTTGCAAAAACGTCTACTCCAATATACTATAGTCTTTATTTTGTGTCAAGAGGAATTTGAGGAATAAGAAAAAGTTCATATGTATTGGATATGAACTTTTGATATAATAACTAGTCTTTTTTGTTTATTAGATATCTATTGATACGCTCGTCTAGTAAAATATTTAGAGCAGTTGGGAAACGAGCTATATCAAATTTACGAGCATGGAATTCATTTGCTAGAGTTTCTAGATCTTCATCATTTAGCTTGTCTATTCTTTCACGCAAATGATTAACTCGATATTTAACTTTTGGATCATTTTTAACTCTTAGTATTATTTCTGGAATAGTATTTGTTGGAGCTTTTACTATTTCTGGTTTTTGATGAGATATATGGTATTTATATTCATCAGATCTTACTTCACTAATAAAAGCACTATCTACTCTTAAATCATCATATGTATAAGTAACTGGTTGTGGAAGTTTTAAATCTTCAGTTAAATCATTTATAATTGCGGATAATCCTTTTTTAACTAAGTCCTTATTTTCAATACGTGGTTGTTTTGGAATAGTTACATTAGTTACTTGAACTAGGTCTTTGCTGGACATATTTTCAGTATTTTGGGTAGCATAACTTGGAACTATTTTAGGTCCTTCTTTTTGTTCTGATGGCTTATGCTCAAGTGGATCATTTATTTTTACTATTGGTTCAGTTGGAGAAGCAGGTTCTTCTTCAGAATAGTTTTCTATTTCAGCTGTCAACTCTTCTTTTTTAGCTTTAGCATTTAGAAGACGACTACTCTCTTCTTCTTTCTTTTTAGCATACTTTTCCATAAATGCATTATATTCTTCTTCAGTAAATTCTTTGTTTTCAAACTCTTTCTTTTCTTCTGAGAAGATACCCATAAAAGCATTGATTGAAGAATTATACTCATCTTCTACTCTTTCAAGATCAGCTTTTAGTTTTTCTAATTTAGACATAGCCTGTTCTTTTACAGACATACGTTTTTCAGCTTCTACTAATTCTTTATCAAGCTCATCTTTTACTTTTGGTGGGAAGAAAGTTAAGACATTTTCTAGAGATTCACGTAAGTAAGAGATCTTGCCTTCTAGCTCAGCTTTGGTTGATGGAATTGTAGTGTGACGATAAGCAATTGTTGCTTGTTCTAAGTCTTTGATAGTATTTAAAGCTGTATCATAATACTTTTTAATTTTCTCATTAATATTTAATTTTGTTTTTTCAAGACCAGTATAACGAGATAAAAGAGTTGTTTCTCTTTGATAATCTTCTTCAGACATATTAGAGCGATTGTCTTCTAAAGCTTTTCTTTGATCTGCAAATCTCTCTATATTTTCATTATTCTTTGTAATTTCTTTTTGTAAAGCTTCATAGTAAGCAGTCATTAGTATCACACCCCAATTTTATCTTTCATCAATTAAACTCAAAATTTGTTTAACTAATTGCATCTCTTCTTTTGTTGTTACTTCTTCTAGTTTACCAGTTCCACATACTGGATCATAAGATGATACGTAAATTATTTTACGACCATCTTCTTTTAGAGAACCATCTGTGTAACCTAGATATTTTTTACCATTTTCTGGACATTCAAATGTAAAAACTATTTTACATTTAACCTCTTTACCATCTTTTTTTATTATTAATGTGTCTTTTTCTTTCACGTGTTCCACCACCATTTATTCTTTTAACTTATTATATTTAGAGTTAGAGTCTCATTTATTTCAATATCTTCATTGGCTTTAATAATTAAGTAATAAGTATCTTCTATCTTACTCTTACTGTTAAGTGTATCAGTATGTTCTGCACTCTTTTGATAGAGATTGACATTATCACTATTCTTATATAATGAATAAGTGACATTATTATCTTTAGTATCTAGGACTATTTTATAGTCTGTTTTGTTTTTATTTATTGTTTTACCTGTGTAGTTTGTTATTTTAAATTTATATTCTTTTAGATTTCCTGAAGCTAAGTTAGAAACATCAACACTTAGAGCAGTTTTAGTTTCTTCAATAATTGGTACTATAGCATCAACATTACCTTGTTGACTCGCTTTCTTTGCTTTAACAGCTCCTAAGGCAAGAACTATTACAACAATAAAAAGAAAGATAAAGATTGCACAAAGTGTTTTTTCTAAGTTTGTTTTAGGAATGAATTTTTCCTTTAAGGGAATCTTTTCTTTTTTCTTCATGTTACTAACCTTCTAATTTTAAAATAATATCACTTAAAACATTAGTAAATTTTTCTTTATCTTTCTCAGTTAAAGTACTACTTAAAATAGAATTTGAGACATCTTCTTCTATTTTTACTTTAGAACTTACTTTAGAATCAAGTGTTAAATTAAAGTTTAATATTTCTGATTCGGGAGTAGCTTGACGATAGCTTATTTCTATTTTCTCACTATAAGAATCATTCTTTTTAATATCACTTAAAGTACTAGTATAGCTGGCACTTTGAGTTCCTGATTCACTTTTGGCAGTATATTCAATCTTAGTACTTGTATCTTTTAAAGAAATATCAATTTTACCAATTTCTTCATCTGTTGAAGTTAATAGTTTGAAAGTCATATCATTATCTTTACCAGTGTAGATAATCTTTGCCATTATTTGATTATTATCAATAATGTAGAATGTTCCTTCATTTTCACTTGTTGGTTCATATACATATGAAGTTGTAGTATCATCTAAAGTATTTACTACTTCATATTTTTTAATTGATAGACCAAACTTATCTGTGTAAATATTAAGAGTTAGTTCTTCTCCTTCACTTAAAAGATTATCACTGTTTGTAATCTTAGTTTTAGAAAACTCTGGGAAAAGTCCAGTTAAGATTTGAGAAGCTTTTGAATCATTTTTTAAAGATTCAAGAACTTTCTTTTCAATGTCTAACATTTTTTTCTGATCAATTTTTAGACTTGTTTTTAAATATTTATCTTTAGTACCATTAATAGTCATTTCAACAGTACTCTTTTTAAAATCATTATCTTCTAAACTATTGATTGCACTTTTAACAGTATAATCCATTAAGTAAGTTATATTATCAATACTAGTTGTATTATTATTTAAAGATTCAAAATAAGTTTTATTACCATTATTTACATATGCTGGTGTGTAGTTTTCAAGATAATAATATTCAGTCGCATTATCGATTAAATATTTAACATGAAGAAGACTAGTATCTCCGATGTTGACATTGGTATTTAAAAATAGACGTTTGTTAGTTGTATCAGTGGCAAAAGTTATTGAAGTAGTTAAAGATGATATGAGTTTCATCTGTTTAACATAGTTTCCATATATTTCTGGGCTAGCAGCTGCGGCTGCTTCCATAGTTGGACTTGATATATCCATCTTCATAGTAGCATCTAAAGTATAGTTTTCAAAGTTACCTACTGATTCTAATCTACTACTTAAAGTTTTTGTTAAGTCTGTTGAAAGACTTGAATACATTCTATTTAAAACTCTTTTAGGATTAGACAAATAATTTAATGTAAGTCCGGCACCTAAACATAAAATAGCTATTATTAAAAGAACGATTCCAAACGTTTTACTTCCACTTTTCTTTTCTTTCACACTGCACCACTCCTATTATCAATTTATATTATAACACAGAGAAAGTCTGATAAACAAGAAGTTCATAAAGAAAAAAAGAAGAACTTTGTCTTCTTTGTTATTTTGTTTGGACAGATGCTGTTATTAAGGTTATTTGATAAGATATTTTTTTAGTTTCAGATTCAGCTTTATAATCAAATATAGCACTAACACTTAAAGTTAGTTCTTCTCCTGGTTCTAAGACTTTACCAACAATGTCATTATGAGTTAATCTAACTGGAGATATTGTTTTGGCTAAAGTTGTATTATTTAAATAGTCAGGGGATTCAATTAAATTAATTATTTCGGCAGGAATAGTACCAGTATTTTTAACTGTTACTTTGTATGACACTTCATCACGTGGTGCATATAAAGTCATATTGAAGTTAATTGTTTTTTTAGCGTTTGTAATGCTTGATGTCGACAAAGGAATATTTTTACCACCTTGGACAGGGGTACCTAGTTCAACATTGGTAAAGGAAACATCAAAGTATGGCTTAGTACTATTTACTTTTTGAAGTTCAATTGCTAGATAAGCAAAACCAATGCCTAAACAAATAATTGTCAAACACAAAATAATTATTATTTTATTTTTTGTTTTTACTAAAGACTTCATTTTATACTATTCCTTTCTAGTTTTAAGAAAACTTAGGGGCTGCTTTTAAAGTGATATCTAAATTAGGGGTTATCTTTGTTCCCTCTGGGAGAGATTGTTCAGTTATATAACCATAACCATCTAAGGTAACATTTAATCCTAATTTTTGAAGTAAGTTTTTAGCAACTTTAGAAGATAAACCGACGACATTAGGTAAAGTTAATTCGTTATCGTTTGTGATTAAGTAAAGGGTATCTTCACTTGTTATTGTATCATCTTTTTCGGGATATTGTTTAATTATTTTATTACCATTTCCTAAAACAACATATTTTATTTTTTCTTTATCAAGAGTTAATTTAACATTTTCTAGTTTTTTATTAACATAATTATCTAAATTATATTCTTTAATATCAATAGTTTTATCAGTTGTATCATAAGTACCATAGTATTTTGATAAGTTATTAACTATTTCTTTAATGGCGTTAGATATAGGTTTTTGACTACCATTAGTAGGACGTTTTACAGAAGCATATATGATAAATTGTGGATCACTCTTTGGATATATACCTGAGAATGAAGCAATAATATCAGATTTACCACTTAAGTAACCAGTTCCATTGTCACTGGCAATTTGAGCAGTTCCTGTTTTACCTATTAATTCATTGGAGTCTATTCTAAATCCTGAGCCAGTGTTGCCGTAGCCATTTACACAATCATCCATTAGCTGGATCATTTTTTGAACTGTTAGGGAGCTTGCGACACGATCTATTTCATGACGAGAATTTTCTAGAATTACCTCTCCTGTTTCTGGGTCAACAATCTTAGATACAATGTATGGTTTTAGAATAAGGCCATCATTGGTAAGAGACGTCATAGCTTGAATATTTTGAATAGGAGTTGTGGTAATACCTTGTCCAAAACCAGCATTATAAATTTCAGTTTCATACTTAAATGTTAGGTTTCCAGCACTCTCATTTGGAAGAGCAATACCTGTCTTTTTACCAAAACCTAACTTTTTAAAATATTGACGAAGCATCATACTATCCATATGACGATTAATTAAATTAATAACTCCGACGTTACTACTCATGGCATAACCTTTATCTAGAGTAATAGTTCCCCAACCGGCACGATTCCAGTCGCCTATTTCAGTACCATCACTAGTTACGAAAACACCAGATTCATAAGTTTCACTACCATCATAGACACCATTTTCCATAGCAGCCATATAGGTATAAGTTTTCATTGTACTACCTGGTTCATATGGAGCAGATAACATAATATCTAGATAGTTAGTAATATTTCTAGTATTTGGATCAAATGATGGAGATGTAGCAGTACCTAAAATAGCACCTGTCTTAGCATCAGCGATAGTGATACTAAACCATTCCCAATCATAATCAACATCAGCATTTTTTAAAGCCTGTTCTACAAAGAATTGGACAGTTGTATCGATAGTTAGATAGATATCTTTTCCTTCTGTTGCATCTTTTTGAACAACTGGAGTATCAGGAATTTTATAACCTTTTAAGTCTTTTTGATAAGTTATGTAGCCGTCTTCTCCTTTTAGAAACTTATCATAGTATTTTTCAATACCCATTTCACCAGTTATTTCTTCTTCACCAGTTTCTTCATTAATATTACTTTTGGCATACCCTAAAGTATATGAAGCAAATTCTCCTTTAGGGTAATATCTTTTATAACTTTCATAGAAATCTAGTCCTGGTAAGTTTAGAGCTTCTATTTTTTGTTTTACTAATTCAGTTAAATTTTTACCTTTAGTACCAAATTCAGTTTGATAAACATTTTCTTTATTTAAATAGCGAAGAATCTCTTCTTTGTCCATTTCTAGGATTGGAGCAAGAGCTTCTGCTGTTTTTTCTTTATCAACGACGTGTTGAGGATTATCCTTCTTTATAGTACGGGAAGGATCTAAGTAAGCAATTAGTTTATAACTAGTAACATTTTGAGCTAGGACATCACCATTACTAGAATAAATATTACCTCTTTGAGCACTAATTACTTCTGTTTTTGTAGTACGCTTACTTGCTAACTGTTTTAGATTTACACCATCTACGGTACTTGATAAACCTAGTTCTATTACTCTTGCGATCATTACAACAAACAAAAGAAGAGAAACAATGATAGCAATTTTACTGTACTTAATATTATTTCTCTTCTTCTTTTTCAATTTAAATCACATCCTACTTATCTTCGGTTACTCTTTTTATATTATCATTATTATAACTCAAAGATTGTTCTTGTGCAACTTCTTGGATTTTTGTTAAGGATGCTAACTCATCGATTGTCATAGCAATGCTTTCATTTTTCTTTTGTTGTTCGGCAATTGCTTTTTTCTGTTTCTCAACATCGAAATTTACTTTAGATAAGGTTGCTTTTGAAAAGACAATAGCAATTGGTGATATGATTAGTAAGGCAAAAGCAATTGTATAAAGTAATTTTTCGAACTTTGAGATTTTAATACGTTTTTTCACTTTTTTCTTCATTTTATCACCGTCCTTTTCATTCTATTTTACTCTTTCAATAACGCGAAGTTTGGCGCTTCTTGATCTAGTATTTTCTGATAATTCTTTGTCATTTGGAATAATTGCTTTAGTATTTACTAATTTATAGTCTGGCAAATATTCATCTGGGATGTTTGGCATTCCTTGTAGCATTTGATCTATTGCACATTTTTCTTTAAAGAAATTTTTAACTATTCTATCTTCTAATGAATGGAATGTAATTACTACTACTCTACCACCTACTTTTAACATTGATAGAGCTTGCTCTAAAGCTGGTTCAATTACATCTAATTCATGATTAACTTCAATTCTAATAGCTTGAAATATTTGTCTAGCTGGATGTTTATCTTTACGAAATTTCATAGGAACGGCACTTTTAATTATTTCTACTAATTCTAAAGTTGTTTCTATTGGCTTTTCTTCTCGATATTCAACAATCTTTTTAGCAATATTTCTAGCAAACTTATCTTCTCCATATTTGAAGAAAATATCTGTTAATTGTTCTTTGGTGTAGTTATTAACTACTTCATAAGCAGATAGTGGATTATCTTGATCCATACGCATATCAAGTCTTGCATCTTCATGATAAGAGAAGCCTCTCTCTTTTTCATCTAATTGCGGAGATGATACCCCAAGATCAAAAATAAAACCATTTACTTCTTTAACATTTCTTTTTTCTAATTCTTCCTTTAGATTTACAAAATTACTTTTGATGATAGTGAAGTTAGTACCGATTGCTTTTAAGCGCTCGGTACTATGCCGAATTGCTTCACTATCTTGGTCAAAGGCGAATAAGTACCCTCTTTTTATTCTTGTCAGAATGTTACTGCTGTGCCCACCATAGCCTAAAGTACAATCTACAATAACGCTTTCTTCTGTTAAATTAAGTGAAGAAATTGATTCTTCTAATAGAACGCTATAATGTTTATCCATTAGATACTCACGCTTTCATTAAATAGATTTTCGGCTATGTCTGACATGGTGTCTTTAGCAGAATTGAAAAATTCATTCCATGATTTTTCAGACCATATTTCTAGCCTGTCTCCTGTACCAATGATGATACATTCTTTATCAATATTGGCATAAGAGATTAGTGGGGAGGTAAGGTTAATACGGCCTTGTTTATCAAATTCTGCTCCAGTAGCGCCTGATAGAAAGAAGCGAACAAAAGCTCTGGCATCTTTCTTGGTAAAAGGTAAGGATTCTAGTTTATTGACTATCTTTATCCATGATGATTCACTATAAACAAAAAGGCAATTATCAATTCCTCTGGTTACAATAAATTTTTCGCCAAGTTCTTCACGGAACTTAGCAGGAATTATTAATCGACCTTTATCATCAATAGAATGATGATATTCTCCCATAAACATATTTATCCCCCACTTTTTCCCACAATCTGACACTGCTTAATTATATATTACCCACAATGACAAGAATTGTAAATAGTTTATCCACAGTTTTAGAAAGTGCTTGACAAAAAATTGTCAATAAAAAAAGAAGAACTTTGTCTTCTCCTTAACATTTATTTTCTTAAAGCTTTAGTTCTAATTTCTTCTTGAATTAGTTTTAAGAAATCAGCTTTCTTTAATGTTGTAGTGTCTTTTGATGAGTATAATCTATAACTAATTTCTTCATTTTCTTTTTCATTATCTCCAAGAATTAAAGTATATGGAATTTTTTCTGTTTGAGCTTCACGGACACGATAACCTAATTTTTCATTACGATCATCTAGTTCTACTCTAATGTTATTTTCAGCTAAGTAGTCAGTTATTTCTTTAGCATAAGCGCCTTGGAATTCAGGATTTACTGGAATTACTTTTACTTGAACTGGTGCTAGCCATGTTGGAAGAACTCCTTTTGTTTCTTCTAGAATGTAAGCCATAAATCTGTCAAGAGAACCTAAGATAGCACGGTGTAGAACTACTGGAGTTTTCTTTTCACCATCTTTATCGATATATTTTAAATCGAATTTAGCTGGTAAGCAGAAGTCTAATTGACAAGTTGATAATGTATATTCGTTACCAACAGCTGGTTGAACGTTAACATCTAGTTTTGGTCCGTAGAATGCAGCTTCACCAATTTCTTCTGTATATTCTATTCCTAATTCATTTAGAACTTCTCTTAATTCATTTTCAGCTTTATCCCACATAGCATCGTCTTGATGGTATTTTTCTTTATCTTCAGGATCTCTTAGAGATAAAACACAACGATAGTTTGTAATATCAAAATCTTTATATACATCGAAGATTAAATCAACAACGTTTTTAAATTCTGATTTAATTTGATCTGGTGTTACAAAAAGGTGAGCATCATTTTGACAGAAGTGACGACCTCTTTCAATTCCTTTTAAGGCACCTGATGCTTCGTAACGGAAGTCATGAGCAACCTCACCTATTCTAATTGGTAAGTCTTTATATGAATGTAATTTGTTAGCATAAATCATCATATGATGTGGACAGTTCATTGGACGTAGAACGAATGATTCACCATCTACTTCCATAGCAGGGAACATATTTTCTTTGTAGTGTTCCCAGTGACCTGAAGTCTTATATAGTTCAACGTTTCCAACACATGGCGTTAGAACGTGTTGATAGCCTAATTTCTTTTCTTTAGCTTTAATATAGTTTTCTAATTCTTCCCAGATAATATAGCCGTTTGGTAAGAACATTGGAAGACCTCTACCTACTAAGTCATCAGTCATGAAGATTTCCATTTCTTTACCAATTTTACGATGGTCACGATTTTTACAATCCTCTAGATATAAAAGGTAATTATTTAAGTCTTCTTCATTATCAAAGCAAATACCATAGATACGTTGAAGCATTTTATTTTTAGAATCACCTTTCCAGTAAGCTCCTGAAACTTTTAATAATTTGAAGTATTTTAATTCTTTAACTGATTCAACATGAGGTCCACGGCATAAGTCAGTGAAATCACCTTGAGTGTAGCATGAGATTGTTACTTCATTTTCATCCATACGTGAAATTAAATCAATCTTATATGGATCATTTTTGAATTTTTCTAAAGCTTCTTCTTTTGTTAACTCTTCACGAACAATTCTTTTACCATCTTTAGCTAAACGTTTCATTTCTTTTTCAATAGCTGGTAAGTCTTCTTCTGTTAAAGTCTTATCTCCTAAATCTATATCATAGTAGAAACCATCTTCAATTACTGGTCCTACCCAAAATAGAGCATTTGGATATAGATGTTTTACTGCTTGAGCTAGTAAGTGAGCACATGAGTGATTTTTTACATTTAATTTTTCATTTTCTTTTATATTTATCATTTTAATTTCCTCCTATTTTATATATACTTCCAATTTAATATTGGGATTTGTTAATTTTTCTAATTTTTTATAAAGATTAATATCTCCTACAATACTTCCATAGTGGATAGGAATAGCAATTTCAGGCATCGTTTTATTTAGGTATTCAGATGCTTCGAAGACATCCATAGTATAAGTTCCACCTATTGGAATAAAACAAATATCGCACTTGGTATTTAGTGCCTCAGGGGTGGCATCGGTGTCACCCATTATGTAGAAGTATTTATCTTCAATACGTAATTTGTAGCCGGTATAACCATTTTCTTTAGGATGGTAGCTTTTGTTTAGATTGTATGATGCAACGGTTTCAAAGGTTAAGTCATCATGAGTGTAGGTGTGAGCTGGCTCTACTAGTAAAATGTTAGAAGTTATTTTTTTCAAACGTTCTTCTAAACATTTCGGAGCGATAACTAAAGTCGTTGGAGTCAAAATATTTTTGATTGACTCTTCATCATAATGATCATAGTGATCGTGAGTTATAAAGATGTAGTCAGCATCATAATAAGCTGTTTTTATTTGATATGGATCAAAGTAAAAATTTTTGGTGCTTTCTATTTTAATTGCTGATTGAGTAAATACATTTATACGCATAAATAAGCTCCTTTCCAAAGAAAAAAAGGATAGTACAGGAGTGCTTTTGCACGGTACCATCCTTTGTTTTGCTTAATTTGATAACGGTCTCCCGGGATTACTTTTTATAATCCTACTCGAAAGGTAGTAATAAATTAGCTTGTATTCATTTGCACCCACCATGAACTCTCTAAAAGCAAGTATTAATTTATCGTATCCTTTGTCTTTGTAATTACTTGTTACGTCTGTAATTGTAACACTATTTTTAAACTTTGACAAGTACTAATAAGGTTTTAACGACTTGTCCAGCTCCAAGGTACATCGATAATATTATTTAGTCCTTGGAAACCTTGAGTATATCTTAGTCTTAAGTAGTTATAAAAGCCATCAAGACTTGAACAATTGGTGTCATTCGGATTAAACATAGCACAATCAGTAACGCTTAAGTGAAGATGTACTCCAGTAGCGATACCAGTTGCACCCATCTGACCGATGGCATCATTGGTAGTTACAGATTTACCGACATAGGTATCAGGAGCGAAAGATGAGAGGTGGACATACTGGGAAGTATAATTTTGTCCGTTTATATTGTGATATATAGTAATAATTTTTGCTCCAGCACTATCGTAATAAATTCCAGAAATTACTCCGTCGGCTACAGGGTATATGGTTTCATATACTCCTCTGGCACTAGTTATATCTAATGCGACATGATAATAATTCGGTAAGGTTGTGATGGTGCCTTGTTCAACTGGAAGGCGCCATACTACTTTGGGTACAGCAGTAGTTTTTTCTATTACAGGTTCTTTATTAGCAATGGAAAATGATGTCTTCTCCATTTCTTCACTGGAATATGAATCGGTATTTTTCTTACTAGCTTTTGTTGCTATGGAAACAGTGGCAATATTGTTTGTATTGAATGCTTCATAAGCAATCTTGTAATCAACTACGTTTAATGCGTTATTTTCAGCAAATACAAGATATAAAGAAATAATAAATAGGATAAGAGAAAATGTAATTATTTTATTGCCTTTTTCCATACTATCACTCCAAAGTAGTGCTTATTATACTCAAAAATTTAATTTTGTCAAATAAAAAGGAGATTAGTCTCTCCTATTTTTGCCAATTAACTCTAATGTTGTGGTTAATTGTTTAATTCTTTCAATAATTCTACGAGCTTTAACTTTATCAGCTGGGTTCTTAGTGATAGCTAGTGATGTTTCCAATTCTTCTAGTGTTAGATTGGAAGTAAAGAATGTTGGTAAGTGTGCTTCCATACGATATTGAAGAATTGGTCCTAGTACTTCATCACGTGACCAGGCACTACAATTTTCAGCACCAATGTCATCTAGAAGAAGCAAATCAGCTTTTTTAATATAATCGAATTTTTCGTTATAGTTTGTTTGAAAAGAAGATTTAAGACTACGTAAGAATTCTGGATAGTAAACCATGGCACAAGTTTTATTTTTCTTAGCCATCTCATTAAACATAGCGGCAATTATATAAGTTTTACCGCAACCAAAGGAACCAGTTAGATATAAGCCTTTTGGTTTTTCTTCGTTATCGTAGTTATCAAAGAATTCTTTGAAGTATTTGATAATTGGAACACGTGACTTATCATCTTTATAAATATTTTTAAGAGAAGCTTCAGTAGTTTCTTTGGGCATCTCAAATAATTCAATATTTTCTTTATAAGCATTTGTTTTTAGATTGGCTCTAAGTTTAGGGCAAGCATTATAAGAAAAAGTAATAATTTTAGATTCTTTTTCAGGTGTATAAACATAACCTTTGGCACTATTTGGACAGTTTTCAAGGCCTGGACAATTTAGACAATTTTTACTTTCATTGTAGGCATCTTCTAAGCTGGAAGTGTACTGCATTAAAATGTTATCTGGAAGATCAAGCTGTTCAATAAATTTATGAAAGTCTTTATTCTCACATGAATCATGAAAAGAATGAAGTAATTCAAGTTCATCTGTTTTATTAATTACATTATTTATATTTTTCATACCTATCACCTGCTACGAATATTTTAACTAAAATGAGATTAATTGTCTAGATAATTAAAGACTAGTTTTGATTAATTAAAGATTATCTTCTTCAGTATCGGCAAATTGAACCAAGACTTCTCTAGGTTTAGAAGTTCCTGATGCGGGTCCGATAATTCCATCTTCTTCTAGTCTATCAATCATTCTAGCGGCTTTATTATAACCAAGTTGAAATTTTCTCTGTAATAAAGAGGCACTAGCTATTTGAGTTCTAATTACGAACTCTAAGACTTTTTTGTATTCCATATCTTCTGTTTCAATTTCTTTTTCTTCGATAAATGGATTTTTAATAAAGTCTAACCATAAAAAATTCATTTTATAGCGTTCTATGAAAAAGTAAATGATTCTCTTAATATCATTTTCAGCAATAAATGGAATTTCGATATTTTGTAGACTATTACTAAATCTTGAACTATATAGGGCATTTCCAATACCTTTGATTTTTTCTGCTCCAGAAGCATTTAAAATAAGCATAGACTCTTTTTTAGTAGTTACACGAAAACAAATTCTAGTTGGAAAGTTAGCCGCTGATACCGTTGAGATAATTTGTGGAGATGGATAATTAGAAACTACGATCAAATGGATATTTACATTCCAACCATTTTTAGAAATGTAATCAATATATTCATTAATTTCATTGGTGGAATTTAGATCTGAATAGTTATCAATTATAACTACAATATTTGGCAGTTTGCCTATTGTAGCATCTGGTTTCTCATTATATTGATCGACTGTTTTTACAAGTCTATTTTGAAGAATAGCATATCTTCTTTCAATTTCCATTTTTGTTCTAAGTAGAGCATTATATAAAAGCTTTTCATTAGAAATTATAGGGAATAAAAGATGAGGTGCTCCACTATATTGTGAATACTCTATACCTTTAGAATCATAAATAATAAGCTTTAAGTCAGTAGCAGATTTTGTTAGGAGCATAGTAGCTAAGCAAAAATTTATATAAGTACTTTTACCAGACATTACAGTTCCACTTATTAAGAGATTGGGCATTCTGTTTAGAGGTTCTACTATTACTTGATCTTTACATTTTCCAATTGGAATGGCTAGATCTTTTTCTTGTTTGATGGCCTCTACATAGGGTCTTAAATCTTCTTGCGATGTTTCAAGTATTTCAAGATCTGGAATTGCATATTCTTCTTGAAATAATTCGGTTTTATTTTCTGCATCTTCAAGTGATTTAATATTTTTTAAATCCGCAATACTATTAATAATAATCTTATGTTTAGCAGGCTCTGTTACTGGTTCGGTTATTACATTTGTATTTTGTTTATCTTCTTTATCTATATTAAATAGTTTTTGCCATATACTCATCTTATCACCTACTATATTTTTAATTATCTTTTTTAGCTCTGGCTTCATATACTTGCTTGCATAATTGTTTAACTCTTTTTCCAGTACCTGGTATTCTTACATCTTCTAAATTTCTATAAATATTTGGAATATCTATGTGAAATTGTCTACACTCTTCAGGAGTTATTTCTTTAAAGGCTGGACAAGGTAGAATATCTCCATCAAATTTGATATCTAGTTTTTCTAATCCCGCATTACATTTATGAGTTTCTTCTCCTTGAAGAGGAATACCTACTCTAATGTGTCCAGAAAAATTCTTACGACCTTTTTCTAGTAATGTGAAGAATTCTTCTTTTTCTTCTTTACTCATTAATAATTCTTCTTTATTTTCTTTGCCACGTCCTTGTGGTAAAAAGTTTAAGAAACTTACTTGTTTTACTCCAGCTATTTCTAATAGTTCTAGAATATCAGGTATTTCTTTATAGTTTGGTTTCATAGGAACAAAATGAACGTCTATATCTAGTTTTTCAAATGAAGCATCGATTAAGGATTTTAGTAGTGCTACCCTAGCCTGTTCATTTCTTCCCATGACAAAGCTGTCAGTTTCTGCTTCATAGGCTTGCATATCAAATACTATTTTATCAAGTCCAATAGTTTTCAGTTCACGTAACAAATTTCTATTAATTGGACTATATTTTTTTCTTTTTAGAAGGTTATCGTAGTACTTTGTTACTTGATTCTTTAAAAAATCATTATCTGGCTCATTCTGTTCTATTTCACTTAAGCACTGTTTTTCTTCAGCCAAAATAATTTCTTTATCTTCAGGACTTATTTCACCATCTTCTACGACTCCACTAGTAAAAATAACAGTTCTTATTCCTTGTTGTTTGGCATAAGTAACCATTTCAATTAAGTTAGGATGTAAAAATGGTTCTCCACCAGACAAAGATAATTCTTCTATTCCACCCTGTGCCATGAAATAATCAATTGTTCTTTTAAAATCTTCAAAAGCGATAACATGAGTTTTGGTTGATGATGAATTTGAGGAACAGAATTTACAGTTATTTAAACACTTTTCAATTACTTCAAAGCATAAATCTTTAACCATATACTATTCCTCCTTTTTAGTTAGTTATTATATCATGTTATTTTTTTATAGTTACTTTTAATTATTTAAATATTTTTTATCGAAATAGTTAAACATTTCATTTAAAACATTGTTACCTATTGCTTTTATTTTATCAAAGTCTGACATTAAAGCTCTAAAATCATTTACTGACATTATTTCATTTAGATATCTTATTGCGAGATAACTTAAATCATATCCATTATATGATTCATTGTAGAAGGCATCACCATGTTCCAATTCATTTAGCTTAGGAATTATTTTAGTAGACTCTTTTACTTTTAAGTAGTATTCTTGGAAGTTATCCTTTTGATGTAGTTTTTTATCTTCACCCGATAAAAATTGAGCCATACCTTCGTCATACCAGATTATTCTATTTTCATAATTACCTTTAAGAATATATTTCATGTAGAAAATATGAAATAATTCATGGGAAGCAGTATATAATTTGTCCATTTGTGTTTTTGAAGCAACATAGGCATTAACCATGTCATTGTCATAGGTTCCTTTTGCATATTCTGGTAAGGATTCCTTTTCACCTCTTAGTTTATAGATGAATTCTCTAAAGTCATTTAAAGTGTCAAAATAATTCACTTTAATTACTTCCATTTCTGTTATATTAAATAATTCTTTATATTCTAAAGATTTTGTTTTTAATGGTTCAATAGTCGCGGATGCTAACTCATCTAATGAATCTGAATAATTTATGATGATTCCATCTTTTTCTATTTTTTTCATTATATCAACTCCATTTTTAGAAATAATTTATATATTGTTAGTTCTTATTAAATTATCAATTGAATGATGTATTTTATTTGAATCTTTTATCATTTCTTTTACTATACTTGGATATATTGTATAGTTGTCAATATCCTTTAAATCAATCCATTTAAAATTAATCCAATATCCCTCTAATCCTTTAAAATTATCAGGAGTAGTTTCATCTTTATATATTCCTTTGTAAATTAAATTTAGTTGTTGATTATTATATCCTTTACCGGAAACAAATTCTTCACTGACGCCTATAAAACTATATTCTAAATTATCCCAACCCAATTCTTCTTTGACTTCTCGTTTTATAGCATCAATACTTTCTTCTAGCTCCTCTATTTTTCCGCCAGGAAGCATATAAAAGTCTCGACCTTCAACATTAAATAACAACACTTTGGTTTCATCTTTGTTAAAAATGAGAGCAGACACTCTTAAAAAGAATTGAAAGTCTTTATTTGTATATCTTATATCCATTATATCAACTCCAATTGTATTATATCATATTAGACCATGTTCTCTTACAGTAATCCACTTTTTCTACTTTCCATATGTTTCAATTTTATAACTATTTTTATTTAGTTTAATATCTATACTACCATTCAAATCAGTTCGATAAATTTCACTATTACTTAAGATATCTAATACAGATTTTTTAGGATGTCCAAACTTATTGTTCTTTCCTACACTAATCAGACTATATTTAGGTCTTATTGTATTATAAAAACTTTTACTAGTACTGGTATTTGATCCATGATGACCAACTTTTAAAAAATCAATATTAGATAGTTCATAATTTTCTATAATGTATCTTTCACTAATGGTTGTAGCATCTCCCATAAATAGAAAAGAAGTTTCATTGTATTTCATGTAATAAATAGAACTTGAATCATTTTCTTCAGGAAATTCTTTATTTAATTGTATAAGTACTAAGTTACCACAATTTATTGTTGTGCCTTCTTTGGCAATATGATAATCATATTTTGAAGCAATAGCTTTTTCATAGTAGTTTTTTTCTCCTAAGTTCATGTAAATATTTTTCACTTTAAAATGTTCTAATAAATAGAGAGCATCTCCAGCATGATCTTTATCACCATGACTAAGTAAGAGATAATCAATCTTTTTTATACCTAGTTTTTTTAAAGTTTGAATTGTAGTATTGGCACTTAAAGAGTAATTATTATCAGTACTTGTTCCTGTATCAAGTAAAATAGTACAGTTATTTGAATGAATTATAATAGAGTCACCTTGTCCTACATCTTGGACTTTTACATAAGTTTCATTTAGAAAAAATGGATAAGAATAATGAATTAAAAGAATGATAATTAATGGTAAGTACTGTTTTCTTTCTTTTTTTATGAGGCCATTAATAAATAAAATAATTAAAGGATAATATAAAAGATAATAAATAATATTAATTCTTTTAAAAGTAAAAGTAAGAATAGATATCTTAGAAAGAAATAAAGATAGACTTTCTAAGATATTAATTAAAAAATTATAGATTGGTAAGAGGAAGGGACAAAATACTAGAATTAGTGATAAAGGAAAAATAATAATACTTATAAGTGGTACAAAGAAAAGATTGTAGATAATACTTAGAAAATTAAGAGATGAAAAATTATAAAGGCTGATTGGTATACTTACTAAAAAGGAAATTAGAGAAGTTTTTAATAAAGAAATAAAGTAATTACCTTGAAGATAAGAACTAGTTTCTATTAAAGCTAGACTAATGGAAAAAGAATATAAAAATCCAAGATCATAGATGAAGAAAGGATTAAAGATAAGAGAAATAGATAGAACTAATAAAAATAAATGAAATGGTTTTATATAGAAATAGTAAATTTTATTTAAAGAAAAAAGGATAAAGAAAAGTACACCTCTTAAAATAGAAGCTGATGGTCCAACTAAAAGAAGATAAAACAAAAGAAAAATAATAGTAATAAAATAAGAAGTATTTTCCTTTACTTTTAGTTTTTTTAATAGTTTTAAGATTAGAGATGATAACAAAGTAATATGCATGCCACTAATGGCAAAGAGGTGACTAATTTCATTTGTTTGATAACTTCTAATAACTTCTTTAGATATATATGATTTATCTCCATAAATAAAAGTATATAGATAACTATTATTATGGAGATGATAAGCAATTCTTTCTTTAAAAAAATAGTAGATATTTTGTTTAGAAGATATTAAACTGTATTCTTTTACTTTGATTAGATAATAAATATTTTTTCTTTCTAAGTACTTTTGATAATTAAAATTAGAATTATTTTTAGGCTTTGTGGCCTCCCCTTTTACAAGTATTTCATTTCCTAAATGATAAGTTTTTTTAAATTCTTCTTGTTCCTTAGTATTTTTAAAAGTATAGCTTAAAATAAAACTTTCAGTAGAACTTTTTAGAGTTATTTTTAAATAATTATCAATAATAGTTAAAGAAGTAATTGTTCCTGAAATGGTTGTGGGTGGTTTTTTATAGTTTGATGTTTTAGGAATATTTAAAATAATACTTGTATAAATTAAAGCTATTAGAAATATTCCATAATATAAATATTTAGATAGTAAGATAGTCCTTAATTTTAGCAAAAAGGTTTTCTCCTATTCCAGAAACATTTTTTAAGTCTTCAATATTTTCAAATGGTCCATGTTCATTACGATAAGCGATGATGTCATTAGCTTTAGCTTCGCCAATTCCTGGAAGTTTTATTAAATCAGCTACAGTGGCATCATTTAGAGAAATAAGACTTTCTAGTTTAGTATCACTTGAAATACAAGCATCATTTTCTAGACCATACTTATCATTTTGTTTACATTTGGATGAGACTTGTTCTTCTAATTCTTTAGTTTTTTTAAAATCTTCTACTTCATTATTACTGTAGACAATTATAACCATTTCATCTGTTATTTTTTTACTTAAATTTATTACAGAAGTATTGGCATTTTCTGTTAGGCCTCCGGCAGCTTTGATGACATCAATTACTCTAGAGGAAGAATCCATTGTATAGATTCCTGGACTTATAACTTCTCCTTTGATGTCAACTTGATATTTAATAGTACTTTCTTGGGAAGGCTGTTTCTCTTCTTTTTTGTTAATAATTGGATTTTCTTCTTTTTTTGATGTTTTAGTAGGTTTTCTAGTTAGAAAGAAATAAGTAGCAATACCTATAATTAATAGTAAGACTGACGCAATAATAATTTGTTTTCGATAACGATAATGGAATGTAATTTTATCACCTCCATATGTATTATTTAACAAAAAAAGAAAAGTCCTTATTTTTTTTGAACTTTTCTTTAAACTTTTACATAAACATGTTTATCTTCATCAGCTTTAGAAGAAGTATCGTGTTCTAAGATTGAACGAACTTGGGATCTTAGACTAGCTTCTACGATAGTAATATCATCAGTATTAATTTTGGTAGCAGCACTACGAGGGTTACCTCCGCCATTAAACATTCCCATTATTTTGCCAACATCGACATCACCAAGACTGCGTGCACTGATAGAAACTATACCTGGTTTGACATAGCCTGTGGCAAAAGATACATCAACATCATAATCTAATAATTTGTCAGCTACTTTAGCAAGTTCTTCTTTGCGATATATTTCATTGGGATTGGCTCTATTTAAAGAAAAAGCAACACGAGTCTTTTCAAAAAGTCCACGTTCATAGTTTTCAAATAGGGAACCATTATAAACTAAATTACTGACCTTCCTGTCTGTTTCAAATTCAGCTAAGAATAATTTATTTACAAACTTAGTACTGGCACCATGAAGAATAAGTTTTTCAGCTGCATCATGAGTTTCCGATGTAGTATTCTTTTTATATCTTGAAGTATCTAGTCCAATACCTGCCAACATAGCATTGGCAGCAAGTGAACCATAACGAACTTTCATACATTGGAGAACTTTAGCTATTTGTTCAGAACTACTAGAAATATCTGGATTAATTACAGCTAATGGAGTTTTAATTGTATAAGAATCTGGTTCATGGTGATCAACTACAACAATATGTTGGAAGTGTTCTAATTGAGCTTGAACACATACTTGATACTTTTTATTAGCGTCAACAATTACTAGAGAATCTTCTGGTCCAAGAAGGGCTTTAAATTCTTCTAATCTAATTATCTTAAACTCTTTAGTTCTTTTGTTTTCATCTAAAAGTCTTTTAACACCAGGTTCAAGTTCAAAATCTTCATCATCTATTATTATATAGGCTTCTTTACCTAAATCTTCGGCTAGACACGCAACACCCATTGAAGCACCAATAGAGTCAAAGTCTACTCCCATATGTCCTGTTATAAAGATCTTTTCAGAACCATTAATAACACTACTTAAGATTAATTTTAAATTTTTTGTAGATGAGCTCACTGTTATCCACTCCTTGTGTGTGCCTATTGATTATACTACATTTTAAAATAAAAGACAAATTAATTAAAAAAAATAAAAAAGCAGTGTTTTTAACACTGCATTTTAAAGAACTTGTTACTGATTAAGGTTTGTTTTTTTACTATTAATTAAGATAGTACTAAGTCCTACTATTATTGAAATAAAGATAATAATGTCTAGAACAGCACTGGTTACTGGATTAGTAACTCTCGCATAGATAACAGAAACTGTAACGTCCCCTTCAGGCATTATGAAGGAGTCTCCATTTACTTCTATTTCCCTACCTAAACTGTCTTTAACAATAATTTTAGATACCATATAACCAGTCTTTGGAGTAGCTTTAACTTTTATAAGGTCTCCAGGATAAGCATTTTCGGTATTTACTTCAACTGTACCCTTATCGGTTTCTTCTTTTTTGACATTATAGTCTTTGTAGGTATATTTGTTTGCGATAAGGTATATTGGACATGATTGATCATTTTGCTTTAAAGATATTTCTTTTTTTACTGTACAAGTTTTAGATTTTCCCATAACGAAATAGCCATTAAAATTACTATTCGAATCATAATTTTCATTTATATTAAAATAGATTGTGGAATTATTCGTTAAATATTTTTTAGTCCAGACTAAATTGCCATTTAAGTCATATTTATTAATAATTGCGATTTGATCTGTTTCACTACTATCTATCAAATCTGATGAATTACTAGTTCCCACAATAATATAACCATCATATGTTTCATCTACTTGTTTACTTGGTAAAGCTGAATAATAGGCATTTCCATTATCTGTTCCATATTGTTGTTCCCAAACCTTATTACATTTCAAATCTATTTTGATAATAAATGCAGGTCCCTCGTCAAAAGGAAAAAAATTATTTTTTGACATCTTTTGATCTTGTACTTTTTTTAAAGACATAAGAGACATAGTTCTTTTTTTTACATTATTTATATTTCCTACTACAATTGCCCCATCAACTTCGCCATTTTTATTTTTACTTGGAACTATTTGAGCAAAATTATAATTATTTGGCATAGTATATGAACATATTGTATTGGCATCACTATCAATGTTTTCAACTGATTGTAGTAAAATAGCACTACCATTATATTGATATCCATAAAAGGTGTTATTTAGAGAAAAAATGGTTGCATCACGACTTAATGATTCATCAAAATTACGTTGCCATACTAATTTTCCATTCATATCAAATTTAACCATAACATAACCTGGCTCTATTCCTGTTAAATCTGTTGATGTGGTAAAGCCAATAAAAAGATAGCCATTTTCATTACCTTTTTCATCATATGTAATGGTTATGGGTTCTAATCCATCTTCCTTATTACCACCCCATTGAGCTTTCCATAAAATATTGCCATTTGCATCAACTTTATAAATGTACATGTCAGCGGAACCTTTAACAGTTAACCCATAATCGTTGTCTGGAGTAATATATTTACCATCTATATCACTCACATCAATTTCTTTTTGCCATATAATTTTATTATTTAAACCATATTTAGTCACAATACCATCATTGATAATCAAGTGTCCATCTGCTTTATTATTATCATCATAACTAGTTATAGCAAATGTATTGTCATCTAAATAATTAACTTCAAATTTATCTTCATTAGTTAATTCCACTTCTAGTCCATACACTCCTAATGGCATTAATAAAAGACTTAAAAATAAAATTAAAACTAATTTTTTCTTCATATGTACACTTCCTATTCTTGGAATTATTATAACATCTACTGAACATTTTTCCAATTAAAAATATTTACCTTAATGATAAATATTCTTTTTCTATTTCTGAATCAATTTCTTTTATTAGTTCATCAGTAATATATTTAGGTTCTTCATTAGGATATGTTTTAGATAAGAACTGTTCTTTAAAAAGAGTTAGATCTTTAGCAGAAATATTTCTAATATCATAAGAAGGTGTTTCTTCTAACTTAGACTTTATTTCTTTAAAGAACTTAGACTCTTTTAGATTATGAGCATAATAGTCCATATCTAATAAGTATCTTTGATGAGAATCTTTTTCTATTATTTTAGAAGTTACTGGTAAATAGAACTTTTCATCGACTATGATATCGGTATAAATATGAAGATAATAGCCAATTAAGAAGTTCTTAGGATAAGTAGATGTTTCTTTATAAAACCTCTTGATATTGTCTTTCCATATAGATAAATCACTATCACGTAGATGAGAGGTCCAACGCATTTCTTTAGGGGCAAAACCATGTAAGTTTGGAGTGTCTGGAGCAAGAATTCCTAAATAGAAATCACTTGTATCGAGTTCTGGATATTTTCTAGCTAAATCATAAGCTATCTTTTCATGAATCATTGGTGTTGGCATTTTAACTCTTTCTCCTTCATAATTCCATTTTCAACGCTTACTTTTTGAACTATTGATAAAGCAGCAATTAAACAGATTGTAAAACTACCACCATATGAGATAAATGGTAATGGTACACCAGTCATTGGCATTAGACCCATTATTCCCATTAGATTAATTACAATATGGAGGAATATATAGAAAGCTATTCCATAACACATTGTGGCTCCTCTATTTGTTCTACTACTTTTACCAATTAAAAGGATTCGATAGAGAACAAACATGTAAGCCAGTAATAATAGAACACCTGCAACTACTCCTAGCTCTTCAACTACTATCGCAAATATGAAATCTGTATAGGGTTCAGGTAAGTACAAATACTTTTGAGTAGAATTACCTAGACCTACTCCAAACATACCACCATTATTAATAGCTATGTAACAGTTGCAGACTTGATTTCCAGTGGTTAATAATTTATCACATGGTTTAGTAAAATCAAAACGTTCTAATTGTCTTTCTTGGAGAAGATCCTTACCATTATAGACGAAAACTAAAGCGGCAAAGATACCAAGTCCTAGAACAGTAAAAGTTATTTTCTTTTTAATTGTTTTATCGATAGGAACAGCTAAGAAAATAGCAGCTACAATCAATAAGAAAATAATTGTAGTTCCAAGGTCTGGTTGAAGAAAGATTAGAAATGCAATAATACCACAGATAGCTATTGGGAAAAGACTTGTTGTATACTTATCCAATTTATCTTTGAACTTTTCATAGAAACATGATAACCAGACTATAGCAATGACTTTAATAAACTCAGATGGTTGAAGAGTAAATTTACCTATTTGGAACCAGCTTTGAGCTTTATTTTTAGGCTTTATAAAAATTAAAAGAATTACTAAGCTGATAGAAAAACCTATTAATAAGATCCAGGAGAGCACTCCATAATCTTTAGTAGAAATACCCATCATAACTAAAAATAAGAAAAAACCAGCTAATAAGAAAAGAGCTTGCTTAATAAAATAAGAATAAGGACTAGCGGCATACGACATATAAGCTACTACGTTTGAAGCTGAAAAAACCATAATAAGACCGAAAATAAATAATAAAATTGAAATTATTAGTAATGGTTTATCTATATATCTAATAGTTTTCTTCATTTACGTCACTCCATATTTTTCTATATAACATAAATATAACATATTTTTGAAGTTATTTCCTAACTAAATAATATAAGGGCCTCTTTTATTAACAATTTTTGTCAATTTACATATTTTATAGTAGATTATGAAAAGGAGGCATTTTTATGTATTATTATGGTGGAGCTTCTAATGGGTGCTCTTCATGCAGTCCTACTTATTACCCTACTTCTTATTGTGGAAATAATAATAATTCAACTTATGCAATTATTTTAGTATTATTTATTTTATTAGTTATTGTTATTGGTACTCGCTTTACTGCTTAGTTTTAAAGAGACGTATAAGGCAACTTATACGTTTTAATTTGTACTTTTTTTGAATATGTGTTATAATATGACTGCTTTGCAAAGAGAGCTTTTTTTGATAAAATAGTTATATTGAGGTGGTACTAGTGTTAAAAACAAAAGATATATTAGATGAAAAAGATAAACGTTTAAGAATGACTAGTAAGGAAGTTAGCTTTCCACTAGATAAAAAAGATAAAGATTTAATTGATACAATGATTACATATTTAAGAGATAGTCAAATTGAAGAGTTATCTGAAAAATATGATTTGCGTCCGGGAATGGGAATGGCTGCTATTCAATTAGGAGTTCCTAAAAGATATTTTGTAGTTGTGGAAGAAACTGAACCTGGAGAGTTTGATACTTATATTTTAATTAATCCAAAAATCATTAGTAATTCAGTTGAAAAGATTTATGTAGAGAATGGTGAAGGATGTTTAAGTGTTAATAGACCGGTTGAGGGAATTGTTCCTAGATATGCAAGAGTTACAATGGAAGCATACGACTTAGAAGGAAGAAAAATTCATGTTAGAGCAAGAGAAGAACTTGCAATTGCAATGCAACATGAACTAGATCATTTAAATGGAATTATGTTTACAGATCATATTGATCCTAGAAATCCATATAAAGGAAAAGACCAGATGAGAGCCATCTAGTCTTTTTTTATACCACTTCCATGCGATCTTCCAATTTAACACTTACTAATTTTGAAACACCTGATTCTTGCATCGTAATACCATATAAAGTATTGGCATATTCCATAGTCTTCTTTTTATGGGTAATGATTAAGAATTGGGTTTTGTTTTTATAATGATTTAGATATTTACCAAAGCCTTCGACATTTGCTTCGTCAAGGGCTGCTTCTACTTCATCAAATAAGCAGAATGGAACACTTCGAACATTTAGAATGGCAAATAGTAATGAAATAGCTGTCAAGGTCTTTTCTCCGCCAGATAGAAGTGTTATTGTTGTTACTTTTTTACCAGGAGGAGAAGCAACTATTTCAACACCTGTTGTTAGCATATTAGTTGGATCTGTTAGTTTTAAATCAGCACTTCCACCATTAAATAGTTCTTTGAAGACACGTTGGAATTCAATACGAACTTTTTCAAAAGTAGTAGCAAATTCTTCTTTCATTACTTCATCCATTTCATTCATAATTTCAAGAAGAGTACTTTCAGCTTGTTTTAAGTCTTCTCTTTGATTTGTTAAGAACTCATAACGAGTATTTACTCTTTCATAGTCTTCAATAGCAGCAAGATTTACCATACCAATGCGTTTAATATTGGCTTTGTAACGATTAACTTTATTACGAGCTTCTTCTGGTTCGATGTCCAAATGGTAATTAGTTTTAGCTTTTTCATAAGTTAATTCATATTCTTCACTTAAAGTTCTTAACATAGTATCTATTCTAACATCTAATCTATTAATATTTATTTCCAGATTTTGTGATGATTTTTCTAGATTACGTAGTGTTGTATTTTGAACTTTAAGAGAAGCATTTTTCTCTTCTATTAAGGCTTTTAGTTCAGCAATTTCTTTATTAATACTATTAAGTTTGATTTGAAGAGTCTCTTTTAAAGATGACTTTTCATGGAATAAAGAAATTAGTTCTTGTTCTTTAGCATCTAGAGAATTATTACTAATTGAAGTTAGGCTATCTAGTTCTTTATTTATTTCAAGTAATTTATCATTTGTTTCTTTTAATAGAGCTAGCTTGTTAGTAATAGCTGTTTCAATAGTAGTTTTAATTTTAGTCTCTTCATAATTGTCTTTTTCTTTTTTATTTATTTCGGCAATCAAATTAGCTAGTTCATTTGATATACGTTCTTGTTCTGACAAAAGAGATTGTTCTGTTTCTTCGGCGTATTTTAATTGTTGTTTGGTCATGATGATACTGGTTGCTTTATAAATAGAACCACCAGTCATGGAACCACCAACGTTGATAATGTCTCCATCTAGAGTAATCATTTTATAACGAGCATTTATTCTTTTACTTAAAAGTGTCGCACTATCTAAGTCTTTAATTATTAAAACTGTACCAAATTGGTTTTCAATAATATTTTTATAACGGGCATTATAAGTAAGTAAATCACTTAAGACACCAATGTATGAAGGATCATTTTTAATAAGTGATAATGTTTCACTATCTACGTAACGACTTTTAATAACACTTAATGGGAAGAATGTTGCTCTTCCTAAATGGTTCTCTTTTAAGTAGTTAATGGCCTCTTTGGCAGAGGAATCATCAGTCGTGATTATAAAGTGTTTGTTCGCAGATAAGGCGATGTTTAAGGCTTTTAGATAAATATCATCAGTACTTACAATGTTTCCAATAGTGTTATGAAGACCAGTTAAGGAAGGCGTTCTTAGAAGTGTTCTTACACTATTTGGAATATCTCCACCCTGTTCTATTTCTGTTTTTAGAGAACTAATTTTATGTCTAGTAGATATTAGTTCTTGATCATTTTTAGAATATGAATTATCAAGTAGAGTTTTCTTATTTTTTAATGTTAAAATTTCTTTATCAATTAAGGATAAAACATTATTTTGTTTTGTTAGAGTTTCCTTGATAGTATTTATTTCTGTGGTACCAACGGCAATATCTCTTTCTAAGTGTGCTTTATTATCTAAAATGGTACGCATTTCTTCTTTAAGTTCATTTTCTTCTTTAGTAGTTTTACTACGTTCTTTTAAAAGAAGACGATCACCATTAATTTTTTCTACTTCGGCAGTTACTTTTAAAAGTTCATCATTCAAAGTAGCTTTTTCTTTTTCTAGTTTTTCTAGGCGATAACTATCTTCAAGTGTTTTAGTGTCCTCAGTAGTAGCTTTACTTGTTAAAGTTACAATTTCTTTTTCGATATTTTCTTTTTCTTTTTTTGATATTTCTAATTCGTGATTTAAGTTTTCGATATCATAGGCTAAAAGAGCCACTTCATAATTATCTAGACCTTTTTTATTTTCTAGATACTCTTTAGCTTTAGCACTTTGTTCTTTTAAGGGACCTACTTGAGTTTCTAATTCATCAATAATATCATTGACACGATAAATATTATTATGAGTTCGATCTAGTTTTCTTAGAGCTTCTTCTTTTCTCTTTTTGTATTTTAAAATACCTGCTGCCTCTTCAAAAATAACTCGACGATCATAAGGAGAATTACTTAGTATTTTATCTACTTCTCCCTGAGAAATGATATTGAATGATTCTTTACCAATACCTGTGTCTAATAAAAGATTACTAACATCCTTTAGACGACATCTTTCTCCATTTAAAAAATATTCATTTTCGCCGTTACGATAGACTTTTCTTTTGATAGATATTTCTGTATAAGGAATATTTATATAATGGTCACTGTTGTCAAAAACTAGTTCAACACTAGCAACATTTAAGGGATTACGACTTTTACAACCTGAAAATATAACATCAGTCATAGAGCCATCACCACGAAGGGACTTTACTGATTGTTCTCCTAATACCCATCTTACAGCATCTACTACATTACTTTTACCAGAGCCATTAGGACCAACTATACATGTGGTTTTATCATCTAATTTGATGTCAATACGATCAGCAAATGACTTGAATCCAGTTGTGACTATTTCCTTTAAATACATACACTTTCACCTTATGTAATTATACTATAAAATGAAAAGTTAAACAAGGATTACTTTATTTTTCAAGGCCTTCAGTCAGAAGATCGGCAAGAGTTAAAAACGTATAACCTTTTTGTTTTAAATATTTAATAGTTGTATCTAGAGTTGCTAAAGTCTTTGATGTTGAGGGAATAGAAATTATGGCAGAGTTAGTAAGACGTGTTTTTACTTCAGAATAAGTATTATCACTTACTTTAATAGTAGGAATAATTGTGTGTAGTTTAAGAGAGGCACATAGTTCTATGACTTCTTTTTGGTCATAATTGGAATAGCAGTATTTGGCATTTTGCTTGGATAATGATGTTAAGTAATTTAGAGATGAAGTAAAATAAATTTTTTCATAACCAGAGTTATAGCTTAGAAGTTCTAATTCATAGTTATGGAGATTTTTGACAAGGTCAGAATTTGATTCAATAAGAGCACCATCTAAGAAAAAAGTCGCTGCTACATCGTTAGCTTTTAATATTTGGACTAATTTATCAAGATTTTTATCTTCACTAACAGGAAATACTAGGGCTAGAGTTTTGTCAGTAGTATTACCACGAATAACGTATTTGTCATAGTAATCATTAAGAGATATTGTTGGCTCTATCTCTTTTAAGACAGTTAGGCTTTCATTATAAGTACCATATTTTTTCATTTTAGTATAACTTTTTTCAAGATCCACTTCTTTGCCTTTTTTACCAGGGATGATTTTGTTGCCTATAATTTCAGCATTTTCTGATTCAACTTTGTAGGAAGAAGCATTCTTATGAATACTCTTCATAATGTCATCTTGTTCTCTAATGATATCAATGGATTTATTCGTATAATAAAGACTGAAGATTAAAAGAGCAATAATGCTTAGTGCATGAAAGACTTTTTTCTTTAATTTTTTATCTAACATTTATTTCACCTACTAAAAGTATATGAAAAAAAGAAGAAATTAATCTTCTTTTTCTGTGGTTTCTATTTCTTCTTTTACTTCTTCTTTTTTAGTTGGTTTTTTCTTTTCTTTAGGTTTTGGTAGTGCATCTTTTCTAGAGAAGTTTTGACGTCCTTTTTTGTCTGTTCCTAGAGCTTTAACTATTATTTCATCTCCTAGTTTAACAACGTCTTCAACTTTTTCTACTCTTTCTGGAGCAAGTTGTGAGATATGAACTAAGCCTTCACAACCTGGCCATAATTGAACAAAGCATCCAAAGTCTTCTATTTTAACAACTTTTGCTTCATATATTTTACCAACTTCTACTTCACGAACTATTTCTTCGATCATAGCTTTTGTTTTATTAATAATATCTCTATTAGTATGGTAAATAATTACACGACCATCATCTTCTAAATCAACTTTAACAGCATTGACATTTGTTACTTCAGTTACATTTGAAGCTTCACAGATAATCTTTGTAATTGTTTCACCACCACGACCAATAACGTCTTTAATCTTAGCTGGATTAATAGTGAATGTTTCCATCTTTGGAGCGTATTGAGATACTTCTTTTCTTGGTTCTTTGATTTGTTTAGTAATAACTTTTAAGATTTCTAGACGAGCTTTTTTAGCTTGAGCTAAAGCTTTACCAAGAATTTCTTCAGTTATGCCTTTTATTTTGATATCCATTTGTAGAGCACAAATGCCATCTTTAGTTCCAGCTACTTTAAAGTCCATATCTCCTAAGTGATCTTCCATACCAGCAATATCAGTTAGAATAGTATAATCATCTTCATGAGTAATTAATCCCATTGCAATACCAGCAACTGGAGCTTTGATTGGAACACCAGCAGCCATTAATGACATACAACCAGCACAGATACTTGCTTGTGATGATGAACCATTTGATTCAAGTATTTCTGATACAACACGAATAGTGTATGGGAATTCTTCTTCTGATGGAATTACCTGAGCTAGAGCTTTTTCACCTAAGGCACCATGACCAATTTCACGACGACCTGGAGCACCATAACGACCTGTCTCACCTACTGAGAATTGTGGGAAGTTATAATGTAACATGAAACGTTTTTGATCTTCTAGGCCAAGTCCATCAATTATTTGATGTTCTCCAAGAGCGCCTAATGTTGTGATTGATAAAGCTTGTGTTTCACCACGAGTAAATAGTGCTGAACCATGAGTTCTAGGTAATAAATCAATGTCAGTTGATAATGGCCTTATTTCATCCATTTTACGACCATCAGCACGTTTGTGTTCTTTAACAACGATACTTCTGAATTCGTTGTATTCAATATCAGAAATTACCATATTAACTTTTGCTAGTAACTCTTTTAATTCTTGTTCTTTTAAAACTTCTTCATTCTCTTTAGTGAATAAATCGATAGTTTCTTCTTTGATAGCATCGATAGCAGCATACTTTTCAAGTTTATCTTTAATACGTAATGCTTTATCCATCTTCTTTGCTACTAATGATGTTACTCTTTCTACTAATTCTTCTTCTGGAACTAATGTTTCGTATTCCATTTTTTCTTCGCCTATTTCAGCGATGATTTTTTCTTCAAAAGCAATTAGTTCTTTTACAGCTTCATGTCCAAACATTAAAGCTTTTAACATAACATCTTCGTCTACTTCTTTAGCTGAAGACTCAACCATATTGATAGCATCTTTTGTACCTGCTACTGTTAAGTCTAAATCTGATTTTTCAAGTTCAGCTGGTGTTGGGTTAATAATAAATTCACCGTCTACACGACCTACTTTAACTCCTGCGATTGGTCCATTAAATGGAATCTTTGAAATTGATACAGCAAGAGATGATGCTAACATTGCTGTTAGTTCTGGTGAACAATCTTGATCAACTGATAAAACGGTTGAAATTACTTGAACTTCATTTTTAAATCCTTCTGGGAATAATGGTCTCATTGGACGGTCAATCATACGAGCTGCTAATGTTGCAGCTTCACTAGGACGACCTTCTCTTTTTATAAAACCACCTGGTATTTTACCAACTGAGTAAAGTTTTTCTTGATAATTAACTGTTAATGGGAAAAAGTCAGATAATAAGTTTACAGTCTTACTTACTACTGCTGCTGTTAAAATAACAGTATCGTTATATCTTACTAAAACGGCACCATCAGCTTGTTTTGCAAGTTCTCCATGTTCTACGATAATCTTTCGACCATGGAAGTCTAATTCAAATGTTTTTTTCTTCATATTTTCCTACCTCTTTACCTAAAAAAAGACACTAAAAATAAGTGTCTACTTTCTTAATCCTAATTTTTTAATTACTTCACGGTAACTTTGAATATCTTTCTTAGCTAAGTATTGTAACATATTTCTACGTTGTCCTACTTTCTTTAAAAGACCTCTACGTGAATGATAGTCATGAGTGTGTACTTTTAAGTGGTCTGTTAAATCGTTAATTTCTTTAGTTAGAATTGCGATTTGTACTTCTGCAGAACCAGTATCTTTCTCATTCTTAGCAAAATCTTTAATGATCTTTGCTTTTTCATCTTTTGTTAATGCCATTATTAACACTTCCTTTCCTCTAAATTCACTGAAACTAAGTATAGAGTCGGAAATTCTCTAAACTGAGATGTCAGTAAGTAATTGTATTATACTATTAACTAAGTTTTTTGACAAGCTTATTTTGCTTTTTTTTCTTTAGTTAACTATGCTTTTGACAATATTTTAGTACTACTTTTTTAAATTTGGAAGCAAGATAAGGAATTTTTACTTGACAGGAATACATAATATTAAATGATTACTTGTTTTATTAGTTGTAAAAATATGTTATTTTAATAATGGTGATTATATGTTACAAAAAGATTTTTTAAAGCAACTGGGAAAAGGAATACTTATGTTTTTGATATTCTATTATAGTGCTTATTTTCAGTATATACCTATTATATTGTTTAGGATTACAAAGATTACACCACAACTGAATGTAGTTCTTAGTGCATTTTCAAGTATTATGGTAATGACTATTTTATTTATAGTATATCGTGATGAATTAAGAAAAGAATGGAATGTTTTTAAAAAGAATTTTAGTAAGAATATGGATACTGGTTTTAGATATTGGATTATTGGAGTTGTGGCAATGTTTATTTTGAATATGTTGCTTAATACATTTCTTAATTCTGGTCAAGCTAGTAATGAGCAAACAGTACAAAGTATGATTAGTGCCCTACCTTTTATAATGTTGTTTGATGCTGGTATTGTGGCTCCATTTAATGAGGAAATAATTTTTAGAAAGTGTTATAAGAAGGTATTTAAAAATAAATGGGTATTTGCAATAGCATCAGGATTTGTATTTGGACTATTACATGTACTTGGAGCTAAGTCGATAGTTCAATTTCTATTTATTTTACCTTATGGATTTTTAGGTACGATGTTTGCTTTGATGTATTATGATACTGATACTGTTTTTACTTCAATGACAATACATGCATTGCATAATACAATTTTGATACTTTTTTCAATTACTGGAATTTAGAAAAGAAAAAAACTGCTAAGGCAGTTTTTTTATGCTACATTGTCCAAGCTCCTTGACAAGTGTTGATGGTATATGCACAGTTGTTCCAATAAGATCCATATCCTGTACAAGTTGAACAACTAGTTTGATTAAAGCACATTGTTAATCCACCACCAGTTTCTTCAAAACCATAATCTTCACAAACTACATGAGTAGAACAATTACATTGATATGTATAGCTGTATCCAACATAGCCTCCCATACATTGATAAGGATTACCAGTATAACAGCTATCCCAATAGAAATATTTGCTACCTGTATTTGTTAGACCAGCGTAATTTTCACAAGTATAAGAGTGCGTTATATTTTGACTTAGACTCCATGATGTACCACTATTTAGGACACCAGATATATTATCGCTACATCTAACAGAAGCAGTCGAACCAGAGACTCCGAAGGTTACGCTTGGAGGTGTGGCATCAACTTTAAAACTTTCTGTATTTGTTTTAGCAGTATTTCCAGCTTCATCTTTTACATAACCATACCAAATTATGCCTTTAGTATCTTTTTGAACATCACTTGATACTCCATTATAAGTTGGATTTGTTGAAGTAGTTAGGCCATATGTTATTGGACTAGCTACGGCAGTTGATTTTGCTCCAACTGGATCTGTTGTGCTAATATTTATTCCTACATTAGTATTATACCAGTTGTTTTTACCATTTGGTGTTGCAACTGTTTTGCTTATAGTAATTGTAGGTGCAGTCTTATCAATTTTAATTGTTGTTTGAGATGCAGATGAACAATTACCAGCAACGTCACAAGCTCTTATTTCTAGAATTTCAGAACGTTCTTCGCTTTGTTTTAGGGTTACTTTGTCTTTATTCTTTTCACCAAAATCTTTCCAATTACGTTCATCAGAATCCTTTGAATTAGGATAACGATATTGGAATTTTTCTACTCCACTCGTCTTATCGCTTGATTCTGCTGTAATAGTATAATCTTTATTAGTCCATTTGTTATTATATGAATTAGTAATTTTTGGCGTTGTTGGTGGTGTCATATCTATTTTTACATTTACTTCACAAGCTGTTTCTTTACCAGATTTATCTTTGATGAAGATTGTTCCTTTGTATAATTCATCTCTAAATATCTGAGAATATATTTCCTTTTCACAACCCGAACCATTTTTATCAATACATTTAACTTGAACTTCACGGAACTTTTCAGCGGTTGGATTAGTTATCCAAGCTGGATCTTTTTCACTTATTACATCACATTCAGGTCCATCTTTGAGAGTTAGTTTAATAAATTTACTTTGTGTAGATATATTTCCATATTCATCTACTGAGGAAACAACTATTTTAATTTTGTTTGAAAGATATTCTTTAATATTTATACTTTCAACTACTTTAGATTGTTGGTGGGCTTCAATGCTTCCACTATTTTTTAATTCATTTTGACATACTTCTTTATTAGAAGCATTTGTTGTACAACGATATATCACATAATTATAACTTAAAATATTTTTGCCTTTTTCATTACCATTTTTATTTTTTTCTATAACTAATTCAATTGTAGGCGTATTATAACTACTTATTTCAATAGTATCACCTTTGATTGTAGATGTAGAGTTTTTGTCTTTATAGTTAATAGAAATAACAGGTCCAGCATTATTAATATTTTCTTTAGTGTCATCATGTCCTGGACATACTAAATAACTAGTATAGTTATAACCATCTTTAGAATATTTAAATACTTTTACATAGCTTTTATTGACATCACAAGCTTTTCCTTGGCGATTTTTAATTTCATCAACATACTTTTTATCTTGCAGTGTTTTTAATGTTATATCAGTTGATCCACCTATTGTTTTAGGTAAGCTATTTCTATTGTCTTGCGTATAGCTTTGAGCAGCCATTTTTAAGGTATTTCTTTGAGTATCATAATGTTTTTTCTCAGCACTCTTAATTATACCGTTTACTCCAACGATTGCGATGGCTGATAAAAGTCCTAGAATTACGACAACAGCAAGTAATTCTACTAGAGAAAAACCTTTTTCATTTTTCTTGTTTTTCATATTTTTATCTCCAAATCCTATTCTATTAATATAATTTTAGCACATTTTTTAATATAAGAAAACAAAAAACAAAGAAACTGTTTATTAAACAATTTCTTTATTTTATATTTTATGATACTACGTATCCTGCTTGACAAGTATTTCTTGTATAGGCACAGTTATTCCAGCTAGTTGAAGTTCCATAACATGTACTACAGAATGTCCAGCATTCTACACTTTTTGGTAAGTAGTCACATGTTGTTTTACAATTACATGAATATGAGTATGAATATGACTGCCAATCACCAAAACATTGGTTAGGACTTCCTGCTGCACAAGTACTATATGTATATTTTCCGGATTTTGTTGTTGTTAAACCAGCTTTATTTTCACAAGTATAAGAATGAGTTATGTTACTTGATAATTTCCAGCTAGTTCCTGTATTGACAAGTCCTGAATCATCATCTGTACATGTTGCTACAGCAGTATATAATTCTTTTACAGTAAATACTAAAGTCGGTGCTGAAGTATCTACTTTTATATTACCACTATTACATGTATTTGTATTTCCAGCTTCATCTTTTACAAATCCATAATATGTTACACTCTTTGTATCTCCCTGATTGTATTTATTTTTAGAATTATAAGTTACTTTATTAGTTGTTGAAAATCCATAAGATACTTTTGATGCTACGGCAGTTACTTTATCAGTAGTTGGATTTTCTGTAACTAAATTAACATCGATTTTAGAAGTGTACCATCCATTTGTACCATTTGGATTGGCAATGCTATTTGTAACTTTACAAGTTGGAGCTGTCTTATCAAGTTTAACTGTGGTTTTTGCTGAGGCTGAACAGTTTCCTGCCGCATCACAAGCTCTAATCTCTAATATTCCTGAACGTTCTTTTGTTTGTGGAATTTGAACTTTTTCTTTATTCTTTTCACTAAAGTCTGTCCACTTCTGTTCTTCTGGATCTTTTGAGTTTGGATAACGATATTGGAATTTTTCTATTCCACTTGTTTTATCAGTTGCTTCAGCAGTTACGTTATAGTTTTTATTAGTCCACTTATTATTATTTGAATTAGTTATTTTTGGAGTTGATGGTGCGATAGTATCTATCTTAACATCAACTTCACAAAGTGTTTGTTTTCCTGATTTATCTTTAATTGTGATAGTTCCTTTATATGTTTCATCTCTAAATATTTGAGAATATATTTCTTTTTCACAACCAGAACCATTTGTATCGATACATTTAACTTTTACTTCACGGAATTTCTCGACACTTGAATCATTTATCCATGGAATATTACTATCACTTACTAGTTCACATTTTGGTCCATCTTTAAAACTTAGTTTAAGATATTTATTAACTGTGCTAACATTTCCATATTCATCCACAGAAGAAACCACTATTTTAATTTTATTAGAAAGATATTCTTTAACGCTGATTTCTTCAGTTACTTTAGCCTGTTGGTGAGCCTCAACACTACCACTATTTTTCAATTCGGTATTACATACTTCTTTTTTTGATGCATTTGTTATACAACGATATATTACATAGTTGTAGCTTAAGATATTTTTATTTTCACCATCATTTTTTCTTTCAATATTTATGGTTACTTTAGGTGATTTATAACTAGCAATTTCAACGGTGTCATTTTTCTCAGTATATGTTCCGCTATCTTTATATTCTACCTTAATGGTTGGCCCAGCATTTTCTGTGTTATCTGTTTCATTTTCATATCCTGGGCAAACTAAATAACTAGTATAATTATATCCATCTTTTGAATATTTAAAAATTTTAACATAGCTTTTTGTAGCATCGCAAGTTGCACCCTGACGATTTTTAATTTCATCAATATATTTTTTATCTTGCAAAGTTTTTAGGGTTATTTCTGTTGAACTACCTATTGTTTTAGGCAAACTATTTCGATTGTCTTGGACATAACTTTGAGCAGCCATCTTTAAAGTGTTTTTTTGAGTTTCATAGTGTTGTTTTTCAGCATTTTTAATAATTGCATTAACTCCAATGATTGCAATAGTAGATAGTAGACCTAATATTACAACGCCGGCAAGTAATTCTACTAATGAAAAACCTTTTTCTTTATCTTCTCTTTTCATGTGTTTACTCCTTATTACTTTTTTTCTTTACTCTCGTCCTAATTTTATTTTTTTATCGATTATTGTTAAAATTAAACAAATTACACTTTGAATAGCAAGAATTACAAAATATGATTTCCAATACTCTGTTGTGACAAACATATTTAGGTATATCAAAGTGTAGAACATATAAAATACTATTAGGGCAAATATGTAATTTAATAAAATTAAGAAAAATGGCATTTCTGTATTTTTTAGTAAGAAGTTGTAGATTGTTAAATTTACTAATTGACTTGTTACATAAGCACAGATCTCACCACTTATACCACTTAATAATGATATTTTTCCTAGAGCAAAATTCATCAACAGAACAAATAAAACCATACCTACACCAGAGATGGATATTGCTACTAAAGTTTTAGTATATCCATACTTTTTAGTTATGTAGTTTGCGTTCAAGTAAATTAATGGTAATAATAAAGTTGTATAACTTATATTCCTTGATAAGACTGTAAATTTATATGTTTTTATTGATAGTGCTAAAATAGCTAAAGTTGTAAGTAGTAAAATATACATCCAACTATCATCGTAGATTTCTTTTTTTCTATTCATATAATCCTCCTCTATTATTTTGATTATATCATATATTTATCTTTTTTATAAAAAAAAGAAAACAATTTAACTGTTTTCTTCCTTATTAATATTTTCAATAATCTTATCAATATGATTACCATATTCGATAGAAGTATCATAAATGAACTTCAATTCTGGAGTATGTCTTACTTCTACTCTTTCAGATAACTTTCCTCTAATGAAAGAGGCTGCACCATTTAGAGCTTCTGTTGTAGTTTCTTTTTTAGTTTGATCTAGAACAGTAAAATATACTTTAGCATAACTTAAATCGCTGGTTGTATCAACTCCTGTTATAGTCACAAACTTAATATCTTCATCTTTTATTTCAGTCATTAGAATCATACTTATCTCTTCTTGAAAAGCATGATTTAATCTTTCTATTTTAATACTAGGCATATTGACACCTATCTTTTTACTTCTACCATGTCATAGACTTCAATAATATCTCTTTCTTTATAGTCTTGACAATTTTCTAGAGTTAGACCACAGTCCATATCTTTCTTAACTTCTTTTACTTGATCTTTTTCATGTTGAAGAGATTTGATTGAACCATTATATACTACAACGTCATTTCTAATAATACGAGCTTTTTCATTATTTCTAACAATACCATTTGTAACATGGCAACCAGCTATTAAACCTACTTTTGAGAATTTAAAGATTTGGCGAACTTCTAGAGTTCCAGTTACTTTTTCTTCGTATTCTGGATCTAACATTCCTTTCATTGCGGCTTCCATTTCTTCTACTACTTTATAGATAATATCGTATGTTTTAATAGTAATACCATATTGTTTAGCAGTATCCATAGTTTTATTGCTGCCACGAACATTGAAACCAATAATTATTGCGTTTGAAGCACTGGCTAGAACTACATCACTTTCAGTAATACCACCTACTGCTCCTCTAATGATATTAATTTTTACGCCTTCAACATTTATTTTCTCTAAAGAATTACGAACAGCTTCTAGTGAACCATTTACGTCAGCTTTTAGAACTACGTTAATTTCTTTAACACCTTCTTGAATACGTCCAAATAAATCTTCTAGACTCATTCCATTGAAGTTAGTATCTTTTTCACGACTACGTAATTTTCTTTCTTCAGAAATTTGTTTAGCTTGTTTTTCTGATTCAAAAGCCATGAATTTGTCTCCAGCAGATGGAACTTCTGAAATACCTGTTACTTCTACTGGTGTTGATGGTCCAGCTTCAGTAATGTTTTGACCTAAATCATTTTTTAGAGTACGAACTTTACCAAATGCTGTTCCTACTACAATTGGATCTCCTAAACGAAGAGTACCATTTTGAATTAATAAAGTTACTACTGAACCTACTTTATTATCTTTTTTAGATTCAATGACAGCTCCTGTTGCGTAACGTGATGGATTGGCTTTATAATCTTCCATTTCAGCTACTAAAAGAATACTTTCTAATAACTCATCAATTCCTTCCCCTGTTGCGGCAGATATTTTATTAACAACAATATCTCCACCCCATTCTTCTGGAGTTAAACCATTTTCTACTAAACCAGTCATAACACGTTCAACGTTAGCTTCTGGTTTATCAATTTTATTAATTGCGACAATGATTGGGCAACCTGCAGCTTTTGCATGATCGATTGCTTCTTTTGTTTGAGGCATTACGCCATCATCTGCAGCTACTATAATAATAACAATATCTGTTATTGAAGCTCCACGTGCACGCATTTCAGTAAAAGCAGCATGTCCTGGTGTATCAATAAAAGTTATTAATTTATCATTGCACTTTACAGAATAAGCGCCAATTGCTTGAGTAATTCCACCTGCTTCTTTAGAAACGATATGACTTTTACGGATATAATCTAGTAATGATGTTTTACCATGGTCAACGTGTCCCATTATTGTTACTACTGGTGGACGTGATACCAAGTCAGCTTCTTTGTCTTCTATTTCATAATTTTCAAAATTAGAAATATCAGCAGTTTCTTCTTTCTTTAATACTTTATCATACTCTGATGCTAAGATTTCAGCACTATCATAATCAACACTTTGATTAACAGAAGCCATTACACCTAGCCCCATCAATTTTTTAACAAGTTCAATTGGAGTTGTTCCAAAAAGATTAGCTAAATCTGTTACAGTCATGCCTTCTTTATATAGAACTGTATTAGCATCTTGTTCTTGTTCATTACTTTGAAGTTTCTCACGATGTTTGTAAAGTTTCTTTCTCTCCTTTAAAAAGTCTTTTTTAGGAGGCTCTGTTTTCTTTACAGCTTTACTTTTTACTTTTTCAAAATTTGTACTATTTTCAATATCAAATTTTGTATTACGAGCTAATTCTTCAGCCTTATCAATTACTTCTTCTTCTAGAGCTATTTCGTCATCTTCTTCATTATTTGCTGAAGCTGATTCTATTTCATTATCTAAAAGAATAATAGCTGTTTCATCTAGAACTGTTTTCTCATCAATATAGGCAATACCTGCCTTTTTACATAGTGCCTCAACTTCTTCTATAGTCTTATCAACATCTAATGCATAATCTTCAATAGTCATCATTAAGACTCACCTCACTTTTCTATTATTTTTCTTATTTCTTCATATACACTCTCATCTATTTCACATTCTAGTTTTTTCTCTAAAGCTTTTGTTTTGATTGCTTTTTCTAGAACGTCAAGATCTTTTTTAATATATGCTCCTCTGCCATTCATTTTGCCAGTTTCATCTACTTCAACGTAACCTTCTTTAGCTCTTACTACACGAATAAGTTCTTTTTTTGGTAGTTGTTCTTTTGTGATGACACAAGTTCTTAATGGTATTTTTCTAGTTTTCATTTTATGCCTCCTAACGGAAGTTTATTCCTGCTTCACGAGCTTGTTCGGTTGTTTTAATATCAATTTTGTAATGAGTTAACTTACTAGCTAGACGAGCATTTTGTCCTTTTTTACCTATTGCTAGAGAGAAATTGTCACCATCTGCAATAACCATTGCTTCTTGTTTCTTAGGATCTGTTATGGCAACTGTTAAATCCTTAGCTGGTGATAGAGCGTTAGCAATAAATACAGCTGGATTAGAATCATATTTTACAACATCAAGTTTTTCTCCATGTAGTTCTTCAATGATACGAGCAATACGACTACCTTTTTCACCAATGCAAGCACCAATAGGATCTACATTACTCTTTTCAGAATAAACAGCAACTTTACTTCTGTTGCCTGGATCACGAGCTACGCTGTAAATTAAAACTGTACCATCTGTTATTTCAGGTATTTCTAGCTCGAATAATCTTTTTACAAAACCATAATGTGTTCTGCTTAATAGGATAAGTAAGTTCTTACCTGTATTATCTACTTTAGAAACATAAACTTTTAATTGAGAACCCATTTCAATTTTTTCACCTGGAATGATATCTTTCTTAGGTAAGATTCCATTTGTTCTGCCTAAATCAATAAAATAGTTATCAGTATCTTCTAATGCTACTGTACCAATAAGCATTTCATCTTGTTTGTCACCAAACTCTTCCATAACACTATTTCTTTCTGCTTCTCTTATTTTTTGAACTACTACTTGTTTAGCAGTTGATGCAGCTACTCTTCCGAAGTCTTTTGGAGTTACTTCGTTATCAATAGTATCACCAATTTCTAGAGTCTTATCTATTTTTTTAGCATCACTTAATTTTATTTCTGTTTCCTTATTAAAATATTCATAAGCTGGTTCTGCTTCAGTTTCTTCTTCTGTATCTTCTTCGTCATCTTCATCAGTATAGTGTTCAAATAAGTAATCTTCATATTCTTCTTTTGTCATTTTATCATCTGGTACAACAGTTAAATATGAATATACTTTTATCTCACCAGTGTTGCGATCGAATAATACTTTAACATTTGTCTTTGAATTAAAGTTCTTTTTATAAGCTGATGTTAAAGCAAGTTCCATAGCTTCATAAACTACTTCTGGATCAATATTTTTTTCTTTTACAATATTATCAAGTGCTTTCTTGAACTCTTTTCCATTCATTTTATTCTTCTTCTCCTTTTTCTTTTGAATATATGTCAAGTACGTCAGCATCTTCTAAAACACTAACATTCTTATCCATAATGGCATTAATAATTCTTGATGCTTCAGTTATACGATTTAAATCTATTACTTCGCTACTATCAAGAACGATGTTAAAAACCTTTTGTCCTTCTTCTTCTGATATAAAAGCATCATCAACAAATAAATTTAAATCTTTAATTGCTTCATCTAATAAACTAGCTATTTCTTTTTTCATGCCTACCTCCTAGAAATAATAAGAGTGGGAAATTATTTCTTTCCCACTCCTTTCTACACGTATATTATAACACAAATATCTTAAATTACAACCAGTATTTAGAAAAATAAGACACTGCAATAATAAGTTGCGAAAATTAGAAGCATTATTAAGCCTTCTGTTTTAGAAATTGTTCTTTCGCTTTTTGCAAATAAGTATAAATCTAGAGATGTTAAAAAGACTGCGAAGATATCTACGAAACTAAAACTACTTAGACTAATATCACCATAAATAGCTATTGGTAGACCTAGAACAATACATACATTAAAGATGTTAGTTCCGATAATGTTACCAACGGCCATATCAAATTCACCTTTACGAGCACTACTTATAGTCATAAACATTTCTGGAAGAGATGTTCCAATAACGATAGCAGTCATTGTAATAATTTTTTCACTAATATTTAAGTGTCTAGCGATGATAGTAGCATTATTTACAATTACATCACTACTTAAAGAAATAGCAATAATTGAAAGAATTAGTAAAGTAATACATAAAGGAATACTATCATATTTAGCTTCAACTTTTTCTTCAGTATTTGGCTTTTTCTTTAACATTTGAATTAAATAAGTTACAAACATTAAGAATAATAATATTAAAATAATTCCATCTGCTCTTGAAAAGACATTATGTTTACTAGTACTGAAAATACTATCTAGCATTAGAACTGAAAAACTTGTAGTAATAATAAATAGTATTGGCACTTCTTTTTTGATGGTTTCATGCTTTACCTTGATAGGATGAACTATAGCTGCTAGACCAATTATCAGGAAGACATTGACAATACAACTTCCTATGACATTGGCAAAAGCAATGGTTCCATTTCCAGCACTGACACTGGTGAAAGATATTGCTATTTCAGGAGCACAGGTTCCAAAGGCAACAATAGTTAGGGCTATTAACATCTTAGGAACATGACACTTTATCGCAATTGATGAGGCACTATCTACTAAGACATCACTGGCTTTTAAAATAACTACAAAGCCTATTATCAAAAATATTAAATTAAGTAACACGTCCTCACCTACTTTCATTAGTAATTATACAATAGTTAGTTTTAAGTGGGAAGATAGGAAAAAGACTTTTTTGGTTACTTGACAAAAAAAGTAAACAACTTCTTGACAGTTTGTTTACTTTCTTAATTATTTACTATTTTGAGTTGCGGGTGGTGTGTAACTTGGATTAGTGTTCTTTGTTACCTCACGATATTCTTGAAGTGATAAGAAGTTTGGTACATAAATGTAGTTACTTGTAACTCTGTAACTAGTACCATTTTCAGTTTGAACGGCTTGGATACGTCCTTCATTTAAAGCAAGAAGCCCAGCCATATCTGTCTCATACCCTCTAGCAAAACCTTCACTCATTACAGTTTGATTATTGACAGTTATAGGTGTCCTATATAATTCAATTTCACTTTCTTTAATGACATATGGGATTTTTAAAGTCGTATTAGGATAAATCTTACTAGCTTCTTCAATGTCATTTATTTCTTGTAATTCCGCAATACTTGTATGTGAAGCTTCGGAATACATAGCTAGATATTCACCATCTTCAACTTTGTGATAGCAATTTATAACAACTGTTGGTTCTGGTGTAGCCTCTGGTGGTTCGTATAACTGAGTGATTGCTGGTTCTGGAGTAGAATTAATATCTACTGGTTCAGCAGAATTTTTACCTATGGTTCCAGTAAGAATAGCACCTGCTACAATGATACCAGCTATCCTTCTACGATTACGAATAACATATTTGGTAGTTGTTTCTTTCTTTTTTGGGACTAATTGGCCAATTTGGTAAAAAGTTTCCCAAAAAACTTGAGCAGTACCTTTACAAACTCTAAGTGGAGTTACTTGACTACGGTCTTCAAATCTGGCATCAATGTTAAAAGTTTTATTTAATTTAGCTTCACGGTCATCATGACGTTTGCTATAAGGATTAGCTTTTTCTTCTCTTCTAGTTTCTTTATATTCTTGTCCCATTCTTTTAAGGGTATCAGCAGTTACTTGACCGGCATAATTTAAATAATCAATAGCGTCTGGCTTAGCAATTTCGTGTTTTCCAGTTTTTCTCGTAGATGAAGAACGCATAGGAACTGATGGACGGCCACTAACGTGAGTACCATTAACACTGCTTCTACGTGTTGGACTAACATTTTCTTTTAGGTGGCTTCCACCTCTAGCTTTAGCTTCTTCTTGACGTCTTTTTCTTTCACGTTCTCTTTCTCGTTCTCTAGTTTCACGACCAATCATTGCTCTTTCATAAACTTTATTGTAGGCAGTTCTTTTTGAAGGGTCTATTAAAATATTATATGCTTCAGTGGCACGATTAGCGTACTCAGCCATTACTTTTAAAGTATCTTGGGTTATATTATTACGATCTTCACCTTTAGGACGGCATTGTTTAATAATTTTGCGATAATTTTCTCTGATTTCTTCATTACTTGCAAATTCATTAACACCTAGGATTTCGTAATAGTTTAAAAAAGTTGCCATTTTGGTTTCCTCCCCTACTATTATTGATTATATCATCTTTTTTTAATTAATGGAAATTTTTCCATACTTTTAATTCATTATTTTCATTTTGATAAATTCCTAGTAGTTTATTTTCATACATAAATAGAACTTTTGAAGAAATATTATAAGTGTTCTCTAGCTTACAACCATTTTTTATTTTAAAGGCTAAATCAGAAGATACATTGATAATAGGATAATCTAGAACATCTTCTATAGCTAATAAATTAAAGTTATTGTTTTTGATATCTTCTAAGTCACAAGCCTCTTCTATAGTAAACTTTCCTTGTTTAGTTCTAGTTAAGTTTGTCATTGTGGCATAAGTATCTAAAGTTCTACCAATATCTCTGATTAGACTTCTGATGTAACATCCTTTAGAAACTACGGCTCGAAAAATAAAAGTATCAATGTCAGTAGATAATAATTCTATTTCTTTAATAGTCACTTCTTTTTTAGGTAAATTTATTTCTTCATTGTTACGAGCGTACTCATATAACTTTTTGCCGTTTACTTTTACAGCGGAATAGATTGGCACTTCTTGTTCATAAGTTTTTTCATAACTTGCTAGAACACTTTCAATATCTAAACCTTCTGGAACGTATTTTGAATCAATTATTTTACCAGTAATATCTAGTGTATCTGTTTCAATTCCTAGAATAACTCCTGCTTTGTATTCTTTATAAGTAGCTGTTAAAAGTTCAGCTATTTTAGTAGCTTGTCCGATAGTAATGACTAGTACACCTTCGGCTAGAGGATCTAGAGTGCCAGTATGGCCGATTCTTTTGATACCTAGTGTTCTACTTATTTCATTGACAACATCAAAGGAAGTCATATTTTTCTTTTTATTTAAAATAATGACGCCAGAATAATTATTTAGATATTCTTCTAAAGTATAGTTATTTTTTGTAATGATTTTGGCAACGGGATTACCTACATATCTAATGTGCCATGGTTCATAAGGATAGCCAGTAACGTTCTCTTTTCCTTCTGGATAACGAAGAATAAAACCATAGTTAGCTAAATATTGATGAATTGCTTTATAGGATTCTTCATCTTCCATTAGTTCTGAGTTGCTTTCTGGCCATTTACCATCTTTCATTATATTAATATCAAGGGCAAGACCAGTATGATGTTCAGAACACCCTACTGGTGCGACTACTTTGTCAGCATAATCCTTGCCATATTTTTCGATAAAAGATTCATAAATCTCTTGTTGATAATCTTTACTTCTATAAGCTGATGATATTCCAATGATGACATTTTTAGTTTCAAGAAATTTTTTTAATTCTAAGTAAGCATTATAAGTTTCTTTTTCTACTTGAATTTCTTCTCCATCAACGTCTTTGGTGGTTATTAATTCTATCTTGGATAAAAAATTGTCTTTTATTTTGTTTTCTTTATTTACTAAAACTTTGTACTTCATATAGATCATCCTCTATTATTAATATTTAAGTTAAAACAAAGATAATTGATTTGAGTCCGGTAAATCATTTAAAAGACGCATCTCTTTCATCTTATCAATTAATGTTTGAGATACTTTGCCACGACGTTGAACATCTTCAACACTAATAAATGGCTGTTTTTCACGTTCTTTGACAATATTTTTAGCAACTGTTTCACCTAGTCCATCGATTGCAACAAAAGGTGGATAAATTTCAGTTTCATTTTTGGCAATCCAAACGGTAGCATCACTGTTATATAAATCAACATTTAAGAACTTGATACCTCTGGCAGTGGCTTCTAAGGCAACCTTTAAACTTTCAGCTTGGCCATTTTCTTTATTGGTTGCTTCAAAACCTTTACCTAAAATATCTTCTAGACGAGCTTTAATGGCATCATATCCTTTTATCATAGCTTCAACATCAACGTCTGTTGCTTTTGATGAATACCATGAAGAATAGAAGTAAACTGGCATATGTACTTTGTACCAGGCAATTCTAAAAGCACTCATTACATAGGCAGCAGCATGAGCTTTTGGGAACATGTATTTAATCTTGTGACATGATTCAATATACCATTCTGGAATGTTTGCCTCTTTCATAGTCTCAACATGAGATTTCCAAGTTTCTGGATCTTTTGTGGCTTTTCCTTTACGAACAAACTCCATAATTTTGAAGGCTTTAATTGGTGCCATACCTTTATTCATTAAATATACCATGATATCATCACGACAACCGATAGTTTCTTTGAACGGAACAATATTATTTCTAATCAATTCTTGGGCATTACCTAACCATACATCGGTACCATGAGATAGACCAGCAATTTTAATTAATTCACCAAATGTTGTTGGTTTAGTATCTTCTACTAATTTAATAGTAAATGAAGTACCAAATTCAGGAATACCTAGTGTTCCAGTATTACACATAATTTGTTCTTTAGTAACTCCTAGTGCTTCAGTAGAAGTAAAGATACTCATAGTAGCTTTATCATCCATTTGTACTTTCATGATATCAGTACCAGATTGCATTTGGATAATACGTAATTGAGTTGGATCAGAATGGCCTAAGATATCTAGTTTTAGGACACATTGATCGATGGCGTGGTAATCAAAGTGAGTAGTACGCCATTCAGCAGTAGCATCTTCTGCAGGGAATTGGAATGGTGTAAAGTCAAAGACTTCTTTATAATCAGGAATAACAACAATTCCACCTGGATGCTGACCGGTTGTTCGCTTAACACCAGTACAGCCCATTGCAAGGCGTTCTACTTCAGCAGTACGCATATCAGGAAGATTATGTTCTTCACAGTAACCTTTAACGAAACCAAAAGCAGTCTTGTCAGCTACTGTTCCAATTGTACCAGCACGGTAAACATTGTCTTCTCCAAATAACACCTTAGTATAAGCATGAGCACTAGCTTGATTTAAATCTGAAAAGTTCAAATCAATATCAGGAACTTTATCAGCATTAAATCCTAAGAAAGTAGCGAACGGCATGTCTTGTCCATCTTTATATAATGGTTCATGACAGTTTGGACATTCTTTATCTGGTAAGTCAAATCCTGATGAATATTCAACAGCAAATGGGGTGTTGTTTTCATCATCAAAAATACTAGTCTTACACTTTAGACAACGATAATGAGCTGGAAGTGGATTTACTTCAGTAATTCCCATCATAGTTGCGACGAAACTTGATCCAACTGAACCACGGGAACCAACTAAATAACCTTCATCGTTAGAGTGCTTAACAAGACGTTGAGCAATTAAGTAAATTGGATCGAATCCTCCACCGATGACTCCACCTAAAGTCTTCTTAACTTTCTTAGCTAGACCTTTTTCATCAAGTTCTTCTTCATTTGTTCTCTTAACATATTCAGTTACAAGACTTTTAATATTATCAGAGCCTTTTAAAATTTCGTCATGTAACTCTTTGTGAATAATTTCATTATATTTTGTCTCATCATCTTTAAGATCTTCATGGCGTTCTTTAATAATTTTGAAGACAATATCACCATAAAGTTCTGTCGCAATACGCTCTTCAATCATATATGGAAGTGGTTCACCATACCAGTCTCTAGCTTTGGTATAAACTAAGTCTGTTACAACAACTGGACAATCTAGATAGCTTAGGCCATCATCGCTTTTTACTCTTGGAGAGAAAGGAATTCCGCCAGTATCTGGAATAACTTCAATAATGTCAACCATATCAGCTATCTTATTGGTGTTTTCAATAACAAGACGATGAGCCATTTCTTCACCTAGGAATTTGAAGTCTGACAACATCTCATCAGTAGTTCTAAAATGATTAGATGGTATTTCAGTAATACTACTTTTGGCAAGTGGATGGCGTCCACCTCCTGGTACTTTTTGATTAACAATTATTTCACGATAAATTTTATCATCTCTTCTAATATGATGAACATCGCCTGTAGCAACGATAATCTTACCAGCGTCTTCAGTAACACGAATTATTTTTTCAATGTTGGCAGCTAGCTCTACTTCGTTAGCAAAGTCACCGGTTTGAATTAAATGGTTGTAGCACTCTAATGGTTGGACTTCAACATAATCATAGAATCTGATAATGTTAGACAATTCATCATCACTCTTAGAAGTTGCTTCTTTAAATACTTCACTTTCATAGCAACCACTACCTATTAATAGTCCTTCTCTATTTTCTTCGATTTTACTACGAAGAATACGAGGAGTTTTATATAGGTAAGTTGTGTTGGCAAGTGAAACTATCTTGAATAGATTCTTTAGACCAGTTTTATTTTTAGCTAAAATATTTACGTGATGAGCACGACCATATTTGTGAATTTCTTCTTTACTAACTAAAGTATCTAATTGATCCATTGTTTCAATGTTACGATTTGATAATTTATTTAACATCTTATGGAAAACTAAAGCTGTTCCCTCGGCATCATAGTCTCCACGGTGGTGAGCCTCTTCATCCCATGGAACATCATATCTTTTAACAAGCGCTGACAATGAGTGCCTTGCATAAGTATTGTCTAGCGTACGAGATAACTCTAGTGTATCGATGACAGGATTAGTGAATTCACCAAGATTATATTTTTTATAGGCCATTTCAAGGAAAGAAACATCGAACTTAGCATTGTGAGCAACCATAGGACAGTCCCCAAACCAGGCAATAAATCTTTTAACAGCATTTTCTTCATTGTCTTTGCCTGCTAACATCTCATCAGTAATATTAGTAACATCAATAATCTTTTGAGGAAGCGGACGGCCTGGGTTGATCAATTCATCATAACGTTCAATAATTTCACCATTATGGATTTTTACAGCACCAATTTCAATAATAGAGTCAGCACCACCAGCATTAAAACCAGTTGTTTCAAAGTCGAAAACAACAAAAGTCTGTTCTAACATGACTGATTTATTAGGTCTTACAACGATGTTAACAGTGTCATCAATCAAAGTCATTTCGGCACCATAGATAACCTTAAATGGTTCTTCGCCTTCTTTTAGATCTTTATTGTGAGAAGTTACTAAATTAAAGACATGGGGGAAAGCTTGAACACCATTGTGATCAGTAATAGCTATAGCTTTATGTCCCCACTTCATAGCTTGTTTTACTAATTTAACTTCATCAGCAACTCCATCCATTTGACTCATCATAGTGTGGGCATGAAGTTCTACTCTTTTCTCTTCGGCTGTATCTTTAATAGATTCTTCAGTCTTTTCAAGTTTGATGATATCACGAGCATTTAAAACTAGTTCTTTAGCAAATTGATCATTTTTAGTATAACCTCTTATCTTAAACCATGAACCAGCTTTTAATTCTTTACATAATCTTTGATATTCTTCATCATCACGAACAAAGACTTTACAATAAATACTATCTGAATAATCAGTTATTTTTAAAGTAATGATTTTAAAATCTGTTTTAGAAGATTCAAAATAATCAGTTCCAAAAACATATCCTTCAACTACAACATTATTATCTTCACCAAGAAGAGTTTTTATTTTAATAGGTTCTTCTTTAATACCTCGTCCTAAAACGCTATTAGGATCTTTTGGTTCACGTCGATAGTTCTTATCTTTTGGAGCTTCTTCTGTTTTTTCTTCTTTTACTGGAGAAGGTAGCGGTACATCTGCAATTAACTCGGATGCAATTTCTTCAAGAATATTTTCTTCATGACGAACAACAATTTCTAGAGGAGTTTTGTAACCAAGATAATAATAAAAATCGTTTATTTTAGTTAGAACAGATTTTAGACGTTCTTCTTCATTGGTATTAGAGACAACTAAAATTAATTTGCCATCTTCTACTCTTAAACAATCTTCATATATTTCTAGAACTTTTAGTTCTGGTTTTAAAAGTTTTAAAAGATAGCTGTAATATTCTTTATAAAGATCTAAGTCAGTATTTTCAATTTCATAGATAAAGTGAACAGTACTTTCTTGTTCATTGACATCTAATAAGAGATTCTTTTTTTCTTCTAATTCAGTATAAATTTCAAGAGGTAATAATGAGGACTTTTCAACAAAAACATTCCAGTTACCATTCTTAGAATTAACTTTTATTTTTGATATTTTAGCATCAGAAAAATATTGATAATTGTTTGTATCAAAACCTATTTTATCTAATAATTTTTCCATGTTCTTATCCATACTTATTCCCCCTATAATTATGTTTTACTATATAATTTCTTCTTGTTCCTCTTTAACAAGATAACGCTTGTTACGAATAACAAAACCAATAAACTCTAAAATGTCTAGTTCTTTTAATTTTTTCTCATAAGGAAATTTGTCAACATCAAAAGCTATTTTATCACGAAGCATATACTTTGCCATATTATTTTTTTCTATTCCTAAGTACATTAACCAGTATGGGTATAATTGTCTTTTAATTGGAGTTAGACTTTGTTCTCCTAAGAAGTAGCAACTTTTAGTAGTTAATCTTGTTGCTAATTCATTATAAAGAGCTAGTTCAATTATGGCACTAACTATTTTAGTATCAACTTCATTATTTTTAGATGCTTCACGATGAAGGATAGCATTGGCAATATCTAGTACTATTTTGTATGAGCTTTCTGCTGGGATTTTTTTACCAAATACGATGACGTTGTTATCCTTAACTGCTGATGAGTCAATTACATCTAGGGCATCATCAATCAAATAAACTGTATATGGTTCAAAGTTAGTTTTTAATATTTCCTTTAAGTTCTTAAAAACTTTCTTAGTCCAAAGACTAGTTATTTGCATACGATATTTTTCTGTTGATGCTTTAATTTCTTTATACTCATCTGACTCTAAAATAATATTAAAGATAGTGTCATCATTTGGAATGTAGTTTTTAGCATCATTTAAGATAATATTTTTTTCTTTATATAAGTTATTATATTCATTTTTATAATTCAACCATAGTTTTTGTTTTAATTTATATATAGAATCTGAAACAGATGGTCCAAATAGGATGTTCCAAATCAATACACAATCATCAACTACAAATTTAATGTCCATTTATATTCACCCTGCAACTTTTATTTACTAGTACTATCATAGCACAAAGAGAAATTTTTTTGTATATAAAAAGTTAGGATTTCTCCTAACTAAATGTTTTCCATATAAAGTAGCCTGCGGTTGCGAGGGCTGCTAGTAATAATATTATTAAGAATACTTTTAAAACTGGAGACATTCCTTTTTCTTTCATAAACTCATCTCCATCAAAGTCTTGATCGGATAAGTCCATGCTTTTAGTATAAAATTCTGTGTCTGCTCCAGTTAATTTTTCTTTTGCTTGCTCTGATTCTTTTTCTTTAGCAGCTTTTTCTAATTCTGGAATAGCTTCTTGAATAGCGGCTAAGTCATCTTTATTTAAAGCTTCGTTAGGGGCATCTTCTTCTGGTTCTGATTTCAATGAAGGCACCTGATCCATAACGTTTGTTGCCATTAAGTCACTAAATAAATTGGAATTAGTCAAATTTTCTAAATCAGTAGTTAGAGTCTTGGAAGAGATTGTGTTGATTAGAGTTTTTAATTCATCTTCGTCTGGATGAATGTAACGATTTTGTTTCTCTTCACGGTACTTTTCTAACTCTTCTTTATCAGAGCTAACAGTTATGTTGTAGGCATCATTTTTTAGTTTACGTTTTTCTTCTTGTTCTTCTTCTGTTTTATCTCTGTTTTTATGGGCTTCTTCTAGAACTTGATTAATATCGTAGACTCTGTTTTCTCTTGTTTGATACAAGTAGTTGAAGTCGTCTAATTCCTTTTTTACTTTAGGAGTTGGCAAGTCTGGATTTAAAGCTCTCATTTGTTGATAGCCTTCTCTTGTTTCTTGACGTTCTTTAGCACTTGTTAAATCTATAGCATTGGCACTAGTTACATCAGTAATGTTAGTATATTTAGGATTAGTACCAATTTCTTTATATAACTCTTGATTTCGAGATGAACGACTGAACTCTTCTTCAGGTAGTTCTTCTTTGTAGCGATCCATTCTGTATGGCATCCTATCACCCTCTTATACACTACAAGTTTATCATAGGTTTGAAAAAAACGAAAGTCTCTAAATTATGCTTTACGTAAAAGAAAATATTCGTTATAATTAGGGAGAAAGGAAAGATACAAAATGAATGTAAAAGTTAATAATGATGCTTGTATCGGTTGTGGTGCTTGTTGTGCTATATGCGATGCGGTTTTTGAAATTGGTGATGAAGGAATTTCAGTAGTTAAGAAAAAAAAGGTAGAAGACGAAAGCGAAAAAGAAGCTGTTAGAGAAGCAGTTGATGCTTGCCCTACTGGTGCCATTGAAATTGAAGAATAATTAATCAAATTATTCTTTTTTTGTGGAACTTAGGTTATACTTATGATAGTGGAGTTGGTAAAATGAAGTGTCCAAAATGTGGGAAGCCGATAAAGCAGAAGGCTAATAAAAGTTTTTATTGTTTATATTGTGGCTATATGGAAAATGGTAACACAATAACTAAAACTAAGAAGAACATTAGTGCATCAGACCTTGAAATATATTTAGGAGATAGATTCGATAAGGTTTATCGTAATGAAAATATGTTTACAATATTTGTACTTGGACCCTTTTATTTTTGCTTTAATAGATTACTTTTTCTCGGAGTTTTTTGTGCAATAATAAATGTACTGTTTTACTACTTTTGTATTACTACTTTTACTTTTTCTCCGTTTAAGTTTTTGTTATTGTTTATTGTTGTGAGAATTTTTTATATGACTTGTGCTAATATGCTATACATGAAAGTGTATAGTAGAAAGATAGAAAAAATTAAATTAAAAAATCCTGATAATTATCTTGATATACTGCGAGATTGTAATGGTAAGACTACTAGTTTTGGAATGTTAGTACTGGGATTTTTAATATTTGTTGTGATAGTTTTATTATGTTTTTATATGTATATGTATTTACTAAAGAAATAGAAAAAGACACAATGTTTGAACTATTATTTTTATCTAGATAGTTCATTATGTGTCTTTTTTTATTTATTTTCTTCTAGGCTATATACTCTTTTTACTTCTTTTGGTGTTAGTTTTCTAAATTCACCTGAGTCTAGATCTTTTAAGTCAAAGAAACCTTCTTTTTCACGTTTTAGTTTTAGAACTTCATACCCTACACTTTCAAACATCTTTTTAACTTGATGATTTTTACCTTCTGTTATTGTTATTTGAACATAGCAAGTATTTGTTTTCTGATCAAGTCTTTTTAATTTAACACGGCTTGCTTTAACAACTGTGTCATCATCAATGGTAACACCTTCTTTTAGTTTATTGATCTGTTCACCTTTGATGATACCTTTTAATTTTGCCATGTAAACTTTTGAAATGTTGTTACTTGGATGCATTAAGATGTTAGCAAAAGTTCCATCGTTAGTTAGAATTAGAACACCAGTTGTATCATAATCAAGTCTTCCTACTGGATAGATTCTGGCGTCTGTTGGGATTAGGTCAACAACTGTCTTTCTTTGTTTGTCATCAGATGTTGTTGTGACAACGCCCCTTGGTTTGTTAAGTAAGTAGTACTCTTTTGGTTCTTTTTCTAGAAGAGTACCATTTACTTCTATTCTATCTTTATCAGTTACCTTAGTTCCAAGTTCTGTTATAACTGTTCCATTTACTTTTACTTTGCCAGCAGTTATTAACTCTTCAGCTTTACGTCTTGAAGATATACCGCTTGCTGCTATTACTTTTTGTAATCTTTCCATATAGTCACCTCTATTTTATTATACAATATTTTATTTTTTTATGTAGTCTATTAAATATTTTTCTTTAACTTTTGGATGTGGTTTTTGCATATCATGGATTATTTCGGTTGCCTGACTAGATCTGTAACGAGGAAGCTGATCGGCTTTTTGAAGGTGTGCTAGAAGCGGAGTACCAAATGGAACACGATCTAGAACTTCTAAAGTCATTAGATTGAACATATAGGCATCAACAGTTTCATCAAAAGTCCCATGTTTAGATAGATAGTCTTCGACGTATGTGTTAACGAAGTCAGCTTTGTTGTCACCAACTTTCATGTTATCTAAGTCTAAGAAGGAAACTCCTAGACGGGGTTCAAAATAAACATTATCCATTTTTATATCGCCATGAATGATACCATTTTCATGAAAGTCTAGGACTATATCTCTTGCTCTTTTTAGAATATCAATGCGACTTCTAATGTCCAATTCAGAAGCATGATGCATTTTACGTCCTGGAGCTTTCTTTAGAGTGTAGCCAACTAACCTTTTATTAGCGAAAGCTTCATAATTTATGGTAATAGGATTCTTAAGATCCTTTTTGGCATAGGCCTCTATTTTAGTCTGTTTATTTCTTCTGACATTTTCAATTTGTTCTGGCGTTAAAATTGATTGCCCAAAATCTTTTCTAAATAATTTTAAGACTTCATCATGTGTGTAGTTAATAATAAAGCTTTCGGAACCACTTTCAAAGTAAACATATTGAAGTTTTTCAATGTCTTCATCTGTGAATTGTATTATAGGCAATGTTGCCATATTATCACCTGCCTAGATATTATATCAGACGTATTTAGGATTGTAAATAAAGAGAAATGGGAAAAATAAAAAGGATTCCTAATGATGAAATCCCTTTTATTAATTTATTTGAAGAACAATTTAATACTCACTTTTGTTCTTTGGAATTTCCGCTTTCTCAAATTATATGCGCGGTAGTAACTTTTCTTTCTTTCTATATTTTTTTTATTTTTTATTTTTTTATTCAAGAAAGTTTCCATTCCAAATTGCAAATATGTTTATTAGATTATTTCTTCCAGAATTTAAGTTGGTCTTTCGACCTGTGGTGTTATACGTCTATGTAAACACCATTCATTTGATCGTAAACGCTTGTAGCGTCACCATAGAATTCTAGTACTCTTCCAGCTCCTGTTAGGGATATATTATACATCTGACTAATAGCTTTTGTTGTATTCTTCATAGCGTGTTGATATGTAGCATAAACTGTACCACCAGGAGTTACAGTAAATTGTTGAATCGTTTGGAAATTAGTTCCAGATTGTGGTAGTTTGAATGAAGCTCCAAAGCCACCGTTTTGTTCTTTTATTTCAATAATCGAATATCCTTGTGCTGTTGATGATGTTGAAGTAATAACATTAGATACTCTTGTTGGCCCCCATAAATAAGCACCCATTACATCATAACTTTTAACTGTAGGGACACCAAACCATGTTAGTGTAACTACCATTTTGCAATTACCATTACATGTCTTAGCAATGTTTATACCTTTTGATGATGTATTATGAAAAGTTCCTTGTGTGCTAATGCCAGGAATCAATGAATCATTATCATTTATTATTTTTGTTTTCTTTTCAATTGGTTGAAACATAAAACCATTATCTACTAGATCATTATATACATCTAGTGTAATTAGATTTAAATAATTTTCACTATATAATTCTTTTATATAGTTATATTCAGCCTCTGTTAGACTGACACCATTACTATTAGTAAAGTATGGTTTTTCTTCTGCTGCATGTACATTAGGTGTTAAGAACATAAATACTGCAAATAACAAAGTTGATAAAAAAATTAAATTGTACTTCTTTTTCATTTTCTCTCTCCTTCACAATCCCAATTTACCATATTTTGGAAAAAAGTGGGAGCAATTGCTAATTGCCCCCACCATTTTTTTGGTTGTTTTTAAATTGTTAAAGTCGATTTTTTCCTTATTCTGCCGATGTATAATACTTCTCATGTAATAAATTACTATTAGAAAAATCTTTTAAAAAATTTAACTTTACATTGATAGTTTCTGTATCATTATAGGTTACTTCCATATATAAATGATTTATTTTTTTGGTATTAAAATACTCATTGTAACCTGGTACATCACTTACTAAAATATTAGTTTGATTATCTTCATAAATAACCTTTTTATTTTCATTCTTTCCTACATAGTAAATTCTAATTTTATTTATATTCATATTTGGTGCATATATTAATTCACCTAATCTAAAATAAGTTTTATCTTTTGTAGTAACTAATATTCCATTATTTACATAAAAGTTATTAGCTTTAGCAGAGACTTTATAAACTTTTATAGTATTGTAAGATGTAAAGAAATAGTAAGAGAAGAATATTAGAAGTAAAAGTGTAATAATTGTTACTGAAAAAGTTGTTATTATTTTTAATTTTCTTCTTTTTGTATTATTATCATCTAACATGTGTAACATTACTTTTTGAAGTTCATCTTTTTTCTCTTTTGTTTCTTTAGTACTTCTTTCACCTAATAATAATTCATTAATACTTACATCAAATATTTTACTTAAAATTAGTAATGTGGAAGAATCAGGTATAGATTTTCCTTGCTCCCAATTACTTACTGCCTGTCTACTGATAGGTATCATCGAAGATAAATCATTTTGACTTATGCCTTTTTTAGTTCTTAATTCATAAATAAATCTACCAATTTTATTTTGATCTAACATTTACTCTCACCGAAAAACATTATAATAAAATTTTTTGTATTTTTCAACAATTGAAAAAGAGCTTGCGCTCTTATTCATAATTTAGTTGTTTTAAATTGTCTAGAACAAACTTACCATCTTTACGAATTAGAACATCATCAAAATAAATCTCTCCGCCACCAAAATCTTCTCTTTGGATTAATACCATATCCCAATGAACACTTGACTTATTGCCATTGTCACAATCAGCATATGAATCGCCTGGCGTAAAATGAAGGCTTCCTAAAATTTTCTCATCATATAAGATATCACCCATTGGATATAATATTTTTGGATTAAATCCTAATGAGAACTCTCCTACATAACGAGCTCCCTCATCTGTATCAAAAATTTCATTTAATTTTTCATCATCCTCATCACAAGTCGCTTTAACTATTTTACCGTTTTCAAATGTTAAAGATACATGATGATATACACTACCTTGATATGGGCTTGGTGTATTGTAAGTTATAGTACCATTGATAGAATCTCTTACTGGTGCTGTATATAATTCTCCATCTGGAATGTTTTTTTCACCAGTACAAGGAATAGCTGGTAAACCTTTAATTGAAAAAGTTATATCTGTATTTGGAGCAACAATACGTACTTTGTCAGTTGCTTCCATTAATTCTTTTAATGGTTTAATATCTTCACTCATTTTTTGATAATCAACAGTCATGACATCAAGAGCAAATTCGTTAAAATCTGAAGTTGGCATTTTAGCTTTGTAAGCATCGATTGGAGATGGATAATTTAAAAGTACCCACTCTCTTTCATTAACTCTTACATCACGCGCAGCCTTAGTTGCTTCTCCTAATTTGATACGCATTTCTTTTGGAAAATTTTTTGATTCATAGTCGTTGTATGTGTAATTGATGTGGATAAATGCATCATAGTTTTCTACTTCGAACTCTTTTCTTTTCTTTATAAGTTCAATTCTCTCTGCTGTGTTAGTGTCGGCAAGTAAGCAAGCTAGTTTAGAATCATACATGTCCAAAGACATTATAGCTCCTACTTTTTTACCTTCCTTTATTAATTCTTCTACTAAAGGAGACGCCTCTTTAGTAAAATCTATTAGCACTTTGCTGTTCTCTTTCAGATGAAGAGAATAGTTTATGATAGTATGTGCTAGTGTGTTTAGTTTTTGTGTATTCATTTTTTCACCTATCCTTCAATTGATATTATATCAAATATTTATTTAAATATGTACCATTTATGAAATAAAATTCATATTAAAAGCTCCAGTCAGCTCCTAAAGCTTTATCCTATTTATATAGGCGATGTCACAAACTAATAATTTGAGAGTACATATATTAAAGTAAAGGAGGTACGAATATGTATCCATATGATTATAATACTTTAAGAGGAAATAACGAGAATTATCCTGTTACTTATACAGAAGATGGTGAAAGATTTTTCTGGGCACCTTTTGTAGTTGGTGGACTTGCTGGTACAGCATTGGGTTATGGTATAGCAAATAATAATCAACTTAATAATGGTAATGGTGGCAATAATGGTATGCCTTGCTGTGGTGGCTATTATTACTATCCTGTTCCACAAGGAAATTATTACCCTAATCCTAATGGTTTTAATAACTTTAATAATTTCTACTATTAAAAGTCGCAAGACTTTTTTATTTTTGTTTTTTACTTGTTAGGAAGAGTTATAGTTACTTTAGTTCCTTCTCCTAATTTAGAGTCATATTTCATAGTACCTTTATGAAGTTCAACTATTTCTTTAGATAGAACGACTCCTAAGCCTGAACCTATACTTTTAGTTGTATAAAACATATCATAAATTTTAGCTAATGTTTCTTTAGACATACCTATTCCATTATCTTTAACAATTATTTTGCAACAATTATTATATTCTTTTAGCTCTACTTTTATTTCTAATGGTTCTTCCTCTTTTCTTGCTTCTATTGCATTCTTTAAAACATTGACTAGCACTTGTTTCATTCGGTTGTAGTCAAGTGATACATAAATTTCATCTTTTGATGTTAGAGATATTTTAGCATTATATTTGTTAAGAAGTGGTCTTACAACATCTATTATTTCTTCAGTAAATATTTTTAAATCTACTTCTTCTTTGTTAATAGTAGTTGCTTTTCCTAATGTGCTAAAATCATTTATAACAAGTAGAGCGCGATCAATCTCTTCAGAAATAATTGGAATGTAAGACTCTGCTGATGACATACCATTTTTATTAATTATTTCGATGTAACCTTTACATACTGTAATTGGATTCTTTAATTCATGTGTTAATTTAGAAAGAGATTCATAAAGTCTCCTTTCTCTTTTATTTTCTGATATAGCATTACTTAGATTAGCAATTTCTTCACCTTTTCTAAATAAGAAAAGACTTAGATATGTAAATATAATAAAAGTAATGATTGAGAATGAAATACAAGAAATATTATTTATAAAACTACCATGTGGATTAACATTATAGAAAACTAGAAATGAAATAAGAAATGATTTTAAGGCAACAAATACATTTATGAGAGTTTCTTTATTTTCTATTTTTAGATAAAGTATATAGTAAATTATATATTCTATGCATAACAATGATAGTGGCAAAGAACCATAATAATAGTAGCATAAGACTATTATTACCGAGATCATAATTGCTGTTTTATTTTTCTTTTTGATGAAAGCTAAAAGCAATGGAATATTATAAAATAATAGACAGTATAAAGATTTTGTAGGAACAAATTTGATCATTAAAAATAATGATGTTAAAAGTGAAAACTCCAAAAATAAATTTTTAATTTTAAAATCCATATTGGTAGCATAAGCAATGTAGATAAGATAGCAAGCAATTGGGAATGCAAGATAAACTCCTATGATAAGTATATTTTCAAAAATTGACATATAACGACACCTCTATTTATAGAGTACCACTTTGTTTTGTCGAAATTTGTCGAATTATGAAAAAAATGACAAAAATGTCATTTTAATTCATCAATATATTTTTTTAATTGCTTAGAATCAGGTCCTAATATGATTTTTAGTTGATTATCTATTTCAACAATACCTTTAGCACCTAACTTTTGAATGCCTTCTTTATTAGCTTTACTAACATCTTTTAATGTTGCTTTAAATCTAGACATATTTGTTTCAGTACTGATGATATTTTCTTTACCACCTAAGTATTCAACTAATTTATTAAAATCTAATTCAGCATCTTTTTTATTAGCTTTTAAGATTGCTAATAAAATTATTATTAAGACTAGTGCTATTATAACATATTCCATTTTAATCACCATTATTATTATATACTATTAAATTTAAAAAATAAAGATATTTATTATTTACGAAGACATAGAATAATATAGGTATTTATAAACACATAAATAGAAGTTTTGAATACTTTATATTAGAAATAGATAAAGAGGTGGAGATTATGGCTTTTAATCGTTGTATTAAAAATTTATTAAAACTTATCGCGATGCTACAAGATAATTCAGTAAATAATCATGTATTAGAAAATGGATGCACTAAGCCATTCTTAGGACCTAATGCAACATGTATTTGTTATAATACGAGAGTTATTAATTTATATAATAAAAATGGTAATTTATTTAGTGCTAATTATGTTGATAGTAATAATGTTAGTCAAAGTAGTTCTTTATTTAGAGTGCAGACAGTAAATGATGATACAGTTAATTTATTGATACTTAGAGAAGATAATGGTACTTACTATTCTACTAATACTTTTATAACTGTTAAGATTGGCTGTATTTGTGCTATTAAATGTGTAATTGATACAACTGTGGAATTTGGATAGAAAGGAGGGAGATAAAATGGGTTGTGAAGAAAGAGAAAGAAGTTGTGGATGCCTTGGTGAATTATTAAAGAAGATTTTACTATTACAAAAACAAGATTTTGACAATGAAAGTTATTCAGGTTGTGATAAACCTTTTTTAGGACCTGTATGTACTAGTGTTTGCTATAATACAAGACCATTAATGCTATATAATTGCTGTACTGGTAATCCTTGGAGTTTTACTTATACTTTAAATGGTGTAACTAGTGAATCAAATGTATTTAGAATTGAAGCACTTGATGAATGCTGCTGTACTTGCAGAATACTTTATTTAAATAATGAAGGTAATTACGCTGGTACTAATGAATTCTTTACATTGGACTTAAATTGCTGTGGTGCTGTTAAATGTTTAAATGATACTTATATAGATTTATGCTAGTATAATATGAAAAAGAGATTGCATTTGTGGTAAGTGCAATCTTTTTTTATGATTTTTTAAACTTAGTTTTCATCTTTAATTTTTAGAGATGTAATGTTTGTTAGAGGTATTATTTCATTATCTAGAGTTATAATATTATTAGATGTTTTAGCGACTAAAGAGGTATCATATACTTTAGTAGGTGTTTCTATTAAGACAGGGATGTTGTAAGAATAACCTACTCCACTAAAGATCTTATCAAGGGTGGTTTCTATTGATTGGTTATCTTCTTTTTGAGGTTGTGGCATGTCGTCTTTTAAATAACAGACATTTTTATTGTTTTTAATGGTTTTATTAATATTATTTTGATAAATTTTAGGTAGTTTTTTCATAAAATTTCTCCTTTATATATTTTATGAAAATAGTATTTAAAACTTACCTCTTTTTGATATAATATTAGGGAAAGGTTTTGATATAGTGACGAAGGATAAGATTAATTTAAAGATAATTATACCTATTTTTTTGATGGCAATTATAAGTGTTGTGACTATTTATAGTGCAATGAGTTACACTTCACCTACTTTGGGTAATTTAGCTTTAAAACAATTTATATGGTATTTAGTGGGTGGCGTACTGGTGTTCATTTTGATAAAGTTGAAAAATGAGTATTTATATAGGCACACATGGTTTTTGTATATTTTTGGAAATTTATTGTTGCTTGGGCTTTTATTTTTTGCAGAACCTGTCAATAACAGTAGATGTTGGTATATAATACCGGGAGTTGGTAGTATTCAGCCTTCGGAATTTATGAAGATATTTATTATGTTGACATTGGCAACTATGATTCATAATTTTAGAAATGATTATGATAGCCCGACTGTGAAGGATGAATTTATTTTTATTCTTAAAACTTTGGGTATTGTGTTGATTCCTTCGGTGTTGACGTTTTTGGAGCCTGATACAGGGTCAGTAATTATTTATTTTATTATTTATATTTCAATGATGTTTGCTTCAGGTATTAGAATTGGTTGGTTTATAATGGCTATATCTGTCGTGGGAGTTATTTTAGGTACGACGTTATTTCTTTATTTTAGAGAGGAAGATTTATTTATAAAGATATTTGGAACATCTATTTTTTATAGATTGGATAGATTGTTCGATTGGAGGGCTGGTTCAGGGTTACAACTTGAGAATGCTATGGCGGCAATTGGTTCGGCAGGGTTGTTTGGACATGGCTTTAATAAGACGCCTGTGTATTTTCCAGAGTCAGCAACGGACTTTATATTTGCCGTGTTTGCTTCTAATTTTGGGCTAGTTGGAGTTATTTTGTTATTGGCAATTATTATCTTTTTTGATGTTAGTATTATTTTGTTGACTAGAAGAAAGATTGTAGATACTGATAAGTATGTATTGGCTGGTATTATTGGAATGTTGTTATTTCAACAGATACAAAATATTGGTATGACAGTTGGACTTTTACCGATTACAGGAATTACACTACCTTTTATTTCATATGGTGGTAGTAGTTTGTTATCATATATGTTATTGGCTGGAGTACTTATAAATATCTCTATGGAGAAGGCAAAAAGTTATAGGTTTAGGTAGAATTGGAAAAAATTGGAAATTGTATTTAGAAGTTAAATTTTAGATTATATTTGAACAAAGAAAAAGTATCAAACTTGATTGGTTTGATACTTATTTTTTTAGTTTAGTTCATTTGCTTCATATTTTTGTTTATATTTTTCGTAGTTGGCATTTAGGATTCCAACAAATTCTTTTTCTTTTTCTGTTTCATATCCTAAGTGGCAAATTGTTTCAATTTGATCATGATTGAAAGCACATGCTAAGTTACTATCTAAGATTCCTTCTGGGTATGTGCATCCACCATATTCATACATCTTGCGTTCAGGTTTTACTGCTTTGCCATCTACTATTTGGATGTTTGTTGGGAAGATGCAATAACTTGTTATCATTACCTCTTTCTTTCCACCCTTTAGTAGAACTACTGAACCTATTGGTAAAAATCTTTCTTTCATTTTACTTTTCTCCTTTCAAAATCTTAAATTTCGCTAGTTCCCTGTTCAAGGTTGTCTAAACTTTTTTTATCATACATCAAATAACTTTCGTCGTTATCTGTTGTATCTTCTATTTCATCGTTGCTCCATTCATTGGCAGTTGCTTCACTATTCTCATATTCATTATATTCTTCATCATCTTCATCATTAGTATTATTTGCCTTACTATCCATGTACACTTTAGCACCAATACCCGCTGCAGCTGATATACCTAAGGCACCCAATACTGGTGCTGCTTTGGACTTATAATTTTCAGCTGTGTTTTTACTTTTTATTGTAGTAGAAATACTTATAATTTCATCAGATGGCTCATCAATTTCATTACGTTCTAATGTTCCAGTGTCATCTTCAAGCTGCATTCCTTCACCTGCTATATCTTCTGTTGGCGGAGTATAATTCGGTTTATCAATAGTTGGTGAGGTAGTGCTTGGTGTAAATGGCTCACTAGGAGGAGCTTGAGTTGTTGGAGTAGTCACAGGTTCTGTAGGTTGCGTACTTGGAGTTGTTGGACTACTTGTTACTGGCACATCTCCTGGATAATCATAGTCTCCTGGATCTCTATAATTACCTGGAGTTTCTTGTGGCGGTTCACTTGGCGCTGGTAGTGTACCAGTTACATCTTGCTCTTCTGGAGCTTTGGATGATACAATTCCTGTTTCATGCATTACATGTCCAGCTCCTGCTGCAAATGTTAATTTGATTAATGCTGGGGCTGTTTGTGGGGCTAATATAATAGTTGCGGCTGTAGTTGTTATTCCACCGGCATATTTAGCAATTTGAACTTGTGTACTATTTCGATCAATGCTACTAAAACGTTCAAAATAATCATAGGATCCACTGGCTAAGTTTCCACTAAAATCATACTCACCTAATTCAACTAATTTGGATGAAAAAGTTCCAAATCCTAAAAAATTAGAACTTCCACCAATTAGTTTAAATAATGCTGCTGCATCATATAATAGTCCATCTACTACTATTTCACCAGGCATTATCCCACCTTGGAGAAAGCCAGTAAATGTCATCATAGTATCTGCAAACCATGTATTATCTGATAAGAAGTTATCTATTACTGTTTTACATTCGGTTATAACACTTATGCCATCGGATATTTTATCACTTACTGTTGATGTTCTAGCAGCTAACTGTTCTACTCTTGCTTTACAGGCACCAGCATTTGTAAATGATGATATTGACCCTACTGCATTAGCTGCCGCTTTAAATCCGGTAAATATATGTTCTTTAAGATCGTTTCTAGCATTTCTTAAACTTGCTAAAGCTTTGCCTACTTTTTCTTCATTATAATTTAATTCTACGTTACCAGAATTCATCTATCATATTCCTCCTTTTTATCAATTTTCTCGTCGATTAGAAATTGCTTCAATTCTTTTTCTATATTCTTCTGCGCAGGCTTTTACATGAGCATTATATTCTGCCTCTTGTTTATTATGTTCTGCTTGAGCTTGACTATATATCGATTCACAAATACTATCACCATCTATTTGTATACTGTTAGCTTCACTAATCAAAGCATCCATATAGCTTTCCATTGATGCATATTCGCCCGCACCAAACTTCATTGCATCTTTACCGCAATTATTTTTAGCTGTTTTTAAAGTTTCTTCTGCACTACTTACATTAGAAATAGCTCCGTGCACTTTGCTAATTGCCTTTTCCACTTCATCCATGTCAATCACTGGAAAACTTTTTAGACAATACCCGCACCATTTTCTTCCTCCTAGTAGTCCCATTTACTCACCTCTTTATCTTACTATTCTTATATATATAATACTATTTATGAGAAAAATATTCAAGTCATCATTGGTATGATGATTGAAAATTTAGATTGAAAGTTGGCTCTATATTATTGATGTTAAATAAATTGCTTGCTATTTTAATTTTATAAATTATTAAAAAAAACGTAAACATGAGGTGTGTTTACGTTTTTTTATTTTGCTTATATATGAATAATTTTGATTTATGATTAATTCATTGGTTCATTATTTTCATATTTTTTCTTATAAACTTCATAATTAGCATTTAGAATTCCAACAAATTCTTTTTCTTTTTCTGTTTCGTATCCTAAATGGCAAATTGTTTCAATTTGGTCATGATTAAATGCACAAGCTAAGTTACTGTCTAAAATTCCTTCTGGATATGTACATCCCCCATATTCATACATTTTGCGTTCTGGTTTTACTGCTTTACCATCTACAATTTGTATGTTTGTTGGGAAAATACAATAACTTGTTATCATTACTTCTTTTTTTCCACCTTTTAGTAATACTACTGAACCTATTGGTAAAAATCTTTCTTTCATTTTACTTTTCTCCTTTCAAAATTCTAGATTTCGCCTGTTCCTTGTTCTAGGTCATCTATGCTCTTTGTGTCGTACATTAGATAACTGTCATCATCTGCTGTTGAATCCATATTATCGTCTGACCACTCTTCTGCATTTATATCCCCATTTTCTTCATAATCTTCAAACTCTTCATCTTCATTTTCATTATTAGCTTTATTATCCATGTACACTTTAGCACCTACACCAGCTGCTGCAGCTACTCCTAATGCACCAAGTATTGGTAGCGCTGCTGAGCTACTGCTCTTTGTCTTTCCTGTTGTAGTACCTTTTATTGTAGTAGGAATTGTTATAATTGAATCTTCAGAGTCAAGGTCTTCTCCTATGTCTACATCATCTAATATTTCAACGTCATCTGGTTCATCAAAAGTCATACCCTCTCCAGAAAAGTTGTTACCTCCATTTCCACCGCTGTTTATTACTTCGCCTTGATTATTTGGTGGGTCTGTTTCTTGTTCTGGAGTTGTTGTTGGAGTAGTATCTTCTTCTGGCTTTGTATCTTGCTCTGGAGTTGTTGTTGGGTCGCCGCCTCCGCCTCCGCCGCC
>CAKPHU010000002.1 GCA_934162125.1 uncultured Bacilli bacterium
GTGTGAACTTTATCTATATTATTAAATAATACTTGTTTATCTTCCATAAATATCTCCTCTACAAATTACTATTTATCGCTTTGTTGCTATAAATATTATAGCATATTTTTTAATAATCTAAAAATAAACTATATTTCTATGGTGTTATTTGTTAAAACAATGTCTTTTGAATTTTCTAAACTTTTTGTTTTTTCGTTTATTTTTTTTATTATTTTCATTGAAATATTTGTAATTGTATTAAGAGAATTATCTATTTCTTTAAAATCTTTATTTTTAGAATAATTATACAAATATAAAGAACTATCATCAGCAACTTTTAAATTAAAATATTTACAAACAGAATAAGATATAGATTCTGCTTCTACTTCATAGCGACTTCGATCCTTTTTATATTCCTCATAATTTTCTTTTAAATTTGTGTGGGCTAGTGAATGAGCGAGTTCGTGTACTAATACTTTTAGTTTACTTAAACTTTTTAATTCTTCAGAAATAACTATTTTATTATTATTCATATCACAATATCCCTCTTTGTCAGATAATTTCTTATATTCTAATTTATAATTATTTTCTTTAATGATTTTTTCTAAAACTTCAATATATAATGTAGCATTATCATCAGTTAATTTCGGATAGAGTTTATTTTCTATTTCATTAAATGGCATAGTTGAATCGGTTATATCAAATACTGTACCTAAAGAGAAACTAACTAATTTTTTAGAATAATAAACAATATCATTATTATTTTTGTCTTTATATATTTGTTTTTCTTCTTCATTTAATTGATTAAAATATCTTATTTCATTAGTTCTATTATCTAATACTAAAACAACTTCTTTGGGTATAATTATTTTAATAGAATCGGGATTACTTTTGACAGAATAACCTAAATCTTTATAAGTTTTAAAACTTGCAACAAACTTTGAATCAGGCTTTTGCAAAGCAATAAGTAATTGATTATTAAAACTATAATTATTAAATTTTCCAATATTATCTAAAAACTTTTTAAAATCAGATTCTTTACTAAAAGTTTTTAATGATAATTCTTTTAAATCTTTAACTATATCAAACAACTCTTGATTTAATTTTTCATCATTTTTATTATCAAGTAATTCTTTTTTTATTTCTTTAAATCTATCAAACTTGTTTTTTACTAGTTCTTTATTCATTAGTTTTCTAGTTCCATTTCATTACAGTTGTTTTTTTCTAAATCTTTTTCATATTGTAAATCTTTTATTTTGCTACTCAATAAAGTATTTATCAAACCATCTTCACCAAAAAAATCATTATATATTTTTTCAAGTTCGTTATTTGATATATCATAATCAAAATTTTTAGAAAAAGTTTTTGTGTAATTTTGAAATTCTTTTTTTAAATTCACTTTAAATCCTCCTTAATTTTTATTGCTTCATCAATTCTATTTTTAGCAATATTATAATAATTCTCATTTATTTCTATACCGATAAATTTTCTATTACCACCAACATTTACAACGGCTACACCTGTTGTTCCACTACCTAAATAGCAATCCATAATTGTATCCTCATCTTTAGATGAATTTTTGACTAATTTTTCTATTATTGATAATGGCTTTATTGTAGGATGTCCATATTGTTTCTTTTCTTTTTGAGTAGTAGGTAAATAAAAAACTGTTTTAGCATTTTCATAACAACTAGGATTACAATATCCTCTTTTACGAAAATACAAACAGTATTCCTTATCACTTAAATATTTATTATTAAATAATGGCATAGCATTTGTTTTATTCCAAACTAGTATATCAACACTGCAATCTAATTTGCCGATAAAATAATCAAAGTATGATTTTATTTGTGATATATTACACCAAATATAAATATTTATTACTTTCATTAAACGGACTAGATCATCTAAAATAGTCATATCATAACCATCAACTAAATTAACTTCTGTTAATTCTTTTTCTAAAGTTAAAAGTCTTTTACTAAATCTTGATGTGCCTTTTTTACCACCTTTCATATTTAAAAGATATGGTGGATCTATTATAATTAAATCAATACTTTTATCAGGCATAGTTTTAACAATTTCATTACTATTACCTAAATATAATTTTATATTATTATTTATATATATCCCTCCTTATTTTTCTATTGGCTATTATCTAGTTCTAACTCTTTATCTTTCTCTATCTCTAGGGGACAAAGTTGGGACATTTGTCCTTTTTCAGTTTCTATTCTTTTACGATATTCTCTTTTTCTATCTGCTTCAGTAGAACTTTTACCGATTAAAGACTGTATATCAGACATATAAATAGTACCATTTTTTAAAACTTCAATTAAACCAAGTTGTTCGAATATCTGTAATGCTTTTTCAACCATAACAGGATTATGTCTGATAACCTTTGCTATCAAAGTGGGGTTATAAGGTATCCTATTATTTATTAAAAGTTTTCCATCATTTCTTAAACTTTTTAAGTAAAGTTTTAGCAGAATATTTGAGAATATATAACCGTTTTCCATACTTTCAACTACAATAAGTTCCTCACTATCAAAGAAGTTATCTTTAAGTTTTAAGTAATAATATTTACGATTATCAGACATCTGTTTTTCCTTTAGTGCGATTTAATTTGCTTTCAACATTATTTAATTTTGATAATACATAATTTGTTTGCATATTTAAAGAAACTAATTTTTCTAATAAAATATCTCTATCAATAAGTAATCTAATATATTCTGCACCACTAGAGTTTATATCATTAGATTTATCTATTAAATGTTTCTTTTGAGTAGAGTTAAGTAAAAACTCAAAATCTTCTTGAAACTGTTTCTTTTTCATTTAACACCTCCTAATAATTTGATTTTTCAATCAATTTAGACATTACTATAACTTGTTTGCCTTTAGTTTGTTGATCGCAAGTAGTAAGCAACAATTCTGTTGTATCTTTTTGTCTTGATATAGTAATAAAACCCTGTTTATCTTGTCTAGTAATAGAAGTTATTTGATATGTATATTTTATATTTTGATAATATACATAAATTAAGTCATCTTTGTTTAATTTATATAGTTTATTAAAAAAACCAAGTTTACCTGTTCCTGAATGTCCTGCAATAGCAAATAAACCATTTTCTACATTAGGCATATCAGAATTTTGTAAAATCTCAATATTTTTATTAACATTATTATTTTTATTGTCTATTGAATAGAATCCTTTTTTTAAAGAAATATTAGGTATCTCTAATATTCCTATATAATTAGGTATTTCTTCTTTAACTTCTTCGTTTTCTTTAACATTATTATCTTCTTCGGTAGTAGGCTCTTTTTCTATAACTATTTCTTTATTTAAAAAATTATCAATTTGTTTTTGTTCTTTTTGATATGATAAATAATTATATAAAATATTGCCACCAACTAATAAAAGAGCAATTAAAAGAAGTAAAGAGCCAACTAAAACTAGATGGCTCTTATTCTTATTTCTTTCTTTTTTTATCATAAATTATAACTCCAACACCTCCAACACATAATATACCTGCAATAATATAGATATAATCAAGTGAATTATCACTTGTGTTAGGAACTTCTATTTTTATTTTTTCATTAGTCATAGTTGCCTTAACAATTTCGCCATTTTCTTTAATTTCAAATAAAACTTCTTCATCAGTTATTTGATATAAAGTATTTGCTTCCTTTTCTATAATTTTAAATTTACCAACGAAAAGATTATTAATAACTATTTTTCCATTAGCATCAGTTTTACCTGTAAATACTAATTCGCTATTCTCATCATTTTCGCCACTTATAGAATAAATTTCTATAACTGTATCAGGAATAGGCTCACCACTAACAAGATCAGTTTTTATAAATTCAACTTGTCCTTTTGGTAAATAGTTATGAATTTCTTTAGTAGTATAAACTATTTCAGTATATTTATCTTTATATGTTAGGTTAAAGCATTGAGGAGTATTATTTACTAAATTATTATTATTTGAGTTTTTTTCTACTAAACAGTATTTACCTAAATCTAAAATTTTAGATGATACACCATTAGCATCAGTTTTAATAGTATCTACTAAATCGCCTTTAGAATATATTTTATTACCACCTATAATAATATCTTCGTTAGCAATAATATCAAAACTTACATCTGATAATGGAATTTCTTTATAAGAGTATGTACCATTACCAATAATTAAATCTTCGCCAATTTTCTTAATATCAAGTTGACCTTTAACTCTTTTATTAGAAAATTTAACTTCTATGATTCTACCAAGTTCTTCATCCACAATAAAGTCAGAATTATCATTAATACTAAATTCTAGTGGGGTACTATTCCATAGATAACCTTTTAAATCTTGATCCTCAATTTCAACGATTTTATAAGTACCACTTGATAAATTATAAGGCATATATAATACACCTGATTTATCTGTTTCGTATTCACAAACTTTTTTATTAGTTGGATAAGTAATTGTTTGACATATTTGATTATTATTACTATCTAATATTTTAAATTTAATACCTGATAATGCAATAACCTTATTTGATTCAGCATCGACTTTAACTATTTTTAATTTAGCAGTTAATTCATTATTTACAATAGTGTACTTAATAGGCTCGGTGCTTTGTTCTGTAATTGATATTTCAAAGTCTTTAACTTTTTCTACATTAGGACTAGCATTAAGTTGTCTTACTGTATATTTTCCATAAGGTAAAGAAACAACACTATAACCTTGTGAATCAGTAATTACTTTAGCAACCATTACATTATTTTTGTCAAAGAATCCAAATTCAATATTAGTTTCAGGTTTCAATATACCTGTTTCTTGTTGTGAATAGAATTTAGATAATTCAATATTTCTTCTAATTACTTGTTCGTAAACAGTAATTTCAGGTTTTAAATTATTTTCTGTTATTTCAAAATAAATCTTTTCTTCATTAACAAGATAACCTGTTGAACTTGATAATTCTTTAGCATACATTTTGCCAATTTTACTTAAAATAGGGCTTTCTGCTATACCATCCTTATTAGTAGTGATAGTAGCAAGTAATTCGTTTGTTTCGGCATAATAAATACCAAATTTAGCACCCTCTAAAGTAGCATCACCACTTGGAATATTATTACCTGTATCACGATCTAACTTATTGATTAGTATTTTACCACCAATAACTTTAATTTTAAAATTAGAAGTTAAAGGATCATACTTGCCAACTCTCATAACATTTTGACTATGTTCTGAAAAATAAACGATTGGTGGTGTTTCGTATTTTGTATCTGCTTTAGTGAAAGTGATAACACCATCACCAATAGCATTGGCTTTAATTGTAATAGTATTATTATCCTTATTAACAGTTATATTACCATTTGATGAAACAGAATATTTACTTAAAACACCGTTTGTATCAGTTAAAGTGATAGAACTTCCTAAAGGTAATGTTTCTGATACATTTTCAAATTTAGGAATTTTATTATGATTTGCGACCAAGTTTTCTAGTTCTTGAATTTCACTAGCAAATTTTCCCTCAACAAAATTACCGTTTAAGGTATCCGTAAAATCTATTTTAGAATCAGGAGTTGTAGTTCTCCAAATAAGAACTTGTGTTATTACATACCATTTTTTATCATTATGATTATATCCATCTTCGTTATATTCATAACCATAGTATGCTAAAAGAGAAACTCTTTTCCATTGTTCTTTAGATAAGTTTGTTGCAGTTTCGTAATCATCTCTTGCAACATCATAAACATAATTATTATTAATCTCTACATAGGGTTGTAAACAATAAACATACTTATTATCTTCACTACGGCGAAGAAATCTTGCTTGTTGATACTTCGTGTATCCATTAGGTTTTACTTTTTTTATAAAAATATTACTTATAAATTCTGATGGCCATATTGCATTATTATAATATTTTTCTGCATTAACTTTTGGAATATTTAAAGTTGCAACTATACCGAATAATGAAATAAATGCAAATAGCCATTTATTAAATTTTTTCATTTTTCCTCCTTAAATTAAAACATAAAAAAACACGATTGAATCGTGCTAATTTATATATTCTACTTCTAACATTTCGCCTAAATAATTTCCAGAATGACTATATAGATGATGGCAACTATACATTACACCAACACCTGAATTTTCTGATAGTGCTTTTTCTTTAGAATTTTCGCCATCTTTTTGACAAGCCTCTAAAGGATTAGAATAGTCTTTTACACTATGTGTAATTGTCGCCCAAGTGAATACAGGTTTATTATAGTAATCGTATTCGGACATTCCTAATTCTTCCCAAGCACTTTTAGTTGGCGATTTACTAGTAGTATTTTTATTATCATTATTACTAACTTCTTGTTTTTTCTCATCTTTCTTATTACTATTATTATTTATAGATTCTTCCTCTTTTTTATTGGTAGTGGGGGTATCCTTTTGTGTATTCTCTGTATTTTCTTTAATATCATTATTAACTGATTCTGAAACATTATGTTCTTCATTTACAACATTAGAATCATCAATCTTATTTTCTTTATTGATAATTGTATTATCCGTAGAGTTGTTTTTTGCCTTGATATTATTATTTTTAAAAGAAACATAAAGATATATGCTACCAAAAAGGGCAAGACATATAACAAAGAGTAATAAGATAATCTTTTTCTTTTTCATTACAGATCACCTTTTTCAAAATCATACTAACATTATGTTTTATTTTTGTCAAATCTAGGTATTATCAATCCTCCTTTACTTAAATATTTGAAGCACTTAAAACTTATCAACATATTTATCTAATCCTAAAACTAGACAGAACTTAACTATGGCACTTTTTTTGATAGGATCAAATTGATACTGATATAATCCTAAATCTTCCATAATGTAAGTTTTCTTTTCTTTGTTTATAAATATTTTAGTAAATAATTCTCGTTCAATTTTAGTCATAGTATTATATGCTTTTGAATATTTATAAACTAATTCTTTTAGTTTATCTTCTGTATCGTACTTATGAATTACAAAAGATTCAACCTTTGAAGAAACATTACGAACACTACTGTATCCTGTAATTTTCATTTCATAGGTTGGTGTGATTTTAATGTTATAAGTTTCATCTGATAACATTAGTATTACAGTATCAATTAGTTCTAAAAATGCTTTAGTTATTTCTTCTAACTTTCTGATATTGAATTGACCTGTAATAAAATCCGACAATAATTTTTCTTTCATATATTTTTCCCCCTTATGATAAGAAAAAAGAGCAATAACGACCAAAATTTAGGTCAATTATCACTCTTTAGCAGTATAAAAGTGTTAGACACAACTGATTTAGTTTTAATCCAATATAAATCTCTCATTACATTATTGCCAATCCATCTCATTTGCACCACACACCTTTCACAGATTTAAACAATTAGTTGCAATCTATGATAAATTAAGTAGTGAAAAAAAACAATGCCCGTTTTTGGGTATTGCTTCTATTTACTAACAAGCAAGTGCTTCATTTACTCGTAGTATTCACTACTATAAACATTGTATCACGAAAATCTTAAAAGACAATACCAATTAGGAATACAACTTTTTATATATAAAATTATATAGTTAATTATATACAAAATTATATAAAAGATAGTTGCTATACCAATAAAAATAAGGGTTAAATGTCTTTTCGTTTTAGTATTAAAATATCCTCAATTTCACAATTTAGAGCATCACAAAATTTTGCAAGATTTAATAAATCTATCCTATACATTTCATTTCTATAATATTTTTTAACAATATGATACCTTATGCCTGTCATTTTACTTAATTGATTAACTGTTATTTTTCTTTTCAACATAACATTTCTTAAATTAACTTCAACTTCACAATTCACTTTAATTAGTTCTTCAATCATTGCTTTCCTCCATAGTGAAAAGAACAAAAAAAGAGGTAGCACTAATCCATAAAAAATAGACTAAATACTACCATCTATATTAAATTGTATTATGTGATATAACTGCAAGTGCTAAATTACCAACATTTTTTATTTTTTCCTGATAATATAATTATAGCACCAATTTTAACATATTGTTTATAAAACTAAAAAGATTCTAATATTTTTTTTGAAATAGTGTCAATGTCGTTTTTAATAATTAGACTTTTTAATTCATTAAAATAACTTTGAGAGTTTGTAAAATCCTTAAAAGAATTTTTTAATAAATTAGTATAACTATTGTCATTATTCACTATAACCATATATACAGTATAAGATGAACTTTCTTTAATATTTACACAACCAATAGTTATGTTTTCTTTCTTATTTTCTTCGTAAATATCAACTATATTGTCCTTATATTCATTATATTGTTGTTCTGTAATTTCATCATTTAATCCTAAATCTAATTTATCAGATATTTCATTTATATAATTATGTAATTCTTCAATGGAATTCACTTGTTTTGTTTTAGTTTTACCTTTATTAAAATTAGATAAAAGTTTAGCATTTTGAAGATTAGTAATATTATCTAATTTTTCAATAAGCATAGAGAAATAATCAGTTTTCATAAAATAACCTCATTTCGTTTTCGTTCTAATTAAGAACATTATAACATTTTATTACTTAAAAGCAACAAAATAGTAGATAAAAAAGAATTATACTTTGTCGCATAATTCATCAATGTTAATATTGAATAAATTAGATAGACCTACAAGTATAGGAGTAGGAATTAAAACCTCGCCTTTAAAATATTTATAACAATTAGAACGAGATATTTTAAGTTCTTCTGCAATATCTTGATAAGTCATATTATTTTTTTCTTTTAGATAAGATAATCTTTTAAGCAATTTATTATAATTCATTTTCTTTACAGAAATATCTTTTTCATACTTTGTTGTTTGTCCTAATATATAAGAAAGTGGAACACTATACATTACTGATAATGAATCTACTTTAGATAAAGGTATATTTCTATCGCCATTTTCCCATTTAGCATAAACAGATCTTTCAACTTTTAAATATTTTGCAATTTCTTCTTGTTTATAATCGTGATCTTCTCTTAAATCTTTAATTCTGTTATACTTAATCATAGCCACCACCTATAATAATTTTCCCATATAAAACTGAAAAACTATGTTTTTGTGCCACCTATGAAACAAGTTTGTAAAAAAAAAGTAATTTTATGTGATATAATTAAAAAAGAAATAACCTTTATGATTTTTGTTATTTCTTCGGTTTTAGGTTAACTCGCACGGGCAAGTTATCAATATCGTTTCTTTGAATAAATAATTCATACGGTTCAATGTTTAATGCACTAGCAACTTTTTCTAGTTTATCAACTGATGGGTTATGTTGTCCTCTTTCAAGACGACCTATATAATTAACACTAGATTTTGTTTTTTCTGCAAGTTGTTCTTGTGTAAGATTTTCTCTATAACGATAGTATTTAACATTTTTGCCAATAAGTGCTTTTAATTTCATCTCGTATCACATCCACTAATATTATGATACGAATTTATTTAGATTATTACAACAACCCAAACCGTAAAGTACCTTTGTGTAGTATATAAAATCAAATAAAAGAAAGGATAGCAGGAAATAAAATAAAATGAGCGATTTAAACAATATTGTTAGTGAATTTATTTACATACCTGAATTGATGGGAAAAGAAATAAGTAAACTTATCAAAAACAAACAAAAAATCAATGAATACTATAACAATGGCTATAAAATTGAAATAAACAATGATGATGCACATTTAATAATTAAATACAAAAAGAAAAAATATGATGTTTTTATTGTTAAAGATGATGATAACTATTACTGGCTACTTAAACCATATAACCAATCATATTATAAAACTTATGTTGATTTTGATAACTCTAATATTGATATAGTGTTTTTTGCTATCAGAGAAAACGAAGATTTATATTCGTAGAGAAAGGAGGAAAATGTTGTCTGCCGTTAAAAATGCTGAAAAAGATAAAAAGGAAATGACTGATTGTTTTGCTTATGTTAGTAAAAATTATTGTAATGCACTATCAGTAAAAAATTGTAGTCAATGCAGTTTTTACAAATCAAAACAAGAAGTTCCTAATTACCAAAAATATTTATTGAATAGTAAAAAAGGAGAAAATGAAAAAAATGAGAAATAATATTGAATTAATACTATGGTCTATCCTTACAGGACTATTACTATGCAACTCATTTGAGATAGCAACAAATATTTGTGATAAGATGGAAATACCTTATGATCTATGTATAAGTGTCGCAAGTATAGGCTTTAGAGCAGAACTAACTATTGTATTGTGTATTGCTATGCTAGTTGTATTTTATAAAAGCACACATTATATTGCTAATTTATTAGGAAGATTGATTTATTGTTAAATTGTTAAATAGTCGCTAGTACAGGACTATTTTTATTTTGTCTAAAAAATATAATTAAAATTAAATAAGTATAAATAAACATAAATAAAAAAAGAGAATTTAATAAAAAATTCCCTAAAATTTCCCTGAAAAAATTTTAAAAAAAGAATTTGCAACTTTGCAAACCCTTATAAAATCTAGTAAAAATTGATTTTTAAATTTATAAATTAAGTCAGTGGCTAATTAGGTATGAACCAGACGCTCTAGCCAGCTGAGCTACATCGCCATTTACATAAGCAAATTAAATATATCATAATTTTTTATCTTTGACAATACAAATTTTGATTTTTTTTGCTTATGAAAAAAAAGATATGCAAAGCATACCTTTCTAATTATTTATTTACTTTATTGCCAAAGTACTTAACAATGATTCTATTAAGTTCAGCTGTATTAATTGGTTTAGCTAAATAATCATTAAAGCCATTTTCCAAATACATCTCTCTCATACCATTCATTGCATTAGCAGTAAGTGCAATTACTGGAGGAATATCATAACCATCAAGTTTCTTTAAAATTTGAAGAGTTCTAATACCATCCATTTCAGGCATCATGTGGTCCATAAAGATAATGTCATAATGAGCACCTTCTTTTACACGGTACACACAATCTTTACCATTGTATAAAGACTCGACTTTGAAATGATATCTTTCAAGTAATCTTTGAGCAACTTTAACGTTAAGTTTATTATCATCAACGATAAGTGCTGTAAACTTAGAACAATCAAGCATACCATTTTCATCTAAAGCAACCGCTTCGTCTCCTGCCTCACGAAGTGTTTCAGTACTTAATATCTTTTGTGGAATTTCAATATAGAAAGTAGTACCAACATCATGTTCACTTTCAAACCAAATCTTACCACCCATTAAGTCAACATACTTTTTAGTAATAACAAGGCCTAATCCAGTACCTTCAATTTCATTGTCAGTAGCATCATCTAAACGATTGAACTTAGTAAATAATTTATCTTTATCTTCATCTTTAATACCATAACCAGTATCAGATAACTTAAAGTGTAATGTTTCAACACCACGATCTTGTGTACCAGTAACAACCATTCTAATTTTACCAACTTCAGTATATTTAGCAGAGTTACCTAAAATATTCATAAGTATTTGGAATAACTTAGTAGAGTCACCTAACAACTTAGCTGGAATATTTTGATCAACTTCAATAACTAATTGAACAGGTCTATCACCAATTCTGGCTTGAATAATATTTGGTAAATCACGAACAACATTATTTAATGAGTATTCCTTTAATTGAAGTGAATCTTCACCTTGCTCGATCTTTGAAACATCCAATACATTATTGATAATATCAACTAGGTTACTACCAGATAATTTGATATTTTCAATATCTTCTCTAACTTGCTTTTCATCAAAGTTAGATAAACTCTTTAATGATTGACTAAATCCAACAATGGCATTCATTGGGCTTCTAATATCGTGTGACATATTGAATAAGAAGTCTAATTTAGCATTACTTGACTTATCAATATCTGCTTTTAATGATTGTAATTCAGTAATTGTAACTAAATCTGGGTTCTCCACATGGAAATATAAGAACAACATTTGTAACGCATATCCAAGTGGAATTAATGAAACCCATTGGAATCTTATTTGGAATACCAAGATAAGGAAAATAATTGCAAACATGATAACAACAGAGAATTTAACATCTTTACCGCAGGTTTTACGATATTTAATTAAGTAACAGAAAATTACAAATGCTGTAAAGACACCAAAAACCATAACTGAAATTGTTCCCCATGTTCCAGGTAAAAAATCTAGATTATGAATATCTATTTTTTCATATGGTAAGAATAAGTATATAACACAAATAACAAATATGAATATTGCTACTCCATGGAAAACTTTATTGTTCTTAACAAGTGTTCTAATATTAGGAGCTTGTAAGTCTTTAATTGCTGTTACATCATAATAGAATAAGAATGCAAACCAAACAATACCAAACATCCAGTGTGTTCTCCATAAAATGAATGTCAACATATCATTATTGATATATTTAAGAGCAACTAGTGTAATAATTTCAGAAACCATGAATAAAACTATAATAATCAAAAGTGCAGCATATAATCTATTTCTTACAGTAGAAAATCTTCTTTTCTTAAAGAAAACCATCATTAGTAAGATCATGAAACATAAACTACCAATAGTAACTAACAAACCATAAGTAAACATCTACTACACCTCCCTACCAAACAATCTATTGATTAATTTGCTTAATTCTTTAAAATCAATAGGTTTAGCTAAATAATCAGTAAATCCTTGAGCTAAGTACTCATTTCTAAGTCCATCATAAGCGTTGGCAGTAAGTGCAATAACTGGAGGTACATCTATGCCACAATTCTTAAGCGTTTTCATAGTTTCAATACCATCCATCTCAGGCATCATATGATCTAGGAAAATAATATCATATCCGCCCTCTTTAACTTTAGTAATACATTCAGCACCACTAGTAGCACCCTCTACTTCAAAATTAAATCTTTCAAGTAATCTAGTTGCAATCTTAATATTAACTCTGTTATCATCAACAACTAAAGCTTTCTTACCAAGACAACTAATCATATCTTTACTACTTGAAACCTTATTAATAGAGTTTTCAAAGATATTACCAAGTTTATTAGTATCAACAATCTTTTGTTTAACTTTAATAATATATTGTGTACCTTTACCTGTTTCATTAATAAATTGAATATCTCCACCAAGGATAGAAGTTAACTTCTTAGCAATAACTACACCAAGACTAGTACCATCAAATGTAGCACCATCTTCACCATCAAGTTTAACAAAATCTTCAAAGTCCTTAGCAAAGTATTCTTGTTTCATTGCATGACCAGTATTAGATACATGGAAAGTAAGTTCAAACATACCATCTTCAGTAGTATTACCATCGATGTTAAGTTTTACTTCACCATAATTTGTATATTCAATGGCATTAAGTAAAATCAAAGTAACAATTTTATAAATCTTAGATGAGTCACCATAGAAGTCTGCTGGAATATCTTCATTAACATCAATAGAGAACTTTAAATCACTTTTTACTATTTTAGCTGGAACGAAACTATTAATTTCAAAAATAACATTTTCCAAATTATAATTCTTTTCATCAACTACTTCTTTTCCAGACTCAATTCTAGAAATATCTAAGATATTATTAATTAAATCAAGTAGATTAACACTTGCAGTATAAATGCTGTCAGCATCTCTTTTTACTATATCTTGAGTAAGATGCTCTTCGGCAAGTAAACTCTCACTGAAACCTAAAATAGTATTTAAAGGTGTTCTAATTTCATGAGAAATATTCATTAAGAATTCTGTTTTAGCTTTACTTGCTTGTTCAGCTTCTTTTCTTGCTTCTTCAATAGTATCAACTAATTTACTATCTTGAGATTCAACTGTGAAGTACAAAATAGTAACAACTAATGCAAAGAAGAACGCTGATTCATTAATATCAAATCCAAGTAACTCTTGCAAAATAAATGTTACAAGGAATACACCAGACGCAAAGTAAAATGGTGCCAAGTATAAGTTTTTAATCTTCTTGGCATTAACAGCCATTAAGAACACTGTGCCAATTGTTCCTGCAATACTAAGTACGTGTAATGCATATACTGAACCACCAGTAATTACATATGGTAAGCCTTGTCCCATACAATAGAAGCTAGTATCAAGGAAAATAACCACTAATATTGGGAATAATATTGCAAATAATATGACTAAAATCCAAGTAATCTTTATTTTATTTTCTGCTTTAAATCGGTAGTTTGGTTGAAGCATAAAGAATACATATGCCAAGAACACTTCCTCCCAATAAAAAGAAAACATAACATAGAGATCCATTAAGATTTGGTTCATTGTATTATAAGAGTTACCCAATGATAAGGTATATGAATTTACCATTTCCAAGGCTAATAAAACAAAGCTGATTGAAAGTAAACCAATAAATAACTTAGTCTCAATCGTATTAGCTGTAATCTTATTAGAGATTAGAATGGCAATAAGTATCAAGAAAACTAGTGCACAAATAGTTAGTCCTGTACTTGCAAAATAAGAACTTGTCAATTTAACCACTCCTTTTTAAACTCATTCTCTATCATAAAAATTGTACAATATTTTAAAAAAAAAGACAACAGATTTATGACAAGATTTTTCTTAAATTTTATTTTGTTTACTATTTCTAAAAAAGCTGCTATAATATGTAAGCAAAAGGAGTCGAACCATGAAAAATTATTATCAAGGCAGTCTAAATGCTGTTAGCATAAGAGAAATAAAGGTCTATAACGGTGTAAAATCTGTTATGACAGCTAAGTATGTTTTAAGTACTAATACTATCTTCTATTCCACTAATTTAGGTCCTATCACTCGCTTTGAAGATGATAGAGTTCTAACTGATATTGAAACCGCAACAGAAGATATAGTAAAGTACGCTGAAGAAGGTAAAGCTGAAGAAGGAAGTCTATTCTTATGTTACGATCCAGCTACACTAAGAGGTCTACCATTAAGTAGAAAAGAAGAAACAGCTCTAGAAAATGTCAAAAAACTAACTAAAAAAAGAGAAAAGCAAAAATAATCAATCACTTTTCTCTTTTTATTTATAATTATTTATTAACTTTTACATAGCTCTTAGGGTCATCAAGTGTACTCTTATCAAGTATTATCTCACTATATTTACCAATATTACTATTTGCATCATGATAAGCCATATAAGTTGAGTCTAGAATAATACCTCTAATACCTCTAGCTCCCACTTTCAAATTATAAGCTCTCTCTGCTACTCCTGAAACATATGAAGGATCAGCTTCAAGGTTCACACCCAATCGACCAAAACGTCTTTTCTCACGAAGTAAAGCAGATGTATCAGACTCTAAAATAATTCTTTCTAACAAATGAGTATTTAAACTATTCATCTTAATAAGTACTGGATTACGTCCCATAAACTCACGGCTCATGCCACCTTTAGTAATAAAGTCTTCTGGAGTAGCAATAACTTTTTCACAGCTCTTTTCTACATTACCAAAACCAGCCACTCTATGATCAGACTTTTTATATACAGATGTAAAAGCACCAGCTGCTATTACAATCATATCTTTAGTAGAAATATTAATTGTATTTTCACTACGTGTATCTTGGGTACTTGCACAAGCTCTATAAACAGTTCCATCTAAAAATTTAAGTAAAGTATTGATGACATTATTAGAAGGATGGGATGTCTCAACTCCTCTTTTATCAATTTCATCGAATACAACAATTGCTTTTTCTGCTTTAGATAAATTCTTACCAGATGCCACATACAAATCCCATAAGTACTCTTCAATATGTTTACCTGCAAGACCAGGTACTGATAATTGTGTAGAATCAATAAATAAAAATGGTCTATCTAAATTCTTTGCAATCAAACTAAGTAATAATGTCTTACCTGATCCACTAGGTCCAGATAATAAAATACCATCAGAGTCTCCTCTTTCAGAATCAAGTCTTGTAATCTCTGTAACCATTCTAATAACTGCTTCATCTTGTCCAACAATGGTCTTTTTTAGTTTAGTAACTAAATCATCAATATCAATCACATGAGCTGCTTTATAAAGTTCAGACTTTGTTTTTTCTGTTTTATGTGTCTCCATATAAGAATCAATAACTGGTTGAACTTCTGCTATAAGTTCATCCATGCCTAAACGAAAATCAATATTTTCAAGTAAATCATCAACCAAATCTTTATAAAAGCTAACTTCTTCACCAATACTTTCTAACTGCTCTTTAGTAACATTATCACTAGCCACACAAGTAGAAAAATCAGCCATTCTCTTTTCAAAAGAATCTTTAACCTCAATACTTAAAATATTTTTTAATTCGAGCCCCATTTCGTCTTCAATTTCCCTAATATTAACAGCTTTTACTTTAGCTGCTACGGTGCTTGCATTTTTACTTAAAAAATACATAGTTTGTCTATTTTTTTCAACATAACCGTCAAGAATATCCTCTAACTTATTTTCCCCAAACTTCTCAGCAAATTCAGACGGATATAAAAGAGGAACAGCATCTAAATAAACTAAGTCAGGTTCCATACCATTGCTAGCAGAACTCAAAAGTCCATTAAAAGATGTACCATTAAGATCCAAAAAGTTACGTTCAGAATCAATATGTCCTTCTGAAATTTTAACTGGTAAATATACAAAATTATTCTCTCCAAGCACATACTTTTGTAATAGTAATGTCACACAACGCTTTGCCATAACTCTTCCCCTCCAAAACTGTCTCATATTATATAATAAACCCTATAAATAGTCAAGAAAAAACCAGCTCTAGCTGGCTTCCTTACATACATCAATCCATCCTTCATATTTAGAATATTTTTCTAATTCACTAATACTAATTTTAATCGCACTATTCTTACTACCACAAGCTGGATAAACATAATCATATTTTTTTAGTGAAACATCCAAATACACTTTAACTCCCGGATTAGGAGCAAAAGGACACACTCCCCCTACTTCATGTCCAGTAAGTCTTTCTACATCATCATGAGCTATCATCTTAGCTTTCTTCCCAAAATAATGTTTATATTTACTATTATCAATTTTTGCCATACCACTTGTTACAATAAGAATTACTTGATCATCTACTAAAAAAGATAATGTCTTTGCAATAAGATCCTCATCACAACTTAATTCTTTTGCAGCCATCTCTACTGTTGCTGACAAATGATCAAAAATAATTATTCTTTTATCAAGTCCTTCTTTTTTAAAATAATTTGTTACAGATTCTAGTGACATACATCCACCTCCAAAAACTATAAACATTATAAACCCAATAAAAGAAAAAAGCTACAAAAAAAAAGCAGTTGCCTGCCTTCTTTTAAGCTCTAGCTTTTAGTTTTTTAGATAGAACTACACATCCTGTAGCACTTCCTAAAACAATTGCAAGAATTAATGCTAAATTAATATCTGCTGTATCAGGATTATGGTTTTCTTCACCACTATTTCCACCATCTTCTCTAAGTTGAACAAACTTTAAGAATAATTCTGTATCATCAGTAATAGGATCATCGAAATTAAATGGATCATTTAATTCTTCATCTTTATAGAATCCTTCAAGTTTTAAATTTTCATCAACTAGTTCAGCATTGATTTCATCTATTAATTCCTTTAATTCTTCTTCAGTAAATGTTGTATTCTTTGGAATTTGAATAGTAGTTCCTTCATCTCCAGCAGTTAGCATAAGATTAACTGTTACAACTGTATTTTCTTCACTGAAATCTTGTCCAATCTTTTCTTCAAACTTTGAATTAATTTCAGCTACGATTAAATCAGTTGCTAATGAATTTGGTCCTCCGGATGTTCCAGCACTAATTGTAGCAATTTCTCCATCAACTATTTGTAAATTAATAGATTCATTAATTATACCATTAACACTATCATCAGGTTCACCACCAGCATAGAATTTACCAATTTTTCCTCCGTTAACTATAAATGAAATATTATCCATTTCACCACGGTTAACACCTTGTGCTATTGCAATTTCTCCACCGTAAATATCAAGTGATGCATCACCTGTATAGCCATTAGATCCACCTGCAGTAACATAATTGAATTTACCAGCATTGATAGTTACTGTTGTTTTACCAGTATATGAGTAGCTTTCTCCACCACCCCATACACCGTATTTAACAGTTCCTCCATTAATTGTAACAGTAGTTTCATCTACTATTGTTATAGCTTTTGTTCTATCTTTTGATTCTGCAACATTAGAATCGATGAAATCACCGTCACCAGTTTGTTTTAAGTGATGAGCACCGCCACCCATAACACTACCAGTAACTGTACCATTATTCATTACTACAGTAGCTTTTTTTACAATGCTCTTGTGCAATCCACCACCTAAAATATTTTTAACAGTTCCACCATTCATTGTAATTGAAGCAGTTTCAATTGCTTCATCTGAATTATGTGAACCACCAAATACTGAAGTAGCAGCTGGTACAAGTATTTCTCCGCCATCCCATTTGATTAGCGCACCTTCTTGACCATCAGTTCTTGCTTCAATAACCAATGGAGTACCATTAGCAAAAACAAGACCTCTTTCTTCGACATATTCTGGTTCCTTTGCCAAAACTGCTACTGGCAAAAAGAAAGCACACAATAATGTCATAAAAAATAATTTCTTTTTCATTCTTTCTCTTACGCTCCGTAACTTATACTTAAAATATATCACTACAATTTATAATCTACAAGCTATAATTTAAAAAAAATGAACATCAATGTAAACTAAAAAGTAGAAAGTTCAAGCCTTCTACTTTTTATCATTCAATATATCAGTTTTTTTCATTTGTTTTATTAGGTTTTTCTTTAATCCTATTTTTCACTTCACTACCAATAAGTACTGTAAAACATATAAAGAATAATAAAACAACACATATTACAATAAAATCACTAGTTGAATCATCAAGCTTAGCATAAATAATATAATTATCTTCATTCTTTTCTAAGCATTCTGCACAAGTTCATCCTTATAAACTTTCTTTTAAACTGTTAATATAAGCATTAAACTCCTTAAATGAAAGCTTCTCCTTAACTTCATAAAACTCTGTAACTGGTCTACTAATTCCTCCAGATAACTCCACAAAGTACTTATTTATCTTCTCAAGAGCTTCCAACTCATTATCATATTCATATATACCAATTCTATATCTATTAGGATGTTCAATATGATAAACCTTGTCAGAGTCATAAACTAAGATAAAACAATGCATACGTTCTTCTGCATCCATATCATTAAAATCTTCTTTTTCATAAACTCTTGTACAAAACATCTTTGCTTTTAAGTTGTTCTTATCAGCTAAATACTTCATCAATGCCACTTGTTCAATACAAGTACCTATTCCATATTTTAAAGTATCCTGAATAGAACCAGTTCTATATATTCTTCTAAATTCTTTCATTGTATTAATATGGAACTTGCCATTAACATCTCTCCAACCATAACGAATATATTTCTTCATAAAATCTAAAATATCTTCTTTATTCTTAATACGCAAAAGATCACGTTCAACGATATCAGTCTTAATTCTAACAATAACTCCATCAACATCTTTATGAAACTTCTTCCACTTTTGTTGTTCCATCACTTCAAAACCTATGCTTTTAAAAAGTTCTAAAGTATTGCCTCTATCAGCCTCGAAATTATCATACAAATAATCTATCCCATTAAGTTTTGCGGTCATAATTAACAATCTCAAAGCATCTCTACTATAACCTTTGCCTCGATATTTTGCCTCAATTAAAACACCGCATTCATATCGATCATCATCACAATTATATTGATAATTAACATATCCTACATAACGATTAATTACAGTATCTTTAATATAAGCAAAATACCTATCACCATTCTGTCTTTTAAGATAAGTCTTCTTCCATTTATCTCTAGGAAAAAGAATAGTTCCGTCATCATAGTTATAACCATCATAACTAACATCATAACCAGCATTATAACTCATAGTTTCTGGATCTTCATTTAATTTTTTCTCATAATAATATTTTTTTAAATCAGGTACTACTAATTCTATATTTTTCATTATTTCCTCCATCAAAAATTATTTAATAAAGAAATAAGTATCTTTAAAATCAATTTCTATAAAAAGTCCTTATTTCCTTTTCTAACAAAATTAATTTTTTCATTAAAATCCCCTCTCCTAACTAAATTATAATTAAAAAGCAAACATCGTACAACAAAAAAAGGATGAGAAAATCATCCTAATCTAAATGCTGGTGCTACTCCAGCTAAATCTATTGCTAAAGCATCATTCCAAGAGCAATCCCAATCAACAGTATAATAATTTGATGGTTTGCCATGGAAAGCAGAACGTAACCAGTACCACCTTGGACTACTAAGATTCTTTAAAGCTAATCAAAATTTATTAACTGTTACCCCATTATTTAAATAAAAATTCTTTATTCTTTTTCATCATCTTTTTCATATTAAAACTTTCCTTCTGTTTTCATTTAAAAACGAAGTATCATTCTGGTAGCACAACTCTAATATATTATTTAATATTTTCTAAAATATCTTGATAAATATCACTTGCATCTTCTGCAACAATATAAATAAGTGTATCTCCTATTTCTTTTTCTTCTCTATTTTCTAATATTTCTAATCTTTCTGGTGAATAAGCTGTATTAAATTCTTTAACTTTTCCAAAATAGTCTTTCATTTGTTCTTTTACTTTAACTGTATCATCAGTTTTAATTAAAGCATATAGATCTCCATCATCATTTTGTTTAACAATATGTTCTTTCATTAAACTAAGATCTAAATCATAAACATCCTCTAAAGTACTATCATCAACAACTTCCATATTCTTTAAACTTTTCTCAATCGTACTTGAAACACTCTTAAGATCTACTTCTGTGATATTACTGCTTCCACAACCTACTAACATAATTGAAATAAGACTTATCATTAATATTTTACTAATTTTCTTTAACATACTTTAATCCTCCCACGCATGTGTTCTTATATAATTTTTAAGTGCCCTATACCCTGAATTATTCAAATGATAATGATCATCAAAATAATAATCATCTCTTCCATATCCTTCTGCATCTTTTAAAGCTACTTCCGCATCCAAATATCTTAAATCATATTCTTTTGCTAACTCTAAAATCATAAAATTATATTTATTAATAATTGCTTGATCAAACTTATTAATATTATTTCCCTTTAAAATTGGATATAAAGAAATAAGCATAATTTTTGTATCAGGACTTCTTTCTTTAATTCCTTCAATTACTTTCTTACTATATTCTAAGAAAGCATCTTGTCCAATCCAAGCAGTACTAAATACTCCTAAATTAATAATCATATATTCTGGTTTATATTGACTAACTGCCTCTAACAGATTCATTTTCTTGCCATAACCATATAGATTAATCTCCCCTTCATACATACTTTGTGCATGAAGGCAAGGAATAGCCCAAGCATTAGTACCTTTTATATAACCACTAGAATACATATTCATTGTATTAGAGTCCCCTACCATAACTATTTTATTATAGTATTCATCTCCATAATCTTGTGTCTCTTTTAATTTAGTCTCTTCATACCAACCATCTAAACTAAACTCTTGAATACTCATCTGTGTTGGTCTAAGTCTTTCTACTTTAACTTTTCTAATTGTCTTACTTTTATTACTACTACTATCAGAAACAGTATAAATTACTTCATAAGTACCTAACTTTGTATTATCAATCTTATTTTCTACTTTAACAGAGTTAGTAACGTCACCATCTTTATTATCAATTGCCTTAAATCCTGGTTCAACATACTCTGTATTAATAGTAAGTTCTAATTCCTTATCGCCAACTAATTCTATTTTAGGTCCAACTACATCTTCTACTTTAACTACTCTCTTACGAACTATATTATAAAATAGAAACTTATATTTATAAGTAACTTTATAAGTACCTAAACTACTCTTTATATCACTACTAACTTTCACATCACTAGTAACATTCTTCCCACCTAAATAAGCTAAATAACCTGGTTCCTTATACTTGTCTCCATAGTTAACAGTAATAGTTCCATCTCCTACTAAATTAATCTTTATAAATAGAAATGGTGAAATAAAAATACCTATCACTACTATTCCTAAAACTAAAAACAAAACTGTTTTTTTCTTTAATTTTAACTTTTTCTTCACACTAACTTCTTCCATTATCATCATCCTTAATCATTTTACCATGACTTTTAAAAACCTGCAATTACTACTTAATACTCTTAATACCCAAATCATCATCAATAGTTAAAATATTATATAAGAATAAAACATCATTAATCTCATAAAGAGAAACTAAATCACTAATACTTTTCTTATAATATCTTGGATCAACAATCACAATTTCATCATAATCAGAAACAATAAATGGTACAAAAGAATTCGCATAACTGTCTTTTACAATAAGAAGTCTTCTTCCATTACTATTATCCAAATTATCAATCTTAATTAAAGAATGATTACCATCTAAGAAATAAGAATATTTATCTTTCTTCTCTAACCATTTACTATTATACAAACTATTAGATTCACTCTCAGTATCTAAATAAGAAACCAAAACATTAGATTCATCTTTAATCCTATATATTTCATCATAAGAAAGGCTATTATCTAAAACTTTAGAATATAAAGTTCCATAAAACTTATCATTAACTTTTTCAAATTGCAATTCTCTTTCTTCAAAACCTTTGTAAGAAACATACTCTAAGTAAGCATAATATGCACCCATTGTAGTCCAATGATGATCTGTTTTATAAAATAAGTACTCATCTTTATGTTCTTCTAAAATATCTCTAATATCTATAAAATTCCCTTTAAGATTATCTTTATAATAATCCAAAGTAATATTTTCATCATAATTAGTATTATATTTAGAAATATTATCTTTCTCTATACTTATAGCCGTAGGACTAATAATAATATCAGCATTAATTCCTTCATTATTTGTAATAAAATTATTTATTCTCTTAATAATTGTATCACTACTATCATCCTTACTATACTCTTGATATAACTCCCCATTTTTCCCATAATAAACATCTTCTATTTTATCAGTTCCCATCAATTTAAGTACTTGTGTCTTTAAATTAATAAAATTAAGTCTAAAAGGAAAATTATCTGTCACATAACTACTTAAATCTTCAAAATATTTCCCATTAAATAAGGCATTCATACTAAACTCTGGCATCTTCTTTAAATATCTATTTTCATTATAAGAAAAACTACTCTTAGGTAAGAAAATAAATCCAACAGCCAATCCCAAGATCATTATAAATGTAACACTTGTTATAAATTTCTTCATATCACACCTCAGAACCTAAAATATAAAAATGGATTATAAGAATCACTAATAATAAAAGCTAATGTAATTATAAATAAAATAATATATAAAATAGTTCCTATTACTTTCAATGTTTTACTCATCTTAATTTTTCTTAATATCGGCATTGAGAAAATAATACCAAAAAGTATATAGACAAAGTAATTTTTTAAATAAAAGATAAATTCATTATCAATGATCTTTCCATTCATAAACATCTTTTTAAAGTAAATATTCATTGTTCCCAAATCTTCTATTGAAAATATTAACCATCCAATCATAATTAGAAATAATGCATAAATATGTCTTAATGTTTTTGGTGCTTTCTCTAATTTTTTAAGTAAGAATACTTTTTCTATTATCAAAATAACGCCAAAATATAGTCCCCAAATAATAAAGTTCCAACTAGCTCCATGCCAAATACCTGTAAGTAACCATACTATTAAAATATTTCTAATATTTTTACTTTTACTACATCTATTTCCTCCTAAAGGAATATAGACATAATCTCTAAACCAGGTTGACAAAGTAATATGCCATCTTCTCCAAAAATCTGTAATACTTTCAGCAACATATGGATAATTAAAATTAGCTGGATACTTAAATCCTAACATCTTTCCAAGCCCAATTGCCATTACTGAATATCCTAAAAAGTCAAAATAAATTTGTAATGTATAAGCTCCAATACCCAACCAGGCCGTTAAAGCTGAAATAGAACTAATATCTTCTGTAATTAAACTAAACAAATAACCAACGTTATTCGCAATAAGTACCTTCGCAAAAAGTCCTGTCAAAAATGTCACAAATCCATCATAAACATCATGTTTCGTAATCTTTCTTTCTCTTAACTCAATCTCCACATCGGAATACCTAACAATAGGTCCTGCAATAAGTTGAGGAAACATTGCTACATAAGTAAGCAATGTAAAATAATTTTTCTGTACTCCAACTTCTCCTCTATATAAATCAATTGTATAACTCATAGTTTGAAATATATAAAAACTAATTCCTAAAGGTAAGACTACTCCAATAGTTTTAAGTCCTAAGTTAGCTAATACAAAATCTATATATTTAAAATAAAACAAGAAAGCTAAATTAATGAATATGTTTAAAATCAATATTAAAGTTTTTCTTCTCTTAATCTTTGCTTTATCTATCAACAAACCACTAATATAATTTATAAAAGCTATAAATAAAAGTAAAAGTATATATAACGGTTCCCCCCATGCATAAAATATTAAACTAAATATTAAAAGAATAATATTTTTAATTTTATTAGGAACTAAATAGTAAATAATTAAAAATATTGGCAAAAAAAAGATAATAAATATCAAACTACTAAATACCATACATTACTCCTTAATCTTCTAATTAATTGTACAATATTACCCAAACTTAGGCAACAAAAAAGTCTTGAAATCATCAAGACTAATCATTAAAGAAAAAACTTAATTAGCTTCAAAGTTCCACTCTTCATCATTCCATAATATATTTACATCAAAACCAAAATGATCTGCAAAACTATGAATGGCACTAAATACTTTTGGAACAAAGTACCATCCTTCTAATTCTTCCTTATCACATTTATCATCAACTAAAAATTGAACTACTAAATTATTACCATCTTTAGTAACTATTACATCATCAATATACTGGTATTGTCTCAATCCCACAATACCATAACCGTTATGTGCAAGTCGTGACTTAGACATATCAATCTTATCCGCAAATATTAATACAACAGCCATAATATTATTACTATCAAAACCATTTCTATGTAGTCTAATTGCTTCTAATATTTCCTCTTTATATTTTAAATCTATCTTATTATCTTCAAAATATCTCTTCGCAATTTCATAACTTCTTATATCATGACCATCTTTACCTTCTAACATTCCTAAATCATGAAGAAAAGCTGCTATTTTAGCATTCTCAATAAACTCATCATCATAATCTAGTAACCTCAATGTGTCTTCAACCGTCTGAATAACTTTATTTACGTGTCTTAATCCATGATAAGTCCAAAAACTTTTATTATATTCATGAGTCTCTATTTTTCGATATATCTCGTTTAATTCTGGATCCTTACTTATCTTATCAAACATATACTCACCACCAATAAACACATTATAACATAAAAATAAAAAATCTTTTAAACCATAAGCTCAAAAGATCTTTTCATCAAACATGGCGTCCTCGGGCAGATTTGAACTGCCGACCTATCGCTTAGGAGGGGTCTGTTCCTCATCCCTTGGACACCTAAACTATATCTCAAGAAATCCTTATAAATAAAGGGTTTCTTTTAATTTAACTTAAATTTCTTTGAACTCGTTTTTCATCAAGATGCCGTAAATTGGTGCCATGATGTCTTATTTTTATGCCATTTCTAACTTTTTCATCATTTCATCGAATCTATCCGCACATGCATTTTTACTTTCTTCGAATGCATGAGTGTATATTTCCATTGTAATTGATGTATCTGAATGGTCTAATCGCTTACTGACAGTCTTAGGGTCAACACCAGAATTGATTAAAAGACTTGCACAAGTATGTCTTAACTCATGAAAACATATTGGGTCTAAATTATACTTCTTAACAATCTTTCTCAATATATGGTCACAAGTACCTGGGAACATATAATCTCCATTTAAAGAAGTGAAGACTCTATCATCCTTACTTATCCATCTTTGTTTGTTAACTAACTTATAGGCCTCTTGCCATTTCTTATATTCCTTAATTAAGTTGATAGTAGATTCACTTAACTTAATTATTCTGATGGATGATTCTATCTTAGTTGTTTTCTCATCAATAACACCCTCAACAACTTTAAGTGATTTTGTTATGCTTACCATTCTTGTATCTAAGTCAATGTCTGACCATCTCAAAGCACAAATCTCACTTCTTCTTGCACTGGAATCTAAAGCAAGTACAATTAACATCTTATATTTAATCGATTCATTTTCAAGAACATCTAATAACTTCATGAATAACATCCAGACTGTTTGTTCAAGTCTTTGTGTGTCTCCGTTAACACCATCATCTTTCCACATTATTTGTCTAAGGTTTTTCATATTTATTGCCATATGAGACTTTCTTTCTTATTTTACTTTCTTATAAACTATATCAAAATCCTCATCAATTCCACCATTCATGCTATATAAACTATCATTATACTTATCAGAATTTGTACCTTTACAAGATACTTGTTTTATAGTGTTTTTTTCTGTGTTTTTAAAACATAAATACACACTATCCCCTCCGGTTGTATTAAAATTTATTGCAAATATTTTATCATTATCATTTAATAATAAAACTGGTTTTGCACCATTACATCTTTTTGTAATTGGTTCATTAAATTGTACGCAACCAATACCACCACCGATTCCATAATATACATTATCCTTTTCAAAGTTTAACTTATCATCAATTATAATTGTATAATCTATTGTATAAGTTTCATCAACTCCAACTGAAGTATAAGTTTTTGAATATGTTACATTGCCTTGCTTTGAAACTAATTCCCAAATTCCAACATAACTATTCTCTCTATTTTTTCTGGATAAGTCTCTGATAAGTGAATATACGACAACACATATAATACCAATCACAATTAAAACACCAATTATCTCAAAAAATCTAAATGCTTTACTAATAAAACTTTTCTTTTTTATTCTTACACCGCAATTAGGACATATTTCCGCTTTTGATGATAATTCTTTTCCACATTCTTTACATTTTATTGTTTCCATCAAATACTTCCTTTCGTTTATTTAACCATGTTTTGTGTAACAATCAATCCATTACTTACATAGAATATCTCATTTGAGCAATTATCTTTTGTATCTACTTGAACTAATCCGTATTCACATTTTATATCTTCATATTCAGAACACTCTTTTTGATTAGTAATTCCATATCTATAATATCCTTTGTTTGTAATAACAAAACCATTTGTTGTTTTTTCAACTTTTTCTCCATCTCTTAAAGTTAAAAGTAATTTTTCATTAGATTTATTATTGTCATAATCATAAGATATTTCATAAATATTATTACCATCAACATATCCATAAATTTCTGGGTCATTTATATCTAATTGGTCTAAATAGAATATTTTGCTATTTAATTTATGTAACCTTATTTCCATTTGGTCTATTCCATACCATGCACGACCTTTTTGAATTTCATCATTAGAAATTTTTCTTAAATTGCCATCATAATATGAATAATATTCTAGATTTTCCCCAACTAAAGTGTTTTCTATAATATTTGTAAATAAAACTTGAGTCTCAACTTTCTTGCAATTATTATTGGTAGTAGAGTATTTTTTATCTGAGTATTCATATAATTCCCCGGCATTTGTTATAAAGAATCTGCCGCCAGAATAAGCAATGTCTTTAAATTGAGGACAAACAAGTGATTCATTTATATAATAATCATACTTACCATTATTATTGTTGATAGAACAACTTATTTTGTTATCTTCTTTTCCATTATTACTATTGTCTTTAGTATCATTTGAATTACCACATCCAGTAATGATAAAAGCACATAATGTTATAATAATTATTCCTATTTTTTTATTCATCCTAAGCCTCCAAACTATATAAATTAGATTTCATATCTTCTAATGCTTTTTGGAAGTTTTGTAACCCAATGAATATTATCATAAGACCATCCGGCACTAACTAAAGATGGTGTTATATACCTTGTTCTAATTTCTGTTTCACTTAGACTTTTCTTATCTCCAAACATACTATCATTCCTCTCAAAAACATCGTATCCCCAAATACAATACAATTATATCATAAAATGTCGAATTTTGGCGATTGTTAGGCACAAAAAAGCAAAATCTGTTATTGATTTTGCTCATTTCTTAATATTTGAGCTTGTTGAATGATAGTTTTTATTTCTTGCTCTGAATAATTTAAACAATCATGAATCTCATTATATACAATAATTGGTTCAATTGGTTCTTTCTTTTACTATTATAATATTCATCGTATAAGTCTAGTAGTTCTGATAATAATATTATGTCTCTTTTTCTTCAGCATTATCAGACTTTCTAATAAATTCCTTATAAGCCATAATACATCCTTTCTTAATTTTTTACTTTACTTATATACTAATAAATAAAATTATAAGAATTATTATTTAAAGTATATATTAAAAATATAATTAGTTATTTACTCTATATAATAAATGAATTAGTAAGTCTATTAAAAATAGAGTAACAATAGATAAAGTGTAAGACTACATGTAATCTAGGATAGTTGATTCACAATAATATGTAACTTTAGATTCTTCTTCTCCTAGTTGTAATCTGATAAGTCTCTCTATTATTTTTTGTCTTTCATTATAAGATATTTTATTTAAGAAGAAACCAATAGTAGAAAGTAAGAACTCTCCATCTGGTTTATATATAGTTACTTCCTCATTTCTGTTATAAATATAATCAACTAAATCTGACTCATGAATTACATATTCATCCAATCCATCATCAACAAGTAAATAATTACTAGATTTAACAAATTTTTCCATCTCCTTTGGATCTGTTATTTCAATTAACTTTTCCATCTTATTTTTCTCCATCTTCTTTCATTTGTAAGAATGCTCTTACTATTGAAACTTCTATCGGATTATTCTCTTGTAGTTCTGCTCTAAAAATATCTAATAGTCTGTTCTTTTCTATCTCAAGTTCTTTCTGTTGTTTATAGTTTAAGTCATCACTCACTAAAAGTTTTTTAATAGCCAGCATATCAAACAAAGTTTGTTTCATGTTATCCGTAAAAATGAAGTTTACATCCTTTAAATCTTTTAATTTTTCTTCCATTTTCTTTCCTTTCTGTCACTTTTTAAAGTGCAGCTACTTTTAAGATGGTGTTTTATCCCTTGTTTTACCGATAGTTAAGTTACCTTATAGTGGTGCCGTAAAAAGTGCCGTAACAAATATTATGCCAAATCATGTTGTATCACTTTATATCACTTTTTAAAAAATAAAAAATGCCTTGAAATCCTTATAATTTCAAGACATATAATTTCATCTGGCGTCCTTGGGCAGATTCGAACTGCCGACTTACGACTTAGGAGGTCGTTACTCTATCCAACTGAGTTACAAGGACATCTGAATCCCCTAAATATAAGGGGATAATGTATATTTTTTGTTCGCCCTCACACCCTCTAAAAAATGAACACACTCTTAGGAGGCGATTGCTCTATCCACCTGAGCTACGAGGACACTACTCCTAAAGTATAGCACAAATATTTTAAAAGTAAAAGTTAATCGCTAATAATTTCATCAACTGGAACATCTCTTTCTTCTTGAAACTGTTCTGAAACAATCATTTCTTTGTAACAAAGTCCAATCTTATAAAGATCCTGTTTCTGATAAAACTTATCATAATATCCTCCACCATAACCAATTCTATAAAAAGATTGATTAAAACATATTCCCGGCGTTATTGAAACAAAACCTGTAAAATCTTCAATTCTGTTCAAAGAAATAGGCTCCAAAATATTTTTATATCCTTTCTTTAACTCATCCCAACTATTAACTATATAAAAATTAATCTCTCCATTTTCTACTTTAGGTACCGCCACAATCTTATTCTTCTTCCAAAAATAATCAATTAGTTTTAAAGTACTAACCTCACTACCATAAGAAACATATATTAATATTCCTCTGCTTTCTTTAATCATCAAATTATTAATAACTTTTTCATAAATAATCTTATCCTTCTTATTTCTATCCAAAATATTTTCTCTTTTAATTAAATATTCTTTTCTTAAATCTTTTTTCATAATTTTATTATAAAACAAAAAGCTAGTAAAAACTAGCTTTATACTTCTTGTATAACTGTAATAATCATTGGTTTAGCACCAGTCTCTTTATAGAAGAATTTACCAAGTTCATCTCTTACTTCATTCTTAATCTTAGCATAATCTACTCTACTAGCACTTTTATCTATATTAGCTTCAATTACTTCTTTAGAAATTTTCTTAGTCTCCTCTAATAAATCTTGACTTTCTTTAACGTAAATAAATCCACGTGTAAGTATTTCAGGCCCTCCAATAATATTTTTTGTACTCTTATCTAAAGTACAACTAATTATTACAATACCACTTTCTCCAAGCATCTCACGATCTTTTAAAACTAAGTCTCCAATATCTCCCTGGCTCTTACCATCAATTAAAACATCATCAACTTCAACATGTTCACAAGAGTTAGTATTAACTCCATCAACAAATTCAACTACATCACCATTTTGCTTCAAGAAGATGTTTTCTTTAGGAATACCTAAACTCTCAGCAATCTCCGCATTAGCATATTGATGTCTATATTCTCCTTTAACAGGGAAATAATATTTTGGATTCATCAAATTAATCATTAACATCAAATCTTCACTAGAAGCATGATGCAATAAATGTTTCTTACTTGAAAGTGAAACTGCATTAGCACCAAGCATTGCAATATCATCCATTATTACAGCTGTTCTTTTCTCAATACCAGCATATGCAGGCTCTGTTATAAAAATTGTATCAGTCTCTTTAATCTTAATATATTTATCATACCCTCTAATAATTCTTTCCAAATTAGCAAAAGGTTTCTCTTTTTCATCTGAAATAAATACAACAACATCTTTATTATCTAAATCAACTAAACTGCCAATACGCTTACGATCAATACTTAAATATCCTTCATCAAGTGCTGTATTAATCATATCTTGTAATGGTTTACCCATAATAACTATTTTTCTATGGGTATTAGAAATCTCATTAAATAATTCCTGTACTCTATAAAAATGAGCAGGGAATATTGTCGCAATAATACGATTAGGATTCTTAGCAAGTACTTCTCTAATAAAATCACTTACTCTATTATTAGGACTAGTATGACCCTTTTTATCTGCATAAATAGATTCACACATCAAACATAAAACACCTTGTTTACCAACATATGCAAGTTTACCAATATCTGTCTTATATGATCCTTGCATAGTAGAATCAAATGTAAAGTCCCCTGTATAAACAATAGCTCCATCCTCTGTATATAAAACATAACATACAGCATCAGGAATAGAATGTGTCACACTAATAGGAAATAAGGCATTTTTTCCAAAATCAAGTTTTGAATGAGGTCTAATCTCTTTAAACTTAGCTCTACTAATCTCTTCACTACTTAAGTCTCTCTTAACAATCTCTAAAGTAAGTTTAGTACCATATATATTAACTCCAGGAAGTCTTTGTATAACTTCTGGAACTCCACCCATATTACTATCATGTCCATGAGTTAAGAAGATACCTTTAACTTTATCTTTATTTTTAACTAAATAATCTATATTAGGTACAATATAATCAATACCTAAATTTAAATCATTATCATATTTCAACCCAGCATCGAATACAAATATGTCTTCATCAACATTAACAACATACATATTCTTGCCATTTTCATTAAGCCCGCCTAAACTAAAAATTTTAATTTTACTCATATTTTCTCCTTTCTTATATTATAAAAGTAAAAGTGCTATTCAAAAAAGAGCATAGTAATTATATCACACTCTCTTCATTTTGCCAAATTATTTTATAGCTAGTTTCTCTAATGCTTCTTTCGCAGCTTCTTGTTCTGCTTCTTTTTTAGAAGTACCAATTCCTACTCCATATATAATGTCATCTATCATTACTTCAACTTTAAAACGTCTATCATGTGCAGGTCCTTCTTCATCAACCAAAGTATAAGTTAATGACTTTTGAATAGTTTGTACTGCCTCTTGTAATGCACTCTTATAATCATAGAAAAAGTTAATATCTGGATTTTCTACATAAGGAACTATAATATCAAGCACTACTCTTCTAGCTGTTGCATATCCTAAATCCAAGTATATTGCTCCCATCAAAGCTTCAAATATATCCGCAACTATTGCTTTTTTATATTTTCCACCTTCTATTTCTTCTCCATGACCAACTTTAATATATTTATATAAACCTAAATCCATTGAGTATTGATAAAGAGCATTCTCGCATACATAACTTGCTCTAACTTTAGTCATTTCCCCTTCATTTTCATGTTTACATGAATACAAGTAATCTGCAAAAACTAAATCAACTACTGAATCTCCTAAAAATTCTAATCTTTCATAGTCACTTTTAGCCTTATGTTCATTCGCATAACTACTATGTGAAAAAGCTGTATTATAAAGAACCATATCTTTTGGTTTTATTCTTAATTTTTCAAACAATTCATCCATCTCAATCACCATAAACAAGTATATCAAAATTAATTAATTTATTCTACTTATAATTGCTATTTTATCTCTTTTATAGTAAAATTATTATGCAGGAAGCTAAAGAAAGTGAAAATATAATATGCAAAAATTACTAATAAAATTAATAAAATTATATCAAAAAACACCAACTAAATGGCACGCTTCTTGTCGTTATTATCCAACATGTTCTACTTATGCTATTGAAGCAATAGAGACATATGGAACTATAAAAGGTCTTTATCTAGCTATAAAGAGAATACTAAGATGTAACCCTCTAGCTAGTTATGGCTATGATCCATTACCTAAGAAGGAGAAATTATGAAAAAATATTTAAAATTATTTATTGTACTTTTTATAGCCTTATTTACTGTTACTGGTTGTACTGATGATAATATGGATGGCATTGATATTATTGTTACTAATTATTCAACTGAATATATAACTAAGTATTTATATTCGGAACATGCTAATATTTCATCTATTTATCCGGATGGTGTTATAACTGATAATTACAAGTTAAGTACTAAACAAAAGAAAGATTTTAGTAAAAAAGGTTTATTTATTTATAATGGTTCTATTGAACGTGATCGTAATCTAGCAATTGATCTTCTAGATTTAAACTCTGATTTAAAAATAATTGATACAGCTTACGTTTTAGAAACTGACTACTCACCTGAAGAGTTATGGTTAAATCCTTCTTCTCTTCTAATGATGGCTCAAAACGTTCGTATTGGTCTAGAAGAATATATAACAAGTACTATTTTAAGTGATGAAATTGATAATAAATATGAAGAATTAAAAGTTACATTATCTGAACTAGATGCTGAATATCGACTAGCTATTGAAAATACTGATAATAAAAAGATTGTTGTTGATAATGCAGCTCTAAAATATTTAGAAAAGTTTGGACTAGAAGTTTATTGTATTGATATTGATGCTACTGATAAAACATTAAGTGTTGTTCGTAACCTAATTGAAAATGAAGAAATAAGTTATATTTATACTTTTAAAAATGATGATTTAAGTGAAAATGCTAATGAACTAATGAGTACTTATAATGTTAAAAGAGCTGATCTCCATAAATTAGATATCATCTCTGATACAGAAAGAGCAAACGATGAAGATTACTTATCAATTATGCATAAAAACTTAGATACAATTAAACAAGAATTATATCAATAATAATTAAAAAACCGTAGTGAGAATTCCACTACGGTTTTTCTTTTGTTATTTTATTCTGACACAACCCTATACCAGTCACCATCTTGTTCTACTTTGTATCCGTCTGGAACTATTACATCTGAACAATTTGGAGCGTTAGATGGATCAAACTTATAGAAACTACCACCTTTTACTATAGTCATCGTATTTGCTCCTGGTACACAACTAATTGTCCAATCTGGTGTTACACTTTTAAAAGTTCCACCCTCAATAACAACTGTTGCATTATCCATAACATAAATTAAATCATATTGATCCGAACTATTCACAACTTGCTGTCTAAAGTCTCCTCCTTTAATAATCACCTCAGCAGTTCCATCTGCAAAAACTGCCATTGCATAACGATTTGCAGACTCCACAGCATATACATTATTAGCATCTATTGTTGCTTTACCAGTTCCACCAATGTGAATAGCTCCCCAATCACCTGATGCTTGAATATTACCAGTTATACATTGCGTTCCACTAGAATACTCAACACGATGAAGTATCGTAGGAGCATTCTCATCATAAGTATTGTCGTAACTATCAGATTCAACATTTGCTTGTGTAGCTCGTACTTTAAGACCTATACCAGTTATTTTAGAAGTCCAACTCTTACTCTTTGGATTAGCCTCATTTCCAACTGTAGTTGGCATATAAATAACTATAGCCAAAGGATCAGTTTCTTTACCTGCTTTTAAAGTTGTCCATCCTTCTGTAATTTGAACTCCCTTTTTTAAAGCTTTCTCATTATCAGCAATAGAGGCAATTGCATCCTCTCTAGTCATAAAAGGAACATTAGTATATGTAGAACCCACTTTAATATAATCACCAACATAATAATAATTTCCTAAAACACTTTTTCCCTTACTGGAATTATAATCACTCGCAAAATCAGTTTCAAATTTAAATGCCAGTGATCCACTATTAACTACCTTAAGATATACAACTTCAGTATGTCCTGGCTCCCATAACGCATCATCGTCAAATAATTGTGTCTTTTCCGTTGCCTCTTTCCATGAAAGCATATCTGTACTGTACATAACTTTAACATTTAAGTTACCAGTTGTGATCGTCTCAACTCCTGTAGAAGCCGTATCTGTAAACCAGGCATAACTCACTCCTACTAAAGCCAAAGTACATATTAAAATAACAAATATACTACTAAAAATCATTTTTTTCTTATTATTACTACTCATTACTACATACCTCCAAAACTTAAAAAGAAAATGATCAACTCTAAAGAATATCCCATTCTCTTATAAATGACTTCTACAAGAAATTAATCACATTAATGTCTTCATTTACAAGTTGAACAAAGACCTTAGTATCATAATTCTCAAAAGCTCTTTTAACTTTTGCTGCTCTAATTGAAAAGAATTCTAATCTTCTAACTAGCAACTGATCAATTACTGTCACACCAACTTCTTGTAAATACTTAATTATACTAGTTGCATTCTTCTCATCCGCTACAAAATTAAATATTAAAGCTCTATTATTAGTAGCCTCAATCTTTTTAATAAGTCTCTTATCAAAACCTAGCTCTAATAAAAAGTCCATCTACTCTTCACCAGCCTTTATAACATTAATAATCTTATCAAACTCTTCCTGAGTCAATAATGAATTATATGTAATCGCAAACAATAATGCTTCATCATCAACTTCAATTTCTTGTTCAATCAAAGTACTGAATATTCTAAGTACTTTTAATTTTGAAATTCTAACCCCATCAAAATTATAAATCAATGGTTCTACTTGATCTGAACAATTATTAATCTTTTGAATATAAGGATTATCAAATATCTCTACATTAATTGTAATACTATCGTCTTTCTTGATAGCTTCAAGATAAGCACCCTTATTCTTAAATTGATAATTAATACATCCTGTAATCTCATTCTTATTAGTATCTTCAATTCCCATAAAAGGAACTTCTCTATAATTTACTGGCCATCTACTAATAGTACCTCTTAAACATAAAGATGAAACATTATTATTAACAATCTTTCTAAATGCTGCCTCTGGTCCTTCAACTTTATTAGAATAATATAAGTTGTAGAACAAAATATCAAATGGTGAATCAATCATTCTAATAACACTTAAATTATCTCTTACATATTGAAGTCCATAAGGATGAGTTTCAATAAATTGATCTACTATAGGAGCAAAATTTAAAGAAATAAGTGAAGACAAAGCTGGACTTAATAATCTATTCTTATTCTCTTTTAAAGAAAAACCATATTCTTGAAATAATTGTAAATTCTTCTTTAAAATACTATTTTGGAAAATTAATAACTCACGGCACTTATCAAAAATACTCTTGATTGAATATCCATAATTTTCTAGTAAAACTATATTATCTTGAAAATCTTTAGAAGCTCCAACTATATATGGTAATGATGTATTCTCTAACTCATCATCATTTAATTTAAAGCTTCTCGCACTATTCTGTCTAGTTTGTTTAATAAGGCAACTATTAATAGTTAGTAATTGCTCTGGTCTAATTCCTTTTCTTGTTGCGAAGAAAGTAGTCTCTGATATTGTTTGTCTATCAGCTGCAATCAATAAAGTAACTAAAACATAACCATACTTAATTTCATCAATATGAGGAAAATCATTTATTCTAAGAGCTTCAAATACTTCTGTAATATTAATGATAGTAGCATGTTCTAATAAAAAGTCTACTAAAGCATCATCTAATAAATTGAACTTATAACCATAATCATCAAAGATCTTTTTAACTTCATCTTCATCTAATCTATCAATAAGTAAAGCATTCTCTAATATTCCTTTACCCATTTTATAATCATAAATATTCTTATTATAACGCATCAAAGATACTAAAATTGCTTCTCTATCTTCCTTAGATACTTCTCTTTCGTTAAATAAGTTTTCTATCGTCTCAACATCTGTAATAAGCTCTGTATTCTTAGGATTCTTTAAATAATTAATAAGTCCTTGATACTTATCGCATTCTTCTCTTAAAGCTTTAATATCAACTTTGTTATTAGTATTATACTTTACTCTTTCTGAAACATAATAATTAAGTTTCTTAAGAAATAACTCTATTGCTCCTCTTTGTTCATCATCCAAAGGAATAGTTGTACCATTTACTAAATTAAGTCTAAGTAATTTACAAGCAACTTTTACTTGTTCAATCTCTTCCTTAGCATCTTTCTCACTATTAGTCTTATTAATAACTTCTTCTAAAACTTTAAAATCTATATTTATTATCTTATAAATATCTTTATTTAAAGTCTCAAGCATCTCTTTTTTTACATCTATATTAGGATCTTGATAGTACTCATATTCTTTAATTATTGCTTCTTTTTTATCAATTGTTTCTTTAAGTAAGCCAACTAAACTACTTTGTTTCATTACTATCACCACCTAAAATACTTAAGATATGACTACTAGCACTCTTATTATTAGAAATTATCTCATCTATCTTTCCTGCCAAGATATCTTCTTCTAATTTTTTAATATTATCTTTTTCTTTTTCTAAGATTTCTTTTACTTCTATATCTGAATACTTATCTTCTCTATCTCCTGCACTAACTACTAAAATAATATCTTCATACTCTCTAAAATAAACTTTAACTACCTGATTACTGCAAGTCATAACTTGATCTAAGAAAACATCTTTCTTAACTTGTCCTAAACTAAGTAAATCTAATAATTTTTTTAACTCTAAGTAATGAGAAGGAAGTATATCTTTCAATATATCTTTTTCTAAGTAAATAGCATCAGCATTCTTTAAATAGATAAGTTCTCGTACTTTAGTAAAACTACTAAAATAATCAAATAAACTAATTAATCGATCTACATATAAATCCATTAGGTCATTATATTGTTCTACTGTATATTTCTTAGGAAGTAATTCCTTTAACTCTTTAAGTATTCTACCAACTTGAGCAATCAAAATAGCTTGTCTATCTTCTTTATTTTCTTTTTCAAAAAATTGATCTAAATCATTCCATTTCTCACTATTAATACTTAGTGTCTTATCATTAATCCTTCTTATTTCATCTTCTTCCATTGTATCAAAATAAGAAACGTTATTATTATAGAAGTCATTCGCAACATTAAATGTCTCTTTTGCCGTCTCATCTAAAGAATAATTCTCATCAACTTCTTCTTCACTGTCTAACTCTTGTGCTTCTTCAAATAAATCTTGATACAAGTCATCTTGTCCATCTTCTAGTACTTCTTCTTGAACTGGCTCTTTTTCCATTAAGAAGTCTTCTTCATCAACTTCTTTAACTTTTTCTGGAAGCGGAACTTTCTTTATTTCTTCTTTCTCATCATCTACTTTAATCGCAACAATTCGGCTTTCTCTTTTTTCTTTTTCTTTTTCTCTCTTAGCTTTTCTTTTTGCCTCATCTTCTTCTTGTTTAAGAAAATCTTGTTTATACACTTTATTATTATTAATAAAAGCCATCATTAAAGCTGTATTTTTAGCTTCATCACTTAATTTTAATAACTCAATTGTCTCCACAAACTGATCTATATCTTCAATAACTAAAGTTCCTGGTGTCGCTCTAAAATATTTCTTCGCAGCTCTTGCTTTTTCATACATATCTAATGTTTCTTCTTCTTTTTCTAAAGGAACTTCTGAAGTTTTCGCATAAGAAACTTTAAGTTTTTCTCTAAAATCCAAAAGAACATTTATAATATCTTCATACTGTGGAATATCAGTTAAATTATTCTGAAGTAAATAATAAAGATTCTTTAATTGGTCTAAGAATTCTTCTCTTTCATGATTATCCGGATAAATTTCTTCTAATAATAAAAGAAAATCATCTTTCTTACTTTGTGGAGCTTTATAATAATATGCAGCCAAAAACTTAACATCATTTGTAATTAATTTCAAAATATCTGATTTAAAAAGTCTTTTTCGTCTAACTTCTCTATATTTATCTAACTTTAAAGATAATTCTTCTTCCTCTTTATCTAATTGTTTTAATAAAGCATTAACATCTTCTTTAAGCATATCATGCACCCCATTACTCTATTCTTATTTTATTATACAATAAAAAGGTCTAAAAAAAAATAGTCTTTTAACTATTTTTAACTATCAATAACACTTTCCAATTCATTAAGAATAAGCCACATAAGTTTATTAAAACCATTTTCAATTAATTTAGAAAGTTTTACTCCTAAAAGTGACAAATTATTATTATAATTATTTTCTTTTTCTAAGTAGTTCCCAGCTATTATTTCTTTTCCATTTTTCACATCTTCTTCAAATCTCTCCATTGCTTCATCTGTAAGAACTATTTTTCTCTCTTCTGGAACTTTATAATACCCTGTCATTTGTCCAAAATAAATAACTAAAAAGAATAAAAGAGAAAAGTAAAAAAACACTTTCACAATCTTTTTAATTTTCTCCTTCATTTATAACCTCCAAAAAGCATTCCGCAAACGCTAAAGTTGAGTTCAAAACCTCTGTTGTCGTACTCTCATAACCACCTATTTCAATTAAAATTGTTCTATTAGAAAAATCTTGATTATAAACTCCGTTCACAGTTGGTCCTCCTTTTTTATAAATACCTTTAGAAAGTCCTGGATATTTTTCATTTAACTTATTATTTATTTTCTCTGTAAAAGCTAAGTTCTCTTCATATCCTTCATTTTCTAAACCTATTAAAAATATTGTTCTGGCATAATCTTTTCCTTCTATATTTATATATGTTCGATCATGTTCCAAACTATCTCGATGAACATCAATAAAATATTTAAGACTAGGATGCATCACAATAACATCTTCTAAAAAGACTCTACTAGCTCTATAACTATAAACGTATTTCCAATTATTATTAGCTAAAACTTCACTAATTCTTCTCTCTTCCACAATCGTTGGATAACTATTTTTTTGAAAAACTTCTTCTAAAATATAATCTGCCATCATAACTGATGGTCTAACATCATACTCCGCAAAGGTAGATGCCTTATATTCTTCAGTTTGATGTGAATTATAAATATATATAAGTGGTTCTTTATTTACTATCTCCGGTTTTTCTTCTTTAATCTCTTGAAAAGTCTTTTCTATGTAATTATTTTGTAAATAAAAGACTGGATCCTTTGGTACATCAATATTAAACATTTTCTTTTTCTCATAACTATTTAATAGTATTTTAACTAATCTCTTATCATCAATTGAAATATCAGTCTTCTCTAAAAACTTAAAAGTTCCCACTAAAACCAAAACTATTATTATAGATAAAACAGGTACTTTAAAGTCCCTCTTTTTTCGTCTTTTTGATATAAATTTCTTTCTCATCTTATATCACCAATTATATGATAATATTTTAGTTCTGCTTATTCTGTCGAATTAAATGCTTGATGTAAACTTTTATTTATTCCTCCTCCAAGTAAAGTTCCAAATTTTTCAATTAAAAAATCTATTTCTTTTGGTGTCACTATAAATGTATCATAACCATCATTACTTAATATTTCATCAATCTTTTTATTACTATAATCATCTAGTTTCTCTAATGTCTCCTTAACGATTGTTGCCGCATCAACTACTGTTGGTACTCCTATCGCAATTACTGGAATACCTAAAGATTCATAACTAATCTCTCCTCTATCATTTCCAATCCCACTACCAGGATTTATTCCTGAATCTGTAATTTGAATAGTTTTATTTACTCTATCAACTGAAGATGAAGCTAAAGCATCAATAATAATTAAAAAAGAAATAGAAACTTCTTTAATAAGACCTTTAATAAAAGAAATAGTCTCCACTCCTGTCGTTCCAATCACTCCAGGACTCATACTACAAACATTAACATAACCATCTTGAACATCACCTAGTTCAAATAAATGTCTCGTTACTAAAATATTAGAAATAACTTCTGGCCCTAATGCATCAGGTGTAGAATAACTATTTCCAAGTCCCACTACCATTATCTTTTCTTTTTTAAGATCATACTTTTCTAAAAACTTTTTAAACTCCAAAATAAAAGTTTCTTGAACCTTCTTATAATTATCTTTATCTGTTATATCACTAAAAGAAATAGTCACATAGTTTTCTTCTCTCTTCCCATCTACCACTACTCTATCTACGACAATATTGTCATTTTCTTCATGTTTAAAAGAACTAAAATTACTATCTAACTTTTCAATTATTAAATCTGTTCTACAATTAAATTTATCTAAATCAATCGTATGCATCTTATCACCCAATTTTATTATTTGTAAAAATCATAAATTTTATTTGCTTTTTTATGATATATTTGATAAAATTAATATGTTTATAAAAAGTGAGGTGAAAATATGCCAAATATTAAAAGTGCTAAGAAACGTATGCGTTCTAATAGCAAGAAAGCTGATGTAAATACTTTAGTATCATCAAGTATGAAAACAGCAATCAAAAAATTCGAAAAAGAAGTAAAAGCTGGAAACAAAGAAACAGCTAGTGATGCTTTAAATGTTGCTTTACAAAGAATTGATAAAGCTGTTGGAAGCAATCTAGTTCACAAAAATAAAGCAGCTCGCTTAAAATCAAGACTTACAAAAATAAAAAATGAATTAAAATAAGAAGTCGCTAACACGACTTTTTTCTTTACATAAAAATGAAGTAGCGATAAAATAAATATAGATTATAATCCATGGAGGAATTATGAAAAAACTATTTAAAACTTTATTTATGCTAGGACTTTTATTTATTTTAGCCGGTCTCATTGTTGAAAAGAAAGAAGTATTATCAGAATTAATTGATTATTTAATAAAAAACAAAGCCAATCAAATAACGGCACCTGAAAAAAATGCTTATTATCGTAACTATGACTTCTCATATGTTCAAAATACTACTAATTTTATTCCTGAATGTAAGCAGGATTTATTAAATATCTACTACACTATTATTAATTCAGGAGTTTCAGAATATGATTTCTTCTGTCATAAAGATTATGATGATTGTATAGCCGATGTCAAAGATATTGCTAACGATCAAGAAACCCTTTCAACTATCAACAACTATGTTCATCCTTATAATGGTTTCCAACACATAGAAACAAAGTTTGATAATTATGGTAAGATAACCATCACCATTCAAAAAAGTTACAGTGGTCAAGATATTAAAGAAGTAAATGCCCAACTAGATTATATTGAAAATAATATTGTTGATAAAAGTAAAAGTACTGAAGATAACATTAGAGCCATTCATGATTATATAATAAATAATACTAAGTATGATAAAAATCATGAAGAAAATAATAAATCAGAAACAGCCTTTGGAGCTCTTATAAATGGTTATAGTATTTGTGGTGGTTATACAGATGCCATGGAATTAATGTTAGAAAGACTAAATATTGAATCCTATAAAGTATCAAGTTCTACTCATATTTGGAATGCCGTTAACTTAAATGATAAATGGTACCACATAGATCTAACATGGGACGATCCTGTTACTGAAAATGGTACGGACATTCTAGATGATAGTTTCTTCTTAATTGATACAAAGAAATTACTTGAAATAGAACCAAAAGAACACAACTTTAATGAAGATGCTTATGCAGAATTAAAAACTGCTTAAAAAAAGATGTTAGAATCAAATCTAACATCTATTTTTTTATCTCATTATAAACTAACTCAATAGTCTCATTAAAATCATCAAAATCTACATAGAACCATTCTGTATCAAACTGATGAGAAAAGAATGTAATCTGTCTTTTAGCATATCTTCTTGAATTAAGTTTAATCTCCTTAATAACATCTTCTAAATTCTTATTATTAAAAAGATATTCATAAAACTCTTTATAACCAATAGCTGAGTTAAGAATTCTAGAGCTCAAATAATCATCATTTAAGCCCTTAACTTCATCAACTAAACCATCTTCAATCATTTTATCTACTCGAGCATTAATGCGTTCATAAAGCCTTGGTCTATCTGTTGTAAGACCTATTACCTTAATTGGATAAAGGCAAACATTCTTCTCAGTTCCAATAACTTCTCCATTTTCATATTTATTAAGTAATCTAATAAGTCTCTTACGATTATTAATATGAATATTTATATCTGGATAATATAACTTTAATTTCTCCATAATATCTTCATTAGTTAAATCTTCATAATCATTATAAATAGTACCTTCTGTAAATTGATAATTATAAAGTGCTGCCTTAATATATAATCCACTACCACCTACAATAATTACTCTCTTACCACGATCAGTAATCTTTTTTATTAATTTACGTACATCTTTTTGATAATCATAAACACTATAAGGATCATTAACATCTTTAATATCTACTAAATGATGAACTACCTCATTTCTCTCTTCTAAAGTAGGTTTAGCACTACCTATATCCAATCTTTTATAAATTGCGACAGAATCGCCATTAATAATTTCTGCATCAAGTCTTTTTGCCAACTCAATACTAAGTTTTGTTTTTCCTACACCAGTAGGTCCAACTATTACAATAATATCTTTCATCTTCTCACCTAATCCAAAGCCCTTTTAAATAACTTCTCTAAATCATATTTTGTATAAGTAATAATTGTTGGTCTTCCATGTGGACAAGTAAATGGATTTTCACACTTTCTAAGCTCATTTAAAAGCCATACTTGATCAGCATATGAAATATAATCATTAGCTTTAACAGACATTCTACAAGCCATAGTAGCAGCCATTCTCCATACAAACTCATCAAAATTAAAATCTTCTTTAACTGAAACAATATCTACTACTTTTCTAATACATTCTTCGGCAATATCTTCACTAATCCAACTAGGATGACTCCTAATAATAATTGTATTATTTCCAAACTCTTCTGCATTAAATCCATACTTTTCTAAAATATCAAAGTTTTCTCTAACAATTAAAAATTCCGGACCTGTAAGTTCTATCTTTATTGGTACTAATAAATCAACCACAACTTTATCTTTTCTTAATGCATTAAGAACTTTCTCATAATTAATTCTTTCTGCTGCGGCATGTTGATCAATAATAAACATTCCATCTTCATTTTCCGCAATAATATATGTCAAATAAACTATTCCTCTAGGAACCATTTCTTTAATACGATATTCTCTTATCTCTTCTACTGGCTTCTCCTCTTCACTTACTTCACTATCACTAGTACTATCTTCATTAACCTCAAAAGAAAGTCGTACTTCTTCATATTTTGGTCTATCTTCTTTAACTACTTCTTCATAATCGTTATTTTCTCGAACCTTATTAATCTGTTCCTTAACTTCATTAATTGAAGAAGTATCACGAACTGCTGCCGTTGGAATCAAAGTAAGTTCTTCCAACTTCTTAGTAACTACCTCTGTAATTAGTTGTTTTAAAGAATCCATCTTCGAAAACTTAATATCCATCTTAGTTGGATGAATATTAATATCTATAAGTATTGGATCAACATCTATATTTAAAACTACTATTGGAAACTTATCCTTTGGAATATATGTATGATAACATTCTGTAATAATCTTATTTAAATCATTATTACGTATTACTCTTCCATTAACTAATGTTGTAATAGCACTTCTATTACTCTTAGTAACTTCTGGATATGATATATAACCACTTACATAGTAATCATCATTTTCTTTTTGAACTTCAATCATTTTCTTTGAAACATCAACACCGTATATTTGATAAATTACTTTAAGTAGATCCCCACTACCATCTGTTGCTAATAAAACTTTATCATTATTAGTTAAAGTGAATTTAATATCTGGATGAGCAAGAGCCATCTTATTAACATATTCAACTATATTTGCTAACTCTACATACAAGTTCTTTAAGTATTTAAGTCTAACTGGTGTATTATAAAATAGATCACTTACGGTAATAATAGTGCCCTTCTGTAAATCACTACCTGTAACTTCCATATTCTCTCCCCCAGATAATGTTACAATTGTTCCAACATTACCATCTGAAGTTTTAAGTCTAACATTAGAAACAGAGGCTATTGAAGGTAAAGCCTCTCCTCTAAAACCTAAAGACTCAATATAGAATAAGTCATCTAATTTTTTTAATTTAGAAGTTGCATGTCTAAGAAAAGCCATCTTAGCATCTTCTCTATCCATACCAATTCCATTATCACTAACCACTATTTCTTTTACTCCAGAATCCGTTAGTTTAATACTTATCTCATTACTTTGTGCATCGATTGCATTCTCCACTAACTCTTTAACAACATTCATTGTCTTTTCAACAACTTCTCCTGCTGCTATCTTATTAGCAAGAACCTCATCCATTACTGCTATTTTACTCATTTATATCAAATCCCAACTATTTGTAATAAATACCTTTACAACCTTCTGCTGAATTATACTTATCAGTTTTAACAGTCTTATTACCCTCATCATCTATTTCTTCATAAGAAATATCACTTTTATTTCTATCTTTACTATTAAATTTAGTTTCATATGTACTACATTTTACATTAACACAATAACTATATGAAGGAAGAGCTCCAGCTTCTGTTTTATTTCTGTAAATAGTAACTTCTCCTCCACATTCTTTAGAGTTATCAACTGGATCAACTAATGTCTCTAAGTATTGTACTTCAGTTAATTCAGTATTAATATCTATTGTAGTTTTTCCCATAACATCTATATTATTATCAATAATATAATTTTCTGCTGCTGTTCTAGAATTTTGTTCCATAGTAGCATAATCTTTAAGTCTAGTCTCCTTCAAATACTTACTTACTGCAGGTACTCCTACTCCTGCAAGTATTCCAATAATAACTATTACTGCAAGCAATTCAACCATTGTAAACCCTTTTTTACTTAATTTCATTTTTTAAACCACCTTTCATTATCTTTATTATACTATATTTCTTTTAAATAATTAAATAGTTTTTTCGCAACATCTAAAGGAACAGTTTCACTCAATTCTTCTACACTAGCTTCCTTCATCTTCTTTAAAGAGCCATACTTTTTAAGTAGTTCTTTTTTTCTAACTTCTCCAATACCACTAACTGCATCAAGAACAGATGATAAAGCTCCTTTTGCCTTAATATTTCTATGATAACTAATTGCATATCTATGTACTTCTTCTTGAATCCTACTAAAGAACAAGAACAAATTACTACCCTCTTTAACATTAAGGACGCGCCCCTCTTCATCTATAATTGTATTTGTTTTATGTTTACCATCTTTAACAAGTCCAATTATCTTAATAGATAAACCTAATGAATGAATTATCTCTTTAGCTACATTAACCTGTGCAATTCCTCCATCCATAACAATAATATCTGGTGGAGTTAAATTTTCTATTAACACCTTATAATATCTTCGATATAGCACTTCTTTCATTGCACTAATATCATCTTTAACAGAAGCATCTATTCGATACTTCCTATACATATCTTTAACTGGTAAAAAGTCCTCATAAACAACCATACCACCTACATAATAAGTTCCAAATAAATGTGAATTATCAAAAGCTTCCATTCTCGAAACATTATCACTATGTAATAACTCTTTTAATTCATTAATTGCTTCAATTCTTAAATCATCATTCTTTTTTAATGTTTCCTCTTCTTCCATCAAAGCTTCTTTCGCATTTTCTGCAGCTAAATCTAATAATTGTTTTAACTTTCCTCTTTGTGGTGTATTAACTTTAATATTTAAATATTTACTAAGTAGTTCTCCATCAATAAAAGAAGGCACTAACAATTCTTTTGGTAATACACCCACTTTTTCATAGAACTTCAAAATATATTCACACATCTGTTCACTAATATCTATATCACAAGGCAATATATCTTTGTTACGTCCAACTAATAAACCATCTCTAACAAAAAAGATCTGGACAGATAAATAATTCTTATCTACATAATAATTAACTAAGTCAAAATTACAATTCTGATTTAAATCTATCTTCTGTTTCTTCAAAGTAATATCTATATCATCAAGCATATTTTTAAGTTCCAAAGCTCTTTCATAATTAAGTGCTTCACTAGCTCTCTCTATTTCCTTACGCAACTTTTCTTTTATCAATGTACTATTGCCCTTTAAAAATGAAATAATTTCACTATTCATCTCATCAATAACACTTTTATCAATCTTCTTCGTACAATATCCCAAACATTCATGTATATGATAATAAAGACATAACTCTTTTCCTAAATGTTCACATTTACGTAGTGGATAAAGTCTATTCAACATATTAACCGTTTTTCTAGCTGCCTGTACATTAGGATAAGGTCCATATAAATGATTAAGACTCTTTTTTCTCTTAACATTACGAACTACTCTAAGTCTTGGATATGTCTCTTTAGTAAGTTCAATATAAGGATAACTCTTATCATCAGTAAGCATGATATTATATTTAGGATCATATTTTTTAATAAGTGTAATTTCTAAAATCAAAGACTCTAGTTCTGAAGAAGTAACAATGTATTCAAAATCATCTATATCTTCAACTAACATTTTAGTCTTGCCAGTTACTGTCCCCGTAAAATAACTTTTCAATCTATTTTTCAAATTCTTTGCTTTTCCAACATAAATAATAACCCCATCTTTATTTTTCATTTGATAACTACCAGGTTTAGTTGGTACTAAAGCTAATTTTTCTCTAAAGTCCTTCATAATATCACCACTTTCAATTATATCAATATTTAGATAAAAGAAAAAGTAAAACCAAAGTTTTACTTCTAAATAATTCTTATCTTTGATCTTTTGAACATCCTATTAAAATAGGTGTAACTGGATCACGATCTTCATAATTAAGTCCTAGTTTTTTATCAGGATCAAAGTAGATACCGCTTTTCTTTGTATCACAAGCTGTACCATCTTCTCCTACAAAGCCACTGACATCATACTTATCTTTTAAACTCTCAAGTGAAGCAAAATAAGCGCCATTCTTTTTACTATAATTAATATAGCTTCCATTATCATATATTTCTTTGCCATATTGACTCAATTTAGCAAATAAATTATACATTACACTATCTTTTTCAATTCCAGAATCATCTTGTGAAAAAATAATATTAAAATCATCATCTGAATTACTAGGCGTCTTTGGTTTATCTTTATTAGAACCACAACCTGTAACACATAAACTTAAAACTAACAAAATAATTACTAAAAACTTTTTCATATTTTTCTCCTATCTATAACATGTATCATAATCTGTACAGTAACTATCACAATATCTTGTACAATAGTTAGGACAGTAACTAGTACAATAACGTGGCTCTGCAGTCCAAATACAGAAACCAGGTGACCAGTCACATCCAGTAGTCATACCACATTGATAACTACCACATGGATAACTTCCGCATTGATAACTACCACAAGCATAACTTCCACATATATATGATCTTCCATTACATTGATAAGTTTCTACTTTTACTGTACATTTATTAGTATTACCAACTTTATCAGAAACAGTATAAGAAACATTAGATGTAATGTCTGTATAAGTAACATCACTACTTACACAACCACTACCATCATCACTACAAGATCCTACTGCATTAATTCCTCCAGTTGTACCTGTATTTGACTTTGTAATTACACATTTTGGCTTAGTCTTATCTAATTTAATATTAGTTGACTTAGGATCAGAACAGTTTCCTGCCTTATCACAAACTCTAGCTTCAAGAAGCATATTCTTATCACTAGTAAATTTAGGAGTTACATACTTATTCTTATCAGAATTACTGTAATTTACCCAAGCTTTATCATTCTCATTAGTTGAAGTTGGATATCTATATTGATAATAACCAATTCCACTTAAATCATCGTGTGCTTCCATTGTTAAAGCAAAATCATTCTTAGTCCATTCTCCATTACTTGGATTAGTTAATTTGTCAAATACTGGCGGTTCGTTATCCAAATAAACGTCTTGCGATTTAGCATCACTACTCATTGTGTTATTAGCAGCATCCCTAATCATATTAGTACCTACAAAAAGATAATAAGTACCACTTAATCCTGCTGGAGTAGTAGCTTCAAAAGAAACACTTGCTTCTCCTCTACTATTAGTAAATGCTTGATTTTGCATATCACCTACACAGTCATCACTATTTTTCTTTTTAAAGCAATATGTAAGTCTTATATTTTCATGAAGACCAACCTCAGCACTAACTGTAACTGTAACAGTTCTACTCTTTGTATAAGTATTATTAATACCATCGAAACTAACTACCGGTCCTCCATTTCTTTCACTTTCATCACACTTAGTAATAGCTTCTTTTGTCTCATAATAAACGCTTTCATCCTTAGTACATAAAAGATGAACAGAATAAGTATATTTATCACCTTTTTTAGTAACATGAACAAAAGATTCATCATTTAAACATGAAACACCTTTTTCTTCATATTCTTTCATCAAGGAACTATCAATTAATTCTTTAAGTAAAATATCTGCACATCCATTGAAATTATACCCAAATAAATCTCTTCCTTGACTATCAACATAAAGCTTAGCAGCATCTTTCATCGTCATTCCATAAGTCTCAAACTTCTTTTTAGCATTAGTCGCTTGAAATTGTCTTATACTAGGAAAAGCCAGAATTGTAATAATTGCCATTACCGCCACGGCTACTAAAACTTCTACTAGAGTAAATCCACTATTACTTTTTTTAGCCTTAGCCATCTCTAACTACACCTCTCTATCATACTTAAATGATAACACCTAACTAAAAAAAGAGCAAACAAAAAGTAGTGATTTACACTACTGATATTTTTCCATAGCCTTCATCATTTGATTAATTTGTTTTTGATTAGGTTTTCTTCCCATCTGCATCATTAACGCTTTAATCATATCTTCATTTATAGGTGGATTTTTCTTTAAATACTTAGTCATTAAATGTCTTGCTACAAAGAAACCAATTACTAAACCAATTACTAATCCAACAAAGACCATTAATAAATCATGTCCCATTATTTCATCTCCTCATAAATATTTTACTAAAATCTTTTAAAAATAACAATAATAATCATGAAAAAAGCTTTTAACTATAATAATAAGATAATTTATAATTATAACTTTTTCTCTCAGTTAAGAAAAAATAATCTCCTCTTTTAAAGTCACAAGCAAAATAATTATTAGAGTATTTCCTAATCACATTAAAAAAACTACTATTTCCACTCTCGATCCGAATCATAATATAAGCATTCTTAATTATCATTTTACTTACTTCATCTTTATATAAGTTATTAATAATGTGTTTATCTCCCATTTTTGTATAACTTATATTTTTATGATAATCCAAATATATCTTTCTATTTAAAGAACTCTTATCTAAAAAATTAGTAAGTTGTCGAAACAATGAATATCCATAAGTAACTTCTCTATTATTTAAATAATATATTTGTCTTAATATATTAAAAAGTATTCTTCCATTTTCATAGTACAAATTAACAAACTCATCTTTTATTTCAAAAACAAAATAGACTTTCATTTTATCACCATCTTTATAGTAACAAAAATGAAAGTCTATTTTTGTCTAATTTTATTTTAATAATTCTTCTATTTTATTTTCCAAAGTGTCTACATCAAAACCATATTTTTTGTAGACATCATCTTTCTTACCACTAGCCCCAAACTCATTTAAAGTAATCAAATATTTATCATTAAATATGATTCTCTTCCAAGCAAATCCAGTTCCAGCTTCAACAGCAATCTTTCTAATTTCAACTGGCAAGATTTCATCCATATACTCTTGACCCTGTTTTAAGAATCTATTTAAGTTAGGCATTGAAACAACTCTAATTTCAATTCCTTTTACTTTAAGTCTTTTAGCAACTTCAATTACTGTATGAACTTCTTCTCCTGTCGCAATTACAATACCATCTGGTCTACGATCAGTATCTAAAACAACATAGCCACCCTTTTCCACTTGATTAGCTCTAGTTGTATCTAATATTGGTAATTTATTTCTAGAAAGAGCAATTACTTTAGGCCCATCACTTTCTTCAAAAATAGTTCTATAACTTCCAATTACCTCATTCGCATCTGCCGGTCTAAACACTTCTACATTTGGAATACTACGAAGTCCAAGTAATTGTTCTACCGGCTGATGAGTTGGTCCATCTTCTCCTACACTAATAGAATCATGTGTAAATATATAAATAACTGGTAATTTCATCATAGCTGCCATTCTAATAGCTGGTCTCATATAATCACTAAAACTCAAGAAAGTAGAACCATATACTCTAAATCCACATAAAGCCATACCATTAAGAATAGCTCCCATTGCATGTTCTCTAACTCCAAAGAAAATATTCTTTCCTAAATAATTAGTTGCTGAGAAATCTCCACCTTCTTTTATATAGGTCTTATTTGCTCCAAATAAATCAGCACTACCACCCATAATATAAGGTTTATTTTTTACAAAACTATTTAAAATTTTATTAGAAGTATCACGAGGACATTCTAAATTATCTTCTGGAGCATCATATATAAATTCTGTAATAGGAATTTTCTTATCGTCTCCCATTAAATATTTAATTTCCTTTAGCTCTTCTTCAGTAAGTTTATTTAAGTTTTCTTCAAATTTTTCAACTAGCTTACCGCATCTATTATTAATAAGTTCTCTAAACTCATCACATATATTTTGTGAAACAGCAAATGGTATATCACGAACTCCTAATTTTTCTTTTATTTTACTAATATCCTCTTTACTCAATGGACTGCCATGAACAAGATTAGTACCTTCATTTTCAGAATACTTACCAATAACTGTCTTAATTTCAATCAATGTTGGCTTATCAGTACTCTTCTTAGCTTCCTCTATTGCTAAAGAAATTGCTTGAACATTATTCCCATCGGCTACTGTAATAACATTCCAACCAGAAGCAATAAATCTCATTGAAATATTATCATTAAAGACCATATTAGTACTTCCATCTAAACAAACATTGTTAGAGTCATATAAAACTATTAACTTATTTAATTTCAAAGTACCAGCTAAAGAACAAGCTTCATAACTAATACCCTCCATTAAATCACCATCACCACATAATGCATAAGTATAATAATCAATCAAATTACCTTTATTATAACGAGTTCTTAAAATTGCTTCAGCAGCAGCCATACCAACTGCCATACCTATGCCTTGTCCTAATGGTCCTGTCGTAGCATCAACTCCAGGAGTTACTCCATATTCTGGATGACCTGGTGTCTTAGAATCAATTTGTCTAAAATTCTTTAAATCATCCAAAGTTAAGTCATACCCAGCTAAGTATAATGTTGCATATAACAAAGCTGAACCATGACCAGCTGACATTACAAATCTATCACGATTAAAAAAGTTAGGATCAGAAGGATCAATTCTTAAATGATGAGCATAAAGTGCATAAATAATAGGTGCAGCTCCTAAAACAATACCAGGATGGCCACTATGAGCTTCATCTATCATATCAATTCCTAAACAACGCAATTGATTTACAATTTTATCCTCATTTATTAATTCTTCTTCTTTTTGATTAGCCATTATTTCACGTCCTCTCAAAATTATTATATCACACTATTTATTAATTTCATCTAAATATAATTGATACTGGTCTTCTTCAAAACAAACAAAGAAAACCTTAATCTTTGAATTATTAATTTCTTTAATTGTCTCAACTGCAATCTTGCAAGCTTCTTTTTTAGGATATCCATAAACTCCCGTTGATATGCAAGGGAAAGCAATACTAATTGAATCTAGTTCATTAGTAAAACGATATTCCTCCGCCAACATCATCGAATTAAAGTAACAATTTTTTAATAGTTCTGCCTCCCCATTATTACCACCATGATAAACTGGTCCAACAGTATGAATAATCTTAGAACATCGCATATTATAACCATTTGTCATCTTAGCTTCTCCAGTTCGGCATCCACCAAGTGTTCTACATTCTTCTAACAATTCCTTACCAGCTCTACGATGAATAGCACCATCTACTCCACCTCCACCAAGTAATGTCTTATTAGCTGCATTTACTACAATATCGACATCCATTCTAGTAATATCCCCTTGAACAACTTCTATATTTGTCATAAATTTCCTCCATTCAATATTAATAAATTATCAGTGTACTAAATTTAGTATAATGCAAAATTAAACAAAATGCAAAACATGAAAAAAGCTAGTATCAACTAGCTTAAAGAAAGTACCTGTAAAACAATTATCACAATTGAAATAACTGTAAGTACAATAGACGCAATAGCTTTACCTCTCTTCTGCGTTTTCAATCCTTGTGAAGCAAAGTAAAAAATAAGTATATAAAGAATAAGTCCGTAAGCAACCCCAATAAGCGAAAATACTAAGCCAACTATTGATAACCAAAAACCAACTTCACACATTTTCTCTTGTTTCTTTACTGTTTCATTTTGGAATGTATTAATAAATTGATTACTATTAACAGCCATATTCTGTCCACTTCTTGCTTCAGATGTCATTGCCATGTATGATTATTGTTATTACTATTATTCATATTATTGTTTAATGGTTGACCCGTATTCGGATCAAAATTTGCCCCACCATTATTTAATGGCCTTCCTGTGTTAGGATCAAAATTCATATTATTATTCATAACTACTCCTCTATTATTTAACTTATCAATTTCTTGAAACAATGTACTTAAAGATTCTCTATAATTCATAGCTGTCATATTTAAATCATTTTGTTCAAGCATAATATCTCCAAAAGCTCCCCTAAACCATGCATAAATTGTTAGAGTTTGTCCTTGAATAGAATAATTAAAATATCTATATCCATTAAATGCATCCCCAATCATATAAAACTGTTCATCATCTTTTTTATATAATTGTGAATTATTAGCGTGTAAGTAACTTTGAATTAAACTATTAACTGCACAAGGATCACAATTAATTTGAATATTATAAACACTTCTTCCCTTTTTCATAACTACTTTTACTGTTGACTATTTCTCATCTTTTACACTTTTTATTTCTTGTAACTCAAAACGATACTTTTGTCCATTTTTATTAACCTCATCCATAAACATATCATAAGGCCTACACCATAATTTATTGTCACCATACAAAGCTCTATAAGCTACCATCTTCTCATGAGTTTCACTATGATATATAATGTCCTCTACAAGATAAAAATCTCCCTTATGATGTCTATAAATACCTTTTATTTTTAATTCTCTCATCTTAAAATCTCCTTACCATATACAATTCTATAATAACATTCTATCACGAATTTTTCCATAAAAAAATTCAAGCATCTCAATCAATATATTAAATTCTATACCTACTGTTAAACTATCAAAATAAAACTACTTCCAATTCAATTTGAAAGTAGTTTTCATATTATCTCAAAAAAATTGAGTATTAATCAATCTGGTGCCGATTAAAGGATTTGAACCTTCGACCTTTGCATTACGAATGCACTGCTCTACCAACTGAGCTAAATCGGCAAATAAGACTACTATACAAAAGCAGTCTCTAACATATCTAAAATATCTTCTTTTTCTATTCCTTCGTTTTGCTTTTCAGTAACAAATTCATCTATTTCAAACCCATCTTTACTTAAAAGCCATGGATTATTCTCTAAAAACATATCAATATCATTGACACCTAAATCTTTAATTTTACCAACGACTTCTTCCATATCACTAACATCTCTACCAAAACAATATGGATTAGCCACAATAATATTACGAATCTTTTTCTGTGTGCAGCCACACTTAACTAGGAAATAAATAACTTCTTTAATTTTCTCATCATCTAAAAATAATAACTCTTTATTATTCCTAATCATTTCCATAATTTCTTTTTCACTAATATCTAAATTATATAAGAAATCCATTGTGATCACCTTTAAAACATTATAACATTATTAACTGTAAAAGACTAGTTTTTTTTCTCTGTCTTCGTCTTCACCTTAGCTCCCATTACTTTATCTTTATACCATGAAATAAATTTACCAGTAGCACTTTCCTCTAAAGAGCGCATAGTCCATAACTCTTCATCACTCATTTCTGCTAATGTCTTCCCACAACCTAAATCCGGTATAAAAACAAACCATAGATTAGACTTAGCATTCTTTTTAGCATTACCACGTACCTCATTCGCTAAAATACCCCTACTAAATCCATAGAATTGAACGCAGTCTTCGCCATCATAATAAGTTAAGCAATCTAAAAAATAACAAGATCTATTTTTTCTATCCTTCATCACTTCAAGTAAATGATTAATATCCGAACTTATCCCACTTCTCTTAACAAAAGCCCCAGGATACAATGGCTTACCAGGATAATCTTCAATATAAAATCCCGTATCAGCTACAAAAACAGGTCCATGAACTTTCTCATAAGCATCCTCTGCTTTACCTCTAGATATAACACTTATATCATTAATAGAAACTTCCTTCAAATCACAATCAAAATACTTTATTTCAATTCCTTCTTTTTCGAATCTCTCCTTAACTGAACAATATTTACCATAATTTCCAGTCACAAAAGTTAAATTTTGCATATCATCACCTCAAACAAAATATACCACGTAATAAGGAAATATATCTGTCACTAATAATATTTATCTAAAATATTTGCCATAATTATCCTTTCAAAATAGAAATGTCTAACTTCTTCTCTCATCTCACAATAACCTGCTACTCCCCACTTATTATCTAAAAGTAACACTTCATAAGGATGAATAACTCTCTTCGTAACCTTTTTCCTATCCTGTGAATAATAACTTATTTCACACTTCTTTTTCTCTTTAATAGCTCGACTGAATAAATTAAAATAATTCTTATCTACCATAGAAACATCTTCTTTTACAAATCTTTTAGGTAAACTAACTTTCTGATTTAAAATATATCCTCCATATGGTCCTTTAATCGTCTCAATATAAATACCAGCTTTTTCTATTTCATCTTTATAAACTCGAACCATTCTAGGTGTAACCTCTAACTCTCTTGCTAGTTCCAAAACACTATATTTTCTTCCTGTACCTAAAAGTTCAATCATCATTAAAATATTACTAACCTTTGACATCATATCACCTCAAACCATATAACATCTAAATCATTTAATTATAATAAAACATAAATAAACATTTGTCTACAAAAGAAAAAGACTTCAGCTCAAAGCCAAAGTCTAAAATCTATTTCTTATCTTTTTCTTTATCTTTATCTTTTTCCTCTTCGTCTTTTAGACCATCTTTAATTCCTTTAGTAACACTCTTAGCTACACTACCAGCAATTGTACTAGTTGAGTTAGCAATAGTTGGTGTCATCTTATCTATAGACTCTTGAGCAAGTGGCATAGTTTGTTGCATAGTAAATGCTGCAATATCTCTTCCTTTAGCAAAGAAATAAATACTTAAAGCAATTCCTCCAAAAATAACAATTATAAATCCTCCAAAAAAGTAAAATGGAACAAAACGACTAAGACTAATTTCATCATAATCAGCAGTATAGCGTGCATTTTCTAATTTAAATTTCTCAGTATTTAATTCAGATACTTTTTTACCTAAATCACTAATTTCTCTTTGATATTTACTAGTTTGTGCAAACCAATTTGGATCACCCATATTTAAAGCATCATTTTGTTCATGTAAAGCATTAATTTGAGTATTATAATCCTCTATCTCTTTTTTGATTTCCTCTAATCTTTTTTCTGCTTCAGCAGCCTTTGCTTGTGCTGCCTCTTGAGCTAATTTATAATTTGTTTCATTTTCCCTCTTAGCAGCGTTTTGTTTGCTTACTCCAAGACCTATCAAAAATAGTCCTAAAGCAAGTCCAACTACTAAAACTACAATCGCAATAATTGTTACTTTCTTTTTTGATTTTTCATAATTTTCTTCTGTTAAAAACTCTTTCTTTTCCATCTCTAACTCCTCCTAGGATAATAATATCACAAACAACACTAATAAACAATTACTAATCCTTTCTAAAAATTTTTAGCGTCAACTAACTCCAAATAAATTTTCCTAATATTCTCATCTTCTATTCCAAGATCTCTAAGTATAGCGTAAGCCTCTTCAACTGACATCTTAAAAAAGCACTTGTCATCAGCCAAAATCTTATCTATAACTAAATACTTTTCGCTACCACTTTTCTCAATCATTTTCTTATTTAGTATTCTTAGTTTCTCTAACATTTTCCCCCTCCTTTACAATACCAGGAATTTTAGGCACATTTTTATCACTATTTACATAAGTAAGTTCACCTCTATCAAACCTGCCTTGTATCTCGGACTGTGTCGTTAAAGAAAGTCCTCCTCCTGGCGTAAAATAATAATAAGTATTTTCTTCTGGATTCATTTCAAAATCCATTTTATTAATTGTATAAATAGCAATAGGCCTTACTCTATGCCCTAAGTTATTTCTTAAAATAGTACATCTACATTTACCTGCTCTCTCATCACTATCAAATAAACTCTTATTAAGAGCCAAAGCATATCCATAACCATCAATACCACTAAAATCAACTGTATTAAGACGATTAGCTAAAATACCTATTTTTTCATCAAAACTAACTGGACGAATATTATCAGTTTTTTGATGGTACTCTTCCAATAATTCTTCCATCGATGGAATATAATGAGTTTTATCATTTTGAGCTACCAATTCATACATCCTAGAAACAATCTCACCAAATTCATTTCTTGTTCCATAAAATTTATTAAGTAATTTCAATCCTTGTAACGGCCTATTAAGTTTAACATTCACCATGTCTCCATCTAATATAGACGTTACCGAATCAGCCTCCACTAAAAACTTACCACATCTATATGTAAGTTTAGCATGACCAGATCCATATTCCTCACCAACTACATTAGTATAGTCACTAGCAAATTTAATACCAAGTTCATCTAAAAATTTAGCATACATTAAGTTAAACTCATAACAAACAACATCTTTATTATCTAAATTAATATGTTGAACCAAATCAATTGATGAATGCATATCAGCAGGTTGATTTCTCGCATAAAACTCTTCATCATAAGAAAGTGTTCTACACATCTTCAAATAAACAAATACCGCTTTTTCGATATCAGTTGCCTCTTCTGGCATTCCATTCATAATATAATCATGAAAATCTTTATCTAATTCAATTTCTTTATATAATGTATCTTTTGTCTCTAATAACTTATCAAAAGCCTGAAAATCAACTCTAGCAAAATTTTTAATATCTGTATATTTATCACGAATCTCTTTATCAACTTCAAACTTATTCAAAAGATCATTGTCAAGAAAATATCTATAAGCCATATAAACATACTGAGTTTTAGGAATTCCCCCTATCTCACTAACTTCAGCATTCTCACACATCTTGGCAAACTCATCATTATCCATTTTCATTAAAGCAATTAATCTACCAACAGGTACTTGATATGAAACACCATCTATTTCTAATTCATATTGATCATCAGCATGTTTATCTACATAATTTGAAAAACTACCAATATTTTTTAAAGTTTCATATCTCTCTTTACTTTCAGGAGTTAGTGTAAGTTTTTGTTCTTCTACCATTTTATTCATAGCTTCCATTATATTAATTCTAGAATAATTAATACCATGTCCTAAATCACCATAAGCTAAATAATTAACACTAAAGCGGTCAATCTCCCCATCAAAGAATTTTTTAGCATATTCATAATACGTTGGATCTTCTAAAACTCTTCTTACAAATTCAGTACTAACTTTTCCTGTTTGTGTCTCAATATCCTCACTATTTCTAATAGCTTTAACATCTTCTTCTGTTGTAAAAATAGTATAAGGTATCATTGCCTTTAACCATGGATTACTCTCAATAATTGTATCATCCACTAATATCACATCCCACTATCGTCTACTATATTATTCTACCTCTATTTTAGCACAAAGAATAAGAAAATCCCATCAAAAAAGATGAACTTTTGCATTCATCTTATTTTCTAGTTTCAACAGTTTCACAAGTACCATCATGTTCATTAAAATAATCTTCTATATGAGCAATAATTTGATTAGCGTCATCATATTTTGTTAAATCAACATGATTTGAAATAAAGGCATCTCCACCAATATTAATAGCTTGATAATTTTTATTAAATTCAACACCATATAAATACTCTTCATCATCAAGTTTGCAAGTTATAGTATATTCTCCAATAATATCTCTATCGCCTGAATCAGTTTTATAAACATTAAAGAATATTAAAATAAATATATTAATCACAAAAAATGCTATTAAGAAAACTCCAAAAACTTTTAGTATCTTAATTATAATACCAGCTAACTTCTCAGTATTACTAACTTTTTCTACTAATACATTACTTACATCATTGTTTGTTAAATCATCCAAACTAACTTTAAATATTTTAGAAAGCATCACAGCCTGATTAATATCTGGTGCAGTTTCTTCTAACTCCCATTTTGATATAGTCTGACGAGTAACCCCTACTTTCTCTGCTAATTCTTCTTGTGAAAGATTATTCTTCTTTCTTAAACTCATAATTTTATTTCCTAAGTTCATATTTTCCCTTCCTTTCATCAAAAAGTATATGATCATTTAACAAAAAACTCTACCTATAATTATTGGAACTTCCGCCCTTATTCTTAACATTTAAGATATTTTTATAAAATTTCAAAGTCCTATTTACAAGAATTTTTATTCTTATTATTTCCCAATTGTTTTACAATTTTATCTACGTCTTTAGGTAGTAATCCTCTACCAAAACCATTTCCATTAGAATCAGAAGTTTTTATTAGTTTTGACAATAAAAAGTCATCATATGAATCGAAGACTTCATCATCTAAAATAACGAAGTCATCAACATTAGGATTGTTTTTCAACCATGACTTTATTTCTAATCCTCTCTTATTTTGCAAGAAAGGAGTAACATCAGTCACAATACCATTTTCGATCAATAACTCTCGCAAAGATTGAGCCTTTCTTGTATATCTCCAAGATGATGATAAAACTACTTGAGCATCTGTTAAATTTACAGCTTCTTTTAATAGTTTTATTTTATCCATATCTATTTCATTTTCTATACTATCATCATCACTATCACTAACACTATCAAAATATTCATCTGAATTTAAAACACCATCTACATCTAAAAATATAGCTTTCATCATTCATCACCACCCATTAATACTATCAAATACTATTCAATAACAACTTTCGCAGCCATCAATACATCTTCTTTTAATTCATCATGTTTAGGATAATCTATATATTGTTCTAAAAAATATACCATATCATATATAGCTAATCTCTTATATAAATTGTCAATATGAACTAACTCAGGATAATACTTTTCTATATAAGACATAATATTTGAATATTGTTCTAAACTTGTATATGGTTCAGTCTCTTCACTCGCAAACTTCCATGGTTTTCTAATCATTCTATAAAGAATATCTAATTCAAAGTCCGCTGGTGCATACATTGATCTTTCAAAATCTATTATCTTAATTTTTCCGTCATTAATAAAAATATTATCAAAATGTAAATCATTATGTATTAAAACAAAAGAAGAAGACTCTAAATACTTATCAAAACAAGAATAAGCCTGATCAATAACTTTAACTTCATCATCACTAATCATATCTTTTTTCTTAGCTTTATTATATAAAGAACTAAATTTATCTTTCATCATCTGAGCCCAATCATAAGCCTCACCCTTATTACTATGAAACTCTTTCATTGCCTCACATAATTGTCTAATTACGTCTTCTCTTTTCTCATCAGAAAACGTATGCCATACATTATATAAAGAAACTCCATCTACCTTCTCCATAATTTCATAAAGATAAGGAACATCATTCTTATCTGTACTAGCAAAATATAATTTAGGAATCAACTTATTTTTTCTATTAGAATTATAAAATATAATTTCCTTTTTAAAATCATCTTCATTATTAATATCACTACATATTTTAACAATATATCGATCATTAATAGAATACAAAGTATTAGTAAATCCAACATTAATTTTTTCTATTCTAGGATTAGTACCTAAAAGTGTCGAATTCACCTCTACTATTTTATTTATTACTTCTTCCATAAAACTCACACCCATCAACTGTTATATAAACATTATGTTCCTATTTTAATTTCCAAAACCAAACAAGTTATTACTTTCATATTTCTTTAATGATTTGTAAAAGAAAGCAACTGCTAATGCAAACCAGAAAACAGTTAATAAAATTATCATCAACAGATTAGTTAGTGAAATATTCTTCACAATTTCTACTGGAATAGCTCCTAACAATAAAGAAGGTACTACAAAAGTAAATATAACTCTTAATAATCCAGTAAAAGCACCACCATGATATAGTGAATTACTTAAAAATACATTATATAATCCTTGTGAAACATTATGACCATCCATTAAATAGAATGACACACTCATACATATTAATGAAAATGAATAAAACACTATTGAAGACATTATAATCAATAAAAATGAAATCAATAATTGAACTAATGTCAACTTATTACAAAATGCAAAAACTACAAAACATATAAGACCAAACAATAAATCTCCAAAAGCACTAGTCGATATTTTAGAAGTTGAAACCTTCAATAAAATATTCTTAGGTGTTAACAAATACTTATCAAAATTTCCTGTACTTATATAATTAGGGATATTAAAAATACCATAAAATACGGAACAAATAATACCATAAGTAGTAGTACTAAAACCATATAATCCAAAAACATCCATCGGTGCCCATCCATTTAATTCGCCTATTGTTTTCCCAAAGTAATACCACAAAATTAAGAATGCCATATTATTAATTGTCATACCTATAACAGAAATAATAAATGAACTCTTTAATTCTTTTTCATTCTTAAAATTCTTTTTAATATTCAATAAAGCTAATTTTAGACTTCCCATAATTAACCTCCATTTATCATTGCCTTTTCTTTTGACTTTTTATAAACATAATTTAATAAGAAACCAAAAACAGCAATCCATAATAGCTGTAAAGCAATTCTCGTCATAAATTCATTATTCCAAGAATCATAAACAGTACTTGACGCAAAATTAATTGCTCCAAAAGGACTCGCAAAAGCAATAACTTTCATAAAATTAGGAAACATTGATATAGGTAAATAACTACCTCCAAGAATCATAACGAATTTATCTACTATCCAGTGAATTGGACGTATATCTTGTATAAAAAATGCCATAAGTCCAATTAAACCATATATCAATAAGCCTAATACTTGACCTAAAAACAAAGTAATAATAAATGTTGGAATAAATATCTTTATATTTACATTAGGCACTCCAACAAATAGTGTCATTATAATTGACCCCAATATACTTATAAACAAAAACGAAAATATTCCTTGACCTATAACTTTCATAAAACTAATTGTTAAATAACTAGCTGGTTTATTCATAAACATTTCTACATTACCGCTCTTAACCTCAGTCATTATAATATTATCTAATCTTCTAATATTTAAAATCATTATGCAAAAGTACATGAACATACTCCACATTGTTGTCTTATAATCTACACCATTAATGCTTCCACCATTTAATTTAAAAATATAGGCATATAACAAGAATACAATTAAACATCTAGAAACCATATTAAAAATATCTAACATCAAATTAGTTCTATCTTGCATCTGATTTTTCATAAAGATTTTTATGACAGTAAAAGCAAACTTAATTTTTTTCATATATACTCCTTATGATATTTTCAAGAGACTCATTATCTATATTAATATCATCAATTTCAAATTTTTTAATTAATTCCTGTAAAGCTTTTTGTGTATGGATCTTATCTGTATTAACATTTACAATTATCTGATTCTTACTTTTCTTAATGTATGACATACCTTCAGGCAATTCTGGAAACTCCACAAACTCAACATTAGGAGTGATAATTATATTTTTATTTTTAGCATAATCATTAATTAACTTTTTAGTAGATGTATCAATAATTATCTTTCCATGATTTATTATTACACATCTCTCACATATACTTTGAATATCTTCTGTATCATGACTTGTTAAAAAGATCGTTACTTTTTCTTCTTTATTTATCTTTAATAATAAATCTCTTAAACTCTTCTTAGAAACAACATCTAATCCGATAGTTGGTTCATCTAAAAATATAATTCTTGGACTATGAATTAATGAAGTAGCAATTTCAGCCCTCATTCTTTGGCCCAATGATAATTTTCTAACAGGTTGTTTAATAAATTCTTTCAAATCAAATAATTCAGATAATTCCGCTATTCTCTTCTTTATTGACTCTTCATCCATATCATACATAGCTCCAAACATTTCCATACTTTCTGTTAATGGTAAGTTTGGTAACAATTGACTTCTTTGTCCAAAGACAGTACCAATTTTAAAAGCTAATTCATTTCTATCCTTTATTGGTGTTAAACCACATATTTTGATATCGCCACTTGTTGGATACAAAATACCAGTCAACATTTTTATAGTAGTAGATTTACCTGCCCCATTAGGTCCAATAAAAGCCACAGTCTCTCCTTCTTCAACAGAAAAAGAAATATTATTTACTGCTTTAACTACTTTTTCTTTTTCATTAAATAAATTATATATAAAGCCTTTCTTCTCATCTTTAACTTTATATTTATATTCTTTACTTAATTTATTAACTTCTATTATTTTCATACTCTCACATCCACTAAAAAGATTATATAGTAAAAAGTAAATTATTTCTACAAAAAAATAGTTAGTCATGCATTAACTAACTATAAATTATCTATCTGTCATCACTACTGTATGTCTGTTTTTAAAATTTTTTTGTAGTTTGACAATCTTTAAAATTACCTTTTCTGTCGCTTTTTAGCAAAGCAGTAAGCTCCATAACCAGCACAACCCATTGTAGCAAAGCCCAATACTGACCCCAATGCTTCATCTGTTTTTGTGTATTTATTAACTTTTAATTCATATTTTGCTTCTGTACCATCTTCTGCAATTACTGTAAAAGTCACAAGATTTTCGCCAGACTTTAAATCTTTATCCCCATCCACTACAACGTTTGAATTCTTGTCTTCTAATTCATACTTATAATTTAAATTCTTTGTATCAGAAGAAACATCAATATCCGCTTTTCCGAGAGTAAAATTTATTTCATCGTCATCAACAACTATCTTTATATTTGTATTACTACTTAGTTTTTCTCTATTAACTACTAGCTTATAATTTTTCACATCACCATTTTCAGCTGTAACTTTTATATTAATAATATTAACTCCTACCTTTAAAGACTGATCATCAATATTATAACTTGCCCTACTATCATTAGTTTCTACTAAAATATCTATTTTCTCATTTTTAGTCTTATAGTTCATTTGATTAGATATTTCAATATTTTCTCCATCAACAGTGACAGTTTTTAAAGTATTATCACTACTCTTAGGAGTAGAAATAGTAAAATCACCATCAGAAGATGAATCATCACTAAGCAAATTACCATCAGAATTAAAAGTTTGTCCTCTTGAATTTGTATAAGTATTTCCATTATGGCAATGATATTCGCCAGTATCTAATCCCCATTTTGCACAATTAGTATTACACTTATGGCAACCATTACTATCAGTTCTTCCAGGATGAGCTAAAACTGCATTAGGATTAAATAAAATTACACCACAAAAAATAAATACAATTATTGCTCTTTTTTTCATAAATATATACCTCACTATTATTTAAATAAATCAAGCTTTCTACGATATTAATTTTTATAAAAAATAGTCAATAACAAGCTTAAATAAATTGAGTATAAAATATTATATACTTTTTTTAATTATACTATATTTTAAATATTAGTTGGATAATTATTTTCTCCTAAAATAACAAAAGGCATCTGATTTCACAACTATGTGACTTCAGATGCCATACCCATTATAAGGAAATGCATTTGATTAACCACAATCAAATGTATCCTATTTTATGCAAGTTTCCTTGACATATCCATGATAACATAAAAATGGCTTGTTAAAAAGCCATTTTAAATTTTTTCTCGAAAAGCTCGAGTTAATATCAATCTGGTGCCGATAGCAAGAATTGAACTTGCCGCTGATCCTTACCAAGGACCTGTATTGCCACTATACTATATCGGCCTATCAAAATAATAACATAAAAAAAGTACTAATTCAATCAAATTAGTACTTCTTAATTCTATCTTTTTCTCTTAATAAATACTGGTGACTTTTCAAGTTGATAAGGAACATCATAGCTTGATATTTCACTACTTTCAGGTAAATCCAAAGGATCAAAATCAAAATTTGAAACATAAGCCGAACGCAATTGACTTCCACCTTCATAATTATGTGTCAAAAGTAATATTCCTTGTTTCTCCTTAAAAGTTACACTAGCCCTATAAACATCAGGAAACCCTGCCATTGATTCATCTTTAAGATAAGAATAATCGATATCACCATCACTATAACATTTAAATACTTCCGCTATTTGACCTTTTTTGTAGTAAACCTGGCTATCAAAAACAAATTTTCTAACCGTTGAAGGAAATACCTTGATACCACTCACTTTAAAATCCTCTAAAAATCTAGCATTTTCCAAATAAGTGTCAACTTGACTTTGATCTAGATCTGCAAGAAACTCTCTAAAAAATGGATCATGTAAAAAAGTAGGCAAATTAACTCTATCAACTGTCTTTAAAAACTCCACTACTGGTTTATATTTTTTTACTAAAGAAAGTGTTGGATGAACACCATCCATTACTGCCATCTGAATCAAATTAGCTTCTTCTAATTGTTTCATATCGCAATAAAAATCAAGTAATGGTTCAACTCCTTCTCTTTGAATAAATTCAAATAATTTACGATACTCTCTACTTTGTAAATATTCTTCATTAATTTTAATTTTCATATACCTCTCCCCATGTAACTTTATATACTAATATATTTCTATGAAAATATCAATAAAAAAGATCTAATGTCTCCACTAAATCTTCATACTTTATACAATTTCATCATCCAAAACACATATTAATAAATTATTCAATCTGGTGTTCAAGGCGAGAATCGAACTCGCATCTTTTCCGTCGGAGGGAAACATTCTATCCATTAGACTACTCGAACAAAGAGAACTTATGATGCTTCTTCATCCTCACAAGTTACCCCTAACTTCTTTGCAAAGTTAAGCCATGTTGAAAGTTTAACCTTACCATTCTCAAAGATATTATCCTCTTCTCCTTCAATCTCTATAATCTTAGAAATATCCGTCTTTACATAATTGATTTCTGTATCACAAATAACAGAATTATCATCTCTAATTACTTGATTATCATAATAATCAATACCTTCATACTGACTATAAATCTTTTTCCAAGCTTCTTCATATGTATCTAATAAGCTTTGATCATCAGAAGTAATACCTTCCAAAGACTTAATAATTGTTACATAATCACCTTCATAATAGATGTCATAACTCATAAGCATTGTTGCGTCCTCTACTTCAGCTTGACGGCTACAATGTTTAACTCCACTAGCAGAAGCCTCTGTACCAGCTAAACACCCCGTACAAAGAAAAACAAAAGCCAAAATAAAAGTTAAAAATCCAATTCTACTCATCGCCTTTTTCATCATCGTCTTCCTCCAACATACGAATTAATTTTCTTTGTGTTTTTAATATTTCTTCCATATGTTCATATAGTGTTTCCAATATAAGTTCACTCTTTAAATCAATACGATAGTCATTCTGGTTACGCAAACTATCTTTTTTAGCTTGTCTATTTTGACTCATCATAATAATAGGAGCTTGAATTGCCGCAATACAAGATAAAACCAAATTTAGTAAAGTATAAGGAAATGGATCAATTTTAATATCACCTATAAAAACAACTGTATTTAAAATTATCCAAGCAATTAAGAAACCAATAAAAATAAAGATAAAAGGCCATGAACCAGCAACTTCACTAACTTTATCTGCTAACTTGTCCCCAAGTGTCATCTTAGCTTCTTCTTGTTTATCAATATCTATCGCAATAGTTTGCTCTATAAGTAAATCAAGTAACTCCTCCTCATCTTGTTCTCCTAATTCATCCTTTTTTAATAATAATTTAACAATATCTTTCTTAGATTTTCTCTTTTCCATAAATCCTCACCATAAAAATTATACCACATCAAATAAAAGAAAAATAGACTAAAAAAAAAGAAGCTAAGCTTCCTCTTTATCTAAAAAATCTAAAATAGTTCTAAAAACTTCTTCATTAGCTTCAAAATCTGCACTATTTAAAAAGCCATGTCCAATAAAATCAATAACAGCCAACTCACTATCTTCATGTTCATGTTCTTGATAAAAAGTCACAACTTCTTCCTCTATTGGATCTGCTTTTCCTACCATAAGCAAACTATTTACTAACTTATAATTCTTATCAAGAGAAGGAAAAACTAAACTGTTCTTATAATCTTTCTTGTATCTTAAACACTTCTTAAAATAATCTCTTATATTATGTAAAACTAATAAATCAAAATCACTATCCTTAAGAAGTTCATCATCCGTAAAATAAGCACCTGTAAGTAAAGGATATAAATATACCCTCTTAACCTCTTTTTCACAATTAATGCCCATCAAAATATTAGCACCTACATCGTCACCCATCAAAGAAATATCATCAAGAAGTATTCCATTACTAGTAAGTTCTCTTATCAAAAAATTAACTACGGCATTAACTTCTTTCTGCATATCCAAATAAAATCTTTCTTGATAATCCACCGCAATAACAAGTCTTCCTGTTCTAGAAGCAATCATCTTACATACTTCTGCATACTTAAAATTGCATTCTGTAATACTTGAACTACCATGGACATAGATCATGATTTTCTTTAAAACAAAACCCTTTTCTGGATAAAAGACTCTAACTGGTGCTAGATCCTCATTTAAGATAATTTTATAATTAGATACATTTCTCTTTGATATTGTTGGATGCATTATCTCATAAACATTACGATATAATTTATCTATCACTGTATTATCAAAGCAATCATTAATATTACTACTCATAGTATCACCAATTATATAATACCATGAAAAAGCTTTTTAATTCTTTCAAATTATAGGTACTTGACACTATTTACCATTTTTAGAAGCACTTTCTTTAATTAATTTAGTAACTTCGGAAACTAACTTTTCATTAGCTTTCTCTAAATCATCATCTGCCTTAAATGGTTTTCCAATTCTAATTACTAAATTACGACTTCTAAATTTATAATCTCCATATATTCCAAAAGGTACAATCAAAGCATCTGTTTTATGAGCCATTGATACACAGCCAAACTTAAATGGCAACAACAAATCCTCTGTTCTATTTCTAGTTCCCTCTGGAAAAATACCTAAAGCCTGTCCATTTTTTAAAACCTCTAAAGCTGAATCAACCGCTGCTTTATCCTTTTTATCTCTATCAACAGGAATGCATCCCGCCATATTAAAGAACCAAGCAAAAGGTCCCTTCCAATATTCACATTTTGCCATATAATGAATAGGTCTCTTCGTAGATATAATAATCATACATTGATCCATCAAATGTTTATGATTACCTGCTACTATTATTGCTCCACTCTCAGGAATATTTTCCTTTCCAATTATTGTTGGATTATACCATAGATTGAAAAAAGGTGACAAAATGCCTCTCAAAAAACGAAAACCACCCATTTTTTCTTTACTCATCTTCTACGTCAATCCTCTCATTATTTTCGCTTTCACTACGTAGTTTATTAAAGTCAACTTTACCAATTAAAGTTTTTGGCAAACTCTTTCTAAATTCAAATTCATAAGGAATTGAATATGCTGCTAAGTTCTTTTTACAATGTTCTTTAATACTATTTTTAACTCCTAACGTTGCACTATAATCATTCTTTAAAACTATATAAGCTTTTGGCACTTCTATCTTATAAGGATGACTAATTCCTACAACAGTACAATTTAAAACAGCAGGATGTTCTTCAATTACTTCTTCTACATAGCTAGGATAAACATTATAGCCACTACTAATAATCATTCTCTTTAGTCTTTGACGATAATAAATAATTCCTTCTTCTGTCATCATTCCAATATCCCCAGTATGAAGCCATAACAAACCATCTTTATGAATTTGTAACATCTCATTTGTTTCTTTTTCATTATCTAAATACCCCAACATAACAGTTGGACCACTTACACATATTTCTCCATCTTCTCCAAATGGAACATCTTCCTGTGTCTCAGGTTTTACAATCTTAATATAGTCTCCCGGAAAAGGAATTCCTATACTACCTTCCCTATATGCTTCTCCATTGCTAAGACAAACTGCTGCAAGAGACTCTGTCATACCAAATCCTTGACTAACCTTTATTTTTGCCCCATGCTGTTCTAAATAAAGATTAACTCTTCTTATCAAACTAGGATTCATACTATCTCCTCCGCAGATAGCATGTTTTAACATACTTAAATCAAGTTTATCATTCTTAGTATTAATTAAAGCTTCATACAAAGTAGGAACTCCTAAAATTACATTAGGCTTATATTCTTCTAATAAAAGATCAAACTTTCTTGAATTAAATTGTGGTACCATAATAACTTCACAGCCTAAAATGAAAGGTCCAACCATTGATACACCCAATCCAAATCCATGAAAAATAGGCATTATTGCTAAAACCTTATCACCTGGTTTTAAATCATCTAAAACTATTGTAATTTGTTTAGCTAAACTATTAAAGTTTCCATCAGAAAGAATTATTCCTTTAGGTTTACCAGTTGTTCCTCCACTATGTAAAATAGTAGCAGGATCATCTTTCTTAGTCTCCACCAAACCACTATTTTTACTAATAAAATTAGTAAGTAAAAATTCCTTCCAACCTATTACATTTCCTAAATTTTTAATCTTACGCATCTTAGGTAAACTAAGTGTTGAAAGTGTATATCCAAGTCCCTTTACTAAAGGCATTGAATCTTTTGCTGAAACAATAATAGTTCGATAAACATTAGTCTCCTTAATAATCTTACTAATTTTATCATAACACTTATCAATCACAATAAGCATTACACTCTTAGTAGATACTAAATACTCTTTAATTTCTTCTTCAGAAGATAAAGGATGTACCATATTACTAATTGCCCCTATTTTATTAATAGCGTAATAACTAATAATACCTTCTGGTACATTAGGCATACAAATAGTAACTACATCACCTTTTTTTATCCCATGAAACTTTAAACAATTCGCAACCTTATCTATCTTATTAATAAATTCTTTATAAGTAATTTTTCTTCCTAAATAATTAATTGCTACTAAGTTTTCTCTTCCAACAGAAGCCTCTATTAAAGCTTCATATATTGATTTATCTCCTACATCAAATTCTAAATCTTCCTTTTTATAAAATTTAGTCCACGGAGTCTTAAGATTTCTCATCTTAATCTTCTTTATTATGCCCATTTTCTTCCTCCAACTTCAAAGAAATAATATTTCTAAGTCTCTCATTTTCCTTAGTCAAATCATCATCTATTTTTATTTTTTCTAAAAACTCTATTTTAATACCTTTTCCAAATACTCTAAATTTACCAGTAATGACAAAAGGTACCACATAACTATCAGTATCATTTGCCATCTTTACTGCTCCAATTTTAAAAGGAAGAGTAACATCATCAGTCTTATTAACAGTTCCTTCTGGAAATATTCCAATAACTTTTCCTTCTTCTAGTACTTCTCTAGCACTACTTAAAGCATCTTTATCATGGATCTTTCTATTAACCGGAATACAACCACATGCTGGAAAAAAATATTTTCCCATTCCTTTAAAAAGTTCTATCTTTGCTAAAAAATGTACTTTTCTCCTCACCGCACAAATAATTAAAACTGGATCCATCCACTTTGTATGATTACCAGCTAAAACTACTCCACCAGTACGTGGAATATTCTCTCTACCTACTATTTTAGGATGAAATAGCAAATAAAAAGGACCTATCCCAATAAATTTAAGTATATAGTAAAACGTATCTTTCATAATAATCACAATGAAAATTATATTATATAAAATAAAAATAGTAAATATTATTTTACTATTTCCGTTTTTGTAAGTGAATTATAAATAATAATTTTTCTTTCGTGTACCCTTTCATCTAAAAGATTATTTTCAGTAAGTTGTCTCTTTGTCTCCATACTAACCCCATGTGATCCATCTACTAATTTGACCCCAGGCATTTCTTCTAAAATCTCTTTTTTTATAAAAGGATAATGTGTACATCCTAAAACAATAGTATCTATATTTTTATCTTTATATGGTAAGAATGTTTCTTGTAAAATATTCTTAATTTTTTCTTCATTTTTAGTTTCAATCGCATTAGCTAAACCTGGACAAGAAACTAAATAAATATTTTGATCTTTTCTCTTATTATCTCTTATCAGTTCTGCTGTTCTTAAAGAATGTGTTGTCGCTTCAGTTGCCATTACTAAAGTATTTTTTGAGTCATGATCACAAGCTACTTTAATAGCGGGAACTGTTCCAACAAAAATCATCTCTGGATATTTTTCTCTTAACTTTTTCATAACTCTTGTTGTAGCTGTATTACAAGCAATAACTATTATTTTTGCCCCATTTTCTTTTAAAACATCTACAATATGACTTGTTATTTCTAATAATTCTTGATCACTTTTTTCACCATATGGATTATTAATACTATCACCATAATAGTAAAAGTCTTCATTAGGAAGAACTTTTTCTAACTCTTCTAAAACACTAAGTCCCCCTATTCCAGAATCAAAAACTCCAATCATTTAATCACACCCTCTAAATATAATTATATCATATTCTATTTTAAAATCTCACTAAGTATTCTACTAACACTTTGAATAACTAATTCTTTATTTTCTTTGCGTGAAGCTAAAGTTGCCTTTACTAATTCATGATAATGTTTATCATTTTTCTTATCAAAAACACTAACATAAACTACATTATCTTCTCCATATGGGTTACATTTATCTACTCTATTAAGTTTACCAGTAATACCAACTCCAATATCACTATCAGCAAACTTACTAATATTAGAACTCATCTCATCCGCAACTTCAAAACTATAAACTGTATACTTATTAAGTATTTTCTCATCAACACCCATCTTAACCTTAAATTCATTCGCATAAGTAACAGCACTAAACTTAATAACTTCACTAGCACCTTCTATATTAGTTAAAGCATTAGTAAAACCACCCCCAGTACATGATTCCATTGCACTTATTGTTAAACCTTTATCCGTAAGTATCTTAACTATTTCTTTTAAATCCATCTATATCATCTCCACTATCATTATAACACAAAAAAGGAATTCTATTTGTGAATTCCCTTTGTAATGATAAATGAGACTCCCTTTTTTTCATTAACTATTTCAATATCATAGCCCATAATATTTAAAGTCTTCTTAACAATAGATAGTCCTAAGCCAAATTCGCCTTTGATTCCCTTTCGGAACGGAGTAAAAATTCCTTCAAGAAAATCTTCATCAATATTATCGCCGTCATTATATAAAACGATTTTGTTCTTAGTAACTGTAATTTTAATAGTTTTATTGGCATATCTTATAAAATTGCCTAATAGGTTGTCGAATATAGTTTCCCAGTTATCTACTGTTCCCACAAAAGTAGCTTTCTTATCAATTTCAACTACAAACTTAAGCTCCTTTCTATGAAATTTAAATTTTTCTACTTCTGTATTAATGATATTTGCTATATCAACTGGTACTAATTCAATTTTTTTCTGAGTTTTTAAATAGTCTAATTTGTTTAAGTAAAGAAGTGAGTGTACTTTTTGTTCAAGTTTTGAAGTCTGTTCTTTGATAACTGTCAAAGCCGTATCTTTATCTTCAACTTCATCTTCAACAGCTTCAATATATGATTTTATAACGGTGAGAGGTGTTTTAAAATCATGTGAAATATTTTGATACATCTGATTACGATATTCTTCCTGGTTTATTAAAGAAAGTCGCATATCTTCTATTGCTAAGTCAAGAGATTTAATCTCATCATCAATTTTAAAATCAACTATGTGGTTATAGTCTGGATTATCAATATTATCTATTTTGTTCTTTAATTTTTCAATTTTCTTAACTATTAATGAAGACCACGAAACAAGTAAAAAGCCTATCGTCAAACAAGTCAGTAACACTATTGGAAATATTGTCTCTAATATTTCCGACTTTGTTTTATTAATATAACTATCATTTGTCAAAGCAATCTTATATCCATTATTGTAATTAAGCATATAGTAGTAGTATGTTTTATGGTTATAAAAGAACTTTCCATAGTCTCTTTTCATATAATTTAATAGTTTATCATAGTCGTCAATGGCAATAACATCTTTTAGATTATCAGTTACTATTACCTGATCCCCTACTACATACAAGTAAGCAACTTCTGTATCAAGCAACTTATAATCAACATTGGCATTAACTAACTTAAGTGGTTCTTTCAAGTAGCTATATATATTTTTTTCTGCTACTGGTAATATTACTGTTGGTAATACTAATCCTAGTGAAATAAATAGAAGTACAAACGCAAAACCTATGAGCCAGATTAACTGTTTTCCAAGTCTATTCTTCATGTGTTTCATGATAATCTGTACCCATACCCATAGATAGCATTGAGACTAAGTAATGGCATCTTTTTACGTAATCTTCTAACTAAGTCATCTACCACTCTGTCAGAGCCAAAATAGTCATTCCCCCATATCTCATTTAATATTTCTTCTCTTGAAAAACCTTTATTAACATTTTTTAAAAATAATACTAACAAGTCAAACTCTAATGTCGTAAGTTTAATCTCTTCATTATCTTTGCTTACTATTCGTTTTGTTAAATCCACTCTATATTTATCATATGTAATTAAATTACTATCTTTATCTTTGTAAACTCTCTTAATAATATTATTAACTCTAAGTACTAATTCTTTACTCGAATATGGCTTTGTAATATAATCATCACTTCCAAGTTCCAATCCTAAAATTTTATCCAAGTCTTGATCTCTTGCTGAAGTAAAGATAACTGGTACTACTTCATCTTTTTCTCTGATGGCTTTAATAATATCATATCCATTTACATCATCTTCTAGCATAATATCTAGAATCCATAAATGAACTTCATTTCCAATATAATTGATAGCATCCATTCCCTTACTAAATGTAACAACATTATATCCTGCTTTTTCTAAATAAGTTTTAATAAGAGAGGATAAATTTAATTCATCTTCAACTAAACATATATTATACATAGATTACCACCTACCAATAGTATAGCATGTTTTTGCTAACTTTTATATCCTTATCTGCATCCCTCCTTACATCTTCATCATACTATTAAATTATAGCTAAATTATCGAAGAATTATGGGATATTATGTGAAAAAAAATCTTAGTTGCCTAAGATTTCTAATACTTCATGCCATGATTCTGCTCTAAGTCCCACATTAGGATATCTTCTTCTATCATCAAATAAAATAACCTTTATTCCATGTTTAGTTAAAGCATCATAGTTTTTTATGTCATCATCAATTAAAACATCTATGTTATTTTTAAGACAGACCATTGCTTTCTGTTCAGCATAAACATTAAAAAATATTCCATCATATGTAATGTCATTTCTCTTAAGCCAGGCTTCAGTCAACGTATCCATATCAAAGAGTTCATCCATAAAATCATTACTACGAGCTGTAATAATAAATATTTCGTTGTTCTCTCTAAGTTTAGGATAAACCTCTACAAAGTCTCTTTTAACTGAATCCTCTTCAAGTATTTCTCTTAAATAAACTTTATAAAATTCTTGAACTTCATTAGGATTCATAAATAAATCTTCAACTGTTATATTTTTATCATAAGCATAAGCTTTTGCAAAATCATTGATCAACTTTGTAGTATTACAAACTGTATCATCTAAATCAATACCAATCCTCATATTTATTATCCAACCTTTCCAAAGCACTAATGGCTTCTTCTAATGTACTAACTCCTATAATCGTAATATTATAGTTCTTTTCTTTTTGTAATTTTACACATTCTTCATAATTTTCGCCATTAGGTACTAAGAAAATATCTGCTTTACCACGAACAGCTCCCATTAATTTATATTTAACTCCCCCAATACTGCCAACACTACCATCTTCATTAATAGTACCAGTACCAGCTATATCATACTTACGAGTTAAATCCTCTTTTACTAACTTATCATATATTGTAAGAGCTGTCATAAGTCCTGCTGAAGAACCACTCTCATTTTCCTTAAAGGCTAATTTAATAGTTGGTTCAGTCTCATACGTTGCTACTTTAGCAATTCCAACCCCTAATATTTTTTTATCTTCATATGCATATACTTTACTTTTAAATGTAACTTCTTCTTTGTCTCTCTTAACTTTAACTAGAACTTCTTCCTTATCAAGACTATTAATATATTCTGAAACACTACTTTTATCATTAAAAGTCTTATCATCAATACTTAATAATTGATCCCCTATCTTAAACTCAGTTGGAAATTCTTTCAAAGTATAATTAACAAATAATTTAGAACTCTTCTCTTTTATTTCTTTTTCAGCCAAAGTATACGCAACTTTTGTCGCAATAGAGTTTGACTCCAACAAGTTTAATTTACCTCGTGTATCCAAATCCTCCATTGATTCCTCATCAATTTGATAATCACTAATAGGTTCTGCTTCCCATCCTGGTATTATAAAACTAAGTAAATATAATCCTACTCTACCATCTGCTTCTCTAACATAAGAAAGATTTAAGCTACCTCTACTAACATATTCTTCTGACAAAATAACTCGATCATCCATCGAACTAATGCCTCCACCAACAGTTATATAATAATCAACTGGCCACATGAATATAATTAGAGAAAGAAAGAAAGAAATCAAAAACACATATTCTTCAAGAATAAAGTCAACTACCGCATTATAGATCTTCCTCATTCTTATCACCTACATATCATTATAACAAGAAAGGGACATTTATGAAACAAAGAAACTTATTAGTTTACACAATATTACTTATTTTAGTCTTTTATTTTCTAAATTCCACTCTAATTATCGAAGAAACCATTACTTACACCGAACTTTTCATCACAAAATTATTCCCAACTAGTTTCCTTATATATATAATATCTGATCTATTAATCAACTATAACATCACGACCCTTCTAAATAAAAAAGGTCATGGTGCCTTTCTATATATAACTATAATGAGTATGCTTACTGGTTTTCCGTCTGGTCCTAAATATGCAAAAGATCTCTTAGATAAAAAATTAATATCTAAAGACTATGCCAACTACTTAATAATGTTTACTCATTTTCCTAATCCCTTATTTATTCTAGGATCTGTCAGCACTATTAAAGGTATTAATACTCTAAAATTATTAATAATCATTATACTAAGTAATCTTCTTATCGCCGCAATCTTTAAAAAGAAAGAAACTATTACTCTGCCTAGTACTACTCCAACTAGTTTTTCTAAAGCCCTTTCTACTGGAATTTACTCATCTCTAAAAATCATAATCTTAATTTATGGAAGTTGTCTCTTCTTTACTCTAATTGCCAGTATTCTAAATAAATATTTAACTATGTCTCCTCTTCTATATACTTTAACTAATATGTTATTCGATCTAACTAAAGGTATCTTTTCTACTCCCATCTTAAAAAGTAACACTTTAAAAGAACTAATCATTTTATCAGCTACAATCTTTGGTACTCTTCCTATTCATATCCAAATAAAAAGCATCTTAGATGATGCTTCTCTTTCTTATCATAAATTCCTTCTAGGACGTACTCTAAGTACTATAATTGCCCTAAATATTTATTTTATTCTTACTTTATTCTAGAAATAATTAATTGGACAAACAATATCTATTCCATATCTTGTACCTAAATCAGGATGATAAAATCCTATATATATAGTAAGGATATTATTATCTTTATTAATATCGACATTATTAATTCTTAAATCTAAAACTTTTTCACCACACTGATTTTCTCCATATCCAACATCAGGTAAATCATAAGTCATTAGATTACCCTCTTCCCCATATTGAATTGAAAAAGCATCATTAATCTTTTCACTAGCACAATCAACTACTGAATAATCTGACGCAAGTCTTCTATTAATTACCAATTGTTTTTTTGATCCATCTCTAAACAAGAAATCAACTTTAAATACTTTACTAGGAAGGTTTTCTGGTTTTCCTTTTGTTTCATTAATTGTTTCAGATATCTCTGCACTAACTAATCCTTTTTTTATTAAATCATCTTGTATTTCCTTTGTAAGTAAATTCTTATAAGTAAAGATCTTTTCTTTAGCAGATTCAATACTCTGTTTATTTTTATAAGAAGCAATTGAACTATACATTGAAACAGCTAAAATTGACATAAGCACAAAACAAACAAGAATCTCAACAGCTGTCATACCACGATTATTTAATTTCTTTAACTTAAACATTATTTCTTCACCTCCATAGTAGAATAAGCATAATAATCATTATCATCCTTAGTATGATGAAATTCAATTATTACTCGATATGGTGCATCATTTAAAGAAGGTGTTATATATTTAGGTAAATAAACCATATAATCTTGCAAACCACTACTAAAACCATCATTACTTGCTACAATATTTTTAAATTCCTCAGTATTAAATTTTATAAGATAAATGTTTTCAATTTCCATTGCCTTTGTCAAATTATTACATAAAAGTTTTGTATAAGTATCTCCATCAACAATATCATTATCACAAGTAAACTTATAGTATTTACAATTAGCTTCATTGTCACCACAAGTTTCCTTATTAACACTATCTATAAAATCTCTCTTCGCACTATTACTTTGAATTATTCTTTTTATCCAATAAGCAGAGTATTTTCCATCAATATCATCATAAACTTCTCTCTTCTCATACTCACCAATTAAAGGATAAAAGTTTACATAAATAAGTGTAAAGATTGTCATCGCAAACACTGCTGCTATTAAAGTTTCAACCATCATAAAACCCTTCTCATTCAATTTAAACATTTTCTCATCTCTTTCTTGCTATTATTATAAAACTATTATATAATAAAATATAGTAAAATACCATAGTAAAAGTACAATAAAGGGGCTGAAAAAATGGAAGAAATGGAAGTACGACAAATATCAAAAGGTGTTGAGTCAAACACTGTAGCCTTTGATTTTGAACATACACCAATTACACAAATAGCTGATTATATCATTATCAGTGCATCAAAAAGTAACGCATCAGATATTCACTTTGATCCACGTGAAAATGGTATGATGGTTCGTTTTCGTATTGATGGAGATTTACAAGATTATACATTTATACCTAAAGCAAATGAACGTAACTTAACTACCCGTTTAAAATTACTTGCTAACATGAACATTACAGAATCAAGACTACCACAAGATGGTGCTATCAAAGGTGACTTTGGTGGAACTTACTTAGATATGCGTGTGTCTTGCTTACCATTAAATGAAGGTGAAAAGATCGTTATCCGTATCTTAGACTATACAAGAAGTTTACAAGGCATTGACTCTCTTGGCTTTAATAAAACAAATTTATCTAAAATTAAGAGAATGATGGCTGCACCTAACGGAATTATCTTAGTAACTGGTGCTACTGGTTCTGGTAAATCAACAACTGTATATTCTATTCTACAAGGATTAAATAAACCTGAAGTAAATATCATCACTGTTGAAGACCCAATTGAAATGAACATTCAAGGAATGAATCAAGTTCAAGTTAATGCTGAAATTGGCATGACCTTCGCAGCTGCCCTACGTTCTATTTTACGTCAGGACCCTAACGTTATTCTAATCGGAGAGATCCGTGACTCTGAAACTGCTCAAATAGCTGTTCGTGCTTCAATTACAGGTCACTTAGTTTTATCTACAATCCATACCAACAACTCTCTTGCTACTATTGAACGTTTACTAGATATGGATGTTGAACGTTACTTATTATCAACTTCTCTAACAGGAATTATTTCTCAGAGACTTGCTAAGCAATTATGTCCATATTGTAAAGTTGAAAGAGAAACCACAAAATATGAGAAGCGTGTATTTAAAAAATATATGAATATGGACATTGCTAAAATTTATGACGCCAACGAAAAAGGTTGTGAACATTGTCGTAAAGGTTACAAAGGCCGTATTGCTATTCACGAAGTTCTAGAATTTGATGATGAAATTAGAAATGCTGTTTCAAATGCTAAACTTAAAAAAGAAGAATTAGCTGCCATGGTTTATGGTGGTAAAACAATTAGTATGCTTCAAGATGCTTTAGGAAAAGCTATTGCTGGTCTAACAAGTTTCGAAGAAGTATATCGTGTTATTGAAATTGAAAGTACTCCAGAAGATGGTGATATTTCATACTTAACTAGATCTCTTGATGATGCTGATGAAGCAGCAACAGCCACAACTGAAGGTGGAGTTGATATTCCACTTCCAAATGTTACAACAGTTGATAAACAAGAAGTTAAGATTGAAAAAGTTGAAAATAATACTTATATAAATCAAGTAGCACCTACTCCTGCTAATACTGCTGTTGCAGCTAATGCTATTCCAGCAACTCAACCTCCAGTAACTCAAACTAATTTAGTAGAAGCTGCTGCCGCTGCTGTTGAACAAAAAGCTCCAGTTCAAACACCAGCACAACCACAGGTACCAACAACTCAACCAGTTACTACACCACAAGCTGTACCTCAAACAACTCCAACAACTCAGCCTGCAACAGTTGCTCCTGTAAGTGTACAAGTACAAATTAATAAAACACCTACTGTACCAGCTACACAACCAACAACAGTACCACAAACAACCCCAACAACTGCTCCAACTACTCAACCAAAAACAACTGGTATTATCCCAACAATTACTCCTAGTGCTCCAAAACAAGAACCAAATATACCAGTTATACCAAAGACACCTGCTTCTGATAAAAAGTCACCAGTTGTCTCAATCATTCCAAATGATGAACCAGTTAAAGTACCAAGTGCTTTAAGTGAAAATAAAGATATAAAAGATATTAAACCAGTAACTGGAGAACCTGCTGTTCCAGCTCCAAAAGACAAAGTAAAAGAAGAAACTAAGAAAGAGGAAAAAACTACTCCAAGTATAAACATAAATATTGCTAAACCAGTAATTCCAGAAGCACTAAAAGCAACTCCTCCTAAGAAGGAAGAGGAACATAAAGATGCTCCAACAGAAATCTTTAAATTACCAAGTCAAATTCAAGCTGAAAAAGAAGCTAAAGAAGAAAAGATGAGAGCTGAAAAAGAAGCTAAAGAAAAAGCTGATTTAGAAAAGCGTAAAAAAGAAATGGAAGCAAGTATTCCAGAATTAAATATAAAGGCAAAAGAAAAAGTTGAACCATTAATTGCTCTTCCAAAAGAAGCCGTTGAAGCAGAAGAAAAAGAGTTCACTGAAAAAGATAAAGTTACAGCACCAAACTTAAACGATTTAAATAAAGCCAAAGACTTAGATACTAAGGCAAAAGAAAACACCCCTTTGATTCCAACTATTGCTAAAAAAGATCTACAAGAAGAAAAGAAAAACCTAAATCTTACTAAAGATACTGATACTAAAAAAGCAGTAGACAGTGCTTTATTAGAAAAAGTTAAACCTGTTGTACCTCCACTAATTCCAAAAGCTTTAATGCCAGAAGAAGACAAAAAACAATCTCAACCAGTAGTAACAAAAACACCTACTAAAGTAGAAAAGATTGAAAAACTTGATACAGCTGCTGTTAAAGATGAAAAAGACAAAGCTAAGGAAAAAGTAAAAGAAGAGAAAAAAGAACCTACTAAAAATGTTAAATTAGTAGAAGCTGATACTCTTGCTAAACTAAAAGAAAAACGAGCTAAAGAGCAAGAAACAAAGAAAGCAAGATCTAAGAGAAAACCAAATATCTTAGATACTAAAATATTTAAAGACGAAAATTAGAACCGCAAGGTTCTTCTTTTTTTGACAAAAAAAATACATAGACCCAAATCTATGTATTTATTTATTATTTTTCTTCCATCTTCACAACTAAATCATAAACTTCATTATTAATGTCTTCAATAGTTCTTAATGTCCCATCCTTAACACATTCTATCTTATCCCAATTATAAAGACCTGCAAGCTCTACATATGCTAACTCGGCATTTTTTAAATGTTCAGGTGACTTTTCATTTTCATCTAAATTAACTCTATTCTTCTTAAGTTCTACTGAATACTCATAAGGAACATGTAAGAATATTGTCTTATCTGGTTTAGGTAATCCTAATAACCAGTACTCTAACTTATCAATCCATTGATACATATTAAATCTTTCATCTTTATCATGAATCTTACTACCTTGATGTGCTAAATTAGAAGTTGTATATCTATCAAGAATTACATAATAACCTTTATCCAAGTATTCTAAAGCTTTTCCTATATTATATTTTCTATCTGCCGCATAATACAAACAAGAAACACGAGGATCAACATTTGGTGCTCCTTCTGGGAAGAAGCCTTCTGATATTTCAGGCTTTCCTAAATATGCTCCCCCTACAATTCTACCTGTTGGTGTATCATACATTGGAAAACTAAAACGAATACACTTCTTTCCTTCTTTATTTAGTCTTTCTTCTAACAGCTTTGATTGTGTCTCTTTTCCAGAACAATCAGTACCCTCTACAACTATAATTTTACCTTTCATCTTAATCACCTCATACGTTTCCTCTTACATTAACTTTAAATGAGAACATTGAACTATTTTGATCAACGACATAACTATCACTAATCCAAATTCTAAGTTTAAATGTCTGACTATCATTTTTATCCTTTAAAACACCATTATAAATACTAATCATTCCAGATGAATTAACTTGAAATTGATCAACTGTCGGAACTACTTTATCATAACCTTTAAAAGGTACATCATTTTTATCAGTCAAATATATTTTAATATATTTATTATCTAAATTATTAACTAAAGGTTCAAGTAAAATTTCATAATTAATACTCTCTTCAAAATTATTAGAAACTGTAAAAAGAAAGTATTCATTACTATTACTAATCTTTTTTCCAACTTCATCACTTACTGGTAAAGCTTTATCTATATTAATAACACTACTGTCATTCTCAGTATAATTAAATGATAAGTAACCACTAGTTAAAGTATTAATCTTTGTTCCCGTAATGCTATTTGACCATACTGCATAGCTAACTCCAAAAACTAGTACTACTAAAGTAGCTAAACCAATAAAAGAAAACAAAATATCTCTAGTATAATTTTTCTTATCTTTAACACTCAAACATCATCACTTCCATTCTAAATATAACAAATTTTTCCTTTTAGGACAACAAAATAACAAAAAAAAGTGCCTATTAGACACTTATTTCATTATTTTCATTAAATGGAACTAAGAATGCTTTACGACTTGCTAAAAAGTCACACATATGTACAAAATTCTGATACTTAGTCTTAGGTTTTTCTAATACTTCCACTCCTGAATAATCTGTAGTATAACTACCCATATGAGTCTTCACAACATCACATAAAAATTCTATTTCTGGAATTTCTAATCCAAGTTTTTCTTCATTATCCATAATATAATCAGCTATTAAAATAGGATGATCAAATCTTGTATATTTCTCTTTTTCTAATCCATATTTAAGCCCATCGTGGAGAACAAGAGCCATAATCATTAAATCTTTCTCATCACTAGTGTACTTATCTCCAATACAAGAATCACTTAAAAGTTCATATGCAAATCTAACAGCTGCTTTAGTATGACGCATAAGTCCACCTGGTCCAGCAGCATATTCAGGATGATATTTACCTGTAGATGAGGCAGGTACTTCAAAGAAATAATCTGGAAGTAAATTAATCATCACTTGACAAGCATTCCTTATTTTAGCATTCTTTATATATTCTAATTCTTTTTTAAAGTTTTCACTCTTCTCCATCTTTAACTCCTTCAATAAAATTAACAATAATTTCATTACTTATATAAAATTTATCTTCTGGAATATAAACCCTATCTTGATCTTCCATAATAAATCCATTCTTTATAAGTCCACTATAATTATAACATTCTTCTATTTTTTTACCATATGTTTTTAAAAACTTCTTCTTATCTATACCATAACTAAGTCTAAGACCAAGTAATACTTCATATTCCTGCTTATCTTTTAAAGAAACTTCTTCCTTCTCAAGTACTCTCTCTCCTTTAAAATACTTTTCAAAAGAACGTGTATTATTAATTCTATAATTACCCATATATGAACTTGCACCAAGTCCAAATCCATAATACTCTAAATTACACCAGTAAACAGAATTATGCTTAGAATAGTACCCTTCTCTCGCAAAGTTACTAATCTCATAATGCTTAAATCCTCTATCTTTCAAGTACTTACAAATAAACTTATACATGGCAAAATCCATATCTTCATTAATATTTTCTTTTTTCAAAACATGAAGTAAAGTATGTTCCTCAATAATCAAAGAATAAGTAGATATATGTTCTACATCAAGACTAGTCACAAAATCTAAATCATCCTCTAAGTCTTTTAAAGACTCATTCTCTAAAGCATATATTAAATCAATATTTATATTTTTAAAACCAATTTCTTTTGCGTACTTTACAATATCAATAATATGTTCTCTATCAAAATCTCTATTTAAAAACTTTAAAAGATGGCTCTTCGTACTTTCTAATCCAAAACTAAGTCTATTAACTCCAGCTCTTCTAAATAAGTCTAACTTTTCATGAGTTGTACTTTCAAAATTAGCTTCTATTGTAAATTCTTCTAATTCACTACGTTTAAAAATACTACATATTTTAAATAACTTTTCTAGTTGACAAACACTTAAAGCTGAAGGAGTACCTCCTCCAATATATAAGGTTCTGATTTCTTCACCCTTATAATTTTCTAAGATATCCCTCTCTAGTGCTTCTAAATACTTATCAACTAACTCTTCATTATAAAGTACTTTACAAAAATCACAGTAAGAACAAATCTTCTCGCAAAAAGGAATATGAATATATACAGATTTTATCATCTTCTAGAACTCTTGCCTGTACTCTTTTCTTCACTTTTTAGAGGACTCTCAGAAAACATTTGACTTAATTCATCACTACTACTTTGAGAAGAACTATCTCCTCTAGAATTCTTATTAAGTGCATATCTATCTTGAATTTGTTCATATAACTCTTCTCCAAGTCTCTCTTTAGTAAAATTAGTATATAGTGTTGAAGAAGGCACATTATCTTCCTTACCAAGTTCTCTTAAAGTAGTACCTGATTCTACCATACGTCTTGCCTTATCTTGAATCTCTTCATCAGTATGTTTAGTATGTCCTGCATTACCTAAAGTACGTTTAGAAGAGTACCATATATCATTTTTCATACTATTAACTCTATTTTGTAGTTCTTCTGGTAATCTTACTCTCTCACTACCACCAAGACCTCTTACTACTGTTGACTTAGAAATTCTGTGTTTCTTAGCTAAGTCCGCCATTGTATAATTTCCTGTTAAATATTCTTCAGCCATAATTGTTAATTCTTCAATTGTCATAAAATCACTCCTCATCCATACTTAAAACACTCATAAAAGCTTCCTGTGGTAACTCAACACTACCAATCTGTTTCATTCTCTTCTTACCCTCTTTTTGCTTCTCAAGTAGTTTCTTCTTACGTGTAACATCTCCACCATAGCACTTCGCTAAAACATCTTTTCTAAGAGCTTTAACAGTACTCCTCGCAATAACATGATTACCTATTGCCGCCTGTATTGGAACCTCAAACAACTGTCTAGGAATAACCTCTTTTAACTTCTGTGTAACTGCTCTACCACGACTATATGCAAAATCCTTATGAACAATAACACTCAAAGCATCAATAACTTCCCCATTAAGTAAAATATCCATCTTAACTAAATCACTAGGTCTATAACCAATAATTTCATAGTCAAAAGAAGCATATCCCTTTGTATAAGACTTTAACTTATCAAAGAAATCATATACAATTTCTGATAAAGGTAATTCATAATGAATATTAACTCTGCTAGTATCAATATACTCCATACTAACATAGATACCTCTTTTATCTTGACACAATTTCATAATAGAACCAATATACTCCTTAGGTGTAAAAATACTAGTCTTAATATAAGGTTCATCTACTTCTTTCAATCTACTCTTATCAGGTAACTTACTAGGTGCATCTATCAATAACTTTTCCCCATTAGTTAAAATTGCTTCATACACAACAGAAGGTGCCGTCATAATAACATCTATATTAAATTCTCTTGTAATACGTTCCTTAATTATCTCTAAATGTAATAATCCTAAAAAACCACATCTAAAACCAAATCCTAAAGCAGAAGAAGTCTCTGGTTCAAAAACTAATGAAGCATCATTCAATTTAAGCTTCTCTAACGCTTCTCTTAATGCTTCAAACTTAGCTGTATCAATTGGATAAACTCCACAAAATACCATTGACTTCATCGGCTTATAACCATGTAATGGTTTCTCTGCTGGAGCCTTTTCCAAAGTAATTGTATCCCCAACCTTAACATCAGAAATATTTTTAATACCCGCACAAATAAAACCAACTTCACCAGCTACTAACTCATTCTTTTTAACTTCTTTAGGAGTTGCTGTATTAATACTAAGAACTTCATAGTTAGCCCCAGTCTGCATCATTTTAATAATATCTCCAACTTTTACTTTACCATTAACAATCCTACTAGAAACCACCACGCCACGATAAGGATCAAAAATACTATCAAAGATTAATCCTTGTAATCTTCCATTAACATCTCCCTTAGGAGCTGGAACTTTTTCAATAACTGCTTCTACTAGCTTATCAATACCTACTCCTGTCTTTGCACTAGTTAGAACTATATCTTCTTTATCAAAACCGATCATTTCTAATTCTTCAGTAACTTTATCTATATCAGCTGAAGGTAAATCAATTTTATTAATAACAGGAATAATAGCTAAATTATTATCAAGAGCCAAATACAAGTTAGCCAATGTTTGAGCCTCAATTCCTTGAGCTGCATCAACTACTAAAATAGCCCCTTCACATGCCGCAAGTGATCTAGATACTTCATAAGAAAAGTCTACATGACCAGGTGTATCAATTAAATGTAAATAATACTCTTCTCCCTTATAATTATAAGTAAGTTGAACCGCATTAAGTTTAATAGTAATACCACGTTCTCTCTCTAAATCCATTGAATCAAGCATTTGATCTTTAAGTTCTCTTTTACTAATAGCTCCAGTAAGTTCAAGTATACGATCTGCTAAAGTACTTTTACCATGATCAATATGAGCTATAATACAAAAATTTCTAATATTTTCTTGTTTCATATACATCTTTCCTTGCTTATTAATTATAACATGTTAACTAGTAAATAGTAAATTCAATTTTAAAAGACAAAATAATATTAAAAATATTTAAACTTGCTTTTCTAAAGAAAAAAACTTCTAAAAAGAAGTAATCCAAAAATAAGGTTCCCAAAATATTAAAAAATTATCATCACATCATCATCAAATAAATAAAAGAGAGTCTTTTTCCTAGTTTGACACTATTAAAATAATCAGTATAATACACCCCGGAACATTTAATTGGTTAGGTGATTACCAAACTTTACTAAAAGGGAGGTGATCTAATGGGAAAGAAAGATTTTTTAGTCCTAGGACTAATTATCATCATCCTTTTTATTCTATATTTACAATATAAAATAATAGTATAAAAAATCACCTAACTTAGCAAAAGTTAGGTGACACAAAACAAACAAGAATCACTTAACCTTGCGAATTAAGTGTTCCTTTTTTATGAAGTTTCCTTCACTACCTACATGATAGCATATTTCTTATATTTAAACAACTACCATCTTTTAATATTATGTTTGTTTTTTAACCAACTACAAAAGTTAAAATTAAAATAAGCATCATATACTAACGTAATAATTAACAATCCTATTACCATCACATCAAGTTGTCTAGTAACTAAATTTGACACTTCCTGTGTCCCAGTAACTATAAAATAAACAGCTATTATTACTAGTACTAATATTAAAAATATTTTCTCTAAAGTATATAGTCTTTTACCACCAGGAGTTTTAACAAATTCCATTTTATATTTCTTGATATCCTCTTTTTCTAAATCAAAATAATTTTTCATTTACTTCTCCTCTTTACCTAAATACTTAACACAACTAATATTATTAAAATCAATCTTACTAACGACATCTTTCAACTTATCAAGACTAAGTTTTCTAATAACATCAATCTTATTAGGAATAACTCTACGATATCTAAGTAGATCATCACCAACATTACTTACCATAGAATCAACATAGTCCACCATCTTAACTTCGTTAGCAATCCATACTTTTTTCATTCTCTTGAAAGCATCTTCGTCTATATTTATATCCAAAAACTCTCTTTTAATATCACTAATTAATTCATCAGGTGCATCACTAGTTGCCTCTATTAATAAAGTTCTATAACCTTGTATCCATTCCCATTCCATATAAAAGCTACTCAATATTTTCTTATTACGAGCATTTTCTCTAAAATCAGAAGATGAACCAAAAAGCAAAGCTGTCAACATTTCCAAATATAAATCAATATCTAATAAATCATAATCCTCAAACTTACTTAAATCAACTTTAAGTCCCATTCCAATCTTAGGTACTTTTATTGGACCATATAAAATATCATCTTTAACTCTAACAGATTTAGGTTCCTTATATTCCTTTAACTTAGCTCCTGCTCTACTCTTAATATCTTTAAAAGAATCCTTAATAATATTCATAGCTTCATTCTTATCGAAATTACCAACAATCAAGACAAACATATTATCTGGACTATAAAAATTATTATAACAAGTATATAAATCTTCTTTTGTAATTTTCATAATCTCTTCAACAGTTCCACCTATTTCTACTCTTCTAGGATGAACATGATAAACGTTTTCTCTAAGTTTTGCCTCTAATTGCCAATCAGGCATATCACTATACATATTTAATTCTTCTGCAATAATACCTTTTTCCTTTTCTACATTTTCATCTGTATAATAAGGACTATTAACATATGACAACAAGAACTTTAAATTATCTCTAAAATTCTTCGTACCATAACAAATATAACGAGTACTATCAAAAGAAGTAAATGCGTTACAACCTGTTCCACTTTCTGAGAAATAACTAAATGGATCTACTCCATCTTCTTGTTCAAACATCTTATGTTCCAAAAAATGAGCAATTCCATCAGGCACTTTAATTTCTTTATCACTTCCAGCTGGTGTAAAATTAGTATCTTCAGATCCATACCTAGTCGCATAAGTCATATAATAATTTTTCTTATCACTATATGGAATTAAAATAACTTCAAGACCATTATCTAAAGTCTCAGTATAAGCACTTATATCCATGCCTTTTAATTTAATTTCCTTCATTAACTACACCCTCCAAAAGAAATATAGTATCCATATCAACTTTACGTGCTACTGCAACTATTTCTTTCTTTGTAACTTTAGCCATTTTAGTTCTTTTTTCTTCTAATAAATCAGTACCTACAACTTCATGCATAAAGTATTCATTAATAATACTATTTTCACTCTCAAGAGTCTCATCAAGTGCTGTATTATAATATTCTTTTGCTTTCTTAATATCTAAGTCGCTAAAGTCACCTTTCTTCATTAATTGTAAGTTCTTCTCAATTAAACTAACACTCTTTTGATAGTTCTTCTTATCTATTCCAGCTTTAATATATAAAGTTTGGTCAAGTTTATTAGGAACAGACCAAATTGTATAACAAAGTGAATTCTTTTCTCTTACATCTGTAAATAATTTTGAATCAACTGTACCACCATAGATAGCACTAAATAAAAGCATTGGATAGTTTCTTTCATAATCACTTAATCCATGACATCTACAAGCAATACCTAACTTAGATTGAGTACCGTCAATTGTCTCTTTCGCAATTTTCTTTCTAAGACGAGCTTTCTTATCTTCTAATAGATAAGGTCCTTTAGGTTTCTTAAAAGTTCTAATCTTGAAATTATTTTTAATAATAGTTTTAATTTCTTCAAAATCTATATTACCAATTACAAAAATATCAACTAAGTCACTCTTAATCATACTCAAATAATATTCATATAAATTCTTTGTATTAACTTTTTCTAAGTCACTTTGATAACCAATCATTCTATAACTAAGTGGACTCTTCTTATCAAACTCTTCTGCTAATCTAATCGTACTATAAGCTGCTGTATCCTCTTTAACAGAATCGAGAGCACTCTTACATAGATTCTTCACAATATCTAACTTTTCTTCATTAAAAGCTCCATCTTTAACATCAGGTTTAAAAATAATTTCACTTAAAAATTCTACTGCTGACTTAAAATTACCTTTTTCTGTATATTTATCATTTAAAACACTTAAACTAATATCCGTATTTATATAATTACCAATTCTTTTAGTCGCAGTCGCAATATCAGCCGCATATAAATCTTGTGCCTTAATTGTTAAAGCTTTCTTACTATTATAATTTGCTGATGACTGTGTAAACATATCAGTTAAAACATTACGAATAGTAATTTCCTCTTTTTTGATCTCTCTACGAAAAGAAACTCTAACTGTTGTAAGTTTAAATTTCTCTGTCTTAATCAAATGTAATCTATAAGAACCATAGTCCTCTCTCAAATAATCCATAAACCCACCTCACATTAATTTTCATTATAAACTGCTTCCAAAGCTAAAGTAATCATATCATCTAATGATCTTTCTCTCTCTTCACTAGTAAGACCACGTTTATCATACTTAGAATCTACAACTGTAAGTAAACAAGTTGCTTCTCTACCTAATTTTTGAGCTAAATAATAAAGTCCAAAAGCCTCCATCTCACTAGCCATATAATCATCTTTAGGAAAATTACTCATAAACTTTTCTTGATCTACATAAGGATCAAAGACATCAGTTGTAATAATCTTTCCACATTTTAAGCTAGTACCCAATTCCTTACCTTTATTTATAATTAATTCATTTAAAGCTGGAGTTGATTTATATTCCTTTTCTGTATCTCCATCAAATAATAATGGAAATGTATTAAGTGAATAAGCACTAGTACCTAATACCACATCAAGTAATTTAACATCTGGATGCATTGTACCACAAGTACCTATTCTTATAATTTTTTTAACATCATAAAACTTATATAATTCATAAGCATATATTCCTATACTAGGTATTCCCATTCCAGAAGAGAAAACTGTAACTCTCCTATTCTTATAATATCCAGTATAACCAAAAATATTTCTAACTTTATTTATTAATTTAGCATCAGTTAAAAATTTCTCAGCTATATACTTTGCTCTAAGGGGATCCCCTGGTAATAATACAATATCTGCAATATCTTCTTTACTACTTTCAATATGAGCTGTCATTTTAACACATCCTTCCAAATTTATTATAACATAAACTTTAACACAAAAGAAAAGAATAATAGAAATATCCATTATTCTTCATTAGTACTATCTAATTGAACCAGTACTTCTCTTGGTTTAGAGTTTCCAGTAGCTGGTCCTATAACTCCATCCTCTTCTAGTCTATCTATCATTCTTGCTGCTTTATTATAACCAATTTGGAACTTCCTTTGTAATAAAGACGCACTAGCTTTTTGTGTTCTAACTACAAAATCCAAAATCTTTTTATACTCTTCATCTTCACTCATACCATCAGTTGAAACAGTTCCATCATCCATACCAGCAGTACTATTATTATTTTTATTGTCAACTGCCTCTAAGTTTAATAATTCTTCTGAATACTGAGCTTTTTGTTGTTTAATTGTAAAGTCAATCAAACGCTTAATTTCATCATCAGTAATAAATGAACCTTGAATACGAGTTGGTGAATTAACACCTATTGGAAGATATAACATATCTCCTTTTCCTAGTAACTTCTCTGCTCCAGTTTGATCAAGTATTGTTCTAGAATCAATTCCTGATCCAACCGCAAATGAAATACGAGAAGGAATATTAGCTTTAATTAAACCTGTAATAACTTCTGTTGAAGGTCTCTGTGTAGCAACAATTAAATGAATACCTGCTGCTCTGGCTTTCTGTGTAATACGTAAAATAGAATCTTCAACATCTTTAGCCGCAACCATCATCAAATCACTTAACTCATCGATAATAACTACTATATATGGCATTCTATCCATTTTATCTTCTTCACTACGGCCTTTATTCTCTTTATCGACATAATTATTATATGATTCAATACTCTTTGTAGCTGTTTCACTAAATATCTCATAACGTCTTTCCATTTCAGCAACCATCTTACCTAAGGCAACAGCTGCTTTCTTAGGATCAACTACTACTGGACATAATAAATGTGGAACTCCATTATAAACTGATAACTCAACCATCTTTGGATCGACTAAAACCATCTTAACTTCTTCTGGTCTAGCTTTCATAAGTATAGAACAAATAATACCATTAACACAAACTGATTTACCACTACCAGTAGTACCGGCAATAAGTAAATGTGGCATCTTATTAATAGCACAAATCTCTACATCACCCATGATGTTTTTTCCAAGTGGAACTGTAAGTTTATCATTAAATGTATTAAGCATTTTCTTACTAGCCATAATTTCATAGAAACTAACAGGAGTTGATATATCATTTGCAAACTCAATACCAACTGTATTCTTACCAGGTATTGGTGCTTCAATTCTAACATCTTTCTTTGCTAAAGCCAAAGCAATCTCTCTATTAATACCTGTAATCTTATTAACTCTAGTACCAGAAGCAATCTCTAATTCATATTGCGCAACACTAGGTCCAATATGAACTTCTACTACTTTTCCCACAATATGGAAGTCTTCTAATACTTTTTCAAGTATTGCAACATTATGTTCAATTGCTGCTTCATCCATACTCTTCTTATTACCCTTAGGTTTATCAAGTAAATCAAATCCAGGTAATTTATAATTCTTATTAACAATATTCTTTTCCTCTACTACTTTAGGAGCATTTTCAATAACTTCTTCTCTAACATCTTCTTTTTCTGGAACTTTAGTTAATTCCTCAATACTAGAAATCTTAATCTTATCATTATGTTCTTCCTCTTCAAGATTACTTCCTCCATTAATAATAAGACCCTTTCTACCAGTCTCCTCTTTACTAGAAGCCTTTTCTTTAGCTCTCTCTTTTCTATTACTAAGAGCTTCCTTAGAATCATCAACCCTATTCTTTACCCAATCAAGAATAGAAAAACCAGTAAATAAACCAAATCCTGTCACAATAAATACTCCAGAAACTATAAGCATTCCTTTATATGAAAACAGCTTTACAAATAAGCAAGAAAAGGCACCACCAATAATACCCCCTCCTACTGAAAACCAGTCCTCTAAAAGTCCATTATTCATAATTCCATTAAAACCAAGAACTAACTGATTAATTGTCTCTTTAAATATTAAAGCTACATTTCCGTTATTTTGAATAACAAAATCTTTATGCATCAAAGTTAAAATACCTAAACAAAAAATATAAACACCAATAAGTTTAGTAGAAAAGAAATCTGGACTCTTCTTTGTAAATAAGAAATAAACTCCTATTAATAATATTGCAGCTAAAAACACCATATATACTGAACCAGTAACAAATAATCCAAAAGACGCAATAAATCTTCCAACTATTCCTAATTTACCTATTCCAAGTACTGCAATGAGTATTAAAACAATTCCCCATAATTGTCCACTAAATTGATATTTTTCTTTAACTACTTTTTTTCTCTTTTTCTTTGCCATAAATCATGACTCCCATCATACTTAAATTATACTACAAATATTCTTTATTTAAAATGGAAATAGTAAAAATTGACAAAACAAAAGACATTTTATACAAACAAAAAAAGAGCATTACTTACGCTCTTGATACATATTTTCCATCACTAGTTGATACAATGATTGTTTCACCTTCATTAACAAATAAAGGTACACGAACCATAAGTCCAGTTTCACATTCAGCATCTTTTAAAGCATTATTAGTTGTATTACCTTTAACAGCAGCTTCTGTATGAGTAATAACTAATTCAACTTTATCTGGTAAATCGATACCTAATACTTCACCTTCATACATTGTAATATATACTTCTAAGTTTTCTTTTAAGAATTTACTACCCTCACCAACAACACTCTTATCTAATTCTAATTGTTCATAAGTGTCCATATTCATGAAGTAATATGTATCGCCCATGTTATATAAGTATTGCATTAATTGTTTTTCAATTCTAGCAGTTGCTACTTTAACTCCAGCATTAAATGTCTTTTCGAAAATAGCTCCTGTTCTTAAATTTTTAAGTTTGGCTTTTACTATTGCTGCACCTTTACCAGGTTTAACATGTTGAGTATCCATAACTACATAGATTGCACCTTCAACTTCAATAGTAATACCATTCTTTAAATCATTAGTACTTATCATCTTTCCACCTCCTAAATTTTTCTTTTTGTAGTTCTAAATCTAGTCTTAACATATGCCTTTCCATTAGTTGTACTCTTAGTATCAACTACTTGTGTAGGTACTACATTAACTACTGATTTAGCTTGCATTTCGATCAATTTATCAATTGATTCAGGCGTTTTTAAATTCTTGTCCATAAATAATCTCTTTTCTTTTATTTCTTTTCCTTATGTGTAGTATGTTTTTTACATCTTGGACAGTATCTATTTAATTCAAGACGATCAGTTTTTTTTACGTTTCTTTCTACTCTATAATTTTCCTCGTTACATTCAGTACAAATTAGAGTCTTATATTGTCTATTTCCTACTTTGGCCATGAATATCCCTCCTTACGTCTATAGGTATTATACCAAATTTTTTCTAAAAAGCAAAAGTTTTTTACTAATTCCCATACATATAATAGTAACTATCTGTAATTTGTCTTGTAATTCTCATCGTAACTAAGCTTGCATAGTCAATTTCTGAGTTTGGATGTGATGAGTTTGGTGACGTTACTATTATGGAAATTTTAGGATTACTTGCTGGAAAATATCCTACAAAAGAACTAGTAATTGTCTCTGTATCAATAATTCCATCATTATTTGTATCTATAAAACTTTGTGAAGTACCAGTCTTACCAGCTGCATCCATTCGATCATTTATATATCCAACACCATATCCTCCAGCTGAATGCATAACTGCATAAAATCCTTCTTTTACTCTATTCATATATGCTTCTTCTGTTGGTACTGTATTAAGTACTTTAGTTTCGTAAGTATATATTGTTTCTCCTACTTCATCTCCATAAGTACTATCATGAACTTCTTTTAATAAATGTGGTTGAATCCTTTTACCAGAATTCGCAATAGTTGAAATGTATTGTGACAATTGTATTGGCGTATAAGTTTCATATTGTCCCATTACAAAGTCTAACAAATTACCAGCTGCCACATCTTTAGAAGTATAACCACTACTTTCTATAGGTAAATCTATTCCTGTCTTAACACCTAATCCAAAAGAATGATACATATTACGATAAATATCAAAAGACTTTTGATTAAAATTAAGTTTCATTCCATAATAATATTCTTGTCCATTAACTCTAATTGCTGTCTTAAACTGATAAACGTTACTACTCTTAGCTAACGCTGTAATATCATTAATATATCCCAAAGTAACAGAAGAACACTTAGTAGGAGTACCTGCTACAGTAATACATTCATCAACCATATAATCTCCTATTTTAATAGCTCCAGTATTATAACCCACTAACATAGAAGCACCCTTAACAACAGATCCTGGCATAATAGGAGATATCAATATATTATTTGTATTATCAACTATATTACCATTGACAATTCTCTTAGAAGCCATTGCTAAAATCTCACCCGTATTAGGATCTTGAATAATAACACTAGAATGATCATAATACTCGGTATTATATTCCCCTTTAGCTCTTATAATCTGTTCACGTATAGCTTTCTCTACTTCTCTTTGTAAATTAATATCAATAGTTAAAACTATATCTTTTCCTCTTGATCCCTCTTTAACAAGCCTAAGTTCATTAGAATTAACTACTTCATAAATACTTCTTTCTCCATGTAAATACTCTTCATATTCCTTCTCTAAATAGCTAAGACCAACTCTCTCATTTAAAGCATATCCCTTCTCTAAATAATAGTCTTTTTCTTCTTTAGGAAGACCACTACTAGTAGAAGAAACAGTCCCTAAAATAGTCTTCATTACATCACCATAAGGATAAACTCTTTCCCAATCAAGTCTAGTATCAAAACCCTCTAATTTATCATTATTCTCAGAAATATAAGCATATTCACTATCACTAACATCACTCTTAATAGTCTTCTCTTCATAAGTATAACCCTTATTCATTAAATAAAATAAATAAGCAGCTTTCAAATCCGCTTCCTGAAAATTACTAAGATCCTCATCAGTAATTCTCTTAATCTTTAATTCTTCCAACTCTCTATTAGTCATCTTTCTTTGTTTAACTAACTCTCTCTCATAATCAGTTACCTTTTTATTACAAATATCCGGATATTTTGCTAAAAAGAATTCCTTCTTACTTCTCATAGTAAGCTTACTTAAATCAAGTGTAATATGAGGTCCCACTTCGTAAGCTAAACTAATCATTTCACTATTCTTAATATTCTTCTTTTTCTTATAAACAATTGACTTAGACGCTTTATTATCAACTATAACATTATAATTTCTATCAAGTATTCTCCCCCTTGGAGAACTACTCAACGTAACCTGTGTTGAAGTAAGTGCTACTAAACTTTCATTATACTTTTTATTATCAAGAATCATAACTTTAACTAACTTCACAAAGACAACCGAAAAAAGACTTACTAATACCATTAAAAATATTGTAAATCTTCTTTTAACTACATTATCATAATTAGTTTTTTTCTTATATCTAGCCATAATTTATCTCCTAATATTAGTTTATCACATATTTTAAAACTTATTTCATATATTTTAACTAAGAGGTGTTATTTTGAAAGAATTAATAAAAAAATATTTAAAAAGACTAACTATTGCAAACTTACGTAACTATGCTAGAAAAAACGATATTTATGTTTCCGAACCAGAATTAATAATAATTTATAATTTTATCTTGAAATACCAAGATGACTTATTAAATAAAAATGATCAAGTCCTAGAAATATTAAAAGATAAAATAAATAATCCTCTCTATCTCTACCTATCTGATCTTTATCAAAAAAATAAAGACAAACTAGATTGACTTTTCTGGTTTGTCTTTTTTCTCATAATCAAAATCAAAATCTGAAAGCATTGTACTTATTTCACTTTGATTACTATTACTATTAGTATTATTATTTTTTCTATTATTATATTCTGTTATCTTTTCATCATCTATATTAGAAGCATATCCATATATACAACTCATTTTATAAGTAATTTGTTTTCTTACATCATCAAGTCCTTCTTTATCTAATGGAACAATATTACTTGCTCTAAGTAAGATTCCAATACATGAAAATGATTTCAAAATATTATTAAAATCTTCTTGATCAGAAGTCATTGCACTTTTACTACCTAAATTTCTAGGATAAAGTTCTCTTTCTACTTCGTCTCCCATCTTATACCTATGTTTATCTACATAGTTTTTATTTGGGAAAAATCTCTTTTGTTCTCTATCATAATACCCCATAAAATATTCACTAGGAATATAATAGTTTCCAGTTTCTTTATCCTTCTTATATATTGGATTAAGTTCTCTTCTATTAAGCCCCATAATAAGTACTTGGGATGCATCTTTATGTGGCCAGTGATTAAGTTGATCCATTGATTCATTAGTTTGTTCTAATGGTATAAAATGTGATTCAAGATCACTATACTTACATTGCATCTTTCCACTTTTTAAAATATCTAGTGCTGCTCCTCCATGTCCATAAACCATAATATCTTCATTATCAAATAACTTTTCTATTTGTCTTCTAACAAAAACAGGTAACACTGTCAACTTTTCCCTTTTCCTAGTCTCCAAATTAACATTATGTACTTTTTCACTTCTAAGTATTTCTTCAAGTACTAACATCAATTTATCAATCTTAGTATGATCAAAATAACTAAAATCAACAGTTCCTTGTATATTTGTTGGATCTATTGGAAAATAGACATTTAACATATCTAAAAAACGATCATCATCAAAATAATATGCTTGAACTATACTCATTTTATTCACCCTTAATCTTTTTAATTAAATCTAAATCAAATTTTCTATTCTTTATCATTTCTATTTCATATTTATATGGTGGATATTCCCTATCTACATAAGGGGTCTCTAATATTTTAGGAACCTTTTCTAATCTCTTGTTGTATATAACATTCATTAATGTATCAAACCCAACTTCTCCAAAGCCAATATTTTCGTGTCTATCTTTATGTGATCCAAAAGCATTTTTACTATCATTTACGTGAACACAACCTATTTTATCAACTCCAATAATTTTATCAAACTCATCTAAAAATTTATCAAAGTCTCTTAAATCATATCCTGCATCACTCAAATGACAAGTATCAATACATACTCCAATATGTTCTTTATCATTAACTCCATCAATTATAGTTTTAATCTCTTCTAGTCTAGATCCTACTTCACTACCCTTACCAGCCATAGTCTCTAATAGTATTGTAACATCGTATTTCCCATCTAATATTAAGTTAAGTCCTCTAATAATACTCTCTATTCCTCTTTCAATCCCAAGTCCTACATGACTTCCTGGATGAAGTACCATCTTCTTAATTCCCAAAGTATTACAGCGTACAATTTCTTCTTTTAAAAATTGTACAGAGAAATTAAACTTAATCTCATCATCATTAGCTAAATTAATAATATAAGGTGCATGCACTACTACTTTACTATAATCAATATCATGTTCCTTCATCATTAAAAGAGCTTCATCTCTTTTTTCTTCATTAATTGGATATCTCATTGTATTCTGTGGAGCTCCTGTATAAAACATAAATGTATTTGCCCCATAACTAAGAGCTTCTTTTAAACTTCCAAGTAATTGTTCATCTTTCTTAAATCCTACATGACTTCCAAGTATTAACATAATTATCACCTACTTAATTATATCAAAATAAAAGTCCAAAAAAAAGACTTAGTTACCTAAGTCTTAATTATCATCATGTCTAACCTGTGATTATTGTTCAATACAAGTAATTGCGTTTTGAGGAATAGCTGGGAATGTTGTCTTAGCTGTAACATTACCACGAACTAATGCACTGTACTCAGGTTCTGCAGTAGTTACATCAATAGCATGTGCACCATCACCAATATGAACATAGAATTTTTCAATTCTCTTATCACCAGTACCAGTAGTTACAGAAACTTTTACATAACCTTTAACATTACGGTTACCCCAAGGAGATTTTCCACCTTGTTGTAATAACTCTGGAGCAGAACTATCTGTAGTATCAATTTTAATATAATAATCTTTACCAGTATCTACTGCTGAAGAAGTAATACCACCACAACTAAATCCATCAGCTGTCCATTGAGTTAAAGCTGCATTAGCATAGTTCTTTGCTGTATTAACAAATGAATCCTTTCTTGTATTTTCGATTGTTCTTGAAACAGCAGGAATTGCTACCATCATCAAGATACCCATAATTACTATAACTGCTAGTAATTCTACTAAAGTAAAACCTTTAGTATTTTTCATTTTCTCACTCTCTTTCTATTTTTTATTTACATTTTAACTATAACATACCCAAAATTAAATTTCAACAAAATTTTATCATTTGTCGTTCTTTTGACATTTTAGTAGAAATAAACAAATCTTAATGTACTACAAAGATTCTTTATTTCCTTACTATTAGCCTTATTTAAGAACGTATTTAACTTAATTCTATAAGCATCATCAGTAGTGTCACTTTCCTTCTTTATATCCTCATTAACTAAGTCATATCTCTGATTAGTATTAAAATTTATTATTCTATCAACATCAGAATTATCCTTATTTAAATCAGCCATTGAACTAAGCTTTACACCACGATAAGTATCTCCCTTACCAGTATCCTCAATTAATTTAGCATAATACACATACTTACCATTATCATTCTTAATAAGAACAAAAGAAGCAGTTTTCATATATTCCCCATCATTTGGAGGACTCTCAAACTCCGAATTATCTACATATGAAAGTGCCATAATAATACATTGACCATTACCAGGTTTTACAATATTACTAGTATTACCCCTAAACTTATACTCAGCTGCACTAATCATCTTTTTAGCATCCTCAATATAAGTAACAGATCTATTCTTATATAAAATACCTGTAACATTAGGAATAGCCACAGCCATTAAAATACCAAGAATAACCATTACTGCTAGTAACTCTACTAAAGTAAAACCTTTAGTATTTTTCATTACCTATTCACCTACCTTATAAACCCATTATACAAAACTATTATTTAATTTACAATTTTTTTAATATTTTCTTTTTCTCCTTCCGTCACAGAAGTGTATAATTGACTGTCAAATAAATACCCATATCTAAATAATGCAAAACCCTTATACTTAGCATAACCCCTTCCCACAATAATTTCTCTCATAATAACATCATCATTATCAATCCATTCATTACTGCCATTACCTGCATACTTATCAAATAGTCCAACCTTATAAAAAGCTAATGCTACATAAAAATCAATATTATCTAATACTAAATCATGCCATGATTCAAAAGTATTAAGATAAGGCTTATTATCATTATAAAAACCATAATATAACTGAGGCATAATAAAATCTATATATCTATTATTAATCCATGTCTTAATATCCGCAAAATTACTATTATAATTATTCTCCATATTACCATCTGGACTAACTCCAAATATAACATTATAACTCTTACACAAATCATGAACTTTCTTAATCATCTCATTAATAATCATAAAATGATAACTATCAATATCCATATAAGTATTACTCTTTAAATACTCTTCATAATCTAAAAGATCACAATCACTACTAGGATAAAAATAATCATCAAATAAAATACCCTTAACACTATACTTCTTTATTATTTCTTCTACCCCTGTAAGTATTAAATTAAGAGTCTCCTTCTTAGAAGGATTATAAAATATCCCATCACTAATATATAACTTATCAGTCCCAATATATTGATAAGCTGGATTATCTTCACATATACCACTAATATCTTCATTAGTTCTAACCCTATAAGGATTAATCCAAGCATAAACATCAATCTTCTTCTTTTTTGCTTCTTCTATATAAAACTCCAATACATCATAACCAGGATCTATTCCTTCCTTATCACTAATAACACTACTCCAAGGATATATATCAGAATAATATATTGCATCAGAAAAACTTCTTACTTGTAAAATAATAGTATTAAGACCCATTTCACTTATATTATTAATCATCTTTTTAATATTATTTTTACTAGTATTAATATCATTACTCTTAATATATCTATTTATATCAATATAACTAACAAAAACACCATTCATTTCGTAATTATTGTCCAAGTTAATAACATTCTCTGTCTTTGAATTAGTCCCGTTATAAACCAAAAAAAGTGCTAATGAACCTATAAGTAAAATAATAATCTTTCTCATACTTATCACCATTAACACTATATAATTATTTATTTAAAAAATTTGTCACTTTATATTCTCATCTTTAATTAAAAATAAATTATGTCCCTTATAAAACCCATAAAATATATCTTCTACGTTATACCCTTCTCTCTCTAATCTCTTATCTAACCAACTTCTACTTTTTCCAATCTGTAATAAAACATCATCATCTACTTTTCCATCTAATATTAAAGGTAGAGGATAATCCTTATTAAAACTCTTCTCAAAAATAGATAACTTTCCATTAGTCTCTAATATCGCATAATCAACATCTTCAATACATTTAATAGATTGACTTCTAAGTTGAGATAATAAATCATCTAAATTATATCTTTGTTTAACCATCTCTTTAAAATTAACTTTACCCCTATTAATTATTACAGTTGGATTTCCATCTAAAGTATCTCTAAATATAGAAGACTTCAAAGATATCTTTGCTGTAATAATCTGTATAATTATTAAAGTACTAATAGGTATTATGGAAAATAACATATTATCTTTATAATTCTCTATTGATATTGCTGCTAACTCTGCTATAAATATAGATACTATAAAATCTATTATTGATAATTCCCCTATTTCTCTTTTTCCCATTAGTCTAAATCCAATAGTAATAAATAAATAAAAAAATAAAGACTTTCCAAATAATATCAAATAATCCATTTCTATCACCTATCTATATAATGGATTATTTCATATTATTTTATACAAAACATATTATATATTGAGGTGCATATATGACTTATATAAAAAGATCTATATATACTATTATATCTTTAATAGTATGTCTATTATTATTAACTACTCTATATTATTTTAATTTAATAAACACTAATATATATAAGTATTTAAAATTCTTTATAATTATAATTAATATTTTTATAAGTAGTTATATCTTAGGTAAAAGTGCTACATCTAAAGGTTATCTAGAAGGTATTAAAAATGCTTCTATATATATTATTTTATTTATAATAATATCTCTTCTTATTAAATCTTCTTTCTCTCTAAAGTCTCTTCTCTATTATTTTATTATTTTGTTTACTTCTACTGTTGCTAGTATGTTTGGTATCAGTAAAAAAAAGAAAAGCTAATTTAACTTTTCTTTTTAATTATTAATTGTTTTAACTTTTTGTACTGTTCTAACTACTATGTATGTTCCTGGTTCTACATCTGCAATTACGTATTTAAATGTTTCTCTTAAACTATATCCTTCTGCAACTAATCTAAATGCAGCTTCTTCTGTACTATCTCTAAGATCCATTTGTAATGTTTCTTCTGTTTTACCAGGTACTGTTAAGTTAATATATCTACGTAATAGTCCAGCATATTCACGATCACTAAGTTCTACATCTTCGTCTTCTTTAACTAATTCTATAAATGATCTTTCTATACTCATTCCATTATTAACTCTATTTCTAAAGTTATCTCTTTGTACTTTATTAGATCCAAATGTAACATTTTTAGGTCCTGTATATCCTTCTGAAAATTGTAATGGAAATGCTTTATCTATATAATCTTTAGCTAATAAACTAATGGAATCTTTCTTTTCTAATTCTTTAAGCATAAATCTTCCTCCTTTTTTGGCGCAGCGAGCTTAATTATATCATATTTTTATTTGAAAGTCAAAAAGAATTTATAAAAGTTCACAATATATTGTATTAATAAAGAAAAAAAATATTATAAAAAAAACAGGAATTATTTTACTTCCTGTTTCTTACTATTAATTAATATTGTACTAAGTCCCACTATTATTGAAATAAATATAATAATATCTAGCACTGCACTAGTAACTGGATTAGTAACTCTTGCATAGATAACAGATACTGTAACATCCCCTTCAGGCATTACAAATGAGTCTCCATCAACTTCTATTTCCCTACCCAAACTATCTTTAACGATAATCTTAGATACCATATACCCAGTCTTTGGTGTAACTTTAACTTTTATAATGTCTCCAGGATAAGCATTAGAAGTATTTACTTCAACTGTACCTTTATCTGTCTCTTCTTTTTTTACATTATAATCTTTATAAGTGTATTTATTTACCACAGCATAATTAGTGCAAGGATCGATAGTCAGTTTTTTTACTGAATATTCTGTATTTTTTTCTCCAGACGATGTATTTTTTACCGGGCAAACTCTAGAGCTACCCATTACCACAAAGCCATTAAAATTACCATTAATATCATAACTTTCATTAATGTCCAAATATGAACTATAAGTAGAATTATTAACTAAATACTTTTGTTTCCAAACTAAATTGCCATCTAAATCATACTTATTTATGATTGAAACATATTCAGCATTACTATCTCCAATCATATCAGATGAATAACTTTTTCCTACTGTAATATAACCATCATAAATCTCATCAGTTTGTTTACTTAAAATAGCAGAAGTAAAAATAGCATCATTTCCATATTCACTTTCCCAAACTTTATTACAACTAAAATCTACCTTCATAACAAATGCCGGTCCAGTCATTCTAGCAATCAATTTCTTTGTATTCCAGCTAACTGGAGAAATCTCTCTTTTTACATTATTCTTCATTCCAACTAAAACAGCACCATCAATTTTTCCATTCTTATCTCTACTTGGAATAATCCTATTTGTATTATATCCGCTCATATCATAAGAACATTCATTACTTATATTATTATTCAAGTCAGTATAAGAGTGCATCAATTGATTATTGCTATTATCAATACCGAAAATATGCATAATATTATCTGCTGAAAAAATACTAACTCCATCGCTGGAAACATATAAATAATTATGTTGCCATAACAACTTTCCATTCAAATCAAGTTTAAAAAACACATAACCCGGATCAATTCCAGCTATATCAGTTGAAGTTGTAAGAGCTGCTAAAAGATAACCATCTGATTCTCCCTTATTATCATAAAGTTCAGTAAAAAAGGCAATTTCTTCATTATTGTTTCCTCCCCACTGTGTTTTCCATAACACGTTACCAGCAGAATCAGTCTGATAAATATATAAATCACTATTACCTTTAACGGTAACTCCATAACTATTATCTGAACTAATCTCTCCACCTTTTAGATTTTCAGGCTCAATTACTTCTTTTTGCCATTTTATTTTATTATCTAATCCATATTTAGTAATGATACCCCTATTAATAATTAAGTGTCCATCGACTTTATCATTGTTGTCATAACTTACAAGAAAATCTATACTAGAATCATTAATAGAAACGACTTTAAATTTATCCTCATTAGTTAGTTCTACTTCTTGAGCAAACACCCCTAAAGGCATTAATAAAAGTCCTAAAAATAAAACTAAAAACATTTTCTTTTTCATTTTTACACTCCCTATTCTACAAACAATTATAACATCCAAACTCAACTTTTTAAAGAAAAAAAATAGAAAGTAAATTATAATTCACTTTCTATCATTTTTATTTCTTTCTTAGTAAGATATCTTTTCATCATATAATTCTTTGGTAAAACCTTAAGTAATATTTCTCTAGAAAGTAACTCTCTCTTATAATACTCTGTAAAAAGCCTACCCTTCTTTTGTAAGAAAATTGGTCCTAAGAAATATTCTTTCTTACTATATTTCTTATGTCCTCTCTTACATTTAATTATTTGATAAATAAATTTTCTATCTTTAACAAATTCTTCATCTTCTATATAGAATCCATTTTTACATAAAAACTTTTTAACATCAACTTGATAATTATTTGGACTAACTATTATAGTCTTAACTTTCTTTAATACTTCTAAATTATTCTTAAATATTCCAATTATATTTCTACCACCCATACCAGAAATAATAATTGTATCAACTTCATCACTATAAGTATCAAGACCATTACCTAATCTTACTTCAATTTCTTTATCTAGTTTTTCTCTTTTAATATTTTCTTTTGCCGCCTCAACTGGCCCTTCTGCAATATCTGAAGCAATAGCTCTAATATTATCTTTTCTTTTCACTAAATAAATATCTAAGAAAGCATGATCACAACCTACATCTAAACAAAAGGAGTTAGCTTCCACTAAATCTCCTATCATTTTTAATCTATCATTAATCTTCATTAGTCAGTTAAGAAATCCTTTAACTTTCTAGAACGAGATGGGTGTCTCAATTTGCGAAGTGCTTTAGCTTCAATCTGACGAATTCTCTCACGAGTAACTCCAAATATTTGTCCAACTTCTTCAAGTGTTCTACATTGTCCATCATCAAGACCAAATCTAAGTCTAAGTACTTTTTCTTCTCTTTCTGTTAAAGTACCTAAAACACCATTTAATTCTTCTTTAAGCATTTCAACAGTAGCATATTCTTCTGGACCCATAGTTCTTTCATCTTTAATGAAGTCTCCTAAATGAGAATCATCTTCTTCACCAATTGGAGTTTCAAGTGAAACTGGATCTTGAGATATTTTATATACTTCTCTAACTTTATCAATAGAAACTCCTAATTTCTTAGCAATCTCTTCATCAGTTGGTTCTCTGTTTAATTCTTGTGTTAATTGTCTTTGTACTCTAGCCAATTTATTAATTGTTTCAACCATATGTACTGGAACTCTTATTGTTCTAGCTTGATCTGCTATTGCTCTAGTAATAGCTTGTCTAATCCACCATGTAGCATAAGTAGAAAACTTATAACCCTTAGTAGCATCAAACTTATCAACTGCTTTCATTAATCCAATATTACCTTCTTGAATTAAATCTAAGAATAACATTCCACGTCCAACATATCTTTTAGCAATACTAACTACTAAACGAAGATTAGATTCAGCAAGCATTCTCTTTGCTTCTTCATCACCTTCAGCAGCTCTTTTAGCATATTCAAACTCTTCATCAGAAGTAAGTAAGTTAATACGTCCAATCTCTTTTAAATACATTCTAACTGGATCATTAATCTTAACATCTTTTGATAAAGTTAAATCTTCAACTTCAACTTCATTTAAAGATTCTTCAGCAGAAACATCATCACTGCCATCTTCTGCTACTATATCAATATCAGCCTCTACTAAAGAATTATAAAGTTCATCAAGAGAATCACTATCAACTTCTAATCCTTTTAATTCAGCAGCTAATTGTTCATAAGTAATAAAACCTTGTTTCTTTCCTTTAGCAATTAACTTATTTTTTCTTTCTTCTAATGTCTGAATTTCTCCCACCATATCTATTCTCCCATTCTTAGTTTCATAATTTTATTTCCTATTTTAGCTTGTTCTATCGGATCTACTTCTTCACTCATTAACTTTGTTAATCTTTTAATTTCTTGACTACGTCTATAGTCTTTAATCACATTAAAGTATTTAAACAACTCTTCTTTCGTAGTTTCTTCACTATAGTTTTCTCCTAAAATAGAATTTAATAAAACTAATACACTTTCTTTATCTTGAACATAAGTATAAAAATCTGCCACATTTATTTTGCCATACAATTGATAATAATAAGTTATCTCACTAGCTAATACTCTACCTTCCTCATTTGGAAATACTACTCTATCTTTTTCTACTTGACTTATTACCCAATCATTATTAAGCATAAAATATAAAACTTGTTCACTAGCTTTTTCATACTTTGTTTTACGCTTTATTTTTTCCTTTTTTGGAACCACAATTTGTTTTTCATTTTTTATTTCTCTAAATTGTACAATATCCCTAAACCGTTTTTCTAGTGTATTATACTCTATATCAAATTCTTTTGCAAGTCTTTTCAAAATGATCTCTATTCTTATTGGATCACTTATTTTAGCCGTTTCTTTTAAAACTGTATTAATATAATTAGCTTTTTCTTCATCACTTCTAAAATCGAAGTCACTTCTTAAAGAATTCATCTTAAAATCACTATAATTAAGGGCATTCTCTACTAATCCTAAGAATTTATCTCCCCCATTATGTAATATATAAGTATCTGGATCATCTTCTTTAGGTAAACTTACAATTTTTACTTCTAATCCTTCATTAAGAAAAGCTTCTCCTACACTAAGTGCAGCTTTAACTCCTGGATCATCACCATCTAAACATATAACTATATTATTTGATAATCTTTTTATTAAATTTATTTGTTCTTTTGTAAGAGCTGTTCCCATTAAAGCAACTGTATTTTTTATTCCCACAGTACTTGCTCTAATAACATCCATGAACCCTTCCATTACTATTACATATTTCTTTAATCTACATTCTTCTCTAGCAATATGATAATGATACAACATTTCCCCTTTTTTAAATATTTCTGTCTCTTTCGTATTTAAATATTTATTTTGTCCATTATCTTTATATACTCTTCCACTAAATCCAACTACTTGTCCTGAAACATCATATAATGGAAACATAATTCTATCATTATAAATATCATGATTATCACTAGAAAGTCCAATTCTATTTAATGTTGCTAAATCATAATCTTTTTTTATTAAAAGTCTCGTTAAGTCATCTCTTTCTTCTAAAGAAAGTCCTATTTCAAACTCTTTAATAGTTTTATCATCTATTCCTCTTTTATGTAAATATTCTTTAGCTGTTCCTCCTACTATACTTGATAAGTTATTTTGAAAGTATTTAACCGCAAAGTTATATGCTTCATATAATTTATCATATTTCGTAGTTTTTTTCTTTATATTAACCCCACTAACGTTAACTCCAACTTTTTCTCCTAAGTAACGTAGTGCTTCTCTAAAGTCTATATGTTCATAGTTCATTAAGAATGTATAAACGTTTCCTGTCGCATGACATGAAAAACAAGTATATATTTGTTTTTCTCTTGATACGCAAAGTGAAGGATTAGAATCATCATGAAAAGGACAAACTCCAAAGAAGTTCTTCCCTCTTGCTACTAATGGTATTCTTTCTCCTATAATGTCAACTATATCTGTCTTACTACGAATTTCATTCGCCAAGTCATTATTCATTGACATCACTCCTTATAAACATTCTTGATTATATCACATTTCTTTTCTTTTTTCTACTGGTTTAATAGCTATTAATCTACTAAACTCTTTATCAAAAAACTCTGGAAACACATCCATAGTATATCTTCCATCAAATCTTCTAGATGAGTATCCATACATTGAAGCATCTAAATCATTTCTATTATCTTCTATATAATCCATATTATCTTGATAATTTTTAGCACAATAACAAATTAATCGATATCCTTCATTAATAGATTCTGAATGTAATACTTCATATAGTGTTCTAAAATATTCTTGAAACATAGTTAGAAGACTCCATTCTGTTCTTAATAATTCATTATCTTCGTTTATTATATTGATTATTCCACTATCATAGCCATTAAAAAAATCCATAATTCTAGTTTTAATTACAAACTTCTTATTAGCCTTCAGATCTTCTGATAAACTCTCTCTATCATCTTCCAAGCACTCATACAAATATTCAGCATATTCTCTTATTTCTTCTTCTGTATAAGTCCTCTCATCTTCTACTGTATATAATGCATATTCATCCTCTAAATCTTTAACTGTCATATATCCCCCTGAAAATATACTTGCTATTATAACATAAAAGTACAAAGAAAAAAAGTCATTATATCAATGACTTTCTCATAAACGTATCTACATCTTTATCAATATATACATCTATTATACCTTTATTTACTATCTTTATAAAACCTAATCCATTAATAACTAAATCTTCATCATACTTAACCTCATAAGTAAGTTTATTCAAATCTTTTAACTCATTCTTACTAGAAGCATTAAACAATCTTTTTACTTTTAAATCATTCGATATAAATAAAGTAAAACTATTCTTTTCTCCCTCTACATAATCAATTCTTACTAAATCTTCTATAATAAGTGCCTGATTACTACGTAATTGATATGTCCTAGGTTTAATTTCCTTTTTAGCAGATATCTTCCTTACTAAACTAGGATCTACTCTATTTAATATAGAACCAGTATCTACTAAACCAGGAGTATCTATAAGTGTTAAATAATCATTTATTTCAATCTTAACTAAATTCAAAGTAGTAGATGGCAATGGAGACATTGTAAGTTCTTGTGTATTATCAGAATAATTTTGAATAAGTTTATTAATTAAACTACTCTTACCTGCATTAGTATGACCTACTACATAAACATTCTTAGAAGTTTGTAGCATCTTAATTCTCTTAAGTAAATAATCAATATTATAATTCTTATTCGCACTAATAACTACTACTTCTTCAAAATGAATATTTTCTTCTTCTAAATATCTAAGTAATTTATCTTCTTTTACTGATTTAGGTAAAACATCAACCTTATTCAATACTAAGATCATCTTATTTGGAATAATATTTCTAATTTGTAAAATATTCTCTTCTAGATTAAGTAAATCTGTTACATATAAAACTAAGTCTTTTGTTTGTCCTACTTCTTTTAATATATTTAAATATTCTTCATTAGACTTTGTCACAACTTGATATTCTCCATAATTTCTCATTCTAAAACATCTTTGACAAATATCATTTTCTAAACTAGTTGTATATCCTTCTTGTAATACATTTTGATCTTGCAATTTTACTCCACAACCAGTACAAGTTTTTACTTCTTCACTCATAATATTTTCCTCTTTCAAATAGTCCTTTTTTCTGATAACGTTTAACTATTTTATTTTCTATAAATCTATTTAGTTTCGTTATCTTTAAATCCTTCTCACCTAACGCATCAACTAAAATAGTTTTAATTTTATATCTATTTCCCGCTAAAATATCGGTAACTATTTGATCTCCTATCATAACCATTTCTTCTCTTTTAAAAAATTTCTTTCGTCTTATCTTTCTAAAACTTCTTGTGAATGGTTTTAAACTAAATGAAACTCCTTCTATTTCTAATTCATCTAAGTAAGGCTTAATTCTTACTTTACTATTATTAGAACTAATAAATATTGTGAAATCTTTCTTTAGTTTTTTAATTAATTCTTTAGTCTCTTTAGGACATTCTTTATGAGAAATAAGTCCTAAAGTATTATCTAAATCAAATATAAGACATTTTACTCCCATATCTTTTAGTTTTTTATAGTCTATCTCATATATATTTTTTTTATACATAAATGGTTTAAATATAGGCATAAAACACCACCTGTCTTATATTATATAATATTTTCTTCATTAAGTCTAATTATTTACTCTTTGTGTAACCATCTGTGTTGCTGGAGTAATTCTTTCAAATGTATATCCATTTTCTTTACCATAACGAATAATATCACGTAGTGCATCTCTTGTATATGGTTTTATATCATGCATTAATACAACATTAATTCTATCTCTAGAAAGTGAATTAACTACGTTACTATATACCATTTCTTTAGTAACTGTTCCTCCTGCTGCATCTCCTGATGAAACATTCCAATCATAATATCGATATCCTCTTTCAAGTACTAACTGTGTAAGTGTTGACATAATTCCTACACAATAATGTCTACTTACTGTATTACTACTTCCTCCAGGGAATCTTATTATTTTACTTTCTTCTCCTGTAATATTTTTAACTCTTGTTGAAACAATATTTAAATCATTAAAGTACGCATCTACTGACGCATAAACTGTAGCATAATCATGACTTGCTGTATGAAGCGCTACTGTATGACCTTCATCATATTCTCTTTTAATAAGTTCATCTGGTCCCCCATTAGTAACAAAGAATGTTGCCTTAACTCCTTCTTCTTTTAATATATCTAAAATAACATTCGTTGTTCCATTACGTGGTCCATCATCAAATGTCAAATAAATAGTACCATTCTTACCTCTTTCAGCTACCATTACACTTCTAGTAACACTAGCATTATTACCACTACTATCTACTACACTATAAGTAAGTTCATAAGTTCCTGCCTTATTAGTATCAACACTACCTGTAACTCTAACTTTATCAGTTAAAGAACTATCACAATTATCACTAACTTCATATCCCGTTTCTGTATAACTTTCTCCTAAAGTAACATAAACGGTACTATTTCCCTTTAAAGTAATAACTGGTGGATCAATATCCTTATAAATTAACTTTCTACTTGCTTCACCCTTATTACCATGTTTATCTACTGCCCTATAAACTACTTTATCATCAAGTATCTCTTTAACTACACTACTAGTTACATCTCCATCATAATTATCTAAAGCACTATATTTAGTATCTCCATCATACTTACTACCTGGACATAAATAAATATCACTATTCTCTTCTAAACTAATAACAGGTCCACTCTTATCAGTAACCGTAACATGGCGAGTAATCTTTCTCTTAAATATTCCATCTGCTTCATAAACAATATCATATGTACCTAACTTATTCTCATTAACTACTCCTGTAACTTTTACTTGATTAGTAACATCCTTACCCATATAAGTAGCTTTATATCCTAACTCATTATATTTTTCCATATAATCTAACTTTATATTAGTATTACCATTTAAAACTATATTAGGTTGTAAAACATAATAATAAACCGCAAACAAGGCACCCAGAACAGCAAATAAACCCAAGATAGTATAAATATACTTTCTCTTATTCTTATCCTTAAATAAAGCTATAAAACGTCTATTATTCTTCTTAACATCCATTTCCATAAAAGTCACTTCCCTAAATATAAAACTACTTATATTATAACATTAATTTAATATTTTATATATTAATTTTAATCAAAGAAATGTCCTTTACATCTATATCTACTTAGGTAACTTCCTTTCTCTTATAAACTCCCTTAACATCTTAGTTAAAGCTCTCTTCTCAATTCTTGAAACATAACTCCTAGATATTCCCATCTTTTTCGCAATAACTTTCTGTGTCTCTTCTTCTCTATTATTTAATCCATATCTTCTCGCAATAATTTCTTTTTCCCTATCCCCAAGTACTAATAAATATCTCTTAAGTAAATTAATATTATCTTTTAAATCGATCTTCTCTACATAATCAGTCTCAGGTGTCTTTAAAACATCTAAAATCTCTATCTCATTCCCATCTTTATCATAACCCACTGTCTCATTAATAGAAACATTCTTATTATATTTATTATTAGTTCTAAAATACATAAGTATCTCATTCTCTATACATCTAGCACAATAAGTAGTAATCTTAACTCCTTTATCTTTAGAAAAAGTATCTACTCCCTTTATTAATCCAATAGTCCCTATACTTATTAAATCATCACTATCTACATACTTACTATCAAACTTTTTAATAATATGAGCAACTAATCTTAAGTTATGTTCTATTAATTTATTTCTAGCATCAATATCTCCTTCTTCTTTTTTTCTAATGCATTCTTCCTCTTCTTCACTACTCAATGGTTCTGGAAACACTTCATTAGAATAAGATCCTGTAAAACAAAATAAACTTTTAATTAAATTTATTAAATTAAAAAACATATAATCCTCCTAAAAGATTATATGTTTTTATTATTATTTTTATGGTTAATCCCCAATTTATTTAATATTAGTTTTTCTCCACTAAGTAAAAAGTCTTTATTTAAAATAATTGAATAAATAACTACTATAACTAAACATATTATATTAAGTACTAAGTGATTATAATAGTAACATATAATCGCAAAAGTAAATATTATAATGGTCTTAGTAAGTAATCCTTTTTCAAATTTTATTGTAATATATTTTTTTAAATCGAAGTGTCTATATAATGTCATTGCTAAATAGGATAAAGCTGTTGATATACTAGCTGCATAAAGTCCTATTTTTTTAATAAGTACTACGTTAATTAAAATATTAAGAATAGCTCCAATTACTGATGTAGTTGCTACTTCTTTATTTTTTTTCTTAGCTATATAAATCGCACTATATAAACAAAGTACTACGTTAAATACAGCTCCTAATACTAATATTGGTATTTGTAAATATGCATCACTATATTTACTATTTATAAGTATAGGAAACAAGAACGGCATACAAGCAATCATTCCTACTCCTAAACAAGTAAATAGTTTAGTAACTGTATTTGTAACTGATGAAAAGAATTCATCTCGATCTGGACTATTTATATGTAGAGTTGCACTCTCACTCCAACTTAAATTAAATACTCCTAAAAGGCTAGATAAAATATTAGGAAATTTATTACTAACGGCATAAAGTCCATTAAAACTAGCTCCTAATACCCATGAAATAATAGTACGATCGGAAACGTTTACTATCCACCAACTAACTCCATTCGGTATTAAAGGTATTGAGTACTTATTCATTTCTTTTATCAGACTAACATCCTTCAAGGAATAATCATAGTATTTATAAAGTTTAAGTCTAAAGAATATATACAAGGCACCTAATCCATTTGCTAAAGCCATTGATATTATCATTCCCATTGCTCCCATTCTAAACACGGCAATTAAAATGATATTAGAGATAATTGTTACTACTCCTGTAATAGTACAACTAATTGAAAAGTCTAAAGTACGACCAAATCCTCTAACTACTTGTAACATATTACCAGAGAATGTACAAATTATAATATCTATCAATATCAACCATCTAAATTGAAAATGCCAGAAACATGTAACAATAATATATAAAATACTAAAGTTTAAAAGTCCTGTACCCAACATCAGAAAGTTATTTGTCATAACTTTCTTCATTTCCCTATCTTTTCCTCTATTATCTACTAAGTATCTAAATACACTCATTTCTAACTCTAACGTAATTAATGGTACTAATAAAGTTACATAAGTTGTAATTAAATCTACAATACCATAATCTTTAGTTGCTAAATAACTAGTATATAATGGCAACAATAAAAAAGAAATTAACTGTGTACATACTTTACCAAAAAAAATAATAAAAGTATTTTTAACTAAATCTTTCTTCTTATTCATGACTTTCTCCTCTTTATAATGTAATAGTTAAAACATCCTATAAAAGCACCCAAAGTATCAATTAAAACGTCTCTTACTTCACAACTTCTTCCAGGTACAAATGCTTGATGAATTTCATCAAAAGAAGCATAAAGGAATGTAAAAAGTACAGCATAAAGTACTTTTTTCTTATCATCTACTCCTAATAAGCTACTAACTAATATACCCAAGACTAAATATACTAAAGCATGAGCCATCTTTCTAACTGGTACAACTAAATATTTAATGTATTGTTCCTTCTCTTTATCTTCTAATTTTCTTCCCAATACAACTTGTACAGTTTTAATAATAAAACCATCACTCTTTTTACTAGATTCTACTGCTGTATCATTAGAAAACATAAAAATAAGTCCCATCCAAGCCACAATCAAAATAATTTTAATAATTTTTTCTAACATAACATCACTAACTAATTATACCATACAAAAGAAACTATTACTTTCTAGTTATAGTTCTTTGTATGCATATTATTATAAACTTTACAAAATTCTGCATTCTTTTTAAAGTCTAACAACATTTGTCCAGATACTTCTTTAGTATCTTCATATCTCATTGGCATATATCTACTCATTGTTACGTCTTCTATTCTACCCATACAATATAGTTCTGAAAATAATGCTTCATCTAAGTTCCTCTTTTGATATTCTCCTACTACTTTTCCTACAAACCCTTCTTTAAAACTAGCAATAGACATCTTTTTAAGTGCCTGTTCTTCTTTATCAAAAGGACTAAGTCCTGTAAAACTTATTGTTTGAGCAAATCTAGTTGCTAGTCCTTGTATTTCTCCTTTAGAATCAAAGTTAGTTACAAATAATTCATCATTTAATAATTCTCCATTATCTACTTTAATAATTGGTCTTTCTGCATAACATGAAAAGTAAGCTACTTCTTCTGCTACATCTTGACACACTGCATCACTAAGTAATCTAAAGCCATCAACTACTGAGTTACAAGTATTACTAGTAACAAACTCTGTTCCATAATTATCTGCTAATGATCTTACATAAGTATCAACGTCATGTGCAAAATGATCATGGAAAAAATGTCCTACTTCATACCCTACATATAATAAGGTTCTTCCATAACTTGATAAATTTTCTCCATCTCTTAAATTAGGATTAATCATTACATTACCTAAAGCACTAGTACAACTAAGATATTTCTGTAATTCATGAGGTAATACTCCTACTGTTTTCATTCCTTTTTTTAGCTTTTCTACAGCTCCTCTTACTTCACTCTTTTCAAGATATCCTAATCCCACTAAACCCTGCATATACTCTTCAACAGCTTCTACATATTCACCTATTTTTTCTAAAACAGCACTACATTCTCTGTCACTAACAGTATAACCTTTATTTTCCAAATAATTCATACAACTATCGTGGTACAACTTCTCTAAAAAATGATCAAAGTCACCCCATGTATTTCTATCATAATCATATTTATAAGTAGTTTTATATTCCATATTTTTATTCTCCTAAGTTGACTAAATTATAACATTTCCAAAGAAAAATGTCTATAAAGACATTTTTTCATCACTTAATTATTCCAACCATTATTTCCAGATCCATTACCCCAGAATAAGAATAAAATAATAAATACAATTAAAACGATCCAAAACCAACCAGTATTATTAGTATTAGTATTGCCTCCGCAAGTAGGATAACAATAATTCATAACTCAACTCTCCTTTCACTATATTATATTAAAAATAATTAATATAGTTATGGCTCAAACCTAAAAAAAGCAAACTTAAACGTTTGCCTTCTCTCTTAATTTTCTATTACTAATTGCTTGATAAGCTTCTTCTTCATCATTAAAGTAAATTGTCTTATCTTTTAATTTTTGATAAGTCTCATTTCCCTTACCTAATATTAGAACCATATCTTTAGGTCCTGCCATATCAATTGCTTTTTGAATAGCTTCTCTTCTATCTACTATAATCTCATAATTATCTGTCTCTACATTTTGTACTAACATATTAATTATATCTTTTGGATCCTCGCTTCTTGGATCTTCATAAGTAAATATTGCATAACTTGCATTATCACAAACTGTCTTTCCCATTAATGGTCTCTTCAAATAATCTCTTTCTCCAGCTGATCCAATTACGACAATTGATCTATTAATATCTAGAGTATGAACAAATTTTAATAAGTTACTAATTCCATTAGGAGTATGCGCATAATCTACCATTACTGAATAATCTGCATCGGTCTTTAACATATCAAGTCTTCCTTCTACATCAATAGTTGGAATTCTAGATAAAGCATCTTGTAAATTAATACCTAATGTAAGTACTCCAAGTAAAGCTCCTGCTAAATTATAAACATTAAAGTCTCCAAGTAAAGGACTATCAAAAGTAAATTCTTCTTCTAAATATTTAAATGTTATTGTAGTCTTTGTCGGATATAATTTAAAATCAACTATTTGTAAATCACACTCTGGACTTCTTCCATAAGTAAGTACTTTTCCATTACAAGCAGCTTTAACTGTTTCAAAGTATGGATCATCATGATTTAAAACACAATGTCCATCGCTTCTAGTTTGTCTAAATAAATTAAGTTTACAATCTATATAGTTTTCAAAACTTCCATGAATATTTAAGTGTTCTCTAGTAATATTAGTATAAATACTTACATCATAAGTCATTGCTTGTAGTCTTCCTCTAAAGAATGCTTCACTACTAGCTTCCATAACTGTGTATTTGCACCCATATCTTACAAACTCATCTAAGTAATCATATAAAAGATGGGCATCAGGTGTTGTATTAGGATTATCTCCTGTAAAACCAGCACAACTTCTTCCATTAGTCCCAATATAACCACATCTCTCACTACCAATTAAAGTTTGAATAATAGTTGAAGTAGTAGTTTTACCATCTGTACCAGTAACTCCTATCATAATCATCTTTTTATCTGGATAATCATAAAACTTCTGACACAAATATGGAAGTTCTTTATTAGTATCAGGTACTTTAATTATTGGAACTTTCTTTTGTCCTATATCACTTCTACTAACCACAACTGCACTAGCTCCATGTTTAATCGCATCATCTATAAAGTCATGTCTATCTGCGGTTACTCCCTTAGTACAAACAAATAAATCTCCTGGTTTAACTTCTTTAGAATTTATCTTTATTGCTTTAATCATTACATCATCTTTTACTTCTGGATATAATTCATTTAATTTTTTCATTTTATTCACCTAAAGTAATTATATAGTAAAGAGCGTCAATTTCAAAGGTTTTTCCTTGAAATAAACATAAATTTACGTTAAAATTATTTAAGGTGATGAAGGAATGAAGACAATAGTTGTCGGAGCTGGTAGTGACCTTGGTGTTAATATTGATGGAGCTCACCTTGGACCAGTTCAATTAATAAATGATTTAAAAAGTTTCTATCAAGGAGAAACACTCTCTTTTCTACAAGATGATAAAATTATTAAGAGTAGAAATTTATCTGATCGTCGAAAAAATGAATATGAAATAGATAAGTTTAATACTGCTTTGTATAATAAAATGTCTGAAAAAATAAATGAAGATTACTTTCCAGTCTTAATTGGTGGTGATCACTCAGTAAGTGTTGCTAGTGCCCTAGCTAGTGCTAAGAAATACAAAAATATTGGTATTATCTGGTTTGATGCTCATACTGACTACAATACTTTTGATACTACTGTAACTGGTAATATTCATGGTCTTCCTCTCGCAGCAATTACTGGATATAAAAATCATGAATTAAGATACTTCCATGATGGTGAAATAATTCAGCCTACTAAAGCTGTTGTTGTTGGCGCCAGAAGTATTGATGACTGGGAAAGAGATAACATCAAATATTCAGGTCTAACAGTATTTACTACTGAAGACATTAGACAGAAAGGTCTAAAAACAGTAGTTGAAGAAGCCTTCAAGATTGCTGGTGAACGTACTAAAGGAATTCATATTAGTTTCGATCTTGATTTAATTGATCCTTCTGTTGCTCCTGGTGTGTCAATCCCAGAACTAGATGGTCTAAATGAAGAAGAAGCTATTGAATTAAATAAATTAATACTAGAACATATGAAAGATATCGTTTCTTACGACTTAGTAGAATTTAATCCATTAAAAGATGAAAATCGTAAGACAGAACAAATTGCTTTAAATCTTCTTGCTCAAGTTCTAAGAGCTGCTGAAAATAAAGGTAAAATTCAAAAGAAATTCTAAACAACAAAAAAAGCTTAACTAAATAAGCTTTTTTATTTTGTATTATTTTATTTCTGCTATAACCCAGCTCTTTGAAGCAGCCTGTAAAAGAACATAATCATGATTATAATTATAAGCAAAGTAAGTAGTTTGATATAAAGCATCTCCTGTATTCTTTAAGATACCAAATTTACCATCTTTCTTAACTATAAAGATCTTTTCATCTTCTATGTAATTAATATCTTCTCCAGTATAAATAGTAGTACCTTTAGAATCAAATAAAGTTGCTTTATCTTTTTCATAAGCTACAAAGAAATTATCATCAGTTAAAATAACTCTATCATATTTTAAAGGTAAAATTTCTTTACCAGTTGCATCAACTGCTCCAATCTTTGCATCAATTCCTACAATAACATACTTAGTACCAGGCTTATATGAAGAATATTTGACATCATAAATAGCTTCTGTAAGTTTAGTTCCATCTTTTCCAACAAGACCTTCTTTTTCAGTTGCCTCATCATATACTAAATAGAAATCTTCAGCTACTTCTTTATCTGAAACATCTTCTTTTTTCTCATTAGTCTTAACATTATAACTAACTATAGTATTATTATTTTCATCTTTCTTCGCAATATAATAAACTGTATCATTTTTAAATGAATTATATCCAAGTAATTTTTCATCTTCAATAGTAACTAATTTAGTATCATAAGCATAAAGTGCCATCTTATTATTATCACCCATAAAGTGAAGTATTACTATATTGCCACTACCATATTCAGTATGACAACCACCACTATATTCAACTGGTACTAAAACTTTACCTGTATTATCTATTAATCCTTGTTTAGAATTCTCACCAACTACAAATATTGTTTTATTTTTATCAACTGCATACATAGATTGATATTTTTTAGATGTTTCTTCACCCTTCTTATTAACCAAACAAAATGTATTATCAAGATTTTGTACAAGGAAAGTATCATTATCAATAATCATAACTTTAGCATACTTTGCTTCTAAAACCACTTTATTATTGCTATCAATAACTCCAAATTGATCATCCTTTGTATAAGTAAATAATCCATCCTTCTCCATCAAATAAGAATAGAATGCTTCATTAGTAGGCATTTCATAGCTAATAGGTATTACTACTTTACCATCTACTTTAGCATATCCATATTTTTCATTATCACTAACAACTACATAATTTTTACTAGCACCAGAAACATAATCATACTCAAACTTCTCTGCAATATTTTTTGGTACTTGTAAATTATTAAAAAAAGCAAAATATATTACTCCTGCACACAAAAATAAAATTCCTAGTGCAAAAATAATTATTCCCATCTTTTTACCCTTCATAAATATTCCTCCTAACCTATCATATAAACATTATATCGCATCTTCCAAAAATTAACAACAAAAAAAGAGACCTAAGTCTCTAATAATTTCTATCTCTTAAGAATGGAGGAATATCAAAGTCTCCATCCCCACCTGTATCATCATCTGATAACAATTCAGGTGTTGTTCTATGAGTTGGTGCTTCACTTACTGTTTGAGTTCTTCTAGTAGGTTGTACATTACTAAATACTGGCTCAGCTTGTTGTGCTTTTTTATTTTTTTCAAAACCAGTAGCTATTACTGTAACAATTACCTCATCTGACAAGTTTTCATTAATTACAGAACCAAATATTGTATTAATATCTGTATTAGCAGCAGCTCTAACTACTTCAGCAGCTTGTTCTGCTTCAAACAATGTTAAGTTAACTCCACCGGTAATATTAACTATTGCATCAGTTGCTCCTTCAATTGAAGTTTCAAGTAATGGAGATGAAACAGCTTGCTTTGCAGCTTCTATTGCTCTATCTTCTCCCATACCAATACCGATACCAATAATTGCATTACCACTATCTTTCATAACTGCTTTTACATCGGCAAAATCCAAGTTGATTAAACCATTAACAGCAATCAAGTCAGAGATTGATTGAACACCACGACGAAGTACATTATCTACTTCTTTAAATGCTTCAATCATTGGAGTAGTTTTATCAATTATTTCTCTTAAACGATCGTTAGGAATAATAATTAATGTATCTACATGTTTCTTTAACTCTTCAATACCAGCTAATGCATATTCCATTCTTCTCTTACCTTCAAATGAGAATGGTTTAGTAACTATACCTACTGTTAATGCTCCAAGTCCTTGTGCTATTTCTGCTACAACAGCAGCACTACCAGTACCAGTACCTCCACCCATACCACATGTAATGAAGATCATATCTGCATCAGTTAATGCATCTTCTATTTCTTTCTTAGATTCAATAGCTGCTTCTTTACCAATAGCTGGATTAGCTCCTGCACCAAGTCCATCTGTTAAAGTAGCACCCATCTGTATTTTTATATCAGCTTTAGATTGATTTAAAGCTTGTTGATCAGTATTAGCCGCAATGAATTCAACACCTTTAACACCAGATTCGATCATTCTATTAACAGCGTTTCCACCGCCACCGCCTAAGCCAATGACCTTAATCTTAGCCAATTGATCCATTTCTAATCCGCCTATCATACCTAGTCCTCCTTAATTATCAAAAAAATGTCCAAACACTTTACTTACTAAATTCTCACTCGTAGCTTTTTCTTTTTTTGTTACTAAATAATTAAACTCATTCTCACTCATTGTACTAACTCGTTTACCTCTAAGTCTAATTTTATCATCAAAATATTTTGTAACACCATAAACACTACTATATTTATTATGTCTTATTCCAATAACTGGAATATTACAAATCCTGGCTTCAGTTCCAAACATATCTTCAACTAAATATTGAAAACCAGCTAACTCACTCAAGCCACCTGTAATTATTATATAATGTATTTCTCTTTTTGTTAAGTTTTTTATTTCATTTTTTGCAAGTTTTAAAATTTCTGCAACTCTTGATTCTACTACTTTAGAAACTCCTACTTGTGATAATTCTTTTTTCTCACCCGCAATTGTCATACATTCAAAGTAATCATTATTATCAGCATAACTACTAGAACATACTGCAAAATTCTCTTTTATTTTTCTTGCATCTTCTGGTCCAATTTTAAAGACATAAGATAAGTCTTTATCTACATTAACACTACCAATTGGAACTACCGCATTCTTAATTTGAATACCTTTATTAAATACTGAAACATTCGTACTCTTTTCTCCTATATTTATAATAGCTCCTACTTCTTCATCATATTCTTTGCACTTAACAGAAAAATAATCTCCTGTTGATGTATAAGCAATATCTACTGTATCAAGACCACTAAGTTTTAATACTTCAAGTATTCTATATAATGGTTCTTTTAATAAAGTACTAACTACTACTTTAGCTTCAATTGTTTTACCAGCCATTCCTTTAGGATCTTTAATATTTTCCATCTCATCAACAGTAAAACTAATAGGTGTTGCGGTTATTACTTCATGTTCACTATCAATGTGACCCATTAAGGCATCTTTAACTACATTACGGACATCTTCACCCGTAATATTTTCATAATCAACTACATCACAAGAACCAACTACAATACTCATAGAGCAATTTTCTGGTGGAACAGCTACAATTACTTTAGTAACTTTTATTCCAAGCATTGTATTAACTTGCTTCATAGCTTCTCTAACACTACTAACAGCAGATCTTGTATCTAGAATTTGTCCATTCTTTATTCCTCTAGCTTTTGAACTAACCGCAGCTAGTACTTGGAATTTATCCTTATCCTTAAGACAAACAACGACCTTAATACTATTAGTACCTAAATCTATACCTGTATATATTTCGTTCATTCGCAAAATCACCTATTCTTAAAGTTTATTATACTATAAAAGAAAAAAATTGAAAAGACTTTCTTAATCTTTATAATAAATTAGAAAGTCTCCATCTCTTTTTATATATCTATAATTTTTTATAACATAACTAACAATATCTTTCGCAAATTGACTATCTAAACTCTTATCATAGTAACAATTACTATCAATAATTATATAAGTATCTGAAACTTCATCAATCTTCTTAATCATTTTATTGACTCCATCATAACCAAAATTACCATATAAAAGTACATCATAATATGAAATGTTATTGTCATTAATAATGTCATATTGCATTGAAAAATATGATAATAATATTTTATTTTCATACTTATCTAAAATACTCTTTGAAGTTTTAATCTTCTCATAATCATACTTACTAGTTAAAGCATATTCAAAATGATTTAAGTCTTTTGTCCTAACTGGTCTATAAGTAATATGAAAAGCAATACCTATCAAAAAAGAACACATAATAAGTCCCAAAATTGAAAAGTATTCTAAATATCTATAAGTTCTAAAATACTTACAAAGAAACATTACTACTATCACTAAATAGATCGCAAAATGTTGTATATCAAATAAAGGCACTACAAAACTAAATCCCAAAAATAAATACCATCTACTAATATCATTCTTATCTTTAATTGAAAGAACAAATGTGAATGCCAGAAAGAATAATGATATAAAGAACCATATTGTAAAAGCTCTAGCATTCTTACTTGAAAAATCAAAAAGTCCTAAAAAGCACAAATCAATAAAAGATCCTACTGCCCCATTAATAACTAAATATAGGAAAAATACTGCTATCGGACATATCACTCCAATACCTCTTTTTAATATTTTTTTTCTATCTTTATAATAAATTAAAAGTGTAGGAATAAGAAAAAACAATCCAATAGTATGTTTAGAAAGTATAGTAAGACCTATCACCATTCCGATTAAATAATCTCTATCTTTATGAAATTCTTCTAAATAAAGTAAAAGAATCAGTAAAAATAAACATGCAAAATTATATGTTGGATTAATCGCATAAAAAGAAAACATTGTCATCACAAATAAAATTAAATAACTCTTCTCTTTATACAATTTATATAAAAAGTAAAACATTACTGTACAAAGAAGTGCTTGTTCAATATTAAACATTAAATAATTATCAAATAAATATAATCCTATACTCATGACAAAAGCATAAAGTGGTGTTGAAATAGTATTAAAATCTACATACGGTATTTCTCCATTCCCAATCGCATGACTAAATCCATAATTTGCTATCGGATCTCCATACATATTCGCAAATCCCAAGAATTGATAAATTATTAAAAAGAAAATAAATATTAAAATATATTTAAGGTTTTTCTCGACAAATTTTTTCATTTGTATCTCCCTCATAAACATAGTAAATTCCTAAATAATCAATCTCTCTATAATTATTAAGTACATATTCTAAAACTCTTTGATCAGATTGTTTCCCCTTCCCATATTCTCTTTTATCAATAAAGAAGACACACTTCTCACAATTTTTCACTTCATTTAATAATTTGCTACTTCCATCACGTCCCCAATTACCCATATTAATTAAATCTAAATAAGAAATATCTAAATCATTTATAATTTTATAAAAGTAACCATCCGCACTCAATAATATTATTTTTCTATCTTTATACTTATCTCCCAGTTGAATAAGATTATTAGTATATTTAAGATATTCTTTTGAAATAACTCTTCCTTCTAAATTCTTAATATTACTAAAAATCAAAGTAGTATTTTTACTTCTATTTTCTATCATCATAACAGAAAGAAAAGTAAGAACACATATCATAAATAATTTAATATTAATTTTTAAATCTATCTCTTTCTTCATAAAAACAAGAATTAAGAAAGCTACAAAAACTAATTCGAAATGATATAAATCAAATAATGGTAACACCATACTTGTAAAAGCCAAAAAATAATAATTATTAATATTCTTCTTATCTTTCACAATAAATATTATAGTAACTATAATTAATAAGATTGTAGCAATCACTAAAAAGTTAAATTCACTTCTATTTTTTTCTGCAAAATCAAAAAGTCCCAAAAAACACAAATTAACAAATGCCTGAAAAGATCCACTAATAACCAAATAAAGGACAAATATAATTCCTGTGATAAAACAACTAATAAATCTTTTTAAAATTTTCTTTGGCTTTGAAAAATAAAATAGACTTGGTAAAACTACCATCAAACCAACTGTCTGCTTAGTTAAAATCAAACCTGCTAGTACTAATCCAATAAGATAATCATTTGCTTCTTCTCTTTCTAAATAAATAAGTAAAATATACAAGAATAAAAAGAATAAATTATAACTAGGAAAAAGTACTGACAAAGGAAATATTAAAAATAATAAAACTATATAACTTTTCTCTTTAATAAGTTTAAAAAGTATATAGAACATTCCCCCTAAAATTAAACTAAATATTACATGAAAAACCAAAATACTGTTTCCAAATATTTTCAAAAATAAAGCCATCAGAAATGGAAATAAAGGCGTAATTACCATATTAAAATCTAAATAAGGTATTTCTCCTCTTGCTATTGCATAACTAAATCCATAATTCCATATTTCATCTAAGTTAATAGGTTGTACTATTAAATTCCAAAATAAAAAGAAAAGAACTAATATTAAATATTTACCATATTTATTCATAAAACTATTCTTTTCTTTCATAACTTACTCCTTAATTTGAAAATGATTACCACTATCTAAATATAAAATCCCTTTTCTTCCTTCTAACTGTCCTAGTACTTCATTATAGTACTTAATCATTCTAAATTTGGTTAATGTTAAATAAACCATATTACCATCATCCATATAAAGTAAAAATCTATCTTTATCATACTCATTAGGTACATATTCAATATCTGATATCTTTCCTAAAATACCCTCTTCAATCTTACTCATACCTTTAATAAAAGATTCTCTCTTCTCTTCTGGTATTTCATTAATAACTCTTGGTATTCTAAAAATATCTATTTGTTCATTCTCTGCAATACTTCTTTTATCACTAAAGACTATTGTCTTATCAGCTTCATAAATATATAAAGGTCTATTCTCTGTAATATCAATTTCTAAAACACAAAAGAATTTTCTTTTTATATTTACATCACTAATATATGGTGACTTCAATAAAGTTTTTTTAATTTTCCTAGTATTTATTTGATAAAAAGCTGGATAATTCTTTATCTTTGCTTCATTAATAATATAATCATCATTTAAATAACTAGTATTCAAAATCACAATATTTTTTAACGGCATTGTAAATATGTAATAGCAAGAAAAAAACAGTCCTCCTAAAACGACTAAAAAAATTAATAATGGTACAATTTTAATTTTCTTTTTCTTTACTATTTTTTTTGCCATTAATTTATTACTCCCAATTAACAAATTCTTGTTCTATTTTTAAATCTAAATTATATTTTTCTTTTACTTGATCATGTACTAATTCTATTAATTCTTTCAAATCTTTTCCTGTTGCATTATTATAATTAATAATAAAATTAGCATGTTTTTCACTTACTTTAGCTCCACCAATACTCTTTCCTTTTAATCCTAAATCTTCAATTAATTTACCTGCTGGATCAGCATCTTCTGGATTTCTAAAAACAGATCCTGCAGATGGATATTCTAAAGGTTGTGAAGCCATTCTTCTCGTTTTACGATCTTTAATAACTTCTTCAATTGCTTCTCTTTTACCCTTTTGTAATTTTAAAATTGCATCTAAGCATATATAATCTGGATGCTTTTGTAAATAAGAAGTACGATAATGGAATCCCATTTCTTTATTTTCTAAAGTAATTATTTCAAACTCTGGTGTCAAAACTCTAACGCTTTGAACAACGTATCCCATATCGCTCTTATAAGCCCCAGCATTCATAAAAACAGCTCCACCTACTGTACCAGGAATACCAGCTGCAAACTCAAGTCCAGTTAAGCTCTTCTTTGCTGTAAGATATGCTAGTTTAATTAAACTATAACCAGCCCCTACTCTTAAACGATTATTACTTAAAAACTCAATATCATCAAATTGACTAAGTTTAATAATAACCCCATCATATTCCTTATCACTAAATAAAACATTAGAACCACTACCAAGTACTTTATACTTAATATCATTTGCCTTTAAGAATCTAATTAATTTAACTAAAGACTTAACATCTTTTGGATAAACAAAAGCTTTTGCTTCTCCCCCTACTTTATAAGTAGTATGTTTAGCAATCTCTACATTCTTATCAACTTTCCCAATATCTAATTTTTCTATTTCTTTAATTAAATCATTCATTTAAATCAATTCCTTAATAACATTATATATCTTAGTAGCTGAATCTTTAATTCCTAACTTACTACTGGCTAGAGCCATCTTCTTATAATTATCTTCATTAAATAATAAATTATCTATTTCTTTAAGTAATGTCTCACTACTAAACTCATCTTCACTAATAATATGACAAGCTCCCACTTCTTTTAATTCTTTTGCATTCATGTATTGATGATTATGTGTAACATAAGGAGATGGAACTAAAATAGCTGGAAGCCCTATGGCAGTAATTTCTGCTATTGTAGAAGCACCTGCTCTTGAAACAATCAAATCTGTATCTTTTAAAACTGCTAAGAAGTTATCATCAAGTGATGCAACAATTCTCACATTAGATGGTAAATTTAAAACTTTATATTGATCAAAATAATTTTTACCAGTAATAACTAAAACTGCATAATCTTTATTCTTAAACTTAGGCAACATTTCTTTAATTTTCTCAGTCATTGTAAGTGAGCCTAAAGATCCCATAACCATCATAACTAACTTTTTATCTTTAGAAAATCCTAACTTTTCTTTATTTTCTTTTTTTACTGAGATAATTTCTTCACTACGTGGATTACCTGTATAAACAGTCTTTTCTTTTGGAAAGTATTTAACACTTCCAGGTAAAGAAACACATACTCGATCTACGTACTTAGCCAAAAATTTATTAGAAAGTCCAGGTATTGAATTCTGTTCATGAATAATTGTCTTACATTTTAAAGTATGTGCTGCATAAATAACAGGAGCTGTAATATATCCTCCAACCCCAATCACAATATCAGGTCTAAAATCTTTAATTATCTCTTTAGCTTTTTTTATTGCTAGATTAAATTTATGAATTACACTAAAATTTGCAAAAAAATTTTTTCTATTAAGTCCTGCCATCGGAATGCCAACAAAAGGAATACCCAATTTTGGTACTATATCTTTTTCCATTCTATCAGTTGTTCCAATATATAGAATTTCACTATCTTTATCTTTTTCTTTTATTTTATTAATAATCGCAATAGCTGGAAAAATATGTCCCCCAGTACCACCCGCAACTACAATTACTCTCATCCTGTCAACTCCTTAAATAATTATACCACAAAACCATATAATTACTTATTTTTAATAGTAATCAAAAAACTCATTTGACATTAAATCTTATTCATTTAAATTATACATCATACTAATAATTATGTAAATAAAAGAAGTTTCCTACAATCTATTACACTATTTTTATATGTCAGTACTCTCTATTCTAAATTGTATTTCAAAGTAATCTGTGATAAACTATGAACAAAAGAAAGGAGTAATATCATGGAAAGTATTGGTATAATAGCTGAATATAATCCCTTTCATAATGGTCATCTATATCAAATAAAAAAGATTAAAGAAAAGTACCCTGACAGTTATCTAATTTTAGTTATGTCTGGTAATTTTACTGAACGTGGCACTCCATCTTTAATTGACAAGTGGAAGAAAACTGAAATAGCTCTTAAAGCTGGTCTAGATCTTGTTATTGAACTACCATTTCCTTTTGCTACACAAAGTGCTGATTATTTTAGTTATGGCGCTATAACTATTTTAGAAAAATTAAAAGTTAAAAGACTAATCTTTGGTAGTGAATCAGATAATATAGAAGACTTAAAATTAATTGCCACAACAGAACTTAATAATCCTGAATTTGATAAACTAGTAAGAATTTATTCTAAGTTTGGTAATAATTACCCTACTTCTCTATCACTAGCTCTAAAAGATTTAACAGGTAAAGAAATAACTACTCCTAATGATCTACTAGGAATAAGTTATCTAAAAACTATCATAAAGCATAATTATAAAATCATACCTGAAACTATCAAAAGAACTAATAGTTATCATGAAGAAGAATTAAATGATGAAATATCTAGCGCAACTGCTATTAGAAAAGCTCTTAAAGAAAATATTGATATTTCTTCTCAAGTACCAGATTTTGTTCTAAAATATCTAAATAATTTTCATACTATTGAAGATTATTTTCCTCTTTTAAAGTATAAAATATTAACAGAAGAAGATCTTTCTATTTATAATACAGTTGATGAAGGCCTAGATAAGCTTCTAAAGAAGGAAATAAATAACGCAACATCATACGCTGATCTAATATCTAAATTAAAGTCAAAGCGTTATACATATAATAAAATATCTAGAATGTTACTACACATCTTATGTAATTTTACAAAAGAAGAAAAAGAACAATTCCAAGAACCAACATATACCAGAATTTTAGGTTTTAATAAAAAAGGTCAAGCTTACCTAAATTCAATAAAGAAAGATTTAGATATAAATGTAATTAGTAAGATAAATCGTGAAAAAGATCCTATGCTTTCTTATGAAATAAAAACAACTAGTATTTATGATTTAATAAATAATGAAAATCTAGTTGATCGTGAATATAAAAATATAATTATGGAGGAAAATTTATGATTAAAGAAAAGAAAACAGGTCAAGTTATTGTAATATCTTCACCAAGTGGTGCTGGTAAAAGTAGTATAGTAAAAGCTTTATTAGAAAGAAACAATAATTTATGGTTATCGGTTTCAACCACTACTAGAGCAATCCGTCCAGGTGAAAAAGAAGGTGTGAACTACAACTATGTAGATAAAGAGGACTTTCTAAAGAAAATTGATGAAGGATATTTCTTAGAATATACTAATTACGCTGGTAATTATTATGGTACTCCTAAAAAGTTTATAAAAGAAAAAATAGAACATGGTACAGACGTTATTCTTGAAATTGAAATTGAAGGTGCCGCTAATATAAAGAAACTAATTCCTGAAGCCATCTTCATCTTTATCTTACCACCATCCCTAAAAGTTCTATTAAAAAGATTAAAAAATAGAAATACTGATAGTAATGAAAAGATCATTGAAAGATTCCATCAAACATATAAAGAATTAAATGAAGTAACAAAATACAACTATGTTGTTGTAAATGATGTTCTAGAAGATGCTATTAATAAAGTTGAATCAATTATAAAAGCTGAAAAATGTCGTGTTGACCGTATTGAAGAAGTATATCTAGATACTAAAGAAGAAGAAATCCACGAATTACTAATTAATGAAGAATTTAATAATGAAGGTATAAATATATAGGTGTAATATGAGGTATGATTTAAAAAATTATTTAACAGAAATAGATAAAATATTATCAGAAAACAAAATAAAAAATAAAGATGAAATATTAGAAAATCATCTTCATCAAATATCTTTCTTTCAACATGAAAGATTTGTTCATTTAATTGTTACAGTATTTGTTGGAATATGTACTACTCTATTCTTGCTATTTGGAATATTATTATCTAACATATATGTTTTATTGTTATTTGGACTAACTTTTATATTATTTGTCCCATATATATTCCATTATTATTTCTTAGAAAATGGAGTTCAAAAACTTTATCATCAATATTGGAGTCTAAAAGAAAAAGAGCATTAATCAAAATGCTCTTCTTTTTTATGCTAAATGTGCTCCATAAGCTTTGGCAATCTGTAATGTTTTATTGTATTCTGTCTCTAATGCTGCAAAGTTTTCATCTACCCATGCCTGATCTGCTTCTTTACTCTTTAATTCATGTTGATAAGCTATATCTGCTAAAGTCATGAATCCTAAGTACTTACAGTCACTCTTCAATGAATGTACTTCTATCGCATAGTTTGGCATATCTTTTGCCTCTCTATATGTTTTGATACGATTGAATTTATCTTCTACTTCTGCTAAGAAATCTTGGAATGTCATATTATACATTTCCATATCTCCTAATAATTCTAGTCCATGGTCTACATCTACTCCATGACTCTTTAGATAATTTTCATCATATACTACATTTTCTTCATTCATATCTACTTTCTCCTCTTCTACTTTATTTTCCTCTACTTCTGTAGTTGAATCTTCTTTAGCCTCTTTTTCTTCTTTTACTGGAGCTTCTTCCTTGACAGGTTCAGTCGCTGGTTCTGTTTCAGGAGTTGTTTCTACTTCTGTTTTTGGTTCAGTAGCTGGTTCAGTCTTAGGAGCTGTCTCGACTTCTGTTTTTGGTTCAGTTACTGGTTCTGTCTTAGGAGTAGTTTCAGTTTCTGTTTTTGGTTCAGTTACTGGTTCTGTCTTAGGAGTAGTTTCTACTTCTGTTTTTGGCTCAGTTACTGGTTCTGTTTTAGGAGTAGTTTCAGCTTCTGCTTTTGGCTCAGTTACTGGTTCTATCTTAGGAGTTGTCTCAGCTTCTGTCTTTGGTTCAGTTGCTGGTTCAGTAGTTGGAGCAGTTTCTTTCTTATATTCATCTCTAAATGATTTACTAAAGATTTCAGTTTCTTTCTCATCCACTTCTTCTTTTGGCTTATCTTTCTTAATTGATGGTGTAAATACTAAGAAGTTGCCTTTCATATTTTGCTTCTTTGGCTCTTCTTTCTTTGTTGTATCTACTACTCTTTCAATTACTTTTTTCTCTTCTACTGGTTCTTCTTTTTTCTCTTCTTTATGTCCTGAAGCATAGAATGATTTAAAATCACTCTTTTGTGGTGCTTTTGGTTTTTCTTCTGTTCTACCAAATAAAGATGCACCATAGTTCTTTGTCTTACTGATTTCTTCTTCTACTGACTCAACATCTTCTTCAACTTTTATAACTTGATTCTTTTCAGATACTTCTTTTTCTTCTTCTTTCTCGTCACTTGGATTAAGGCTCTTAGCTTTTTCTTTCTCTTCAGCTGCTTTCTTTTCTGCTTCTGCTTCTTCTAAGTGTTTTCTCTCTGTTTCTGAAATACCTTTATCACTACTAAATAATACTCTATCTAATACTTTAATTAAATTATTCTTTTCAATTGGTTTAGATAAATAATCATTAAATCCTTGACTTAAATAACTTTCACGCATTCCTTCTATCGCATTTGCGGTTAAGGCAACTACTGGAATATTAAAGCCAGGTAACTTCTTTAATTCTTTGAATGTTTCTTGTCCAGACATCTTTGGCATCATATCATCCATCATGATGACATCATATTTTTCACCAGCTTTAATTCTATCTAAACATTCAAAACCGCTCTCTACTGTTGTGATGTCATTACCATTTAATCTTTCTAGTAATTTCTTCGCAACTTTTAAGTTTAAAGCATTATCGTCAACTAATAAGATTTTCTTTCCACTTATATCAATAGTTTCTTTAGGTGCAGATTCTATTACTTTTACTTCTTCATGTTTTATTTGTTGATTTAAAACTACTGTGAATTTAGAGCCTTCACCATAAACAGTATGAACTACGATCTTACCACCCATTAATTCAACTAATTGCTTAGTTATCGCAAGACCTAATCCAGTACCTTCAATAGTTGTATTTTTATCTTCATCTAGTCTTTGGAATTTCGTAAATAATTTATCAACGTTTTCTTGTTTAATTCCACGTCCAGAATCCTCAACAGAAATAACTAACTTACAAACGTCTCCCTTGTTAATACAATTTACTTCATAACGAACAAAACCATGTTCTGTATATTTAGCAGCGTTACTTAATAAGTTTGTCACAACTTTTCTAATATTTGTATGATCACCATATAATGTTTCAGGCAAATCTGGAGCGATAAAGAATGAGAAGTCTAGACCTTTTTCACTCATCTTTGGAGTAATTAGTTTAGCTAATTCTTCATAAACACTACGAGCATTATAAACAGAGTTTGTAATCTCAAGTTTACCAGCTTCAATCTTAGAAATATCCAAGATACCATTAACTATTTCAAGTAAAGTACCAGAAGCATTAATAATATCTTTAGCATTTTCTTTAGCTTCTTCTATCGTTTTAGATTCATTAACACAGTTACTGAAACCAACAATAGCATTAAGAGGAGTTCTAATTTCATGTGACATACTAGACAAGAAATCAGTCTTAGCAGCATTAGCACGATCAGCTTGTTCCTTAGCAACCTCTAAAGCTTGAATAAGCTTTAAGTCTGGATTTTCTATTGTGAAATACATCAAAAATGTTATAAAGCCAATTAAATATGTCAATAGCAATAATTCTGGTTTTATATGTTGAATATATATTACTATTCCTCCTAATAATATTAATGCATATAGTGGAAAGTATTTTTTATTTAATAGTTTTTTTGAATTAGTTATTACAATGCCTATCCAAATCAATATCATAATACCGGCTACCAAAAAAACAAAATTTGCTGATGGTCCATAACTATATATTATATTATTTTGGTTATGATAATTTAATGGCAAAGCATATACTATTATAGAGAATAAAGCAACTATTATTCGGAATATATTTGATTTAAACACATTGTCATATTTTATTTTTATTTTATCTGATGTACCAACCATATAGGCAGTGAATAACATAATCCATGTTGTATAACATACTAATAGTGTCTTACTGACAATGTCATTAATAATGGCAAAATTGCTGCTGTATTTAATAGTGAAATAGCATAGTAAAGCAAAGATGCTTGATAATAAGCTAAAAATCACCATGTATTGATAAGTTTCTGTTTCAAAATTTTTTATTCTTTTTTTTGAAAAGAAAACACACGTTAATAGAATATTAAACAAAAAAACTGATATTGTAAAAAAATTATTTCCCATATAGTAATCATCTCCATATTTTATCATTATTATATACGAAAATAGTTTATAATGCAATTTTTTATAAAAATAAAAGAATGTTTTTTGTAACATTCTTTTTATTTTTTTACCATACAAACCATTGCTTCTCTATCTAATTTTCCTTCTGACTTATAAGCCATTTTTGTTAAAATATAGTCATCATCTCTTGGCCTATCTCTTAATGGTATTTGACTTTCTACTCTTTTTTTAATTTTGTTTAAACTTTCTGTAGGTTTGTCCGAACACTCTTTTTTTAATTCTATAAAGGCATATGGATATTCTCCACTAGACTCTTCATCTTCTTTAATTCCTATTACTACACAATTCTGAACAAGATTTGTTTTTAAAATTGCTTCTTCTATTTCATTTGGGAAAACGTTGTGACCATCTGGTCTAACTATCATGTTTTTCTTTCTCGTTGTTAAAGAAAAAATTCCATCTATATCCACAAACCCAAGGTCTCCAGTTCTTCCCCATTTTTTGCCATTTTCGTCGGTATAGAAAAAATCATTTGTTTCTGTGTCGTTATTTAAATATCCTTTCATCTGTTGTGGAGAATGTATATATATTTCTCCAATCTCATAATATCCGCATTCTTCTTTATCATTCTTCATTATTTTTGCTTCAACTAATGGCAATGGTATTCCATATACACCTGGTTTTTTTGTCTCAGGGTATGGCGTAAGGAAGGCACAAGATGAATATTCAGCCATTCCTCCTCCTTTTATTACTTTTGCTTTACTGTTATGTTTTTCCAACCATTCATTAACATCTTTTTCTAAATTTGGTGGAGTTTTATCGCCACCAAATATTACTCTATATATGTTTGACAAATCTTTTTCATTAAAGATTGGATTGCTTATAACATGTCTAAAGAAAGAAGGAACACAAATAATATTATTTGGACTATGTTTATATATTAATTCTGCAAAGTTTTCTACAGTAAAATTTGGTATCAAAATCATTTCTAGGCCACTTCCTAGCGAATTGTGTATTCCACACACTGCTCCATAACTGATGAATGGTGGCATTATAGCTAATATGCTCTCTCCTGGCTGAGCTCCAATTGTCTTTATCAATTGTTCTACCGTTACATTCATTCCCGAAGCGGTTAGCTGTAATCCTTTAGGAACACCTGTTGTTCCACTTGTATATTCTGTTATTGCAGTTCTATCTTTTTTGTATGGAACTCTTGACAAATCAAAGCAGTCATCTTTAGAAAACTGTTTATATTGTTTAATTTTGGCCCTTCCTGTAACAAGTGACATTGCATTATTGAAATTATCTTGCATTTCTTGAAAAAGTTGCTTAACTTTAATACTTACAAGTTCTTCTTTAGAATATTGTTTTAATGCTAACGCCTTTTTTTCTTCAGAAGTAAAATATTCTATTGGTGACACATCAATTATTTGTTTAACTCCAGTTTTTTCTGATGCTTGAATCATTGTATCACGATATTTACTTATTACTGCAGCCATCCTTGAATTTGCTAAATTTAAATAAAATCTCATTCTTTCTGCTGGAACTCTCGGATCTATTAAGTTTGCATTAGCGCCAATAAGATCAAGTCCATATATCATGTATATAGTTTCTGGTGTTAAAGGCATAGCTAATGAAACATAATCATCTTCTTTTACACCATTATTTTTGAATCGCTTTGCTGTTGAGTATATATTTTCCAATAACTGTTCATATGTTATTCTTTTTTCAAGGTATCTTATAGCATTCAGACTCATTCGGTTTGCATTTTTATACTCTATATATTCTGTTAATGTCATTTCAGGTATAACAATACTTAAATCATCTTGTGAATAAAATTGTTTCCATGGTTGATCGATTGATGGTACACCTGTTAAACCTCTATTATTTAATTCAATTAAGAGATTATCATTGACAGTTAAATTTTCTATTGTTGACATTTTTACTTTCCCCCCATTTTTTATCCGCACATATAATTATTCATTTCTTAATTCTGCTAGTTTATCCAAGAATTCTTTTGGTGGTCAATTTCAAAGAATAGTTTTTTCCATGTTCTTGGATGCTTTAATCTAATACTTTTAGAATGTAACATTTGTCCCCCTTTAATTAGTCACATATTATAACACAGAAAGTCTAGAATTTCAAGAAGAGACCATCATTTTGTAAATAAGCTGACTACATTTCTTGTATTTTTATAAAATTAGTACTCTTATCTGCTCCATAATAAGGAGAATTTCCTGAAATAAGAATAACATCTCTTTTTTTAAGTTTCATAAATTTCTTACATTTATCTAAACTGTTTTTAAGTACTTCATCTGTATTTTTACACTTAGGTAAAATATCAGTATATACACCCCAATTAAGTGCTAGTGAATGGCAAGTATCTTCATCAGGACATAATGCAAGTATTAATGCCTGCGGTTTTAAATTACTTATTTGTTTTGCTGTTCTACCAGTAAGTGTTGTAACACAAATAAGTTTAGCATCAAGTCTATTAGCACTTTCTACTAGATTTTCACTAATAGCATTACTGATAGCTCCTACTTTAGCATTATCATCAATATAATCAAAAGTAACATACTCTTCTGTTGTTTCACAAATATCGGCCATCGTACGAACCGCTTCTACTGGATATTTTCCAATAGTAGTTTCTCCACTAAGCATTACTGCATCTACACCATCAATAACTGCGTTAGCAATATCACTAGTCTCTGCTCTCTTTGGTCTAATAGAATTCATCATTGACTCTAACATTTCTGTTGCTACAATAGCAATTTTACCCATTTCTCTACAAGCCTTAATTATTGTTTTCTGAATAATTGGCAATTGTTCATTAGCAACCTCACAACCTAAGTCTCCCCTTGCAATCATTACTCCATCAGAAACCTCTAATATTTCTTCTATATTAGTAACACCAAGACCATTCTCAATCTTACTAATTATCTGCATATCTTCTCGGTCATACTTCTTTAATAATTTTCTTACTTCTAAAACATCGTCAGCACATGATACAAATGATATCGCAATAAACTCTCCTCCATTATCACATGCCCATTCTATATCTTTTTTATCTTCCTTACTAATATAAGGAATATTTAATTTAACTCCTGGAACACTAATACTCTTATTATCTCCTAGTATTCCTCCTGCAATAATTCTACAAGTTATATCAATATCACTTTTATCTATTACTTCTAAACGCATCAAAGCATTCTCTAAAAATACCGTATTACCAATCTCAATATTATCTAAAGCTTCCGGATGATTTACACTAAATCTTTCCTCATTTCCTACTACATTATTTTTAACTATTCTAACAGTTTGTCCATCTTTTAATTGTACAAAACCATTTTTAAAAGTTCCCGTTCTAAACTCTGGACCCTTAGTATCCCACATAATAGCAATATTTGCCCCAGTGCTTTTTCTAACTTTTCTAACATTATCAGCAATCATCTTTCTTTCCTTAACTGTCGCATGACTAAAGTTAATTCTTGCCACATCCATTCCAACTTGTGTTAAAGATTCAAGCATTTCTATACTTTCTGATACTGGTCCAATACTACAAACTATCTTAGTTTTTTTCATATCACTGAAATACCTCCTCATATTATAACCAGTATATCAAATTTTAAAAAAATAAAAAATAGGATTTCTCCTATTTTACAAATTTATTCATCTACTCTCTTAGCCGCAATTATTAAATATGATCCTTCTGGATTAAAATAACACGTCTGAATAACTAAAACATTATCATATTTATTAACTTCTATTCCTGTATTATATGCTGATTTATCTTTCAACCATTGTAAATGTTGAGCATATCCTTCATCATCAAACTTCAAGTTAACATGACGAAAATCATTAATAGCTACATAAACAGAAAATATTTTATAATGATAATTATTGTCTACTGTTCTAAGATACATATCACTATGTTCCAAATAATAATTATAATTTAAGTAATTCTCTAAAAATCTAAATTCTGTATAAATATCTTGAGAATTATGTCCATATATAAGTATTTTTCGATCATCAATATTATTTCGATAATCTAAGAAAACACTACCTAAAGTACTATAAGATTTATCAAGTAAATGATTTAAATAATATTCATTATTACTATAGTGAGCAACTGGTGTTTTCAAATCAGTATTAGGTATGTATAACTCTCCAACTATATCTGTATTATTAAATTGTTTTTGATATTCTAATACGATATTTTCTTGATTAGCTACATTTTGACTAATCTCTTCATACTTTTCTGTAATTTCTATTTTCTTTTTTTCTTCTTTTGCGACTTTGATTTCATCTTTATTAAAGTACCACCATGAAAATAAACCACCCAAAACGATTAAAACTACTACTAAAATTTTAATTATTTTTTTCTTCATACTCTTTCTCCATTTAAACGACTAAAAGAATTCTCAAATTTTTGAAAATTCTTAAAATCTCTTCATTTATATTATACCAAATATTAGTTGCTTTTTACATAAAATGCTAAAACACTAGCTTGAAGTAAAGTAAATAATGTTATAAATAATTCTCTATTTGCTTCACTGTTAACACCAGTATGAGGTGGATCAATTTCTGGATCTGTTTTACCAGTATCTTTCTTTCCCCATTTAGCATATACTGTTAATTCATCTAAAGCCATACCATCTAATTCTAACTTAGTACTTGCTGTAAACTCAGTATTTAATAATTTATATAATTCTTCATAATTTTCTTCTTCAGCATATTTACTAGCTAATTCACTATCATCAGCTATAAACCAACCTAAGAAAACATAATCCTCTCTAGATGCACTAGCAAGAATTCTTTCGGCAAGATTCATACTATTACCATAAATAGTAATATCAAAACCTAACTTATCTAACATCTTAGCTGTTGAACCATCAATATTCATCATACCTTCAGTAGCATTATAATAAAGTCTTGAGATTGGAGTCCAAACATAAGCTTTATTTTCTTTATCAAAAATAAATTTATAAGTTAAAGTGTCTGAAGAATCATGATATTGATAAGTAAATTCATGTTTTCCTTCTCCACCTACTTCTTTATTATCAGTTGTAAGAGTAAAACGATATAAATCTTCTCCATGATCATTAACTACATCTACTGTTGAACTTACATCTTCTCTATTTTCTACATAATCTTCATGATTATCAACTGTAACATCACTACTAGCTTTAAAACTTCCACCAGTTATAACAATTGTACCAGTATATTCTGGATGAGTGCTATTAGGATCATCAACAACGTCACTATCTACTTCTCCAGTTCCTTCAGCTACATAAACAGTATATTCTTTTATATAAACAGTAGAAGGACTTAAACTTGTATTACTAGTTGCTAATGAATGTGGATCAATACTAGTTAAATAACTATTATCAATAGAAATTTCATATGAAGCAACAATTCCATCTCCTGCAAAAGTACTACTTGGATTACTCTTACCATTACCACAAGTAGTAATATCTGAATTATTGGTTATTTTAGTACCTACACTATTTAAGAAATAAATACCACTTTGACCATTATTAGTTACTTTAAAAATAGAATTATTAATTTCTGTTTTACCATCACTAACTTCACTTAAACTTTTAGTAATATTTAATCCACGAAAACCATTACCATCAACTGTAACAGTACTATTAAATGTTGATAATGAAATATTAGTTAAACCATGATAAGAATTGTTATTAGCATTAATAAAAGAATCACGACTAACTACATGTCCATTATTAATACCACCTGCTCCTTTATTATTAGAAGCATTCATAGTACTACCATTATTTAAATAAACATATGCATTACCAATACTAGTAAGCCCATTATTTCTATTGCCATTCATATCTAAAGTACTATTATCTAAATTAATAGTTAAACTTTTACCTTCATGTGCATATATACCATTAAAGATAGTGTTATTAGATGTTGAGAAATGACCATTAACTACATTAACAACAGCAACTGTACCATTGTAAAGTACCATACCACTACCAGCATTTCCATCTAAGTTTAAGCTTGTATTATTGATATCAACAGTAAACTTACCACTAGTTGAAGTATAAATACCATTACCAGACCAACCAGCAGTACCAGCTGCTAAACTTCCACTTATTGTAACTGCTGTGTTGACAACTAACTTATTGTCAGTACCTTTTACTCTAATACCATTTTGATATTCTGAAAAATTAAATGTACCTGTACCATTAAAAGTCAAACTACCTTTTTCAGTTAAAATAATGGCATTATTGATTTCACCTTCACTACCAACTTCACCAGTTCCAACGAACTTAACTTCTCCATTAGTAGTAAAAGTCTTTTCACTTGCAATAGTAAAACTAAGATCAGTATAAGTACCGGCTTCAAATACTATCTCATCATTACTATTAACAGCTTCATAGATTGCTTCATTATCCATAGTACTATTTACACTAATACTACTAGCTTTAACGGGAACTGTAGTAATTAATGTAAAAGCTATAAATAAAAGAAACAAACTATTTACTAAAGCCTTTTTCATTTTAAATTCCTCCCATATTAATTTTGTTGTTTTGTCACAATTTTTATGCAACAAATCTATATAAAAGAAATTTAAAGACGATTATCCAACCGAACCCCACTGGTTAATAATTATCTAAAAACTTCTAATATATCAAAATTTCTAAAGTCAGCACACTATAATAATCATTTGTCTCTTTTTTGTCAATAAAAACCACATTTTCAAAAGAAAAAAGACACAAAAAAAGAGATTTCAAAAATCTCTAATCTTACTTTTGACAATTTGTACAATAATAGGTACCTCGTCCACCTAATTTATCTTTCTTTATAAGATTACCACACTTAGGACATACTTCGTCTTTCTTGCCATGTACTAAAAGTTTATTTTGAAAAAGTCCATGTACCCCTTCACTAGAAGTAAAACTCTTAATAGTTGTACCACCAAGTTTTATTGCGGCACTAAGTACTTCTCTTGTATTTTTAATAATTTCATCACATTCATCTATTGAAATATCACAAGATCTTCGATAAGGACTAATACCACTCTTGAATAAGATTTCATCATCATAAATATTTCCAATGCCAGTAATAATACTCTGATCTAATAGAACTTCTTTTATTGATAGTTTTTTCTCATGTAACTTCTGATACAAATAATCTTTTGTCAGATTCTGATCATCAAATTCTAACCCCAAATCTACTAAAGGCTTAACCTTATCAACTTCCTCTTTTGGAATTAAGTACATTTTCCCAAACTTTCTAACATCATGATATCTAAAACTAATATCTTCATCTAAAATAAATTCTACATGTTCATGCTTTACAATTTCATCTCCAGCCTTTCTAAAGAAAAATTTTCCTTCCATCCTTAAATGAATAAGTAATACATCTTTATCTAATAAAATTTTAATAAATTTACCACGTGTAGTAACATCTAAAACTTTCTGACCAACGACTTCTCTCTTAAATTCATCAGTTGTAGGATAAGCAATAATATTATCCCAATAAACATTACACCCTGTAATTTTCTTTCCAACTAATCTTGGTCTCAAACTATTACTAACTGTAATTACCTCTGGTTTTTCAGGCATAAAAACATCTCCCCTCTAATACCATTTACTTAACAACTTCAAATTGAAAAGCAACTAACTTACTAGTTTTCACCACATCTCCAAATATTTTAATTAATAAAAGTTCTAATTCTTTAGCAGAACAATGAGGAAGAATCTTTTCTATATCATTATCTTCTATCAATAAACTAACATTATCATAAATGTTTTTATTTAAAACTCTAACTCTTATTTGTTCCCCTTCTTTACCTAAATTATTAAAAGTAATATAGTCACCAACTAATATTTTTTCTGACTTTTCATTAAGTAATCTAACTTCGATATTTTTCTTTCCTGTTAATATCAAATGATAAATATCGCTATAAACATTATATTTATATTCCATAATCTTACAACCTACTTAGCTTCATACCAGTCATCACCATACTCAATATCTACTTTTAATGGTACTTTTAACTTAAATGTATTTTCCATAATATCTCTAACTAATTTACTAACTTCATCCAATTCATCTAAAACAACATTGAAAACCAATTCATCGTGTACTTGAATTAACATTTTACTTTTTAGTTTTCTCTTATTAAACTCTCTATATATTTCAACCATTGCTTTCTTAAGTATATCAGCTGCTGTACCTTGAATTGGTGTATTTAAAGCCATTCTTTCTCCACTACTACGAATCATATAATTCTTATTCTTAAGTTCTTCAATAACTCTTTTTCTATTCATAAGTGTTTTTACATATCCATACTTATAAGCATCTGCTTTTTCTTCCTCTTGATAATCTCTAATACCTGGATATGTCTCTAAGTAATTATCAATAAACTTCTTAGCCTCTCTAACATCAATACCTAAATCTTCAGAAAGACCAAAACTACTAATTCCATAAAGTATTCCAAAGTTAACTGCTTTAGCAGCTCTTCTTTGATCCTTAGTAACTTCTTCCATTGGAATTTTATAAATATCAGCTGCTGTTCTAGTATGAATATCTTCATTTTTATTAAAAGCATCTATTAAATGCTTAGAATTAGACATAGAAGCAAAAACTCTAAGTTCTACTTGAGAATAATCACTAGAAAGTAACTTTGAACCAGGATCAGGAATAAATGCTTTCCTAATAAGTCTTGAATATTCTGCTCTAGCTGGTATATTTTGCAAATTAGGACTAATACTAGAAAGTCTTCCAGTTCTTGTTAAAGTTTGTGTAAAGATTGTATGAATTCTTCCATCTTCTCTTACTTCTTCTCTTAGTCCTACTGCATAATTAGTATATAATTTAGCTATTGTTCTATACTCTAGTACTTTATCTACAATTGGATTTACAAATCTAATCTTATCTAAAATATCTTTACTAGTGGAATATTTTTTATCTTTAATTTTTTTAGGATAAGGAATTTCTAAATCTTCAAATAAAACTTTTGCAAGTTGTGCTGGAGACATAATATTAAATCTAGTACCTGCCAACTCATAAATTTCTTCTTCTAAAGTCTCTAATTGAGTAAGTAATTCTCCTTGTTGTTTTTCCAAATAGCTAACGTCAACTCTAATACCTGTATTTTCCATATCTGCAAGTACTGTAGTAAGAGGCATCTCAATATCTTTGAATAGTTCCATCTCACCTTCTACTTCTAATTCTTTTAACAATCTTTCACGACTATCATAGATAAATCTAGCCTTCTTGCAGCATATAAATGCTAATGTCTCTTCACCTACTTCTTTTGGACGTTTATCAGTTCCATATAAATCTTCATATACTGGTAACTCTACCTCAAAAGACTTAGCTAAAAAACTAATATCATCTTTTACTACATAATCAAGTAAATAAGCTGCAATCATTGTATCAAATTGAACATTATTAAATTCAACTTTGTTATTCAAGACCACCAAAGATTTTTTATAATCATAAGTACATTTAACAGCACTATTACTAAATATATCTTTATATTTTTCTATATCTTCCTTACTTATAAAATACCCATTTTCTCCATCATAAAGACCAATACCTAAAACTTCACTTTTACTATAAACACTTCCTCTAGTTTCTAAATAAAAAGCAAAATCCCTATCTTTATAACTATCTAATGGCAAAATATTTAAAACTTCATTTTCCTTCTTCTCTTCTTTTATTTCTTCCGTACTTAATAATTCATATTTTTTCAATAATGAATGAAACTCTAATTCTTTTAAAATATCTTTAAACTTTTCAGTTGGTTGAGGATTATACTTACAGTCTTCTAAAGTAAAATCTAATGGAACTTCTCTATAAATTGTTGCTAAATCATAACTCATATAAGCGTTATCTTTATCATCCACTAATTTTTCTTTAGTTTTACCAGTCACACTATCTATATTCTTATAAAGTTCATCCAAACTACCATATTTAGCAAGCAAACTAATTGCTGTCTTTTCACCAATTCCTTTAACTCCTGGAATATGATCACTAGGATCTCCCATAAGTGCTTTTAAATCTATCATTCTAATTGGATCTACTTGATAAGTTTTTCTAAACTCTTCTTTATCCATCATAATATAACCAGTCTGTTTTAAAAGTTTAACTGTAACTTCATCACTAATAAGTTGTAATAAATCTTTATCACTACTAATTATTGTCGCAATAAATTGATCTTCTTCATCTACTATTTTCGCAAGTGTTCCAATAATATCATCAGCTTCATAGTTATCGATCTCAAAATGTTTTATTCCCATCGCATCAAGCACTTCTTTAGCTTTTGGAAATTGCATTTTTAGTTCGTCTGGCATCTCCATTCTACCAGCTTTATAACTATCATATTTATCATGTCTAAATGTTTTACCTTTATCAAAAGCAACCAAGATATAAGAAGGATTTTCTTCTTTTATAATTTTATTCATCATATTAATAAAACCATATAAAGCATTAGTTGGAAAACCCTTCGAATTTTTCATAATAACACCTTGATATGCTGTTGCATAAAAACTACGAAATAATATGTTATTACCATCTACTAAAATTATTTTTTTCATATATATCACCTAGTAATAGTATAACATAAGTTTTCTTCTTTACTTATTAAAATTATAAGCAACATTACTATTAGTTTCATTTTCAATACTACGTAAATAATCTGAGGCATTGAGTAAACATAATGTTATCAAACTATAAACTGTAAGTAATAATAATCCCTTTCCTAAAAATTTAACTAATTTCATATACCTCACTCCTTTCAATTACAAATTTATTATATATCATACAATTGTTCGTGTCAATTATGATTAAAACATTTGTTTGACATTTTACACTTAACATGCTAAACTTAAAATGTAAAGGAGTTGAATTAATGGAAAAACTTACTGATCGTCAAGAAGAAATTTTACAGATTATTAAACAATTAATTGCTAAAAATGGTTATCCACCAACAGTTCGTGAAATTGGTGCTAAAGCTAAATTAAATTCTCCAGCAACCATTCACTTCCACTTAAAAAAATTAGAGGAAAAAGGTTATATTAGAAAAGGTTCAAGTAAAAATAGAACTATCGAAATATTAGTACCAAATGAATATCTAGAACAAAATGAAAACGTTGTAGAAGTTCCTCTTCTAGGTAAAGTAACAGCTGGTAGCCCTATTGAAGCTATTGAGACTCCAGATGAATATTTTGCTCTACCTGCTTACTTAGTAAATTCTAAAAAAGAAATATTTACTTTAAAAGTAAGTGGAGAATCTATGATTAATGTTGGAATTTATGATGGAGACATATTAATAGTTGAAAGAAAAAATACTGCCAATAACGGTGATACCGTAGTAGCGATGAATAGTGACAACGAAGTTACAGTTAAAACTTTCTACAAAGAAAATGGCTACTTCCGTCTTCAACCAGAAAATGATACAATGGAACCAATAATACTAAAAGAAGTAACCATTCTTGGAAAAGCAATTGGATTATACAGAAAATTCTAAAAAAAAACGAATAACGCAAGTTATTCTTTTTCTTTGATTAAATTTCTAACTACAAAAGATGCTAAGATAAGTCCTGCTGCTCCTGGTACGAAAGCTGTAGATCCTGGTGTCCTCTCACCTGTTTTAACCGGAACCTCCGTAGAAGATAAAACCATAACTTTATCTTTTATTTTTTTATCTTTTATATACTTTCTTATTATTCTAGCCAAAGGATCATTAACTGTTTTTCTAATATCAACTACATCTAATTTTGTAGGATCTAACTTATTACCAGTTCCCATACTAGAAACAAAAGGAATCTTCCTCTTTAAACATTCATCTATAAGAGCTAACTTAGTCTTAATAGAGTCACAAGCATCAACTAAATAATCTAATTTATCTTTAAAAAGTACTTCTATATTATCTACTCCAATAAAAGAATCAATCTTCACAACATTCAAATTAGGATTAATATCTTTAAGTCTCTTCTCTAAAACATCAACTTTCTTTTGTCCTATAGTACTCTCCAAAGCAATAATCTGTCTATTAATATTAGTAACATCGACAACATCAAAGTCTACAATAATAAGCCTACCAATATTACTACGAGCTAGTGCTTCACATACATAACCGCCAACTCCACCACAACCAATTACTAAAACACATTTTTGACCTAAATCATTAACTTTATCTTTTCCAATAACCTTTTCAAGTCTTACATACTTTTCCATAAACACACCTATTTTTCCCTTTTTATAAGTTTAAGCTTTTTTCCTAAAACTATCTCACTAATATATATCATCTTATCATAAATGTTCTTATTGTTTAAAGCAATCTCATAATACCTTTTTAATTTCTTACTATCATTTGTATGAAGATAACTAAAAGACTTAATCATATTAGTAAAAGTCTCTTCTGAAATTGTTGTCCCTTCAATTATTGTAAATTCAAACAACTCTAAAAATAATATGGTATCTATCAAATCAGCTACCCCATATCTTCTAAAGTAATATTCCCATCTATCAACATCATTTTCCTTTAAAACAATATTACGTATAATAGCTAACTTCTTATTATCAAACAATTTATCAAAACCCAAACGATCCAAGGCCAAATATCTACTATTATAAACATCTGGTACTTCTTTTTCCAAATCAATCAAAGCTTTAATAAACAATGCATCAGTCTCTTCATTAATCTTACTAGGTGGCAAACTCACTTCATATAAATCATAAACTTCTTCTTCTCTAGCATATCTTGTCGCCACAAAGAAATTTCTTTGATAAACTGAATTTTCTCTAATAAAACGTAAAATATTATTTTCTTTGTTCTCATACAACTTTACTTCTGAGAAATTCTTACCATTAACATTTATATCACTAACTAAAATATTATCTATACGAACACGTCTTTTTATTTTAGAGGCGTTTTTTAAAGACACTTTAACATTTAATATTCTTCCGTTATTAACAATAGGAAATATTAACATTGTATCAACACCTCTCTTTTAGCGCTTATTATAGCACAATCTTCTTTTCAACACAACGAAAAAAAGGCACAAAAAAAGTCAGACCAGAGCGTCCTAACAATGACAAAACCTGTATTTGTTACAGGTGGGTGTTCGTACGCTATCATTAGGATTCCTCTATGAATAGAGGCCTTCAACACCGATAACTGATCAGAACTCCCGTATCATTAATTTAGTCGGTTTTAAAAAAGTCGGTTTCGCATCTTTCTGACAATTTAATTATACCACACTCCTATTTTCCCAACAAGTATTTTTCACTTAATCAGTGTCAACTCATACATTACTATAGGTGAATAATATGTATTTTAAAACTAATGATATTTCCCTATATTACGAAAAATATGGCACTAGTCAAGATACCATATTAATACTCCCAGGATGGGGAAATAATCGTACAACTTTCTTTAATATAATTAATTATTTTAAAGATTCTTACTCTATTTACATAATTGACTACCCAGGTTTTGGTAATAGTCCCATTCCTCAAAAAGATCTAACTATTTATGACTATGCCATTCTAATCAAAAAGTTTATCAAAATGGAAATTAAGACTTCTCCTATCATCATAGCTCACTCTTTTGGTGGTAGAATCGCAACTCTTCTAACTGGTTACTATAAAGAAAAAATAAAGAAAATGATCTTTATTGATGTTGCCCCTATTAAAAAGAAAAAAACTCTTAGACAATTTATTAGAGAAAAAACCTACAAATTTTTAAAGAAATCACTAAAACTTCTTCCCCTTCTAAAAAGAGAATATTACCATCAATTACTTGTCAAACACTTTGCTTCAAATGATTATCAAAATCTTCCACCAGGTATGCACCAAACATTTAAAAACATCATAAATTGTGATCTTAAAAATTATTTAAAATCTATTGAGACTGATACTCTTATCATCTGGGGTGAAAAAGATATAGACACACCTCTAAAAGATGCTTATAAAATAAACAGGCTAATTAAAGATTCAGCTCTAATTATTTATCCAAACGCTTCTCACTTTTCTTATCTAACTTATCCAGAACTTACAAATAAAATTATAAAATCTTATCTAACAGAAAAAGCACCATAGTGCTTTTTATTTTTATCTAAAATCAGCTAAAGAATAGTTTTCTTTTCTAAGGAAAGTAACAACTTCTGTTTGTGGAGGATTATTTCCATCAAACCCCATAAAGATATTCATCTCTTTAAATCCTAAACTATGACATAAATTCTTACCTCTTAAATTATGAAGTAAAACTTCTGTCTGAAATTCCTTATAACCAACTGCTTCCATTTGTCTTATAAAGTTTCCTAACATTGAAGTTGCGATACGCCTATTTCTATATGATTCATTAACACATATTGCCAACAACGACATAAAGTTATCTTTCTCTACTTGATCAATTAAATCAAATATATAACTACCTATCGTATAATTATATTTTTCATCTATATCTTGTAATGCATCATAATTATAGTTTAAATCAACAGTTTTATCTATCGCACATATTACTCCAACGATTTGATTAGATTCTTTATCAAATGCTACATAGCAATTCTGAAAGTAAAAGATTGTTCCCTCTGTCGCAACCATTTCACTTAAAGCTCTAACTCCACTTCTAATATCATCATCAAACCAGTAAGGATAAATATATGGATCACTCTTATAAATAAGTTCTGCAATCTCTATAAAATTATCATACATATTCGCTCTACGATAAATTATTTTTCCATCATCTACTTGATAATTATCTTTAATAATATCCATTATTTTTCACCAACACTTTCCAAACTAGGAGTTGTCTCCCTTGTCTCTTCTATTATAAATTTACCATGAAAATGTTTATTTAAATCTTCTTTATAAGTATCACTTACCCAAATACTTATATTTAAGACATCTTCATTATGAGCTCTTACTTTTCCTTTATAAATGATTTCTTCTTTTTCATTTTCTAATACCAAAGCATCACTATTATTAATACTATACTTAATATTAGAAAGAGCTAAATACCTATCACTGCATTCATCTAATTCCATCATTTCTTGATCATAAGCTAGTTTAACTACATAATTAATATCTTTAATAGTCTTATTACTTACTTTTATCTGATAATTATTAAGTTTCTTTCCCCTGTCATCACTAAGAGGCTTAATTTTCCTCATCGTCACAACATCACCAAAACCGTATTTTGTATCTTTATAATCTATAAGTAAATTACCATTTCTAAGTGTATTATTACTACTAGTATTTTGAATAGCTGAAAATATTACATAACCACTAACTAAAACGATAAAAACTATTATACTGACACACAAGATCGTATATTGTAATTCTTTTTCTTTAATTTTCAAAATAACATGATCAATCTCTGTTTTTGAATATTTTTTTATATCTTGTTGTCTAAGTTTAGTTTTAACTTTCTTCTTATCATTTTTCATCAAGATCACCATCTTTATTTAAGTATATCATAAATGTTTAAAAAAGTATAAAGAACAAAAGAAAAAATACGGATAAATTCCGTATCTTTATTTTACTTTAATTCCTAATTCATCTAACTGTTTATCTGATACAGTATTAGGACATTCACTCATTAAGCATGAAGCACTAGCTGTCTTAGGGAAAGCAATAACTTCACGAATATTATCAGTACCTGAAAGTAACATTGTAAGTCTATCAAGTCCAAGTGCAAGTCCACCATGTGGAGGAGTACCATATTTTAAAGCTTCTACGAAGAAACCAAATTTATTTTTAATATCTTCTTCTGATAATTCAAGTGCTCTAAACATCTTTTCTTGTACTTCTTCTTTATGAATACGAATTGATCCACCACCAGCTTCATAACCATTAATAACGATATCATATGCTTTAGAATAGCAATGTTCTTTATCACTAATAAGTTTATCAACATCACTATCAAGTGGAGCTGTAAATGGATGGTGACAAGCAACATATCTTCCTTCTTCTTCACTATATTCAAATGAAGGGAATTCAACAACCCAAAGTAATTTGTAATCATCTTTCTTAATTAATCCAAGATCACGTCCAAGTTTGCATCTTAATGCTCCAAGAGAAGTCTTAACAATACTATATTTCTTATCTGCTACAATAAGTAATAAATCATTCTTTTCAATTTTAAGCATTTCTTTTAACTTATTAAGTTCTTCTTCACTAACAACTTTAGCAATACTACCAGATACTTCATCTTCAAATTTCAAATATGCAAGTCCTGATGCTTTATAAGTTTTTACAAACTCTGTTAATTGATCAAGTCCTTTACGAGAATATTGACTAGCTGCATCTTTAACTACTAAACAGTTAATAATACCACCCTCATCAATAACATTTTTAAATACTGAAAAACTAGTATTTTTAAATATTTCTGTAATATTACAAATAGGCATTTCAAATCTTAAATCTGGCTTATCAGAACCATATTTATCCATAGCATCATCATATTTCATCTTCATTAAAGGTAATTTAATATCAATACCCTTAACTTCTTTAAATACACTAGCAACAAGTCTTTCTGTAAGATCCATAACATCTTCTTGGTCTACAAAACTCATTTCAATATCTACTTGTGTAAATTCTGGTTGTCTATCACTTCTTAAATCTTCATCTCTAAAACATTTCGCAATTTGGAAATATCTTTCAATTCCTCCTACCATAAGTAATTGCTTAAATATTTGTGGTGATTGTGGTAAAGCATAGAACTTTCCTTTATTAACACGACTAGGTACTAAATAGTCTCTAGCACCTTCTGGAGTTGATTTACATAAAACTGGTGTTTCAACTTCTAAGAATCTCTCATTATCTAAGAAATTTCTAACTGCCATTGTAATCTTATGACGAGTAATTAAATTATTTGTAAGTTTTCTTCTTCTTAAATCTAGATAACGATATTTAAGTCTTGTATCTTCTAGAGCTGTTGTATCATCAGTAATTTCAAATGGAATATCTTTACTTGTATTAAGTACTTCAAAATTACTTACTTCTATTTCAATGTCACCAGTAGGAAGATTAGGATTTTTACTTTCTCTTTCACTAACAGTACCTGTAACTTTTAAAACATATTCTGCTTTAACATTACTTGCTTCTTCATAAAAATCACTTTTATCACGAACTACTAATTGTACAATTCCACTACGGTCTCTTAAATCGATAAAAACCACTCCACCAAGGTCACGTTTCTTTTGAACCCAACCATATAGTGTCACAACTTCTCCTACATTACTAATTCTTAAACTATTATTTTCAATCTCTTTCATATTTACACCTCTATATACTATTCATGATGACATTCATGGCAAGAACATTCATGTTGACATTCTCCTCCACAAGAGCATTCATCTTCATACTCTTCTTCACCACAATTTAACTTTTCATCTAAATAATAAATTAAAACGTCTAAACTAATAACTTCTTCTTCTTTAGTTTTATTATTTTTAATTTTAACTTCATTATTATTTAAATCTTCACTATTTAATATTGCTAAGAACTTAGCACCTAATCTATCAGCTTGTTTGAATTGTCCTTTTAAATTACGACCAGTATATTCAGTTTCTACTATAAAACCAGCTAATCTTAATTCTTGTGTTAAATAAGCTGCATATTTTTTCTCATCTTCATTAACATACATCAAGAATAAATCAACATCTTCTACAATAGGTAATTTTACTTCTTCAAGTTCCAAAGCCATAACAAGACGTCCAATACCTGAAGCAAATCCTACACATGGAGTTTCAGGACCTCCTAATTGATTAACAAGTCCATTATATCTTCCTCCAGCCCCAATAACATTATTAGAACCAAAGCCTTCTACTTTAGCTTCAATTTCAAATACAGTATGATTGTAATAATCAAGTCCACGAACAATTCTTGGATTTATTTCATACTTTATCTGCATAATATCTAAATACTCTTGTACTTTTTCAAATCTATCTCTACTCTCATCATTTAAATAATCTAAAGTTGTAGGAGCATTTAATAATAATGGATTATCACTATCAACTTTACAATCTAAAATACGGAGTGGATTCTTCTCTAATCTATCCATGCAATCTTCACATAATTCATCTATATGTGGTCTGAAGTAATTGATTAAAGCTTCACGATAATTATTACGGCTTTCAGTATCTCCAAGTGTATTAAGATTAACTTTAATCTCTTTTAATCCAAGCATCTTATAAACATTAACTGCTGCACTAATAATTTCTGCATCACTTAGAGGATCATCACTACCTAATATTTCCATACCAAATTGTGTAAGTTCTCTATCTCTACCTGATTGTGGCCTTTCATAACGATACATTGTCCCATTATAATAAACTTTAACAGGTTGATTTGGATCTCCATACATCTTATTTTCAATATAACTTCTTACTACTCCAGCTGTTCCTTCTGGTCTTAATGTAATCTTACGATCTCCTTTATCAACAAAGTCATAACTCTCTTTAGTAACGATATCAGTAGTTTCTCCAACTCCTCTATGAAATAACTCTGTTGCTTCAAAGATAGGTGTTCTAATATAATTATAATTATATTTTTCCATTGTCGCATCAATTACACTCTCAACATATTTCCATATCTTAGCTTCTCTGCCATATAAATCAATACAGCCTTTTTGTCTTTGTATCATTATTTACCTCCTATAAAAGCAAAAAAGGTAACACCCTAAGGACGAATCTCTCCGTGGTGCCACCTTATTTTATTAACTCAAATACCTATAACGTAGTAACCCGTTTTCTTATATTGTGGATGTCTTCAATTATCTCTAAACAAGTATTTTCACCAACCATACTCTCTCTCCGCTTTATCAATAATTTACTCCTTCCAAGAACAAAGTTATTATAACGCAAAAGATTAATTAAAACAATAGTTTTTTTTATTTAAATATTAATTTAATATTTCTTCAAACAAAAAAGGTATAATCTACATATACCCTTTAATATTAATAATTTATTTGTTCTCTTAACTAACCTTTTCTTTAATCTTGTCTACTCCTTCAGATATTTCATCTTCATAAAATTTATAAGTAGTTCTAATTAATAAATATGTTGGTAAAGCTAAAACAATTCCCCACATACCTGCTAAAGTACCACCAACTGAAACAGCCATTATTGTAATCAAAGGACTAACTCCAGTTGTCTTACCATAAACTCTAGGGGAGATAACATATCCATCAATTTGTGGAAAGATTAAACATATCACAATAGTCGCAATAACTAAAGGAACAGATACAACACTTGCCATAATAATCGCAATAACATTAGTAATAATTCCTCCAAAATAAGGAATAACCGTAGTAAGACAAGCAAGTATACCAAGAATCAACCAGTTGGGATGTCCTACAATAAAGAATAAGAAACTATATTCAAAGAACTGAATAATCATAAATATTCCAAGTCCTTTTAAATAATTACCTAACTCATGATCCATGCACTTAACATAATTATAAAATCTCTTACTAAATGATAAAGTAACATTCTTAATCCACTTACGGATCTTATCCATATCAGCTAAGAAATAGATAAATCCTACAAATCCTACTATAAATTTACTAAGAAAGCTAAGTGACTTATTAATAAAGTCTAATGTTGTATTAGAAATAACAGTACTTAAATCTTTCAAAGTAGAATTTAAAGCATCTGTAATCTTAAGTTCAAAATCTCCTAAATTAATATGAAACTTACTATCAATATTATCTGTAATATCTCCAACCATTCCAACTAATAAAGTTAATTGATCATATAAAAGTGGTAATGTAATAACTAATAATCCTACAATAATTATCACTGTACCCAAAATAGTTATTGTAACTGCTAGTTTCTGACTCAATCCTTTTCTTTGTAAAAACTCTACAAAAGGAGTAAGTGCATAAGCAAAGGCAAAAGCAATTATAAATGGTGCCATAACTTGAATTACTTTTCCAAGTATTCCTAACCATAAATTAATATTTGAAAAAGCAATATATAATAATGCTAATAAAGCAAGCCAATTAATTAAATGATAATTAAACTTATTCTTAAACATTATCTCACCTCTCTAACCATATTGTTGTTGGTCCAATATTAGTAAGATTTACTTCCATATCTGCTCCAAAAACTCCAGTTTCAACTTTTATATATTTTCTTAATTCTTCATTGAACATTTCATAATACTTTTCTGCTTCACTATTCTTCATAGCTTTTATATAACTAGGTCTATTTCCTTTATCACAGTTAGCATATAAAGTAAATTGAGAAACTGATAAGATATCTCCTCCATAATCTAAAATACTTTTATTCATAACTCCATTTTCATCTGGAAATATTCTTAGATTAACAACCTTCTTAGCTAAGTATTCGATCTTTTCTTTAGTATCACCTTCAGTAAAACCAACAAGTAAAACAAGTCCGCTATCAATACTACCAACTATCTTCTCAGAAACCACAACACTAGCTTTTCCACTTCTTTGTACTAATACTCTCATCGCATTATCCTCTCTACTTTCTCTACAAAAGAACTCTTCTCTAAATTGAGAATCACTTTATTTACTTGTTCAAGTCCTGTTACATAACAATTAACTTCATACATAAGATTATCTACTTTATTAATAATCTTAACTTCATCAACACTAATATTTAATAATGCTAAAGATTGTACTAAATTTAACATATTATTTTCACTAGTATTACTATAAACAAGTAAAGAAGTTAAATATCTTTTATTCGCATTAGAGTTCCATTTAACTTCTAGAACTCTCTCATCTAAATCAAAAACATTATGACAAGTAACACGATGAACACTAATACCATTTCCTTTAGTAATGTAACCAATAATTTCATCACCATATACTGGATTACAACAATTAGCTAGATTAACTTTAATTTTATCAATTCCACTAACTATGATATCAGCATCAATACTCTGTGGTGTAACCTTTACCTGCTTTGGTACTACTTGATCATGACTCTTATCGATAATATTAACAACACTACCAACAGCTTGTCTTCCATTACCAATCATTAAATATATTTCTTCTAAATCATTTGCTTTAATTTCTTCACAAATCTTTTTAACATTTTCATCACTTAAAAATTCACTAAAAACAAGTTTTCTCTTTCGAAGTTCTTTTTCTAAAGAATATTTTCCTCTATCTATATAAACATCTCTTTCGTTTCTCGTAAAGAAACTCTTAATCTTATTTTTAGTTTGAGTAGACTTAACCATATTAATCCACTCTTTAGATGGTGTTGAACTCTTATTTGTATTAATCTTAACTATATCATTATCTTGTAGTTCATAGTCCAAAGGAACAATATTATTATTAACAATAGCTCCTACGGTAGTTTCCCCTACTTTACTATGAATTCTATAAGCAAAATCTAATGGTGTTGCTCCTCTAGGTAACTCTATGATATCTCCTTTTGGAGTAAATACATAAATATTATCATTAAGTATTTCATCCTTAACACTACTAACAAACTCTTCGCTACTAATCTTTTCTCTTGATAAATCAATAATTGATTTAAAGAACTGTAACTTCTGTTCCGTTCTATTTTGCAAGTCTGCTTTTCCAGTACTACCACCAGCTTCTTTATAAGCCCAATGAGAAGCAATACCATTTTCTGCAATCTCATCCATCTCATAAGTTCTAATCTGAATTTCAAATAAATATCCATCTATTCCAAAAACAGTTGTGTGTAGTGACTGATACATATTAGGTTTAGGCATCGCAATATAATCTTTAAAACGATTAGGTAAAGGTCTAAATTTAGAATGAATAATACCTAAAGCTAAATAACAATCTTGTTCTGTATCGACTAAGATTCTAAGTGCTAATAAGTCATAAATATCACTAAATTTCTTACCCTTATCAAGTTTATTATAGATACTATAAATACTTTTAGCTCTTCCCTTAATCTCATGAACAATATGATGTTCTGTAAGTAAATCAGATACTTCTCTTTGCATATCAAAAACTGTCTTATCACGTTCAAGTTTTGTCTTATTAAGTCTTTCCGCAATATCATAAAACACATCAGGCTTTAAATATCTCAAAGACAAGTCTTCTAACTCACTCTTAATTCTATGAATACCTAAATGATGAGCTATTGGTGCAAAAATATCTAAAGTTTCACGTGCTTTAATTTTTTGCTTAGCTTCCGGTATTGCCCATAAAGTACGCATATTATGAAGTCTATCAGCTAATTTAATAATAATTACTCTAACATCTTCACTCATACCTACTATTATTTTTTTATAATACTCTATTAAATACTCATTTTCTGTCGAAAAATTAATTTTACTAAGTTTAGTAACCCCGTTAACAAGTCTAGTAATAGTCTCACCAAACTCTTTTTCCATCTCTTCAAATGTACAATCACAGTCTTCTAATACATCATGCATTAAAGCTGCTGATATTGTCTCATAATCAGCATATATTCCTACTAAAATATAAGCAACATGTAAAGGATGAATAATATAAGGCTCACCAGTTTTTCTAAGTTGTCCACTGTGCTTATCAAAAGCAAACTGATAAGCCTTTTTTATTACTTCTATCTGGTCTGAATCCTCAATATAAAGACTTGCTTTATCCAAAACATCTTCAAAAGTTACATTCATATTTGAGTTTGACATTCAAACCATCTCCTAACTTAACAGTTTACTCCTTTAACCATTTTTTCTTCTACATCATCACGATAAACTTTCTTCTTTTTTTGTGGTTTTCCAAGACTATGCTTTTCGATATCCATAAATAAAGCAGGAGCTATCAATAATGATGAATAAGTACCAGCAATAAGACCTATTAACATAGCAGTATTAAAAGTAAAGATTTCTTTAGAACCTAAAACTATAAGTGCTACAACTGGTATTAAAGTTGTAATAGAAGTATAAATAGATCTAGTAAATGTTTCTCCTATACTCTTATTACAAATATCCATAAATTTTTCTTGTGTCAATTTTTCTTTATTTTTTCTTAAATTTTCTCTTATACGATCGAATGTAACTATTGAATTATTAATTGAATATCCAATTATTGCAAGAAGTGCTGCAATAAACATTGAATTAACTTCAAAATGGAATATACCAAATAAAGCAAATATCATTGCTAAGTCATGCATAAGAGCTACAACTCCACCAACAGCATAACTAAATTTAAATCTAAATGAAACATATACAATTATTCCTAAGAAAGCAAGTGCAACAGCTAAAATAGCATTCTTAATTAATTCTTGTTTTACTATATTAGAAACAACCCCAATATTAACTTTAGCGTCTTCATACTTATCTTCAAAATAACTATTAACTTCTTTTACTTTATCTCCATCAAGAGCATCATCAATTCTTATAACAACTTCATTATCTCCAATTGTAATATCACTTGATTTTAAACCAAGACTACTTAAACCTTTATTAATTTCCTTCTTAGTTAATTTATCATTTGTAACAATAGTAATATCACTACCAGCTTTGTAATCAATACCTAAGTTCATACCACAGAAAGCCATAGTTATAAAACCTGTTAAAATAATAATAATTGAAATTCCTGCAAATATTCTTCTATTTTTTAAGAAATCAAGTTTCTCATAGAATTGTACTTTTGGTTCTTCGTTTTTATTAACATTAGGAATATCATCTTTCTTAACCTTAATAAATAAATTTGTCTTATCATTAAAGTAATCAGTCTTAACAAATAATTTCAATAATATCTTTGTCAAGAATACCATTGTAAACATTGTAACTAAAACTGTAATAATTAACATTGTAGCAAATCCTTTAATACTAGATTCACCAAAAATAAACATTATAATTGCTACTAACAAAGTAGTTAAATTAGAATCGAATATAGCACTAAAACTATTTTTATTACCTTCTCTAAACGCTACTGGTAAACTCTTACCTGCATATAATTCTTCTTTAATTCTTGCAAAAGTAATAACATTTGAATCAACTGCCATACCTATACCTAAAACAACAGCAGCAATACCAGGAAGTGTTAAAACTCCACCTACTAACCAGAATATTAAGAATACTAAGAATGTATATAATAAAACTGCTATACTTGCAATGAAACCTGCGAAATGATAAACAATAATCAATAAAGCAGCAATTAATATAACACCAATAATTCCAGCTATCAATGTATTTTGTAGAGTATCATCACCAAATGAAGCTCCAACTGTTTTAGAAGATATTTCTGTTAATTTACTAGGTAAAGAACCACTATTAATTAAATCAACTAAATTGCTAACTTCATCATAAGTAAAATTTCCTTGAATAATGACGTCACTCGCAAATCCTTGTGATACTCTAGCTGCACTTAAACATCTAGAACCACTTGTACCACATAAGCTAGCTTCTTTACTATAACTATCTGACATCTCATTATAATCAAGCCAGATAACTATCATATTTTGTTGATAATCTTTAACTTTATTTGTAACTTCATAGAACTTATCTTTATCAGCTACTGTTAATGCAACTGCTGGATTACCAGATGAATCTTGTCCAATCTTAGCTCCCCCAGCTTTTAATACTTCACTAGTCATTAATAAATTATCTTCTGTATCACGAAATGATAAAGTTGCCACAGTAGATAATTGACTACGTGCTTGTTCAGGATCTGTAACTCCTGCAAGTTTTACTCTTATTTTATCGTTACCCTCTAAAATAATTTCAGGTTCACTTACACCTAAACTATCAATTCTTTTAGATAAAGTCTTATATGTAGCTTTTAACTTTTCACTGTTCATTTCAGAACCATCAATAGACTCAACCTTATAAAGAATCTCAAAACCACCTTGTAAATCTAGTCCAAACTTAAGATTCTTAAAAAGTGGTACAAATAAGAAACAAATTAATACAGCTATTAAAACCATAATAGTTGTTGTAATAATTACTTTACTTTTCTTATTCTTATTACCTTTTTTCATATTCTCACCTCAATTAATTATTATCAAAATATAATGTTTTCCTAGATTGATCTTCCATATTCTTAAAATATGAATTAACTTCTTCATTATTAACTTTCAAAATATCATCAACAATATCAGAAAGCATTAAATCTTTACCATTTTTCCATTTAGTTTCTGCTAAATAAGCCCAAATATCTTGTAAAGATATATAAGAAAAACCTAATTTATCAAGTTCACTCTTCTTTGTTCTTAAAGCTGGTTTTACTCTTTCATATAGTTCCTCTTTTGAAGAAAAATTTAGATCCATCTACCATCACATCCTTTTGAACCACTTTCATTATATCTAAATTAAAAAAAAAATTAAAGTAAATTAAGCAATTTTATAGAAAAAGAGCTATTTTTTAGCTCTTGGAAAACTCTTATAATAAACTTCTTTTAATCTATCAGTACTAACATGTGTATATATTTGTGTCGCACTAATACTCGCATGCCCTAATAATTTCTGAACAGTTAATAAGTCACAACCAGAATTAAGTAAATGAGTCGCAAAACTATGTCTTAAAACATGTGGTGAAATGGACTTAGTCAAACTAGTCTTTTTAATAATTTGATCAAGTACATATCTAACTCCACGTTCTGTAATAGGACCACCTAATTTATTTAAGAACAGATAAGGACTATTACTTACATTAAGTTTTTTATATCCATCTTCTAAATACATTTGTAGTATCTCTTCACAATATTCTCCATATGTGACAATTCTCTCTTTATTACCCTTACCTAATATTAGGATTTGCCTACTACTTCTATCAATATCAGTAACTTTAATAGAAACTAACTCTCCAACTCTGACTCCTGTGGCATATAACATTTCAAGTAACAATCTATCTCTTTGTCCCAAAGGAGTTCTTAAATCTGGTACTTTAAATAATTCTTCTAATTCGTTATATTCAAAATATCGTGGCAACTTCTTTTCTTTTTTTAAGCCAGTAACAAGTTTAAAAACATTATTTTTAACATAGCCTTCAGTTGCTAAATATTTATAAAAACTTCTCAAAGCACTAAGCTTTCGATCAATAGAAGCATTACTATCTTTCTTAGTATCTTTTAAATACATAAGATAAAATCTTAAATCCCCATATTCTACTTTTAAAAAATTTAATGCTTCTCCTTTTACATAATCTAAATACTCTAAAATATCATTTTGATAACTTAAAACTGTATAGTTAGAATATGCTCTCTCATATTTCAAATAATCTAAATACTTAGATAGTATTACTTCCTCTTTCTCCACTCTTTTGTCCTCTTCCCATTACTTTTTCATAAGTCTTACACCACGTATAAGCTTTTTCTAAACGTTTTTCATCTTTTAATAGTTTGTCTATATCATTTTGATAAGCATTTACACTATCCATTGTATCAAATGGTACATAACCCAAAAGTGAAACTTCTCTATTTTTAGTATCCAAATATAATGAATGAAAGAAAAGAGCTCTAGCTAAAGTTCCTGTTATAGATCCAGTCAAGACTTTAAGTTCATCTCTATTAACTTCATGTTCAAGATTAGCTAAATTAAATGTATAACGTCCATTATCTCCTTGAACAAAAGTATGTTTATCCAAATTAAGTAAAATACTTCTAACATATAAAGGCCTATTTTCCGTTCTAGGAAGTGGCTTTAACATATCTCTAAGTTCTTCCTTCTTAGCTTCTTCTTTCTTAGTATCTTCTTCCCATGAATATTTTAATGGTATTCTTTTTCTTTCTGCCATATAAACTTCATCCCCAAAAGGATTACCAAACATACCGCTTTGATAAATATCCACATCATGATCACAATAATACATAATTTTAGATCTAAGTACATTTCTAGCCTTTAACTTATCGCCAAAATATTTATTATGAGCAACTGTATAAGAAGATCTATCCGCAACTTTTATCTTATCATAAGAATTTAAAGATAAAATTATTCCTCTAAATAAACCATATTGAGAACAAAGCTTTGGATTTTTATGTTTAATTTGATATGGAGATGTTTTTGAATCAACTGCTTTAGTAAAAGTCTCTATTGTTTGTTGATCCATTCCATAACAACTACCTGCATCTCTAATAACCGCTAAATAAGTTCTATCACTACATAATTTAGAAACAAACTTATCAAGAATATGATTCTTTTCTTCTACTACATCATGACCTTTTATTTCTCCCTCTGCAATATGTGTTAAATCATCACATCTTCCTTTTTTTACTCCATAAATGACTTCATGCATCTTTAATTTTTCTTCATTTTTATAACGATATCTATATCCAATAAAAATATCTATATTTTCACCTTCTGGCACTAAATTACTCTTTTTTAAATAGTTAGAAAGCTGTTCTTCATTACCAAAATGCATTGTAAAAATATCAATACCAGCTAAAGGTAAAAATCTAGATTCCATATAATTACCATTACCTAAGTAATCATCTTGACACAAAGGAATACTATATATCTGATTTGTCTTTCTACTACGAGCTAATAAACAATAATACCCGTTCATTATAATCACCTCTACTATTTAAATATTACCACAAAAAACATTTAACCAATACGTTTTTTAACTTTTTCTTCTATCTGTCCATTTTCTAAGACTGAAAAAGGATTATAAGAAGTCATTGTTATATTATCACCATCAACCACAGTCTTCACATTACGTAGCCTATCAATATAAATTTTCTTCTCATATTCTCCATCTGGAACATATCGATACTTTAAACATCTTGTAACGGATCCATGATTTCTATAATCTGGAAGAGATAAAATAAAATTAGTTCCACCGCCGTGATTAAAAAACACCCCATGACTTCCAAAAATAACGCCTCTAGAAATAGCCTTCTTACACCATCTAGGTGTCCCATTCATAACAGAATGACTAACCATCGCTTCATTATCAAAAGCATCATAAGGTACTTTTAAAACTGCTAAAACTGGTACTCTATTAGAAGAAATAAAAATTTGACCGTTTTTTTCTTCAAAGCTTAGAGGTCCTTGATAATGGTTCATACTCTTAAAAAAATCCGCACTAAGTAAACTAACTTCTTCTTGACAAAATAAAGAATCAGTAGCTCTTAAAACATCTACAACTACATTCTTGGCAGTAGTCATACTATAATCCTCATTAACATTTGCTACAATAATAGTATTCTGTATTCTCTTCTTTACATCAAAATCATTCATTCCACACTACGCTCCCTAAATTACGCTATATTATAACAGAACAAAGAAAAAACGTCAATCAGTACAAAAGAAAAGAAGTATCTCTACTTCTTATACTCACATTCACTACACTTAATTTCTCCATTTTTTTCAACTAACATTTTACCACATTCTGGACACATTTCTCCAATAGGTCTATCCCAGTATGCCATTTTACATTTTGGATAATTATTGCAGCCATAGAAGATCTTACCCTTATGACTCTTTTTCTCTACAATTTTGCCATGACAGTTAGGGCAATCACAAACTTCTACTTCTTGTACTTCTTCTTTCTTTATATATTTACATTCTGGATAATTAGAACAAGCAACAAACTCCCCATAACGACCTTTTCTAATTACTAAAGGACTACCACAATTAGGACAAACTTCTCCAGTCTCTTCTGCAGCCTTCTTTTCCATATCACTGAAAGCATCTTTTACCCTTGGTTCAAATAAGTTATAAAACTCACTTAAAACATCATTCCAAACTAATTTACCTTCAGCAATCTTATCCAAATCCTCTTCCATTTCTCTTGTATACTCTACATTAATTAAATCACTAAAGCAACTTTGTAACTTATCAGTAGTCTCAATTCCCATTGTTGTAGGTTTAAACTTCTTGTCCTCAATAGTAACATAATCTCTTTCTTTAATTGTATCTATTATTTTAGCATAAGTAGATGGTCTTCCAATTCCAAGTTCTTCTAATTCTTTAATAAGTTTTGCTTCTGTATACCTTGCTGGTGGTTTAGTAAAATGTTGTTCTTTCTCTACACTATTAGCTTTATAAATACCATTCATTTCTAACTCTGGTAAAATCTTATCTTCACTATCTTCATAATCACTATAAACTTTTAAGTAACCATCAAATACTAAAACTTGACCAGTTGTTTTAAACTTATAATCATTATTATCAAAAATAATAGTAGTTTGTTTAACCTTTGCATCACTCATCAAAGATGCAAGTGTTCTTTTATAAATCAAACTATATAATTTAAATTCATCACCAGATAAATATTTCTTTACTTTTAAAGGTTCTCTTAAAATACTAGTAGGTCTAATAGCTTCATGTGCATCTTGTACATTTTCTGTTTTATTACTTGTTTTTACATATCCTATATATTCCCTACCATAATTATCATTAATATATTTTTGTGCAGGTTTAACAAAATCATCTGATAAACGAATAGAATCTGTTCTCATATAAGAAATAAGACCTACGGTTTCATTTTCCAAATCAATACCTTCATATAATTTCTGAGCTATACTCATAGTCTTTTTAGCGGAAAATCCTAACTTAGTAGAAGCCTCTTGTTGCAAAGTAGAAGTAATAAAAGGAGCCTTACTCTTCTTTGCTTTATCTTTAGCTTCAATACTAATTACTTTATAATCATCACCTAAATTATTAAGAACCTGATCTGCATCTTCTTCACACTTTAATTCAATATCTTCATCTTTATATTTAAAAAGACTACTCTCATATTCTGGAAAAACTGCTGTAATTGTCCAATATTCTTCTGCTTTAAATGCTTCTATTTCTCTTTCTCTATCAACAATAAGTTTTAAAGCCACACTCTGTACTCTACCAGCACTTTTTGCCCCTATCTTATTTTGTAATAACTTTGATAATCTAAAACCAATAATTCGATCAAGAATTCTTCTAGTCTCTTGACTCTTAACTAAGTCCTCATCAATACTGGTTGGATTATTAATTGCTTCTAAAATTTTATCATGTGTAATTTCATTAAAACGAACTCTTCTATATTTATCATCTTTAATACCTAATGCATCTTTTAAATGCCAAGCTATTGCCTCTCCTTCACGGTCAGGGTCGCTTGCTAAATACACTAAGGAACTTTCTTTAACATCTTTCTTTAATTCTTTAATAACCCCACTTTTTCCCTTTATTGGAATATAAGAAGGACTAAATCCATTATCAACATCAACTCCAAGTCCATATTTACCTGTAGTCGCCAAATCTCTAATATGTCCCTTAGAAGAAACTACTTTATATTCATTACCTAAATACTTCCCAATAGTTTTACTTTTACTAGGGCTTTCTACAATTACTAATTTTTTTTCCATTAATACACGCTCCTTATTTACTTATACAAACTAAATTTATTTTTGTCAAATACTTTTTTCTATATGTATTATATTTCAAAAAATAAAAAAATCTTACTAAAAATAAGATTATTTTATATTATTTTTTGCCAAATAGTCACTAACTGGCCCATAACTTCTACGATGTTGATCAAGAACACCATAAGTATTAATTGCTTCTAAATGTTTCTTAGTAGGATATCCCTTATTATGTTTAAAATCATACATTGGATATTTCTGATCTAATTCATATAACATTCTATCTCTGGTAACTTTAGCAATTACTGAAGCAGCACTAATTGTAATACTCTTTAAATCTCCTTTTATAATTGAAGTAGTCGGTATATCTAATTGTAGAGGCATTGCATCTATCAAAATATGTTCTATTTTACACATCTTTTGACACTCTTTAATTGCTTCTTTCATAGCCAACTTAGTAGCCTCATAAATATTAACTTCATCAATCTTTTTTTCATCAATAATACCTACACCATATCCTAAAGCTTGTTTTTTAATTTCTTCAAAGAAAAAATCTCTCTTCTTTTCACTTAACTTTTTAGAATCTGTAAGTCCATCTAAATTAAATTCCTCTGGCAATACAACACAAGCTGCTACTACTGGTCCTACTAAAGGCCCTCTTCCAACTTCATCTACTCCAGCTATGAATTTAATGTCTTCATTTCTTAAATTTCTTTCATATTCATAATTATCCATTTTTTAATCGCCTCTATATCATTATAGCCTATCAAAAGTAATTTTTCCAAAATAACCATTTTTTAAATCATTAATAATAATATTTGACACCTTTTCATAGTCGGCTACACCACCGCGTGATAAAGCACCTCTTTTTTTTGCTATCATTTCATATGCTTCAATTAAATCATCATCTAATTCAACAATACCATAACGTTCTTTTAATCTTTCTGGATAAAGTTCAAATAATTTTCTTAGAATAAATACTGCAATCTGATCAAGATTTAATATTTCTTCTTTAATAGAAGAAAGAGCTGCTAAAACATGTGCTGCTTCTTGATCTTCCATTTTAGGCCATAAAATACCTGGTGAATCAAGTAATTCTACATCCTTATTAACTCTAATCCAACTAAGATTCTTAGTAAATCCTGGTGTATTACCCACTCCTGCTGATTTCTTACCAGCAAGTCTATTAATCAAAGTACTCTTACCGGCATTAGGTACCCCTACAACAAGTGCACGAGCAACTCTAGGACTCATGCCCTTTTCTTTACGTTTAGCATTTTCTAAACTCATAATTTCTAATGTATAGTCAATAATTTTATTAACGTTTTCCCCACTCATTAAATCAACTGGTACAACTTTATAACCCTTATCTTCATAATACTTAATAATCTTATCAGTTTCATTCTTGTCACATAAGTCATATTTAGACATTACTATTATTCTTGGTTTATCTTTAATTAAATCATCTATGTCTACAATTTTAGATGATAATGGCATTCTAGCATCAACGACTTCATAAACAACATCTATAAGTCCTAATTTCTCACTAATCTCTCTTTTTGTCTTTGCCATATGTCCAGGGTACCAGTTAATACTATTTTTATTGGATTCATTATTATTTTTCTTTTCTTGTCTTTGCTTTCTCTTTTGATACATATCCATTATTTATCACTTCCATTCTTTTTTATAAATTCATCTAATATACCTTTTGATATCGATTTATTATTTTCTCAGTTCTTGGTTCTATAATAACTATAATAAGTTTTACATTTTAGATGTTCTTTTTTGATTAGTTATACTACTAGATTCTTTTTCATTACAAACTCCTCTTTAAATAAACGAAGATATGCTACAACATTAAATAATTTTTTTATTTACTTCCACATATTTTTGAATTTATATTTTCTATTATTACTTTTAGTTCTTCAAATTCAGTTGTTTTTCTAAATTTATCATACATATCATTATTACTTAAAAATGATATTACTTTATTAAATCCTACTGATTTGTCAGTATTGCCTGTCCCTAAGTAATTTTCAATTTCTCCCAATCTTAAAATATAAAAATTTTCATCATATTTATTTTTTATAAAATCATCTATTATTTTTTGTTCTCCTGTTGAAATATTAGGATTAATTTTAACAAATCTTTCATTATATAAATTATAATTATTTTTCAGTTTATTATAGTTTTTTTCATTATTATCTTTAATAAATTTATCTATCGAATCTAATAAATCTAATACAGCATAACTCTGATTTTTCTTCTCCTTCAAATCTTCTTTTTGGCCTTTTTTATCTGTTTTAAATAAATATTTTAATTCTTCAAAGTCATATAAATTGTCAAAATCTCCTATATAAAAATACTTAATTTGTAATTTATCTAGTACATTTTTGAAATTATTCAAATTCTTTTTTCCATTTATACTAACAAATTCCAATCCATCTGGAATTTTTCCGATTTCTGATTCGTATATTTTTTTAAATAATATTTCATCGGTTATCCCTTCTACTAAAATAACATTTTTCGAAAAAAATATTTTTTCATTATTTGTAGCATTTATAACGGTTAAATTTTTTCTAAAATCATCATTACTATTTTTTGAATAACTTATTCTCATACATTTGCTAAATCCATTATCATTATAAACCCTATATATATTATTTAGTATATTATAAGATATAAAACTTGAAGAATGTGTTACAAATAAAATTTGTATATTTTTATTCTCTGCTTCTTTCTTTAATATTTGAATTAATTTTTTTTGCCAGTTAGGATGAAGATGTAATTCAGGTTCATCAATAATTACAATTCCATCATTCAATTCTTCTAAAAACAAACCAAATATAAAGTTAATTATTTCTCTTTCACCACTACTAATTGTATCAATTTCAATTTCCAATCCGTCTTTTAATAAATAAAACTGATAAATGTTATTCGATGGTGAAATACATTTTAAATTTATATCATATTCAAATTTTTTAAAAAACTTCTTAAGTCGCATATAATCATCAGAACCATAAAATTCTTGCAATCCGTTTTCTTTTTCAACTGCATTTCGCATCATTTTCCCATATTTTTTAGTTGCCAACATTATATAAGTACTATTAGTGCCAATTGAATAATTAAGAGATAATAAATTTTGCCAAGTTTGTAAATTTGTATATCCTTGATTATTAAATTCTGTAATTCCAACCTTTGTTGTTTCACTCGAATTATTTCTATAAGCCTCAAAAAACACAAAAGGATTTTTTATATTATGTTTAACATTCATAAGATTTAAAATATCTACAATCAAACTAAAATATTTCATATAAATATAATATTTTTCATTATCGTTTTCTATCTTCCAACCATGTTCTGTTTCGCGAATTTCTAATACTAATTTTTCACCAATGCATAAATCATTATCATTTATATCAAATATTTTTTTTACTTCATTTTTATCTATTTGATATTTATCCTCCATAAAACTAATACTACCAATTGCTTTGTCCAAAAATTCACAAATCAACTCCTTTTTGTTTCTTATTTCATTCAAGTTTAGAATATCATTCGTTTCAAACTCAATACTCAAATCTATTAAACTACTATCTTTAGCTTTTAATTTATGTTTTTGCAAAAAATAATCCTCTGATGAATTATATAAAGGATTCTTTTGTCGAATAGAATATTGATTCATACCTACTCGTTCTGGACCATATATATTAGATATTTCATAATTTCTGAAGCAATATCTTTTTATCAAATATATAATTATGTTCATTAAATTTGATTTGCCAGAACCATTTGCTCCAACAATAATATTTAAATCTTTATTGAATTCAATTATTTCGTTATCATAGCTTAAAATATTATCAATATGAATTCTATTTACCTTCATAAATACTAACCTCCATTATTTATTTTTATTTAAATTTTGAAACAAGTTATTATTATTGATTATTTTTACTTATTACACTACTCTATTTCTTAACCGATTAACAAACTATTCAATACTATCATACACATATATATTAAAAGGAAGTTCTACTTCTTTACTATTAAAAAGGAAAAATACTTTACCTTTTCTATTATTAATAATATTATTTATCATTTAATCATAATTTGATTTATTATTTTGTATTATGTATTCCATAGATTTGCCTCATATCAACCAATCTTAACTTGAGTTTTCAAGTCTAAAATACTACCTTGAAAATTAGTATATTTTTAGACTTTTTTTCAATTTTTAGCCATTTTTTTGATATTTTTATCAAAAACGTGCAAGAGCATTTTTGCTTAAAGTCCTTATATTATAAGTGTTTTCAAAATTTTTAAATAAATCATAATCAATCACGAAATGGAAACTTTTGAAAAACTTTTCACGTTATCATTATTTTTTTCTGCTCTGATTTTTCTTTTTTGATACATATCCATTTATTAACACTTCCTTTTTGCAACTTGTAAATAATTTATAATACTATATATTAAATAAATTACTTGATATAGGGGAATAAACCAAAATAATTCAACTGTATATAATATACATATAATTATACCACTAAAAAAAGCTTCAAATCCATACATTAAATCGCCATTACTCATTGCAGGCATAGCCCAACCTGAATCAATACCATGAAAAAAGAAATATATAGACAAAATAATCCAGAATACATAATATAATAGACTGATTAAAAAAATAAATTTTAAAATTGATATTCTTTTATTATTTTTTATTTTCTCCATAATTCTTCCAAACACTCCTTCTTCATTACCTCATATAAAAGTTTTTTATAAAATATATTACTTATTATCTTTATTTTCTTCTAAATATTTTTGATAAAATTCATCCATTGAAGAAATATATTTTTGATCTTGTATAACTCTAAATTTTTCATACTCTTTTTCAGCTTTTTCTACTGCTTCTTTATGAGATATACTGCCACTATTATTTAATACTTCTTTTCTTCTAAATTTTAATAAATCATCAGTTGCATCTATCCAATCCTTCATTGTCATCACATGTCTTTGTTTTGCCTCATCCTCTGCAAATACCAAAAATAAATTTGTTAAATCCTTCAAATTATTCATTTCTTCTTTGCTTAAATAATTCTTTGCAATAACTACATCATATTTATATATTAAACCATCAGGAGAATTTTTCCAATTAGTTAGTCCCATATGCTCTTTATCTGAGTTTGCTCTACTATATATTAATTCAGCAGCAGTATGTCCACTTATAGCATAATGCAATTTATTTTGAACAATTTTAAAAAAAGTATAAGCCGCTTCTGACTCTGGATTATAATCAGTTGCTGTTGCAATAAATAAATCAGTAATTTTTTGATATGCCATTCTTTCGCTAACTCTAATTGTTTTGATGCGTTCTAATAATTCATCAAAATATTTTGTATCATATTTATTTCCATTTATAAAACGTTCATCATTTAAAGCAAAACCCTTAGTCATATATTCTTTTAATATTTTAGTTGCCCATATTCTAAACTCTGTTGCTTTTTTAGAATTAATTCTGTATCCTACTGCAATTATGGCATCTAAACTATAAATAGTTGTGTTATAGTTTTTTCCATCATCAGCAGTTAACGAGCATTTCTCGGTAACTGATTTTTTATCTAATTCATTATCTTCAAATATATGTTTCAAATGTAAACCTATATTATCTGTAGAACATTCAAAAACTTTTGACATTCCTTTTTGTGATAACCATAAAGTTTCATCTTTATAAATAGCATCTACTATAATATTGCCTTCACTATTTTTATATATAATTAATTTATTATCTTCCATTAATAATCTCCTTTCCTTTAGCTTTTCATAACTCTCCACATATCAGTTAATTCCGACTGATGGAATTTTTTTAACTATCATCTCTTTTCTTTTTTAATACATGTCCATACTTTTCACTTTCTTTTTTATAAGTCATAATTTATTTTTTTGAATATTTTTTCTGGAAAAATATACCTAAAACGAAAAAAATTCAGTTTTTCGTTTTATTTTCTAATTCCTTTTTTTCTTTTTCTAATTCTTTTAAACTCTTTTCAGGAGTTGGCATATCCTCAGGCATCATTCCACCTATATCAGCAATTGCTTTTCTTACCTTTTTACCAACCTCATAATGTACATCTTTTGCTTCTTTTTCACCTTGTACATTATCCTTTAAAAGTTTTTGTTTAGTCTGATTTATTCTAAATAAATTAGCAACCAACTCATCCTCATTCATATTATCTAAAATATCTTCTCTATAGCGTAATTTTTTTCTTTTAAATATATCATCAGCTGTTTCGCCATTATAAAGTCCATTATATCCAGCATTATGAAATTCAGCCATGTTTTTAACGCCAGCAGCTGAGGCAACTTTTTGAAGCGTATAGTTACCCTGTTTTGTTAATTTTCTTTGATAAAATCTTTTTTCATCATCTGACAAAGAATCATATTCTTGTTCAGTTATTTCCTGCTTTCTTGTCTGAATTGCAAAATAAGTTTGTCCTAAAGCAATAACTTCTTTACTCGGATCAGCATTTTGTACTATCAAATAACATATATACCTTGATAGTTTATAATCTCTAATAACTTCTTCTTTTCCTTTACCAGTTTTTATTGGCTTGTTGACTTCAACAACCCAATCTTCTTTGCTTGAAACACTATTATTTGCTGATAAAATTGCTTTATCTATTACTTTTTGAAAATTTCTCCAATCCTTGTATTCTAATACTTTTTGCAATTCACGTGCATACCAATATTCATTTCCGTAATCATCAATATATTTTATATTTTCAAAAGTATTGTCAGAATAAGTATTTCCAATTATCTTCATCATTACCTCCATTTCTATTAATTATATTAACGTTTTCTCTTTATTCAACTAATCAATATTTTTATAGTCTTTTTAGTAAAAATATAGTAAGTTTATAAAAATAATTTAGTGATTTTTTTATTCATACAGCTTTAATTATTTTTTCATAACCATTCACTCATCAATCGATATTTATTTTATTCTCATTATTCGTCATTTCCACAATTTTCTTTTATATCTAATTTATATAAATTATCATTATCCTTGATTTTTAAAATATCTCTAGGAATTTTATCCAATAATTCATTCGGTAAATTATCATAATGTGGAACAATAATTTTATCATAATAATCAAATCCATTATTCATTACTAATAATTCTCCAGTTGTTGTGTCTAGATAATTCTTATTAAATATCATTGCTCCAGCAGATTGTCCAATTATTACACCATCATTATCTATAAATTTCTTTATAACTTCATAATTATTAGATTTAATTATAGAATCCATTAAATTTTTAGGTTCTCCACCACTTAAATATAAGGCATCATACTTTTCAATATTTAGATCTTGCTTATCTAAATCAATTATTTTAGAATTAATACCATTTTTAGTAAACTCTTCCTTAGCCACATTTGAATTAGTTCTATCTTCTGATGCTAGTTTAGCATTTGGAATAATTGCAACATTTTTATTTTTTAAAACACTTATAATATCTTCATAACTATTCATATAATCCCTATATCTAGTATCCACCCCATATGATGTTAAATATATGTTCATATTTTTCTCCTTTCCTCATCTTTTCCAACAGTTCTTTTTCAAATTTAATCAGAATTTTTAATTATATTTCATTCACTAAATGCACTTTATCTCACTTTATAATATATCCGCAATTACATATCATAGTAAATGTCCATTCATATAGCCATTACTTTTTCATACATTTTACTATAAATCCTACACTTATATTTTTTACATTTTTTTCAAATTACCCACATTTTTTGAAGAGTATTATTTTAATTATGATTACACCATCACACATTGCTAATGCATTTAGCCATTATAATTCACATTATTTCTTATTTTATTAACCCACCACTACACTTTAATTCATATATTTTTTTATCCTTCTTATATATTGTCTCAATGCCATCAAAACAGTTAATATCACCATTTACTTCAAAAGTATATTTATATTCACCATTAACAAATTCTTTTGGTCCTCTTACAGGAATTACTCTTCCATCTTCTCCAACACGCATTAATGCAGGACGTAGAGCATTATCCATTGCTTCTTCTCCCAAAGTTTCATCCAAAGTAACACCATAATAATTCATAGCCCAATAAGTTTGATTATCTACATAAACAACCTCTTCACCAATAAATCTAGTTCCACCAAAGTAAGTATCATGATAAATCATATTACCCTTTTTATATTCATAATCTTTAGAGTTTAATCGTGTATTTAATATTCTTTCAGCTGAACTATTAGCATACGTTTGCTTTTTAGCTTCAATTAAAAATTTTTCTATATCCGTCATTTAAAATTTCTCCTGTTCCAATAATTTTCCATACACCTATCATATCATATTTTTTCAAACTATTATATCGAACAGATTGGAAAATATTGAAAAGAATTTAAAACGCAAAGACATCAAAACATCATCCATTAAATTACAATCAACAAAAATTTTTTTCATAATAAAAGACATCACTGAACAATCAATGAAGTCTTTTTCACTTTTCAAATTCTACTCTAAGAATCACTAATAGTTTTTATTTCTACATAAATGATATGGCTTTGCTACAGCTTTCACTTTCTTAGATGCTAAAAACAAATAATCATTTACATCAATAGAACAAATTCTCTTCAACTTAGAAGTGATATAACTAATGACAGCTATCATATTAGCTCTTATTTCCACCTCGTATTTAGAATTTATATCTATCAATTTCCTATTATCTACAAGCTGTGATAACTCTAGATTATACTCTAATATTCCTAAAGCCCTTAATGTTTGTGGTATCTTATAATCTGCACAACCAACTAAATGACTATAATCAACCTTAATACCTTCAAGAAGTTCTCTAATATGTAAAATATCAGAAGTCAATAATTGAGCCAACTTATAAAAATATATCTTTTTACCATCATAATCTCTTACATCAGTAAAAGAAGAAAAATTATTAATGATAATATCAAACAACTCCACATCACTACTAACATTTTCAATATAGCTATAAAAATTGCCATTCATCTTCTCTTTAACAACATTAGATATTGAAACTACTGTATCATATCTTTCTCTTAGAAAAGGAATATCAACGTTACCATTTAAGATATTAGAAAACTCTTCAAAAGAGACATTAGAAAAGTCAACCTTCTCCATCTTCTTCACATAATTTAATAAAGCATAAAGTAAAGCATCTGACCCATCCTTTTTGCCTTCATTTGTATCTATTGTCCATTTAGGTTCTCCCCAAAAGCAATAATCAATTGAGTCAAATAATAACATAAAGTTAATTAACTTATCAATTTTCATATCTAATAAACCATAAGGATTACTACTTAACCAAAACTTTACCTCTCCACAATCAATAATTTTAATATATTCATCCAACTTATCATAATTAATTGTTACATACTGACTATTTTCACTAACATAATCACAAGACATTCTTATTTTTTCTAACATACTACTTCCTACCTCCATATTAACATATCTTAATAATTTTTAAAATCAAAACAAAAAAGTAGTAATCACTACTTCTTAAACGATAAATCCAAAACCATAACCTCTGCCGTTGTTCCCACACGCATATTAGGTCCATAAACTCCAACTCCACTTGTAACGGCACTATACATATTGTCAACCTTTAAAAGTCCATGTGGATTTTTCCAAATAAATTTAATAAATACATTAGAAGGAAACATCTGTCCATTATGAGTATGACCAGATAAATCTAAATCAACTCCTGCCTTCGCAATCTCCTCTAATTCATATGGTTCATGATCTATCAAAATAATTGGTTTACTCTTATCAAAAGAAGAAACTAACTCTTCTATTGTTTTTCTCTTTTCAACTTCCATTCCATATTTATGATAATCAATTCTTCCAACTAAATAGAAACTATCATCAATCAACAAGCTTTCATCTCTAAGCAATTTAACATTAGCTTTCTCTAGAAAACTAGTCATCCTAGGATCATTTAAATTCTTATTTTTCTTCCAAGAAAAAGTAAATCCAGCTAAAATCTTTTCATCAATATCATGGTTACCATAAACAGCGTAAACTCCATACTTTGTTTTAATCTTCTTAATCTCTTGAATAATTTTATCAGGTTCATAAATAGCTTCATAACTATTATCAAATATATCTCCCGCAATTACTACCACATCAGGATCACTCTCATTAATTAATTTTACCATCTTCTTAACGTGACTAAGACTACTATTGTAACCCAAATGTAAATCAGATACTAAAGCCACTTTCAAATTAGAAAATTTATCAACCTTCTTATCAATCTGTACCTGATAACTATTAACTACTATCTTTTTCGCATGAATGACCCCGTAAGTAGAAAAAGTTCCAACCACAAGAAAACATAAAATACCAACTAAAATAAATGCCTTTCTTGCATGAATAATCTTCTCATTTATAAGTTTCCATTTCAACAAAATAATTCTAATCAAGTCAAACCCAATAACAAATAATAAAATATATTGCACAACACCTAACCAGTAATTTCCAACTATCTTAATACTTCTAAACGGTAAGAAAAATCCTACTATAAATGAACTAGCAAAGAAAATATAAATTCCTACAATTAAATAACGAACCCACCTTTTCTTAAAAAACTCACTACAACATTCTACCCATCTAATTAACCATCTAACTACATAATAATTAACTAAAATATAAACTGGCGCCAACATTATCGCTATCACTATATGCCACCTCTTTTGTATTCACTTTATCTGAAGATATACCATTTCCTGTATTTGGATATCTACCACTATAAATCTTATCAAATATAAAACATCCTAATAAAACAACACATAACCCATAAGCAATTTTAATATTAAACTTACTAAAGAATCTGTCAAAAAGAGGTGCCAGTAAATACACTCCAGCCATACCACCTAGTCCAAAGACAATCAATCCTTCAGCACAAACTCTTCCATGAATATTTAAGAAATACCCACTATAATCCCACCAACTAAGTCCAAATCTCATCTCTAAATAAACAGCTGTAAAATACTCAACCATTCCACATAAAAAGATAATTAAAGAAAACTCCAAAGCTGGTTTCGATCTAAACTTTTTCAATAAAATAATTATAAGTAAAGCTCCATTACCATATATCGGTAACCATGGCCCATGCAAAACTCCTCTATTCACAAACTCTCCATCAGAAATTAAGTGAAGTAAAACTTCCCAAAGCCATCCAATCATTGAAAAAGAGAAAAACATTAAAATCAAACTATAAACTGAATAACTCTTCATATAATTAAAAGATTCAAAATGCTTCTTCTGTTTCTTCTCTGGCATTGGATAAAGTCTAGTAGGATATACTCTGCCCTTAATCATATCACTATAATAACTAATCTTATATTGATTAAGTAGACTTTTCTCTAATTTTTTTGCCTTCTTTTCACTATACAAGTTAATACCAAAATAGTTATATAGAAAGCCTCTAAATCCAGGAAGCTTAACCTCTTCTTCCTTCTCCATTAACTGATAAACATCGCCATAAGTCTCCTTTAATAACTTATTAGTTGCTTTCTGATACAAATAAGTATCAAATAACTTCTCATATCCTTCATCTTTACTTTTAATATAGTCTCCTCTAAGTACAGCATAATATTCTGTACAAGTAGTAAGAAAATAACCATTACTAAAAAATACCTGTGTAAGTCCCAATGTAAAAACACCTAAAATATCATAACCAATAAAAGAAAGTTCTAATAAAAATGCTTCCCATTTATGACTATCCATCATCTTCCTGGATAAAGAAATTGCTTCTTTTGCTGATAAATCCGGATTCTCCGCTACTATAAATGGAACTAAAAAATATTCATATCTTTTAATAAAATAACCAACTATTGTTAGACTCCATAAAAAATAATAAAAACTATATACTAGCAAAGTCCAAGAAACCTTCATCCATTTTCTTACTTTAAGTAAAAATGTAAATCTATTAATTGGTACTTTCTCGTATATTCTAGCCTCTAATACTACTCTCCTTGCAATTACTCTATAAACATTCTTTACTAAAGCCCAAAAAGACAAAGTTCCCAAAAAAGCTAAAATTGTCAAAATAATATTCGCAATTTCTCTTGATCCTATAACTGAACTAATCGTCTTAAGTAAAAAATTAAATATTGTATTAGACGTAAATAAATTAATAATTGTCGCAAGTACACCTCTAGTACCTGTATTAATTTCTAAATCTATTCCTGATGCAAAAGCAATTGAACCTGCAAACTCTACTCCAATAAAAGCAGCCATCAAGCATGTAAAAGAAATCAAAAAATAATGACTAAATAAATTATCTTTTGCCCTTTTCTTTATTTCTTTAAAACTATTCATCAACTCACCCAAATCTTTATTAGTAAAAACATTATAGCATAAACATAAAAGAAGATAAACACCTCTATCTTCTTAAACTTCTTTATCTATTTTATGTCATCTAAAACAAAAGAATTAATATCTTTAACTATTATAAGTCTCTCTTGACACTCCCCAAGTCTTTCTAAAAAATCTACCTTTTCTCTCTCAAAATCTCTAGTCCACTTATACATATTAGTAAGCATTTTAAAAGATAGCTTATAATTACACTTTTCAATTCCTAATTTTTGTCTAATAAATCTTTTAAATATGCGAAATCTTCTTACTCTAACTGGAATATCTAGAAAGATAATTTTATCAGCTTTTGAAAGTAAATTATCTAAGTTTTTTCTTAACGTTCCTTCAATAATCCAATCTTTCTTCTTATCTATCCTTTTAATAATAGCTTGTTGCTCGCTATTAGTTCTCTTTACATTCTTCTCATCATCATGTACTATTGAATCAATTTCATAAACTGGAGTATCTAAAATCTTTCCTAACTTCCTGGCAAAAGTACTCTTTCCACTCCCAACACTACCTATTATTAATACCTTCATTCAAATTCAACTCTCTTAAAAATTCTTCTTCTTTTAAAATGTCCTTATAACCACTAAGATCAATTCCCAAAAGTCCCTCTTTTACATATTCCAATTCTAAAATATTTTTCTTCTCTTCTACAGAAACATTTTCATATAAAGGTCTAATTCCTTTTAAAATACGTATCTTATAACTATTCTTAATACGTGGATCTACTTCACTCTTCATCAAAAGATAAATCTCCTCTATAAATTTTAAATTTCTTTTAATAACTTTCTCATCTAACTTCTTATTACTTATTGAATAACTATTTAAGTAATAATCATACCAAACTAAATTAGTAAGTCCTACTCTTTTTACCAACTTCATAAGCTCTATCATATAAAGTGTATCTTCACTCATAAAGACATCTTCTCTAAATCTTAAATTACCTAAAACACTTCTACGATATAATCTTGTATAAATCCTTCCTAATGGAGCTAATCCGATTTCCTTATTATCTTCTTGAACTTTACCAGAAATTAACTTATCCAAAAATAACTTCAAAGTATCATTTTCATAAATCTTTAAATCTTCTAAAGAATTTCTCACTCTAAGAACTTCGCCATCACAAATTTCTCTATATCCACCAACAATTAAATCCAAATCATTTTCTTCTATTAAAGTAAAAGCCTCTTCTAAAAACTTTTCACTAACCGTATCATCTGCATCTAAAAAAGTAAAATACTTACTATTTGAAATTTCAATTCCTAAATTTCTAGCTTTACTAACTCCTCCGTTCACAACATGTCTCACTATAAAATTATCTTTGTCAGTAACATAATTATCTAACCATTTATGTGTCACTTCACCACTACCATCATCGATAATATAAACTGTATAATCTTTAAATGTCTGACTATCAATACTATCTAAACATCTTTTTAAATCCTCTAACGGCGTATTATAAACTGGAATAATTACATCTATCATATTACAAAAACATCTCCTTTATATCTTCAAATATTTATCTAATTCCATTTTGCAAGTACTAATCAAAAAAGAGAAATATAAAACAAATCATATTTCCTCTTTTAAAAATCATGCACTTTTCTCCTCACTAAAAATAGAAGCTTCTTTTAAAATATTATTTTCTGCATAAAGTGATACAGCTTTAAAATTATCATCATATGGATACTTTCCACGACCAAATTCTAACCACATTTCTGACCAATTTAAACCAGCATCAAACATATCTTTCACCTTATCAAAAGTCTTATTTCCCTCTTGTTTAGTTAAATCAACACAACCTTCTTGATCATAAAGCCTACATTGAAGATCACACTCCAACTTATCACATTGATAAGCAAATTGAGCCTCTTTAGTTTCATAAGCGTCAAACTCTAAAAATAACTTCTCGATCTCCTCACCATCAAGCATATCTTTTAAAATATTATGTACTGCTTCATGTTCAATCTTTTCTTTTTCATGTGCTTCAATTTGAAATTGTGTCAAATCACCAATTACAGCTTCCCCAAGTTCATGAATCGCAAGCATATAAATAACTTTCATAATATCAAGATCATATTTATATTCTGATTTCATAGCTATTGCTAACATCTGTACTCCAAAAACATGTTCCGCAATACTCTCTACTCTTTCTCTATTTACATGCCAATCTTTCCAGCCTGTTCTAATTACATTCTTTAATCTATTACATAATACATAATAATTAATAACTTTTTCTTCACTACTACTCATATAAACTACACCTACTACTAATAAAATACCTCAAACAAATAAAACATTCAAGATAAATCCTAAATGTTTTATTTAACAATCTTTTTAGAAGCTATGGCCTCCACCTCCACCGGAGCTTCCACCGCCTCCTCCTCCGCCGCCTCCGCCGCCGGAGCTACCGCCTCCTCCAGAATCAGAAGACTGCGGACTATATACACGATGTTGTCCTATTTTTCTAACCTCAACACTATTTACATTGAAAGACTTAGTAATTGATGTTTCTAATTCTCCACGTGAGAATTTTTTTAATCTAAATTTACTAACAGTATAGATAAAGCAAGCACTTGCCGAAAGAATTAAAGCTAAAATAAGATTACTAATATATTTCATTGGTTGACTTATTCTTTGTCCACTCAACACCTTACCAGCTTGATCTAATCCTTCATACATACACTCATAATACTTTTCTTGTGAAGCATATCTATAAATATTATCTGTAATTATTGTCGCAACTCGACTATTAATAACACCATAATTATTCCCATCTGAAAATATATAAATATTTCTATTATCCATATCAATTATAAACATTGTTCCACTACTAGTCCCAAACTCTGAATGATAACGACTCTCAGCATATGAACTTGTAGAAGTTGAATTATCGCTAATAGTTACTACCATAATATTTCCATAAACTACTAACTCTTGCATTTTTTCTTTTAATTGTTCTTCTTCACTTTCAGAAAACAAATCTGCCTCATCATCTAAAATAGCTTTGTAACCAGTAGCACTTACTTTAAATGGTAATAAGAAACAGAATAAAGCTACTATAAAAATTAATTTCTTATTCACTTTCATCACCACCTCTTATACCCAACTGATCTAACTTTCTCGTAGTAAGTTCATTATATCTTTTAACTAAATCTTTAATTGATAAAAGTGCTAAAGCAAAAGACACCATTATTGCCCCATAATAAATCATATCCTCCACTGGATTAAGTATTAATACCGCAATACTAATAATAATCGCTAAAATCTCTTTTAAGTAGTTCTTTTTAGTTTTAATTAATTTAGTATCAATATTTAACTTCTTCTTAACATTTTGATATCCTACATCATCTGTATAATTTTCTTTCTTAGATAAACTACCATTCTGGAAAATAGAATATACTAATATAATAGTTAAAAAGACAAGTCCTGTAATAACCAAAACAGTTGGAGTTAAAGTAAAAATAAAATTAAGTAAAATAAATAATGGCACCGCAATTATTAAAGTCATAAATAAATATTTTTTAAAATCTATTGGCATTTCCACTGCAATTTTTCCTGTCTGTCCATTAACAACAGCATAACTAACTGAATCTTCATTTTTATTTCTAATAGCTAAAAAGTAAACTGGATAATACGCTACTTTAGCATCACTAGCTATAAGAGATAATTGTGGAATAGAACAACCATATTTTCTAAATTCTTTTACTTTAGATAATGCTGTTCTAGCAATAGGAGTTGCTACCAGTTCTGCTTGCGTTTCATATGTATCAGTATCAACATCACGACTATCTGCATAATAACCACTTAAATAAGATGTATTAAATGGTTCTACTTTATTAAAATCAAATGGTGCAATCGCATTACTAAACTTATCATAAAAATTAGATGCTAAATCATAAGAAATACCATTATATTCCGCATCAACATCCGCAGAAATTAAATAATCATTATAATAAACATAGTCACCAACTCTATGTGAATACTTTTCTCCCTTATTTTCTTGTACCCCATGATGTTCCGCATTATAAATAGCATAAGGCATATATATACCTCTAAATTTCTTTATTGTTATATCTTCCTTCATATTATCAGGAGCAAGTAAAAATTTAGATACTTTCTTTTTATAAAGTTCTTCGCATTCTTCTTTAGTAATAGTAAATGGTATTATATATTCTGGTCTTTTTTCTTTATATAATTTTGGCTCTATAATCATTGAAGATCCACAATAACTACAAAATGTTACAGCTGTATCATCAAAAACTAACATCTTTGCTCCACATTGTGAACAACCATAGCTCTTCATTTCTATTTTATCACTAACTTTAGTAGTGCTCTCTTTAGCTTTTTTACTCTTATTATCATATTTACTAGGATCTGCTTCTAATCCACAATACTCACACTTTATTTTCTTAGTCTTTGGATCAAAAAATACCTCAGCTCCACACCCTACACACTTCATTTTAGCCTCCTACCTATATACAAAATTATAACATATTCACTTCAATAAAAAAATACGAAATTAATCGTATTTCTATACCAAAGATCCTCCTCCATCAATCACAATAAATTGACCTTGAATATAACTAGAAGCATCACTAGAAAGATAAAGTACTGTTCCGTTAACCTCTCCCTTTCTACCAGGTCTATTAGATGGATTAAGCATATTATAACCATTTAAAAATTCTTCTGACTTAAATAAAGTATTTTCTGTCATACCAGTTTCAAATAAACCAGGTCCTATAGCATTAACTGTAATACCATGTTTAGCATAACTACAAGCCATTCCTTTAGTTAAGCCAACAACAGCAGCCTTACTAGCATTATAAGAATGTCTAATAAACATATCACTCTTATCACCAATAATAGCATTAACAGAAGCAACATTAACAATCTTTCCATATTGCTGCATAATCATGCCAGGAACAACATACTTACTCATTAAAAACATACCCTTAACATTAGTATTAAATGACTTATCCCAATCTTCAACAGAAAGTGAATCAACACCACCTCTAACTGCCACACCAGCATTATTAAGAAGAATATCAATATGTTCAAACTCCTCTAAAACCTTATTAACAGCTCTCTTAACACTTTCTTCATCAGTAACATCACACTCTACCGCTAAAACACGTCTCCCCGTTTTTAAAATATTCTCTTTAACCTCTTCAAGTTTCTCAACTCTTCTAGCCAAAATAGCTACATCTGCTCCAGCTTCAGCATAACATAAAGCAGCTTGTGCTCCAAGACCAGAAGATGCACCTGTTACCACTGCAACCTTTCCAGTTAAATCAAATAAATTCATTTTTCTTACCTCCTATCTTACCCATTATATCATGACTAAAATAAAAGAAAAAGAGAAAGAATTATTTTTTCTTCTCCTTGTCAAAACAAATTATAGTCTCCACTGAAAAGTCCTTATCACAAATACCAGCTTCCAACAAAAACACATTATCTTCTTTTTTTGTAAAATAAATATTACAGTTTTCTCTACTATTAACACTAGTATCAGAACCAATAGAAAGATCAATATCATAATCATCAATCATCTTGATTATACTAGTCTTCTTACCTACTTCTAACTTATTAAAATCTAAGTAATTAACAATAGTCCAAAAACAAAAACTAATATCATTTTTATTATTTCTAACTTCAATAACATTAGAATTAATCTCTTTTCCCTTTATCTTACAATGAGACTCTCCAATAATAATTTGATCTATATCATATTTATTTTCTTTAAATATAATCATTCTTTTTCCCCAAATCTACTAAAAGGAAATACTGTAAGTTTTGTTGTCCCCTTTATATCTTTATAACTAATTGGTCCAAGTCTTCTACTATCAAGTGAAACTTCTCTATTATCACCCATTACAAAGTATTTTCCTTCTGGTATAGTAACTTCTTTAAAATCATTAGTAACACCATTACCATACTTATCTTCTAATGATTCTCCATTAATATAAATAACATTATCCTTACATCTAATTGCTTCCCCAGGTAAACCTATAATTCTTTTAATGATATATTCATTATTTTCTCTAATTACTACTATGTCAAATCTTTTTAATTCACGAGACTTATAACTAATCTCATTTAAAATCATAATGTCTCCATCTTTTAATGTATCATCCATCGAATTACCTGTAACTCTAACTGGTGTCACAACATATATCTTAATTAAAATAACTATAACTACTACTATTAAATAAGGTAAATATTCTTTAACAAATGTTTTCATCTTTCACCCATAACAAAAAATAAGGTTTCCCTTATTTTTGGCCCTTTTCTTTAATACGGTATTGTCCAACTCTTCCACGTAAGAAATGAAGTTTTGCTCTTCTAACTTTACCCTTACGAATAACTGTGATACCAGCTATTTTTGGTGAATGCAATGGGAAAGTTCTTTCTACTCCAACACCACTTGACTCTTTACGTACTGTAAAAGTCTCAGAAACTGAACTACCTTGACGAGCAACAACTACACCCTCGAATGCTTGGATACGTTCTCTTTTACCTTCAACGATTTTAACGTCTACTCTTACAGTGTATCCAACACGAAATTCAGGAATGTTAGGATTAATTTGTTTTTGATTAATTTTATCAATAACATTACTCATTTTCTAGTTCTCCTCTCTACATATATTTTTTCAAATGATCATAATTATAAAGATCAGCGGATCATTCCAATCAACAAACAAGATTATACCATAACAATTATTAAAAATCAATAATTATTATCTATTCTTACCATTACTATTTGTCATCATTAAACTATTTTGTAATTCCATAAATTGATTCTTTGCCTCTTTTTGTAAAATACCTAGTTGCTTTGCCATTAACTTAAGTTCTTCACTAAGTAAATAATCTCTATATTTATTTTTAATCTGTAATCTAAACTTTTCAATTTGATTTAATGCTTCTCTATAAGAGTCTCCACTATCATCATCAGTAACTAAAAGTTCTGTCAAAAAACTAATCAATTTCTTATATTTTACACTTACATAACTTCTAACTAATGGTGTTGCCATATCATAAGAAATAACCATAATATTACTAATGTTTTCACCACAAATCATAAATCCTTTTTTTCTCTTACTAGGCATCATAAAGCCATCAAGCTTTCTTAACTGTTTTTCATCTTGATACTTATATTTTTTCTTCATCTTAAACTTCTTATTTAGAGAATACATCATACCACCTACTTACTTTAATAAATCAGGTCTTCTATCTTTAGTTTTTTTCAAACTTTCTTCATAACGATATTGGGCAATTTTTTTATGATCTCCTGAAATAAGTACTTCAGGCACTTCCATTCCCTCATATACTCTAGGTTTCGTATATGTTGGATAATCTAACAAATTATCATTGAATGAATCATTTAAATGACTCTCTTCTTCAATAACTCCTGGTAGTAATCTAACTATTGAATCAACTAGCACCATACTGGCAATTTCTCCCCCAGTTAAAACATAGTCTCCTATACTTATCTCTCTATCACAAATACTTCTAATTCTTTCATCAAATCCTTCATAATGACCACATATCAAAATTAAATGTTTATGTTGTGCTAAATCATAAGCTACTTTCTGTTTATAAACCTCTCCATCAGGTGTAAGTAAAATAACTAAACTATCTGGAGTTTTAATACTCTTAACACAATCAAATATTGGTTGACAAGTAAGTACCATGCCACATCCTCCACCATAAGGTGTATCATCAACTTTATGATGTGGATCAAGTGTATAATCCCTAAAATTATAAAAATTAATTTCTACCTTATCATTATCTATTGCTCTTTTAATGATCGATTCACTAAAAACCCCTGTAAACATCTCTGGAAACAAAGTCAAAATATCTATTTTCATAGTCTCCCTCATTCTATAACTTCTATTATAACTTCTTTTTTATCTTTAGATATATTTTTCATATATGGTGAATTAAAAGGAATTAAAACCTCTTTATTATCTATTAAAACTCTCATAATTTTATTAGATACTCCCCCATAAAATATTTCCTTTATTATTCCACACTTTCCATCTTCCGTCAACACCTTATAATTGACTAAATCTTCATCTAAAACCTCATTATCATTAAGTTCTAATTTGCTTTTATCAACATAAACTTTCTTCTTCATTAAGAAAAGTACTTCATTAATATCATGATAATCATTTAAAGTAACCATCCAGAACCCTTTATGTCTTCTACAACTTTTAATAATATATTTTTGATCATCAATTATTAGCTCGCTTCCAACTTTAAATATCTTTTCTGGAAATTGAAAATCACTAAGTATTCTAACTTCACCTTTAATACCATGCGTTGTAACTATTTTACCTACATATATCTTATCCATAATTATCTCCCCATCTCATAAAGTAAAATACTAGTAGCGACTCCCACATTTAAACTCTCTACTTTTTTATTCATTGGAATATATAAATTTTTATCAACTAAAGCACTAACTTCTCTTCTAACTCCAGAACCTTCATTTCCCATAATCAAAATAAAATTCTTCTTCTCATCCAGACTAAGACTAGCTGCCTCTACTCCCCCTGTAACATCAGTTCCATAAATTGTAATATCTGTCTTTTTCAAATAATTAATGACTTCATCAATTTTCATAACTACAATATTAATATTAAAAATCATTCCCTGTGTCGCTCTTAAAACCTTAGGATTATATAAATCAACTGAGTCCTCTGTAAGTATAATAGTATCAATATTAAATGCTAAACTACTTCTAATAATAGTACCTAAGTTACCTGGATCTTGAATTCCATCTAACAATAAAATCTTAGCACCCAAAACTTCCTTCATTTCTTTTTTCTTACAAAGTCCAACTATTTTACTAAAAGTATCTAGGGAACTTATCTTTCTCATTACTTCTAAACTACAATAAGTAACTTCAAAATCATAACTATTCTCTTCTCCATCTAATAAAAATGCTTCTTCCAAAACTCCTGCCTTGTAAGCTTCTAATACTAAATGTTCCCCTTCAACTACAAATTCACTTTCTATATCACGATACTTTTTACTTTGTAATTTCTTAAGTTTTTTTACTTTTTGATTATCTAAACTAGTTATATTCATTAGAAATCTTTCATCTCCTTTCGATACTTCTTATACTGTGGCATATTTTCTTCTACTAATGCCCAAAACTCTCTAGAGTGATTCGCATGTATTAAATGTGACAATTCATGAACTATTACATAATCCAAATACTTAGTATCTCTTTTGATTAATTCTAAGTTAAGTGTCACTGTCTTAAGTTTAGTATTACAAACACCCCATCTTGTAGACATCTTTCTAATCTTTAAATCAGGATAAGGTATCTTCCTACTAAAATTATTATAAATAGTATTTAAATGTTCTAAAAACAAAGACTTAGCTTGCTTCTTATACCAGGCATCTAAATCCAAATTCTTATTAACAAAAGCTTTCTTTTCTCCTAAAGTAACTTCTCCTTGATTAACATAAATAATATCATATTTATTTCCTAAAAAATTAAAACCTTCATTATTTTCTTTCTTAACTTCTTGAGCTCTAATCATCTTATCAAGTTTATCTTCAGAATCTCTAAGTAATCTTTCAATATCTTTTAAACTTGTAAATCTATTTGTTGTAACTAAAATAGTTAAATCATTCTTTACTCTAATATAAGTATTACGATTACCACTCTTTCTTTCAATTACAATATTATACTCTTTATCATCTAGTACGTACTTCATCATTGACTGTATCACCACCTCCATTTTACAACAAATAACTAAAAAAATAAAGTTCTACCCTAAGTATAAGTTATATGTATAAAATTATTTAAATATATTCACTATATAACTAAGGAGGATTTCTATGGATATAAATATTAGACAACATATTATAAATAATTTTAAAGGAGATAATTATGATGTCCTTAAAAGAGCAATTGATGATTCCGTCGCAGCTAAAGATGAAATTACACTACCAGGTCTTGGTGTTTTCTTTGAACTAATCTGGGAAAATGCGGATCAAGAATTAAAGAATGAACTAATTGAAATAATTAAAAAACGAGTTGAAGAAGGTATCAAAAGTAATACTTAACCAAAACAAATATTTACTAGTATAAAGAACTTATCAAGTTCTTTTTTTATGTTATTTAACCATATAAAAACCTTGTCTCTTATTTCTAAGAAACAAGGCCTTATTAAATTACTTTTTCTGCCATGCTCCTGCACAAGTATTAGTTATAGTCTTACAATTATCCCAAGTTCTAGCATAACATCTACCACCTGAAAGTGTTCCACCATTTGAACAATAGTAACTTCCTGTAGGTGTACAATTGTTTTGTTCTTCCCACATATTTTTTGGGCAATCACACTTACCTGACGTACTATTACAGAAACCCTGCCATACTGGATGACCACCGCCAGAAGTTGTTTTTCCTCTACAATAACAAGTACCTTGATAATATTTAGAAGCGCTAGAAGATGTTGTCTTATAACCACCATTACAGTGTTCTGGCTCTCCTGTCGCACAAGTATTATATACATAGTTCTGAGTAACTGTTTTTTTAACTCCAGCTCTATTCTCACAAGTTACTGTATGTGTAGCTGAAGAACCAGTTAAATTTAAACTGAAGTTACTAGTAACAACTCCACTTTCACCATCACTACAAGTTGCTTTAGAAGTACTATCAGATAAACTAAATGATATATTTGGTGCCGTAGTATCAACTCTAAAAGAATAAGTATCTACTACAGCTACGTTACCAGCACTATCTTTAACATAAGCACGCCAAATAACAGGACTACTAGTATTACCTTGTGTAGTAGATTTTACACTATTATAAACTGGTGTTGCAGAAGTACTTAAACCATAGGCAACTATCTCTGAACCACCATTAGCTTCAAACATCATTGAAAGACTTACCGCACTTATAAACCAGTTATCATTTCCTCTTGTTCCACTTAAAGATAAATCAATATATGGTTCTGATTTATCAATTTTAATCACACTCTTTGTAGCTTCTGAACAGTTACCAGCATAATCACAAGCTCTTATCTCTACAGCTTCATTACGTTCTTTAGTAAAAGATGTTGTGACAAAGTCTTTCTTCTCCATAGGAAGTGCACTTGAATTCGCATAATCATGCCATTCCTTTTCACTTGCCACTGCTGAATCAGGAAAACGATATTGGAACTTTTTAATACCACTAGTTTTATCCATAGACGTTGCCACTATTGTATAACTGTTATTAGTCCAAGTATTTTCATAATTATTTTTTAATACTGGCTTATCCGGTGGAGTATTATCAATATAAACTCCTACTGTACAAACATTCTTAACTCCAGCATTATCCATAATTTCAATAGTACCAGTTCCTGTATCTTCAGAAAATATCTGTGAATAAATTTCTTTAGCACAACCTTTACCATTTTTGTCCTTACAAGCAATTCTAACTTCAACTGGATCCGTATATCTTCTCCAGTCAGCAGTCGTATAATTAGTAGAATTATCATCTATGACACATTCAGGTGCATTTTTAGGAATAATATTTTTTAAAACTTTTTTAATACTTTTAACTCCGTAAACATCTGTTGCTTCAAAAACAATCTCAAACTCTCCTGGTACATAATCTTTTAAAGATATCTTTGTCTCATTAATCTTCTTAACTCTACTTACTGAAACACTACCAGTATCTTTAACTAAATCTTTATTTTTATATATTTGATAAGAATAACTAATTATCTTATTATCTGAAATAGAACTAACACTATAAGTAAAATATGGATTACTATAATCAGCATTTACTTTTAAATTAATTATCGGACCATTCTCTCCCTCAGTACTCTCAGTACTTTGATAATTAGGACAAACTAAATAAGCTTTGTAACTATAATCTTTTTGTGAATATTTAAATATTGTAACTTTTCCTTCACTACAAACTCTTTTGTTTCGATCAACAATTTCGCCAATATATTTTTTACTTTGTAATTGAGCAAGTGTAATAGTAACTGTATCACCGACTTTCTTAGGTAAAACACTTCTATTATCTAAAGCATAACTCTTAGCCGCCATAATTAAATTCTTTTCAAGTGTCGCATAATGAGTTTGTTCTGCTCTTTTTAATAATGCATTAACACTAACAATTGCTACAACACTAAGTAGCCCTAATATAACGACTGTTGCTAATAATTCAACCAGAGAAAACCCATCTTTCTTAAGCCAAAACCTCTTCATCTTTAACTCCTTAACTCGTCTCAAATACTCTCAATTATCATTCTAACATAAAATTTATAATTACAAAAGAAAAATCTAAGAGAACAATCTCTCTTAGATTCTAATCTTATTTATCTCTTAATTGAGCCTTATAAGTAGCTACTACTTTATCAATAACCTTGTTAAATATAGTCATAACCTCATCATCAGTAAGCGTTCTACTAGGATCACTAAACTTAAGTTTAAATGCTACAGACTTCTCATCAGCCCCTACATTTTCACCCTCATAAATATCGAAAACCTTAACTTCTTCTACTAACTTACCAGCAACTCTCTTAATAGTTTCAATAATATCTCCTACTAAAACATCTTTCTTAACGATAAATGCCATATCCTTTTCAATTTCTGGATAACGACTAGCTTCTTTGTATTTTAATGGTTTAATATTACTCATAAGAGCATTCATTGAAATTTCAAATACATAAACATCATCTTTTAATAATTTAGGATGAACTTTTCCTAAAATTCCAACTTTCTTCTTATCTATTAAAATATCAGCTCCTACTCCCGGATGTAAATCACTACAAGTAGTAACTTCAAAACTATAACGATTACCATAACCCATATAATTTAATAGATCTTCAACAATACCCTTAACTACATAGAAATCAACACTAACAGACTTATTCCAATCATTAACTAAATAATTTCCTCTTAAAAGTCCACTAACTTTAGTTGTTTCCTTATAATCTTTATCATATGTCTTCGCAATTTCATAAAGTAAAATATCATTAACTTTACGTGTTTTATTATATTGATAAACATTTAATAAAGAAGGGATTAATGATGTTCTAAGAATAGACTTATCTACACTCATTGGATTAGGTAAAGTAATTCTTTCTCTACCATCATAATCAAACATACTAGCCATTGCTGGTGATACTAAAGTATAAGTCTTTGCTTCATTTAATCCTAAACTTCTAAGTCTCTTAGAAATCATCTTACGATATTTAACATCACCTACATATTTACCTCTTCTAATAGCTGTAAAAGGAATAGTTGATACTAAATTCTCATATCCATATAATCTACCAATCTCTTCTGCTATATCATTAACATTAGGGTCAATATCAAGTCTTCTCTTAGGAATAGTAACCTTAAATTTACCATCTTTTAAAGTAAATGGAAAATCAAGTCTATTAAGTTCTACTTCCATATCAGCTTCACTAATATTTATTCCTAATATCTTATTTACATCATCTGGATAGAACTCTACTATCTTATCACTCTTATCAATTACATCATGACTAACAACATCACTAAGTACTTTAGCTCCTGCATATTTTTCTAATAAATAGCAAGCTCTTCTAAGTGCTTTTTCTGTATATTCATAACTTAAACCTTTACCATATCTAATAGAAGCTTCACTTCTTAAATCTAAATTACTTGCAGTATAACGAATACTAGTTGCACTAAAAATAGCACTTTCTATTAAAATAGACTTTGTATTTAGATCAACATCAGTATTTTTTCCACCCATAACTCCCGCAATACATACAGGCTTAGAACCATCAGTAATAACAATATCACTACTCTTTAATGTTCTTTTAACACCATCTAAAGTAACAATCTCTTCACCATCTTTAGCATCTCTAACTAGGATATGATCACCTAATTTATCTTTATCAAAGAAATGTAGAGGTTGTCCATATTCAAGCATAACATAATTAGAAATATCAACAACATTATTAATAGGTCTCATTCCTGCTGCTACAAGTCTCTTCTTAATAAACTCAGGAGATTCTCCAATCTTAATATCTTTAACCATTTTAGCTAAATAGAAAGGACATTTTTCTGTTTCTACTTTAAGATCAAAATGTTTTCTTACAGAATCACTAATTTCACTAAAATCATCTTCTGGTAAATGAACTTTTCTATTTAAAATAGCCGCAATCTCATAAGCAAATCCAATATGGTAATAACAGTCATTATTACGATGTTTATGAATATCAAGTTCATATAATGTATCATCAAGTCCTAAATAAGTAAGTGGATCCATTCCAATAGGAGCATCTTTATCTAATTCATGGATACCTTTTGCATAATTTTCATCATTCTTCTCTTCTAATCCAAGTTCAAATAAAGCACAAATCATTCCCTTAGATTGAACACCTCTAATAGTACTTGCTTTAATAACAAAGTCTCCTGGTAAAACAGCTCCTGGTAAAGCAACTATAACTTTAATACCACTTCTAACATTAGGAGCCCCACATACTATTTGATAAAATTCATTTTCTCCAACATCTACCATACATACATGTAAATGATCACTATCAGGATGTGCCTCACATTTAACAACTTGTCCAATTACTAAATTATCTATATGGTTTGTAATAACTTTTTCTACATTAATACCAGCTCTTGTAATTTTAACAGCTAATTCTTTTAAATCTTGATCACTAATATCAATATAATCTTTTACCCATTCTAAACTTATCATTATTAGTCCTCCCTTCTATCAAATACTTTAAGTTCTCTTAAATCAGTATTATAGAAAACTCTTAAATCATCTATTCCATACTTAAGCATAGCTAATCTCTCTGCACCCATACCAAATGCAAATCCACTCCATACTTCTGGATCATATCCACACATTCTTAGTACATTAGGATGAACAATACCAGCACCCATAACAGTAATCCAACCAGTATTTTTACATAAGCTACATCCTTTACCATGACAAGCAAAACAACTTATATCAACTTCTACTGATGGTTCTGTAAATTGATAATATGAAGGTCTAAATCTTGTTACTACATCATCACCAAATACTTTTTTCATAATTACATCAACTGTACCTTTTAAATCAGATAAACTAATGTCTTTATCAACGATAAGTCCTTCTATCTGCATAAATTGATGTGAATGAGTAGCATCATCGTCATCTCTACGATAAGTTTTACCAGGGCAAATCATTCTAACTGGTTCTACTCCATTACCTTCTAACATTGTACGAACTTGTACTGGTGAAGTTTGACTACGAAGTAATACTTCTTCTCCTTCAATATAGAATGTATCTTGAGCGTCTCTCGCAGGATGTCCTTTAGGTATATTAAGCATCTCAAAGTTATATTTATCTTCTTCAACTTCTGGCCCATCTACTACATCATAACCCATTGACATACATACTTCTTCTATTTCTTCAATCAACTTCTCCATAATATTAGGAGCACCACAACCAACTTTAGTCGCAGGTAATGTAATATCAATTGCTTCACCACTTAATTTTTTATTTAAAATTTCTTCTTCGAAAACATTCTTCTTTTCTTCATAAAAGTTATTAAATAGTTCCTTAATCTCATTAACTTTTCTTCCAAATTCCTTCTTCTCTTCATTTGGAACATTCTTAATTTCACTATTAAGTTCTGTAATAAGTCCTTTTTTACCAAGATACTTTACTTTTAAATCATTAAGTTCATTTAAATTAGTAACTTTCTCTTCATCTTTTAAAAGACTCATTTTTACTTCTTCAATCTTCATACTATCCTCTCCTTCAAAAAAAAATAACTATAAATATAAGGACGAATTACTCGCGGTACCACCTTACTTTATAGTTATTTACTATACACTCTAATCTTTTAACGCAAGATATACGCTTATTATTAATAAGGACTCCTAAGACGAATTCATCACCTATCTTTACTTGTTCTCACCCACCACAAGCTCTCTTAAAAAGAATCAGTAACTACTACTTCTTAATCAACATCGTTATAACGGATTATAACACACTTAATTTAGTTTGTTAAGTCTTTTTCACATTTTTATCGACACTAACCTTATTTTTTTCTTTACTTGTTTTAAAATAAGGAGTTTGTAGAGAAAAATACTCTGTTATTATTTTTTTATTAGTAAAATCGTCATTAAATTTCTTTCGCATTCTTCTAACTAACTCGGCTTCTATTTCATTACTAGTTTGAAAGTTCCCAACATTTAAATCAATGTACCCATTCTCTTTTAATTGACCAATACATACTCTACTTAAAGCTTGGTATAATCCGCGCATATAAGGACTTTCTTCATCAATTGAACTACACCAAAGATTCGCAAACTCTGCTATTACAAATTTCTTTTTATTGCCAATAACCGCATTATTCTTCTTATCTACTAAGAAATCTTCTCCCATCGCATTTCTATAAATAAAATATCTACCATCCACCTGATATAACAACTTTGGATCAATATTATCTATATAATCAACATTCTCTTCACATAATGGTGGCACTATATCATCAATAGTCAGTTCTCCTACGTCATCAGTTCTAAATAATGTCTCTAACATAGGATCGGTAATTATTCCCATCTCTTTATAATATCTACCTAAGTACCCATTATATTTCTGACACCTGTCTTCTAATCTAGCAACACTTAAAAAATAATTATCATATTCCATAGTCTGACTATCTAAAAGACTATCTTCTGAATAAACTCTATATTGAGTAAGGTTTCTCTCTTCATCAATTCTTAGTACTCGTGCTTGATATAATTCTTTTCCGTTAAATGAAACTTTATCTTTAACTTCTTCCACCACAAAAGTATCAAAGTCACGTCCATCAAAGACTCTAAATCTAATAGGATACTCCTTCATAAAAAAATCCGGTTTATCTATCGTAATAGGTATTTTTTCTGCTGAAGTGAATCCTACAAAAGCACTACCTTTTTTAATCGAGTCATCAACATTAAGAGGAGAAAAGATACAATTAATTGCCACTAACTTTTTATCTTTATTTTTAATTTGTCCTCTATTAAGTAGTTGCATAGTCTGTGTCAAATTAATAGGCGTATAAAGTATTCTATAGTCAGTATATCCCAAAGCAAAATCTTGTCTAGCCCACAAATAACGATAAATTTTAGGCCCAGAGCTATCTTCCACTTCTCCTAATTGACCAATCATTATCCTAGCTTTATCTACTGTATTTAAACTAAATAAAGATGTGACATACTTCTTCTTAGCTTGAAAACTATTTATTGTCTTAAACACAAAACTACTTCTAATGCCAGACAAACTATTTTCATAATCTCTAATCTCTTCAAAAGAACTAGGAAAATGCTTTTTCTTAAATTGGGCTAAATTCGAAAAATGTTGAAATTTACTTCTATTACCACTTCTATATATTGAAGCATCCCATGTTAAATCTAATGGAAAAATATTATCTCCTAGCTTAACTAAGTTCCAAGCATGAGTTACATAATGTTTCTTATAATCTTCATAAGTTGTAGTACCTTCTACATAATAACATTCTATTCCCAGTCTATCCATTACTTCTTTAAAAACAAATGAATACCCAACACATACTGCTTCATTACCTAGTAAACACCTAAGTGTTCTAACCATAAAAGTATCATCCATCATACTCTTCTTAGAATAAACTAAACGTTCTCTCAAATAATCATAAACATATAAAGCTTTTTTAATAGGTGCCCAATAAGATTCTATTCCCTCTTCAATAAGTTCTAACTCATGCACAATACGCATAACTGTCGGTACTGAATAAATAATAGAATCTTCATAATAGCTAATTCCCTTAATATTAGAAACGCCTGGATTAAAATCTTTCACCACACTATTTATTCTATTCCAATATTTAATCTTTGAATCAGTATATCCTCCTCTTATTTGAATAGAGAAATTACTACGATTATATTTACTTAAAAACTCTTCTGTTAAATCTTTCGTATTAGGAACTACTAAAACAAAACGATTATTTTTATTATTTAAGTCTTCTTCACTTACTTCTCTTAATTCATCTAAAGTTAAAAAGTATGATTTAAGAAACTTGTTATACTTCATTATAACAACCTCCCATCTCATCATAAATTAAAATATTTTTTTGTTCTAATTCCTGCATTAATTCCAAATTATTATTATAACTATCTTCATCAATAATAAGTCTCTTCAAATTAACAAGGCTTCTTAAAAAATCATAATTTTTTATAACACAAGAACAAATATTTAATTCTTCTAAATTATCTAAAAATAATAGAAACTCCTCTCCCTCAACTCTAGAATAACTAATATCAAGTTTCTCTAATAAAGGTAAAACAATTTTTCCTATACTAATATTACAATTAGTAATACTCAAAGTATAAAGATTAGTAAAATATTTTAAGTCATCCATCTTTTCTATAAAGCAATTATAGAAAGCTAGATTTTGAATAGTATTTGGTATAAACTCTAAATCATTTAAATACATCTTCGTACAAGTAAGAGAAAGAAGTTCTCCAAATCTTTTTAACAAATCAACTTCGATCGCTAAAAGAGGAAATTCAACTAATTCAATTTCCTGTACTTGATCATCTAATAATTTTAAGTCATCTACACTCTTAACTATCATTTCTACCCCTTATAATTAAAAAAAGCTTACTAAACAGTAAGCAATTCTTGTTCTTTTTCTTTTAGTTTAGCTTCAACCTTTTTATTATATTCATTAACAATATCTTGAATATCTTTTTCTATTCCTTTTTCTTCATCTTCAGAAAGTTCTAATTTTTCAATATCATCCATAGCTTCACGTCTAATATTTCTAATCGCAACTTTTCCTTCTTCTGAAATAGCTTTAACTTGTTTAACTAATTCTTTTCTTCTTTCTTCTGTAAGTTCTGGAATAATTATTCTAATAGTTTCGCCATCATTACCAGGATTATATCCTAAATTAGAAGTAAGAATAGCTTTTTCAATATTCTTCAAACTACCACGATCAAAAGGTTTAATTAATAATTGTCTAGCTTCTGGAACAGAGATTGTTGCTAATTGTTTTAGCGGTGTCATACTTCCATAATATTCAACCATAACACCATCTAAACTTGATGGATTAGCTCTTCCAGCTCTAACAGTCGCAAAACGCTTCTCAAGATTTTGAAGTGCTTTCTCCATTTTTTCTCCTAATTCTAACATAATCATGTCACTATCCATTATAATTCATCTCTCCTTAATAAGTATATTATATTATAAGAAAGTCTTAATTGAAAGAGATTTTAAAAAAAAGTAGTTCACACTACTTATTTATTTCTTTAGACGTATAAACATCATTATATTTATTGCCATCAACTACACAATTAGAAAGTGTAAAAGTATTATCTTGAGCTCTATAATCACATACTACAATATGTTTAGAATAGTTAATATCTGTATCTATTAAATCAAGATCTAATGGCATCTTTCCATGTTTAGTAAAATATGTTTCTACTGCTTTTGAAACTTCCTCTGCATATTCTTCTACTATTTCTTTATTACTGTCATTCTGTAATTTTTTCTCCATAACTTGTCCATAAATAGAAAGACCAATTAAACATACCATAATTACGATTCCAATTATAATAGACTTTGTATTAGCTTTAACACTTTCTTTTGAAGTATTAACTTTTTCTTTTGCCTTAGCCATTATATCACCTCTACTTTAATAATAGAAAATCATCACAAAAAAAGCAACATTTAAAAATATTGCTTTCTAAACTAGACATTTATTTGACAACTATTCCATCACTTCAGAAGAAACAAAAACATAGTTACCATGATCCATTTGATAAGTTAATTTATAAAGTGCACCTTTACTTAAATTATCTGTTGTATTACTAGCTAAATCATATTCTCCAGAAACACTTAAATCACTAACTTCTTTTGTCATGGCATAATCACTATAATATTTTGCCTTATAGCCATCATCAGTATCTTCTGCTTTAAAGAACAATACTCTTGCCATAATAGTTATAATATCACTATCTCTTTCAGCTTTAACTGCCTTAATTAAATCTTCTCCACCAGGAACTAAACTAGTGCCACCGCAATAACTATCACTTACATATTGATATTTTTCTTCTTCTTCATCATATTTATATTTAACACATAATTTACTAGTATAAGTTTCATTCTTAAAAGGATAACTAACTCCATACATACTACTAACTACATCATTAAATTCTTGCCTACTAACTGAAACCTCTCCATATTTCTCTATTACTAAAGGAATACTCTTCACAAAAATAACTTGACTATCAAGGTCACTTACCTTTAATTTATCTTCGCCTAAGAAATTTTTATCTACATATTTCATTAATTTCACTACAATATCTGATTCTACTTCTAAAGAAACAGTCTTTGAAAAATCATCGTCATCTTCTTCTAAAGCTTCTCTTCTTGCCACTTCTTTTTCTTTATTCATTTCATCTAACTTTGGAGTAATAACCTTTGTATATAGAAAGTATCCTCCTACCGCAAGTAAAGCTACTATGAAAATGATAACTAAGATATGTGCCACTCCTGAATTTCCTTTTTGATCTAAGAAATCATCAGCATCTACCATATTATCATCACTATATCTATATCCCATTGTACTACCTCCAACTACTATTTAATTTTTTCTAATTTACTAAAAGCATAATCTCCATTATCATCTTTTGTAAAAGTATATTTATATTGACTATAATCTTGATAATTATTTTGTCCAATATTTTCACAATCCACTTCTAAAGTACGATTATAGTCTATATAACATAATGGTTCACCATCTTTATCTAAAGTTCCAGAACCTAAACTTAAATAAACATAATAATTATCTTTATCACTAGTATATTTATATTTATAAATATCTAGACTACTTGCTGTAGTACCACCACATTCAGCACTACCATAATATTTCTTATTATCTTTATCATATATAAAGTTAGGACATCCTCCCTCAATAGACATTCCAGAAACTTCTTCACCATACATATTACTATATAGTTTTAAAACATCTTTCTCATCTAACTGAACCATTATATCTTTATAATTTTCCATACTACCAAAATTATAATCAGTAGTAACTGGTGACTTATAATTATCAGTCTTAAAATATAAATAAGATAATACTTTAAACAACTTATCTTTTTTACTCATTTCACTATTAGTAATATTTTCATTTTTATAAATACTTGCATATCTATAAATATCCATTTCAAAATCTATTTCTAAAATCTTAATCTTCTCATCTAGCGAATCCTTAACTTCACTACTTGTAATCTCTACTTCAGTATTATTATCTAAATTATCTTTATTATTATTTTCTTTATTATTATTAAGTAAAGAGTATGAAACAACTCCCACTAAGCAAACAAAAACTATTGCGATTAAAGCAATTAATAAATTATTCTTCTTCATCTTATACACCTCTATAATTAATTATATCTCAAATACCCCAGAAGTGAAATAGTATTTTACCAAATAAAAGATACTAACTAAACATTAGTATCTTCTTTATCTTTAAAATAAATTTTTAAGAGGTTCATATATCTCATTTTTAAATTTTTCTCAAACGCTGTCATTTCTTTTTCATCGACATCATTTTTCATATAAGCTGCATCATTATTATCTAGAACTACTTTGCCATCGCAAACAAAGTAAATAGCTGGTAAAAATAAATATTCACCCTCATCATCCCTATAATCTAAATAATCATATAATAAACTAACTAATTTATCATATTCTTTAGTTTGATTATCTCTAATCTTAATAGGATCATAATAATAAATTCTTTCTTTTTCATGTCCTGTTTCTTTCATTGCCTCAAAGAAAATTTTTACTGTTTTAGCCGAAACTTCACTATCACTTGTTCCAAACAAGATAATACCACTACCATTTTCTAAAATATCTAAAATCTCTTCAATGGTTGCATATTTAAATGGATTATCTTTAGAAACAGCATATTCTTTATGAAACATTTCTGCATCAGTTAAATCTTTTTCTTTCTTTATAGAACAACCAGAAACACAAACTAATATTAAAATTAATATTATTAACAGCTTTTTTCTCATATATACCCCTACTAAAAACTATGCACCTTTTACTTGACTCATTACTTCTTCTGCAAAGTTTTCTTGTCTCTTTTCAATACCTTCACCAACAGCAAATCTAGTCATTGCAACAACTTCTCCATTGTTATTTTTAACGTAATCTGCAACTGATAAAGAAGAGTCTTTAATAAATGATTGTTCTTCTAAGCAAACTTCTTTATAGAATTTATTTAATCTTCCAACAACCATCTTTTCAGCTATATTTTCAGGTTTTCCTTCAGCCATAACTTGTTCTTTAATAATATGAGATTCTTTTTCTACCATATCAGCTGGTACTCCATCTCTCTTTAAAGCAACTGGATTCATTGCCGCTGCTTGCATAGCTACATCTTTAGCAACTTCTTCATTTGCACCTTTTAATGTAACAATAACACCAATTTTTCCACCCATATGTTTATAGCTACCAAATACTTCATCATCATTTTTAGCAATTTTCTTGAAACGTCTAAAACTGATCTTTTCACCAATCTTAGCAACTAAAGCAACTAGTTTTTCATTAACTGTTTCACTACCATCTTTAATAGCTAAAACATCTTCAACTGTTTCAACATCATTAGCTAAAATAATATCAGCTAAATAATTAACAAAGTTAACAAACTCTTCGTTTTTAGCAACGAAATCAGTTTCTGAATTAACTTCTAAGATAACTGCCTTATTACCATCAGTTTTAATTTGACATAATCCTTCAGCAGCAATTCTACTTTCTTTCTTAGCAGCTTTAGCAATACCTTTTTCTCTTAACCAATCAACTGCTTTTTCCATATTACCTTCAGTAGCTTCTAATGCTTTTTTACAATCAAGCATTCCAGCTCCTGTTTTTTCTCTTAATTCTTTTACATCTTTTGCACTAAACATTTATAATCCTCCTCGTATTTATATTATAACTCATTTTTCAAACAAAAAGAAGGAGAAATCCCTTCCTCCCTCCAATTATACTATTTAGTTAAAGCTTCTATTAAGTCTGCTTTCTTCATAGCAGAATAACCTTTAACTCCAGCTTCTTTAGCTTTTGCTTTTAAATCAGCTAAAGTTAATTCTTCTAAGTTGTCTAATTCTTTCTTTTCTTCTTCAGCTTCTTTAACTTCTTCTTTAATTTCTTCTTTTACTTCTTCTTTAACTTCAACTTTTTCTTCTTTAGTTTCTTCTTTTTGAGCTTTCTTTTCAGCTTTTTCAGCTTTAGCTTTATCATCTTCACTAACGAAGTCTAAGATTTCATTACCATTAGCTTCAGCAATAGCGTTAGTTAATACACCGATTAATAATTTAACTGATCTAACAGCATCATCATTACCAGGAATTACATAATCAACTACATCTGGATCACAGTTAGTATCTACGATACCAAATACTGGAATACCTAAAATATGAGCTTCTTTAATAGCAATTTCTTCTTTACGAGGATCAACGATTACTAATGCTTGTGGCATTTTCTTCATTTCTCTAATTCCTCTTAAGTTTTTATTTAATTTTTCATATTCTTTTTTAATTTGAATAACTTCTTTTTTAGGAAGCATCTCGAAGATACCTTCTTGTTCCATCTTTTCGATTTCTTCCATTCTTCTAACTCTTGAACGAATAGTCTTGAAGTTAGTTAAAGTACCACCTAACCATCTTTCATTAACGAAATACATATCAGTTCTAGTAGCACTTTCTTCAGCAGCTTCTTGAGCTTGTTTCTTAGTACCTACAAATAGAACTTTACCACCATTAGCAGCAATTTCTTTCATAGCATCATAAGCTTCTTCAAGTTTCTTAACTGTTTTTTGTAAATCGATAATATAAATATCATCTCTTGTAGTATAGATGAATTCCTTCATCTTAGGATTCCATCTTCTCTTTTGATGTCCAAAATGAACACCAGCTTCTAATAAATAATTCATTGATACAATTGTCATATATTTTCTCCTTCGTTTTTATCTTCTATTAGTTTCTAAAACTTTATCACCATATAGGCACTAGATAAGTAAATTCACTAATATGTTTATTTTTCTAAAGCTGCAATAATTTCAGCTTTTTTTAATCCAGCAACATCAACTTTTTTCTTAGCTGCTATTTCTTTTAATTCTGCTACTGTCATTTTAGCATAATCAACTTTTTCTTCTTTTGCTTCTGCTTTCTTTGTTTCTTTTTTAGCAGGTGCTTTCTTTTCTTCTTTTACTTCTTTCTTTTCAGCTTTAACTGCTTTTTCTTCACGAGCTGCATTTATAGTAACTTCTTTTAAAGCTACTTCTGTACTCTTAGAAACTTTTCCAGCTTTACCATCTTTAGCAATTTTAACAAATTCACTAAACATCTTAGGATCATTAATTGCTATTTCTGATAACATTTTACGGTTAACTTCAACACCAGCTTTATTTAATCCTTCAATAAATCTTGAATAACTAATGTCATTTTGACGACATGCAGCATTGATTCTTGTAATCCATAATTTTCTGAAATCTCTCTTTTTTTGCTTTCTATCTCTGAATGCATATTGTCCTGAATGCATTAATTGTTCTTTTGCTGACTTATATAATCTATGTTTACTACCAAAGTAACCTTTAGCTTCTTTTAATACTTTTTTATGACGAGCTTTTGTAACTGCTCCATTTTTAACTCTTGCCATTGTTCTTCCTCCTTCTGCTTAAACTAATTAAATGATATTCTTTAATCTGTTTTGATCAGCCTTACTTAAGTTTGATCCCTTTCTGTTTCTTCTGTTTGCAACTGCTGATTTACTACCAGTATTGTGACGACTTCCTGGTTTACCAATCTTGCAATCATTTTTACGTTTTGTAACAACCTTAGCTGTTCCTTTATGTGTTTTTATTTTTGGCATAATTAATTCCTCCTACTATTTATCTTTTTTTGGTACTAATAACATAGTCATTATTTTTCCGTCTAACTTAGGTTTTTGCTCTATATCCGCATAATCTACTACTCTTTCAGCAAAACGATCTAAAACTTCCTTACCTAACTCTGTATGAGCAAGTTGTCTACCCTTGAAACGGATAGTAAGTTTAACTTTATCTCCTTTTTCTAAATACTTAGTAGCGTTTCTAAGTTTGGTCTCAAAATCTCCCACATCAATAACTGGTGATAAACGAAACTCTTTTAATTCAGCCATGCTAGCTTTTTGTCTCTTTAAAGCTTCCTTTTCCTTCTTTTGTTTTTCATAACGGAATTTATTATAATCCATTACTTTACAAACTGGTGGATTTGCATTTGGACTTATAAGTACCAAGTCAAGTGCAGCATAAGATGCTAAAGTCAAAGCATCTTGTATAGTTTTAACTCCAACTTGTTCTCCATTAGGTCCAATTACCAATACTTCCTTAACTTTGATTTGATCATTTATCAACATGTTATTCTTATTGTTTGCGATACCTAACACCTCCATATTCGAACAAATGAAAAGCGGATATATATTTATACCCACTTTAAAAACCATAAACAATCTACTTTTACTGGCTTTTGACCTATCGCTATTCGCTGATCAGGTGGATATAAATCTCTTTCCTCATTTCTCGACTAGTACAATTATATGCACATTTTCCTTATTTGTCAACAATTTTTAATTATTTTTATCTTTAACGATGATAAGCACCAATCTTTTTCTGTGAAGCCTCTATATCTTTACTAGACATTACTCCACTATATCTACTTCTATCATTAGAATTAACAGCTAAATCTTGAACAATCTTACTTCTAGTTAAATGATAAGTTGCTTCACCATTATAAGGCAGATAAGGATTAACATAAAATTTCTTTATTGTTCCTTCTCTTTTCTTTATATCAGATTCCCTCTTATCTAATTTTCGAGTTCTCTCTTCTAATTCAGCTCTACCCTTTTCTAAAGCTTCTTCTCTTCTTTTTAACTCTTCTTCTTTTTCTTTTAACTCTTTTTCTCTTCTTTCAAGAACTTCTTTTCTTGTAAATACTCTAACTCTTTTTCTAACAGGAACCTTTTCACTACCTTGAATTCTTATAATTTTCCTGTCCCCATCAAAATGTCTTATATTATCTTCATTAACAGAAAACTTAGCTTTTTTATGAAAAATATCATAATATAATTTTTTTCCAGAAGGAAGTACTACTTCATTAAAGAAAAAATTACTATCACCCCAGGCCACAATTTTACAATTAATACCCATATAATAATTATTTAATAACTTCTTAAATTGTGCTGCTCTATTAAAAGATATACAACCCTTTTTATAATAACCAGTCTCTAAATTACTCTTATTGCACCAATCAAATACAAAATCAGCATATTCTTCTATTGTTGATCCGCCTAATTCATCTCTATGTTCCTCATAAAAATGATATACCATTTTTCTTAACTTTACAGCTCTAGCCATTGATTCTGAATCAAGTTTATCTACTGCCTTCTTAAAATCTCTATCATTAAGATTAAGTAAATAATAATCAAATGAGTTATCACCAAAATACTTTCTATCAGAAATTGCATTAGTATTAGAAACTTCTACATTTTCAGGTATTCTATCTAAATCAATAAAACTTTTAGGATTAAATCCATAATTAGAAAAATCTAGTATTACTCCTCTTTCAATAGCTTCCATCTTATTTCTATCAAATAACATTTTAATTGAAGATAACGGAGTCTTATCACAAAACTCTATTATAATTTTAAAACCATTAGGTATACTCTTTAACATCTTTAAAAACTCTTCATCAATTGAAGATCTTATCATAATCGCAATACTATCATCTCTTACTTCATATAAATTATTACTTTTATCAATCCATCTATCATAATAATCTTCTTCTGAAGCAGCGCAAAACTGTAAGAATTGATATTTAGTACCGTTACCTAAAATTTTATATAAATCCATACGTATTCCCCCAAAGCCACTTAATTATACCATAAAACCTTATAATTCGCAATAAAAAGACATAGTTACCTATGTCCAAATTACTCACATGTATATATATCTGACTCACTATAATCATTCTTAATACTTTCTAAAGTCATTTTTGCAGCCTCTTCTTTATTATAGTCCCCATCTAAATCAGCTTCTTTAGTAACAGTAATAGTCTTTCCATCAACACTAACTTTACAGTTAATATATCCGTAATCACTACTCTTATCGCAACCATCTTTATAATTTTCTTCTTCCCTACTCATATCAACATCAACAAGATATTTATAAGTTGCTATTTCATAATAATGAAGTAATTTATCTCCACTCTTATTAAAGTCATATATCTTACGTATCTCTCCAGAAACACCAACTTCAGAGTTCTTTGAAGCTTCTCTTTCTTCTTCTAATGAATCATATCTCTTTCCATATCTTTTTTCAATCATATACTTAGAAGTATTATCACTTCTTACACATTCGAATTTATTTGTATAACTTTTTGGTTCATCTCCATTACCATTAGTTACTTCTTTATCACCACAACCAGTAAGTAGCAAAGCTCCACATCCGAGTAATAACATCTTTCTAAATTTCATCTTAAAATACCTCACCTATTATAATATGAGCATATCAAATATCATGATAAAAAGCAACAAAAAGAGTAGTATCTCTACTACTCCTATCTTCCTCTAGAATAATAAGTTCCCGTAAAATTACGTCCAGCTTTGCTAGGATCATTTCCCCCTTTAGCACTAGACATACTATTTGAGAAATATCCTTCGTCAGTTAAAGTATCAACTGTACTACCTGTAATCATTGAAACACCACTTTTTCTTAATTGATTAACAATTACTTTTCGCATATCAATCTGAAACTTTCCTTCTTCATTCTGATAAATTGCTTCATTCCAAAGACTTCTATCTGTCGCCCATGCTGGATAATTATCGTATTGCCAACCTTTGCCAGCACCGCTACCAATATAAGCAATTAAATCATCATCATGGGAATCATAAGCTCTCTTTAAAGCATCTACTACCATTTCTGGCATTCTTTTATCTACAAATGCTGCACTACAATGAGCAAGTGCCACTGCATGCTTCTTATAATCAGCAACCATTACAACTCTGCAATCAGCAACAGGATGTCCAATTACCACTTCAGGTACTTTATCTGTAATAATTAAAATATCTTCTGGTATATCAGTCCAACCATTAGGATTCTCTCTAACATACTTTTCTGTTATTTCAAAAGCACTACCATCTTTCTTTACTTGATCTGCCATAAACATCTTCTTACCAGAAAAGCCATAATGTTTACCTAGTTCATCTCTATTAATCTCAAATAATTCTCTTCTTATTTGTGGTGTTAAATCTATATCACGCAAATCTAAGACTTCAGCTCCATAATGTTCCATTAAATATACTTTGTCTCTTAAAGTCAAATTCTGATAATTAATTGAACTAGAATTCATCGATCCAAACTTTTTACCAGCATCAATAATATTTAACATATCCTAACCTCCCACTAAAACAAATTATTAAAACTTAATTCTCTCTTCAATATAGTCTTTAATTTCATCAACTTTAATTATAACTTGTTCCATTGTATCTCTGTCTCTAACAGTAACTGTTCCATTATTAATTGTCTCATCATCAACTGTAATTGAGAAAGGAGTACCTACTGCATCTTGTCTTCTATAACGTTTACCAATAGATCCAGCCTCATCATAACTAACCATAAAGTATTTACTTAATTCTCTATATACTTCCATAGCTTTTTCACCATGATATTTCTTTGCTAAAGGTAAAACACAAGCTTTATATGGTGCAAGCACTGGAGCTATCTTAAGTACTTCACGAACTTCTCCATTTTCTAATTCCTCTTCATTATAAGCATCACTTAAAATTGCTAAAATAGCTCTATCAAGTCCTAGTGATGGTTCAATTACATAAGGAAGATACTTCTCATTAGTTTCAGGATCTAAGTATCTTAAATCAACTTTAGAATGTTCCATATGAGTACCCAAATCGTAATCAGTTCTATCTGCAATACCCCATAATTCTCCCCATCCCATTGGGAATTTATATTCAATATCAGTAGTAGCTTTACTATAAAAACTTAATTCTTCTTTTGCATGATCTCTATATCTTAAATTTTCTTCTTTTAAACCTAAACTCTTTAACCAGTTAATGCAATAATCTTTCCAATAACTAAACCATTCCAAGTCTGTGTCAGGTTTACAGAAAAATTCAAGTTCCATTTGTTCAAACTCTCTTACTCTAAAGATAAAGTTACCAGGTGTAATTTCATTTCTAAATGACTTACCAGTTTGTCCAATACCAAATGGTACTTTAGCTCTCATACTTCTTTGAACATTTAAGAAATTTGTGAATATACCTTGAGCAGTCTCACCTCTTAAATATACTTTGGATTTAGTATCTTCAGTAACACCTAAATGAGTCTCAAATAATAAATTAAATTTTCTAATAGGAGTAAAATCACTAGCTCCACATTTAGGACATGTAATCTTATTATCTCTAATAAAATCCTCTAATTTTTTATTATCCCAACCATCACCAGTTTCACTACCATTAGTAAAATCTTCTATTAATTTATCAGCTCTATGACGTGACTTACATTTCTTACAATCCAATAGTGGATCATTAAAATTTGTAACGTGTCCACTTGCAACCCATACTTCTGGATTCATAAGTATTGCTGCATCTAATCCATAATTATAAGGACTTTCTTGAATAAACTTCTTCCACCATGCACGACGTATATTTTCTTTCAACTCTCTTCCTAATGGACCATAGTCCCAAGTATTTGCAAGACCTCCATATATTTCACTTCCCTGAAATATAAATCCATATTGTTTACAATAATTTACTAGTTTTTCCATTGTTAAATTTTCCATTTTATCTTCTCCTCACTTATTTTTTTATTCCTTCAATCATCATTTGTTTTGGTCCCTTATTATCTTTCTTAGTAAAAGCTCTACTAAGTTCTTGATTTGCAATTCCACTAAGATCAAAACTAATATCTACTTTAGACTTATCTTCAAAAGATAAAGATTCATTTACCCCATAATTTGAAGTAAATCTAAATTTTTTTCCATTAATTAAGCTTTGAATAGCTCCCCTAAAAAATCTCTCTTCATAGCCTGGAATCTTTCCTCCAACTTCACCATTTCTTAAATAGAAATACATTGTATTATCTTTTTTAGAGTATCGATAGTAAGAATCTTCAGCTTTCATAAATACATAGTTACAACCAGTACCTAAACTTTGATTAAAAGCTTCTTCTCTATCAGTCAAATATTTATCAACTATCTTAATAGAACGCTCACTTCCTAAAGGAACACTCGCTCTTAAGCTTTTAGGTCTTCTTGTTAAATCAGTCTCACTTTCTAACTCTGGTTCACATTTTAAAGGTCCCTCAACTACAAGATGTTTCTTTCCTTTTTTATCAATTTCTCTTCTTATTCCAAAAAGACGAGTATTATCTAAATAGTAATCAACTACTTTATCCAAAATTCCTTCTGAGCTGCATCCTCGTAAGCTATCCGAGAACTTATCACTAACTTGAATCTTCTCCATTAAAGTTCCACCTGTCACAATAATCATTCCTCTTATAACAGATATTGTTAAATAGTCATTCGCATCTAATTGTTTAATTCCAATTATCTTCATAAAAAGTCCTCCTTATAAATAAAAAACTTCTAGAATGCATAAGGACGAATTAATATCCGCGGTTCCACCTTATTTATTCTAGAAGAATCATCTTTAGTCTACACTGCTCCGAGCTTTCCACACTCATCATCACACTCATTAAAAAAATTATAAATCTAATATACTTTCTTTTTTTAGATATGTCAATTTAATATTATTACTTTTCTTTATTTTTTTTCTTTTAAAATAATAGTTAATCTTATTTATTAAAAATCCTATATTATAAATAGTATAAATATCTATAATAAGCCATACTAGTACATATTCGCCTCTAACAAAAAGTACTATATAACTAAATACTATCACACTACAAATCATTAATAATAAAGCACCAATATCTAAAATCAATTTAGCTTTTGCTTCACATTTAAACACAGTATCTCTCCTCGAATGTCCCATATTATAACACAAAAGCTAATCTTTTGTCAATTGAGCCACTCTCTTCACAAAGGCTTTACTCTTTAAATAAATACCTGTATAACGATCATAGTAATCATCTAAGAACTGATTAATTTCTTTTGTAACCACACTAGAAACATCTAGCTTACTTATATTTTTTATATCTACATAGTAATAAAGTCTAATCATCTTTATAGTCTTCTCACTAACTAATCCTTCATCGCTATAACAATCTCCACAAATATATCCTCCACTATGAGAAGATAAAGTAACAATATTTTTATTATTGCCACATTTACTACAACTATTTAACGCCGGACTAACGCCCAAATAATTAAGCATTTTAAGTTCTAAAATATTTGTAAGAGCCATCGGATCTAATCCCGCATTAATCTTTTCTAAAGTATCTCTAAGTATAAAATAAATACTACTATCATTATTATCTTTTGCTACCTGATAAACTAAGTCTAAAAGGAAAGCTGCATAACTAATCTTTTCTAAATCTGTCATAATATTCGAAAATGAATTAATAACATCAACACTTATTAAAGTTGATAATCCATTTTCTCTATAATAAATATGAAATGTTCCATAAACAAGTTTAGCACTAACTCCTCTTAATTTACTCTTAACATTTCGGCACCCTTTAGACATAATTCCAATAAGTCCCTGTGGAGTCAAAACATTAAGTATTTTACTGGACTCACTATAATTAGTCTCACTTAAAACAATTCCTTCTAAACTTTCTATTTTCATCTATTTCACTTCTTTATTTAATTCTTTCCATAAATTATAATATCGAATGTCTCCAGTCTTTACAAATAAATTCCAAAGTACATCATACATAAAATCACCTCTATTAATATATTGGTGATTTTTCATTTATTTTATTCATCAGTCTCTTCTAAACCTAATTCAACTAGATATTTTTCTCTATCTCTCCAATTTTTCAAGGTTTTAACATATGTCTCTAAGTAGACTTTCTTACCCAAGAATTTTTCCATATCACTTCTTGCTCTAATACCAACTTCTTTAAGCATTTGTCCACCCTTGCCAATAACAATCTTCTTAATGTTATCTCTATCTACTACAATAAGTACTTGAATATGAACACAATCCTCATCTTCTTCGTAATTTTCTACATAACAAGTTACAGTATGAGGAACTTCATCATGAGTAAGTTCTAATAATTTTTCACGAACAAACTCTGCCATAATAAATCTAGTTGTAACATTAGTAAGTTCATCTTCTGAATATATTGCATCCATCTCTGGTAAATATTTTTTAATACATTTAATAAGTAAATCAGTATTGTCCCCCTTCAAAGCTGAAATAGGAATAATCTCACTGAAATCATATAATTCTTTTAATTCATTGATTTTACCCAATAATATTTCTTTATTTTTAATCTTATCTACTTTATTTAAAAGTAAAAATACTGGTACATCATGTTCCTTTATTTTATTAAGAACAAACTTATCACCTGTTCCAAATCCTTTTTCTATGTCTACTAAAAACAAGATTATATCTACACCTTCAGTAGAATTATAAGCTTTCTTATTCATAATTGTTCCAAGTTTATGTGTTGGTTTATGAATACCTGGAGTATCTACAAAAATAATTTGTGCTTCATCATCATTATAAATACCTTGAATTATATTTCTAGTTGTTCCACTAACATCAGAAGTTATTGCTAATTTAAGTCCTAACAACTCATTAAGCAATGTACTCTTTCCTACATTAGGTCTTCCTACTAAACTTACAAAACCACATTTCATACTAAATCATCACTTCCAAAAGGAAAAGGACACATATCACTGACTCTATACTCTACATAGCCGCCATTTGTTGAAAAGCATCTTATAATAGCGTCTTTATCAAATAATTCTGAAATTACTTGACGACATAAAAAGCAAGGTGTACCTATTTGTCCACTTCCAACCATTACATTAAGTTCTCTAAAATCATATCTTTTATATCCTGCACTAATTGCTGAAACTATAGCACTTCTTTCCGCACATATTGCTGCTCCATAACTAGCATTTTCAACATTAACTCCACAAAATTCTGTTCCATCTTTCATTACCGCAATCGCGCTAACTCTGAATTTTGAATAAGGTGAATAACTATTTTCTAATAACTTTAACAATTTATCTTTCATATATTTTCTCCTATAATCCTATAAATATTATAAACTTTGGTACAAAAATAATTAGTCCAATAACTGCTGCAATAATTGCTATCATAAGTACTCCAGCACTAGCTGTATCTTTGGCAGCCTTTGCCAAAGGATGTATTTCTGGTGACGCTAAATCAACAGTATATTCTATTGCTGTATTAAAAAACTCTGCCATTAAAACTAAACCAATTAAAATTAAACAAGCTAACCATTCACTATAAGTAATCTTAAAAATAAAGCCACATACAATAACTAAAATAGCCATTACCGTATGAATCTTTAAATTTTGTTCTCCTTTATAAGCTTGAACAATACCCATAAAAGCAAACTTAAAACTATTAGTTAGTCTCTTCTTATCAATACCTAACTTCTTCTTATCTTTTAATTCCATTAGCTTCCAAAACCTCCTCTTGTTTTCCAAACATAACTTTTTCATCTTCCTTAGTCATGTGATCATACCCAAGTAAATGATAAAAACCATGTACAGCTAAAAAAGAAAGTTCTCTAAGTAAAGAATGTCCATATTCTTCAGCCTGACTACGTGCTTTATCAATAGAAATGTATATATCTCCTAAAACTCTTACATCTTCTGGTAAAACTAAACTATCTTCATCTTCTAAAGCAAAAGTAATAACGTCAGTCTCTCTATCAATTTTACGATAATCCCTATTAAGTTCATGAATATAATCATTATCTACAATAATTAAATTAAAACTTACATCTCCCAAGTTTTCTTTAACAATTGCACTTTCTAAAACTTTCTCTACTGTTTCTAATTCTTCAATTTCTTGATCTGTTTGATTAAATATTTCTACCACAAAAACCTCCTATAATAATATTGCTATTATTCCTGCAACCGCAAAAATTGCTAAAACATCTAAAAAATATTCATTTCCAAGTAATTTAGGACTCCTCTTACCTAATCTATCTAATATATTATACAAGTAGAAACCAAAAGTCCCACCTAGTACATTTAAAATAATATCATCAACATCAAATACTCTCCCTATCATAAGTTGAACAACCTCAATAGATAAAGATGCTACCAATGTTAAGACAACTGTTAACAATGGCCTTTTATTATCTAACAAGTAGCTAGTAAAGAAACCAAAAGGTAAGAAAAGTAACATATTTCCTAAAACGTTCTTAATGAATAAACGACTGCCAATATTATACCTCAATATTTCTCTAAAAGGAATAAAATTATTTGTTGACCAGCTAACCTCATCTTGAAATGTAACAATTTGGAATAAACACATACTATAAATGATGAATCCAAGCATCAACAACTCTTTATATAAAACAAATCTCTCTTTATTTTTAATAAGATAACTGATTCTTAATGAAATAATGATTATACAAGAAATTATAACCATTGGCCATGTAAAATCAACTACACCATGTATCATTGGACCAAGCATCTTACCACCTCTTATTCTTCATTAACTATCTCTCTAAAATCTGTAATATCTTCTTTTACTTTAATAAATACTTCTACTCTTATTTTACTATTTTTTTCCTCTTTTTTCAAAACTTTTTTATCTTGAATAACGATATCCTTACCATACTTAGTATAAACCTTATCAACAGCCTTTTTAAGAGCAAAATCATCTATATTGTTGTAGTTATATTGAAACTCATTAACTACTGTTTCCAAATACTTAGTATAACTAATCTTAATAGGCAAAATACTCTTATCCAATATAACAAATTCTTCTCTTTTATATGTTTTAAATTTATTAAACAAAGTAAAATGCTTATCTAAAAAAATAAACTCTAACTGACTCTTCTCTCTACCAGTTACAATCTCTTCATGATATTTCTTAGGTATTTCTAAATCAACTTTATACCATATTTCTCCATAAACATATCCCCTAGCACATCTAGTTGACATCAAATCCTCTTTATTATGAATATTACCACTAATTATAATGTCTCCTTTATGTACATAATCATATTTCTTCGCAACTACTTCACCCTCTTCTGCTTTTATCTCCAAAATCATTGCATCTTTTAAAGCCACAATATCTCTCTTATTACAAACTTCTGTATCTCTATTCTTCTTTCTCTCTTCAACTCTAACTACATACTTAGTCCCAATCTCTTCTATCTCAATCCACTCTAAATCATTATTTTCTTTCTTTAATATTTCCTTAATAATAGCTTCTTTTCTCTTATAATTTACTTTAAAATGATATTTCTCTATCCCATATCTTTTTAAATCATTAGAAACTAACTCTTTAATATAATTATTAGAATGAATAACTTCCACAGAAAAAATAATATTACTCAAGAATATATTTAGTAAAACTCCCCCAATAAAACAAATAAAAAATAAATAACTATATCTCAAGTAATGTTTTACTCTAGCAACACCATAATAGTTAAGTATTTGATATTTATAACTAGTCTTAATCTTTTTTATTTTATTGAGTCCATCATCATCCACCACTAAAATTAATTTATTATAACTTTTCTCTAAAGAATAAATCTTAACATTTCTAGTTAATAGTTTCTTAAAAAAATAATCTGGATTCTTTCCTTCGATTACTATTCTATACTTACTAGTCATAGAATACCTCTAAGTTAAATATCTTCCCATTAATTAATATTTCTTTATCTAAAAGTTTATTTAAAACAAGATTTTCCCCTTTAATAACATACATAACATCTCCAACTTTTAAAGCCACTCTAGAATCTGTTAAGGTCAAAATATTACTATAGTTAACAGCATATACTCTATCCTGATAGATTGTTAATCTAAACTCTTCATCTTTAACATATTCTCTTATTTTATCAAACACTTATATCACCTATAAAAGTATATGAAAATAGATTACTTCTTAGTAACAACTCCATTTATATTATTTAACAAAAAGAAAAAAATCCCACAAAAAAAGTTCATTTCTGAACTTATTGTAATTTACTCTTAATTATTTCACTAACTTTTTTCATATCAGCTCTACCTCTTAGTTTAGCAGTAGCTTCTTTCATAACTTTACCCATATCTTTAACGCTTTCAGGTTTTACTTCTGCAAATATTTTTTCTATTTCTTCTACTACTTCACTCTCTGATAATTGTTCTGGTAAATAAGCTTTTAAAATTTCAATCTCTTTCTTTGTTTTTTCAACTAAATCTTCACGATTACCTTTTTCAAATTCTAAAATAGATTCTTCACGCATTTTAACTTGTTTACTAACAACATCAATTAGTAATTCATCATTAATTTCTCTTTTACGATCAATATGTTCAAGATCCATTGCTGCTTTAACCATTCTAATAACAGTTAAACGTTCTTTATCTTTTTCTTTCATTGCTTGAATCATATCAGCTTTTAATTTTTCTACCATGTTTTTCATCTCCTACTTATATTATATATAAATTTTTAAAAATGTAAATTAAAAAAGAGACTTTTAATAGTCTCTGTTATTAGCACGATTTCTCTTTTGAGAATTTTTAATGCCTTCCTTCTTAGCTGCTCTTCTTCTTACTCCTGGTTTATCATAAGCTTCTCTTTTTCTACACTCTGAAGGGACACCATCTCTTGCGACTTTTTGTTTGAACTTTCTTAAAGCTTGATCCAAATTACCTTTATTAACAGTTACTTTTGTTGCCATCATTATCCCTCCCTTCGTTTTCAACTACATTGAATTATAACAAAACTTTTTTTATATTTCAACAAAAATTACGACATTTTTTACAAAAAGTACTTAAATTCCCACCAAAACCGTAATTTTTCTCCTAAAAGGATTCCAAAATCATATAAATTATGTAAAACAAGCCCCAATATCGGAATTAAAATTACCACTAGTAAAATCTTAAATACTCTTGAATGTTTATACCATATCATTTTAAAGGACATAGTTCACCATCTACTATTCTTCTAATAGCTTCGCCTACGCTACATCCTGCATCATATAACACTTTAACTAATCCTGTAAAAGCACTAATAATTGTACCACTAATTGTTGCTCCTCCACTAATCTTTTTAAGTTTTTCCAAAGAAACTCTATCCATTATTACACTCCTTTGGATTAGTAAAGCCTTCTAGAATCCCCGCAATGAAGACTACTATAGCCGCAATTGCTAAACCAGTCCATACGGAAAATCCTCCATTTATCTTAGCTAAAGAGTTATTATCCATTCTCTGCATACTAATCACCATCCTTTATTACTTTAAAAATTTCTCCCAAAGAAATTTGTCTATCCCTTAACACAATCTTAACACTATCACCATCCTTCTTATTTTTAAGACTACAATTAATTAAAAGATCATGATAATTACTATCCTCTTCTTTTAATACATTCTTAATAACTTTACTACTCTTCACTTTAATTCTCTTATTGTCCACATAAATATAATTACCATTTTTATTATAAATAGTAACATCTCTATCATTAACTATAGCTTCAATAAGTCCCTCATGCTGTACTACTCCATAAATAACATAATAACTATTAATCTTATAAAATATTGTATATCCTAAAAGAATCAGTCCTAAAATCAAAAATATCAATATAAAAAAGTTTAATCCATAACTCTTCTCATAATTTGTTAACCTCAAAAACTCTTCCTTTCTCTAACTTTAAAATCTTATCAAATAATTTTTGTTGATTAAATCTATGACTAATCACAATAATAGTCTTATCTTCTAAATAAGCAAAAATATCTTTGAGAATCTTACTCGTTTTATAACTATCAATCTGACTAAAAGCCTCATCAAAAATATAAATAGTACTATCTCTAACTAAAGATCTAGCCAGAATTATTCTTTGTCTTTCTCCATTACTAAAATTACTACCATTGTCTTCTACCAGCCTTTGATACTGCATTTCTTCATCAACTAATTCATTAACTCTTGTAATCTGTACTATCTTTTGAAACTCTTCTTCACTAACTTCTCTATTTAAAACAATATTATTATATAAACTATCTCGAAACAAAGTATCTAGATTACTCACATAAGTAATGTTTCTCCTAATAACATCTAAATGTATATGGTTAATATCAATATCACTAATCTTCACAAAACCAAAAGGGACTTCAAAATATCTCATCAGTATCTTCATTAAAGTACTCTTACCACTACCAGAGTCCCCCACTAATAAAACTTTTTCTCCTGGCTTTATCAAAAAACTAACTTTATCAAATAAAACTTTATCAATAGTCTGATAATCTAAATTTCTAAATTCTATTTTTCCTTCAAATTTATTAAGTAAATAATAATAACTTCCACTAAACTTTTCGGAAGATATCATAAATAAATCCTCTATTCTTTCCTTTGCCAATTTATAGTTCTGAAAATTATAACTAATATTTAATAAACTAAGAACCGAATTATAAAAATACCCAAAAAGGCTCTGATAAATAATTAAACTAGCTAAATTAAATTTATTTAAAATAACCAAATAAGAACCATATCCCAAAATAATTGTATTAAGGAGATGTGAAAAAGTACTTCTAAATAAATTAAATATTTCTTCTATTCTTAAATACACATAAGACTTTTCTAATAACTTCTCATACTTAATTTTAAAATTATCAATAATCTTCTTTTCTAAATGACTACCTTTAATTGTCTCAATATTAGTAAAAGACTCAATTAAATATGCACTAACCATATCATTATTTCGATTTAAAGATTTCATTTTTTTCTTGCGAAAACCATTAAATAAAGCCTGTTCCATAATTAGAATAATTAAAAATAAAAATACTACTATTGTTAAATTCTTATTACTTTTAAACATCAAATAAGAGAAAACACCTACACTAATCACATCAATTATCCCGCTAGAAAACACTTGTGAAAGAAAAGACTTAATCACATTTAAATCTTTAATTCTTGAGATAACTTCACCAGTCGTTCTATTTCTATAATATAAATATGGAAGTAAGAGAATTTGCCTATATATTTTATTTGTTAAGTTAACATCAATTTGAAAAGTCCATTTACTAAGCAAAAGATTTCTTAAAGTAAAAGCACTTTCTCTAAATAAATATAAAACAGCTAAGTAAATACTAATGATTAGAATTTGTTTAGTTAAACTGTATTCTATTCCTAACTCTAACAAATATTTAAAATGAAAAGCCGTCAAAATTTGTAATAAGAAATAAATAGCAGTTAAAAAAACACTCATTATAATTAATGCTTTCTTCCTTATAAATAACTCTTTTGTAGCTTTTCTAATAATATTCTTACTCTTCATAACAGCAAGTCTCTTAACAGGATGTAGAAATATATAATTACCACTTTCAATTAATTTAAATTCCGCTAAAGATAAAATTCTCTTTCCTTTAGCTGGATCCATAATCACCACCTTACCATTTTCTAAATTAATGGAATATATAACTACAAAGTGTTTATAGCTTTTATTCATAATGACATGAGCAAGACAAGGTAAGTTATTATCTTTTATTTTTGACAAGTCTCCCTTCATGCCTTCTGCTTTAAATCCTACTTCTTCTGCTGCCATTATTAGTCCAAGTGCTGTCACACCATTTCTATTTGTGCCACTAAGTTCTCGCAAATACTCCTTAGATACATCTCCCCCATAATATCTAATGACAGATAATAAAGAACAAATGCCACAATCTTTCACACCATCTTGTAAGACTATCTTCATAAGCATCTCTCACTTCCATATTTATTATTTAGCAAGAAAACGCTTAATCCCACAAAAAAAGAAGCAATTTCTGCTTCTTTTAAATACCCAAGGCGAACTTAGAACTATGTATCAAAAAAATATTAGTTGTTGAGAGTAAATATTTTTCTTTCTAAGTTCAAATACATTATAACACACTTTTTATTTGTAAACAAGTAATTTACTAAAAAATATAAAAAAGAGTAATTATAAAAATTACTCCTCAAAGCCATTAAAATTATATTATCGATAATTCTTATTCCATCACATTAGACTTCTTACGATTTTTTCTACACATAAAGATTATAAAAGCTAATAACAATGCATCTACGATAGAAGCTATTATAATAATCAAATTATCATTTGCACCTTCAGTATTTGGCACTGTATTTTCAGTCTTGGTAATTATTATATCTGTATTTACTATTCCATCACTATATTCTAATTCTAATTTATGAGTACCTATTTCCAATGTATTTAAATAACTAGATTTTAATGTCAAAATAGTACTTCCATTCTTTAATTCATAATTTGAAGAGTTAACCTCAATACCATCTAACTTTACTTTTATTAACTTTTCTAGTTCACCATCAGCTTTAATCACAATATCTTTGCTTGAGTCAACTTCATAAGTTTGATTATTGCCACTTAAGATTGTGTATTTAACTCCAGCATCTTTCCATATAATTTTTACTACTGTATCATTATTAAAAGCATAAGTATCTTCAATCCATCTCTCATTATTAACCATAATATAATCAAATCTCATATCAGTTGGTGGAGTTATTAATAAAGCAATCTTACTTTCTATATCACTTTTCTTTAATGAAGACCCCTTATCAATCACAATTGTTTCAAAACCATTATTTTTTCCACCATTAGTATCTATTGTTATTTTTACTTGTTCAATAAATTTTGCATAAATACTTATATTTTGTTTAATCGTTGTATTAAAGTCAAACTTTGTTTTGAATGTTTCATCTGTATACCAATCATCAAATCTGTAATTATCCTTTGTAGGATTAGGGGCTGGTCTTGATATCTTTTCTCCTGAACTCACATAACCAGAATACAATTCTTTTCCTTCAGACATAAATGTAACTTTATATGAAGCTGCTGGTGACAATATTTTCCATTCTATCTTTATTGGATTAGTTGTACCATCAGACCATACATAGTTAGTAGTTGAAGATAAAGTACATATTTGAGTATAAGATTTTACTTTAGTTCCTTTTAAATCCCCACTACCCTTACTTCCTTCTGGACACTGGATACCACTATCTTGTTCACTACCATTATAGATTCTGTCTCCAATTTTTGTTGGAATTATTAACTTTTTCTTATTTATAGTAAGTTTTACACAACTACTGCTGGCTTGCTTTGTATTTAGAGTTTCATTAGAAATTGCTTTAACATAATAAGTTCCGGCATTTACTGGTGCTTCACCACTATTTTTAGCACCTGTTTTGGTAGTTGTCTCCACCGTACATTTATCATTAGTATAATATTTGTAAATTAACACTACTCCATTTACATTTACACTTGCCTGATTTGCTTCCATTGCACTTCCCGAATATGTCCCGGTTTTAGCAGTCAATGTAATTTTAGGAGTTGCCTGGACTATCTTCCATTTAATTTGTTTATTACCAGAAGATCCATCTGACCATACATACCTGCTAGTATCATTTAATTTCAAAGTTACAATATACTCTCCAGCATTTTGTGCACTTACCGTACTACTAGAACTAACTATACTTACATTAGCTGGTACAGCAATTCCATGATCCTGCATATTACCTGTATAAGTTTTATTTGTTGGATTATCTGGTATTTTAACCTTCTCTTTTGGATCAACTAATTTTAGTTTAATCCATTTTGATATACTACTATTTTCGTCAAGTCCACCAAAATAATCTTTAGTTTGATTGCTTGTATCAGTTGTATCATTATTTTGAAGCATTGCAAATAATTTCAATTCTTTTGCTGTCAAATTAAAATTATTCTTAGGAATTGTAATAACAGCTTTAATTCCTCTTGCATTAACATCCGTAGCTGTGAAATTTTGTGAGATATTTACTTTTATTAGATTACTATTCTTAATATCAGTCTCTGTACCATTTTTAACTAATTTTACTGTTGCTAAACCACTTGGATTAATTCCAACACGCAAATAATCATATGTCGTACCATTGTATTTTAAATTTGCCGCATTAACCTTAATTTCCACATAATCCTGACCAGCAACACTATTTTGATCTAGCCAATCAATATAAAAATAAATATTATTTAAATCATAATTTGATCTTATTGACATTTGAGCTTGTGATGCACTACCTATAAACAAAGCATCATCATTAGTATTTGACAAGACTTCATTTTTTATCTCTAATGTATGATTCAAATACAAATTATGTATTCCAATATGATCTCTTTTCTTATTAGGATAATATGATGCAGTAAGTAATGCAAAACTATGTGTTGAAGTTGTCGCAATTGAACCAAATTGAGACCATCTTCCTGCTTCTTTCATCACATTTGGTTCCGACTTATCAAAATTTCCATTTGAATCTCCAATCATTATAGTTGGATAGTCTCCATTAGAATAATATAAAATCGTTTCACCTGATGGCATTTGAATAATATATGGTGCTGATCCTGACACAAAATTATTTTTTCTAGTAATTGGGCCAGTTTCTGTTAAACCCAAACCAACATTATCGTATACTTTTGCTTCACCATCAAAGTTAGTGTTTGCCTGATGTTGACTATTAATATCCATCCAATACTTCTGTTTACTAACACCATTAACCCTAACATTAGTTGCATTTGAATACGCTAATGAAATTTTATTCTTTAATGTAACTGATTCTGTATTTTTAACATTACCAGTAGTACATTGTCCAGAACAATTTTCATCACATTTTGAAGCGGAATCACAAATTGAAGGATTGTCTTTACAATTAGTGCTTATTGTAAAAGATTCAACAGCCATAACCATTTTCTTCTTATTATTAAGTTCTACTCCAACTGGCATTTGATCAGTCATTTTAATAATTTTATTATTATAACTTATTCCCTTATGACATTGACAATTTGTTTTTAGATTTGTAAAATCAACTATTTCAGTTGTATTTTGCCAAACAACTGGCTGTTGAATAATTACATATGGTGAATAAGAATTTCTCTCACTAGAATTATATCTTTTATTAGTTCCAACTATATGTGGAGTAAAGCTATTAGCATTATCAAGAGAAGATATCATTCCTACTCCTGATGAATTAAAATGGGGACCATTAACAGCTATATAATTTTTATATTTTTCTGCAAGGCTAACTCCATTTATATACTCAACAGGCGCAATACACGTAAAATATACTTGTATCTCACCAGTTGACAATTGAGCAATTGATGGTTCCCAAACATAGCCTGAATAAATTTGTTTTTCAGTAGACCATGTCTTACCGCCATCAGAACTTATTTTCATATATATTCCAATTTTATTAAAAACTTCTGGAGTATAAACCCAAACACTTTTTGGTACTTTTGCCACAACATTCATAATTCTGCCATCTCGTAAAACGATTGAATCAGAACTTGAATAATTATATTTTACAGAATTTTCTGTATATGATTCGTATAATTTCTTTGGTGTTTCCCAATTTTTTAAATCATTACTTCTAGTATAATAAACATTTATTCCATTAGCACTACTTGTATCAATATTTTGAAAAGTTAATAAATACTTATACTCACCATTGGCTATATACTTAAGTCTAGGATAATTCATTAATTCTAAATCACTATTATTTTGATCCAAATTACTTTTATATAGCATTATTGTTTCCCTAAGATTACCTTCAAATGAACTAACAACAGTATTACTACTTACTATATCATCCTTATTCGAATCTAAAGACTTTTGTGTTTTATTTAAATTAGATATTTTTTCAATAGGCTGTTTCAAGAAAGTATTATTTGCAAAATCACTCATATCTTTATAATCATAATCAATTGAATAACTTGTCTTTAAGTTTAAAATAACCGCAAAAATAATCACTGCCAACAGCAAAAAAAGATTTCTCTTATTTAATAATTTTTTCATATTTCTCACCAACAACTTATTAAAGTAATTTGCACATTTTTTCAATCACTATTTACTAAAAAATTAAATTTCCTTCTTTCATAACCTCTGGGTACCAGTCAGCATGATCAAAAGAATATGTAACCATTTCTGTTTGATCTAACCCATTATAATAGAAATTACTATCTTTATTTTGAATAGATGCTGCCACAGTAGAATCAAAATTATAATAATTTCCATCATAATAAACAATATTCCAAGCATGATCTTCTCCACTATTACCAGTAACAATATAAGACTTTATACCAATATTCTGAAAAATAACTTGACTAGCTTTTGCATAAGCTGCACAAACTGCACTATCACCAAAAAAGACACTATAAATAGACTGGTTCTTTGAAGAATATGTAAACACTTTATCATACTTACTATTAGAACTAATCCAATAATAAACATACTGAATCTTATCTAAATCACTCATATTCTTAGTATTATTTTTAATTATATCAATTTCTCTTTCAATCTTTCTTTCCCCAATAAAATCAAAAAATCTAGCTGGCAATGCATACACAAAACTAACCTTTACTTTTTTATCCGTAAACATCATAAAAAACGTTGAGAAACTTAAAAGTTCTGGATGATCTACAAAAATAGCATCATATACATTTTGCATAATACCTGTACATTCATCATTATCACTACAACTATAAGAAGATAAATCAATCTCAATTGATCCTTTATGTTCTTTTATAGCTTTCACAAGACTATCATAAGTTTTCTTTTCATCATTTGATAAATAATTATTATAAATTCTACCATCAGACATATAAATATCATTAACATAGAACTTACTATTCTTGTCAATCAATTCATTTCTACTTACTGGCCTAAAAAAGTTCCAATAAATAACTACCACACAAATTATAAATAGTATTGTTAAAAAAACATGATTCTTTATAAAATTCATTATCTCACCCTATCCTAGAATAAGTATAACACAACTTAAAAACAAAAAAAAGTTCTTGAAACAAGAACTTATTTTTTAAATGGTGTCCGCGAGGCGACTCGAACGCCTGACCGATCGCTTAGAAGGCGATTGCTCTATCCAGCTGAGCTACGCAGACATAATCAACTGACAAATAGAATTATACATTAAAAGTCCTTTTCTTGCAAGAGATTTTTATATTTTTTCTAAATATCAGTTATTTATTTTTAATCAGTAGCTTTTTTTATTGCATTATCTATCTTAACAAGAACTTTTCCCACATCTTGTTCTGTTTCACGTTTTAATTCTTTAATGTGTTCACGTAATGACTCGTTACCAAAAACAACAGTATCATCGATTCTATCTAAAATAGCATCATATTCCACATTAGAAGAAAATCTTGCATCTGTAAAATTAGTCTTTGTAACAGGACTAGTAAGATAAAGATCAATTACAGCACCTCTACTGCCAGTAAAGTTTGTACCTTCTAAAGTTCCATTGAATAAACAATCTTCTCCAAAAGTAACTCCCGCTAAATTGCATTGAAAAAGACTGACTTCTCTTCTTTCAGATAATTGTGCATTAAAACCGTAACTACCTCTAAAATCTGTATTTCTAATATACAATGAACTATTAGTATATGGTTTTGTAAAGTATACCCCTTCAAATTTACAATTTGAAAGAGTTCCCGCAACTGTATTAGGATTCATTTCAATCATTCCATCAGTTACACTCTTAGCACCTCTGAAATCAGTATCACCAATAGTACAGCCGTAAAAATCACCATCTATTTTTGCATCATCAAGAATAGTACCTGTAAAGTCCATACTCTCTGCTTTAATAAGAGCACCTTTACTACCTTCAAAGCTATCATCTTTAACTGTATTTGGATATTCAATACTACCTTTAAAAGTCACACTATGATAAGTATTACTACCTAAAAGTTTATTCTTACTTGGAACAATAACAGCACCTTTACTATTTGAAAAAATAGTATCTTGAATTATACATCCCTCAATAGGTCTTACAAATTCAACGCCCACAAATTCTGCTCCTCTAAAATCAGGAAAAACTGTATCAGGATTTATCTTAACTCCTGTTAACCCTGCAAAGTTATATCCCATACATACAACATTATCAAAAGACACATTAGACATATCTATCTTTTTCAAAATTTCTGGTGGAAGAGTAAAAAATAATGCTTCGCATTCTTCTCCATTATTCATATCATTTTTAATTTTACTAGGCTTAAATAATACTTTTTCTAATAATCCTTCTGGAAAGTCATCTAACAATACTGGCTTTCCTTTATAATGACTTAACGTCTTAACCAAATAATCTCTTACTGCATCTGCTTTCTTCTTAGTAAATGCTTCACTATCAAATATATCATAAGTCATAACAAACCCTCCAATAAGCTTTATTATAACAGATATTATTAATTAATCAATATTTATTTAAATCACTTCTACTAACATGACCAACTACTTCACCATTAACCTCAAAACTAACCATTTCACTAGGATAATTATCAAAAACTGACAAAGAAATAGTATAGATAACTTCCTCTACCAACTTATCATTTCCATCCATAATATAATCATTAAAATTAAGTCTCATAATTCCATCATCTTCCTGATAATCTAGAAGAACCGTATTACTATTTAAAAAGCTAATTAAATTACTTTCATATAAATAACTAGAAGCTAACTCTTCTACAATAATCTTAATCTTTTCCCGATCATCATTAATATACTTAGTAACTGGTACATAATACATATCATTATTAATTCTATCCAAATAATATATAACAACCTCATTAATATTATTTCTCGAAGTAATATCATAAACCTTATTTATTCCAATACTCTTATTTAAAATAGGATCTAACTTTTCCTCTGAAACAGGATACTTATTCAAAACTTCATCTTCTACTAAAATACTAACTCCTTCTACTTTATCAAGTTCCAAAATACTATAAACAATTGAACTAATCATATTCTTTTCTTTATCCAAATCAACTTTTAAAATATCTTTCGAAAAATTAAGTGTAACTATCTCTTTCCCAACAATCACATCTTTTAACTTAGTCCCACTAGGTATTACTCCACTAAGTCCATTTACTTTATTAGAATCTTTTAAACTATTAATAATCTTATAAACTCTATCTTTAATATTATCTTCATTCATATAAATCTTACTTCTAACTAATAGATTATTTTTGTTAAGCAAATATATATTATAAATATCTCCCTTATTTTCAACTTCTCCATGTGCTGTAACTGCTAAAGTTTCCGTATTACCTACTCCCTTCAAAGAAAAAGCAACTACTAAAATAAATAAAGATAAAGTTGTTATAAATATTTTTCTTAAAGCCTTTGTTCTAAGCATATTTCTTCACCTATCAAATTATATGAAAAGCCGTGCTATTTTAGCACGACTTTATAATGATAATTCCTTAAGCTTTAATAGTTCCACAACTGCACCAGCTCTTCCATTAACTCCAAGCTTCTGCATTACATTAGAAATATGATTACGAACTGTTTTCTCACTAATATTAAGTTCTTCTGCAATTTCTTTTGTACTCTTATTGTCTATTAAAAGCTCAAATACCGTCTTTTCTCTAACCGTTAATATCGTATTAGCCATTTCTTATCACCTAGAATATTCTATGAAACAAGAAATATTTTGCTAAGGTATTTGCCCAAGAAAAAAGAAAGAAAAGTTATCCTTCTTGAAATTTTACAGTTATATAAAGCTTATTCTTATAGTTTTTCTGAATAGCTCTCATTATATTATTTGCTAACTGCATATCATGCGTATTAGATATACAAACTACATTGACATTACTATTATCAATTTTTGTAAAGCAATCAAGCTTAAATTCATTTTTCAAACTTTTTTCAATAGCTTCTTCTTTTCCTTGTAATTCATTTAAATATTTTAATTTTTCATAAACATTATTCTTCTCTTCGCTACTTAACTCTTCACTAACTAATTGTTCCTGCAAAACATTCATTTCTTTCTGTCTTTCTTCCTCTAAATTTACTCTCATTGCTACTAAAGGTCCTACTTCTTCTACCGCATCACTATCTATATTATTAGCCTTCTCAACTACTTCTTTTTCTGGTTTTAATAAGTCTGTAGGCATTGTTATATAATAAACTCCTAATATAAGAATTAAACTAAATAATGTTAAAAACCACAAATTTTGCTTATCCATAACCTGATCTCCTCTAATAGAATATATGAATAAAAAAAAAGAATATTCGCAAATATTCTTTTCTCTACTTAACTTCTTTACCACAATGTGTACAGAACTTAGCGTCACCTGTTATTTGTGTGCCACATTCAGCACAGAATCTTTTAGCTTCTGTTGTATTTGTTGTACTAGCAGTACTATTTGTTGTATTAGTTGTAGTTTTACCACCAAAAGTTTTTTCAAAGAAGTCCCATACTGGATCATTCATAGGAGTTGCTCCTACATATTCAGCGCTAGATAAACCTAAAATAGGCCAAAAGATAGGTCCAAGAAGTAATATTCCAACTCCAAAGCCATCATCTTTACCAAAGCTTCTTGCTGTGCTAATTGAAAGTACTACTGCAAAGTAAATAGTTAAGAAACTAGCTAAAACTTGTCCAATAATTGGAATCAAATTTAAAACAATTCCTCCACCATAAACAACTGCTACCCATAATGGATTAAGTCCTACTATCTTACATTGAACAATAACATTATAAATTGGAATAATAGCTTCCCAGCCACCTTTTCCAGCTTTCTTAAAAGCCTTCCATTGACCAATAATTTGAAGAATTCCAATAACAGCTATTATAAGACCAAAAGTTGCCATACTAGCTACTAAAAAAGCAACTACATCACTTTCCATAAACTCACCTCCTTACTTTTCTAAGAGCTTAGAAATAGCTCTTAATAATGCTAACTTACCATACTGATAAGTAAGGCCACCTTGCATATAAGCAATATATGGACTTCTTAATGGTCCATCACAAGAAATTTCAATTGAAGACCCTTGTGTAAAAGAACCACTTGCCATAATAACTTGACTATCATAACCAGGCATATCACTAGGAATAGCTGCAACATTAGAATCAATTGCTGAAGCTTCCTGAATACCTTGGGTAAATTTAACTAACTTATCACTATCATTAAAAATAATAGTTTGAACAATATCTACTCTTGGATCATTATATGCAGGTTCCACATCAAAGCCTAACTTTTTCATTACATAACTAGTTAATACTGCAGTCTTTAATGATGAAGCAACTGCATTTGGAGCCATATATAATCCTTGTAAAAATTGTTTATTTGCTCCCAAACTAGGTCCAACTTCCTTACCACATCCAGGAACAGTTAATCTCTCAGCACATAAACTAACTAAATCCTTACGTCCTGCAATATAAGCTCCATTAGAAGCAATACCTCCACCTAAATTTTTAATTAAAGAACCAACTATTACATCAGCTCCCACTTCTAGTGGACTAACTTCTTCTACTAATTCACAGTAACAATTGTCGATCATTACAATAACATCATTATCTACTTTTTTAATAAGTCTAATAACTTTTTCAATCTTAAAAATATCTAAAGCACTTCTCGTAGAATAACCTCTACTTCTTTGAATTTCAATAACACGAACTTTATTATTCTCTAAATATTTTCTAATATCATCATAGCAAAAATCATTATTCTCTAATTCTATTTGATCATAAGAAACTCCATAACTCTTCAAAGAACTTGGATTATCTCTAATTCCAATTACTTCATCCAACGTATCATATGGTTTACCACTTATACTAAGTAGCCTATCACCTGGACGTAACAAAGCATTAAAACAAACTGTTAAAGCATGACTACCAGAAATAAATTGATTTCTAACCAAAGCATCTTCTGCTCCCAAAACATCTCTAAAAACATCCTCAATTTTATCTCTTCCTATATCATTATATCCATAACCAGTAGTTCCATTAAAATGACATTCACTAACATTATTTTTATGAAAACTAGTTAAAACTTTTAAACTGTTCTTCATAGCCATATCATCTATTTTTTCAAACTCTGCCCTAACTGCTTCTTCTGCTTCTCTAACAATACTAAGTGCTTCATCACTTATTCCTAATTCTTTATAATTATCCATTATACTTTCCCCCGTCGACTCTTATTATAGCATCATTTATATAATTTGCTTTAGAACTTGCTAAAAAAACTATTATTTTCGCAATTTCATCAGCCTCTGCAAATCTACCAAGTAAAATCTTCTTTCTCTCTTCATTTATCTGTTCAATTGATAAATCCTTATTCATATCAGTCTTAACCCATCCAGGACAAACACAATTAACATTTATAAAAGGTGCAAATTCTCTAGCCAAATTATGAGTTAAAGAAATAACTCCAGCTTTAGCTGCATCATAATCACAACTTTCTGGATAAAAAGTATCAATCGCATTAGTAGAACTAATATTAATAATCTTACCCTTCTTATTTTCCATCATAACTTTTCCTACATACTTACTACACAAATATGTACCAATTAAATTAACATCCAAAATTCTCTTAAAATCTCTTACAGTCTTATCCATCAATAAAGTATCTCTACATACACTAGCATTATTTACTAATATATCTATCTTTCCAAAATGATCAACAATCTCATTAACCATTTTTTCTACTTCTTCCTCTACACTAATATCACACTTAATACATAAAACTTGTACATCATAATTATCTAAAATATATTTTTTTAACTCAAGGGCTTCCTTCTCATGATGATAATAATTAATAATAACATCCAAGCCACTTTTAGCCATTTCTAAAACTGTACTCTTACCAATTCCTCTACTACTTCCAGTAACTAAACACACTGCCTTACCCATTCTATCACTCCACTAAACTAAGATCTTCTAAAAAAGAATCTATCTCACTACTATTACTTATATTTTCTTTAAATAAAGAAACTTTTCCCTCATCAATATAAACAATAACTGGATACTCAATATCATCATAAAGACTAATTTCTTGTTTCAATATATCATATTGATCCTTATTTTCTACATCAAAAAATACATAATCTAAATTTCTACTCTTAATATCTTTTTTTAAAGTTTGGCAATTACTACAATTCTTACTATCATATAAAAACAAAACAAAACTATCTTGCCTTCTGATTCTATAATAAGCACTCTTAACATCATGCCTAAATCTATAACCAAAACAAAAAACAGCTGGTATAACTACTGCTATACCTACTAAAAGACCAGTAATAATTCTCTTTTTTAAAGCAATTAAGTGTTCATCTTTGTCTCTTGTCATAATTACCCTCCACCATAATTTTACTATAATTTTAAACAGAAAAAAAGAGTTATTAAACTCTTTCTACTTTGATACAAGCTTTTTCATCATTAAGTTCACACTCATCTGTCAAGCTTTCATCTTCTATTAATTCATCTCCTAATACTTCACCCATAACATAGTCTCTATATTTATCAAACATCTCATGAACAGCTTTAGTACCTTTATAATAAACTTTAATATGATCAGTTATTACAAAGTCAGCATCTTTTCTTAAACTTTGTACTTTACGAACAAATTCACGAGCAAGACCTTCTAATATTAAATCTTCTGTAAGCTCAGTATTTAAAACTACACAAGTCTTATTATTACTTGTAGAAGCATATCCCTCTTTTTGTTTAAGACTAACTAATACCATTTCATTAGTAAGTTCAAAGTCCTCATCACCAAGTTTAATTGTAATAGAACCCTTTTCGGTAAGTTTTGTTACTTCATTACTACTTAATTTAGCAAGTGCTTCTTGTAATAACTTAATTTTTGGTCCTAATGTTTTACCAAGAACTTTAAAGTTAGGTTTAACAATATATTCAAGATATTCACTCATATCATCTTTAAATTCAACTTTCTTAACATTTAATTCTTCTGTAATGATAGGAAGTAAATCTCCAATAATCATTTCATCACTCTTAGGTAAAATTAAACTACTAATAGGTTGACGTACTTTAATATTAGCTTCTTCTCTAGCAAATCTACCTAATGAGCAAACATCTCTTACTAAATCCATTCTTTCTTCAACACTACTATCAACTAAATCAGTATTTTCAACTGGGAAGTCTTCTAAATGAACTGATTCTTTTCCAGTTAATTTTGTAAATATTTCTTCTGTAATGAATGGAGTCATTGGTGCACATAATTTGCAAAGAGCAACTAAAACTTCATAAGTAGTTAAATAAACAGCTTTCTTAGACTCAGTTAACTCACTATCCCAGAAACGTCTTCTATTACTACGGATATACCAGTTAGATAAATCATCGTTTAAGAATGGAACAATAGCACGAGCTGCTTTATTTAAATCATACTCTTGATATGCTTCATTAACTTTCTCAATTAAATCATTTAATTTAGAAATTAACCATCTATCAATTAATTCACGATCTTTAACTGGAATATTATATTCTCTTGGATCAATATTATCTGCATTAGCATACATTTCAAAGAATGAATAAGCATTTTTAAATGTTGAAATATATTTAGAATAAATTTCTTTTAAGCCATCTTCATCAAATTTTAATGGAGTCCAAACTGGTGAAGCATATAACATATAGAATCTAACTGTATCTGCTCCATACTTCTCCATAACTTCAAATGGACTAATTGCATTTCCTCTTGATTTATGCATCTTTTGACCATATTTATCTAGTAATAAGTCATTAACTAAAACATTCTTATAAGGAGTTTGACCAGTAACAAATACACTAACAACAAGTAATGAATAGAACCATCCTCTTGTTTGATCAATTCCTTCACAAATAAAGTCTGCTGGATATTGTGATTCCCATAACTCTTTATTTTCAAATGGATAATGATATTGAGCAAATGGCATAGAACCAGAGTCAAACCAACAATCGATAACATCTTTAACACGATGCATTAACTCTCCACATTCTGGACATTTAATATGAATATCATCAACATATGGTCTATGTAATTCAATATCTTCAGTAATATCTTCTACTGCCTTCTCACATAATTCTTTACGTGATCCTATCATTTCCTGATGACCACAACTACATTTCCATAATGGAATTGGTGTACCCCAATATCTATCACGAGAAATAGCCCAATCCACCATATTCTCTAACCAGTTACCAAATCTCTTTTCACCAACAAATTCTGGATGCCAACAAACTTTATTATTTTGTTCAATAATTTCATCTTTCTTAGCTGTTGTCTTAATATATAAAGATGGTTTTGAATAATAAACAAGTGGTGTTTTACATCTCCAACAATGTGGATAATCATGGTTCATCTTTTGTTTCTTAAATAATTTATCTTCATGAGCTAAATACTTAACAATTTCAAGTTCAAGTTCAGGATCAACAACAAGTCTTCCCTTCCATGGACCTTCAGTATAGCAACCATCTTCTCCTACTGGATTAAGCATTGCTAAATTATATTTTAAACCAACTTCATAGTCATCTTGTCCAAAAGCAGGAGCTATATGAACAACACCAGTACCATCTTCCATAGTAACATAATCAGCACATGTTACAACAAATGCTTTCTTATCTTTTGGTACTTCTAACATTGGAAGTAATTGTTCATACTCACGTCCCTCTAAATCACGTCCCTTATATCTTTCAACTACTTCATAACCTTCTCCAAGAACTTTATCAACTAACTTTTCAGCTAAAATAAAATTATATCCCTTAGATAAACACTTAACATAATCTTCTTCTGGATTAACACAAAGAGCACTATTAGCAAGCAAAGTCCAAGGAGTAGTAGTCCATACTAAATAATATGTATTATCTTGATCCTTAGCTTTAAAAGGTACAAATACTGTATTAACACTAATCTCTTTATATCCTTGAGCAACTTCATGAGATGCAAGACCAGTTCCACATCTAGGACACCATGGTACAATCTTTAATCCTTCATAGATGTATCCCTCATCAAACATCTTCTTTAGAATCCACCATTCAGTTTCAATATAATTATTATCATATGTAACATATGGATGTTTTAAATCAATAAATTGTCCCATTTCTCTTGTGAATTTAGAGAATGACTTTTCATTACTCCAAACACTCTCACGACATTTTTGATTAAATTCTTTAATTCCATATTTTTCAATATCACTTTTACCAGAAAAACCTAATTCTTTTTCTACTTGTACTTCTACTGGTAAACCATGAGTATCCCATCCTACTTTTCTAAGAACGCGATATCCTTGCATTGCTTTATACTTACATACTGTATCTTTTAATAATTTAGCAAGCATGTGATGAATACCAGGCATTCCATTTGCTGTTGCAGGTCCATCATAGAAAACAAAATCATCATGGCCTTTTCTATTTTCAATTGTTTTTTCTAAGATATCCATTTCATCCCATTTTTGTGAATATCTTGTTTCAACTTCATTAATTGTTCCTTGTTCTAATTTTTCAAACTTCATACTTACTTCCTCCTAACCAAACATAACATAACCATAGTAGACTACAAATACTAATAAGAAACATATTCCTTCACGTCTACTAATTTTATAATCATTTCTTGAAAATACAAACAACATTAAAGCTGTCGCTATCATTACTATTAAATCAACATAACTAAATGCTATTGTACCAATACCACCAAGTAACGCAACTGGTAAACCAATAACTATACCTATGTTAAAGATATTACTACCAACTACATTTCCTATCGCAATATCGTATTCTCCTTTTTTAGTTGCTGTAACTGATGTTACTAATTCTGGTAAACTAGTTCCAAGAGCTATAATTGTCAAACTAATTATTCTTTCACTAATTCCAATTGCTTTTGCTAAAGCTGATGCAGAATCAACTACAAAGTTACTACCTATTATAATTGATATAAGTCCAACTAAAGTAAACATAATAGCTTTAAATAATGGCATTACTTCCTTATCTTTTTCTTCTTCTACTTTATTACGCATCAACGTAATTAAATAATATATAAATACTAAAAAGAAAAGTATTAAGACAATTCCATCTCCTCTAGTAAAACTATTAGTAAGTTTCTTATCAAATATATTATCTGATAACAATACTGCAAATAAACTTGTAATTAATAAAGTAATTGGTAATTCTTTCTTTACTGTATTATTTTTAACTACTAGTGGATGAATAATTGCTGAAACACCTAAGATAAGTAAAATATTTAAAATATTACTACCTATAACATTACCAAGTACTATATCTCCTGAATTAGAAAGCAATCCTTTAACACTAACTGCAAATTCAGGAGCACTAGTTCCAAATGCTACAATTGTAAGACCAATTAACATTTTAGAAACCTTAAAATTTAATGCCACATTTGATGCTCCATCTACAAACAGATCTGCACCCTTAATTAGTACTACAAAACCTACTACTAATAAAATAATATCTACTAACATAAATCCTCCTCTCAAAAATAAAAAAACTACTCATCCAATAAGGACGAATAGTTCGTGGTACCACCTTAATTCACCAATTTAAAAATCAGTGCACTTGATACTATAACGCGTTACCGTATTTATCTTATCCATAAATCGCAACTTGAAAGTGATCTAAATATTAACTTCAAACTCATTTTCACCTAACCATGAGCTCTCTACCTATCCATTAATATTTCGTCTTTCGCTCTTGCTTTCCAAATCACTATAACACATTTTATAAAAGTTGACAACCACTTTTTTCTGACATTTTATCTAATCTTACTTAAGTCACCATTTATAACAACTGGATTAAATCCAATAATTTCATCTTTTAATAATCCCTCTGGAATATCATTAATCATATAGATTTTCTTTTCTAATCTAAAAGCATCATACATCTCTAAAAATGTTGCTCCTCCAATATAATTATCTACTCCATTTTTTGTATAGTTAAGAACCAAAACTGCATCAACCTTAGAAATAACTTCTTCACTATGCTTAATCATGCTAGCCTTCCATCTACCATGTTCACTAGTACCTCTAAACTTAGCTTCGGTCTCCGGATGATCATAACAATTAGGTAAAGTTATAATATGACCAGCACCCTCTAAATAATCTTTTATCTCAGGAATTCTATCATAAAAAGCCTTACTACAAATAATAAATATCTTCATACTTAATCACCACTTAAATAGTATCATAAACAAAAAAGAGACTCAAGTCAAATACTTAAATCCCTAATTACAATATTTATCCAATTCTAAAAGCTGGTGAAACACCAATTTTACTATTAGCACGTTCGTTATACCAGTTACCCTTATCAGTTACATAACAGAAACGAATATCACCATGAGAATAAACAGCACGGAGCCACCACCATGAACTTGAACCATTTAGTTGTTTAATAGCCTTAGAAAAACTATTTGTTGTAACTCCTGTATAATAATCTAACTGTCTAGTGTTATCTCTTGCTGTATCATACTCAATAATATTTGATGTTCCTTGTGCCCATATTTCGGCAGTAGACAATAAATACAATTTATCTATTGAAGTAAAATTAGCTGAATCATTACCTCCATGTCCTGATACTGCTTTTGTATCTATTATGATACTTTGTAAATTTGATGGTAAAGCATTATAAACATCACTATTTAAGTATGATCTCATAGTAGTTACTGGCCAACCCCCATCGCTTGTCTCAATAGAATTCATATTATACTTCGTAATTATATCTGCAAATTCTAATACAAAGCCACAGGCTGTTTGAGAAAAACCTTCTTGACTACATTCTGCTGGAGTTGAAGTATTTGCTATTCGTAGTGTATGCTTTCCTAGACTACCCAAGTCAACTTCTTTAGTATCACCAACAGTATATATTCCATTATATGCACCACTCTTTACAGCTGCCCCTATAGTTGACCAATCATCTTCCGCAAAACTTTTAGGTGTAACCTCTTCTGAACCATTTACTTGTGCAGAACTTGTCTCATCTATACATAAGCCAGTTATATTTTTTACAGGTCCTACATTTGTACATTTATAAATTCTAGAATTTCCAGAAGTAACAGCTGAACAATCTAAACTGCCATTATCTAACGTTAATTCTACTTTTTTCTTGTCTGTATCTGATATATCTACCTTAACATTACCTCTTTTTAAATCATCAGATGAAATAGTATTATCATCTAACACTGCATGAACTCCATCACTTAAACCTACATAAAAAGTAGTCTTTCTTTGCGGTTCACCATTATTATCAATTATTGTCTCAACATGAACTCTTACATAACCGTTTACATCTCTATTTCCCCACGAAGACTTCCCACCTTGACCAATTAATTCTGGCAAACTAGATCTAGCAGAATCTTTTGTATTGATCAAAATATAATAATCTCCATCATCAACAGCAGTAGCACTCATGCCTTCACAAGTCAAAGAATCAGCTGTCCACAATGCCTTTGCAGCATTTGCATAGGATCTCGCTGTATTTACAAAAGAATCTTTTCTAACGTTTTCAATTATTCTACTAACTGCAGGTATCGCAATCATCATTAAGATTCCCATTATAACTATAACTGCCAACAACTCAACCAAAGTAAACCCTTTTCTATTTTTCATATTATACACTTCTCCTACCTTACTATTACCTTAATTCTAACATACAAAATATAAAATTAAAATTCCCTATACACAAAAAAATCAAGTTCATTCTGTAAAACTTAATTTTCTTCTTCAACTTTCTTATTATCTCCGGGATTTAACTCTAAATTATCAATTTCTTCCACAACAGCCATCTGCTGTTCCATAATAATTTTTAGTTTTCTCTTAAAAATCTTAATATTTTTTTCTAAAAGATCGGCATTATTTTCTATTCTTTCAGCTCTAAGAAGTGCTTCATTTACAATTCTACTCGCATTATTCTTAGCTTCTTCTACTATTACCTTAGCCTCATTTCTCGCTACATCTTTGATATTATCTCCAACCTCTTCTGCTCGAACTACTGTAATCTTTAAAGCCTCTTCCATTCTTTTATAATGCTCTATTTCATTCTTTAGCCTATCTATTTCTTCTCCCTGTTGCCTACATCTAGTAATAATGCTTTCTGTCTGAGTGATCACATCACTTATAAACTGATTTACTTCACTACGTTTATACCCATTAGGCTCATAATTAAATTTTTCCACTATGATCACCCCAGAAAAAATCTACTCTTTAAAAGAAATCGTCTTCATCACTATCTTCTTTATCTTTTTTAGCCTTTACACTTTTATTAGCACTAGGAGCATTATTTGCTTCTTCACTAATCTTACCAGCAACTTTAACATTATTAGGAGTACATAAGAAAATACCTCCTCCTAATTTTTGTAATTCTCCACCAATCGCATAAATAGTACCTGATAAGAAATCAACTATTCTCTTTGCTTGATCTGGTGTTACTCTTTTTAAATTAACCACAACGGCACTACGCTGTTTTAAATAATCTGCTATTTGTTGACTTTCAGAATATGCTCTAGGTTCTAAAAGCATCATTTTACTATTAGCCATACCATTCTCAACATGATACTCTTCTTTAGATACAGAATAAAACTCCTCTTCTGGTGTTACTTCTTCTTCATTATCTCCATCAGACCATATCTTTTTTAATTTACTTAAAGCCATAAATATAACCTCCATTATAATATGTTATATACAACACAATTCTATCACAAAACTAGAAAAAGACCAACTCTTTCTTTTAATTATTTAAATTACCACCCAAAGTAATAAATGGATTAACCATACTTGGAGCCTCTTGTTTTACTGGTGGTCTATATGTTTCTATCTCTTTATACCATACAGTACTAATATCAACATTATTACTTAATGGTTCTGGATCAGGTTTCTCTACATAAAGAGAAACTGGTACTTTAAAAGCATTACCAAAAGCCATACAGTTACCTGGTTTCAAACTCTTCAATTGTTGAACTATCTCTGCTGAAATGTTTGGTACCATATTTCTAATATAATCTAAATCATTTGGATGTAGTGTACGTAAAATTATAAAATTAGTACATTGTGAAACACAAGTATCAGATAGTTCACTAGGACGTTGTGTAATAAGTCCTAAGAAAATACCATATTTACGTCCCTCTTTTGCAATTCTCTCAAATATATTATATCCAAGTAAATCCATATCTCTGTCTTTAACAACATATCTATGAGCCTCTTCAATAATAACATGGAATGCTCTACTACCACGAGGAGTAATACTTGATGCTACATCAAATAACATTCTTGAAATAATCTTTGTAATTACCTTAGCCATTCTATCATCAACATAATTAATATTAAAATTAACTATTTGACACTTAGAACCATCTGCTTTTCTAAGTAAAGATTCAACATAATCTCTCTTACCACAGAAACCATCATAAGTAAAATATTCTTTATAAGGACTATTAACTAAAGTATGTAATCTTACACTTAAAATGTTAGCGTAATCAAATACTTTTTCACTCTTTAAAATACCTTCATTAATAAGTGCAAAATCCATAGCTAACTCTAAATCAGAAAGACTATAATATGGATTTAAATCTTCTGTAGCAATTGCTGCGTCTGTTTCCATTATAAATCCTCTTATAAATTCTACTACAAGTTCCATCTCTTGCATCTTACCAGTTTTATCTATATATAAACATTGTTTTAAAGTTCTAACATATCCAGGTTGAACAATCTGACTTTCTAGATGTAACTCTGGTGTATTAAATTTTGTAAGAACTGCTGTTACTTGATCTCGTATCTTAGTTGAATCATTACCACTAAGTAAAATGTCTTGAACAGCTCTAGCAATTATATCATTTTTTCTTTTAACTACATTATCACTAGTACCGGTAAGTATAGGTACTAAACTTAAAGTCTTCTCAATAATTGGTAACTGAGTAGGATTAGTTGCATCTAACAATAAAGCTAAGTCATCAACATCTAAAAGCCATACTGGTATATGTACTAAATTAGCTCTATCTTCAGTATTAGTAGTTAAATATTTATAATTAAGTTGTGGATTATATTGATGAAGATTCTGGAAAGCATTATTGTACTCTCCAAAAGCATCAAAGAAAAAGAAATTAGCATTTATTGGAGCTTTTGGATTCATAAATAGTTTTTGTACAATAGAAGCAACTGTACAACTTTTACCAGCTCCACTATTTCCTAATACTGAGAAATGATTACTAAAGAAATCATTAATATTAACATTAATTCTATATCCATCATAGATGTTACTAACACCAATATTAGTTTCCCCATCATCAACATTTTGACTACCTAACATTAATTCAAGTTCTTCTAATGTTACAAGTCTAATATTAGCTCTAAAAGAAGGTCTCTTTGCAGAACCAGGTACAAATGAATCTTTTGTAACTTCTCCAACGACAACAACTAGCATTTCTATTTGATTAACACTAACAATTTCTCCTACTATTCTCTTATCTGCATCTTCAAAAACAACATGAAGTCCAACTAGATTAGGCTGTTTATTGATGTCAATTGCAAGTTTTATTTTCACATGGTTATCGATAATTTCAATGACACTACCTATCATTCTATCCACCCTCTTTTACCTTATACAAAGTATAACAAAAAAAAACAAAAAATAAAAGAGATTATTAAATAATTTCTTTTACTTTTCATATAAGCCATGAATCTTTTGTCTATCAATATCACTTATTGAATCAAGACTCCAAGTACCATCTTCACTCTTCGTCAAATGAAATGACATATCATACTTTACTTTATCATCAACTTTTCCCATTTGTTCTAATTTATATTTAGTATAAGTATCATCTTCTTTAAATTCATCTAAGTGTTCATCATAATACTTTTTACTTTTACGAATACTACTAGCGTAATCTAATACTTCAATTTCTACTTCTACTACTGCTTTGTCATCAGAAATTTCTTCATTTTTAATTTTATAAGCTAAGTTTTGATATTGTTTTTCCATTAAACCACGATAAGTACTTTTTTCTTCATCACTCATCGTTGTATCTTCTGACACAATTAAATCTAGTTGTGTTAATACTTCTGTATCCATATTTTGATACTTACCTAGAAATTCCTCTACTTTTTTAGTTGGACTACTAACCATTGTTGTATTAGTACAACTACAACCCGTAAAAAGTAATATTCCAAATAGACATAATAGTATTTTCTTCATATTTTCCTCCCATTTCTATCTTAACCATATAATTAAAAACTATACAAAAAAAAGAAAGCAAACGCTTTCTCTTAATAATCACAGTTTCCTGGAGTTCTAGGATAAGGAATAACATCACGGATATTCTCTACCCCTGTTAGGTAAATAAGAAGTCTCTCAAATCCCATACCAAAACCTGAATGAACACAGCCTCCGTACTTTCTTAAGTTTAAGTACCATTGTAGACCTTCTTTTTCCATACCTAACTCATCCATACGATTAACTAATTTATCATAATCTTCTTCTCTTTGTGATCCACCAATTAATTCACCTGCACCAGGTACTTCTAGATCAACAGCTGCAACTGTCTTGCCATCTGGATTTAGTTTCATATAGAATGCCTTAATATCTTTTGGCCAGTTCTTTATAAATACTGGGCTATTAAAGTACTCAGTAATATATTTTTCATGTTCTTTTGCAATATCTTCACCATATTCTGGTTCAAATTCCCATTTAACCTTAGCTTCTTTAAGTATTTTAATTACTTCTTCATGATCAATCCTTACAAAGCTACTATTTAATAATTTATGTAATTTATCAAGTAAGCCTTTTTCTACAAATTGATCAAAGAATTCCATCTCTGCTGGAGCATTATCTAAAACATATTTAACAATATACTTTAACATGTCTTCTTCAATATCCATAACTTGTTCCAAATCACAGAAAGCAATTTCTGGTTCAATCATCCAAAACTCATTAGCATGTGTTTTAGTATTAGAGTTTTCTGCTCTAAAAGTAGGTCCAAAAGTATAAGTTTTCTTATAAGTTAACGCAAAAGTCTCTGCTTGTAATTGTCCACTAACTGTTAAAGCTGCAGGTTTACCAAAGAAATCTTTACTATAATCTACTTTTCCTTCTTTTGCTATTCTATCTAAATCAAGAGTAGTAACTTGAAACATTTCTCCTGCACCTTCACAGTCACTTGCTGTTATAAGTGGAGCATGGAAATAAACATACCCATGTTCTTGGAAATATTTATGAATAGCGTAAGCTGCTATACTTCTAACTCTAAATACTGCTCCAAAAAGATTTGTTCTAGGGCGAAGATAAGCTTGTTCTCTTAAAAACTCTCTTGTATGTCTTTTTGGTTGTATTGGATAATCATCTGGACAATCTCCCAATAATTTAATATCAATAACTTGTAATTCAAAATCTTGTCCCTTAGCTGGAGAACTAATAACTGTTCCCTTTACTTCGATTGCAGATCCAATCTTTATTTTTTGTATTTCTTCAAAACTCTCTAATTTATCATCATAAACTACTTGTACTGGTTTAAAATAAGTTCCATCATTAAAATCAATAAATCCAAATTCTTTTTGTTTACGGTGATTACGTACCCATCCTTGTAGTACTACTTCTTTATCTATATATTTTTTATAATCACTATATATATCTTTAACATCAATAATCATAATAACCTCCTACATCTTATAAGCCATCTTAAAAGCTAAAATTCTAAGCACTGCTTTATCAATGACTTCTTCTTTAATTGTGCCATCTAAAACAGCATCATAAACTTCATTATACATACTCTTATAATCTGAAGTAATAATCATATCATTAAGAGCATTAATTGCTAAAACAGCGGCACGACCATCTTCTACATAACTTTCAACGGCATCCATTGCTAAGTCATCTGTAATAATAATTCCACTAAAATCTAATTTATCTCTAAGTTCTTTATGAACAGTCAAAGATAAACTAGCAGGATATTCACTATCAATAGCTTTAACTACATTATGAGAAACAAGTACCATTGGAACTTTATTTTTAATTCCACTTTCAAATGGTAAATAATCATTCTCTACAAAATTCTCATAACTTCTCTCATCAATCGCAACACCAGTATGTGTATCAACATTATTTCCATATCCCGGAAAATGTTTTAAACAAGAAGCAATTCCTGCTTTATTCGCATAACTAACCATTTTACCTACAAGTTCACTTGTCTCTTTAGCATCTCTATTAAATGTTCTATTATTTATAAAATCATCTTCTGAAGTAGAAACATCACTAACTGGTGCTAAATTAGTATTAACTCCAATACTAAGTAAAAGATTAGCTTTTTCTTCTTCTGTTTTAGCTAAAAGTTCTTCTCCACCTTCTTCATAGTATTCTCTAGGAGACTTAAACTTTTCTTCACGAAAAGCTTTATAACGACTAACTCTTGTAACGTAGCCTCCTTCTTCATCTACCGCAATCATTAGTGGAGTATTACTTAATTCTTTTAAATTATCTAATTCTTTTTTTATACTTTCTTTATCTTGATTTTGGAAATCTTTCGCAAAAAGAATAAAACCACCTGCATAATAATCATTAATATAATCTTCTGCTAAATTCTTATCATATCTAACTAAGAATAATTGCCCTATCTTTTCTGCTAAAGATAATTTCTCTAAAGTCTTGCTAGCGTCTTTATAATATTCGCTGAATAATTCATCATCTTCGTAGTTACTTATCGTACTACGATTCAAATACTTTGTCCCAAAATAAGCTCCTAATCCTAAAATGATAACTGTAATTATTATAATTATCTTTTTCATAAGTCTCACCTACTTATTCATAATTTTTTTAAATTCATTTGGATTACTAACTTCAAATAAAATATCTTTTTTGATTACTGGATAATATAATTTTAATCTATTCGCATGTAAGTATAATCTAACTTCATTATCACGAACATTACTATATTTCTTATCACCTACAATTGGGTTACCAATTGAATTCATCGCAACTCTTATTTGATTCTTTCTTCCTGTCTCAATATTTATACTAACCATTGTATAATTATTACTTTCTTTTATAGTTTTATAATTAGTAATTGCAACTTTTCCATCTTTATCTTTAACTGCATACACTAAATTAGTCTTTGTCTCTCTCAAATATTGTTCTATTCTACCACTTGGACTCTTTAATTTACCATGTACAACAGCTACATATTCTCTCAAACTAACGTATTCATTCCAATTTTCTTGTAATTGATTCTTAATTTTTTCATTCTTCGCAAAAACTACAATACCACTAGTATCTTTATCTAATCTATGTACTATAAATACTTTATTATTTTTATCACTACTCTTTAAATATTCTCCTACGATATGATATAAAGTCTTCTCTTTTTCTTTACTAGTCGCAATAGTAAGTAATCCAGCTGGTTTATTTACTACAATAATATTATCATCTTCAAATACTATTTCGAATGGTAAAGTCTTTTTATTTTTACTATCAGTATCAATAACTATATTCATACCTTTAATAAGTCTATAATCATATTTAGTAACTTTAACATTATCTACAAAAATTGCTCCATGTGTTAAATATTGTTTTACTCTCTTCTTAGGCATATCTAAATTATCATATAAATAATTTAATAAAGTATCTTCTTTCTTAACTGTAATCTTCATAATAATCCCCTCTTGGAAATATTATAAGACGAAATTAACAAAAAAGGAAGAATTCTTTATTCAAAAATCTTCTTTAAGAACTCTTCCACACCTTTATCTTCGTTACTGACAACTTTTATTTTACTAACTCTCTTAACTTTATCTATCGCATTACTAACAGACCCGCTACATCCAACTTTATCTAATAGTTCGATGTCACCTTCTCCATCTCCTATTGCCGCAACTTCTTCTAAATTAATTTTCTTCTTTGTACAAATTTTCATAACTCCTGATAACTTATTAATATCTAAACTAGTAACTCCTACATAGAAAGCATCATTAGTTATCTCTACATAACAAGTTATGTTTTTTATTTCTAATAATTTTTCTTTAATAGAAACAGCTTCTTCTAGATTTTTACAAACTACTTCTAATTTATAAATATCTTGGATATCTTCTAAATCATGAAGAATAAACTTGCGATCTTTTCTTAATCCAAATATCTCATTCTTCACACTCTTTAATACTTTTGTAATTGTACTTTTACTAATACTTTTCTTAAATATAACATTTTCTCTTTTTACATCGTAGACAATTGCTCCTCCACAAGCAACTATATAATCTATAAAAGAAAAGTCTCTATTATAGTACAAAATATCTGAAAGACATCTCTCTGTCACAATTACAAACAATACTTTATCTTTACGTACCTTATCAATCTCCAACATCGTTGAAAGACTAATTGCTTCATATTCATCTATTAGTGTCCCATCAAAGTCACTCACAACCATCTTATACATTTATTTTCCCCCCTAAGTCTATTAATCACAATAATAATCACAATAGCCAAACTATATCCCGCTAGAACATCAGTTGGATAATGTACACCTACATATATTCTACTAATTCCAATAGATAGTATCAAAATACCTACTAATGTCGCTAAAGTATATTTTAAATACTTATTCTTAATATTGCAAATAATTAAATATAAAATAACTCCATAGACACAAATTGAAATCATCGCATGTCCACTTGGAAATGAAAAGCCCTTCTCTATCACTAATCTCAAATGTTCAGGTCTACTTCTTCTAACTAATTGCTTAATAATTGTATTAAATCCAATAGAGGCAACAGCTGAAGAAAGAACATAAATAATATCTTTATTTCTTAAAATGAGACATGTCACAATAACTACTATAACTACCGTGATTGGATCTCCAAGTCTAGTAATAAAAGTAAAATAATTATCTAAGAATGTACAACGACTCTTCATAATAAAATTATAAATAGCTTCATCAATTACTAAGTTCTTATCTAAAAGCACGACTCCAAACACAAGAAAGAAAATAATTAAAAGTACACTACATATAATTATTTCTTTTTTCTTAAATTGTTTCATCTTCCAACTCCTGCATCTTTTCTTTTAAAATTTTCTTATATATTTCTACCCCTGGTTGATTAAATGGTTCTACTTCAAATAAATAACCCGAATATGCAGCACTAAGCATCATAAATGCTGATAACTCTCCCATATTTTCTTCATTAACTTTATCTAATATTATTGTGGTTGCTGGCACCGAATTTAAAACATGTGCTTCTTTAACTGATTCTAATACTAAATTATTAATATCATTCAATTTACAATTTTTATATTTAACTTCACTCGTCTCTAAAATCTTTATAAAAGTCTCAAATATAATTGGATTACCCTCTTGAACAAATTGACCTAAAGAATGTAAATCTCTTGTCCCAATCATTGAAACTGGAAAAATACCCTTTTTATTTTTACCCTCTGTTTCTCCAAATAATTGTTTTAACCATTCCAAGTAATAACTGAAATTTTCTTGATAAACACTAAAACTTTCAATATATTTACCTTCATCAAATAAATATCTACGTAAAGCTGCATAATAATAAGCTTCATCAACTAAATTAAGTCCTAATTCATAACCAGAAACTAATTTATCTATATCTAAGTTAAATGACAATGGTAATAAATGAGCAGCCGTCATTAATGAATATCTGCCTCCAATATCTCTAGGTATTTCAAAAGTTCTATATCCATTATTAAGTGCTTCTTGAAGTAAACTACCCTTTTCTTTATCTGTTGTAATAATAGTTCTCTCTCCTATTTCTTCACTACTATACTTTTTCTTCATAAACTCTTTCATCAAAGAATAAGTTATCATTATTTCCGTTGTTTCTCCACTCTTACTAATAACGTCTATATAAAAATCTTTATCTTCTAAATACTTAAAAGTATCTAAAATAGTTTCACTATCTAAACCATTACCTAAATAAATAACTTCAGTATCACCTTTAGCGTACTTTTTACTGAATATTTGATTTAAAGCATAACTGCCTAGAAAAGATCCCCCGATCCCAATCACAACTAAGACACTAGCTCTACTTTTAATTTCATCTCTAACTTTTAATATTTCTTCTATTAAAGTCTGAGAAATTTCTCTCATCCATCCTGTCATCGTACTCTTACTTAACTCTTCAAGTACTAACTTCTTTTTACTTAAATACTTACTACTTAAAGTATCCGCATCAACTAGATTCTTGGTATATTTATCAAATTCAAATCCAATCATTATATCACCTTCTATTTAATTATAACAGAAAATTACTCTTTCTGATCCAAAAAAGGAAATAGCCTAAACTATTTCCTATAAATAACCACATCATGCTTCTTCTTATCATTTACTAATTTAATTTTACTTACACTCGTACCATCAACTAATATTTTATCAGTTTTATCTTTTTTAACTTCTATATCATAAGTTGTATCTAAATACTTATAAGTAATATTAAATTTCTTAAATTTATCCAAAACACAAGGTTCAATATTTAAAATACTGCCTTCTTTTTTAATACCTAATAAATCTCTAATTCCTACATTATAGAACCAACCAGCAGAACCTGTATACCATGTCCAACCACCTCTACCAGCCATATTAGTTGCTGAATAAATATCGGCTGCAATAACATAAGGTTCTACTTTATATTCTTCTATATTATTCTTAGTAACTGGATTAATCATTTGATAGTAACGATAAGCTTCATCATATTTCTTTTCTTTTATTAAAGCCATAATATACCAGCTAACTGCATGAGTATATTGTCCACCATTTTCTCTAATTCCTTTAGAATAATTCATAATATAACCAGGATTATTTAAAGACTTACTGAAAGGTGGTGTTAAAAGCTTTACTAAACCATGTTCTTCATCCACTAAGTTATCTGAAACACTATTCAAAACTTCATCTTTCTTCTCTTCTGGACAAACTCCACTGATAAGGGCAAAACTTTGTGAAATAAGATCAATCTTACACTCTGTATTGTCATGACTACCAAGTCGATCCCCATTATCAAAATAAGCTCTTAAATAATATTTGTCATCCCAACCATACTTATTAAGATTATCTTTTAATTTACTATTAAACTTTTCTAATTTACTAATATCATAAGAAGAATCAAACTTCTCTATAACTGGTATAAACATCTCAATAATATTGTAAAGGAAGAATCCTAGCCAAACACTCTCGCCCTTACCTTTAATACCAACTCTGTTCATACCATCATTCCAGTCACCTCCACCCATTAAAGGTAAATGATGACTTCCTAAAGAATTAATACTTAAATTAAGTGCTTTTTCTAAATGTTTAAACAAACTATCTTTTTCACTAGTATATTCAAAGTTTACAGTCTTTTCATTTTCATAATCTCCAAGAATTGGTGCATTAATATAAGGTACTTCTTCACTTAAGATAGCCACATCACCAGTAACTTCAATATACATAATAGTTGCATACACTAGCCATAAATAATCATCTTTATATCTACTTCTAAGTCCAAAATGATTATCTTCATGCCACCAGTGTAATACATCTCCCTCTATAAACTGATGACTTGCATTTCTTAATATCTGATCATGTGTCACACTTGGATCTACTAAAACTATATTCATGGCATCTTGTAATTGATCACGATAACCATAAGCACCACTTACTTGATAAAAACCTGCTTTCGCAAATAGTCTTGAAGAAATAGTTTGATATAAGTACCAACCATTTAAAACATAATCAAGTGCCACATCTGGGGTCTTAACCTTCACAACAGATAATTTCTCTTTCCAAGTTGAAACTACGTCTTTAAACTCTCTCTTGACACTCTCAACATTACGATATTTTTTAAGAAGCATTTCTAAATAATCATTATCTCTAGAAGCTCCCAACATAAATACCATTTCTTTTTCTTCTAAAGGTTCAAGTTCAACTTTCGTACTAATACTCTTTGAAAGAATACGATCAACAGATGAATCTGTAAGTTTCATACTAGATGCCATACATACTACAACATCACTATAATTGATACTATAAACATTACGTAACTTAACATAATCATCTCTATCTATATATTCTGTCAAAATATGTCTAGCTGTCTTCTCCTCAAAATTACCAAGAACAGGATTAATATAGTATGAAACATCTAAAGCTATTTTCTTCTTTGTTTTATTTGTAAGTTTAACTAAATATAACTTAACTGTATCTTCTACCGCTACAAACTCACAAATCTCTTTCTTAACTTCACTAGTTTCAGACTCTAAAATACTATATCCAAAACCATGTCTACACTTATCAGCTACAAAAGTTCTATTATCAAATTTAAATCCTTCACTCTGATCATTAACCACAATATCATTAGTCCATGATGTAATCTTAAATTCTCCTGAATTATAAGCAAATGTATAACCACAACCATTATTAGTCACAATAGTACCAAAATTCTTATTACTTATTACATTACTCCAAGGAGTTGGTGTATTTCTATTATAAATAAGGTATTCTTCCCCATCTTTAACAAAACCACCATAACCATTATCAAATACAATTTTTTCTTTAATTTTACTTTCTACATTTCTTTCGTATAAAGCTTCTTCATAATTACTAATTTTATTATGTTCTTGCAAGTCAGAGATAGCACTTTCCAAAGTCATATGATCTTTAATAATAAATTTAAGTCTAGGAACTACATTAAATAAAATTCTCTCTTCACTAGATAAACTATTACCATCAATTACTTTTATCATTCCAGGCGTATGATAGAAATTATTTAATGAATACATTCTATATATTTCATCATCTATTTCTTTATTAATAATCTTAGCGTATTTATCTTTCTCATCATTAATAATTACTATATCTACAAAGATAGAATTATTTTTATAGTACTCAAAAGTTTTTAAAATACTAAAGACAAATGGTAAATCACTAATATCACTAATATCAACTAAAATAATTGGTCTGTCTCCACTAACTCCAAATTTCCATAAAGCATTCTGTCCCAACGCATTTTGTCTTAAAATCTCATTTCTCTCTTCACTAACTGAAATCTTTGTAGTTTGATACAAATAGTTAAGCATAATATTATAAAGTCGCATATCACTACCCGTAATAGAAAGCATCTTTGTATTCACAATATTATTAAGTGTCGCTACTTTAAAAGCATTATCTATTTTCTTCTTATCGTTATAGCTTTCAATTATATCATTTATTTGTTCTCTACTACGTCCAAATCCCGCAATATAATAAACTGTTGTTGAACTATTTGGTCCAATTAAAATCTTATTTCTAATACTCATTACTGGATCTAAGTTATCACCCACATAATTAGTTAATTTATTATCTAACATAACTGGGTCATTAACAGTTCTACCTCTACCTACGAAATTATATCTTTCTGTTTCATAAGAATAATCTTCTAGTGGATCTTCAATTAATAGTCTATTAAACATATAACTATTAACTGCCGCATCCCCTCTACTTCTTCTCTTCATAATTAAAGAATTACTCTTCTTATCAAACTCACTAGTAATAAACATACTATTAAATACTCTATGACTAACATCATCCATATTAGGAGAAAGTATTACTTCTGTATAAGTAGTAAGTTCTAAACTCTTTACTTCATCACTATTATTTCTAAATGTAACCTTTCTAATCTCTCCGTGATGAGAACTCATTACAATAATCTCTGTCTTAGTAGTTATTACTCCATCTTTTCTAATGTACTTAATATTATCTGAAGCAAAAACAACTTCGTAATTATCGCACTTCTTATTAACAGGTGCATAAGTATTAGACCAAACATAATCAGTATCTAAATCCTTAATATACATAAACATACCATAGTCTTGTTCTGTTACTTTACGATATCTATTTAATTGAAGAGTTCTATATCTTGAGAAACTATCTCCTCTATCATTCATAAGTAAAGCATATTTTCTATTAGATAGAACTGATACTTCTGGCATATAAGAAATATAGTTAAAGTATCTGATATCGTTTTCTATTCCTTCTTTAGCATAATTATATTTCTTATAATCAGCCATCTTCATATCAATATCTGCTTTTACTTGAACTTTTTCTTTTAATAAAATGTCATAAGTCTTAATATTAACGTTATGATGGAAATAGTTCTTAATAGCTCCATCTTTTAAATAATTTGTAAGTCCCGCTAATATCATTCCTTGATGATGTGAAAAGAATGCTTCCACAACACCTTTATTATCATAGTCATAAGCTTCATATAGACCATATTTTCCAGTCATGTCTAGTTCTCTAAACTTTAATATATTCTTATAAACATCCCTTGGAAATAACTCCATTACCATAAGTGAAGCATAAGGAGCTAAAACTATTCTATTATCACTAGACTCTTTTGCCTTTAAGTATGGTGTCGCAAAAGCTCTATATTTATAGTTTAATGAATTATCAAGTTCATTATAAGCTGACTCACTAATTCCCCATGGCAACTTTCTAGAAACCCCTGCCACATAGTCTTTTTGACAGAAATATGAAAATTTATAAGACTCATCCAACAATGTATTTGGATAATTCTTCATAAATAAAAGTGGCATATAATATTCAAAAGCTGTTCCAGACCAAGAAATAAGTCCTTTTCTTCCCTTATAAGTTGTTAAAGACTTATCAAGAGAAAACCAGTGTTTACTAGAAACATCTCCTAAACAAATAGCTAAATAACTAGTAAGTCTAGATTCACTCGCAAACTTATTATAGTTATAAATAGAAAGTTTCCCTTCATTATCATCATACCCTATACTAAAGACATGTTTCTTAGTATATAGCTTTCTAAAATTAGTATTCTTAATCAATTTATCACATAACTTAACTAGCTTCTCATCACCCAATTTATATAAGAATTCTCTTACTACAATCAAAGAACTAACAAAGTTACCAGAGTCAACTGTTGAAACAAACCTTGGATTTATTACTTTACCAGTCTTAATAGAATACCAGTTATATAAATGACCATGCCATTTTTCTAATTTAGAAACACTATCTAAAACCTTCTCTATAAGTTCAAGTGCTTCATCTTTTTTAATAAACTCTAATTCATAAGCACTAACTATACTTACAAGTGAAAAACCTATCGCTGTTGGAGAAGTCCTCATATCTAGTTTTTCTTCCCTATTTTCCTGATAATTATCAGGAATTAAATAGAAATATTCTGCACGTAAATTATCTTTAAAGTATAACCATGTCTCATAAGCTAATTTCTTAACGTCTTCATCTTCATCTTCTTTTAAATCTACTCTCTCATCTGGAATAGTTAAACTAACATAATATAAGATAAAAGGAGCTGAAATAAATACTAATGCAATTATAAAAGCAACTACTTCTTTAAAAATAATACCTAAAATAATGAAGACAACACTAACCCCAATATTAAAATAGAAATTCTTAATGTAAGTAATTAAATCACTTTTCAAAGTCTTTTCTGCATCTTCTGCTGTTACCCAATTAAGTAAATTCTTATGACTAACAGTAAGTCTATAAATAGTTCTAAAGAAAGCGTCTAAATATAGTTTTGTATAAAATGGAATTGTCGCTAAAGTAATATAACACTTCAAAATAAGACTTCTTCCACCAAAAACTAAGTTCTTATAATAAACCGTCTTACTATGTGATTCTTCTTTAATTAATTTATTCTTCAAAAAGAAGATAACTGGTATCGCAATCGCTAAAACAACAAATCCAACCCACCACCAAGCATTAACTTTTGGACAACAAACTGCTAAAAGTAATACCACCAAAAGTAATGGTTGATAAAATATTCTCACAATATTGTCCAATATTTTAAACTTACCCAAAATATTAATTGGATTCTTAATTAGATCTCCTTTTTTATTTCTAACTCTATTTCCTAACCAGGAAATAATCTGTGTATCTCCTCTAGCCCAACGATGATGTCTAGAAGTATCAGTTAAAAACTTTGCAGGGAAATCATCAACTAATTCAATATCTGATACATAACCACAACGTAAATAATTTCCTTCTAATAAATCATGTGAAAGTATTAAATTATCTGGAAATACTCCATCTAATATCTGATCAAATACTTTTAAATCATAAATACCCTTACCTACAAAACTTCCTTCTAAAAAAGTATCTTGATATACATCAGGTATCAAAGCGGAATAAGTATCAAATCCTCCTATACCTGCAAATATTTGACTATATAAACTCTTATTAGTTGCTTCAATGTCCACACTAACTCTAGGTTGCATAATTCCATATCCACTAATAACCTTAGTACCCTCTTTATTTAAAACAGGTCTATTTAATGGATGTGCCATTGCCCCTATTAAGTTTAATGCTGTATTTAAAACTAATTTAGTATCACTATCTAAAGTAATAACATACTTAATATCTAAATTATGATGATGAAGAGTATTCACATTAAACCATTTTTTCTCCTCACTATCACTCATCTCTTTAAGTAATATTTTATTAAATTGTAATAAAGCTCCTCTTTTTCTTTCATAACCTAAGTAAGAACTTTCTTTATCATTCCACTTTCTTTTTCGATAAACAAAATAGAACAAATCTTTACCATACTTCTTATTTAATTCTGTAGAGACCTTTTCCCCATACTCACTAATCTCTTTATCATAATCTTCTACTTCCTTATCACTAGCTTTAACATCCCCTAGTAACGTAAAATATAAGTTATCTGATTTATTCATTAAATAAAACGTCTCTAAAGTTGAAAACATTGTCTTAATCTTTTCTTTAGAAGAAACAATTGTTGGTATTACAACCATAGTAGCACTCTCATCTGGAATACCCTTTGTATAATTAAGTTTAGGTAGTGGATTAGTTGCTACAACCTTTATAAGTAACCTATTAATTAACTGAATAAATAATTGACTAACTGGTATTAATAAAATTAAAAATCCCAATACTCTAAATTTAATAAAGTATTTAGAAAGGTAAAAACAAGTAATAAAAGTTAAAAGTACTAAACTTAAAATATAAAGAACAACTCTTAAACTTGTATTCTTCTTTTTAAATAAACTAAACCCAATATGATAATCGTCATCTACATTTTTATCTATAATTGAAAGTAAATATAAATATTCATTCATCTTATGCTTCTTAGCTAATTTCGCAACTTGCTTACGATATAAATACTTAGACTCTACTGTCATTTGTTTATATATTTTATCTTCTAAAAGAAGCTTTTCTGTACTAGAAGTCTTCTCTAAAAGTTCTTCATCACTAAATTCAAAGAATTCTTTTAAATCTTGAAAAATATTAGATATCAGTAAATTACTATCTATTTTCTTTTGATGTTCTTCGTTAATAACATCTTTTAAACTGATCTGTTTTTCTTTAAGCATTTCATTTATTTCTTTAAACAAGCCATTACTCTTAGTACCTAAATTCTTTAATTGATTATTAAGTTCAAAGACATAATAATGATCTAAATTATTTAAGTCTTTATCATTAAAGAAAGTACTTATAGAAACATTCTCATTATCTTTTACTTCACCAATTAACTTACTAATTTTCTTATTAATATTTAATTTACTCATCTCTTCTATACAAAGACTATGTAATTTTTCTGTATAAATAAATAATAATAAATTTTTAATAGACGCAATCTGATCATATGTAAAGTACATATTATTATCTTTTTGATATTTCTTTATCTCTGAAGAAAGCATCTTAAAATCAATATTAAAATTATTATGTAGAGCTAACTCTTTTAAACAGTAATAAATATCTATTGTATTATATAATCTCTTATTAATAATCTTTTTATCATGAATAATATTTACTTTATGTTCTACTAATAAATAAAAATTATCAATAATCCACTCATTGGTAATTCCTACATATTCTTGTTTCTTAGTCATATCAACAAGTAAATTATAGTAATTATTTATATAGTTAAAATCTTTTAAAAATTTAGTTATTAATCTATTCATCTTATCAACTCTCCGATAATTTTATTATAACATAAGAATTTATAAAAAATAAAAAAAGTTCTATCACTAGAACTTCATTTATCAATGGCGGAGTAGGAGAGATTTGAACTCTCGCGCCAGTTGCCCGACCTACACCCTTAGCAGGGGCGCCTCTTCAGCCTCTTGAGTACTACTCCAGAATATGCATCCGCATATATAATATTACATAAGGTCATCTAAAATGTCAAGAAAAAAATAAAAAACTCCTCTACCGGAGTTAACTTCAAATGGTGACGAGTATGGAATTCGAATCCATGAATGCTGCCGTGAAAGGGCAGTGTGTTAAGCCACTTCACCAACTCGCCAGATGGCGCCCCAACTAGGACTTGAACCTAGGACCCCTTGATTAACAGTCAAGTGCTCTAACCGACTGAGCTATTGAGGCATATTAATGGTGGACCTGACAGGACTTGAACCTGTGACCCCACGCTTATCAAGCGTGTGCTCTAACCAACTGAGCTACAAGTCCATTAATAAGTACTTCTTAATTCTACAATATTTCTTTTACTTTTGCAAGTAGTAATTTGCACTTTTTCTCAAAACTGCAATATTAGAATACACTAAAAAAAGTAGGAAAGTCAAGTCTTTTTTAACTTTTTCCTGCTTTTCTTTCAATATATGTAATTAGCTTCTCCATTGATAAGTAAATTAAGTGTACTAAAACTACACACAAAACAATAACTATGGCCATTCTAGTATTCAAAGTACTGAATGAAAAAAGCTCTCTAAAACCAAAGAAACCAGTCGCATACAACACTACCATTGAACCAAATAAAATACCTCTTAACTTATTAAATGGCTGACATACTTTAAATAAAAGTACAAAAGCAGTATAACCAGTAACTATTGCTGATAAAGTTGACGTCTCTTCATAACTAAATCCAAATATCTTACTAATTATAAAAATAACAAAGATATTACAAACTATCGTAATAGCTGGTGGAAAAGCCTTCTTCAAAACTCTTCTTAAGAAATGTTTCTTTACTAAATCATAATTAGGTTCTAGAGCCAAGATAAAAGATGGAATTCCAACTGTTACTGTACTAGCTAATGAAAGTTGTATTGGAATAAATGGATAAGGCATATTAATAAAAATAAATATTATAGCTAAAAGTGAAGCATAAATAGTTTTAACTAAAAATAATGATGCACTTCTCTCAATATTATTAATAGTTCTTCTACCCTCTCCTACTACATAAGGCATTGAAGCAAAATTAGAATCTAATAAAACTAATTGACTAACATTCTTTGTTGCATCAGTACCTGTTGCCATTGCAATAGAACAATCCGCTTCTTTTAAAGCTAAAACGTCATTAACTCCGTCTCCCGTCATCGCAACTGTATGACCAAGTCTCTGCAATGCTAAAACAAACTTTTTCTTCTGCTCAGGTGTAACTCTACCAAAAATATCGTACTCTTCAACTGCTTCAAGTATATCTTGATCAGTCTTTAACTTTCTAACATCTATTTTCTTCGCCTCAGGACTAAATCCAGCTCTTAAAGCTATTCCGTAAACAGTATCTTGATTATCTCCAGAAATAATCTTAAGTCTAACACCCTGTTCTCTAAAATAATTAAGAGTATCTTTTGCTTCTTTTCTTATTTTATCTTGTAATAACAGAACTCCTACTGGTTTAACATTTTTAAGTTCCTTATTATCAGCCTTAGCAATCATTAATACACGATAATCTTTCGCATACTCTTCTATCTCCTTTTTATATGAATCATATTCATCTCCTAATATAAACTCACTCGCACCAACTACATAAACTTTATCTTTTAAAGTAAAACCAGAATATTTCTTAGCTGATGAAAAAGGTATTGTATCAATAACCTCTAAACTATCTTTCTTTCCATACTTATCTTTTAAAGCCAAACTTGTTGGACTCTTCTCATCAAGTACTCTATTAAAGTTCCCTAGAATATCTGAAATGTTTCCTTCATCCATAGACACTTCCTTAACAACTTCCATCTTACCTTCCGTAATAGTACCAGTCTTATCTAAACATATCGTATCAACTCTAGCCAATGTCTCAATACAATACAAATCTTGTACTAAAACTTTTTTACTAGAAAGTCTAATAACACTAACAGCTAAAACTGAACTAGTAAGTAAAACAAGTCCTTCTGGAATCATTCCAATTAATGCTGCTACTGTAGACACAATAGCTTGTTCAATAGTATTTCCCTCTATATACATTTGTCTACTAAATAGTAAAATACCTACTGGTACAATTAAAAAGGAAATAGTTGAAACAATTTTATTTAAACTTCGCATAATTTCCGAAGAAACAGATTTAGTATATTTTGTTCCACTAGAAATCTTAGAAGTAAAATTATCAAGCCCTATATGTTCAACTTGACATATCGCTCTACCACTAACTACAAAGCTCCCTGATAAAAGCATATCCCCCTCTTTTTTAAATACTGTATCTGCTTCCCCAGTAATAAAAGATTCATCTACTTCTACTTCTCCACTTCTAATAATAGCATCTACTACAATCTGATTACCTAAAGAAACTTCTAAGATATCATCCAAAACTATCTCATTTATATCAATATCCAGTCTCTCAGAATTTCTCACAGCTCTAACTTTTGACATTGCTACTACTCTAAGTTTATCTAAAGTCTTCTTACTTCTAATTTCTTGAATAATACTAATCAAAGTATTAATAATAATAACACCCATAAAAGTAAGGTTTTTATAAGATCTTACCGCAAGTACTGCTAAAGCTAACACAATATTAATTATATTAAACAAAGTAAAAACATTTTCTCTAATAATCTCTTTTTCACTTTTAGTCTTAGATTCAATATTTTTATTAACTAAATTATTTTTAATTCTTTCTTCTATCTGTTCCCTAGTTAAACCAGTACTAATATCTGGTTTATACCTTTTTATATCTTTCATACTATCACCAAACTTCATCCTAAATATATCATAAATTAACTATTTAGTCTATTTCCTACTAATATACTTGTCACTAATTTTAAAAAAATACTTGTAAATATTAAAAAAATAGTATAAAATAAATTATGCAAATCGAAATGGACTGTTAGCTCAGTTGGTAGAGCAACTGACTCTTAATCAGTGGGTCTAGGGTTCGAATCCCTAACAGTCCACCATTTAGGTATATAAAATCTAACTTGATCTCATATCTTGTTAGATTTTTTTACTTTTCGGCACCTTTTCGGCACCCAAAAAAGACTACTAATTATTAGTAGTCTTCTTTTTTTGCTTTACTTTTTCTTTTTTATAATAATTATCAGTCATCTTAAAAGTAACTGCATGAATAACATATTCCATTTGTTCTTCTGTACCACGTAATTCTTTTTCTTCTAATCTATCTTCAAATCCAAAACAAAAATCATCATTAAATTCCGGTTTATATAGATTTCTAGGCATAGCTTTATCAAAGAACCAGTCTTCTTCATAAACCTTACATAATTTTTGTTCTACTAATCTTCTAAACAACCAGTATGAAGTATTATGTCTAAGCCCCGTATGAAACTTCTTACCTCTATTCTCTAGAAAGACACTTTTTAAAGCTCTCATCATCTCTAAAGTACGACTAAAAGACTCTCCTTCTTTAGTTGCTACCCAATTTGAAATAGATACATCCGTCAAATTACTTCTATACATCAGAAACCAACTATCGCCTATATAAATCTTAACATCACTTTTACCATAACCTGCTCTATTTCCAAAACCAGCTAAATCTTCTCCAGATCTAACCATACTAAAATAAGTATTATATATTTCTCTATTATAACCAGAAGCTGCAATTTCTTTTACTTTAAGAACTTGTTCATGACTTAAATCTTTAACATCAAACTTCTCCAAATATAATCCCTCCTAAAGGAAATAATATTATAACAGAATCTAATAATTAATAAAAGCCTCAATTATTTTCTTAGCACCTTCATCATAGGAAATCATTCTCTCTGGATGCCATTGTACTCCTACTTGAAATACAGCATTTTTATTTTCAATAGCTTCAATTAATAAATCCGGACTAACTCCAACTACTCTAAACATCTTACTTTCTGTAACAGTCTGTAAATGATGTGAATTAACCATCACTTCTTTTTCTCCTAAAATACGTCCTAATAAACTATCCTCCTCTAACATCACTTTATGAATATAGCCCTCATCTTGTTTATGATTTCTATTACCAATCTCTACTAAACTATTATTACTTCCATATAAAGCCATTGACTGCATTCCTTGACATATTCCTAGTAACTTAAGTTTATGTTCAAGAACATAACCAATTAAAAAGAAATCCCAAACACCAACTACATCCCCTCCTGGTAAAAGTATTCCTTCCACCATTTTAAGTTTATTCATTAGTACCTCTAAAGTATCACTATCATATGCTAAAACAACCTCTCCTCCAAGATCCTTTATAGCACTCATATAATAGTTATTACTAACTTCACTATTTTCTTTTCTAATCAACAATAAAAACTTTTTCATATCAAAAAAAGAAAGCCTATCTTAGCTTTCCTTTTACTCCCTTCATACCTTTTACTCCACCATTAGCAGCAAATCCACTAAGAATATTTGATTCAAATGAATGAGTTTTACTAATTCTCTTCTTATAATCTTTAATTCCTATTGTAATCATTTCATCAAGTAAATCAGTAAAATCAATTCCTTTAGCATCCCATAAATAGAAAGCTAAACTTCCAGGAATAGAGTTAATTTCATTAATATATACTTTTCCTGCCTTATCATCAATTAAGAAATCAATACGACAGTTACCAGATGATCCAAGTACTTTGAAAGCTTTAACTGCAATCTCTTCAACTTCTTTTCTCATCTTATCACTAATTTCAGCTGGTAACTTTCTATTAGTAGAAGCCATTCCCTTAGAGAATTTAGTACTAGTTTTAGCTCCCTTTAACTTTCCTTTTCCTCCACCAATATATTTATCAGCATAAGTTAAGAATTTATTACCAGATAAAACTTCTTCTATTTCACTAACTTTTTGATGTTCATAATTACCCATTACAGCAATATTAACTTCTTTTAAGTTTTGAACAACTTCTTCTACTACAATTTTAGTATCATATTGAATAGCATCATCTATACCTTCAATAAGTTTTTCTTCATTTTCACATACACTAATACCAACACTAGATCCTGTTGTAGCAGGTTTAACAATAACTGGATATTTTAACTTACTAACTTTCTTAATAATTTCATCACGATTATTTTTATAATCAAAATCATAGAACCATACATACTTAGTCATAGGTATTTCAGCTTCAGCCCAAATATCTTTCATGAAAGCTTTATCTTGTCCTACTACTGAAGCATAAACATTTCCCCCTACAAAAGGTATACCAATTGATTGTAAATAACCTTGTAGAACACCATCTTCTACATTAGTACCATGTACTATTGGAAATGCAATATCAATCTCTTTAACTACAGTCTTTGGAAAACTCTTCTTTTGAAGTACATAAGATCCATTCTTATAATATAAAACTACATTTTTAGCATACTTCTTAATTAAAGAAAAGTCTTGATATACTTCAATATCCTTTAACATATCTCCAGTATACCATTCTCTATCTTTTGTAATATATATTGGAATTACTTCATATTTTTCTTGATTAATCTTATTCATGGCTTGAATAGCAGAAATAATACTTACTTCATGTTCTACTGTTTCTCCCCCAAATATTACACCTACTTTAATTCTCATATAATCTAAAAATCCTCCTATTCATTATATGTGTCAGGTAAATCATTTTCAAATAAAGCGTAAACTTCATCTTTTCCATTACACAAACTATTTATAAAAGCATATGCTTCTCTAACATCATTATACACCACAATATTATCTTTGTTAAATCCTGTTGAAATTATTCCTTCATAAATTGGTTTAGTCCTCTTCTCTCCAATTAAAACAGCATAATCACAAGACTCAGCAATTTCTTCTCCAAACTTCTTATTGTATTCTGCTTCCTTATCCCCAAGTTCAATCATGCCTGGTGTTACTACAACTTTAATACCATCCATCATTTTTAGAACTTGACAAGCATTAGCAGCCCCAACAGGATTAGAATTATAAGCATCATCAATCTGATAAAAAGCTCCTAATCTTTTTACCTCTAAACGATGTTCAACTGGCTTAACCATCTTAACTGCATTAATCAAGTCTTCTATCTCAATACCAAATTCTCTTCCGCAAGCAATACCTGCTAAAATATTATAAACATTATGATTACCTAATAACTTAGTAGTAAAATGATATTTCTTATTATCACCTACAAAACTAACATCAAAACTAGTTCCAGTTCCAGAACATTTAATATTGCTAGCTCTAACTGAAACATCAGGATTATTAATACCAATCCAAATAGTCTTAACTTTATTCTTTAATTTATAATTAACTTGTTTTGGATCATCGCCATTTAAAACAGCAAATCCATCACTAGGAAGTGACTCTATAAGTTCAAATTTACCATCTATAATATTTTGTTCACTACCAAATGACTCTAAATGAGCAGTACCTATTGTAGTTAAAATACCATACTTAGGTTTAACTAAATTACAAAGTCCCTTAATTTCCCCTTTAACATAAGCACCCATCTCTGCAATAAAAATATCAGTAAACTTATCCATATAATTATTAACAGTCATAATAAGTCCATTATAAGTATTTAAATTTCTAGGAGTTGGTAAAGTATTATATTTAACACTTAAAATATCACTTAAAATATTCTTAGAACTAGTCTTACCATAACTACCAGTAATACCAATTATTTTTAAATTAGTCATAGATTTAAGCTTCTTTTGCGCTTTTCTTTTAAAATGAATATATACACACTTCTCAATTGGAAAGTTAATAATATTAGCAATAAATACCACATAACAGTTTAAAAATAACATCAAACTACTTATAAACAGACACATCCATACACATTGTAAATTATCAACATGTCCATTATATATAGTTAAACCAAGAGGTATCAAATATAAAATACCAATTGTAAAGATTAATCTCTTAACTCTTGCTGTAACAACTAAAGGCTTCTTATTCTGATCATTAACAATTTTCTGTTTCCATTTATAACCCATTATAATATTTAATATAATGATCGCAACATTTGCCATAAATGTAAATTTATTTAAATCAAATATAATTAAATAACCAATTAAACTAATAGCAACTACTATTATATCCATATCTAAGAATTGTTCATAGTTCTTCCAAACCCATTTTAAATAACGATTATTTTCATTATATAAGTTTTGTTGTAACATATGTAAATATCTCTTAGTCTTATAAAATAATACATATATAAAACTAAATACAACAATATAATATAAAACCATAATACCCTCCTAAATAAATGAATTAAGTATATTTACAACTTGATTTAAGTTTTCCAAGTAAGCATAATGTGTACCTGGTAAAACTATAAGTGCTGCATCATTCATTATTTGTTCTAACTCCTTAGCATCACTAACAGGAGCTTCTGTATCATCTTGTCCCCAAATAAGTAATGTTGGTTCTTCTATCTGCATTGCATATGGTGTTAAGTCTTCATTAACAACATTTACTAATGTCTGTCTCATTATAGGACTAGCTGCTTTATAATCTCTAGATCCTATATATTGTTTCATATATTCTCCTAATTTATCCATACCTGGTAGTTTTTTAATTCCTTTAAGTATTTTAACTGATAAAGGTAATTCTTTATCTTTTCTTATACAAGGACTACCAAATAAAACTAACTTTTCTATCGGATTATTAGATGAATAATATATTGCAACTCTTCCTCCAAATGAATGTCCCATTACTACTGGCTTCTTTATATCTAATTCTTTAACTAATTTTTCAATAAGTAAAGAATAATCTTTTATCGTCCACGGACTAAGAGGTTCATCACTTTCTCCAAAGCCAGGAAAATCTAATATCGTAATACGATGATTATCCGCAAAGTTATCACCTAAAAACTTCATCATTTCAATATTTTGACCCCAACCATGAAGTAGTAAAATATCACTACCCTCTCCATATTGTATGTAATTAATATTAAGATTGTCTATTTTTATTTTCATATGACCACTCCGTAACAAAATTATACCATATTTTATACATTTCTTTACGATGAAAGCACTATTTATGTAAAAAAATGTCAATAAAAAAAGAAGAGTATTTATTCTTCTTCTAATGCAGTTAGTTCTTCTTCTGTTAGATTAGTTAATTTTGATATTAATGCTTTAGCCATATTTTCTTTAAGCATATTCTTAGCTATTTCTTTGGCCTTGTTTTTCTCACCAAGTTCTATACCTTCTCTTTTACCTTCATCTTTAAGTGCCTACTCTTTATCATATGCTTCTCCAAAGTCACCTTCAAAGCTTACCTCTTCTGCTTCTTTTAAATATTCATTCATAACTTTTTCATCACCCAAACCTTTTAGTTTCTCCAAGCCCATATCTACTAGTGCAAGAATGTATTTTTCTCTTTCACTTAGACTTTTTTCACCTTCAGTATACCATTTTTTTCTTAAGTTTGGTACATATATTTGTATGAATATGGTTTTTATAATATTTCATGTCAACTCATTAACAAAATATTATTTTGCTAATATTATTTTTTCAAAAGAAAAAAGTATGCATGCATACTTTAATTTTCTATCTTAAGAGTATTATTATCTAACACACTAGGAGTATTACTAGAACCCCATACTGGATCAAATAGTATTTCCCCACTTGTATCAGAAATAATATTAATACTTAAACTTTCTCCTGCAGATATAGCTTCTGTATAATACACTTTATCTCCAAAAGTTATTTTAATTTGTCCCCTAGAATTACCTGTATTAGTAAATTTAGCCATATACTCTACTGAAGCTTCAATATGATTATTTGCCTCTACAGAAACACTATTTTCCGTAGTAGGAGTAAGAACAGTGTCAAAAACTAATGAACCAGTCTTAATCTCACCTGTTGAAGTAGTAAAATCATCATTAAACCATGACCAGGTAGAAAAAAGTGAACTATAATTAAAAATACCAAGTAAAGAGATTATTAAAGGAATTATATAAATTTTGTTTTTATTCACATTACAAATAGCAAAAATAACTATAATAAGCAACAAAACTAATATTAAAATATTACTATTCATCCTAAATAACCTCCTCTACATATCAATTATTAAATTTATACTCCAGTTACTTGATCATCAGTAGGATATGTTGCACCATTATCATATTGATTACCAAAACTATCAGCTTCCACTGTGTCCTGAGTAGCAATTACTTTAATTGAAACGTCACTTAACATCATTCCTTGATACTCATTACCAGCCTCTTCATTCATATGAAGACTAATTGTAATTGGATCAGAAGCTTCTCCAGCAGCCAATTTAAATTCTTGATTTGTTAAATCAATAGGAGAACCATTTTGATCATATGTAATAAGTAATTGTTCTAATAATTTTGCATCACCAGTTAAACCATTAAGTACAATTTTATATTTTAATGCTAAATTACCATTATTTGTAACCTTAATAGTTTCTAATTTATAAGTTGCTCCTGGTTCAAAATATATTTCTTCATTTTCATGACCTGCCGCTTTTATAAGATTAAGTGTCTTACCTTCAGCATCTATCCATGTGTTTCCATCAGTTGTCTTTTCTAACTTAATGTCTAACGTACCAGCTTGAATTTTATTACCACTTGTTGAAGCAGTATCTGTAAACCATGCGTATGAAGTTCCAACTATTGTCACAACACACACAGCTATTATTAATAAACTAAATATTATTCCTTTTTTTAAATTTTTACTTTCCATATATACCTCCAAATTTTTTATTGTTTTATTATTCTCCTGTTGTTACATTATCTGTAGGATATGTAGCATCTTTATCATATTGATTATTAAAACTATCAGTTTCCACTGTGTCCTGAGTAGCAACCGCTTTAATTTTAATACCTTCCATAGTTAAGCCTTGATACTCATTACCAGCCGTTACATTCATAATAGCAATAATTGTAAAAACATCTGAAGTAGTACCAGGAGATAAATTTCTTTCTTCATCTAAATCCACAATACTACCACTAGAGTCTTTAATATTAAAATTAATTACTTCTAATAACTTTGAGTCACCATCAAGTCCATCGATTTGAAGTTTGTACTTTAAAGACAGATTCCCATTGTTCTTAACACGGAAAGACTCTGACTCAAATCTGGCACCTGGTTCAAAATATACTTCTTCATCTTCTTGACCAGCAGCCTTTACCCATCCCAATGATTCTACAGGATTACCAGAATCCGCACCAACCAACTCTACATGTAAATTACCAGTTACAATCTTATTACCATCAGTAGATGCTGTATCAGTAAACCATGCATATGAAGTACCAGATAGTACTACAATACATACTCCAATTATCAATAAACTTAAAAATATGCTCTTTTTGAAACTATTCTTTTTCATAAATACCTCCAAACAAAACTTTCTATACTACTACAAATCAGTTTCTGCATTAGTTGTAGGATATGTAGTATTTTTATCAACATCACTACCAGTACTATCAGCTTCCACTGTGTCCTGAGTAGCTACTACTATAACAGAAATACTTTATTTACTTTCCTTTCCATATTCACTCTCCTCGCATATATATTTATTTTTAACTATTTAAATAATAGTTAAATCATCATCAATTCGATTGCCAATCTTTTGAGACATAATCTCTAACTGATTCATCAATCTTTCATTTTCCTTTTTATAATGTTCAAGTAATTTCTTATCTTCCTGTATTTCTAAATCCCTCTGTACTTTATAACCTTTACATAAAGATATTACTTTCACTATCTCATATAAGATAACTCCAATTAAAGGAACAAAAACTAAACACATAAAACCATTTTTAGATTTAAGAAAATATATAGCTTTTCCAACTTTAGGTATTGAAAATTGATACTTACCGTAAACCATATCATATGTTACTAAAAGACTATCATCAACATTCGTAGTTGTACCATAAGTAACATAACCATTTTTTTCTTTTTTTCTGATTTTATGAGTAATAATTTCTCCATAATTATCTTCATTTCGAGAATAATATGAAACAATATCACCAACTTCTAAACTAGTGGGCTCAACATGTTTAACAAATATCAAGTCTCCTGCACTAAAAGTAGTTTTACTCATTGAATCGGATAACACAATTAACATTTTATAACCTAAAACACTCTTACCTTGTTTAGTCATAATTGTAATAGAAACAACTAAAACAACTAAAATAACTAACAAAACATTACAAATTGTTTTAATTACTTTCTTCATGTTATCCCTTTCCTTCTAATTAAATGATTTATCTGGATTATTCTTAGCTTGTGTAGCTTCTACTGTAAAACCAAGATCAATCAAATTACCTTGTCCTTTATTAGAACCACTTTCCAAATACTTAAAATAAATTACAAAGTCTCTTCTTTCACCAATCCCAAGTAAATCATCAGTAGCTTTAACTACATCTCTATTTAAATTACTCATTGTATCATCATAGATAATTTCTCCAGTTTTCTTACTCTTAATCTTAACATTAATATCATCAGCCGCAGCCATACCATTATCATTAAAATAAAATCTATAATAAACTGCCATTGAACTATCATTTCTAATGAAAAATTCTTTATCAAACTTCATACCAGGTTCAAATAATGATATTTCTTCATCAATTACTGGTTTTCCATCATTTAAACTAATCTTAATACTACCAGTTTCAAATCTACTATTTTCAAGAGAAATTTTAGGACTCATTATAGCTGCATAAGCAACCACTCCACTAATCAATATAATTAGTAGTAAAGATGTGAAAATCTTTCTTTTCATTTTTTCTTCCCACCTTTTCTACTAAGATATATTGTAATAGCTAAACAAATCACTAATACTAAACTTATAATCACCCATTTAATAATGGTATCACCAGTATTTGGATTATCTGCTTCATCAGGTTCATCTGGTTCATGAGACTCTTCAACCCACCATTCAAGATTAACTGCTAAAGGTAAGTTCTGATACTCATTTCCTACATCCTTATCTAGATAAACTATAATTGTATAACAAACAACTTTATCAGTTTTGGTTGCTGAACGTAAATTATAATTAATACTTTCAGGCATACCTTCAATTAATCCTTCATATAAAACCTTACCAGTCTTATTAACTATAACTTTTGTTTTCAAAACTTCAGCTAGTTTCTTATATTCTGGAAGAATAACCGCATTATATTTAACCGCAACCTTATCCTTATAAAAAACTCTTACACAAAATTGTTTCTCTTCAACATCTCCAGGAACCATATTTTTTACTTCAAAAACTTTATTAGTTCCACTACCTCCATCAGAAAACTCAATATCCATAATATCTTTATCTATTACGTTTTGTTCTAACTTAGGAGATATATCTAATTCATAAGTATAAGTTTTTAGACCAAATGTAAGAGTAAATATAAAAACAAGTATTATACTAGAAAAAATATAAAATAATTTATTTTTCATTTTCTTCACCAGCCTATCATCCCATACTATAATTTAATTTTAATTACTTTAAAAATCAAATGCAATAATAAGAAAATAAATAGACATTATTTAATGTCAAAAATTGTCAAAAAAAGACGTGTCAATAAACACGTCAATCCTACTATTTTTTTGTATGAACTTTATCTTTTGAAACTGCTACAGTTACTTCAGCTTGAGGACTTTTTCCCTCTAAACAAGCCTTCTTAATTTCACTATAAGACTTAATTCCTTCTAATTCAAATCCACGTTCATTAAGAGCAATTACAAAGTCACTAAATGATGCAAGACCAGTACCATATAATTCATCTAATTCTTCATCAGAGTCTTCTGCTAGTTCATGATAAACATAAGTTTTCATATTACGTTTTCCACTATAATAATATTCATTCTTTAATGGAAACTCAACACCCACATAATCATGTAACGTTCTAACTTCATTTATATATTCCCCTTCTTCATTTATATCATCAACATTTAAGAAGATATAAAATGAAACTGGTAAAGAAACAGCTTCAAAGTCTTCTTTAACTCTAACTAAATCCGCAACTGCATCTCCTACCGCATCAGTAACAGCTTCCGCAACTCCTGAAGAATCAAGCTTCTTAAAAATCTCATCTTCTGTTTCAGAAGTATAAAATGGTTCTTCACCAACCATTGTATATAATGCTTTATTAGAGACACGTTCTATTAAACGAATAACATCATCTCTGTTCACAAATAATCACCCCTTAAAAGCGAAGTAGCTAAATTATACCACAAAAGTTGGATAAAATCAATGATTACTAAATCTAACCCTACTATTAAAACTATTAATTGCATATATTTAACTGGTGAATTTATGAAACATAACATTATAATTTTTCTATTATTATTAAATATTCTTCTATTAATTTCTATAATAAATTTTTCTGTAAATGCTAAAGCAACTAATAACAATGAAAAGAAACTTGAAGCTAAAAATCATGATTGCAAAATACTAATTTATTATCCAGAAACTATCTATCCAAAACTAAATAAAACCATTTCTTCTAAAGTGGACTACTATCTAAAAAACTTTAAAAAGAATGCAAAAAACACCCCTATCCCCGAAAGTTTTCAATTTACTCTCTACATCTTCTACGAAACATATACTTATAAAGACTATCTTTCTTATGTCTTTCGCATCGAAGAATTTACTGGCGGAGCTCATCCCAATCATGAACTATTCACAATAAATTATAATATAAAAGAAAATAAGTTTATTACTATCAAAGACTTAAAAGATAAAGATCCTCATATTTTAGAAGAACTATCTAAAACTTCAAGAACTATGTTAAAAGAAAATAAAAATATCAATTCTTTATCCATGTTATATGAAGGTACAACTCCTACTATTGAAAACTTCTCTAATTTTGTCTTTACCAAAAAAGGGCTAACCTTCTTCTTCCCACAATATCAAGTAGCACCATATAGTGAAGGAGAGTTTAATATCACAATCCCATACAAAAAGAGCCTTTAAGCTCTTTTTCGTATTAGTTTTAATTAGTCTCTATTATATAAGGATTAGCCATACTTCCATCACCATCAACGTATTCTGTGCTGGGTTTAAGAGAGATAGCTGGGCGAACACCGACTGCACTATAAAGATAATAACCCCCACTCAAACTACCATCAGCTTTGACAACTCGTGAACCAGCACTAGTGCCTTGGAATAAGAAAGGAGAAACAGTCCAATAAATTTTGACTGTACTTCTAGCATTGTCATTGCCTAACAAGTCCATTTCTCTATAACTCATTAATCCTACTTTATATTTAAGCTTAGCCTTATCATTTAAAGTACTAAAACTATCTACTTCACTTGGACAGTTTAAATCACTTGAACCATTAAAATATATTTTTGTTAATAAACTTCCGCCATTTGGATTCCAACCATTTGTAGCTGAATTACTTTGACTTCTATCATTACAAAATATTGTATCTTCCAAGTAATCAGAATACTTTAATAAATACTTTTCATACCATAGATCTATTCCAGTTTTTATAGTTGAATTTATTTCATTAACATCATCATTATATAAAATTTCGTTCTTTGCATCTTCAACACTTTTGCCATCTTCAATATTTATATAATAAACATATGTCTCATCCAAATAATAAATATAAGATATTTTTGTACATTTTCCAGTTGTATTAAAACATGTATAATGGGCATTATTTAAACTTTCTTGATTAGTCGAGTCGGTTATATCCCAAAAACTTATCATACCATCATCTTTTAAAAAATATTTATATGTTCCATCTTCTGAATCTATTTTATATTCAAAATCTTTAGCATACTTATAAGCGTTTACTTTTATATACTCCATTGCTGTCGTTGATGTCGAAGTTACATACCATAAATCACTGCACGTATTATTTGTTGCATTTTTGCAAACATATTTATTGCTTAATTTTGAGTAGTTTGAATACCAATTTTTTCTTTCTATCGTAATCGGACTATTTATTGTATATGTCCCATCACCATTATCTACGTAACTATCACCATACGTATATGTATAATTGTAATATGACAAATTATTTCCTTCTTTCAAAAGAATATAATACATAGTTGAACCCTTTACCGCTGCAATATAGTATGCAGAATTTTTTTCATTTGTACTACCAGTACTTTCTAAAGTATATTTTCCAACTAAGTTAGGATAATCTGCAGTTGAAGATATTTGATATGGACTAACAAGTTGATAGTAAGGAGAATCCCACGTTGCTAAATCCGCATACCAATAATCAGTAGAAAGAGAAGCAGTGGATAACATTTTTTCTGTTGAAATTTTTTCACTTCTATTATAAACATACCTATTATTATACATATATCCAACATTTGATAGTGAACTATATTGCTTATTAAACGGCAACACTCCAAATTGCGAATAATGTGAGTTTGTAGTTAATGGTAATACATAGCAACTACCCCAACCCAATCCTAATAAACCATAACGATCACATTCATCAATGTAAAGTAAAGTTTCACATGTAGCATCCGCGCTAGTTTGACGACAAGTATATTGTCCTGTTTTTACTTCACCCGTAGTTATAGTTCCAGACAAAGTAATTTTTTTTGTTGTACTGTCATAATTATAATCTGTTCCGTAATAATATGATTTACTCATAGTTTGTGCATTACTTCTATTATTATGATAATAACCAACATGAGCACCACGAGTATTAAGACATTGATTATTTTCTACTTCACCATTGTAAATCATTTTTACTCCACCAGTATCAGTAGTTCTAATCATTTGCCAACAGTGTCCTGCAAATATTACATTATTCTTATCTAAAATTGCTGTACCGTTTGTATCATCAGAACCATAAAAGTGATAAATCTTTTCTGTAGACTTAGAAGAATCTATACTATCATTATGAGCACCTGTATATTCCTTTGCATATATACCTTCTCTCGCAGTATCTCTCAATACTCTATAAAGTGTTGGCTTTTCATATATTGTTCCATTCATTGATTTTACAATAGATTGTCTTGTCCACGTTGCTCTTATAGTTACGTCATGATCTGGCATTCGGAAAACACTATCATTTACCTTTACAATATCTTTTTCATTTTCTTCATCAATTTCCCAACCTTTAAACAAATAACCATCGCACATTAACTCATCAGTCTTTTTAGTTACATTTTGATAAGCAAAATATTTTGCACTTGAAATAGATGGAAGCGTACAACCATCAGGTGTATTTGTATCATAAATTATTTTATATGTATTTTGCAATACTGGTGTGTTAGTACTATTAACCATTTTAGATGATTCATTAGAAAGCTTATAAGTAATATTTTCCTTTATATTTGTTGGATAAAATTTATCGGTTTCAGTAGACTGTTCTTTTAACGTAAGATTAATATACATTTTAGCATTTCCGCCTGATGCATAAATGTTTTTGCCTAGATTCCAAATAACTTTTTGTAATCCATTCTCCGTTGTTAAATCAACACTTCCAATTGTTACCTTAATATCATTTACTGAATCAACTTTAAATTTTTCATCTATATAATCCGTCACTATAAATTCTTCATATTTATCAGGAGAGAACGCTGCCTCAAATAAAGTATTATTTAATGTTGACTGATCGGCTGCCCACTGTGAATCAGTAATTTGCTTTATTTCGTCAATTATTTTTTTCCCCATTTCATACTGAATTCCATTAATTGCCATATAGGGATATTTTTCTTTTAGAATTGCATAGGTACCAACTTCATTCGGTGTGCTCCTATTTGGATAACCATCTGTTAAAAAAAGTGCTGTCACATCCCTATTAGGCGCTTGGACATAACTATTCATTATGGTATCTACGTTTTTTAACGCAATATTATAGTTTGTGTTACCTGTAACTTTAAGAGAATTCAATTTTGATAATAGTGTTTCTCTATCATTTGAAAATTCTGAAACAATACTTGATTCATCGCTAAAAGTTATAATAGCTACTCTATTACTAGTATCAGATAACACGTAGTTAATAAGTTCTTTAGAGTCACTTATAGCTTTTTGAAACTTATTTCCATACATAGATCCTGATGTATCGATTACTAAAATTATATCTTTATAATTATCACTAATTTTCATAACAGAATTTACATCAAACGTAACTTGTGCTTTATTTAGTCCAATCCATTCTGCACTCTTATCAATATGCCACGAACCAGGATTATTATAGTTGTCTGATTGAATTTCTACATTTTTTATTTCTTGCGTATATATTCCTAGACTATCTAAAAATTTCTTTGTTCCAGTTTTTATAATATTTTGTCCAGGTACAATTAATAGTGTGAAAATAGACAACACTAAAGCCGCAACAGTTCCAATCGCAACCATTTTCTTACTCTTAATTCTAGGCAATTTAAACTTCACATGACCTACTTTTTCATCGACATCAAGAATTTCAATATCATCATCTATTATTTTTTTATTACATGAAAAAGAAAGCCACTTTTTACCCGACTTTCTTACTTTTAACTTTTCTAATTTAAGGCCTAATATCTCCTTATTTTTTTCATGCTTAAGTTTAAGCTTTTCATTACTACCTGTCAGCATAACTTCACCAACTTCTACAAAATTTTTCACACATTGTGAAATAAAAACCTATTATACTACTCTTCTATACTTCTACTATCTAAATAATATCATCTTTCTCTAACCTTTTCAAGTAACTGACCTACTTTCCAAACAAAAAGTTCACTAACCGTGAACTCATTTTACTTTATAGGATCCTGTCTTTGTTCATTACCACTTTTATCAGTTTCCCTAATCTCTACAATAATAGCTTTCTTAAATATTTCTTCTATATCATCATTAATCTCTTCTTTATTATTAATCATAAACAAGAATTCATAGGTAGTCCCCTCTTGTAATTCAACATCCCAAACATTATTAATTATAACTTTCCTTTTCTCTTTACCATATTGTTCTAAAAGTACTTTAAAAGAATTACCATATGAAACAGGAATACCATTTTCATATTGCTGTTCATAATAAGGACTAACTTCCAAAACTTTATACGTCCTTACAAAAGTACTAATATTTCTTTTACAGAAATCACTTCTATAACTCATTTTTCTATTTCCAATATAAACATCTTCCACCCCGTCTAATGTCTTACAAACCAACACATTATATTTATCATATCTATACAAGATAGAGCCACCATCTGAATAAGCTTCTTTGCCTCTTCCCTTATCTCTAATAATTTCTACAAACTTTTCCACGGAATTATTATCCAAATAATCCTTAAGTTTAATACTTTCACCATCAATATTAATAGAAACATCATCTAAACCGTAAACATAGATTTTTCTCTCATCACTATCATAATAAAGTTTTAAATCACCCTCATTCATTACATAATTTTTCTTCTCTAACGGATTAAAATAAATAATTAAAATCAAAAATGTAAAAACAAATAAAGCAATAAATAAAATCATTAATTTCTTTTTCATAAACTTTTCTCTCCCAAAACTTCTTCCTTAATTAAATTCTATCATATAAAATCTAAAATTTATAGTTACATATAATTAGAGCTAAAAATAACAAAACATAAAATATTATAGAGAGGTATATTATGACTATAATTAATAAAAACAACAATATTAGAAAACAATTTTACCGAAGAAGAATTAAGTCTATTATTAAATGTTAAATTACTATGTTTTAATTATATTCCTCTACAATAAAATGCAAATTAAACCATTAGTATGTGTTAATATATAAATATAAATGATAATATTTTTCTAGGAAGTGAAAAGATGAATCAAGAAAAAATTGGTAAATTTATTGCTAAATTAAGAAAAGAAAAAAATATGACTCAAGAGCAATTAGCAGAAAAAATGGGTGTAAGTATAAATGCTGTAAGTAAATGGGAACGAGGTATAAGTTTCCCTGATGTCTCTTTATATAAAAAATTATGTAATGAATTAAATATAAATATTGAAGAATTAATTAATGGTGAAAAAGATAAAAGTGAAGAAGCAAAAGAAAAAGCTATCATGACTTCTATAAAAGATAAAGAAATATTAAAAATGAAATCCAAAAAATTATTTATTATAATATCTCTTATTTTCTTTATAGTTCTTGTTTCATTCACTATCTATAATTCAAAAACAAAAATAAATTTAGTAAGTAATTCTGATTATTTATATGACGAAGTTATAGATTATGTTAGATCAAAAGAGTTTACAGAAAATCCTGACTCAAAGCATAAAGACTTCAATGTCTTTTATAGTTATTATGGATTTGGAATTGAAAAGAATAATAATTATAAATATGTATACATGTGGCTATATAATTGTAGCTACTATATTGAAAATGAAGAAAATGGTGGTGCATTAGCTATCTCTTCAGGAAGCTCAATACCATTAAAAGCAATATTTAAAGATGATAAACTAGAAGAAATAATCTATCCTAAAGATGGCAATGAATATGCATCTTCAATTAAAAAAATGTTCCCAAATATAATTAAATATCAAGTACTAAATTTTGATAAAGAAAAAAATATTGATAAATTATTTAATGAAGTAGAAAATAAGAAAAACATCTATTATAATTATTTAAATCTAGATATGAGTAAAATAACTATTGATGACTTAGTCTATAATAACCTACTCTTTTCAATTGAATATAGAAATGGTAAATGTAATATTCCCGTAATATTAAATGTATACAAAAATAATAAGTATTCTCTATATACTAAATATAAAGCTTGTAAAACAACAGAACAAATATGTAATGAAATGCTACAATATACAGATTCAATTGAAGGTAAATATGACTTTAATATCATTGAAATAATAAGACATAGTACGGATGCTAATCTTCGCCAATATACTGAAGACAATTTTCCAGAATATATTATCTATTCTGGAAAGGGTCATGAATTTATTACAGATAGTAATAATAGATATTTAAATGAGTTTATAGACTCAATAAATATAGATTTAAAACAATGTGCAGAACCAAGTTATAATGATTAATGTAAATTAATGAAACTAGTTTGAAATATAGCTAGTTTCTTTTCAAATGAAAACTATTTTATGTTATAATTTTTTTAAGAAAGGTAGTGAAACAATGTTTAATATATTTAAAAAGAGTAACCCAAATATAAATAATAGTGCCTACGGTGGTTTCGTAATATCAAAAAATGTAACAAAGAATGGAAAGAAAATCAGATATAGTTATCGTAAGCCAAGCAATATTCCTGAACTTAATGGCTGGACTATTTATTCAGTTGATGATGATGACGCTTATGTTAATGATCCAAGTAATTTTGAAATTGTAAATGCAACTACAATTTACAAAATTGACCCAACTATGTTAAAAATATTTGATGCTCCATATGGTACTGATTTATGTTGGATGTATAAAAATAATAAACATACTGGATTTTATGATTTAAAAGATAATAAAGATACTACAATTGACGAGATACTAAAAAAATAGATAAAGAAAATTATAGCTAAAAGATGATTTGAAACACTACCGTTTAAATTCATCTTTTTTTATTTTTAAAACAATACTAAATAATATTATTAGTTACTTTCAGTACTCACATTTAAATAACTTATTCATTTATATTGAATTGGTAAAAAAAATCAACTATCACTAGTTGATTTAATTATTGACATATAAGTTTTATTAACCAATTATATTTTTACAAAACATGTACCCTACTAAAAAAACAATTCCAAGAATAGAAGCAATAACAAATATAAGTGAAATAACATTTGTGAATCCTTTATTACTTGATGATGTACCACTACTGCTTGCTGACTTACTATTGCTTGATGCCAATCTATTATTTGATGATGTATTATTTTCTTTTACAAATACTTTTGGTTTCTCATGTTGTATTGCTTTTTCTGGAGAACTTTGTTTTGTTCTTTCAACATTTGCCATCATTTTTTCTTTAACATTTGCTTTTTTTGAAGTATTTGCTTCTGTAATTTTTGAAACTCCACTTATAACGTCATGCTTAGAATTACAGCCAATTTTAATAGAATCCTTCAAAGTTTGTTTAGCTCTATCTAACGTACTTTCTCTATTAGCAAGCGTTTGTGATATTCGCTCTTTTTTTACTTCCAAAGTAGTTTTATTTGTTACTAAATCATCGGCTTTTTTCTCTATATTTATTTTCTTTTGCTCTGCTTCTCTTTGCATTGCCTTACTCACATTTTTAAACATCCCATCTACTTCACCTGGCAATAACTCATCCATACTTGTTATTTCTGCTTTAGATAACATGCCAAACATAAGTTGTGTAACCAAATTTGTTTCATACGTAGTTGCAAGTTTTTGACCATTTGCATATTTTTCTTGAAGCGTTAAATTATTTTTACGTGCTTCAACTGGATTATAATTAGGTGATACAATATTTAATTTTCTTGGATCAACTATTTGATCAGCAACTTTTCTATTCCATTCCATTGCATCAAATTGTCTAGGATCATGAGCATCTACTCCATATAAAACTTGTACTCCCGATCTAGCTGTTTCTTCCCAAAACATAGGATGAGGATATGGATATTTACCATCACTCATTACACGTCCATTATCAATAGCCGAAAGATTTAATTCTACTGGAATGCCAATTTCTTTAGCTTTAGCACAGATTTGCTTACTCGCAGTTAGAGCATTAGCATCAAATTGCTTTCTCGATTCTTCTGAGCTAAGACTATCTCTATACTGCATAAAAATATCAGGATGAGCTACTATATCAAAAATACCACTATCCATTGCCTTACATACCATATCAGCATATTGTAAAGGATAATCCGGATTGTCTCTTTGCTTAATTAAACCCTTAACGCCAGGAACAAAGTGTTGACCTAAAATCATATAATCAACCTTTTCTCTTAACTCACCAAAGAATTGTTCTTTCATTGGATCAAACTCTGCTTCAAAACCAACATTTATTTTCATATCTGGATTTTCAGCTTGCAATTGTCTAATGCTTTCTACATATTCATCAACTTCACTTACATGCATTTGATGTTCAAAATCTTGATAAGCTAATTCAGGAACAGGCACATGATCAGAAAAACCTAACTGAGTTATCCCATTAGCTTTAGCTCTTGCTACATATTCACTATCTTCAGCCATACTAGCATGACCGCATCTATTCGTATGTGTATGATAATTGAATGATTGAAAATCATTTTTTAATAAAACTTTACTATATGTTTTACTTTTCAATTCCATACTTTCAGTAAATACACCACCATGTAAAGAGTCTATTGTTTCTCTACCATCTTTTATTCTTATTTCATTATCTAAAGACACTCTAAAATTTTGTCTATCCGTTTTACTCCATATAGTAAAACCTCTAATATTGCATTCTCCTCTTAAACTTTCAACAACTAAATATACTTCATTAATCTTTTGTTGCCTTAATATTTCTATTTCAATATCAGAAAGTCCTTCAACACCTTTTGTCATAGCAACATCAAATTCTGTTATTTCAATTGGCAGGCCAAATGAAGATAACTCTCTTATCATATTTTCAATAGCATCTTTTGATAGATCATTATCTATATGCATTTGTGTCCCAATACTATCAATCAATGTTACACCATGTAATCTTTCATACTCATGTATTTTTGATATTAATTCTTTATTTGCTACTATTTTATCTGGATCTGTTAAATTATCATCATTAAACATAAAATCAGCAGTTGGTAAATTTTTTCTAGCCTCTGCAATAACATCACATAAATCTGATATATCTAAATGCTTTAACCAACCAGCTTTAATATTATCATCAACATTCTGACCATATTGGGGAATATCACCACGATACATATAATGAACTTCACTGTTCATAGGAAACCTATTTAACAATTCATTAAAAACATCATAGCTTCTTACTACATCACTATATCCCTTATCTTTATCTGCAATGAATTTTGTTGTAGCAGATACATAATCCATTAATCTCTGTTTTACTAACTGTTTTGCTTCTTCTGTTTTTGGTAGTTGATATAAGTATTCTGGACAATCCATATAAAAAATTAAAGTGTTTAATCTAACTTGTTTACCATTATCTCTAGCAAAGTCCAAAGCTTTTTGCAAATGATCAAAATCAAATGTTCCGTCAGCTAAAACAATAGAACCATACTTTGCTTCTTCATCAATTGTTATAGAGTTATAATTTTGTTGAATTTGATGATATAAATTTCTATATGCTTCAAGGCTTGTTCCAATAACACCTGTTTTTTCTACTGGTGTATAATCTCTTAAAGTTTTATACATTTGATGCAATTTTGAAGGATTTTGAGAATATGCTCTCACTAAGTTTCTCATCATCTCTTGTTGGTTACTACTTGTCGAAATAATTCTATCAAGTAATGTGACTTCCTCTGAACTCAATATTCCACTTTGTTTTAAATAGTCAATTTTCTTTGATATTCGAATACTTGGATTCTTTAAATATTCAACTTTATGTGTCAAAGATTGCATATACAAGTTAAAGATTCTTTGTCTTTCCTCTTCTACACTTGCACTTCTGTCAACTGTTGATTTAATATTTGTAATTCGTCTTAATCTTTCTTCTAAATCATCAAAAGTTTCAGAAGTGGCTATCATCATTAAATCAATATCCTGATTATTAAGAGTAATACCAGTATATTCTAAAGATAACTCTTGCAATTCTTTTATTTCAGAGACATCAGAAAACTTTTCTAATGGTTTTTGTAAATCCATAATATTCAACTCCAATCAACATCTCTATCTTGTTTAATATTACAATTTTATTATAAATTAAAATTAATAATAAGTAAATCAGTGATACATTTAACCAAAACAGATTAAGGAATTATTTTTCTAATCAATTTTTAAACGTGTCGAATTAGATACCTTTGAACTATAAAACTTAGATAAAGAAAAACGCCTTTATTTAGCTGAACTATAAATAGTAGTATAAAAATACAATGAAATTTACAGTGACATTTATAATATAACGATATTCAAAATAAAAGAGCTACTAAGATTAGTTTGAAATATAACTAATCTTTTTACTATTCATATACTTCTTAAAAAATAATCGTGAAATTGTGGTATAATTACATAAAAGAGAGTTTAGATTTATTTTTTAGAATGGAGTGTAGGTGATAAATATTGTGAAAAAAATCTATATAATAACAGGGGCAAATGGTTTTTTAGGTAATAACATCATAAGAAAGTTAGAACAAGATGCTGATAATGAAATTAGGGCTTTTGTATTAAAAGGCGATTCTATTAAATCACTTGAAGGATTAAAATGTAAAATCTACTATGGTGATGTAACTAAAAAAGAAACTTTATCATTAATTTTTGAAAATACTGATGGAAAAGAAGTTTTTGTAATTCATTGTGCTGCAATAGTATATATAAAATCAAAATACAATCCACTTGTTTATAATGTTAATGTTAATGGAACTAAAAATATAGTAGATAAGGTAATAGAGTCAAAAGCAAAACTTATCTATATTAGTAGTGTTCATGCAATCCCAGAGCCACCTAACAATGAATTAATAACAGAAATAACTAATTTTAACCCTGATAATGTTGAGGGATTATATGCAAAAACAAAAGCAGAAGCTGCGAAGTATGTAATTGATGCAGTAAAGGGTAAAAATTTGAATGCTTGTATAATTCATCCATCTGGTATTATAGGTCCAAATGATTTTGGCAATAGTCACTTAACACAATTAATAAAAGAAGTTTCAAATGGCAAATTATTTGCTTGTGTAAAAGGTGGATATGATTTTGTTGATGTAAGAGATGTAGCAGATGGTGTTATTAGTGCTTGTAAAAATGGTATTAATGGTGAATGCTATATCTTATCTAATAGATATATTGCAATAAAAGAATTATGCGATTTAATTTGTGATGTGCAAGGAAGAAAAAAGATTAAAATGGTATTACCAATAGGTCTTGCAAAATTAATAGCACCTTTTTTTGAAGTATATTATAATTTAAAGAAACAAACTCCACTTTTTACAAAGTATTCACTATATACACTATCTTCTAATGCTAATTTCAGTAATAAAAAAGCTAAAGAAAAGTTGGAATTTAAAAATAGAAATATGAAAGATACAATAAAGGATACAGTTGAGTGGATGAATAAAAAGTAAAAATAAATAATAATGCAAATTGCAATTTGGAAGTGATGTGTAAAGAGTGAAGAAGAAAGTAATCATAATTTTAATAGCCATAATTTTATTAGTCTTATTGTTACCAATTAGAAATTAGTTAAAAAATGGTAATATAAGGCATTTAAGAGCTACTATGTTTATGAAATGATCCTTATATTGTTATTAGCAATTATAGTTATACCGAATATTACAAAAACGGAAAATTTAAGTGAAATTGAAAACGCATTAGTCATTACTACTAATAAGGGTAATAACATTAAAACGCAATATGAAATGTTTAATGGATTTAAAATAAAGATTCCAAGTGAATTTAAAATAATGAGTGATGAAATTGTTAATGTTAAATATTCAAATAGAAATGCACCATCACTTATTTTTAATTCTTTTGTTTCTATATTTAACATAAATAGGGCTCCTTTACATAACAAAAAAACTAACTATTTCTAGTTAGCATTTATTACTCTCAGAAGTAAATTTTCCGAGTTTCCTATCAATTTGGAGCAATGACATGGGTCATTTGCGAAAAATAGAAACAAGTATTGATTAAATCAATCTATTAATAGTATAACATATTTTCTATACTTTAATCTAAATATTTATACTAATTTAAATATATTTATATTCTTGTTATATTAATTCTTTATATTATATTATTATATTATGTGTGACAAAATCATCACTCCTAGATGGACATTTTCATCACACCCTGATGGACAAAATCATCACACTGTGACATTTGTTATTATTCTTTCTATCAAAATAAAAAGACTAGTTATATTTCAAACTAATCTCACAGATAAATTGTAATTTATCTAACAAGTTTCTCTATCGAATTGTATTCATCTCCACTTATTTGATATATACCATTATATGGTTGTTCAATATAATAACTATTGTTTTTCTTATATACGAATATTGTAGATACTCCAGCTTCTATAAAGTGAAAATCAACTTTTATTTCATCATCAATATTTATAGGTGCATCTTGTATGCTTTCGTTTTTAGTAACTCTTTTTGTACCATTTAAAACATATAGTATATCTTTCATTTCTTCTCTGTCATTAATACTAATATCTTTTTCATTTTGATTTAATGAAATACTTTCTAATTTTTCAAGTTGAGGTAAATTGAGTGTATAAGTCCTTCTATCTCTAAAATGATAAAAAATTCCTATCACTAACACTACTGATACAATTATACCTAATACTGCAAATAATACATTTTTATTTTTCATACCCACTCCTCCAATCATTTCAACAAATTACTATTTTTCTAACTAATTACTAAATTGTAATTTATGATTATTTATATACTCTAATAACTTGATATTCATAATGATCATTGGCATTTGAGATTCCTACTGAAATACCTTTACCATTATTAGCTGTTGCTTTAGCAGAAGATTTTTCTTTGGCTTCTTTTAACAATTCATCAATTTCAGAATCAGTAATTTCTTCATTATTGGCTTTAATCAAAAGTTTTGTATACTTTATGGCAGTAGTTTCATTATACTTGTCATTATCCATATAAATAGCACTCATATTAAGAATATCTTTTTCTTTATTTCCAGATGATTCAACTGGTTTTAGGTAGAATGCAACATCATCAGATAGTGCAAACCAATATTTACCATTATCCACAACCATATAATCATCACTAGCAGGTGTATTTAATCCACTATCCATTATTTCAGTATTAAATTTAGCAAGAATAGTATTTACAGTTTCTTTCTCAACCCATCCATATTTTTTATAAGTTTCTTCTAAATCCTTTTTAGCATCTTCTAATTCTTTTTTAGAATCACTAACTGGATTGCCACATCCAGCAAGTCCTAAAACCATAACCCCACAAAGTAAAATTGCAAATAATTTCTTTTTCATCTTTCTCTCCTCCTATATTACTCAAACATTATTGAGTCCACAATAAATTTGCTAACTTCTTTCCATTCACTCATTTGTTCTTTAGTACAATTAAAATTAACTAATCTTAATTTATCATTAACAGAAAATACAATAATATGATTATAGATTTCTGTATCTGATCCCTCTGTTGTAAATTCCATTTCGCCAATTTTATGATTGTTTCTTTCCCAAAAAATTAATTTTACATCTTTTGAATAATTTTTATAAGTCGATTCCATTGTTTTGACATATTCTTCTATCTGACTATTTTTCATTGTAACATCATTCATAACTAGTGCTACATTAATTGTTGTTTTGTCATTTGTGTAAACAAGTGATGGTGCATTTCCATTAGGATATTTAACATTAACAATTTCATCACTCATTATTTTAAATTCACTTGGAATCTTTATTTTAAATCCATCAAACATTTCATATTGTGTTTCAATGTTATTACCCTTATTAGTAGTAATGACTAATGTGTTTTCAATTTCACTTAAATTTTCAGTTTTTGTAATATTTGGTATTGTTATAATAGCCCAAACAATTAAAACTACTATGCTAATTAATAGGCATACATTTAAAATTTTTGTTTTGTCTTTGTATTCTGGTATTTTCTTTTCCTTTAAATAATATTGATGTATATTTTTAATATCTAAATCATTCTTTATATCAAGCACTATAATAGGAAGTGCTACAATAATAATTAAAATTGTATTAATGATCGTTATATTAAATGGAATCATATTATTTATTGTTAGTATAATATTTGGTATAACTATAATTGCTAATAACAATATAAGAATCATTTCATAAACATAGTAGTTCTTAAATGCCTTATTTTCTTTTTTCATCATTTTTTTAAATTCATTTTTCTTCATTATTTTCTCCAATTTTCTATTTTTAACAAACTATAAAATTGTAATTTGACTAACTATTTTTTATTTTATTACCTATAAAACATCCAATTATTGATAATATAAGATATATAAATATAAATATCAGAACTGAGTCATTATAAAATATAAACATTGTTGGAATAAATAATAAAACTAACAATATTGACACCATTATTTTTAAGCCATACTTTTTACAAAATAGCACTGATATTATCAATGAGTACAACGGATAAACAATCCATAAATCACTCAAAAAAGTATAATTTGTACTTTCGGGTACTATTTTGTTAATAATTGGTATTATATTATATATAACTAAGGTTAATAATATAAATTTAATAATATCTTTTTTCATATAATCCTCACTTTCAAATTACTATATATCTACCTATTTGCAAAATTGTAATTTATATGTTTTGAAAATTTATTTTATTGAAAAATAAGCGGTTCAATATTCCAAGCAAACCAAAAAGGATAATATAAGAAAAACATACCCAAAAAGCTTAAAAGTATATACCATATTACATCACTCTTACCTTTTACAGGCTTTTTTAAATGCTCTCCAAAACATAATGAAACTATTTGCCAAATAATATATCCGATTAATGCACCTATTGTATTAGCAATTAAATCATTGACATCAGTTGTACGGTTCGTAATTAATTGAGATATTTCTATCATTAATGAAAAACCTGCCCCTAAAAATAATGTTTTATAAAATTTACGATAGTTCTTCCAAATAAAAGGAACTAAAAATCCAAAAGGAACAAGCATTAAAATATTTAAGTAAAAAGTTTTCTCTATGATGTTAAAAGGGATGAGATTAATATTAGCTTGAATAATTGATGTATTATCTCCACCTTTTGGTGCATAAAATATATTTGTTAAACCTCCTGCACCAGTTAAATCATATACTTTCCAAAGATATAAAACGAAAATTAGCATTGCTAAAATTGATAAATGATACCCTTTCCTTTTTCTTGCTGTAAAGTAAATAGTACACGGTAAAACAGCACATAAAATGCTATATATCACTTCTATAATAATCATCTCCTTTATTTTAACTTACTTTTTCAAATAATCTGATTCATCTATTG
>CAKPHU010000003.1 GCA_934162125.1 uncultured Bacilli bacterium
ACAGACAGACAGACAGACAGACAGACAGACAGACAGACAGACAGACAGACAGACAGACAGGGGTTATTAGGCCTTAAGTCATGGATAATTGATAAAGTAAGGAAGCCGAGTAAAAAACGACTTTCTTTTTCATGGAAGAAAAAACTTAAAGATGATGATATTGAGATCCTTGATGTCGATGAAAAAGAAAGTCACACAAAAATAAAATTTAAGTTGCCTAAAATTAGAAATAATAAAAGATTGGCAATCGTAACAGCAACAGTTTTAATCATATCTATTTTTACACTATTAATTATGCCTGGAAAAAATATCATAAAAACAGGAGCTAGAAAATTCTTAGACAGTTTAGGAATATATACACAAGAGATAAAGCGTGTTGAGATTCAGTCTGATGACTATAACAATCCTGGTTCATGGCATATTGATAAAAGTGCAAAATGGATTGGGTTACACAAAGCACAAGTTACGTTTGATGTTAATTCAATTATGAAATCGGGAGATAACTATAAAGATATAATTTTGGTAATTGATATATCTGGCTCAATGAGTGGCGATAAACTAGATAAAGTTATAAGTGATTCTAAAGAACTTATTGACTATGTGTTAGCCGATACCAATAATAGAGTAGCAATTATAACTTTTGACAGTACATCAACTATTGTTTCAGAGCTTTCAAATAAGAAAGATGAATTGTTACAAAAATTGGATGCAATAACAGTTACTGGCTGTACTAATTATGATGTGGCATTAAAAAATGTAGATACTATAATGAATGGATATGTAAAAGAGTCAAATAGAGACATAGTGGCATTATTTTTAACAGATGGATATCCAAATGAAGATACACCAAACCAAATTGGAACATATGAGTCTTTAAAAGAAAAGTATCCATATATGACAATCAATGGAATTCAATATGAAATGGGTACTAATATCATTAATGAAATAAAGCAGGTTACTGATTCACAATGGGCAGCCAGTCAATCAACACTAAATAATGTATTATTTGATGCGGCTTTATCTCCAATAGCCTATGAAAATTTCGTAGTAATAGATTATATAGATAAAAAGTTCCAAGTCAATTCAAACAATGATATTAAAGTAACAATGGGGACAGTTACTTTGGAAGAAGAAAATGGACTTCAAAAAATAACTTGGAATATAGGCAAAAACTCATATATAACTGGTGGAAATGCCAGCATGCGTGTTAATCTTATATTGAAAGAAACATATGCAGAGACCGAAGGGTTCTTTCCAACTAATAATAAAGAAACGATAGAATCAAAATTGCCTAACAAAGCCGAAAAAACAGTTACTAGTACAAATACGCCAGTATTAAAAAAATATTTTTATAATATTATTTATGATGCTAATACACCAACTGACTGTATACTTTCATCTATTCCAACTGAAAAATATTTTGTTTATCAAAATGTAATTAAAAAAACAGATAAACTTACATGTGATGGTTATTTATTTAAAGGATGGGAAATAGATTCAGAAGACGCAAAGGACATCACAAAAGTAAATGATGATATTTTTCAAATGCCTGAACATGACGTAACTATAAGGGCTACGTGGACAAGGCAATCTATCATGAAATCAATGGATGGAACAGTTTATGAAAAACCAACACTTTATAGAATACTTGAAGAGGCAGCAAAAACGGGAACTTATGCGAAGGAATACACAGGAGGCCATAAGGATTCATTTATAGAAGATGGTACTCAAAAAATATATCACTGGTATGGTTCTGATGATACAACCGGAACGGCAATATTAGATAAAAATAATGTAATATTTGCAGGACATTGTTGGCAAATGATTAGAACTACTGATACTGGTGGTGTTAAGATGATTTACAATGGTGAAGCAGAAAATAATCAATGTCTTGATACTCGTGGTACTCATGTTGGTTATATTCAGGATAGTTATGATAATGTGCAAAATATGAGTACAGCATACTATTATGGAACAAGTTATACTTATAATAGTACTTCTAAAAGCTTTACTTTAACTGGAACTGTAACTACTGGAACGATAAAAACAGGGCAATACACTTGTATGCAAGCTAATGCAGATGCCACATGTACAACTTTATATTATGTAGATACTTTAAGTAGTGGAACAAATTATTATGTATTACCACTAAATACAAATTCACATTATTCACAATTTGGAACACTACAATTTAATAAACGGGATAGATCACTTGCAGATGTAGGATATATGTACAATACTAGATATGAAAACTCATATTTATTTACTGGTTCTGGTTATTTATTTGGCAATAGCTTTACTTATAATAGTGAGGAATATACTTTAAAAGATACAACTAGTGATGATTCCTTTACAAGTCTTTCAAATCATCACTATACATGTCTTAATACATCGGGAAAATGTAAAGAAATATCTTATATTTATTATTTTTATCAATTTAAAGATGAACTTAGGTATGTAAATATTAAAGACGGTAAGAGTGTGGAAAATATTTTTAATGAAATGTTATATAATGATGATGTTAATACAACTAATTCAACTATAAAAACTGGAGTAGAATTGTGGTATGAAAAATATTTATTGGAGTATTCTGATTACATAGAAGATACAATATTCTGTAATGATAGAAGCCAGAGTAATTCGGGTATAAATGGTTGGTATCCAAACGGAGGTTTTGCACTTGTTACGATTCAATTTTTTGGCTCAAGTGATTTGAGTTGTCCAAATGAAATGGATCAGTTTAGTATCTTGAATAAAAAAGCTAAACTTAAATATAAAGTAGGTTTAATGAGTTATATGGAGATGAATTTATTAGGCAATGATTATGCGCGAAAAACAGGTCAAGACTACTGGTCGGGTTCTTCTCAATCCTTCAATTTGTGGGCTTCTGTGGTAGGTATTAAAGACAGTGGTAACTCTGGTACCGGATTTTATGTTACTGCTCTAAAAGGAGTGCGTCCAGCCATCTCCCTAAAACCAGGCACAGAATATGTTGACGGTGATGGAAGTATGGCTAATCCATACATAGTGGAGATTGACTAGTAGATTATATATTTTTATAAAAAGAAAGACTGTTAATAAATTAGATTGTTTAACAGTCTTTTTTTAGTTTTTTTAGAGTATTTTTTAGTCCGTGATAGGCACTAAATGCAATGTTATATGTATGATACCAGAATGGTGATATTATGAGGTCAAATTCACCTATTAGTTCGACTACATGGCCTCCAAAACTCTTTTTAAAGAGATATAGTCCATATAATGGATTTTCTTTTCTAAAGTCACCTGTGATACCATAAAAGTTATATCTTTTATAATTGTGTTCTACTGCATATTTAATACCAGCAAAATGAGCAGTGTAGGCAGATTGAAATTGCATTAGTTTAGCATCACTACCACCATAAAGTGATAATACTTCATTTCCATATATTAGGAAGAGAATACCACCTAAAATTTCTTTATCATTATAAGTTTTACGATATTCTTTTATTTTTACTAATTGTTCTTCTAATCTTTTTATTTCATCTTCATCTTTTTTGTTACTTTGTTCATACTTTTTATCGTTCATTTTTAAGATGTTGTTTTCTTTTTTATATATACGATCTTTTAGTTCTTTCTTTATTTTGGCTAACTCATCTTCTGTATTTTTTTCATATTGTTTAAAATCTATTTCCGCAATAAGTATTTTTAAAATCCCAGGTTCATAAAGGGTGTCCCACATATTTTCATAATAAGAAAGAGGTCTATCAATAAACTCGCGACGATCACTTGTGTGTTGCATTATATCTTTGAAGATTGGAAGTTCATCTCTAGTTATTTCTCTAGTTGTGATTGCGGAACGTTCATTTTTTCTTAAGATTTGTCTAGTTTTTGATTCCATATCTTTCATAACATCATCAAGACTTCGATCTTTGGTTTCAATAACATGCATCCAACGTGGTTGAAGAGTGTCTTGCATAAGATTAAAACCGTAGTGTTTGTATCCTAATTTTTTTAAGTTTTCAATTATTTTAGTATTATCTAGACCATTTTCAACTATATTTCCATTATTATCATGTTCTTTATATTCTACAAATGGATCTATCTTTACAAAAATACCCCCTTTAGATTTAATATATGGTTTTAATTTGTCAGTGAACTCTTTTAAGATAGAATAATCGTTATAATCAATTAAAAATCCTCTTGGAGAGTAAAATAATTTCTTTTTGATGATTGGTAGCTCTTTACTTAAAAGAAGAGCTGCAGCAACGATTTTATCTTTGTCTTTTAATCCGATATAGATAGCATCCCAATTATTTTTTTTCTTTAGATTAGCCCAATATTCAGTTTGATGAAAAGTAATTTGAGGATGTTTATCAGCAAATGCTTTAAATTCTTTTTTACTCAGTTCGATTAATTTCATTTTGAAGCTCCTTTTTACTTTTCTTTTTAGTAATATTACGATAGATTGGGACTAGTTTCTTAAATACAAAATACATAAATGGATTTGTGACATAATCCCATTCTCCTAAGAATTCAACATAGTTTCCACCGAATTTTTTCTTAAATTCATGTAGTCCGTAACGAGGATTTTCTTTTGTTGGATCACCAATAGTACCAAATTGATCATATATTTTAATTCCATGTTCTTTTGATTGTTTAATATGTTCATAGTAAGTATGATAATTTACATAAGTCTCAGTTAAAATATTATGATTTCCAGCATATAGTACCCAAGCTTTATCACCATACTCAATAATCATATGAGCACTTAGAGTTAGATCATTACCATACTCAGTGCGATAGTTATGATACTTTTCTATTTCAGCATTAATATTTTCTTTTTGCTTAGTTAACTCTGTTAATTTAGTTTTAGCACTATGACTTAGATTATCTATTGGCATGATTGATATTTGATCATTAATTCTTTTTAAAGACTTTTCTAGAGCTTTGATTGTTTTATTTAAATGAACTTTTCCTAAATAAAGAATAGCTTTAGAATTTTCATTACCATTAAATATTTCATATAAAGTTTCATAATAGTCTTCAGTGTAGGAAATAAAGTCTTTTCTATTTTCGGTTAACATCATTAAATGGTAGAATTCTTTAATATCATTTTTAGTACCTATTACTACTTCAGTATCAAGTTTTAATGATTTAGCGATTCTTTGATTAGTAGTTTTAGAAAAATGCTTTTCAATATCTTCCATGCTTTGAGTTAAATCAATACGGAAACTGTAGCGTGGTTGCATTGTCTCAAAGTTTTTAGTAAATCCTTGATGTTTAAAACCACATTTCTTTAAAGTTTCAAATATTTCATTTGGATCATATGGAAGAGGTGTTTCTTCATTTTCATAGTCATAACTCTTTCTAATTATGTCTGGATCTATTTTTAAGAAGATACCTTTTTTATTTTTAACAAATTCAACTACTTTTTTAGTCATTAGTTGAACTAGTTTTTTGTCTTCATAATCAATTACAAAACCTCTTGGTGCATAAAAATAAGTATAATTTAAAGGTAGACTCTTTTCTAGGAGAAGAGTAGCACCTAAAATATTATTATTTTCATCTATTAAACCTAAATAATAGGGAGTTAATCTTTTCTTAACTTTTGCGAATTCTCCCCATGATAGGGACTGCAAAAAATGAGATTTAGTTGGGTGAGTTTTTACGTAATTATCATATGTTTCTTTATCTAAATTTTTTAGTTTTATCATTTTAATTATCACCTAATACTAGTATATCACAAATTGCATAAAAAAAAGGAAGTCTTTTACATCATATACATTCCTTCTTCTTTTTCAAGATAATTTTTAGTATCTTTCTTTTCTAGATTGTTTAATCTTTTTTTGATAGATTCTATTTCATATTTTAATTTCCTTATTTCTTCTTCATAGTTAGGCATTTGGGGTGGCATATTAGGAAATGGCATGTAGGGATATGGCATATTGTTCATACTATCACTCATCTTTCGTTATATTATATGCGAAATATTACAATATGTGATAAAATATAGGTGGTGATTTGTTATGCGACTTAGAAATGTCAAAAATAAAGAAGAAATACTTAATGGATCTAAATATTTAATTAAGAATCCAGAAGAATATATAGGAAAGTGGGATCAATTATTTGAAAAAAAACAACCTATATACATTGAGATTGGAATGGGTAAAGGTAAATTCTTAATAGAGAACGCTATTAAATATCCAGATATTAACTTTATTGGGATTGAGAAATACGATAGTGTAGTCGCTAAAAGTTTACCTAAGATACCAGAATGTTTAACAAATATTGTAGTAATTAGAATGGATGCTTTAAATATTGATAAAGTGTTTGATAAAGAGATAGAAAGAATATATTTAAATTTTTCTGATCCATGGCCTAAAGTTCGACATAGTATGAGGAGACTATCTAGTAGAGTTTTCTTAGAAAAGTATGATAAGATCTTTAAAGGAGAGAAAAATATATATTTAAGAACTGATAATAGAGATTTGTTTACTTTCTCTTTAGAAAGTTTTAGTCAATATGGATATGTGTTACATGATATAAATTTAAATTTACATGAAATAGAACAACCAGATATTATTACAACTGAGTATGAAGATAAATTTGTAGAAGCAGGACTTCCTATTTATCAGGTAGTTGCAACAAAAGAATAAAAATATAATAAAATATTTTTACATTTACAAAAAATTTGATATAATGTAGTAAGAGTAGGTGAAATATGAAAAAGGTAATTGTTTTACTCTCTATTATCACGCTTGTAGCGACAGGATGTAGTGTTAAAGAGCTTAGTCGTGATGATTTTAAAGAAAATATAGATATTGTTTTAGCAGGTAAGAATAATACTTATAATGTTAATTTTGAAGGTTATAAATATTATGTTCCAGCTGGAATGAGTTTTCAAAATAAGGAAGAGTATAATGCTATACTAAGAGATAAGAATAATAACTTGTATTATTTATATGTTGATGTTATTAGTTATTATCATAAGACTCCAATAAAATATGAAGAAGATAAGTCTTTATATTATTCTAAGCATTTTGATAATACTAAGAAAGCTGGATACTTAGAAGTTAGTGAAGCTAAAGATAATAATAAATACTATGTGGAATTTGTTTATAATTATGCAAAAATGGAGGCTTTAGTTAGTCGTGATGATTTAGTTGATGTGATTACTAATATGGCTTATATTTTGCGTTCTGTTAGTTATAATGATAAAGTTTTAGATAGTTTAGTTGGTGAAAACATTTTAAGTTATGCAGAAGAGACTTTTACTTTATTTGAAACAGAGGCTTCTCAAAGTGATTTTATTGATGTAGTTAGTAAATATGATGATGGCTTTAGAGAGGCAAAAGATCAGGAAGAAATTCAAATTAATGATGATTAAGTTAAAGAGGTGAGTTTATGGGTTTACTAGATAAGCTTAAAAATGCTCTATTTGAAGAAGAGTATGTTGAAGTTGAAGAAAAACCAAAAACTAAAGAAAGTAATAAAGTTCGTGCTAAGGATTTAATTAAAGATAAATTAAAAGAAGAAAAACCAGTTGCTAAAAAGATAGTTTTACCAGAAAAGAAAGAGACTCGTGTACCTGATGTTGAAGATGTTTTCAGTGATGATGACGAAGAAGATACATTTAGTGATGATACTCTTCCAGAAGCAATAGAAGAAGAGAGTGCACGTGAAGTAGTTAGTAGGCAAGTGGTTGAAGATAAACCAAATAACTTTAAAGTTATTGAAGAAAAAGATTTGGTTGTAGAACAATATGAACCTAAGATAGTTAAAGTAATTGATGACTATCCAACTAGAGAGACTAGAGAAGGTATTTATCAACCTAAGGAAGAAAAACCTACTTATCAAACACAGAGTAATTTATATTCTGCAGGAGAGAGAGTTAATCAACCTTATGGAGTATACGAAACTCCACGTTCTACAGTTAATGAATATAGTGGTTATGAAGGAAGAAGAGAAGAAAAATCATTCTTTAAACCTTCTCCAATAATCTCACCTATTTATGGTATCTTAGATAAGAACTATCGTAAAGAAGACGTTGTTACTAAGAAAGAAGTACGTTTAGTAAGTAGTTATGCTAAAGATAAACTTAGTGTAGACGATGTTCGTAAAAAAGCATTTGAAAATACTGTTGAACCAGTTAAAGAAGAAAATAAAAGTAAATTTGAAGTAGAAGGAAATGATAATTTACTTGTGGATTTAACTACTGATGAAGATAAACCGGCAGTTAAAGAAGTTACTATGGGAGATGCTGTAGAGTATTTTGAAGATTTAGGACTTGAATATAATGTAGACTATATGGATGCTAGTAAACATGCTCCTAAGAAAGAACAAAAGACTGATAAAGTTAGTGAAGCTGATGTAGAAGATGTTAGTGTATTAGGTACTAAACCAGTTGCTCAAGATGATGATAACTTATTTGATTTAATTGATTCTATGTATCAAGAACAAGAATAAGAGGAGGAATTAGATGGAAGCTTTAAATAGTTTGTTGCCACTTATGCTTTACTGTTTTGGAATAATTTTATTAGCAGTTTTAATAATATTAGGTGTAAAGCTTATTCTATTATTAGATAAAGTGGATAGAGTAGTAGATAAAGTTGATAAGAAAGTTAGTTCACTAGATTCATTATTTGACTTTATTGATAATGCTAGTAATAGTTTAGTATTAATGGGGGATACTATTGTTAATGGTATTTCTGGTATCATTTTAAAATTATTTAAAAATAAATCTAAGAAAAATAAGGAGGAAGATGACGATGAGTAAAAAAGGAACAGGTAAATTTATTTTAGGAGCTGCTATTGGTGCTGGATTAGGACTTTTATTTGCACCAAAAGAAGGTCGTAAACTTAGAGAGGAATTAAAAAATAAACTTAGTGACTTACTTGATCAAGCTAGTGAAATTGATATGGAAGATGTAAAAAAACAATTTGATAAGAAAGTAGAAGAAATCAAGAAAGAATTAGCTGATTTAGATAAAGAAAAAGCTTTAGATATTGCTAAAAAGAAAGCTGATGAATTAAAGAAGAAAGTTCAAGAGTTAGCAGATTTAGCAGTAGAAAAAGGTACTCCAGTATTAGAAGAGACTGCTAAAGAAGTTAAAATAAAAGCTAATGCTGTAATAAAAGATGTTCTTAAAAAATTAGAAGAAAAAACTGCAGAATAAGTAGAGCTTTTGCTTTACTTATTTTTTTCTTGTGCTATAATAGATTTATATTTTTTGTTGATTAATAAATAAGTAATCTTTTAATTAAGTATTTTTAGAGATTTAGTGGTTGGTGAAAACTAAAACAATTAAAAGATGAAATACATTATTAGGAGAAAAAACGTTGATGGCGTTAACATTTTGAGTGCATAAACTTTTGTTTATGAAATAAGGTGGTACCACGAACTATTCGTCCTTATATGGATGAGTAGTTTTTTTTGTTTGAAGGGAGTGATGCTATGCATACTGAGTATGAAGTTAGAGTATTAGAGATTGATGTTGAAGAATTCTCAAAGAAACTAGAAGAAATAGGGGCTAAAAAAGAATGGGATTTAGTTCAGAAAAGATATGTCTATGATTTTATACCTAAAGAAGAGAATAGATGGATTAGATTAAGAACTAATGGTAAGAAGACGACATTGACGATTAAAGATGTAGTTACTAGTAAAATTGATGGTACTCATGAATTAGAAATAGAAGTTGATAACTTTGAGAGATGTAACTTAATGCTTAAAGAATTAGGATATGTACCTAAAGGTTATCAAGAAAATAGAAGAGTTCAATATAGTTATCAAGGAGTAGAAATTGATATTGATTATTGGCCTTTAATTCCTACTTATTTAGAGATAGAAGGACCAAGTGAAGAAAAAGTATATGAGGTAATGAAGAAGTTAGGATTAAAGAAAAAAGATGTTACATCATTAGATGTACAAAACATATATTTAAATTATGGATATAAATTAGATGATATTAAAGAATTAAAATTAGAGGAGGAAAGATTATGACATTATATGAAGATTTAGTATGGAGAGGACTTGTACAAGAAATTAGTAGTCCTGAATTAATAGATAAATTAAATAAAGGGGGACTTACATTTTATATAGGTACTGATCCTACAGCAGATTCAATGCATATTGGACATTATTCATCATTCTTAATATGTAGAAGACTTGCGAATGCTGGACATCATCCAATACTTTTAGTAGGAGGAGCAACTGGTTTAATTGGAGATCCAAAACCTACTGCTGAACGTCCTATGATATCTAAAGAAGAAGTAGAAAAGAACTTCCGAGGATTAAAGAAGCAAGCAGAAAAAATATTTGGCTTTGAAGTTGTTAATAACTATGATTGGACTAAAGAAATTAACGTTTTAGATTTCTTAAGAGACTATGGTAAATACTTTAACGTTAATTATATGTTAGCAAAAGATAAAGTTAAAACTAGATTAGAGACTGGTATTACTTATGCAGAATTCTCTTATATGATTTTACAAGCATTAGATTTCTTATATTTATTTGAAACTAGAAACTGTGAATTACAAGTTGCTGGTAGTGATCAATGGGGTAATATTACTTCAGGTATTGAATTAATTAGAAAAAAATTAGATAAAGAAGCTTATGGTATGGTTATGCCTTTAGTAACTGATTCTAATGGAGTTAAATTTGGTAAGACTGAAGGTAATGCTTTATGGCTTGATAAAGAAAAGACTTCTAGTTATGAATTATATCAATACTTAATTAATCTTGAAGATTGTATGATTATTGAATACTTAAAGAAATTAACATTCTTAAGTAGAGAAGAAATAGAAGAATTAGAGAAGAAACATAATCTTCATCCAGAACTTAGAGAAGCACATAAAGCACTTGCTCGTGAAGTGATTACTGATTTACATGGAGAAGAAGAATACTTAAGAGCAGAAAAAATTAGTGAAGCTTTATTTAGTGGAGATATTGCTAGTTTTACAGGAAAAGATGTAGAAGAAGCTTTTAGGGGACTTGTTCCATTTAAAATAGAAGAAGGATTATTAATAGATGTACTTGTTAACAATGGAATTTGTAGTAGTAAGAGAGAAGCAAGAGAATTTATTACTAATGGTTCTATTACAGTAAATGGTGAAAAAGTTACTGATTTAGATTATGTAATTAATAAAGATAAATGTATTGAAAATAAATATTTTGTTATTAGACGTGGTAAGAAAAAATATTATTTAGGTACAATGTAGTAAAATTTGACAAAAGAGGAAGTAAAGTTAAAATTATTTTCTCTTTTATTATGAAAATATATGCTATTATGATATTGAAAGGGTGGTCTTATATGAATAAAGTTAAGTTATTGAAAACAATTAAAATTATTTCAATTATTTTGTTAGTTATTTTAGTTTGTGAAGTAGGTATTTTAATTTATAATTCATTTTTTAAAGAAGATCATTCGGTCTATTTTGATAGTATTAATGCAAGTAGTAATGACTCTAGTAGTTATGTAGCAGTTGGCAGTAACAATAATAATAAAGAGTATTATGAAAAGGCTAAGATTACTAAATATAATAGTAGGGGAGAAAAGATTTTTGAAAAGCTTTATAATAAAGGATTTAATAGTGTCTTTTTAGGAGTTATTACAGATAGTGATGGTTATGTGGCAGTTGGTAGTTATGAGGCTTCAGAAGAGGAACATGATAATAAAGTTCGTAGTGCTTTGATAGTAAAATATGATAAGAAAGGGAATCTTCTTTTTGAAAATAGTTTTCAGCTTTTAGGTAATTCTAAGTTTATGAATTTGGTTAAAGTAGATGCTGGTTATTTAGTTGTTGGACAAAGTGTTTATGAGAATATGACATTGGGATTTGCGGAAGGTGGAGCTTTTCTTATTAAGTATGATAATAACGGTAGACTATTATGGAAGAAGTTCTATGGTGATAATAAAACGGCTGTTTATAATGATTTAGTGGTTGTGGATAATTATATTTATGTCGTAGGTAAAGATGATTCTAGGGTAGGTATTGTGGCTAAATATGATATGGATGGTACTTTAGTTAAAACTACTAAATATGAATTTACAGATAGTTTAGGTTTTATGAGTATTGTTAAAGTTAGTGATGGACTTGTTGTTAGTGGAGCTAAGAGAAAAGATAATACAACTGATGCTATTTTAGTTAAGTATGATTTTGATATTAATTATTTAAATGAAGTTAGTTATGATGAGAATGAAAATGAAAGATATAATAGACTAGTAGTTGATAATAATGATAATTTAATTGTTATTGGTACTATTGGTATTTATGATACTAAGAAGGATACTACTGGTATTGAGATTTTAAAGTATGATGCAGTTATTGCTAAATACAAGAGTGATTTAAAACTTATTAAAGCAGTTAGATATGGTGATATGCGTGATGATTATTTCTCAGATGTTATTTTAAGAGACAATAATTATTATGTGTCTGGTTATTCTTCTTATGAAGATGGTAGCTATCTAAGTAAGTATATTGTTTATAGTGATGCTTTAAAGGTACTGGAGGTAAGATAATGACAATTACAATAGTAAGACATGGACAGACTGAAGAGAATTATTTAAACCATATTCAGGGGCTTTCTAATAATTTAATGAATGATACTGGTAGAAGAGAGTGTCAGAGATTAAGAAGTAAGTTAGAACATGAACATTATGATATTTGTTATATGTCCCCTCTAGTTAGAACTGTGGAAACAGCATTTATTTTGATTGGTGATAGAGTGGAGACTGTTACTGATAAGAGATTGATTGAAAGAAATATGGGAGAATTAGAAGGTTGTGACCGTGCTCTTTATGATTCTAAAAAGTATTGGGACTATAATTTAAATTGTAGTGATCAGGGAGTTGAACCTGTACAAGATATTTTTAAGAGATGCAAAGAATTTTTAGATTATGTAATGAATAAATATCCAGATGGGGATATTTTAATTGTTTCACATGGGTCACCAGTTAGAGCTATTCATCATTTGCTTAAGGGAACGGACTTGGAACATGATAATTTACTAGATGTGGATATTTGTAATTGTTATGTGGAAAAGTTTGATATAGGACAAAAAAAATAAGACTTTGTTGGTCTTATTTTTTTATTCTGGAACTACGTTGTACCAGTCACCATCTTGGACTACTTTGTATCCATCGCCTATAAAGATAGCATTTTCACCATTTGGATCATTAGATGGATCGTATTTATAGAAGCTTCCACCTTTTACAGTAATGCTAGCATGACTTCCGGCTAATACAACTAGTGTATAAGCTGGATGAGCAGCTTTAAAACTTCCTCCTTCTATTGTTATTTTACCATTATCAAGTGCATATATTAAAGCACACATATCATCATCAGGGACGCCTATTTGTCTAAAGTCTCCACCCTTTATAACAATTTCACTCCTGTGTCCGGCACTGACAGCCATAGCAGCACTTAAGCCATTTCCATATGTATAAACGGCATAGACGTAGGTAGCATCTATAGTGATTTTTGCGGTTAGCTCTCCTTGAACAGCACCAGAACGTCCATTTGCTTGTATGTTTCCAGTAACTGTAGCTTCACCATCAGAAATGCTTATTGGTTTAAACACAGTAGGTGCATTATAGTCATAAGTATTATCATAACTATCAGATTCAACAGTAGCTTGAGTTGCTAATACTTCTATTCCTAACTTGTATACGTATGATGCTTTAGTACCAGCATTTGCTTCATTACCAGTATCAGTAGGCATATAAATTACAAGAGCAACTACATTTGATGTACTTCCTGTGTTTAAGACTAACATATCTGTTAAATCTTTTGTGTTTGTTAAAGTATCTACATTATTTTTAACAGCTTCAATTGCTTCTTCTCTAGAACTAAGGGCTGCTGTTACAGTCGCTGTACCAACTTTTAAATAATCTCCAACTTTGTAGTTTTCTCCATTAACATTTATTCCTGTGGAAGATCCTACTTGAGAATTTAGACCCATTTTATATTTTAAGGCAAGGTTTCCAGCATTTTTAACTCTTAAATATACTATTTCAGTAACTCCTGGTTCCCATAATGTACTATCATTAAATAATTTAGTTGTTGAAGATGCTCTTTTCCATTGTGTCATGTCATAACTGTATTCTAATTCAACATCTAAGTTTCCTGCTTGAATCTTATTGACTTCTGTTGAAGCTGTATCAGTAAACCAGGCATAACTGGTACCTACTAGTGTCAATAGACAGACAAATATAACTGTAAAGCAAGATATTAGAGTTTGTTTAAATGATTTGTTCATAGACACCTCCTTTCTTATCTATATATTATATAGCATAGTTTTAAATAAAAATAAAAAGAAACAATGCTTTTATTTTGCTCCTTTACATATTTTTTACTATGTATTTTGTGTAAAAAAAATAAGACCGAAGTCTTATTCTTTTTTTACTTATTGTAGAATTCAACGATTAATGCTTCATCAATGTCAGCATTAAGTTCATTTCTTTCTGGTAATCTTACATAAGTTGCTTCTTTCTTGTTTGCATCATATGTAATAAATTCAACACGTTTAGTAACTTTTGCTAAAGATTCTTCAACAACTTTTAAGTTCTTGTCGTCTTCTTTTAGTGAAACAACATCTCCAACTTTAACTCTGTATGAAGGAATATCAACTTTCTTACCATTTACAGTTACGTGTCCATGGTTAACAAGCTGTCTAGCTCCACGACGAGTAGAAGCAAAACCAGCACGATAAACTAAGTTATCTAAACGAGATTCAAGTAATCTTAAAAAGTTAGTACCAGTAACACCTTTAATCTTTTCAGCTTCTAGGTATGTTTTATGGAATTGTCTTTCATTTAAACCATACATGAAACGAACTTTTTGTTTCTCTTTAAGTTGTGTTCCATAGTCAGATAATTTAGCTTTACGATCATTTCCATGTTGACCTGGACCATAAGGACGACGAGCTAATTCTTTACCTGTTTCATTGATTGAGAAATTAACACGACGAGCTTGTTTATAACTTGATCCTGTATATCTTGCCATAATTAATTATCTCCTTTCTTCGTATTACAATTCCTTAAAATTTGACTTAGTCATAAATTAGGGAGTTTCTCTTTCGCCTTAACAGCAATTGTTACTTTTTTTGAAAAACACTTTAATTTATTCTAAATCCGCTGTTTCAAGTGAATTTGCAGTTCTAATTATATGATAGATTCCTTTATATGTCAAGGATTTGTGAGCGCTTTGAAGAAGCAATTTAGTAATTTTTTTTAAAATAGTAGAAAAATGTCATATTTTTTGATAAAATGATTATGTAGAAAATAGAGGTGATAGGATGCCAGTACAAGGACAATTTTTAATTATTGGGTCAGCAGTAGTGTTGGCACTTATTATCGTCATTATACTTTTGCATTTTATTAAGAAATTAGAAGTTAAAACTTATCGTGATAAAGTTAAAAATCTGGAACTACAACGTAATGTGGTTGCGTCAACTCCTGTTTTGTTAGAACTATCTAAAGTAGAACCAATTATTAAGAATGACAAAATGGAAGAAAAATATAATAAATGGCATGATGAATTTATTTCATTAAAAGAAAATAGACTTACTTTAATAGATGATATGCTTATTGATTTAGACATTTATATAGATAAACGTGATTATAAATCATGTGGATATAGAATGGCTAAAGTAGAGATGGAAATTTATAAAGTAAGAGAAGCGGCTGATCATTTATTAGATGAAATAAAAGATGTTACTTTAAGTGAAGAGAAATATCGTTCTATTGTGACTAAGTTAAAGACTAAGTATCGATTATTAAATAAAGATTTTCAAGAACATAAACAATTATATGAAAATATGCAGGAAGCTATTGGATTACAATTTGAAAATATTGAGAGAAGATTTATGGACTTTGAAAAAGTCATGGAAGATAATGAGTATGGAGAAGTAGTTCATATCGTTAAAGCTCTTGATACAATGATTGAACATATTGAGGTAATAGTTAAAGAGACACCAGACGTACTTATGATGGCTAATCAATTTATACCTAAACGTATTAAAGAAGTTAAAGCTACTTATGATGTGATGGTTAAAGAGAATTATCCTTTAGAGTATTTAAATATTGATTATAATATTGAAGAGATTGAAAAGAACGTTAAAACTATTTTAGATAAAGTTAGTGTTTTAAATCTAGAAGGTTGTATGTTTGATTTAAAGACAATGCTTTCTTATTTGGATTCATTATTTATTGATTTTGAAAAAGAGCGTTTAGCTAGAAAAGTTTATGAAGAAATTGAAGGAGACTTTTCTAAGAAAATTGCGAAAACTAATAAGTTGGTTAATGATATTTTGGCACAACTTGATGATATTAAGAACTTATATGATTTACATGAAGAAGACGTTCAAAATATTTATGATATTAATAAGAATTTAGTAGTTATTAATGATGATTATAATAAGTTACTTGCAAAGGTAGGAGGAAGTAATGCTCCGTATAGCATGGTACATAAAGAAATAGAAGAGTTAACTAATAGACTTAAAATTACGGAAGATAACTTAGATGAGGCTTTAAAGACTTTGGGTAATATGTATGATGATGAAGAAAGAGCCAGAGAACAATTATGTGAAATACAAGAGTTCTTAAAACAATGTAAGTTAAAGATGCGTAGTTATAAGTTACCTATAATTACTGATAACTACTTTGTGCAACTTTCAGAAGCTAATGAAGCAATCGGTGAAGTAGTAAAAGAATTAGAGAAGAAACCAATCGTTATTACAGTTTTAAATACACGTGTTGATACAGCTAGAGATTTGGTTTTAAAACTATATAATACGACTAATGAAATGATTAGAATGGCTCAATATACAGAGATAGCAATAGTTTATGGCAATAGATATCGTAATACTCCAGAAGTTAGTGCAGGACTTGATGATGCAAGAGTTAAGTTCTTTATGGGGGATTATAAGAAGTCTTTAGATATTGCGATAAAGTCTATTTCAATAGTAGAAGATGATGTTTATAATAAACTATTTAGTGTAGATAATTATTAGGCAAGGGTTTTCCTTGTCTTTTTATATTAATGTGTGCTAACATATTTGTGGTGATGAAGATGGAACGTGTTATATTAATTGAATATGGAGAACTTACTACTAAGAAAGGAAATAGAAATTTCTTTATAAATACTTTATATAATAATATAAAAAATAAACTTAGTAAGTATGATGTTAAGATAAATAAAGATCGTGCTCGTATGTATATTCTTTTTCAAGATAGTCAATTAGAGGATGTTAAAAGAGTGATTGATAAGATATTTGGTATTCATAAATATCATATTGCTTATGTAGTTGAAAGTGATCTTGAAGATATTAAGAGTAAGATTGTAGAGATTGTTAAAAATGTTAATTTTAGTACTTTTAAAGTTGCGACTAAAAGAAGTTATAAACAGTTTCCTTTAGATAGTATGGAGATGAGTAAATTATTAGGTGGGATAATACTTAAAAATGTTCCTAATATTAAAGTAGATGTTCATAGTCCAGAATTATTAGTTCAAGTAGAAATTAGAGATAAGAATACTTTTATTTATTTGAATGATTTTGTAGGAAGTGGTGGATATCCTGTTGGAACACAACCTAAAGGAATGCTTATGTTATCTGGTGGTATTGATTCTCCTGTAGCTGGTTATTTAGCAATGAAGAGAGGAGTTAGACTAGAAGCTGTTTATTTTGAGGCTATTCCACATACTAGTTTGGAAGCTCGTAATAAAGTTATTGATTTAACAAAGAAGTTAGCTGCTTATACTGATCATATTAACTTACATGTCATTAACTTTACTAAGATACAAGAGGCAATTTATAAGAATTGTAGGGAAGATTATTGTATTACTATTATGCGTAGAATGATGTATAGAATAATGGAACGCTTAGTTAAAGAAAGAAAGGGTTACGTTATTATTAATGGAGAATCTATTGGACAAGTTGCTTCACAGACTTTAACTAGTATGAGAGTAATTAATAGTGTTACTAATGTACCTGTTATTAGACCTGTTGCTTGTTTAGATAAGTTAGAGATAATAGGTATATCTAAAAAGATTGATACTTATGATATTAGTATTTTACCATTTGAAGATTGTTGTACAGTATTTGTACCAAAACATCCAGTAATTAATCCAAAAGAAGAGATTGCGATTAAGGAAGAGGATAAGTTTAATTATCAAGAATTGATTGATGAAGCTCTTTTAAATATTAATACTATTAAAGTAGTTGATGAAGCTGATAATGAATTTAAAGATTTATTATAATTGGAAAGTATTACCAGGTATTTTTGAGGTTAATTTTCACAACCTATTAGTGTAGGAGGTGAATTATGGCCAGAAAGAAAAGTTCTACATTAAAGAAAAATAATGCTTCTATGAAAATGAATGTTCCAGGAGCAAAAAGTACAATAGATAGAATGAAATATGAAATAGCAAACGAATTTGGTGTTAATCTTGGTGCCGATGCTACTAGTAGAGCAAATGGTAGCGTTGGTGGTGAGATTACCAAACGTTTAGTTAAAAATGGATTAGGTAAAACTAAGTCAAGCAGATAGTGCTTATTGGAGATAGACAATTATTGTCTATCTTTTTTGTTTACTTTGTTTTATAATATTAATAGGTTTAGAAATGAGGGATTAGATGAAAATTATTGCGATCAATGCTGGTAGCAGTTCATTAAAATTTAGTTTATTTAATATGGATAATGAAACTGTTATTGCGAGTGGACAATTTGAAAGAATTGGAATTGAAGGTAGTTTCTTGACAATTAAGTTTAATGGAGAAAAGATTGTACAAGAATTAGATGTTCCAGATCATAGTGTGGCTGTTAGTATTTTACTTGATAAATTGACTGATTTAGAAATAATTAAATCATTATATGAAATAAATGGTGTTGGTCATAGATTTGTACACGGTAAAGATCTTTTTGATAAATCAGTTATTATTAATGATGAAGTGTTGGAACAACTTAAATCTTTAAGTACATTTGCTCCTTTACATAATCCAGCTAATATACTTGGAATAGAGGCTTTTAGAAAAGCTTTACCTGATGCTATAAATGTGGCTGTTTTTGATACGGCTTTTCATCAATCAATGGATGAAGAAACATTTATTTATCCAGTCCCTTATAGATGGTATGAAGAACTTGGGGTTAGAAAGTATGGTTTTCATGGAACTAGTCATTGCTATATAGCAATAGAAGCTAGTAAGTTACTTGGAAAAGAGAACTTTAAATTAATTAGTTGTCATATTGGTAATGGTGGTTCTATTTGTGCTATTAAAGATGGTAAGTGTGTGGATACTTCAATGGGATTTACTCCTTTAGCAGGTATTATGATGGGTACTAGATCTGGTGATGTTGATCCATCTATTATTCCTTATGTTATGGAACAAGAAGGTAAGAATGCTGGAGAAGTTATTGATGATTTAAATAGAAATAGTGGTTTATTTGGTGTTAGTGAACGTAGTAGTGATATGAGAGATGTTCTACAAGGATGCGAAGAGGGAGATAAGAATTCTATCTTGGCTAAGAATAAGTATGTTCGTAGAGTTGTGGATTATATTGCTCAATATTATGTTTTACTTGAAGGCGTAGACGCTATTGTTTTCACAGCTGGTGTCGGAGAGAAGAATACTCTAATTCGTGGTGAAATTTGTGATAAGCTAGCTTGTTTAGGAGTTAAGATTGATCCTGAAGCTAATAAAATAGTTGGAGAGGTAGTTAAGATAAGTTCTGATGACTCAAAGATAGATATTTATGTTATACCTACTGATGAAGAGCTCATGATTGCTAGAGATACTTTAGACTTAATTAATAGGTAATTAGATGGAAGATTTTAAGAAGATATATAAAGAGATAAAAAAATATAATAATATAATTATTGCTAGACATATAGGTGTTGATCCGGATGCTTTAGCTAGTCAATTAGCTTTAAGAGACTCAATTAGGTTAACATTTCCAGAGAAGAAAGTTATTGCGATAGGTTCTGGTAGTGCTAAGTTTAGTTTTATTGGGAAACTTGATAAGTTTGAGAGTTTAGAAAATAGCTTATTAATTGTATTAGATACTCCTGATAAGAGAAGAGTGGATGGGGTTAACGTTGATAGTTTTCCATTCTGTATAAAAATTGATCATCATCCTTTTGTGGAAAGTTTTAATGGAATAGAACATATTGAAGAGAAAGCTTCATCTGCATGTGAAATAGTAATGAAACTTTTACTAGAAACTAGATTGAAGTGTGATACAGCTATTGCAGAAAAGTTATTTATTGGATTAGTATCTGATTCTAATAGATTTTTATTTAATTCATGTTCAGCAGAGACTTTTATGCTTGTTAGTAAGTACTTAGAGAAGTATAAGTTTGATTTAGCTGAATTATATCAGAAGTTATATGCTAGGCCATTGAATGAAGTTAGACTTGAAGGATATATTGGTTATAATATGACTGTTACTGATAATGGAGTTGGTTATATTAAGATAACTGATGAACTACTAAATGAGTTTGGAGTAGATAGTGCTGCTCCTGGTAATATGATAAATAATTTTAATTTTATTAATGAGGTACTTGTATGGGTTACAATGACTGAGGATAGTAAGAATAATCAGATTAGAGTATCAATTAGGTCACGTGGACCAGAAATTAATAAGATTGCAGAGAAATATCATGGTGGAGGACATAAAGCAGCTTCAGGGGCTAGATTTAAGTCTTTTGAAGAAGCTATGCCTTTGATTTTAGATCTAGATAAGTATTTAGGAGAGATAAAGAATGATAATTAAAGATGTTAATTTGGAAGTTATTGCGACTAGACGTAGTCAGTATCCAGATGAAGGAAAACCAGAATTTCTATTAGTTGGTCGTAGTAATGTAGGAAAAAGTAGCTTTATAAATAGTGTGGTAGGTAGAAAGAATATTGCCCATACTTCAGCTAAACCTGGTAAGACTCAAACTTTGAATTTTTATAATGTAAATGATGCTTTTTACTTGATTGATGTTCCTGGATATGGTTATGCAGCAACAGATAAAAAGACACAAGCAAAGTTTGGGATGATGATTGAGGAATACTTAGAGAAGAGAGAAGAGTTAAAAAGAGTATTTATGTTGATTGATTTTAGAATGAAACCAACAGAAGATGATTTACTTATGTATAACTTTTTAAAGTATTATAATTTACCAGTTACAGTGATTGCGACAAAGGCTGATAAAGTTGGAGGAAGTAAGAAAGCTAAAAATTTAAAGATGATTTTAGATACTTTAGATTTAGTTATTGGTGATGATTTGATTGTCTTTTCAGCAGTTAATAAACTAGGAGTAAAAGATGTTCATAAGAAAATAGAAGACTTAGTATAGGAAACTTACTAAGTCTTTTTCATATATTATTGTAGGTGATAGAGTGAAGGTAGAGATTTGTGATAGAGATTTCTTTTTATTCATCAATAATAAATATGTTAATTGTTTAGATAGTAGAGAAGATATTATTCAATTTATTAAGGATAAGATAGTTAGTTTGAAAACTAGATTAAATTTGAAGGGTTTTTATAAAGTTTTAGTGTTTTATGATGAGAAGGTTGGTTTTTTTGTAGAGGGAAAGAAACTTGATGAGATAGATTATTCTAATTCGTTGGATTTAAGAATTCTTATTACGGGATATGATATTTATTTTGAAACAGATGATTATTTTTTAATTAGTGATGTGAAAGACGTTAAGTACTTAAAGGGACATTACTATTGCCTGGTTAAAGATATTGTGGATATTGATAAAGTTGTGGAACATGGTAAATTTATTTATGGAGAAGATGCTTTAAATAAACTTAGTTTGGCTAAGAGAGTATAAAAAAAGAATCCTAATGGATTCTAGATTACGATTGCGATCATGTTGTTTGAACCTTTATTTACTACTTTTGATAGAGTTGTTTGTAATTTATATCTAATGTTGTCCGGCATTAGATTTATTTTTGATTGAATACCTTCTTGAACGATAGAGTCTAGACTACGACCAAAGATTTCACTTTTCCAGATTTCTCCTGGGTTTTGATCGTGATCTTTCATTAGATAATCAATTAACTCTTTACTTTGGACTTCACTACCGATGATAGGTTCAAATGTTGATTCTACATCTACTCTAATCATATGAATAGATGGTGCGACAGCTTTTAATTTTACACCATATCTTGGACCTTGTTTTACGATTTCAGGTTTATCTAATTTCATATCTTCAATAGATGGTGTTGCGACTCCATAACCTGTTTGTTTAACCATTTTTAAAGCATATTTTATTTGATCGTACTCTTTTTTCGCAGTATTTAAATCTTGGAAAAGAGCTAGTAAGTCAGCTTTACTTTGAACATCTATTTTAATTATTTCAGTTAGAGTTTTATTATATAAATCTGCAGGAGCAGTTAAATTAATAGTAATTGTTCCGTTGGCAGGATTTACTTCAGATAAATAACTTTTTTCAATCATTGTATTTGAAAGAAAATGACTAGTTATTTTATCAATGTCACGTAATTTGTCGATTTCAATGACACTTTCTTTAATAGAATTTATATAGCTTTCTTTAACTGGATGATCAGGATTTAAAATAGCAATCCATTCTGGCATATTTACTTTTACTTCAAGTACTGGGAATTCATAAAGGGCTTCTTTTAAGATGTCATACATATCTTTTTCGGTCATTGACTCAACACTTAATGGTAGTACTGGTACCTGGTATTCATCTTTTAAGCGTTTAGCTAATTTTTCAGTTTCAGGTAGTGTAGGGTGTGTAGTATTTAAAATAACGATGAATGGTTTACCAATACTTTTTAGTTCTTCAATAACACGTTGTTCTGCTTCTAAGTAGTCATTACGATCAAATTCTCCGATAGAACCATCTGTTGTCATAACAATACCAATCGTTGAATGGTCTTTAATAACTTTTTCAGTACCTATTTCAGCTGCTTCTGTGAAAGGTATTTCTTCAGTGTACCATGGGGTTTTTACCATTCTTGGACCATTTTCATCAGTGGCTCCTTGAGCTTTATCAATCATATAACCGACACAGTCAATTAGACGAATATTACAAGTAAAATCATCTATTTTAATGTTTGCGGCATTATTTGGAACAAACTTTGGTTCTGTTGTCATAATAGTTTTGCCCGCAGCACTTTGAGGAATTTCATCTAAAGCACGTTTTCTTTCATATTCATTTTCAATATGAGGAACAATTAGAGTTTCAACCATTTTCTTTATAAAAGTAGATTTACCAGTTCTTACGGCACCAACTACACCTAGATAAATATCTCCACCGCTACGATAAGCTATATTTTTAATAATTTCTTGTTTATCCATATACATTCTCCTTATACAGTAAAGAGTATGTTATTAATAAATAAAAAAGAACTATTAGAAAAAGAAAAAGAGTTTTTTCTCTTTTTAAAACATATTGTTCATGTCTTTAGGGACTTTATTTTTTCTGATGGCATCAATAATTTGTTCCTCTTTTTCTTTTGATACTTCTTTACCGGTCATATTACTTAAATCACGAATTACTTCGCGAATAGTGTTTTCATCTTGCATATTAGATTTTTGTAGTTTGGCTGCAAGTGAAAAGATTGTATCTTTATTTATATGAGTCTTTTTTTCTACTTTCTTAAAAAAATTATCTCCAAACATAAAAGACCTCCTATTTCAATATATGTAGGAAGTCTTTTTTGGTTCTTAACTATTTCTGCTTCTGGCGATAGCTTGACATTTACGATTGAATTCTTCTTCAGAAATTAGATTCTTTTCTAGTCTTTCATGAAGCATAGCAAGAGCTTTATCACTCATATCATTTCTATTAGTTGGATCAGTATGATTAAAATCATTGATTCCTTTAGTAAAAACATTACGTTTTTCACTTTGAAATTTGTTTGACCAGTTATTATTACTATAGTTTTTTATACCATTACTATTATTGTGATTTTGAAATCCATTCTCATCTAATATCATATTTTTCTCCTATTCATCATCAGTTCTATTTTTAAATTGTAAGACGATTGGGGTACCAGTAAAATCAAAGTTTTCTCTAATTTTATTTTCTAAGTAACGTTCATATGAGAAATGAACTAAACCTTTATTATTAACGCGGAAAGTAAATTTTGGTGGCTTAGTTCCAGTTTGAGAAGTAAAGTATATCTTTAATCTCTTACCTTTATATGATGGTGGAATGTTTAATTGATAGGCATCATTGATTACATCATTTAAAATACTAGTTTTGATTTCTTTTTTGATGTTTTCAGCAACTTTTAAGATTTCGGGCATTAATGTATGAATTCTCTTTTTAGTTAAAGCTGATAAGAAGACGATAGGTGCGTAGGTTGCAAATTGAAATTCTGCACGCATTAGCTTTTCGAATTCTCCAATAGTAGTATCTTGAACTGTATCCCATTTATTAACGACAAAGATTAGTCCTTTACCTTTTTCAATGGCATATCCAGCAATGTGTTTATCGTGTTCTTTTATACCTTCTTCAGCATTTATTACGACTAAGCAGATGTCAGCACGATCAATCGACTTTAGAGAACGCATTAAACTATATTTTTCAATGCTTTCAAATACTTTGCCTTTTTTACGCATACCAGCAGTGTCGATTAAAACATATTCTTCATTGTTGTATCTTAAGATAGAGTCTATAGAGTCTCTAGTAGTTCCAGCTATATTAGAGACAACGACACGTTCTTCATTTAGAAGAGCATTCATTAAAGAACTCTTACCAACATTAGGACGACCAATGATAGCAAACTTTAATCTATTATCTTCCTTTTCTTCTTTAATATTAAAATCATTTGTAATAGTGTCCATTAAATCAACGTAACCTATATTATGAATACTACTTATAGGAATATATGTATCAAAACCTAGTTCATAGAAATCATAAATATTATCTTGAGCTTCTTTAACATCCATTTTATTAATAGCAACAATTATCTTCTTATTACTTTTTCTTAAGATGTCTCTGATAGTAAAATCATTGGCTGTTAGACCTTCTTTACCATCAACGATAAAGACTACTATATCTGCTTCATTAATAGCAATTTCAGCTTGAATTTTGATAATATCATTAAATGTTTCATCTGTTGTATCAATACCACCAGTATCAACTAAATAAAACTTCTTTTGATTGTATATTGCTTCTTGATATATTCTGTCACGAGTTACTCCTGGTGTGTCTTCAATGATTGAGACTTTTTTACCAATAATTTTATTAAATAGAGTTGACTTACCAACATTAGGTCTTCCAACTAAAGCTACAATAGGTAATGACATAATATCCCCTCCAATTCACACGTATTATATCATATATATGTAAACTTTTAAAGAAAAAATGTTTAATTACAAATTTGTTCTTTATTTGTGATATACTTAAGATGGAAGGTGATATGATGGATTTAGAAGAAAAAAAAGTAGAAAAAAGCTGGTATGATAAACCTAATGCAGTTACATGGTTAATAATAATTGTCATATCTTTTATAATTTTAAGTAGTCAATCTTTTGCGATTAATAGTGACGTTGATGCTTTAAAAATATTTCAAGATGTACTTAATCATAATATTACTTATATGATTGCTTTAGTATATTTTATATTGATTAAGACAAAATTTGGTAGAAAGTATTTTGATTATGAAAACTTTATAATGATGGTTATATTCTTTATAGTTTTAATTACTTCATTCTTAACTGTTTTTCAATCATTCAGTTTACCTACATTGTTGTCTTTAGCAATTAATTTTGTAGTATTTATTTATTTCTTTCATACTTTTATGAGACCAACTATAATATGGAAAGAATTTAAGTTAGAAAAGTCACCATTTAATGAATTGTCTAATTTAGGATGTTTTCAAATATTAGTAGTTTTAGAAGTAATTTTATTACTTACTAATCTTATTTTAATGCAGACATTTGATGGTACTGTTTTAGCGACACTTGCTTGTGTTTATATGTTACTATTTGCTAGATATATATATTTATTTAGAGCTTTCTTAGAAGAAAATGATGAGAAGAAGAAAGAGAAAAAAGCTCTTAAGGAGAGTGAATAGAATGTTTGAAGAGATTTTAAAAGAGAAAAAAGATTTACCTAGAATGAAAGCTATTGAAAAAGAAATGGGTAAATATGAATATAATGGTTATCAGAAATTTTCTTTAGTTACCTTTATAATTTGTTTTGCTTTAGGTATTGTTTTTGGTAATTTATTTCCAACTTGTAGTTCAACAAACTTATATACTGATACTTGTACTAGTACAGAATTTAATTTCTTTTTAATGACTGCTATCTGGTTCATAAGTTTCTTAGTATGTCTATTCTTCTTTGGTATGGGACATATTATTTCTTTACTTAGTTCTATTGATGAAAAAATGGGTAAAAGAATGTAAATTTATATCATATTGCTTGTTTTTTTAAATAAAGTATGATAAGTTTTATATGTAAGCATAACTAATGCTTAATTAATAATGGGAGGTATTATTCTTATGAAAAAAGTTGAATTAGTAGAAGCTGTTGCAAAAGAAACTGGATTAACAAAAGCAGATTCTGCAAGAGCAGTAGATGCAACATTTGCATCAATTACTGAAGCTTTAAAAAAGGGGGATAAAGTTCCACTAGTTGGATTTGGAACATTCGCTGTTTCAAAGAGAAAAGCTCGTGAAGGACGTAACCCTAGAACTGGTGAAACTGTTAAAATAGCTGCTAGAAAAGCTGTTACATTCAAACCAGGAACTGCTTTAAAAGAATCAGTAAACTAATTATAGAAGTAATTGAACCTTTTTTAAGGTTCTTTTTTTACGAATTTTGAATTATTGCCCGTTTTATAATAATTTGGTATAATATATGGAGATTGAGGTGAACGGATGTTAGAAGCAGCATTAAAGTTTCTTAAACAAATAAATGACAGTGGTTGTACTGCTTACATAGTAGGAGGATTTGTACGTGATCATATTCTAGGAATAGAATCTAGTGATATTGATATTAATACAAATGCTACTCCTAAAGATATAAAACTTATTTTTGAAGATAGTTGTTTACCTAGTGAAGATTATGGATCAGTTACTGTTATTAAATGGGGCGTTAGATTTGAGATAACGACATTTAGAGAAGAAGTAAATTATATTGATAATAGAAGACCGGGAGAAGTTAGATATATAAATGATTTAAAGAAAGATCTACTTAGAAGAGATTTTACTATCAATGCTATTTGTATGGATAAAGACGGTAACATAATAGATTTATTAAATGGAAAAGAAGATATAGATAAAAGAATTATTAGAACTATTGGATGTGCAACTGAGAGATTTGAAGAAGATTGCTTAAGAATACTTAGAGCAATTAGATTTGCGACAATTCTTGATTTTGATCTTGACGAAGATGTTAGAAGTGCAATTAAAGAGAAAAAGTTCTTATTAAAAAAATTATCTTATTATCGAAAAAGAGAAGAACTTGATAAGATATTTGCTAGTAGTAATGCTAAAAAAGGTATTAGAATGTTACTTGATTTTGGATTAGATGAAGAGTTAGAGCTTCCTAATTTAGATAAAGTTAATGAGACTGATAACTTGATTGGTATTTGGAGTGTTCTAGATGTTACTGATAAGTATCCATTTAATAGTAATGAATTGTCTTTGATTAAGAATATTAAAGAAGCAATAAAATTGAATAATTTTGATCCAATGGCTTTATATAGTTATGGGTTATATGTTAATACAGTAGCAGGGGAGATTAAGGGACTTGATAAGAAAAAAATAACAGAGTCTTATGTTAATATTCCTATTCATTCTAGAAGAGATTTAGCTGTTACTAGTGAAGATATATTAATTAGTTTAAATAAAGAACCAGGAAAGTATTTAAAAGAGATTTTTGAAGATATTATTTATCAAGTATTATATAGAAGATTACCTAATGAGAAGGAAGTAATATTAGATTATATTGTGGATAAATATAAATAGAAGGTGATATGATGAAAGACCTTAAACTTATAGAGATGTTTAAACAAGGACATATGGTAATTCCTTTGTTTTTAATGCAAAATTATAAGAAGTTTAATATTAAATTAGATGAATTTATATTTTTAATGTATTTATATAATTGTGGAAATAAGTTTGTTTTTGATCCTAGTAAGTTTAGTGCTGAGATGGGGATTGAATTAAAAGATGTTATGAATTATATAGATGTACTTACTAGTAAGAAATTGATTAGAGTAGAGGTTTTAAAGAATGATAAAGGAATTATGGAAGATGTTGTAGTCTTAGATGATTTTTTTTCTAAGTTGGGACTTTTAACGATGGAAGAGGTTAATAAGGTATCTAAGAGTGAGGGTACAGATATTTTTGAGGTTATTGAAAAGGAATTTGGAAGAACTCTTAGTCCTATGGAGTATGAGATTATTAAGGCATGGCTTGATAATGACTTTTCAGTTGATTTAATTAAAGAAGCTGTTAAGGAAGCTACTATGAATGGGGTAAGTAATTTAAGATATATTGATAAGATACTTTATGAATGGGGTAAGAATGGAATTAAGACTGTTACTGATGTAGAAAATAATAGGAAGAAGTTTAAAGAGGCTGAGAAGAAGAATTTAGATAGTGATGCTGATTTAACTCTTATTGATTGGAACTGGTTTGATGATGATGAATAGGATAGAGGAATATTTGGATTATTTGTTTCCTGATCCTAAGTGTGAACTTATTTATGAGTCTGATTATCAGTTGTTGATAGCAATTGTTTTAAGTGCTCAATCTACGGATAAAAGGGTTAATTCTGTTACTCCTACTTTATTTAAAAAGTATTCGTCTCTTGAAGCATTAGGAAATGGCTCTCTTAACGATATTGAGTCTATTATTAGACCTGTTGGGTCTTATCATAAGAAAGCTTCTTATATTAAGGATATAGCACTTATTTTAAAGGAGAAATACAATGGAATTGTTCCTAGAGATAGAGATAAGTTAATAGAATTACCTGGAGTAGGTAGAAAGACAGCAAATGTTTTCTTGAGTGAGTTTTATGGGGAAAATCATATTGCGGTTGATACTCATGTAGAAAGAGTTTCTAAGAGACTTGGGCTGGCCAGAAAAAATGATAATGTATTAACTATTGAGAAGAAGTTAATGAAGAAGTTTAAGCAAGATGAATGGGGTAAGAGACATTTACAACTTGTTTTATTTGGAAGATATTATTGTAAGGCTATTAAACCTTCTTGTGATACTTGTATGATAAAAGATTTATGCAAAAAGAAAACTAGATGATTTACATCTAGTTTTTTTATGGATTATTTGGATCCGGTTCTTCATCGGTATCCATTGTTAATTCTACGGTAGTAGATAATTTATATTCTTTGTCATATTCAATTGTACAAGTGAATGTTATTTTACCAGCTTCTGTTATCTTAGTAGGTGTACATGAAACAATAGTTACAGAAACAGGTGTTCCTTTTTCAGTTACAGTGAAATCATTTAGTGATACTGTTAAACCATCTTTTGGAATCTTTGTTGCACCATTATAAACTAATTTTAGGTCTTCAGCTTTAATTTCTCTTAGAGTAAATGTTGCTGGAGTACTTTGAATATCATTTTTATAAGTGTAGGTTGCGACTACTTTATAAGTTTGATATGGAGTCTTTGGCGTGTAAGTATAACTTGTTTTTTCAGTTGAGCCAACATGTGTATCACCAGCATAGACATCGTATTTGATATTTCCATATTGTTCAGTAGCACCAGCGGCTGGACTTACTGCTCCCCAACTTAGAGAAACACGTTTAGTTGTTTGATTGTATGTAACAGTGAAGTTAGTTGGTGAAGCTAAATTTTGTGAAATATAACATTCTGTTGGTTCATAACCTTTTTTGAAATATTCATAAGTAATATTTGGTTCATTTCCAGTACAAGCTTTACGTGGTTCAGCATTAACGTTTTGGTCATTTACGACTGCTACTTGAACAACACTTGATGGTTGAGCAAAGCTTGCTCTATCAGATTCCATAGCGCCAGCATTTACTAAAGCTCTAAAGATGTAGTCTTTTTGGATAGATGCTGGAACGTTATGTAAGACGTAAGTACTATCAATAAAGTCATATCCATACCATAGAGCAACAACTGTTTTTGTTGAATATCCAACTACCCATGAATCACGGATAGCATCCCATGGTAGTCCTCTACTTGTCATTGTAGCTTCGTCATAGTTTGTAGTACCTGTTTTACAAGCAACATTTCGAGGAGTTCCACCATTTAAGGCAACGTCTTGTAGAACACTAGAAATCATATATGCTGTGGCATCTGACATTACTTGTCTATGTACTTCTTCATGTACTACTTCTTGATTAGTATTCTTATAGATAAATTTACTTACAGAATATGGTTCATTATAATATCCACCATTTGAGAAAGCAGCATAAGCAGCACTCATTTGAAGTGGGTTAGTACCAGTGAAGGCTCCAATTGAATGGGCTTCATGGACTTTACCATTTTCAATTTCTGGTTTTAATCCAAGATTAGTTACAAATTCTACTATTTTTTCATTTCCAGCTTCACGAGTTACTTCTTGGAAAGCTTTTAAAGCTGGAATATTACGTGATGTTGCAAGTGCTCTACGAAGAGTTATAACTCCAAAGTAGTTTCCATCCCAGTTCTTTATTGAACGTCCTGTTGAATAAGTATGTGGGGCATCATCAAATAATTTATAAGTTGACCAGTTTAGATATTCAATACCTGGACCATAATCGAATAATGGTTTTGCGGTAGAACCTGGTTGTCTTTTTATATCTGTTGCATAATTAAGTTGGTTAATTCTGGAAGCACTACGACCACGAATATTACGACCATTTCCAATAGCTAGGATTTTACCTGTTGTGGAATCTAGAACAGATACACCAGCTTGAACTTGATCATCAATCCAGCCATATACTTCACCATTCATAACAGCGTTAACAGCATTTTGTTTTGTTCGATCTAGGTTAGTATAAACTGTTAAAGAAGTAGTATAAGGATTAACTCCATATTTTTTATCTAGTTCGGCAACAACTGTATCAATGTAACCATGATATGGATTAACATTACTACTTTCAATTGTTGCGGTTAGGGAATCAACTGGAATACTGTTTGCGATGTTGTATTCTTCTTCTGTTATATAACCATGTCTTTTCATAAGACTTAATACTGTAGTACGTCTAGCAGTGGCATTTTTTGGATTAACTGTTGGACGATAATAGTTAGGAGATTTAAACATTCCAGCAAGGATAGCAGCTTCACTTAAGTTTAATTCACTAACTGTTTTACCAAAATATTCTTGGGAAGCTTCTTGTACTCCATAAATGTTTCCACCTAAGTAGTGGTTGTTAACGTAGTACTCTATTATTTGCTCTTTAGTGTAATTCTTTTCCATTTTAAAAATTGCTAAGTAAATATCCTCAAATTTACGAATGACACCTTCAGTACCTTGTGTTTTAGTAGCATTAGCATCGGTTAACTGATTCTTAACAACTTGCATTGTTAAAGTTGAAGCACCACCAGCATTGCCACCAACATGGAATAGTTTTTGAGCAACTTGTCCAATAGAAGCTTTTAAGAAACGAGGAGCATCAAAACCATTATGTTGATAGAATCTGGAATCCTCAGTAGCGATGATAGCATCAATTAAAACTTGTGGTAGTTCATCGTAAGTTACCTTTTCACGCATTTCAGCACCAAGTTTTGCATATTCCTCATTATTAATATCTAAGAATGAAGAATTTTCTGGTTTATCTAGTTTGTCAGTTACAAATAGAGGATCAGCTTCCTTCTTAACGTATAGTAAGAATGCTGAAAAACCGCTTAGTCCAACAATACCTAGAATTAAAATAATTATAATAAATGCTTTTAGAACTTTACGAGCTTTTTTACCAGAACTTTTCTTTAATAAGAAAGATACTCCTAATATGATAGCAAGTCCTAATAGATCAACTAAAGCAATAGTTAGTCCATAAATAAAATAGAAAATAATGACAGTTAATAGAAGAAAACCTAGACAAATCATTCTAGTTTGTTTATCTTCTTTTGTTAGTTTTTTCTCAACTCTACTTTTTACTACCATACTACGATTATTTTTACTATTAGTAACTTTCTTTTCTGGTATTTTTTTCTTTATATGATTAGTTTTACTATTATTTTTTACTTTGTTTGTTCCAATGGGTTTCTTTATTTTTTGCTTTTTATCCATTTAAATACCTCCAGTAATTTGGTCTATTATTTTTAAATAATCTATTCGTGGATTGAAACTATCTTTTATTAGGATAGCTTTTTCGTGGAAAAAACTAAGAGGTAGTGATTTTCTTTCTTCATTGTTTAAAAATTCGACTAACTCTTTAATTCCTAAATAATAAGTTTCATTTAATTCAGTAAATCTTATTATTAGAAAAGCTATTCCACCGTGTCTAGCTATGTTTTTTAAATGTTCTATTTGGTGTGGATGAATATTATTTAAAGTAAAAGAAGTCTTACTTTTAGTTTCTTTTGCTTCAAAGTCGATATATTTACCTTTATAAATACCATTGTAATCAGTTGTTGATGGTACTGTGAAAAAAGCTTCTTTGATAACAGCTTTATCACGTGATGGATAGTCAACTTTTGTTATTTTTATAGGAGTTGGCTTCTTATATATATAAGCTTTATCTATATCTCTATAATATTCATTCGAGAAATTTAATTCACTTTCTAAAGTCATTCCTCTATTACTATGTGAAGTTTTTAAAATTTCTGTATGAGGCTTTTTAATGCCGTTAGGGTAGTTCATCTCATCACCTATCATACATTATACTATATTTATTAAAATTTTTCTATATTTTGTTCTTTAAATAGCTAATTTTAGCTAGTATTGTCGAATTTATGATTTATAAAAAAATATGTATTATTATTAGTTTGGTGATATAATGAATAACTTGGAGGTTATTAGAATTTTAAATATGATGATTGATAAGACTAGAACAATCAAATTAGAGATAAAAATATCTTATATTGAGAGGAGCTTAACAATTGACAAAAATAGTCATTAATGACATAATATTACTGTAAGGGATTGGTGATAAAATGTATCAAAATAAGATTGCTCTTATGCCTGAAGATATTTTAAAGAAAGAATTTAAAATAGATACTCGTGGGTATAGATTAAAAGAAGTTGATCAATTTTTAGATATAATTATACGTGATTATGAACAGTTCTTAAGTATCATTAATGATATGGAAAAAGAGAAAGCTGATTTACTTGCTGAAATTGTTAATTTGAAACAGGAACTTAGAAATTCACAATTAACGGCTGAAGTTGCTAAGAATAATGATAATACTGATTCTGTTAATAATATTGATATTTTACGTAGATTGTCTCAATTAGAAAAAGTAGTTTATGAGATGAAATCTAAAGAAGAAGAAAACAATTAATATATAGATAAACGCTGGGATTTTTAAGATCCTTGAGGAAAGTCCATGCTCGCACAATCTGAGATGATTGTAGTGTTCATGCCTAGGAAAAAAATAACCTAGGGTAGCAATTGCTAACGGCGATATCTAATCCTAAGTCTTTGATATGGATTGGATTCGTAAAGTGCCACAGTGACGATGCTTTTGGAAACAAAAGAATGAAACGCGGTAAACCCCATGAGCGAGAAACCCAAAATATGGTAGGGGAGTCCTGATGAAAGAATTGAATGGAGTCAGGGACCAACTTAGTTGGTAGATAAATGTTTATCGCCTAAGAAATTAGGAACGGAACATGGCTTATTTATATTTATTGTTAATTTGTGAGGTGTTATTTTGAAAGAATTAGGTGAGTACTTAAGACGAACTAGAATTAAAAATGGTGTTAGTACAACAGAAGCTGCTGAAGACTTAGAACTTTCTACATCTCAACTTGATAATATAGAGAGTGGTAATGTAAAGGCTTTTAAAGATGTTTATGATTTAAAAGAATATATTAAACAATATGCTAAATATTTAGGACTTGATCCTGATAAAGTAGTAGATGAGTTTAATGGATTTTTATTTGAACATACATCAAAGATATCGATAGAAGATATTAGGATGGCTGCTAGGAAGATGGATGAAAAAGATAATAAGAAAGTTCATTCTCCTTATACAATCATTAGAAAGAAAAAGATAGGTCCATGGCCTTTTATTAGTGCTTTCATTTGTTTAGTTTTATTAATTTTACTTATTTATTTGGTGCTTAGTATATTAAATAGAGCTCCTAAGAGAACAGATGAGCTTGCTGGAGAAAGGGATGTTGTTTGTGAATTTACCTACTAAACTTACTGTTTTAAGACTTATTTTGTCAGTTGTTTTAATTATTTTATTAGTTTTTCCATTCTATGCAATAGGAATACAATTCCCAGTTTATAATATATCTGGGATATCATCTCCTGTTCATTTAGAATATTTGATTGCTGGTGGTATATTTATTATTGCTAGTTTTACAGATTTTCTTGATGGGAAGATTGCACGTAAATATAATTTAGTAACTGATACAGGAAAAATGTTAGATGCTATTGCTGATAAAGTATTAGTTAATTCAGTTTTAATTATTTTAGCAGCAGCTGGATATATAAATGTTGTTATTCCAGTAATAATTGTTTTAAGAGATATTGTAGTTAATGCAATAAAGATGGAAGCTGCAGGAAAAGGAAAAGTTGTTGCAGCTATTGGATCTGGTAAACTAAAGACAGCAGCATTAATGACAGGTACTACTTTGGTATTTTTCTATAATATGCCATTTGAGTTTTGGAATATTAATGTAGCAGATGTATTATTATATTTTGCTTGTGTTATGTCTTTGATTTCAGCATTCCAATATTATCATCAAAATAAAGAATTAATTTTTCCAAGTAAAAAAAATTAATTGAAGAAAATAGTTAGTTGAAAAATCCTTTTTTAATAGAGGATTTTTTATTTTTGCTAGAAATTAGTTTTTGAAATGACGAAAACATTTGTTCGAAAAACTCTTGCATTTTATTTTTTTTTATTATACAATGGGTTTGTAAGTTATTAATTTAGGAGGAAATATGAAAGCATTAAATCAAGGTGATAAAGATAAAGCATTAGAACAAGTAATGAATGATATAGAAAAACAATTTGGTAAGGGTTCTATAATGAAACTTGGTGATACTACTCATTTAAAAGTTGATGTATGTTCAAGTGGATGCTTATCTTTGGATATTGCCTTAGGAGTTGGTGGTTATCCTAGAGGTAGAATTATTGAAATATATGGTCCTGAATCTAGTGGTAAAACAACATTTGCATTACAAGCTATTGCTGAACATCAAAAAGCAGGAGGAAGAGCAGCATTTATTGATGCAGAGCATGCACTTGATCCTGTTTATGCAGAGAAGTTAGGTGTTGATATTGATGAACTTTTATTATCACAACCTGATACTGGTGAACAAGCTTTAGAGATTTGTGATGCATTAGTTAGAAGTGAAGCAGTTAGTATTATTGTTATTGACTCAGTAGCTGCTTTAGTTCCACAAGCAGAAATTGATGGAGAAATGGGAGATTCACATGTTGGACTTCAAGCTAGACTTATGTCACAAGCTTTGAGAAAACTTTCTGGTACAATTAATAAGACTAATACAACATGTATATTTATTAATCAATTACGTGAAAAAGTTGGTGTAATGTTTGGTAATCCAGAAACTACTCCAGGTGGACGTGCTCTTAAGTTTTATGCTTCTGTTAGATTAGATATTCGTCGTAATGAACAATTAAAGATGGGGGACGGAATTGTTGGAAACAGAACTACAATAAAGGTTGTTAAAAATAAAGTTGCTCCACCATTTAAAACAGCAACTGTTGATATTATGTATGGTGAGGGTGTTTCACGTGAAGGTGAAATTATTGATTTAGCAAGCGAAGCTGGTATTTTGGAAAAATCTGGGGCATGGTATTCTTATCAAGGTGAGAAACTTGGCCAGGGTAAAGAAAATGTTAAGCTTCTATTAAAAGATAATCAGGAGTTAAAAGAGGAGCTTGAAGCTAAGGTTAGAGAGTTCTATGATATAGTTATTGATAAAAAAGAAGCAGATAAACCAGCTAAAGAGAAGAAAGGAAAGTAATTTCCTTTTTTTTATTTCTTCATATATTATAATGGTGATATTGTGAAGAAGTTAAATGAGTTATTACCTTGTAATTATGATATTGAAATTAAGGGAATTGCTGATGATTCTAGAGATGTTAAAAAAGGATATCTTTTTGTAGCGACGAAGGGATTTAATGTTGATCATGCTAACTATATTGATGAAGCAATTAGTAGAGGGGCTGTTGCTGTTGTTTCTGCGATGGATAAAGAATTAACTGTACCATTAGTAGTTGTGGATAATGTTAATGATGTATATAGAGAGTTATGTCGGAAGTTCTTTGATGTGGATTATGACAAACTTAGTTTGATTGGTATTACAGGAACTGATGGTAAGACAACAACCGCTTCTATTGTTAGAGAACTTTTAAATGATTTAATTCCTACAGCTTATTTAGGCACTAATGGTTTAGAAGTGTTGGATGAGATTTATACGACAAATAATACGACTCCAGGTGGTTTTGAATTAGCAAAGTGTTTTAGTGAAATTGAAAAAAGAGATGTTTCTTCTTTAGTAATGGAAGTGAGTAGTGAAGCACTTCTCCATAAAAGGGTTGTGGATTTAACATATGATATTGTTGCGATAACAAATATTACAGAAGATCACTTAAATATTCATGGCAGTATAGAAAACTATATAAAGTGTAAATTAGACATTTTGAATTATGTAAAGAAGGATGGAGTAGTAATTGTAAATGGTGATGATTTTAATTCTCAAAAAGTTAGTGGTAATAATGTTTATAAGTTTGGATTTAGTAAAAATAACGATTATATAATTGAAGATGTTTCTTTTCTTTCTACGACAACGTTTAAAATTAGAAATAATGATAAAGTCTATGCCATTACTAGTCCTTTAAAAGGTCTTTACAATGTTTACAATGTGGCTTTGGCTTTCATAATTTGTCTAAAAAAAGGAGTGGGTACGGATAAATTAATTGAAAGAATTAGACATTTGAATTGTGTAAAGGGCAGAGGAGAAGAATTGGATTTTGGACAGGACTTTACAATTGTTCTTGACTATGCTCATACTTATAATGCGATTAAAAATATTTTGGATGTTTATCGTCCTTTATATAAGAAAATGATTGTAGTTACAGGTGCGGCAGGTGGTAGAGAAAAAGAGAAAAGAGCAAAGATAGGTGCGTTAGTATTAGATGTTTGTGATATAGCTATTTTTACGATGGATGATCCAAGATATGAAGATGTAGGAGAAATAATAGATGATTTATTGAGTTCTACAAGTGGAATAAACTATTTAAGAATTAATGATCGAGTTCTAGCTATAAAAAAAGCTTTTTGTCTAGCTGATAAGGATACAGTGGTGTTAATTTTAGGAAAGGGTAGAGATAATTATATGGCAATTGAGGATAAAAAGATTAAATATTCAGATTATGAGGTTATTAGAGACTATTTTATTTAAGAGTAGTCTTTTTCTTTTTCTTGACAAGGTCTTAAAATAAATCTACAATATAATTAGATTATGATTATGATTTATGGTCTAGATATGGAGGAGTGTTATGGAAAATAGTACACTTTTCTCCGTTTTACTTGTAGCAATTGGATTGCTAGTTGGATTTATTATAGCTTTTATTATAAATAATATGAAAGTTACAAAGGCATCAAAGGAAGCTGAAAAGATTATTAATCAAGCTAAAAAAGATGTCGAAAAGATTAAAAGAGATGCTGCTATCGAACAAAAAGAAGAAGCGCATAAATTAAAAATGGATTTGGATAAAGAAATTCGTGAAAAGAAAGATGAATTGAAACAATCTGAGGCACGTTTGCTTCAGCGTGAATCAAGCATGGACAAGCGAGATGAACTATACCAAAAAAGAGAGTCTGCTTTAGATGACCGTGAAGAAAAACTTTCTGAGCGACAATTAGAAATCCAAAATGAAAAAAGTAAAGTGGAGGAAATAAAGAAGGAACAGCTAGAATTATTACAGAAAATATCTGGTTTTAGTAAAGATAAAGCTAGAGAACTTGTTATGAGTCAAGTAAAAGAGAGTATGAGTAAAGAGGTAGCAGAATACATTAAAGAAGCTGAAGATGAAGCTAAACTTACTGCTAATCAAACTGCTCGTGAACTTATTGTTACAGCAATGCAAAAATATGCAGCTGATATCGCAAGTGATCAAACAGTTACTGTTGTTGACTTGCCATCAGATGAAATGAAAGGAAGAATCATTGGTAGAGAGGGTAGAAATATCCGTACTATTGAGGCTATTACAGGTGTTGATTTAATTATTGATGATACACCAGAAGCAGTAGTTCTATCTAGTTTCGATCCTTTAAGAAGAGAGATTGCAAGAGTAACATTAGAGAGTTTAATTAAAGATGGAAGAATCCATCCTACAAGAATTGAAGAATTATATGATAAAGTATGCAAAGACATGAAACAAAAGATTATTGAATATGGTCAAGAAGCTACTTTTGAATTGGGTCTTACAAAGTTTGATCCAGCATTAATTGAAATAATTGGTAAATTACATTTTAGAACTAGTTATGGTCAGAATGCATTACAACATTCAATTGAAGTTGCTCAATTATCTGGTTTAATAGCTGGTGAATTAGGTGAGAATGTAACAATGGCTAAGAGAGCAGGATTACTTCATGATATTGGTAAAGCAATAGATCATGAGATTGAAGGTAGTCATGTTGATATTGGTGTTGATATAGCTAAAAAATATAATGAGGATAAAGTTGTTATTAATGCAATTGCATCACATCATGGTGATACAGCTGCAACAAGTGTTATTTCTACTATAGTAGCAATAGCTGATGCTTTATCTGCATCTCGTCCTGGTGCACGTAATGATTCATTAGAAAATTATATTCAACGTCTTACTCAACTTGAGGAAGTTGGAAATAATATTCATGGTGTTGAAAAGACTTATGCTGTTCAAGCAGGTCGTGAATTACGGGTTATCGTTAAACCAGAAGAGGTTGATGATTTAGAAGCTCATAAGATAGCTCGTGAAGTAAAAGAAAAGATCGAAGCTAATATGAAATATCCTGGTACAATTAAAATTACAGTTGTACGTGAGACAAGAGCTCAAGAAGAAGCTAAGTAGTTAGTTTCTTCTTTTTTTGTGGGATTTTTTCTTTTCTTGTTAAAAAATATAAATAGGTGATAGGATGTTAAGAAAAGAAAATTTAGTTAATATTTTTTGGAATATAGGAAAGAGAGTATTTGATGATAGATTTTCTTATAATAATGCAGTGGAAAAATGGTCTCTTTTTTATCAGTATTATTATGGGAAGACAGAAATGTTTAATAGGGAAATGATAAATAAGATGAAAAGATTTTATTTGATGTTTCCTATTTATACGACAACATTGATAAGTTTAGAGTGGCCATTTTATGAGAGGTTAATAAAAATTGAGGATAAGAGAGAATTGATGTTTTATTATAATTTGGTATTCTTTTGTAAGCTTAGTTATGAAGAAATGTGTAATCTTATTGATGGTAATACCTATTTTAGAGTATAAAAAAAGAGATATTAATTATCTCTTTATGTCTAATATGATTGGTAAAATAATTGGTTTTCTTCCTGTTAAATCATAAATATATGGATATAATTTTTCAGTAATATCAGTTTTTAAAGTTGTGAAATTCATTCTTGGGTCTTTTAAATCACTTTGAATTATTTCTTCAGCTTTATTTTCAATTTGATGAATTAGTTCTTCATTTTCATTAACTAGGATAAATCCTCTTGTCGTAATGTTTGGTTTAATTAATAATTCACGTTTTTTCATATCAGTATTAATTATAACAACAAGGATTCCATCGTTAGCCATTATTTTACGATCTTTTAAAACGGCACTACCTACTTGACCAATTCTGTTTCCATCAACGTAGATGTCAGCGCCTGGCATACTTTCTCCTCTAGTGATAACGTGATCTTTTAAGACTAGTGAGTCACCATTTTTTAGAATGAAAGTATTTTCTTTTGGTATTCCACAGTTGATTCCAATATCAGCTTGTTTTTTAAGCATACGATAGTCACCATGGAATGGCATTAAATATTTTGGTTTTATTAAACGAATCATTAATTTTATTTCTTCTTCATTAGCGTGACCAGAAGTGTGTAGATCAGTTAGAGTACTATTTGTATAAACTTTTACACCTTTTAAGTATAGTTTATTAATTGTTTTAGCAATACTTAAAGCATTTCCTGGTATAGCAGAAGATGAGAAAATTACAATGTCGTCTGGACGTAATTTTATTTGTTTGTGAGTACCATTAGAAATTCTAGATAAAGCAGCAAGAGGTTCTCCTTGACTACCTGTACATAAAATAGTTACTTCTCCTGGCTTTAGGTTGTTAGCTTCTTCTGGACTTATTAATAATTCTTTATGGTCAATATATCCAGCATTTAGGGATATATTAATGTTATTTTCCATGCTTCTACCAAAAATACATATTTTACGATTATGTTTGTAGCATGTTTCAAAAATATGTTTAACACGATAAATGTTTGAAGCAAAAGTTGCGATGATTATTCTGTTTGTTTTACATTTTTCAAACATTTCTCCTAAAGTTTCATCAACAACAGATTCACTGTTAGAAAAACCTTCATTTAATGCATTTGTTGAATCTCCAATTAAAAGATCAACACCTTCGTTTCCTAAGCAAGCCATTTTATATAGGTTTGCCATTGGCCCAATTGGTGTTAAATCAAACTTGTAGTCTCCAGTAGTAACAATTCTACCATCTGGAGTTTTAATACTTATACCATGTGAATCAGGTATAGAGTGAGTAATACGGAAGAATTCAACTTCAATTTCTTTAAATTTTAATCTTGTATCTTCAGTATAAACAAATAAATTGTCATATCTAATATTTTTATCTTGTAGTTTAACAGCAATTAACTCTTTAGCATGATTTGGAGCATAAATAGCTGGAATATTAATACTTTGTAGTAAAAAAGGTATTCCACCAATATGGTCTTCATGTCCATGCGTAATTAGTAAAGCTTTGATTTTGCTTTCGTTTTCTTTTAAAAAGGTAAAATCAGGTAAGACGTAGTCAATTCCCATAAGTTCACTTTCTGGGAAACTAACACCGGCATCAATAATAACAATTGCGTCTTTATGCATTACACAATACATATTTTTTCCGACTTCTCCTAAACCACCTAAAACAATTATTTTTGTTTCACTGGGTTTGTTTTTTATCATATAAACTCCTTTCTTTCTATATATTCAAAAGAACTAACTAGAAGATTATACTATATGTTTTTATTTTTGTCTATCTTTTAGCTTTAAAAAAATTTAACTAGACATTTTAGTTTGATTGGCTTTAGAATAGTATGTTATAATGATTTTGGTGATATTATGGGATTATTTAGTAAAATAAAAAATTTATTTCAAGGTGTTACTGAAGACACTGTTAAAGATGAAGTAGTAGATAAAAAAGAGGAGAAAGAAATTTTCCTTGAAGAAAAAAAAGAAGAGGTAAAAGAAGAAGCTAAGACTTTAACACAAGAAGATAAAAAGAGTGTTAAGATATATGAAAAAGGTCTTACTAAATCTAGACATGAATTTGTTTCTAAGTTGGCAGATTTAACTAAGAAATATAAAAATATTGATGAGGATTATTTTGAAGATTTAGAAGAAATTTTGATTATGGCTGATATTGGTGTTAATACAGTTATGGAATTTGTGGATAGACTTAAAGATAGAGTTAAGAAAGAAAAAATTGAAAGTCCAGAAATGCTTAAAGAAATAATTGTTGATGAACTTTTTATAATTTATGTTAATGAAGATGTTCTTAGTAGTAAAATTAACTTTGCAGAAGAAGGTCCTACCGTTATATTAGTAGTAGGAGTTAATGGAGTTGGGAAAACTACAACTATTGGGAAATTAGCATGGAATCTTAAACAAAAAGGAAAAAAAGTCTTATTAATTGGTGCGGATACTTTTAGAGCTGGTGCTTGTCAACAATTAGAAGAGTGGAGTAACAAGGTTGGAGTTAGTTTCTATGGTAAAGAAAAATGTGATCCTTCTAGTGTAGTCTATGATGGACTTAGCCAGGCTTTGAAAGATGAGTACGATGTAGTATTAATTGATACGGCTGGTAGATTACAAAATAAAGTTAATTTAATGAATGAGTTAGCTAAAATGAATAAAGTAATAGGTACATTAGTGAAGGATGGCCCACAAGAAACACTTTTAATAATAGATGCTACTACGGGTCAAAATGGTATTAGTCAAGCTAAAGCATTTAAAGAAATTACTAATATTACAGGAATTGTATTAACAAAATTAGATGGTACTGCGAAAGGTGGAATAGTACTCGCAATTAAAGAAAGTGTAGGAGTACCAGTTAAGTATATAGGTTTAGGGGAAACAAAAGAAGATTTACAAGTATTTGATATTGAAAAATATATTTATGGCTTGTTTAAAGATTTAGTGTAGGTGAATATAATGAAAAAAGAAAAAACTAACAAGGTAATTAATAATATTTTAATTAACTTACAAGTAGTGTGTACTATTGTGGCAATTATATTATTTATTATTTTTATTTTTAAAAGAGAAGTTTGGACTTATTTAGGTTTATTGTTAGGTTTTTCTTTATTCTTAATGGCTTATAATAATTATGTTATTTATAAGAAAAAATATATGACAATTATTTTTACAATTATGGGATTATTATTGGTAGTTTATAGTATTGTAAAAATGTAGGAGATTAATATGGAAGAAGTTACTTATTTTAATTTGTTATATGATTATTATGGAGACTTATTAACAGATAAACAGAAAGAGTATTTTGAGAGTTATTATTTTAATAATCTTAGTTTGGGTGAAATGGCAGAGATTTATGGAGTAAGTAGAAATGCTATTCATAAACAAGTGAAAAATGTTACAGAAAAGCTTGAACATTATGAAAAAGTTTTAGGTTTATGTGAATTAAATAATAAGTTAAATGAAATAATAAGTAAAATGGATAATAGTGAAATAAAGAGTGAATTAGAAAAATTAATTAAGTAGATTTTAGGTAAGATTTATTCTTATCTTTTTTCTTGTAAAAATACTAAAGTGCTTGTATAATTATTATAAGATAGACAAAGAATGGAAGGGGCCTTTTTTATGTTTGATCGTATTGTTTATATTAGCGATCATTCTGCTAAAATAAGATTAGTAGAAGGCGCCAATATTACAATGAATTTGATGAATTTGCATTTGATTTTTGAAGATGCAAATAAAAAGATTTTAGGGGAAATTGATGATATAGATGGACCTTTAGTTGAAGCGCGTTTTCTTGGAGAAATAGTTGATGGAAAATTAATTGGTGGTACAATTAGAAAACCAACTTTAGATGCTCATATTAGAACAATTAATCCTGAAGAGATACCTTTAATTGTCGGAAGTAATACAAATGGTTATTTAAGATTAGGACTTAGTCCATTTTATAATAATCAACCTATATATTTAAATGTTAATGAGTTCTTTAGTAATCACTTTGCTATTTTTGGTAATAGTGGTTCTGGTAAGAGTTGTGGAATTTCTAGATTATTTCAGAATTTGTTTCATAATGAAAAGTTGTTCCCATTTAATGCAAATATTTTATTTTTTGATTCATCTGGTGAATATTTTAATGCTTTTAGAAATTTAAATAGTATTAATAAAAATTATCATTATAGATTTATTAGTACTAATGAAAGAGATTCTAATGCAGAACCTTTGAGAATACCTATATATTTATTATCTAGTGCAGATATAGCTTTACTTTTACAAGCTGATAAACATTCTCAATTACCAATGATTGAGCGAATGGTAAAGATTGCAAGAGTATTTTCGCAGACTGATATGGATGCAAATGTATATAAAAATCATTTGATAGCTAAAGCAATAATGACTGTTTTATATACTAATGAAACATCGCCTAATAAGAGAAATGAGATATTTTCTATTTTAGCTAGTTGTTCTACAAAAGAATTTAATTTAGATGCTGTTTTACAGGGTATTGGTTATACTAGAAAGTTTAGAGATTGTTTCTTAATTGATAATAAGGGTCAATTTTCAGAAAGTGTTTTACTTACTGAGTATGTAATGTCTTTTATTAAAGAAGATTTAGATAATTATGAACCTAAGAAGGATGTTTTCTATACACTAGATACTTTAGAGAAAGCTTTGAACTTTACTTTAATTAGTGAAGGATGGCTTAGAAATAAGAATACTTATGGTGATGCAGTTACTTTAAAGGTTAGATTACATTCTTTAATTGTCAGTGGAGAATCTAAGTATTTTGAATATTCTGATTTTGTTTCAGTACAACAATTTATTTCAAGTTTAGTTGTGACTGGAGAATCTAAGTATCAAATTGTTAATATTAATTTTGATGATGTTGATGATGATTTTGCGAAAGTTATTACTAAGGTTTTTTCAAGACTTATTTTTGAATATGCTAGAGGGTTGGAAGATAGAGCAAGTCTACCTTTTCATATAGTTGTGGAAGAAGCACATAGATATATTCAAAATGATACAGATAATTTCTTGATTGGTTATAATATTTTTGAAAGAATTGCCAAAGAAGGTCGTAAGTATGGTGTTCTTTTAGGACTTATTTCACAGAGACCAGTTGATTTGTCAGATACGGTTATTTCACAGTGTTCTAACTTTTTAATATTTAAGATGAGCCATCCTGTTGATGTAGAATATATTAGAAAGATGGTGCCAAATATTAGTGAAGAGATTGTGGAAAAACAAAAAACTTTACAATCTGGTACATGTTTAGGATTTGGTACAGCATTTAGGATACCGTTAATAGTTAAGATGGAAATGCCAGATCCAGCACCATGGAGTGGAAACTGTAATGTTGTTAAACTTTGGAATGGTAATGGTGGTGAGGTAGATAGTTCTATTGCCGAAGATATACCTGAAAAGTTAGGAGAAGGTGAAGAAACTAATGATGTTGGTACTCCAGAGACTGTTCCAGTAACGGCACCTGTAACTAGTCCTGAAACTGTTCCGGTGACGACACCAGTTGCTAGTCCGGAAACCGTTCCACCTACAAGTGCTCCTAGTCAGTATGATACAGTTGTTCAGATACCGACATTTCCTAAAATTGAGACTCCAGTAAGAAGTGTTAGTGCAACTACTAAACCAGTTGAGGCTCCTAGTCAACCTAATATTCCAATAGTTCCTAGTGGAAGTAGTAGTTCAACATCATTTAGTAGCATTCAGAATTTAGCTATTCCTCGAGGAATGTCTGCTGTTCCAATGCCTGAAAATAGAGTTGATCCAAGAAATGTGGTACCAGTTCCTGTTGATACAAGTCGTAATGGAAACTTTATTATGGCACCAAGTATGCCAGTAACTGTTTCACCAACTGCACCTATTCAACAGAATAATGTACCAGAACCTTCTGCTGAGGAAAAACAACAATTTTTGATGGCTTCAGATGAAGACGTTGGAAAATATTTGAGTTCAGAGTATTTTGCAAGTAGTCCAGCAGCTGCATCTATGCGTTCTAATAATGCACAGACATTTGCACAGTCTGGTAATGTTACGGATCAGTTATTAGATGGTATGGGTATTAATCCATTAGCTAATCTTGGTGGAGTAGCCTTAAATAATATGAGTGTTCAATCAGCAATACCTGATTTTACAACAAGTAGTAAGGATGAAGATGATTTCTTTGTACCACAAAATACATATGAAATACCAACAACAAGAGATATTGCAGCTAGCAAGAGTGCTGTTAGTCCGACTATTGATTTAGGTGCTCAAGTATCTGATTATGGAAAAGTTACTATTGCACCTCCTAGTGATAGTGATGGGTCAGTACCTTTAGTTAACTTTATTCAATAAATAGTAGAGAAATCTACTATTTTTTTGGGCTTTTGTTTACTTATCCTTTATTTTTCATTATAATTATTGTAGGTGATATAAATGTTTGAAAGTTTAGGAGATAGATTACAGAACGCTTTACATAAAATAAAGGGTTATGGAAAAATTACAGAAGATAATATAGCAGATATGATGCGTGAAGTAAGACTTGCTTTACTTGAAGCTGATGTTAACTATAAAGTAGTAAAGGAATTTACAAATACTGTTAAGGAAAAAGCTTTAGGAGAAGAAGTTGCTTCTAGTATCAATCCAGGAGATCTTTTTGTTAAAATAGTAAAAGATGAACTTACTGATTTGTTGGGTGGAGAAGAGGCTCCTTTAAATTTAAAAGGAAATCCAGCTGTTTTAATGTTGGTTGGTTTACAAGGCTCAGGTAAAACTACAACTCTTGCGAAACTTGCTAACTACTTAAGAAAGAAAGAAGCTAAAAAGCCATTGCTAGTAGCAGGTGATGTCTACAGACCAGCAGCAATTGATCAGTTAGTAACTCTTGGTAAACAGTTAGGAATAGAGGTTTATCAAGAAGGTAAAAATGATCCAGTAGTTATTGCGGAGAATGCAATTAAGTATGCAAAAGAAAACAATTATGATTATGTTTTAATTGATACAGCAGGACGTTTACATGTAGATATGGAACTTATGGATGAGTTAGTTAATATTAAAGATAAAGTTCATCCAGAAGAAATATTATTAGTAATTGATGCTATGATGGGTCAAGATGCTATTAATGTAATTACTGGTTTTAATGATAAACTACCTTTGACTGGTGTTATTTTAACAAAGTTAGATGGTGATACACGTGGTGGTGTCGCTTTATCTGTTAGACATTTGACAAATGTTCCAATTAAATTTATTGGTGTTTCTGAGAAACTAGATGGACTTGATAAGTTTGATCCAGAGCGTACAGCAGGACGAATTTTAGGAATGGGTGATATTGTTTCACTTGTAGAAAAAGCAACTGAAGCAATTGATGAAAAAGAGGCAGAGAAAACTGCTAAAAGAATGCAACAAGGTAAGTTTGATTTGGAAGACTTTTTATCTACACTTAAACAGATGAAAAAGTTGGGTCCTTTAGAAAATCTATTAAAACTAATTCCAGGAGCTAAAAAAATGGGATTGAACGATGTTAAGATTGATCCTAAACAAATGGCTCATATAGAAGCAATTGTTTTATCAATGACACCTAAAGAAAGAAGAAATCCTGAAATTATTAAAGCTAGTCGTAAAACAAGAATAGCTAAAGGTAGTGGTACATCAGTACAAGAAGTTAATAAATTACTACAACAGTTTGATCAGATGAAAAAAATGATGAAACAATTTACGAATGGTAATATGAAGATGCCTTTTTAATCACTCTTTTGAGTGATTTTTTTTATTTGCTCGAATGGGCTATCTTTGTGTCTAAAGAAGATGGAAAGCATAAAATAGATTAGAGGAGGTATTTATATTATGTTTGATCAAGGTATGACTAATATGCCTAAATTCGGTTTTGATTCTTCTGTTGTTGGTAATAACAATATTGTGGATAATGATATGAATGTGGATATTAATATGATGAATTATGGTTCTCAAAATACAGCACAAATGTCTATGGCTAGTCCAATAAGTGAAGCTGTACAAGAAAAACAAATTCATAGAACTATCGTTCATGAGGTACCACATGTTTGTCCTATTCATACGAGAATAATTAATCATCATGTTTATAAACATACTTATAGACCAGAATATAGTTGCTCTGAAGAAAATACAGTAAGTAATGTACAATGTGGTTCTTGTTGCCAATTTAAATAGGAAATAAAAGAGACTTTGTTCTCTTTTTTTTAGAGATAAAGGTTTTTATGTTATAATTATTAGTAGCAGGAATTTATTAGAGGTGAGGTTATGATAAAAGGTAAACCATTTGTAAAATGGGCAGGGGGAAAAAGACAAATAATAGATAAATTAAAGAAGTATGTTCCAGAAGAGTTTGATACGTACTATGAACCATTTGTAGGAGGTGGAGCACTTCTTTTTGAACTTTCGCCTAAGCATGCAGTTATTAATGATTCGAATGAAGAACTTATGAATGTTTATAGATGTTTATGTGATGAAGAAAAATTTAAAAAGATGTGTAATGTTTTAAATCATTATGAAACATCTCATTCAGAAGAGTTTTTCTATGAAGTTAGAAATAAAGATAGAAGTAAGAATGCTTATAATAGACTATCTGATTATACTCGTGCTGCAAGAACAATATATTTAAATAAGGCGTGTTTTAATGGACTTTATAGGGTTAATAGTAAAAATGAGTTTAATGTACCATTTGGTAAAAAGTTAAAAGTTAATACTTATGAAGGTAGTAATTTGATAACTGTTAGTAATTATTTGACAATGAATGATATTAAGATACTTAGTGTTGATTTTGAAGAAGCGGTTAAAGATGCAAAAAAAGGTGATTTTATTTATTTTGATCCACCATATGATTCTGATACTTCTACTTTTAATAGTTATACTGAGGAAGGTTTTAATAAAGATGAACAAAGAAGACTAGCAAGTGTATTTAAAGAACTAGATAAAAGAGGTTGTTATGTTATGCTTTCTAATCATAATACTTTGTTGGTTAATGAACTTTATAAAGGATACCATTTTCATATTATTGAAGCAAAAAGAAATATAAATGCAAATGGTAAAAAAAGAGGTAAGGTTGAAGAATTAATTATTACAAATTATGAAAATAAGAATGAATTTTAGTAATTGAGGTTAGTATGGAGAAGTATTTAAAAATTAAGAGTAGTGTTAAATATATAGATGTTTCTCATAAGATGAAAGTTATTATCTTAGATTCTAGAAAAGATCAGAGTAAGAAGGCTCCATTTATATTGTGGATTCATGGTGGTGGTTATTCTTTAGGAATGCCAGAAATGGTTTATGCTTCTAGAGTTAGGGATTTACTTAAAAGATATGAGTTAGTAGTAGCTTCTCCTGCTTATACTTTATCTTATAAGGATCCTTATCCAGCTGCTTTAAGAGATTGTTATCAAACTTTGTTGTATGCAAAAAATAATTCTTTGGAATTAGGTATTGATACTAATAAAATGATGATTGGTGGAGAAAGTGCTGGTGGGGGTCTTGCGTTAGCTGTTGGTATTTATGCTAGAGATCAAAAAGAAGTTGATCTAAAGTATATGTTTCCTTTATATCCAATGATAGATTGTGATGATACTGTTTCGTCTAAAAATAATCATGCGTTGGTATGGAATACAAGAAGAAATCATAGAGCATGGAGAAGATATTTGAGAGAAACAAAAGATATTGATCCTTATGTGTCACCAGCTAAACTAGCTGATTTTACTGGTCTTGCACCTTTTTATACATTTGTAGCTGATGGTGAACCATTTTATTATGAGACTGTTAATTTTACAGAAAGAGCTAAAAAGGCAGGTATTGATGCGAAATGTGATGTTTATCATTCAAGAACTCATGCTTTTGATTTGTATTATCCATGGTCAAAAAATGGAAAGTTAGTAAAGAAAAGATTTATAGAAAATTATGATTATGTAAATAAAAAATATTTGTGAGGTGTTTTATGAAAAGAAAGTATTTAACAAGCACATATTTAAGAGATGTTGATAAATATGAAATAAAGTTGTTTTTGGCAGAAGATGATCTTTATGTTTCTGTGAAAAAATTGATTTCAGTAAGAGTACCTTTTATTATTAGAGATAATTTATGTGTGATGGATGATGGTTATTATATTTTAGAGGTAGTACCAAAGAATGAAAATTATTCTATGCGTTTATTTTTAGATTCAGATAAGAAACCATTAGAGTATTATTTTGATATAAATAAATTTAATGGATTTGATGAGGTGTTAAAAATACCATTTTGTGATGATTTATATATGGATATTACATATTATAATGGAGAAATAAAAATACTTGATGAAGATGAGTTGATAGATGCTTATAATCAAGGAGATGTTCTTCCGGAAGATTATGAAATGGCTTATAAATTACGTGATAAATTATTAGAAGAGATTAAGAATGGTACTAATAAATTATTTAATATTGATTATAATAAATATTTAAAAGATTTTTAGGTGATAGAATGAAATATAAGTACTTTAATAAATTAATGATTGCGATTATGAGTTTAGGTTCTATTTTCTTATGTTTATATAGAGTTATTGCATTAAATAGATATAAGAGAATTACTACTGATTTAGCAATTTTGATTGTTTTAGCCATTCCATATATTTTGAGTAAATTAAATATTAAGTTGTCAGAAAAAGAGAAAAGTATATTTTATGGATATATTTTTGTGGCTGATTTTTTAGGATGTGTAGTTAATTTATTTGCGAAAATAAGTTGGTTTGATACGTTTTCTCATTTTCTAGCTGGGGTATTTTTCTTTTTGGCAGGACTTAAACTTTTAAAGATGTTTAAACAATATAATTCAAAAAATATTATTTTTAATTTGTTATTTATTTTTGGAATAGTATTTATTTCAGCTGGTTTATGGGAAATTATTGAGTATAGTGTTGATTTAATTACTGGTTCTAATTTACAACATAATAAAGATACTGGTGTTGTTGATACGATGGAAGATATGATTGCTTGTTTTGTTGGGGGAATTTTAAGTTCAGTTTTTTATGGCTTTACTTTGAGAAGGAGAGAAAGTTAATATGGAAATGATAGTTCACTTACATCCAGAGGTTTTTGAAATTGTTGAATCTGGTGCAAAAGATGTGGAAGCAAGAGTTTATGATGAAAAAAGAAGGAAATTAAAAATAGGTGATACCTTAGTATTCTTGAAAAGACCTTTAGAAGAAGAAAAAATAGTTGCTAAAGTTGTAGATTTAAAAGTATTTAAGAATTTTCTAGAATTAGGTAAGTTTTATGAAATGAAAAGATTATATCTAGAAAATTATACTTTAGAGATGTGGCTTGATGTTTTAAAACAATTTTATAGTGAAGAAGAAGTTAATAAAAATGGAGTTGTAGCAATAGTTTTTGAACAAGTAAAATAATCTTGTATTTTATTTATTTTTAGAAGAAGATTTTGTTTAATCTTCTTTTTGTTTGTTTATATAATTTGGTTGTATACACAATCAGAACTATGTAAAACTTGCAAAAAAAGGCAAAATATGGTATAATATGCGCACATATGGGGGGATTGGTTATGTATTCAGTATTAAAGAAAGTTGATTTGTATGCACAAAATTTTGGTATGCCTTATCGTGAGTTAGTGGTAAGCAGTAGTTATTTTCCAGAGTATTTTAATAAGATTGCTTGTGAACATTTAAATAGGGCAATTGATTGTGATCGAAAAATAGGAAAAATTGATGAGTATACTATTTCGTATGAAGGTAATGATAAAATTAAACTTATTGCTTTTGCACCTAACGGTAAAACTAGATTAGTAATGTTTCCTGATGATGAAAGTTTTGATTATAGTATCGTTGGTAGAAAAGTTTCAGAAGAGGCGATTATTAAAGAAGCAATTTTTAGAGAAGCAGAAGAGGTTATGCAAATTAATCGAATTTTAGAGATGAAGGGTTTAAAAGAACGTTATCAAATTCAAGGTAAACCTTTTGCTACATCTTTAAAGGAAAGTGCTGATAAATGTCGTCGTTATATAGAATACTGGAATGGTATTTATAAGGAACAAATGGGTGATAATGCAGAACTTTCAATGGGTAAATTATATTATAGTCAACCTGTTGCTAGTACAGTTGTAAGAAGAACTAGTGTAAATGCTGATACTGGTAAGAGTGAGAGAATTAATAGTGTTTTACCAGTAGATGAACGTAGACGAGTTTTGGAATCTTATGGACCTATTTTAGGTACTTGTGCTTATAGTAAAAACTCACATGATATTGAGTATTTTAATTATTTATATAGTGTTGGTGATAATAGATATTTAGCTATTATGGAACCATATAGTGGAATGAGTTTAACTAAAGCTGTATACTTTAAATCTAATGATGGTGTTGATGAAGCACAATTTAACTGTATAGTTAAATCAGTACTTGAGTTACCTTATGATAAAGTTACTAAGGATAAAGGAATTATTGGTTTATATCATTCTACTATGGATTCATTTGATAATAAGTTATCTGTTTTAGTTACTGGAAAGACAAAAAGCGATGTTAATACTTCTGGATTAACAAAACGTGTTCGTGAAGCACAAACTGCTGGATTTGGTGTCAAATAATAGGTTTATTTGTCTGTCAATAAAAATGTCTAATTGTGTCAGTTTACTTGATAGTTTTACGTATCGAGTTTATCATAATAATAGGGAGTGTGATATGAATGATTTATCCATCTATAGATAAGTTACTAAATATTGTTGATTCTAAATATGAATTAGTTCATATTGCTGCAAGAAGAAGTAAACAAATTTCAAAAGACGGTTTTTTGCAGATGCCAGAATCTGAATACAAGTCTAAGAAAAATATTGGAAGGGCTTTGGAAGAAGTTGCCGAAGGTTTGATAATAGTAAAGAAAAAGAAAGATTAAGTAAATCTTCCTTTTTTTTTGATATAATATATTTAGGTGATTCTTATGCAGATACTTAAGTATAAAAAGATGAGTAATGGCAAATACAAAATTGAACTTGACAATGGAATTGATATGGAACTATATGAAGAGGTTATTTTAAAATATGAGTTACTTTTAAAGAAAAGTATTGATCAGACTATGATTCCTATTATTCAGGATAGTAATTTAGAATGGGAAGTTTATTATGTTGCGTTAAAATCATTAAAACAGCGTTTTAAAAGTGCTTATGATCTTAGAAGTAGTTTGGTGAAAAAAGAGTATCCAGTTGATTTAGTTGACAAGGCTGTTAATAAGTTATTGGAACAAGGATATTTAAATGATACTAGTTTTGCAAAGGGTTATATTAATAATCAAATAATAACTAGTTCTAAGGGACCTAATTCTATTAGTAATGATTTACGAAATAAGGGAATAGAAGAAAAAATAATTAGAGAAGAAATTGTAGTATTTGATAGAGATTTACAAAGTAGTAGAATTAAGAAAATAATTGATAAGAATATTAAGAGTAATCATAATAAGGGAGGCAGTGTATTAAAAAATAAAATTATTACTAATTTGTTAAATCTTGGTTATGATTTGGATATTGTTCAAATGGTTATAAGTGATTATCAATTTGGTAATGATATAGAACTAGCGAAGAAAGAATATGATAAGTTATATAAGAAGTTATCTAGAAAGTATTCAGGAGAGGAACTTAAGTATAAAATAAAGGAAAAATTATATCAGAAGGGTTTGAAGTATGAAGAAGTGGATTGATGATAATAAGTTAGTACTTTCTTTGATACTTTTTAGTATAGCTATTGGACTTTTTGTTCTTACTTTCGTAAAACAAGATAGTGATTATTTGTGGCATGTGAAAGCAGGAGAGTATATTTTTGATAATGGAATTCTTAAAAAAGATGTTTTTTCTTGGTATTTGCAGGGAAAATATTGGATGTCACATGAGTGGCTTTTTGAAGTTCTGATTTATGGATTTTCTTTACTATTTTCTTCTTTTCATATCGCAATTTATAGTGGATTTTGTATTCTTTTTTTACTATTATTTCTTTTACTTAGTAATAAAAAAGGATACTTGAAAAATATTAATTATTCTCTTATTTGGATAGCATGGTCACTAATACTTGTATTCTTTGTGCAGGCTAGACCACATTTACTTAGTTTTAGTTTTTTAGCGATTACGATATGGGTACTTTATGATTTGTATTGTAATGAAAAAAGTAAAAAAGTTTATATTTTGCCTTTTATTACGGTATTATGGTCTAATTATCATGGTGGTTCGAGTAATTTAAGTTATTTATTTTGTTTCTTATTTTTATTTGCTGGACTTTTTAATTTTAGATTTGGTAAGGTAGAGTCTACTAGATTAAAGAAAAATCAATTATTGAGATATTTTTATGTTTCTTGTCTTTGTATTGTTGCAGTGTGTATAAATGTACATGGGATTAAGATGCTTTTTTATCCTTATCAAAATATGCTTGATACAACGATGCTTAATAATATAGCAGAATGGCAACCAACAACTTTAAATAAACTTAGTAATTATTTGTATTATCTTTTACTGTTATTTGTTATAGGAACTATGCTTGTTAGTAAGAAAAGAATTAAGTTTATTGATTTATTATTGTTGATGGTATCATGTTATTTAGGAATTAAGAGTATTAGATTTTGGCCATATACTTATATAATTATGAGTTATGTAATATTTAATTATGTGGAGAAAAGAAAAGTAGAGAAGGGGACTATTAAGGGAATCATTCTATTTAGTATTTTGTTGATATTTCTTTTTGGAATGAGTTTTTATAGGATAAGGACCAATCTTCAATATAGATATCTAAATGATGAAGTTATTAATATTATAAAAAAAGAAAAAGTTAAAAGACTTTTTAACATGTATGATTATGGTGGAGAATTAATAAATAATGCTGTTTTAGTATTTATTGATGGTAGAGCAGATCTTTATAGTAAATATAATTATAAAGATTATCTTAAAATATCTAAGTTGGAGGGAGACTACGTTAAGTTGATTAAGAAGTATGATTTTGATTATTTCTTGGTTGACAATAAGTATCCAATTTATACTTATTTGAAATATAGTTCTAATTATGAAACTATTTATGAAAATGATAAATTTACTTTATACAAAAAAATTGGCTAAGCCAATTTTTTAATTTGATGAACTATTACTAATTAGTGTGTCCATATATTCATTGTATTTCTTTTCTAATTCGTCATCGTTCCAACTTATTTTTGCTTCTTCTCTTACTTTTACTAAGCTTTTATAGTAATTAGAATTGTCTTCTTCTAGCTTGTTAGTTACAAGTTTTTCTTTGATTTCATCTTTTACATCTTTTAAAGCTTTCTTTTCTTTTGTATCTTTACGATAAATGATGTGGTATCCATATTTTGTTTTTACTGGAGTTTTTGTATATTCACCATCTTTTAATTTTAATAGGGCATCTTTGAATTCTGTTACCATTGAGTCTGGTTGAATGTAGCCAAGATCGCCACCTTTTTCGTTATTTGAATTATCGTTAGAGTAAGTTTTTGCTAGTTTAGCAAAGTCTTCACCATTATTTAATTTTTCAATTATTTCGTTAGCTGTTTTTAAAGCTTGTTCTTCAGCTTCAGTCTTTTCATCAGTAGTGGCACTGTCTGAAACATTAAGTTTGATTAGAATATGTTGAGTAGAAATTTCTCCATAAATGTTATCGTTGTAATATTTTTCGATTTCTTTATCTGTTAGATTATTACTGATATATTCTTTTACAGCTTTATTTCTTTTGTATTCTAGTCTTAACATTTCATCTAGTTCTTTTTCTGAATTAACTCCGAAGTATTGTTTAATTAAAGTATTGAACTTTGTTTCGTCGTTAGAAACATACTTTTTAATATTATCAATTTGTTGTTGTACTTCTTTGTCTTCAGTATCATCTGTTGGATATTTTTTATCAAATAGAGAATGGTCAATCATATCAACTAAAGTTGAGATATTGCTACTCTTTATTTCTTTATAATATTCGTTGGCAGTTATTTTAGTATCTTTGGCTGAAACTGCTACTTCAGCACCATCTTTTAATTCTACTTTTTTGCCACATCCACAAAGAATTAGAGATATAACTGCTAAAGATGCTAGTCCAGTAAATATTTTTTTGTTTTTCATAAATTCCTCCTATACACTTAATTATAATAACAAAAAAAATAATTTCAAGCAATAAATATGATAGATATAATCACATAATTTAAGGTTTTGCCATAAAATAAGATGAAAGCATGAAAAAAGGAGGAAAAACTATGAATAATTGTGTATCTTCATCAGCTATAATTTTAGTATTATTTATTCTTTTAATTATTATCTTAGGTGCTTATATTTAAGGAGGTGTTTTAAATGGCATGTGGCGAAAATGTTACAACTACTAATACTTGCAGAAGAGGCAATGGTTATGTAGTTATTATTATTCTTTATATCTTACTTGCTATTATTCTTGGCGGTATAGTTAGTTATTAAAAGAATTTAGTTTTTAGTTTTAAGGATTGAATCAGTTATGGTTCGGTCCTTTTAAATGAAAAAAACAACTTTGTAGTTGTCTTTTGTTAACTTTTATCAGCAAGTTCTTTATGTAATTCTTTCTTATTCTATTCCTAATTTGTGAGCTACTTCTTCAAGTGGAGTTAATTCTTTTTCATAACAGAAATCAGCTCCATCACCTTCATATCTTGGTATTAAGTGTAAGTGATAATGCTTTATTTCTTGACCGTAGTAATTGTTTTGAGCAATTGTTAGGCCATCAGCTTTTAAGCCAGCTTTTAATTTTGGATATAGTTTTTCTTTAATAATATCAATACTGTGATTAATAATAGATTGATCAATATCAAAAAGATTTTCATAATGTTTTTTAGGTATGATAAGGAGATGTCCATCTGTATTAGGATTAATGTTCATTATTACTTTAATTATTTCATCTTCATAAATGGTTCTTGATGGTATTTCTCCTTTTATTATTTTACAAAAAATGCAGTCTTCCATATGTGCCTCCTATAAATATTCATAAGAAATATTGTTTCTTGTTAATACTTCTTTGTTTTCATCATTTATTATAGCATCAATTATCTTATTTAGTGTAGTTTTATCTTCAATAATTTTACTAGTTAAATTCTCTATTTTTACAGTTTTAGTAATATCTTTTGAGTCGGTTAAAATAAAAGTATATGATTTTGGAATAACACTTTCAGTAAGTAGTTCTGTATAAGTATTACTGATGGTATTACTTAAATCTTTGGCGTTCATAGTAGTTTTATAAGATATTTCTAAAGTATATATTTTTAAATCAGAGAAACTATTATACTTGATTATGTAGTCTTTTAATTCATCATTATATGTATCTAGTGAAGCAAGATTTACTACTTTGAAGTCATAACCATATTTCTTTTTTAAATCCTTTTCTAGAGTTGTGGAAATGTTTTTTAAGATGGTGTTGCCTTCTAAATAATCCTTTTTGTATGTGTCAGTTACTTTTTTGTTTTTATAGATTAAAGTAAAATGAAGATTAGGGTTTTCTTTAGATGAGACGATTGCTTGATAAGTAGAGTTAGTATAAGTAGTTTTTTCTACTTTTAAATCATCTAAAATATTTTGATAATTAGTTTCTAGGTAATTTGTAAATTTAAGATCAATTCGATCTGTTATATATGGTAGATCTTTTTCATTTAAAAGAATTAGAGAAAAAGATATTACTATTACTAGAACGAAAATAGACATTTGTATTGCGAGTTTTTTTTGTTTTTGCATATAATCACCTTATAATTATTTTACTATTATTTGGAAAAAATGCAAATATACTTGCGGTTATATTTTAAATATGATAGTATAATCTAACTACTTATAAATATGGAGTGAATTATAAAGATATGAAAACAAGTGAATATGCGGAGCTGTTACGTTTATTTAGGAAAGATTTTTTAACACCTGATTATGAATGGCTTTTAAAAATAGATAGTGATACTGCTAAAAAGATATTAATGGATAGAAAGATTAAACTTTTATCTTTTGTAGAATTTATGTCAAAGTGTCAGATACGTGATATGGATTATTTTAGAAGTTGTATTGATATTTTAGCGGGAAAAGAAGATAATTATAATTTTGAGTTGGCTGTTAAACTTTTATCAAAGGGATTTAGACCAGTTTTGGATACTTCAATTGCTTATAAATCTTCTAATATGTCTTTAGCTGAGTGGCATCAAGAACAGAAGGATAATCATACAGTAGTTCCTTTAGTTTTAGATATTTTAGATAATGATTTAGCCAAGAGACAAGGTGTTGATGATATTCCTCGTAGTAATAAAGAATTTTACTTGGAAGCTAGTAAATTAATGCTTGCTTCTACTCGTTATTTTCAAGGTGAATTTATATATCAAATTGCGAATAATGAAGCGTCAGTTGCTAGTGCTGATGTTTTAGAAGGGTTAAAATATTTGAATGAAACAGTTGCTAAAGTTCAAGCTCGTGCAATTGCAATGTTATTTACAGATCCAGTATCTTTAAGACATGAAACTAGTTTGTATGGAGAAAAGTTAATATTAAAAGCTACTAAAAGATATCAAATTGAAGGAATTTGTTATATTTTAAAAAGTGCGAGAGCTAATACTATTGATAATGGGAATATTGCTTTATTAGGAGCACCTTTAATGTTAAAGGCTGATTCTTTTCAAAAGGCTTATTCAGTAGCTGAAATTATAGGTAAAGCGATAGATGGAGAAAGATCATTAGAGTATGCAAATGTTCTTTTAGAAAGTGAAAATAAAGAAAATATTCCATATGCAACAAGTGTTTTCTTAGGAGAACATTCTCATGATGATAAAGTTAGTTTTGCTAAAGAAATTCTTGAGATGGATAGTTATAGGAAAGCTGAGTCAGCTGCCTTAGTTGTAAATAATCCTGATGTGATAGAAAATGATATGACTGGTTTGGCTTTAGGAATATTAAAGAGTGCAACTAGTGATGAACAGGCACAATTCTTACAGAGAGCTTTTTGCAATAGAGGAGCATTAGAAGCTAAAGTAGCAGTATGTTATGCAGAAAAAATATTAGCAACCAGAGATAGAGATGATTGGCAAACTATTTTAGAAGATGAAGAAGATACGTTCCTTAGTGTTAACAATTATAGAGGTAAGCCAGATAGAGTAATTAGAGCTTTAGAGGAGTCTAGTGAATTAAAAGATGTTGAATTAACTAGAGAGGATTTAACTAAAGCTGTTCAATATAGTAAGAAGAGAGAGAAGGAGACTGTTTAATAGCCTTTTTCTTTTTTTTAAATGTTGTTTTTGAAATGAAATTATGTTATCATTAATATGATAAAGAATAGGGATGGTGTGTTAGTATGATGCAAGTACAAAAAGGACAAGTTAGATATAAAGACCGTAATGATATTATATGTACTTATGGTAGTGTTGCAGACCAAGCTGACAAGAAATATTTCTTTTTAGATGAAAAGTTACCTAATGGGTTAATACTTGTAACAACAGAATTGATTGAGGCAATTGATCCAATGGTTCCTGCTACTCATATTGGCGTTGTCAATAATGATGGTAAGGAAATAATTGCACCTGTTAATAAAAGTATTAAAGTTGTTAGTGATGCAATTTTCGTTGTGGAAAAGGCAACTCCTGTAACTCAAAGTGTAATTGATGCTGTTAACATTAGAAAAGATCCACTATCTGCTACTAAATTAGTGACTACGGTTGCAGGTATTAAAGATAAATTTACTGCAATTGTTGGTAGTGAAGGTAAATATATTGTTAATGATCAATTTTCTGAAGCTGGTATTTATGATTTAGATGGAAAAGAATTACTTAATGGTGAACTATATAGTTTCGTTTTAGTTAATGGTAATTTCTTATATTTATCTAAGAACACAGTTGATAGTGAAATTGTTAAGTTTGATCTTGTAAAGAAAGAAATTGTTTCAGAAGGTGAAGCAAAAGAAAAAGTTGCTGACAAGCCACCAGTTGTAGATATTAAACCAGATGAAAGTAAAAAAATAATTGATGATAAAGATGCTCCTAAAGAGGAGAAGATTGAAGATAAAAAGGAAGAAGTTTCAGAAAAGAAGGAAGAGATTGTTCCTAAAGTAGCTGTTCTTCCTAAGACTGAAGAGGTTTCTCATGAAGAAGAAGAAACTATTGATGAGAAAGAAGAAGAGATAGATGTTGATAGTCTACTTCATCCAGTTGATTTTAGTAATTTTGAAGATGATTTTGAAATTGATTCATTAAATTTGAAATCTAAGGAAGCAGAAAAGCCAGTTGAAAGTAAAGACATGGAGGAAGATCCATTCTTTAGACAGACTGCTGAGACTATTAATAAACTTATTCGTCAAAATAAAGATCAGAGAGATATTATTGCAGTTTATGAAGAAAAAATTGAAAGTTTAACTTCATTTAAGAGAAAAGCTTTTGAAGAAAATAAAAACTTAGTTAGTGAAAACGAAACTTTGAAAAAACAAATTAAAAGTTTAGAAGCAAGACTTAATGAAGAAGTAAGAAAAAAAGATGAATATCAAGACGAAATAAATGAGTTAAAGCAACAAGTTATTGGCAAAAAAGAACTTGCTAAAGTACTAGCAGATGCACAAAACTTACTTGATTCAGAAAAGAAGATAGTTTAAGGACGTTATTAGACGTCTTTTTTCTTTTTAAATTTCATGTTTTGTGTTAAAATAAGTTGTGTTTAGAAGCAGTTGGTTTTTAACATAATTAAAATATATGGAGATGATATAATGTTAGAAATAAAAAATTTATCAGCAAGTGTTAAAGATAAAGATATTGATATATTAAAGAATTTTTCTTTGAAAATAAAGCCAGGAGAGATTCATGCTATTATGGGACCTAATGGTACTGGTAAAAGTACATTGTCAAAAGTTATTATGGGACATTATGATTATGTAGTAACTGGTGGGGATATTGTATTTAATAAACAAAGCCTTTTAGGATTAGATGTTTCTGAAAGAGCTAAGATGGGAATATTTTTATGTATGCAGGATCCAACAGCAATTGAAGGGGTTTCTAATAGTGAATTTTTAAAGACTGCTAAAAGTGAAATTACTGGAGAAAAAGTTAATTTATATAGTTTTATTAAAGAGTTAGATCAAGCTATGGAAGATGTTGGACTTGATAGTAAGATGATTCATAGATCTTTAAATCAAGGTTATAGTGGTGGAGAAAAGAAGAAGAATGAAATTTTACAGATGCTTATTTTAAAACCAAAACTAATAATTTTAGATGAACTTGATTCAGGATTAGATGTAGATAGTTTAAAAGCTATGTGCAATAATATTAATAAATACTTAAAAGAAAATCCAGAGACTTCAGTTTTAATGATTACTCATTATAGTCGTATCTTTAAATATTTAAAACCAGAATATGTTCATATTATGATGGATGGTAATATTAAGAAGACTGGTGATGTAGAACTTGCTTATGAGATAGAAAAAGATGGATATGCTGGGATTAATACTATGATTGGAAATGATAGCAATGAGTAAAATATTATATATAGTAGATATTAGAGAAAATAAAAATTATACATATAATATTGAAGAGGATACCGTTATTTATCATTTTGCTGTTGATTCTAGTAGTGATGTTGTACTTAATCTTAATAAAGAAGGCGTTAGTGTAGACTATTATTATAGTAATATTAATTATAATGAGAATACTTTTAAAATTGATATAAATCATTTAAAAGATGCTACTCATAGTGAAGTTTATAATCATGGAGTTAATGTTTTAGATAAGAAACTTACATATTATGTAACTGGTAAAGTAGAGAAGACATCTGATAAATGTATTTGTAATCAAGATAATCAGATTATTAATATGAATGATGGTAAGAGTACTATTTGTCCTAATTTGTTGATTGATAATTATGATGTTGTTAGTAATCATGCAGCATATATTGGTAAGTTTAAGGATGAGATGTTGTTTTATATGATGAGTAGAGGTATATCTAGAGATAGTGCTTATCATTTGTTACTTAATGGATTTTTGATTCAAAGTGATAGTATTAGCTTTGATCAAATAAAAGACTTTGTTGATGAAATTGAAAAGATTTAGGAGGTGATTTGAATGAATAGAGAAGATTTTCCAATGTTAGAAGAGGATATAGTATTTTTTGATAATGGAGCAACTACTTTGAAACCAAAATGTGTAGTTGAAGCCATGGATAAGTATTATTTAGAACATACTTCTAATATACATAGAGGTGATTATAAAGCTTCGGCTATTACTAATAAGTTATATGATGAGACAAGAGATGTAATTAGTAAGTTTGTTAATTGTGATAGTAATGAAGTTGTTTATACTAGTGGAACTACAATGTCTATTAATACTGTTGTCTTTGGATATATGAGAAAACACTTAAAGAAGGGTGATGAAGTTTTACTTACAAAAGCTGAACACGCTTCTAATGTTCTTCCTTGGATAAAATTAAGTGAAGAGATTGGTATTGTTATTAAATACATGGATTTGGATAGTGATTATGCTCTTACAGTTGATAGTGTTAAGAAGAGTATTACTCCTAATACGAAGGTAATTTCTATTGCTCATGTTACTAATGTAATCGGGGATATTAGAGATGTTAATGCAATAGGAGAAATATGTGAGAAAAATAATATTTTATTTTGTGTAGATGGTGCACAGAGTGTTCCACATTTAAAGATTGACTTTAAAAAAGCTAAGATGGATTTCTTAAGTTTTTCTGGTCATAAGATGTTGGGACCTACTGGTATTGGTGTTTTAATTGGTAAACATGAATTATTAGAAGAGACTGACCCGCTTTGCTATGGTGGAGGAATGAATCAGTTTTTTGAAGAAGATAATAGTTATGAACTTAAAGAAGTTCCAATTAAATTTGAAGCTGGTACACCACCTATTGCAGAGGTTATTGGACTTAGAGAAGCTATTAGATATTTAGATAAAATAGGAATGGATAAAATAGAAAAACATGAAGAGGAATTAAAGAAATATTTAGTTTCTAAGTTGGTAGAAATTCCTAATATAATAATTTATAATAAAAATTCACGTAGTGGTATTTTAGCATTTAATATTGATGGAGTTTTTGCTCAAGATAGTTCGATTTATTTAGATAATTATCATATTTGTGTTAGAGCTGGTAATCATTGTGCAAAGATGTTAAAAGATGAAATAAAAACTAAAAATACAGTTAGAGTTAGTATGTATTTGTATAATAACTTTGATGATGTTGATAGATTAGTGGAAGCTCTTAAGATGAGTAAAGATATTTTTAAAGTAATACTTTAGGAGGTAGAATGGATAATAATTTAAGAAGAGGAATAATTCTTGATAATTATCAGAATCCAATGAATAGAGGTTTGGTTTCTGATAATAATTATGTTAAATTTAATACTAATAGTGAGAGTTGTATTGATAATTTGGATTTTATGATGAAGATTTCAGATGATAAAATTGTTGATATTAGATTTGATGGTGAAGCTTGTGCTATTAGTACTTCTGCTACTTCAATTATGATTAGAAGTTTAGTTGGTAAAACGGTTAAAGAAGCTATTAACATTTTGGAAAATTATAAAAAAATGATTAATGAAGAAGAATATGATAGGGACTTGTTGGGAGAATTAAATGTCTATGATGAGGTGTGTAAGCAACCTAATCGTAAGGGGTGTGCTTTAATACCATATCGTGGAGTAGTTGGATTGTTAAAGGAGTTAAAAAAATATGAAAGCTAAAGATATTAAAATAGCCGAACTAAAATTTTTTGATAAGGATCATTTTGGAATAGAAGTAAGTGAAGTACAATCTTATGGTTTGATTGCTAAGGTAGGAGGTATCAATAGTGTCTATTTGAATTTTCTTAATCCTTTTGAAGAGTATCCAATATTTGAAAGACTTCCTTATAGCAACTGTAATAGTGATGGAGTTGAATATGGGGCTAAAGTAATAAGTGTTGGAAAAGAAGAATTAGAGACTGGTCCTTGTTGGGTAATTGGTAAAGAAAATCTTTTTGAAGTGTTAGGAAAAGAAGATGTGGAAAAAGAAGATATAGAAGATTTTGTTTTGAAAAGTCCTTTCTATTATAAGGATAGAATGCCTTTAGTTAAGAAGAGAATGAAGAAAAGTCTTCCTTTTAGTAAAAAGTTTTCTGATTTGTATTGTACGTTTTATGATGATACTGTGGATAAAAGAAAAATGGACGAATTCTTTGAATGTAGATGTAAACAAAAAGTTAATGTAAAAAAAGACTGGTGATAACATGGAAATAGTAGGAATTGATAGTGATAAGGTCCTTCAAATTTCGAAAAAGAAAAAAGAAGATGAATGGGTACAAAAGTTTAGAATTGATAGTTATGAAAAATTTGAAAAGTTAGGAATGCCAGAATTTGGTCCTGAAATTGATTTGGATTTTTCAAAGATTATTTATTATAAGACATCTGCTAGTGATGAAGAAATTAAAAATAATTGGAATAACATATTGAAACCTGTTAGAGATGAACTTGATGATTTAGGTGTTTTAGAAAGTGAAAAACATTTAGGTGGAATGGGTGTTCAATGGGAAAGTGAAGTTATTTATCATAATATGTTAGAAGAACTTACGCGTAAGAATGTTATTTTTACTTCTATTGAAATGGCGATGAAAGAGTATCCTGATCTTGTTAAGAAGTATTTTGGTAAAATTGTAAGCAATGGTGAAAATAAGTTTTCGGCTTTAAATGGAGCTGTATTTAGTGGAGGTAGTTTTATTTATGTACCACCTAATACAGTACTTGATAGGCCATTACAAAGTTACTTTAGAATTAATAGTAAGAATATGGGACAATTTGAAAGAACTTTAATAATTGTTGATGACAATAGTGATTTGCATTATATAGAAGGATGTACTGCTCCTACTTATAGTGAGTCATCATTACATGCTGCTGTTGTGGAAATTTATGTTGGTAAAAACAGTAAGTGTCGTTATTCAACTATTCAAAACTGGGCACCTAATGTTTATAATTTAGTTACTAAGAGAGCTCTTGTTGATACTAATGGAACGATGGAATGGATTGATGGTAATATAGGAAGTAAAGTTACAATGAAGTATCCTTGTTGTGTATTAAAAGGAGATAATTCTAATGGAACTTGTATTACGATAAGTGCTGCTTCAGAAGGACAGATTCAAGATAGTGGTGCAAGAATGATTCATTTGGGTAAAAATACGAAGAGTAATATTATTTCTAAGAGTATAGCTTCTAATGGAGGAAATGCTACTTATCGCGGAAAAGTATTAATTAATAGTGGAGCTAAGAATAGTAGTAGTACAGTTAAATGTGATACTCTTATTTTAGATGAGAAGTCTAAGAGTGATACAATTCCAGTTAATTCTTGTTTTAATGTTAGTAGTAATATTGAGCATGAAGCGACAGTTTCAAAGATTAGTGAAGAAAACTTATTCTATTTAATGAGTAGAGGTGTTACTAGAGAAAGAGCAATGGAATTGATTGTTTTGGGATTCTTAGAGAAGTTTAGAGAAGAGTTACCAATGGAATATGCAGTAGAGTTGAATCAATTAATTAAAAGAAATTTATAAAACTTGTAAAGTTGTTTAAGTATAAATATTAAGTTTAGAAAAAAGAAAATTTCAGTTAGAAGTTTTCTTTTTTTTGGTTTATTTTGGTTTTCAATTTGCGTTTTTGGGCATTTGTTTATTTTTCTTTCTTCCTTTATGATGGTTCATGAAAGGAGGTGAAAGATGTTAAATCAGGTTGTTTTGGTTGGACGATTAGTTAAAAATGTTAAAGTGTATAAGGCTGATAGTGGAAAGAAAGTTGCGACTGTTACTTTAGCGATACCTAGAAGTTTTAAAAATATGGAAGGAGTATATGAAACAGATTTTATTGATTGTGTAGCTTTTGAGAATATTGCGGATAATACAGCTCAGTATTGTAGAAAAGGTGATATTATTGGCGTTAAAGGGAGATTACAATCAAGAGTGGAAGAAAAAGATAAAAAGAAAGAATATTATATGGATGTTATTGCGGAAAAAATAACATTTTTAACTAGTAAGAAAGAGGCGGATGCAGAAGAGAAGGAAGCAAGAGAAGATTAGTCTTCTTTTGCTTTTTTTTGGAAGCTGTTTTATAATTTAAGTGGTGATATTGTGAGTAGTTTAGTTAAAAATGAAATAAGAAAATACGTTAATGAGAAAGTGTTACCCTTATATGATGATAATGCAGCTGGACATGGAAGAAGTCATATCGAGACTGTTATAGCAAGAAGTTTAGAGTTAGCTAGTACATTTCAATTAGATGTTGATTTAAATATGGTTTATGTTATTGCTGCATTTCATGATATAGGGTACAAAGAGGATCCTGAGAATCATGAAGAAGTTTCAGCTAAAATGTTTAAAGAAGATGAAAAAATGCATGAGTTCTTTAGCCCTGAACAAATTGAAATAATGGCTGAAGCAATTACTGATCATAGAGCTTCATTAGAATATGAAGCAAGAAGTGTATATGGGAAGCTTGTCTCATCTGCAGATAGAGAGGTTTCTGTTTATAATATGTTGAGAAGATCAATTTTATTTCAAGCAGAAAAACATAGAGATGAAAATCCTTCTTTGTTGCAAGTGATTGATTATTCGTATAAAAAATTAGCTAGTAAATATGGAAAAGGTGGATATGCAAAGATGTATTATCCAGATGATAAATATAAAAAATTTTTAGGTACTATGCAAGAAATATTAGCTGATAAAGATAAGTTTGTAGAACATGAATTTGCGGTTATGGAAAAAATGGATAAGGAAGATAAAGATAAATTAAAAGTACTTATAAAATCATAAATATTAAATACTGGGTAACTAGTATTTTTTTCTTTGTTGTGGTATATTTATAATAGGTGATAGTCAAATGATAGGTGTTAGAGAATATATGATGACTGATTATTTTGATGTTAGTAGGATAATTAAAGAGGCTTTTGATGTGGAAAAAGTTAATGTTAATCCGGATAATAACTATAAAGAATTAGTTGGTGTAGTTGATGATAAGGTAGTTGGATATCTGGTTTTGACTAGGGTTTTGGATTTAGTTAAGGGAAGACCATATTATTTAGTTGACTATGTTTGTGTTGATAGTGCTTATCGCAATTTGGGTATTGGATATATGATGATGGATGAGGTGCTGGAGATTGCATCTAATGATAAGGCTTTATATATTGAACTTACTTCTAGAAAAGAAAGGGTAGCAGCTCATCATTTGTATGAAAAGTGTGGATATGAAAAAAGGGATTCGGTTATATTTAGGAGGGTATTAGAGTGATAGTAGATATTATTAATAAGAAGAGATTAGGCGGAGAGTTAACTTATAAAGAGTTAGAGTTTTTCTTTAATAATTATTTAAAAGGAACTATTAAAGATTATCAAATGTCTGCTTTATTGATGGCAATTTGTATTAAAGGAATGACTGATCAAGAAATATTTGATTTAACTAAGATCTTTATAGATAGTGGTGAAACTCTTGATTTTAGTGCCATTGAGGGTATTAAAGTTGATAAACATTCAACTGGTGGAATTGGAGATAAGACAACACTAATTATTGCTCCAATAGTTGCGGCACTTGGTGTACCTGTTGTTAAAATGAGTGGTAGAGGATTAGGATATACTGGTGGTACTATTGATAAACTAGAAAGTATTAAAGGTTTTAGAACTAATCTTAGTGATGAAGAAATCTTTAAACAAGTAAAAGATATTGGAGTTGTTGTAACTGGTCAAACTGCTGATTTAGTTCCAATGGATAAAGCTATTTATGCTTTAAGAGATGTTACAGGAACTGTTTCATCAATACCTTTAATTGCTTCTAGTATTATGAGTAAGAAGATAGCTGGTGGAGCTGATAAGATACTTATTGATATTAAAGTAGGTAATGGGGCATTACTTCAAACGATGAACGATGCTAATAAACTTAGTGAATTAATGCTAAAAATAGGTAAATACTATAATAGAGAAGTTAGAACTATTATTAGTGATATGGATACACCTCTTGGTAGAGCTGTTGGTAATAGTATTGAAGTTTTAGAGGCTGTTGATGTTTTAGCTGGAAGAGAGAAAAATAATAATTTAGTGGAACTTTGTGTAGAACTTGCTAGCAACATGGTAAGTATGGGAAAAGAAATTCCTTATGAGGAAGCACATAATCAAGTTATTAGGGTAATTAATGATGGAACGGCTTATCAAAAGTTTGTTAATCTTGTAGAGGCACAAGGTGGAGATATTAATTCAATTAAAGTTTGTGATAGTGTAGTAGAAGTTTTAGCAGATAGAAGTGGAACTTTAAAAGAAATTAATGCTTTAGAACTTGGAAAATTGTCAGTTAAACTTGGTGCTGGAAGAGTTAATAAAGAAGATAAAATTAATCATGGTGTTGGTATTTATTTAGAAAAATTAGTTGGAGATTCAGTTAAAAAAGATGATGTCTTAGCTAGAATATTTGTGGATAAAATACCAGATAAATTAAAAATTAGTAATATTTTCGTAATTAATTAAAATTTTCTTTGAATTTAAATAAAATATGTTATAATTATATTTGAAAAGGTAGGGTTATTTATGGAAAAAATATATATGAATAATAATCAAAGACAAAAAGATGGCTTTTTCCAATCAAAAATATTTTATGGATTAGCATCTTTAGCAATCGTTTCTCTATTGATTGTTGCGGCTATAGTAGTTGTTGGTTTTGATAAACCTTCTTATGCTATACCAACAGTTGATGAGATGCCAGATACTTTTATTACACAAGAACCAACACAAGAAATAATTAGTGATACTGGTTTTACAGTTGTACCTTATTATGTTAAGAGTTCTAGCAGTAGTCAAGATTTGATTCAAGTTTACTGTTGGCAACATAAAGTAGACTTTATCAAAAACACAACATTTGGAAGAGGTAATGCCATTGCTGATTATGGTATGCTATCATTAATGGCTATTTTAGATGATGATTCTAATTTCATAACACCATCTGGTGAAGCTTATAATCCAGCTTTAAGAACATGGATGACACAAGTTGCTATATGGCTTTACTTAAATGCATATGATTTAAAAGAATATGGTCAAGTTAAACCAGAAAATGAATTATCTTGTGGTGGAAATTTAACTGCAGCAGGAGTTTGTGAAAACGATAATGATATTAATAATTGTACTAGTGATTTATGCCGAATCAATAATGCTAGAGGAGTTATGGTTGGTGAAGATCCAACATATTATACAATGAATGGTAAAGCTACATATACAACAGAGGCTCCACTTCTTGTTGATAAGATTGTTCCTTTAGTACAACAAGCAATTGAAGGACGTAAAAATCCAATTAAAGTATTAAAAATTAATATGAATGATGGTGTTAGTTTAACTAGTGATAATAAATATTATCAATCAAATTTAGTTACTATTAATGCTACACCAGCTAGTAGTTTCAATGGATACTCAGTTTCATTTACAGGTTCTCCAGATGGAACATTTGCAGTAGATTTACAAGGTAATAAGATTGATGATTTATCTAATCTTAGTCCTGGTACTCAATTCTATGTTAGAGTTCCAGTTGATAAAGTAACAAATAATAATAAAGTTGCAAAAATTTCAGTAACTGGTTCTTTTAAAGCTTTAGAGGGTTATCTTTATACAGCAGAGGGTGCTCAAACGATTTCAGCATTTAGAAAACTTAATACTAATGTATCAGCTGGTAAAGATTTAGATTTGACTTATACTCCTAGAGTTCCAGATACTGGTATGTCAACAGCTCAAACTATTTACTTTATTGGTTTAATAGTCCTATTAAGTGGTGTTGGAGTTATTTATGCAAATGTTAAACCAGCGGAACAAAAATAGAAAAATTAAAAAGAGTCAATTATTGTTATTTGGCTCTTTCCTTGTATTTGTTGGAGTTATGGTAATGTGTTGGCCACATTTGAAGTTTATCAAAGAGAATATTTATTCTGATATGCAAGTAGCTATTTCAGAGAGAATGAATGATAATAGGAAACAAGATATTATTAAAGTAGATGTTCCTGAGGCAGATAACTTGGATGATAAACAGACAGAAGAGCCACCACAAGAGGAGGCTCCAATAGTTGAAGATTTTAGTAAATATTTGGGAGTATTAGAAATTCCAAGAATAGGATTAAAAAGAGGGTTTTACGGTACTGACTCGGCATATAATGATATTCAGTACAATGTAACAATGGTTGTGGGATCTACGATGCCTGATGTGGATAGAGGTAATTTAATACTTATTGCTCACTCAGGTGATGCTTATATTTCGTTTTTTGCATATTTATATAGATTAAAAGTTGGGAATGATGTCTTTGTTACTTATAATGGAGTAAGATATCAATACAGAATTGTTAATATTTATAATGTAGAAAAGAATGGAACTGTAAGTATTATTAGAAATTATGATCAAACTACTTTAACATTAATTACTTGTACAAAAGATGATAGTTCACATCAAACTGTTTATATTGCAGAGAGAGTTTAGTTAATTAATGGAGGTGGTAATATGGTATTGTCTTTCTTAGAAAAGTTAACATTAATTGGAAGATTATTGTGTTCATCTTTTTTAGAAATAGGACTTTCTATATTAACACTTCTTTTCTTTTTGATTTTAGTTGTTAATATTAAAGCTAAGAAGAAAGTATATAATTATTTAATGTCTTTAATAATGATTGTATTTTTGGGTGTAGTTATTTATTTTAATTATGATTATGTAGTTTATACTGTTGATATTATATTAAAGGCTATTATGAAATATATTTATTTTCCATCTACTGCTGTATATTTTATGATTGTATTCTTATCTGTTATATTTTTAGTTATAACAATATTTAAGAATAATTTATCTAACTTTAAGAAAGGTTTTAATTACTTAATGTTTTCTTTAATATTCTTAATGTTTTATAGTTTTATGGCAGTGGTTAGTACTTCTAAAGTTGATATGATGGATACTGTTTCTATGTATACTAATAACTATATTTTGTCATTAGTTCAGATTAGTAATGTGGTATTTATATTTTGGTTAATTATTACTTTATTTAGTATGTTATACAGATTTTTTAAGAAAAAATATGACAAAGAAAAAGGCTTATAATAAGCCTTTTTTAGTTGTCTAAGAATTCTGCGTAGTACTCTTCATAGCATAAGTTATTATTATGGATATAGGTAGCAATATCAATTCCTACATAACGATAGTGCCATGATTCATATTCATAACCAGTCTCTTTAGTTTTGTCTTTAGGAAATCTTAGAATGAAACCATATTTATAACCATTATTTTGCATCCAAGTAAATTCTTTTGTGTTATGGAATTCTGTATATTTTGTTTTACCATTATAAACGTCTACTGCTAAACCTGTTTGATGTTCTGAATAACCAGGTCGTCCGGAATATGTATCAGCTTTTTCTTTGCCATCTGTTTTAGTGTAATTGTTATAAAGATTTACTTGGTAATCATAGCTACGATAAGCGGACATAGCAATGATAGAAAGACTTTCTTTTTTAGCATCACTTGCCATTTGTTCAAAAGCTTCTTTAGCCTTTTTTACCATTTGCTTATTCGCAAGAGCATATTTAGAAGAAATATTTTCTAAGTTATCTGGTACATAATCTTCATCTAAGTAATTGTATTTATTTACTAAGATTGTGTCTTTGTTTAGATTTATGGCTTTTTTACTATTTTCATAATAAGGATTATCAAGTCCTATATTTACTTCAAGAACTATTTCTTTTAAACTTTTGTTAGGATTTAGTTTTTGATAAGAAGAGTATCTTTCAGCATTTTCTTTTTTATAAAATTTTATTTCTTTTTCCATTTTATTATACTCATTTAAATACATATTATCTGTTTTGGGATATGGTGTTAAGGTGTCTTTTTTATGGATGCTTTTTGTTATTAAAGTTATACTATAATAGATACTACAGATTATTAGAAAAATACAAATAAGAAAGATTGTGAAGTTTTTCTTTTTTATTTTGAGACGTTTTTTTCTTACTGTTGTCATATTATCACCTAATTATATAATAGCATTAAAATTTAAAAATATGTATAAAATGCTGTTATTTTACATAAAAAATGATAGGAGGTAAACATGAAAAAAATAGTTGTTTTTTGTTTATTTTTAATGTCTATGTGTTTTATTCCGTTTAATGTTCATGCACAGGAATTATTGGAAAATGCAGTTAGTGGAATGTTAATTGAGGCTAGTACTGGTAAGGTAATATATGAAAAGAATATAAATGAGAAAGTTGCTGTTGCATCAATGACAAAAATGGTGGCACAAATTATAATTATGGAAGAAATTGAGAAGGGTACTATTAAATGGGATGATATTGTGACTGTTAGTAAAAATGCGGCAGATATGGGTGGTTCGCAAATTTATTTGGCAGAGGGCGAAAAAATGTCTATTCGTGATTTAATGAAAGGTATTTCTGTTGCGAGTGGTAATGACGCTACTGTGGCAATGGCTGAAGTAATTAGTGGAAGTGAAGAAAAGTTTGTAGAAAGAATGAATAAGAAAGTTAAAGAGTTAGGATTAAAAAATACACAATTTAAGAATTGTACAGGGCTAGATGAAGATGGTCATTATTCTACAGCTTATGATATGGCTGTGATTGCTAAAGAGTTAGTTAATAAACATCCTGGTATTTTAAAGTTTTCTTCAATTTATGAAGATTATTTAAGGGAAAATACTAATAATAAGTTTTGGTTAGTCAATACTAATAAACTTATTAGGTTTTATGATGGGGCAGATGGATTGAAAACAGGTCATACTGATGATGCTGGATATTGTTTGGCAGTTACAGCTAAAAAATATGGACTTAGACTTATTGGAATTGTTTTAGGCGAAAAAGAAAGCAAGGTACGAAATAATGAAGCAATGAAACTATTAGATTATGGATTTAATAATGTTAGACTTAATTTGTTGAAAGATAAAAATGAGGTAGTTGATGAGATAAAAATGGATAAAGCTAATAAAGATAAGATTAAAATAGTTTTAAAAGATGAATTGTTTGTAGTTGAAGATGTTGGTAGTGATAATAAAGATTACAGTTATGAAGTGGAGCTTAATAATTTTAAATTACCAGTTAAAGTAGGAGATGTTGTAGGAAAGATATATGTTAAAGATGGAAATAAAAAATTATCAAGTGCAGATTTAACAGTTAGTGAAGATATAAAACCTTTAAGTTTTATAGAGTTACTTCTTTATACTTTTAAAACTATCGTAAATGGGAATATTTAGTATTCCTTTTTTTCTTACAAAAGTGTAAGGATAAAAATTAAATATTTGGTGTATGATAGTGATGTTGGGAAGTGGTAGTGTGGATTATATTACGATAATAAAGTATGCAATTTTAGTGTTTCCAGTAGTTGCTTTTTTGATTACGATACCTTTTATACTTTTGCAATATCATAAGTATGGTTCCATTTTATTTATGAAAACAGTTATTACTTATCTGTTTGTTCTTTATTTGATGTGTGCTTACTTTCTAATTATTTTACCGTTACCTAGTAGAGATTCAGTTCTTAAACTAACTACACCTAGGATACAGTTAATACCTTTTAAATTTGTATTTGATTTTATTAGAGAAACATCATTTAATTTATTTTCATTTAAGACATATTTGGTGGCGATTAAAGAATCTTGTTTTTATGTGCCAATATTTAATATATTACTTACAATGCCTTTTGGTATCTATCTTAGATATTATCTTAAATGTGATTTAAAACGAACAGTTTTCTTTACATTTTTATTAAGTTTGTTTTTTGAATTAACACAATTATCAGGATTATATTTTATTTATCCTAGAGGATATAGATTATGTGATGTGGATGATTTGATTTTAAATACTCTTGGTGGCTTAATTGGTTATTTTGGGGCCGGTATTTTAATTAAATTTTTACCTTCAAGAGATGAATTAGATAAGACGGCAAGAGTTAAAGGTAGAAATGTTTCTGGTTTTAAGAGAACAGTGGCGTTCTTTTTAGATCTTTTTCTTTTCTTTCTTTTTGATGGCTTCCTTTTAGTTAAACTTCCATATTATTATTCCATTATAGTTATCACTCTTTATTATTTTGTGGTTCCTTCTTTTTTTAGAGGAAAGACATTGGGTGAGGCTTTTTTAAATTTAATGATTTCTGATATGGATGGTTTATGTAATATTAAGAGAATTATTTATAGAAGGATTTTATTTATAATTTTTTATGTGGTTAGTCCATATATACTTTTTAGACTCTTAAGTTTTTCAAAATACAGTTTTATTGTCGCAATATTAATTGTTTGGTGGTTTGTGTTTTTTATTGTCTCAGCTTTTAAGTATCTTTTTACAGATTCACAACTATTATTTGAAAGATTGAGTAAGACAAAAATAATTAGTACAATTAAGTAGAACATTTAGTTCTATTTTTTTTGGTTATTATGTTATAATAGGTTCGTGAATTAGAAGTACAGGAAGTGAAAAAATGGCTAATAAAAAGGTTGTGGAAAAAAAGAATAAAAAAGTATTAGTTACTAGTATTATTTTATTAGCTATTTTAGCTGAGTTTTTGGTAGGAATGCTTTTTGGGGGATATATTACTATTAATAATTATAAGGATACAGTTTATCCTAATTCATATTTAGGCAAATATAAGATATCTGAAATTGGTTTTATTTATTTGTCTAAGAGAATTGAGTTTTTTTCAGATAGTATTTTAGATAATACAATTACGTTAGTTTGTAATGATAAGAGTTATGTTTATACTTATAGAGATTTAAATTTTACAGTTGATATTGATGGAATTGTTAATGAGATTAAGTCTAATCAAAGTTCACTTAATTTTAATGATAAGTTAAAAAGAATAAAAGGCGAAGATAAAAAAGTTTATAATTATAGATTAAATTATGATATTAATTACATTACAAGCGTTGTGGAAAGTTTAAAAAGAGACGCAGACGTCAATGTTGTCTATGATAATTTGGTAATGGACAATCAAAGAAATTTAAGTTATGTTCCTGGTGTTGAAGGATATAGTTTAAATGTTGTAGAGTCTGTGCAAAAAATTATAGAGGTTGTGAATAATAGGGCAGATGGAAATATTGAAGTTGAGTTAGTAGGAGTAAAAGAAGAGGCTAGTAAGAATAGTCAGTATGCTTCAATTGATGCGAAGACGTCATCATTCTCTACAACTTTTGATCCATATATTTCAAGAGGTACTAATTTAAAAGCAGCACTTAATTTTATTGATGGAGTTATTTTGGAACCAGGTGAAGTCTTTTCGTTTTATGAATATGCTGGTCCTTATGATCGTGATGGCTATGTTTTTTATTATGAATTTGTAGGGAATGGAGTATGTCAGATTGCTAGTACGATATATAATACAGCTTTATTGGGAGGACTTGAAATAGTTAAGAGATATCCGCATGCGAAGAAGTCTGTTTATGTTCCTGGGGGATTAGATGCGACAGTAGCTAGTTATTCTAGTGGCTGGTATGTTGATTTTCAATTTAAAAATACTTATGATTATCCTTTGTATATATCTGCTTATGCAACAGGTGGTGAGGCACATGTGGATTTTTGGTCTAATCATGATGCTAAAAAAGGTAAAACTTATAGTACTGAATCAGTGCAAATAGGAGATAGAGGTTATGCCAGTTATTTGCATGTTTATGAAAATGGGGTAGAGGTCGAAAAAAGATTTATTGATACAACATGGTATATTGAAGATTAGTAATATTATTTTTACTTTGACCATATATTAAAGTGTAGAAAGGAATGAATAATATATGGAAATACTAAAAGTAAGTAGTAAATCTAATCCAAATAGTGTAGCAGGAGCTTTAGCTAATGTCTTTAGAGAAAAAGGTAGTGTAGAAATACAAGCTGTAGGTGCAGGAGCACTTAATCAGGCAATAAAAGCAATTGCTATTGCAAGAGGATTTGTGGCACCATCTGGAAAAAATCTAGTATGTATTCCAGCATTCTCAGATATCGTAATTGATGGAGAGGATAGAACAGCAATAAAACTTATTGTCGAAGCTAAATAGAAATTACCTAACTTTGTTAGGTTTTTTTATTTTTATTCTTTTCATTTTTTTTAATTTAGTTTATACTATAAATAGTAGGATAAGGAGGGCTATTATGGAAGAAGAAAAAAATAATACTCAAGACCTTTTTAAAGAAGAAGAAAAAGATAAAAAGGAAGAAGTAGTTGAAAAGAGTAAAGAAGAGATAGAGAGAGAAGCAATACAAGAACAAAAGCGAATAAGTAGAATGATGCTTATTGTTTTAGGAGCAATTGCTTTAATTTTTACAGTGGCTCTTGTTATTTTCTTAGTAAAGAGAATAAAAGTTACTTTTGACTATGAAGATGGAAGAAAGAATAAGGTTGTTTATGTTGACTATGGTGGTGTAGTTGATAAGAGTAAAATTGATACTGATTTAGGAGAAGACTTTATTGGTTGGTATTTAGTTACTAAAGATAAGTCTGGTAAAAATATTATTGCCACTGAGCCATTTAATTTTAATACTAAAATAATGGGTGATGTTTATCTTGTCGCATTGTATGATGAAAATAATGATACAGTAATTGTTCATTTTGATACTAAGGGTGGTAGTGCAGTAGATAGTATTTCTCTTACTAAAGGTAGTACATTGACATTACCTGAGGCACCAACTAAAAAGGGTTATACTTTTGTAACTTGGGAAGATAATGATGGTGTTGAAATTGGTGAAGATACTGCAATTAAGAGATCTACAACTTTATATGCAGTTTGGAAAAAGGAAAGTACAGCTAGCGATAAAGAATATTATTGTGAAGATGGTTATACTTTAAGTGGCACTAATTGTGTTATGACTGATACAGTTAAAGCTACTGGTAGTTGTCCAGATGGTTATAGAGGTGCTTCAACTTCTACAGTATGTAAGAGTGAAGTTGATGTAAGTTATAAGTGCCCTGACTATAAGAAATATAAAGGTAGTGAAGGTGCTTTAGATGCAGATAGTAATATTTGTTATTATGATGCTAATAGAACAGTTAAAACTGATGCTGTTGAGTATTGTCCAAAAGGTGAATTAGAAGATGGTGCTTGTGTTATTACTGTAGATAAAGAATTTACTTGTCCAGATGGTTATAGTCTAAAGGAAAACAAGTGTATTAAAAAAGAAGTAAAGGCTGCTTTGGTTAGATAATAAGAATTCACTTTATTAGTGAATTTTTGTTGTAGGAGGATATAATATGGGTGATAATTATTATAAAAGAGTGATATTAGATAGTGGTGGTACTGGCATTGTTGAAGATGATGGATTATATAAAACTACTTATAAAATTATAAATATGGGTGGATATGTAACTGGAAGTTATGAAAGTATCTTTAATGAGATTCCTAAATATTATATTTTAATGGGAACTGAAACTGTTGATTCAAAAACAGGTAAATTAATAATGAAACAAGATGCTTCAATAGATGAGAATGGTAACTATACGGGTTTAAAATCCGTAGTGGGAAATGTTAGTAGATTTACAGAGTTATTTTTAGGGACATTATTTTCTGGTTTCGTGATGTCTGATTATATTGTAGTAGTAGATGAGTATGGATATGAAAAAACATATTTTTCTGATATTTCAGAAAAGGATGGTTATCCTTCAGCTAATGCTTATTTTAGAAGTAAAGCTAAATTTACTGATGTAGATGATAGAGAATATAAAGGTGCTATTCCTACTAATAACGATATAGTTAACTTTTTTAGAAAAGCAAGTGAATATAATAATATTTTATATGATACTAAAGAGAGTACTAATAAATAATGAGGTTTTCCTCATTTTTATTTTATATTTCTTTAAATATATGGTAAACTATACTTGATATGGTAGAGGTGATGATATGCAAGATAATAATCAAACTAATCCAGCTGAACAAAAGATATTTTGTGATGTTTGTGGAGCGGAAATGAATGCTTCACAACGTTGTTGTATAAAGTGCGGAGCATTAAATTATAATCATCCTGCTAATGCTAGTATGAGAAAGTATGCTCCTAGTGAAAGACAAAAAGAAAGAATGAGACCCTATGTTATTGGTGGAGGTACAGTTGATGGTAGTTTTGGACTAACGACTATCGATAACAGAAGAGCAAAAATTTTATATTCAGAGAAAATTGGAAAAAGAAAGACTTGCCAAACATTTAATATAATTTTTCTTTTTGTGGGAATCTTACTTGTATTTTTAGAATCATTTTTAATGGTTGGTGATTTTAAAGAGATGATTATGGATTCATCTTTTACTATTGCAATTATATGTTTAATTTTAATATTGTTAGAGACTTTCTCTTTACAGTTAGTTTTTATGAAATGTAATGAGACATGGTGGAAAGCACTAATTCCTTTTTATAGATTGTATGTTTTATTTGATATTACTATGGAAAAAGGTGCGTATGTTTTATTGTGTTTAATACCGATAGTTGGCATTATGATTCCATTCTATAAATTGGGGAAATTATTTAAGAAACCAGCTCTTTTAGTAGCTCTATTTCCTTTTATATATGTTCCAGTATTAGCTTTTGATGAATCTGCTTGTTTTGATGGAATAAGATATATTGATCATAGACCAACACAAGATGATCAGATTTTGAATTCAGATTTTAAAACTAATGAAAGAATAAAAAATATAATAGTCATACTTATTTTAGTATGTATGGGTGCACTTTTATATACTTCTAGAACATATCTACATGGTGCTTATGTAAAAATTATTACTAGATCATTTAAGAATGATGTGGGATTAATTATGAGTGCTGTTAAATATGACTATAGACATAATAATTATACTTGTAAGATAGTTGATAATAGCAGTGATAGTGAAGTTGATAGTGATGAGAAAAATAGTAATGAAAAGATTGTTGATAGTGATGAGTTAAGTACTTTCTATATTAAATTTTATAATGCAAATAAGTATTTTGGAACTAGTAGTTATATAGGTAATTCTAAGATAAATGATTTCCCTTATCGTGGATATGTAAGAGTAACTGGTAAAGGATTAAGAAGAAAGTATACTCTATGTGTTGATGATTTTCATTATGGTACTTCAGAGATTACAGAGGATGATTTAGATACTTTGGAAATTAAAGAAGGCGTTTTATGTCAGTTACCAGAAGACGCTATCGTGTGTGAAAAATAACTTGCTAAAATATATTTTTAAGCATATAATATATACAAATCGATAATTAGAACTAATAATAAGATGATTTAATTTTAGAGAATTCGTGGTTGGTGAAAACGATATTAAATACTTATTTATCTACTCTATAGATGAAGTTTACTTCCGGGAGACCGTTATCAAAGTAAGTTAATTAAGGATGGTACCGTGCTTTATGCACTCCTTTGGTATCATCCTTTTTTTTAGGAGATGATAAAGTGATAGATATGCATTATGATCTTTTACATGTTTTATATCAATGCTATTTAAGAGATGATTATACATATGTAGAAGATTGGATAAAAAGTTATAATACTCATAATGTCTCGGGTGTGATTGCGAATCTTTATTTCATGAACTCGGAAGAGATGAAAGCGGAGTTTGGAGACATAGAGATAAATGTTTTAGAAATGTTTAAAATTGCGACTGATTTATTTAAAAAGTACTTACCTAATGTTAAAGTGGTTTTTAGTATTGAGGGTTGTGATTATATTAAAGATGAGAATGAGTTAGAAGAACTTTATAAGTTGGGACTTAGAAATATATTGTTAGTATGGAATAATCCTAATAAATATGGCTCCGGTAATAGAAGTCATAATGGACTTAGTGAAGCAGGAAAAAGTTTCTTGATTAAAGCAATAGACTTAGGAATTTGTATTGATATGTCTCATATGAATAGAGAAACTTTTGATGATACTATAGAATTATTAAGAGAACAAGTTCGTCTTGGTAAAAAAGTAAAAGTAATTGCTAGTCACTCGAATAGTTTTGAATTATGTGATCATCTTAGAAATTTGACTGATGAACAATTAATAAAATTAAAAGAATTTAATCCAATTGTGGGAGTAGTTTCTTATAGTAGATTTGTATCGAATACAGGTAATTATAAAGAAATGTATTTGAAACATATTTTACATATCATTAATATTTTAGGAATTGATCATGTAGGTGTTTCTTCGGATAATATGGAATTTTATACATACTTTTGTGGTGGATATGCAGGAGAAAAGATATTTGAATATAGTTCCATTAGAAGAGAATTAGAAGAGTTACTTAGTGAATTAAAAGAAGAAGATAGAGAAAAAATATTGTATAAAAATGTTTATAATAAGTTGTTTTTGGAGGTATAGAATATGATAGATATTAAATTAATAAGAGAAAATAGAGATTTAGTAAAGGAAAATATTAAGAAGAAGTTTCAAGATGAAAAACTTCCAATAGTTGATGAAGTTTATGAACTTGATAAGAGAGTACGTGAAGTACAAGTTAGGGCAGATGCTTTAAAAGCTGATAAGAACCGCATGAGTGGGGAAATTGGTAAATTGATGCAAAGTAAAAAGATTGAAGAAGCTAATAAGATAAAAGAAGAAATTAGTAAAACTGCTGAAGAAATTGCATCTTTAGAAAAAGAACAAGAAGAGTTGAGTAAAACTATAAAAGAAAAAATGATGGTTATTCCACAAATTATTGATTCTTCTGTTCCAATTGGAAAAGATGATAGTTGTAATGTAGAAGTAGCAAAATTTGGAGAACCAGCAGTACCAGATTATGAAATACCATATCATGCAGATATTATTAATAAACTTAATGGAATGGATAAAGATGCAGCTGGTAGAACATCAGGTCAAGGTTTCTATTTCTTACTTGGTGATATAGCAAGACTTCATGAAGCTATGCTTGCTTATGCTAGAGATTATATGATTAATAAGGGATTTACTTATGCAATTCCACCATTTATGATTCATTCTGATGTAGTTACAGGAGTTATGTCTTTCCCTGAAATGGAAGCAATGATGTATAAAATTGAGGGAGAAGATTTATACTTAATTGGTACAAGTGAACATTCTATGATTGGTAAATTTAAAGATCAAATTATTAAAAAAGAAGATTTACCTGTTCATATGACTAGTTATTCTCCTTGCTTTAGAAAAGAGGGTGGAAGTCATGGATTAGAAGAGAGAGGACTTTACCGTGTACATCAATTTGAAAAACAAGAAATGATTGTTATCTGTGAACCAGAAGAATCTATGGAATGGTATGAAAAGATGTGGAAATATACTGTTGAAATATTTAGAAACTTTGATGTGCCAGTTAGACAATTAGAATGTTGTAGTGGTGATTTAGCTGATTTAAAAGTTAAATCTTGTGATATTGAAGCCTGGAGTCCAAGACAAAAGAAATACTTTGAAGTAGGAAGTTGTTCTACTTTAGGAGATGCACAAGCTAGACGTTTAGGTATTCGTACTAAGGGTGAAAAGGGTACATATTATTTACATACACTTAATAATACAGTTGTTGCTAGTCCACGTGGTCTTATTGCAGTAATTGAAAATAATTATCAAGAAGATGGTAGTATCAAGGTACCAGAAGCATTACAACCTTATATGGGTGGTAAGAAAGTTATTAAGTAATATGAAGGAGAGATATTTAAAAGAATTAAGTAGTATTTTAGATATTCCTGATGTTAATTTACGTAATAAGATGTTTCAAGATAAGTATTTAGAATATCGTAAATATTGCTATTACAATGATGTAGAGTCTTATGATTATGATTTGGATCACAAAGCTAGTTCTACTTTTCTATTAGAGTCTTCACCAGTACATTTTAATGTAAGTGATGAAGAATTAGAAAAAGCAATTAATAGTTTAATTAGGGCACAGGCTTCTATTAAAGCAGGAATGGTTGATGGAATAAGTAAAGAGGAAGTTGAAATAATTTTAAAAGCAGATGTTAATAATGCTAGAAATATTTTGGCAAGAAATTCTAAAGATTTTTCAAGTGATTCCTTAATGGGGTGTTGTGGATTTGGACAAGCTGTAACAGGTTTTCCATTAGAAGAGTTAGGTCTTTCAGTTACTATTAACAATGCTAAATATTTACCTGATAGTAAAGCAAGTCATGCATTTATTACTTGTTCTTTTCCAATTAGAGATAATGATGAATATTATAATAAAGATTATATAGTTGATGTTACTTATAGACAGTTTTTTGTAACTATAATGGCAACAGCTGGTGATTACTTTGAAGGTAATAGTACTTTTAAAGGTAAAACTGGTCCATTAGCTGGATACTATGTAATGCAAAGTCCAGAAGGAAAAGTTTTGGCGACAGAATTAACTAAAAAGGGATTTATTGAACTAACTGAAGAGAATGCTAGGATTTATGGTTCTGGCTTCTCTTTAGAAAGTGTTAATTTGAGTAAGAGTCCTAGTGAAGTAAATAGAATTGCTTCACATAGTGGTAGTGAATATATTTGGGCAATGCATGAGAATCAAGAAGAGTATGATTATAGTAGAGATGAATTTACTTCTTATGGGGATAATATTAGTTTAATTCCTAAATCTGATGTAAAAAAACAGAAGTAATTGTTAAATTTCTTGGGCTTAATTATTTATTATGTTATAATAAAGTTAAGATAAGAGTAGATGGGATGTGATATGGTGGAAGCATTGGACAATAAATGTCCAGCTTGTGGAGCTAAAATTGAGTTTAATCCATTGAATCAAATGTGGGATTGTGAATATTGCTATTCTAAATTTACTTTGGAAGAAATGAAAGCTTATAAAAATGCAAGTAGTGATGCAGCAAATAATATACCGGTTTTAGAAGTAAAAGAGGAAAAAGTAGAAGAAAAAGTTAATACAGATGTTAATAATAATAATAGTAACTATGAGACTTTAAAGGCAGATGTTTATATGTGTAGAAACTGTGGTGCAGAGATTATGGCTGATGAGACAGTTACAGCAACATCTTGTGTTTATTGTGGAAGTACAGCTATTTTAAAAGATCGAATTGATGATGGTAGAGCACCTGATTTAATCATTCCATTTAAAACAGTTAAAGATCAGGCAGTTCAAGCTTTTTCCAATCTTACTAAAGGTAAGTTATTAATGCCTAAAGAATTTAAAGATATAACTAATATTGAAAAAATTCAAGGAGTTTATGTCCCATTTTGGGGATATGATTTGTTAGCAAATGGAAATGTTTTATTTGATGCAGCAGATGTTAGAAGATGGAGTGATACAGATTATTATTATACAGAGACTAGAAAGTTTGAAGTAGAAGCTAGTGGACATTTTGAATATGAAAAAGTGTTGGCAGACGCTTCATCTAGATTTAATGATAATTTGATGGATTCATTAGAACCATTTAAATATGATGCATTAGTTTCTTATAATCATGCTTATCTATCTGGCTTTTTGGCAGAAAAGTATGATGTTATAGAAGATAGGGCATTTGTAAGAGTTGCGGATAGAACAATGAATACTTGTGAAGCATTACTTAAGTCAAGGGTTAAACATCAGATTAAGAATGTTAAGAATAATAAAATGGAAATTACTAGAACAGCTACATATTATGTAATGTTACCAGTTTGGATGGTTAATGTTAAATATAAAGATAAAATTTATACTTTTGCGATGAATGGTCAAACTGGAAAGATGGTAGGAAATATACCAATAGATACTAAAAAGATTATTCTTTATTCAATTGCTATTTTTGTAGCTTGTTTCTTAGTACTATTTGGAATTTATTGGTTGGGGGCTAGTGTATGAGAAAGAGTTTAAAATTACTAGTTTTAGGATTTATTTGTTTCTCATTATGGTTTCCAGTAGAAGCTAGTACAAGAACAAATACTAGAACAGAGAATAATAATTATTTAGTACAAAATTCAGTTACCATTAATGAAAATACATTAGAAGATATAATGAAGACGCCAGCTGTTGATGCAACTGAGAAAATATATGATTTTGCGAATCTTTTTAATGCAGAAGAAGAAGCACAATTATATCAACGTATTTTACAAGTTGTTGATAATTATGGCGTAGATTTTGTTGTTGTTACTACGAAGGAAAATGAATTCTCTGGTTCAGCTGCTTATGCGGATTCTTTCTATAGATATAATAATTTTGGTAAGGGTACAGGTAAAGCAGCAATTGTATTTTTGGTTGATATGAAATACAAAGGAATATATTTTTATCCATCAACAGCATTAGAATCATTGTATAGTGGAAAAATAAATGGTATTTTAACTTCTGTTATAACAGATTTTAAAAATAAAGATTATTATCAAGGAACATTAAATGTTATTACAGAGGCTGAACAATATTTGACAGAACTTGCTCCGCAAACTGTTAAAAATGAAAAAAAATTAAGTAAAGCTCCATGGGCATCATTATTTCTTTTGTCAGCTATTATTACGGCTGTTACAATTGGAATTTTGATTAAAAAGAATAAAATGGTTGGTAAAGCTAATTCATCTAGTGAATTCTTAGTTAAAGATAATTCAGATATTAAGATAGTTAGTGATACATTTATGGGATCTAATATTACTAAGTCACCTAAAAATAATAATGGTGCAGGTAATAAAATATAAATAAAGAAAAGAGGTAAATATAATGGGTTTAATTAAAGCTGCTGCTAGTGCAGTAGGAAGTACATTACACAATCAATGGAAGACTTATATCAAATGTGATGATTTAGGTCAAGAAATATTAATGAAGAGGGTTAGTACACCAAATGGTATTATTGCTAAAGATAGTGCTATTCAAGTATCACCTGGACAAATTGCAGTTATTTTCCAAAATGGACAAATTTTAGATGCAACTGCAGAAGAAGGTATTTATACTTTTGATCAATCTAGTTCTCCAAGTTTCTTTGCTGGACAATTTGGTGCAGTATTTAAAGAAATGTGGGCACGTTTTGTATATGGTGGAGGAACTAGTAAGGAACAAGCTGTTTTCTATATTAATGCTAAAGAGATAATGGATAATAAGTTTGGTACTCCAGCTCCAATTCCATTCCAAGATTGGTCTCATCCAATTCCTAATCAAATGACTAATAGTCTTACTCCTTTAAGAGTAGAAGTTAAATGTTTTGGTAAATATACATTTAAGATTAGTGATCCTGCAGTATTTATGTCAAAGATAGCAGGAACTGCAGAAGAATATCGTAAAGATGATATTTGTGAACAAATGAGATCTGAAGTTATTGGATCATTCCAAAATGTCTTAAATGAGTTAGGTAATAGTGAACATAAAGTACCAGTACTTGAACTTCCATCCAAGACTGATGAAATTAAACAAATTATGGATCAAAAAGTATTTGATCAACCAATTCGTGATCGTGGTATGAGTCTTGTTGGATTTATAATTGAAAGTGTAACTTTAGATGAAGAATCTAATAAGAAGATTGATAATTATGAATTATCTTCTAATAGTCATATGCAACAAGGTACACTTACAGGAGCTTATGCAAATGCTGTTCAAGATGCTGCAAATAACGCTAATGGAGCTGCTAATGGTTTAATTGGTGTTGGTATGATGAATATGGCATCTGGTGGTATGATTGGTGGAGCTGTAACTAATGCTTTCCAACAACAAGGTAATAATGCAGGTGGAAGTGGAAAGTTCTGCTCTAACTGTGGAAGTCCTGTAAATGGAGGAAACTTCTGTACTAATTGTGGAAATAAATTAAATTAGTGTAAAGTTATTGTAAAGATTAAAATGGCGATTAAAACATGCTTGTTTTAATCTCTTTTTTGTATTATCGTTAAATCAGAAAGAGGTGTGATACTATGAAAAAAGAGAAAAAAAGAATCATAGTAATTTTAACTGTTGTTTTGATTCTTTTTTGCATATTTACTTATTTTGTGGCAGCTGAAAGTGCCAGTCAGACAATTAAGATTTTAGATAATAGTTTTAAGGCTATGGGAGTTAAGGCTAGTGATTTTGTAAGTGTAGAACTAATTACAATGTTGTTACAGGTTTCTGCAGTTGTAATTGGTGTTTTAAATGCTTTAATACTTGTACTACTTTTAACTATGAAGAAACAAGAAAACAAATCATTAATTAAAGCTTTATTAATTACTAATATTGTTTTTGGAGTTGGTAGCAGCGACTTAGTTTTAATTCTTTCCGTAGTAAATCTAGTTTTATTCCTTAGTAAGAGTAGTTGGATTGAAGAAAAGAAAAACTTAAAAGAAATTATTACGGAGAAGAAAGAAGACGTTAAAAAGATAGTTAAAAAGGATAAAGAAGTTGAAAGACTTAAACTATTAAAAAACAGTAAGAGTGATTATATATGGACTATAGTATTGATGGCTGTTTATTATTTCTTATTATTTACACCAGTTTCATTTAGTAATGCAGCTTTAAATGTTACTTATCAAGTCTTGGTTTATTTATTTTTGATGTTATTTTCAATATTCGTATTTAGAAAGACTTTTACGAGAGATTTTAAGGAACTAAGTAAGAACTTTAAAGGATATGCGGTGTTATCTTTAAAACATTGGGGATTGATGTATTTAACATTAATAGTACTTAATGTAGTTAAAATAATTGTTTTAGGTACTGATTCAGTATCTTCTAACCAAGCTATTCTTAATAGTTTACCATTATGGTTTGTAGCACCAATCGCTGTGATTTATGCTCCTTTAGTAGAAGAGTCAGTATTTAGAGGAAGCGTTAGAAGATTAATTAAGAATGATGTAGTATTTATAGTTGTTTCAGGATTATTGTTTGGACTTTTACATACATTATCTGAGACAGAATTATTGTCATTTATTATTAATACATTAATATATGGAGCAATGGGTGCATGGTTAGCTGCAGCATATGTTAAAACTAATAATATGGCTTCTAATATGTTAGTACATTTTTATCAAAATACACTTTCTGTAATTATAATGATTTTAGCTTCATTTATGCATTAAGTAGAAGACCATTTGATGGTCTTTTATTGTGGAAAGATGAATTTGAAGAGAATTTGTTAGTTATGGTTTATTTGAAGATAGTAAACAGAATATATATTTAATAGGTTTAGAAGGATTAAGATATATGATAAGAATGGTAAATTAATAGATATTAATAGAAATATTAAGAGTTATGGTATTTATCAGTTTAATGATGGTTATGTAGTTTTTAATCTTAGACTTAAAGAATATTATGAGTGGAAAAAGAATGTTCTACTGAAGTGCCTGTTATTCAGTACTTTAAAACAAAAGCCTATGTTGTTAAATATGGTACAGGATATCAAATAAAGACAAATGTTATTAGTGGTAGTGGAAGAGTAGCTGTATCTAAGAGTTTTTCAATGGAAAATGAAAAAATAGTTTATACTGTTATGCTACAGGCTGGTTTTAAGATAGAAAGTTTAAGAGTTTATACAGTAAGTGGTAGAGAAATAGAGGTTGTGGATAATACTTTTGAGATGCCAAATGAAGACGTAATAATAGATGTAAGTTTTAAGGAATTACTTAATCCAACAACTAGTATGTATATTTCAGGAGTTATATTTTGCCTTGCGATAGTTGGTGCTGCTAGCTACTTAGTATTAGTTAAAAATAGAAAAAGTAATTAAAAAAATTACTTTTTTTTGTATAAAATATTTTTAATTGTCTCATTATTAAGGTAAGAAATAAATTTGACAAAAAATAGATATTCTTGTAGAATATATAAATGTCACATGAACAAAGAGGTGTTAAAAATGTTTTATGACCATAATGAGGATCCAGCGTCGATATTTAATTATATTAAGATGGGTGAATTCGAAGTAGTATGGGATTTGGTTGAAAAGAATAAAATAGATGTAAACTTCTGTGATAGTGTTGGTAATGATGTAGTTACTAGGTTACTTAAAGCTAAACAATATGAACTAGTTTTAACTTTGATGAAAAAGAAAAACTGGGATGTAAATCATCAAAATGAAGATGGAGATACATTTGGTCATATATTAGCGATGGATAACTCTGCCTCAGCAATAGCAATTATTGCACAGCTTATGAAAAAGAAAAATTATCTTCCTAATATAAAAAATAAAAAGGGAGAGACTATGTTTGACAAAGCTATTAATAATAATTATATAGGAGCTGCGATAAAAATACTTGGAGATAAACGTTTTAATGATATTGACATAAAAGTATTTAAGAAATTATGTAGAGCATGCTTGTATAATAAATATTATGGTAAGTACTCTAAACTAAATAATTTAGAAATAATTGTAGAAAGTTTAGGTAAGAAAGAGCTTATTCCTGATATGCAAGACTTAGTAGAAAAGATTAATACACATTGGGATCAAATAAAGGATGAAATTATGAGTAACGATAATAATACACTTAGCGTTATCATTAATTCATATAATGGTGAGGCAACTAATTAATTTGGTTGCTTTTTTAAATTTATGGTGGTGAAGAAGTATGCTTGATAAAGTATCAATAAAAAGAGTATATAATAGAATAATTTTTAATGGGAGAATAACAACAAAAGAGTTAAGAGAGATTGGACTTACAGATGAAGATGTTAGAAATTTGTTGTCTATTTCTAGAAAAAGTTTGCATGTTTATAGATTTTATAATGAAAATATGTTATTGAATTATTATAAACAAGAGATTGAACCATGTGCCAATGATGAGTTTAAAATGCAGACCCTTTTACGCGTACTTGAAATAGATCCTAAGAATACTGAGGCTGCTTATCTTATAATAGAAATTAAAGCTAGAAATCATGATTATGCAGATATTTTTGATTATATAGATATTATAGGTGGAAAAAATAGTTTAAAAGAAAGTGCAAATTTACTTTTATATTTATTTTCATTTATTACTCCAATACCAGAAAAATATAAAGATAAAGTAGCTAACATGAAGTTAGAAGATGTTTTAGTATCTGAAAATACTTCTGAGATGACTAGAAGAAATGTTCTTTGTAGTAGTGTTTTTTCTCAACACTATATGGCAGCTTATAAAGTTCTTCATGATACAGATGATAAGTCTGCTTTAGATAAAACTCTTGAGGTTATTTTACATGAGGCTTTAACTGTAAAAAGAGATACAGCAAAGAAAATTATGTTAGCATTGGAAAAATATAATGATTTTGATGGAGTAAAGAGAATATTAACTGAACAAAGTCAAAAAAGAAGATTATTTTTAGCTGAGGAAATGTATTTAAAAATTTGTAATGCTTACTTTGATATTGATAATGGGAAATTTTCATTAAATCCTAATGGTGGTAATTCAGGATTCTATAATGCTATATATACAAATGATTATCAAACTGCTTTGGAATTGAATAGATCATATACAGAAGAAAATGGAAAAAGAACTAGAATTGAAGCAATTTATGAAATGTTACTTACTGGAGTTTTAGGTAAAGTAAAAAGAAGCTATAATACTATTTTTGAGGATTTTGCGAATAAAGACGGAGAAAAAGCAGCAGAAGATGTTGAAAAATATCTTACAATGAGTGGTTTAGGTCAATATAAGAATTACATGAGTAATTTGATTAAACTTTCAGTATTAAATGGAGATGCATATTTTGTAGAACCAGCAGTGGCATTAGGTAAGATTACAAAAGGGGATAAAGTAATAGATGCTAGTAGTTATATTCCTGAATATTATTTTGCTATTTCAACAGGTGACTTAGAAAGAGCAAAAGTTTATATGGATTTAGTTTTTTCAATAGAAAAATTGGGTGGTCCTGTTGCTGATAGAGAATTCTTTAGACAGACTTTTGAAGAAGAAGAAAAGTCACAACAAAGAAGAAAAGAATTAAGTATGCAACTTGGTTTAGATGAGAATAGATCTGAGAAAGCGGAAAAAGAAACTTTACCTAATAATGGTGATAAAGAAAAAGTTAAAGAACCTGTTTTAGTTAGTGATGATGATAAGAAAGATAATGGTAGTAAAGAAGAAGTTGAAGAGTCTTCTAGCATTACTGATAAAGAAGATGATGATGAGAAGTTTGCTTTACTTAGTGATGTAGTTACTTATGTTAAAGAGAATAAAAGTTTTCGTGTTTTAGAAAAATTAGATCCAACTGAAAGAAAACAAGTTATTAAAATACTTTCACAAATTCCAAATATTAACGTTAGTTTAGTTGATGATAGAGTGGCAATTAGATATGTTTCTCTTCCGGAAGATAAAAAGGCTTTTTATGAAAATTTACAGAGTAATATATCTAGGGCTGATAAATTCTGTGCGAATGGTTATTATGATGCCGCAATAGAAATTTATAGTGATTTATGTAGTAAAATAGAAAGACCAAAACCTCATATTTATGGCGGTTTAGGTCTATGTTATAGAAGAAGAGGTAGATCAAAGGAAGACTATATACGCGCTCGTGATTCTTTTATAATGGCAAAAGATCAAGGGTGGTATACAGATAGTCAGATTGCTGATTGTGAAAGCAAGTTAAATGGTTATGATGGAGCTAAGGTAAAAAAACATACTCAAAAATAAATAAGAAGATAAGTACTTTTAAGTTATAAAGTACTTTTTCTTTGATTGATTTTTTTTCCTCGATAGGTTATTATAGATAGGAATAGAAATGGAAGTGGTCTTATGCATTTACCAAATTATACAGATGCAAGAAAAAGAGAAGATAAGAAATATAGAAGAGTTGAATTTAACTTAGATAAAAGTGTTAAAGATAAATACAAAGGAAAGACTTTTTTTATTAAAACTTATGGCTGTCAAATGAATGAACATGATAGTGAGAATATTGCAGCATTACTTACTTCTTTAGGATTTAGTCAAGTAGATGATTATGAGAAAGCAGATTTAGTACTGCTTAATACTTGTTCTATTAGAGAAAATGCTCATAATAAAGCATTTGGTATGCTTGGTAGATTAAAACATCTTAAAAGTACTAAGAAAGACTTGATAGTTGGTCTTTGTGGATGTATGGCTCAAGAGGCTAGTGTAGTAGAAGAGATCTTAAATAAGTATAAATGGATTAACTTTGTATGTGGTACACATAATTTGTATCAGTTACCTAATATAATAGATAAAGCTATTTTAGAAAATAAATTACAAATAGAAGTATTTTCTAAAGAAGGAGACTTAGTAGAGGGTCTTCCAGTTATTAGAACTAATGATTATAAAGCTTATGTTAATATTATTTATGGCTGTAATAAGTTTTGTACATACTGTATAGTTCCTTATACAAGAGGAAGAGAAAGAAGTAGAACTTATCAAGATATATTAAAAGAAGTAGATGAGTTAGTTAATGATGGATATAAAGAAATTACTTTACTTGGACAAAATGTTAATGCTTATGGAAAAGATTTATATGATGATTATACTTTAGCTAATTTATTAGAGGATATTGCGAAGAAAGATATTCCTAGGGTTAGATTTATGACAAGTCATCCTTGGGACTTTACAGATGAAATGATTGAAGTTATTGGAAAGTATCCTAATATTATGCCTTCTATACATTTACCTGTACAGTCAGGATCTAGTAGAGTTTTAAAATTAATGGGTAGAAGATATACTAAAGAGAGTTATTTAGAATTATTTGATAAGATAAAGAAAATAGTACCTGGTTGTGCTGTATCAACAGATATTATTGTAGGTTTTCCAGGAGAAACAGAAGAAGATTTTCAAGAAACACTTGATCTTGTCAATAAGTGTAAATATGACAATGCCTTTACATTTATCTTTTCAGAAAGAGAAGGTACTCCTGCTTGTAAACTAAAAGATAAAGTAGAAGAAAGTGTAAAGGAAGAAAGACTACAAAGATTAAATGCCGTGGTTAATAAATATTTCTTAGAAAATAACAAAAAATTAGAAGGTAAAGTAGTTGAAGTGTTAGTAGAAGGTTTATCAGATAAAGATAATATGTATTATGGATATACAGATACTAATAAGTTGATTAACTTTACAGTTGATAAAGATATTAAAGTAGGAGATATTGTTAAAGTAAAAGTGGTTGACGCTAAGACATGGAGTTTAGATGGAGAGCTTTGTGAATAAGAAATTGGATGAAGTTATTAATTGTATTATTAATAGTGATGATTATAAGAAATGTATTCTTTTAAAAGAGAAGATGGCAAAGAGTGAGGATATTACTTCATTAGTTGATTCTATTAAAAAGTTACAGAAACAATATGTTAATACGCATGATGATGATAAGTTATTAGAAGTTAAGAAGTTAGAAAAAGAACTTAATGAGATACCATTATATGTTAGTTATATGGAACATTTAGAAAGAGTTAATCAGATGATTAACTACGTCAAAGATGAACTTAATGATTATTTTTATCATGTACTTAATGATTAGGAAGTGAAGTTAAACTTTACTTCTTTTTTCTTTACAAAAAATATTTAGTATTATAAAATAAAGATGAAGGTAAGAGGTGTGAAGTATGGTTCAAGAAGAGAAGCCTAAGAAGAAAAATAAGTTATTAATTATTTTAATTATTGTCTTAGTGCTTGGTGCAGTAGGGTTTGGTGCATATAAGTTTTTCTTTAAGGGAGGTAATAGTACTAAAGGAGATTTAGTGGTTATTACTTTAAAGGATAGCAATGGTTCTTCAAAGACAATTAGTGTTGATTCAGGAGGAACATTTGATAGTTTACCAACACCAGTTAGAGAAGGTTATACTTTTGATGGTTGGTATACAAAAGAAGTAGGTGGTGCGGTTGTTACTGCTTCTACAACATATAAAACAGTAGATGTAACAACATTGTATGCACACTGGACACCTAAACAATATAAGATTACATTTGTATTAGGTAATGGAGAAAGTAATGTTGTTTTAGAACAAGCATATGGAACTAAGATTGTACCTCCAACTGGCTTTACTAAAGCAAATTCAACTTTTGATGGTTGGAGTGAAGAAGTACCAGAAACAGTACCTGCTAAAGATTTGACTTTTACAGCAAAATGGAAAGTTAGTTCATATACAGTTAATTTTAATAGTAATGGTGGAACTGCATGTAATAGTAGAAGTGTTACTTATGGTAGTACTTATGGAGATTTGCCAGTACCTAGTAGAACTGGTTATCAATTCCAAGGATGGTATTTTGATAATGGATCATATAATAGTCAAGTTACTAGTGCAAGTCAAGTAAGCATTACAGGTGATATTACGGTATATGCAAAGTGGGTTCCAAATACATATACAGTTTATTATAGTAGTGAAGGTAAGATTGTTGGAAGTAAGAAAGTTACTTATGGCGAGGCTTTTGGTGATTTGTTACCAATGAATTCGTCAACTGAAGAATTTCAAGGATGGTATTTTGATAATGAAACATTTAAGAATAGAGTAACAATAGAGACTAAAGTAACTATTACTAGTGATGTTACGTTGTATGCAAAGTGGAAATGTATAGATACAGTTATTATTGGTGGCGAGGTTATAAGTAAGAAACCAATGATTTATCTATATCCAACTCATAAGAGTCGTGTTACTGTTAAGTTAGGATATCCAGGTAAGTTAACAACTACTTATCCTAAATATGGTAATGGTTGGACAGTAGATGCTTATTCTGATGGAACAATTAAATATAATAATAGAACTTATTATGGTTTGTATTGGGAAGGTATTAATACTACTGCAAAGATGCATAATGAGGGTTTTGTAGTAGCTGGTAAGGATACAGCTAAATTCTTAGAAGAAAAACTTAGAATTTTAGGTTTGACTGATAGAGAAGCTAATGAGTTTATAATTTATTGGTTACCACAGATGGAACATAATAAATACAATTATGTTTACTTTGAAACAAAGAAGGAAATTGATAAGGAAATGCCACTTATGGTAAGTCCAACTCCAAATAGTGTTATCCGTGTTATGATGGATACAAAACCTTTGGATAAAAAGATTTCTTTAAAAGAGCAAAAACTTACTTCTCCAATCAGAACTGGATTTACAGTTGTTGAATGGGGCGGAACTATTGTAGAATAAGATCAGAAAGGCAACAAACGTTGCTTTTTTCTTTGTTTTGTGGTATAATATAGCAAACTTTGGGGGGATGTGTGATTATGGCTAATTATGATAGAATAGTTAAAAGGGGTTTATGTAATTTTAGGGATAATGGAGATGTTTATGATATTACAGTTTCTTTTGATGAATCTGATGTATTATTTGAAGATTTTCGTGCTCCAATTAGAGTTACAGTATTTGATCAAGGTAGAAAAGGTTCTAATGAAGATGCAGTTAGACGTTTTGAGTTAATTAAATTTTTAAACACGTCTAAACTTGTGGCAGCAAACTTTGTATTGTCTAATGAAACAATGCCTTTATATAACGCTTTTATGAGTGAATGTGGTTGGGATAATAAAAGGACTGGTTTATATATGCCAGTTGATTATGAACCATTAAAAATAAAAGATTTAAAAGTTGAATTATGTAGAGGTACTTTGATGGTGCCTGAAACCACTTTACTTTGGATGAAAAATATGGATAGGGCAAGAGGTAAAGTAAATAAAGACGTTTTAAAAGGTGCAGAATTTTTAAAAAAATTTATTCCAGAGTTTATGCAAAGATTATATGATAAGTATGACTTTGATAGATTAGATGATTTTGATAAGACACAAATTATTTATGATTTTGTGAAGAACAATATTCAATATGCTTATGAAGCTACTGAAATAGTTAATGGTAGACGTGTTTTAAGAAGTGATGCTCCTTCAGATTTTTCTAGACCAGTTGGAACACTTTTAAAACGTCAAGGTGTTTGTTCTGGAAAAGCTAGATTGGGAGAAGCTTTACTACATAATCCATATATGGGAATTAATGCTAGTGCTGTATATGGTAGAGTTGATAATGTTCCTCATGCATGGCTAGGAGTAGAAATAAATGATAAGTTTTATCAATTGGATGAAGACAAAGGTGCTTTTAGAGATTTAGATAAAATGGGATTTACTATAAATAATGGACAAATGTTACCTAGTGTTTATGAACATGATTTTTTAAGTAATCCAGAAATAGTTAGTGAAACAGTTAAAACTTATACGAAAAAGTAGGGTTATATGATAGAATTATTTTAGAATATGAGGTGAAGTAAGATGTTTGATGAATTTGATGATAATTATGATGAAGAAGAAACTAAGCCAAAAAAGAAAAAAAGTAAAAAAATAAAAGCAGATTCATATAAAGAAGATAATGAAGATAAGAAAAATAATGGAAAGAAAATACTTATTATTTTAGGAATTATTTTAGTTGTTTGTGCTTTGGGATTTGGTATATATAAAGCATTTAGTAATAATGGTAGTACTGGTAATACGATTGCTATTACATTAAATGATGGTACTGGAATTAAAACAATTAATATAAATTCTAATGGTACTTATGCTAATTTGGATAATCCAGTTAGAGAAGGATATACTTTTGATGGTTGGTATACACAAGAAGTAGGTGGTACTGTTGTTACTTCTGTTACTTTATATAAGAGTGTTAATGCTAATGTTTTATATGCACATTGGACACCAAATAAATACAAAATTACTTTTGTTTTAGATAATGGAAGTGACAATATAGTTTTAGAACAAGCATATGGAACTAAGATTGTAGCTCCAACTGGTTTTACTAAAGCAAATTCAACTTTTAATGGTTGGAGTGAAGAAATTCCAGAAACTGTACCTGCTAGAGATATGACTTTTACAGCTATGTGGACTATGAAAGTATATACAGTATACTTTAATAGTAATGGTGGTAGTGGAGTTAATAATAAGAGTGTTACTTATGGTAGTACTTATGGAGAATTACCAGTACCTAGTAAAAATAGATATCAATTTCAAGGATGGTACTTTGATAATGGATCATTTAATAATCAAGTAATTAGTGCTAGTCAAGTAAATATTACAGGCGATGTTACTTTGTATGCTAAATGGAAGGTTGTAACACCTAGAACAATAAAGATTAATCAAAGTAGTTATTTTAATAGTCAAGTTATTACTAGTTATGATCAATATAGTAAATTAGGTGATAATCAATTAAGTCAAGCAGACTTTTATAGTTCTAATTACATTTTAGTAGCACTAAATATTGATACTTGTTATGATGAATTTGTAAGTATTGCTGGATATCAAGTTAATAGTTCTAGAGTAATAGTAACAGTTAATACAAAGAGACATTGTAATAAATGTAGTTCTAGTAGACAATATTATTTATATGAAATAGATAAGAATTCTGTTTCTAGTTCAGCTAGAGTAGTTAGTGAATTTAATGTATTAAGTAATGATGGCTGCTAAAAAAATACTGAGAAATCAGTATTTTTTTAGTTCATTTAATATTTTGTCGTGACAAGTTTTAATAAAGTCTTTGACTAGTTCTAGATCAAAGAGATGTTCTTTGCTACTGTATGAATTAATTAGAATGATACCCATTTGTTCAACTAAGACGTTTAGTTTATCGACTGGTATTTCTTTAATATTAGTTTTAGGCTCTTTAAAGTCTTCATAGAAAAGACTTAGTTCAAGACCATATTCATCAATTAATTGAACATTTAAATTAGTGTAGTCCTGATAGACTAATTTTTTTATTTCATCAAGTGGTAAATTAATAATAGTTCCATCTAATAGACGAATAGATTCATTACAAATAATTTTCTCTTTAAAATCTTCATGCCATAATTTATCAGTATATAAATGAATATAATAACCTAAGTCAAAATCATTCTTCTTAAAATGAGGATATTTCTTAGTAAAGTTTTCCATGATAGGTATATCTTCGTTTGAAATACTAGCGAAGTGAGAAATATACTTTTCAAGACCTATTTGTTTAGAAATATCAGGAGCAATAGAACCTAGATAATAATCTTTCTTATTTTTTATATTTAACTCATTTTCTAATAATTTAGCTACTGCTATATGTATCATTGCTGATGCCATAATGCACCTCCTACTTTTTAATTTTAGCATATTTTTAGCAATATTTTAGTATTTTTGCATAAATTAAATTAGGAGGTTTACGTATGGCTAATTATAGAGAAATTGTAACAAAAGCAGTAATTGCGAAAGGAAAAAAATTATTTACAAGTAATGGAGAAGTAAAAGTAAATAATACTCCTTCAACAATACTTGGGTGTTGGGTAATTAATCATAATTTCAATGGAGTTAAAAATAAAGATCAGGTAGAAATAAGAGGTAGTTATGATATAAATATTTGGTATTCATATGATAATGATACTAAGACAGAAGTTGTGACTAAAACAGATAGCTATGTAGAGACAGTTCATTTAAGAGATAGAGAAGATATTGAAGGAGAAGAGATCATTGTAAGAAGCTTGAAGCAACCTAATTGCGTTAAAGTAGATATTGCAGGAGATAAAATTACTTATGTTGTAGAGAAAGAATTAGGTATTGAGTTAGTTGGTGATATTAAAGTAAAAATTGAAGCAAATACTGATGAAATACCATGGGAAGAGATAGAAGAAGAGTCTAAAGTTAATGAAACAATAGATAAAGTAGATGAAGAAGTAAAAGAAGATTTTATAGAAGAAAAAGTGTTATAAAAAAAAGGTTGACAACCTTTTTTTATTATACTATAATAGGGAAGACAATTAAGAAATGGAGGGAAAAAAATGGCAGTAAAAATTAGATTAACAAGAATGGGTGCTAAAAAGAGACCTACTTATAGAATAGTTGCTACTGATTCTAGACGTTCTAGAGATGGACAATATCTTGAATTAATTGGTACATATCAACCAGTTGGTGAAGGAGAAGTTAAAATTAATGAAGATTTAGCTATGAAATGGTTAAATAATGGTGCTATTCCTACTGATACAGTTAAAAATTTATTTAGTAAAGCTGGTATTATGAAAAAATATGCTGAAACTAAAGTAAAGAAGGATAAGTAATTATGGATTTAGTACAGTTAACTGAAGAAATAGTAAAGTCTTTAGTAGTGAATCAGGATGCAGTTAGTGTTAAGGAGTTTCCTACTGAAGAAGAAAATACAATACTTATTCAAGTTATGATAGCAGAAGAAGATATGGGAAGAGTAATTGGTAAAGATGGAAAATGTATCAATGCTCTTAGAACTCTTGTAAGAGCTAGTAGTAGTTTGAAAGATAATAAGTATGTTAAAATAGATGTTGACAAATTTTAGGAGGTCTTAGACTTCCTTTTTTTTTGGCTCTGTTATATAATGTATATGAGGTAATAGTATGAATAAAGATTTTATTATTCCTTGTCATGTTGGTATTATAATGGATGGCAATGGAAGATGGGCAACAAAAAGGGGACTTAGTAGAAGTGCTGGTCATAAAGCTGGTGCTGATAATATAAAGAAACTATGTTTACATGCTGCAGATGTTGGGGTTAAATATCTTTCATTGTATGCATTCTCTACAGAAAACTTTAAAAGAAGCGCAGAAGAAGTAAACTTTTTAATGGATTTATTTATAAGAGTATTTACAACAGAATTTAAAGTCTTTGAAGAAAATAATGTTAAAGTACTTTTTTCAGGAAGAAGAGAACCTTTGTCAAAAAAAGTATTAGAAACAATGGATGGAATAGTAGAGAGAACTAAAAATAATACAGCTTTAGTTTTAAATATTTGTCTTAATTATGGAGGACAAAGTGAAATAGCTGATACAACTAAGAAGATATGTCAAATGTATAAAGATGGATTAATTAAATTAGAAGATATTACTCCAGAATTTATACAACATAATTTGTATCAAGATTTACCACCACTTGACTTTGTAATTAGAACAAGTGGAGAACTTAGAACAAGTAATTTTATGCCTTATCAATCTAGCTATGCAGAATATTATTTTCCAAAGATTTTATTTCCAGACTTTGATAATGTAGAGTTTGATAAAGCAATAGAAGAATTTAATAAGAGAAATAGAAGATTTGGAGGATATGATGAAAACAAGAGTAATTAGTGCCATAGTAATGGTGTTGTTAGGAGTTCCTTTATTAATAGTTGGTGGACTTCCTTTTGCCATATTTTTAACAATTGTTTCAATGTTGGGATTATATGAACTTATTCATTTAAAAGAGACTAAGAGACAATTACCTTTTTTACTTAAAGTATTTGCTTACTTATTAGTAATGTTTTTAACTTTGAATAATTTTGATTCGATAGAGTTTATTTATAATTTAGATTATAAAGTATTATCTTTTGTAATATTTGCATTCTTAGTACCTTTAATATTTATTAATGATAAAGATAAATATGATATTACTGATGCTTTATTCTTGATTGGAGCAGTAATGTTTTTAGGATTAAGTTTCAATCTATTGATTATTATCCGTAATTTTAATATTTTCTATATCATATATTTATTATTGATTACGACTATGACTGATAGTTTTGCATTATTTACGGGAATGCTTATTGGTAAAAATAAAGTAGCACCTAAGATAAGTCCTAATAAAACAATTGAAGGTTGTATTGGAGGAGGATTAATTGGTACATTTATTGCGACAGCTTTCTATACAACTGTTATTAATCCAGCAACACCACTTGTTTTAGTTATCTTTGTTACTTTGTTATTGTCAACAGCTGGACAAATGGGAGATCTAACTTTCTCATTTATAAAAAGAGAGTTTGGAGTTAAAGATTTTTCTAATTTAATACCAGGACATGGAGGAATATTAGATAGATTTGATAGTTTAATATTTGTTGTTTTGATGTTTATTTTAGTAGTAGGAATGATATAGGAGGTTATGTGCGATGAGTGTAATACTTAATTTATTGTTATTTGTTTTAATACTTGGAACAATAGTATTTGTACATGAAGCCGGACATTTTATATTTGCTAAAATAGCTGGTGTATATGTGTATGAATTTGCTTTAGGAATGGGACCTAAAATATTTAGTAAGAAGGGAAAAGAAACTGAATATAGTATTAGAGCAATTCCTATTGGAGGATTCTGTCAAATGGCAGGAGAAGATGTAGATGATGATGAGTTAAAGAAGGTTCCAAAAGATAGAACACTTCAAGCAAAATCAGCTTGGAAAAGATTTTTAATTATGTTCTTTGGAGCTGGTAATAACTTTATTTTAGCTATTTTAGTTTTATTCTTTATAGCTTTAGTTTGGGGTGGAACGACAATGAATCCAGTCTTAAGTGAAGTAGAAAAAGGATATCCTGCTAGTGAAGTAGGAATGCAAAAGGGAGATGTCATTACTAAAATTAATGGTCATAAAGTTACAACTAGTGATGATATATCTTTATATTTAGCTGTTGCAGATACAAATAAAGATTCAGTTATTGTAGTTAAAAGAGATAATAAAGAAATTACTTTTAAGATTAAACCTAAGAAAGTAAAAGAAGATGGTGAAGAAGTATATAGATACGGTATTGCGATGAAACAAGAAAGAGAAAAAGGTTTTGTAGCAGCTATTAAATATACTGGTAAGAAGACAGCATCAATATTTAAACAAATGACTGTGACGGTGGCATGGTTATTTAGTGGACACATAAAATTAAATCAATTAAGTGGTCCAGTTGGAATATATTCAGTAGTTGGGGAACAAAGTAGAGCAGGTCTTGCTAATATCTTGTACTTACTTGCTTTCTTAAGTATAAATGTTGGTTTCTTAAACTTACTTCCATTACCAGCATTTGATGGAGGTCATATATTATTTATTATTATTGAAAAGATTAAGGGTTCTCCAGTAGATCCTGAACTTGAAAATAAGATACATACAGTTGGACTTATTTTACTAATGATACTTATGGTAGTAGTGACAATTAATGATATTATTAAACTATTTTAAGTAATTGTTTGTTATAATAGAAAAAAGAATAGAATTGAGGGATTTATATGACGGTTATTTTAGGAATATTTGGAGGAATTATAGTTCTTTCTCTTATTACAGGAATAATTTTGACACATAATGAGAATAAAAAGAATAAAGATAAGAGTCTAGTTGATGATCCAAAAACATTATTTGATAAAGTTCAAGAAGAATTTCATGATAAGAATGTGGGTGGAGAAATAGTTGGAGAAGAGGTAGTTGTTGCTGGTGGTGTTGGAGAACAAGAAGTAACTGTAACACCAGTAGTAGAGGAAGATGTTAAAATTAGTGAAGAAAAAGATTTTCCAGTTACAACAGATATACCAGAACCAATTATTATGTCTGAAGTAGAAAAGAGGGCTCCAGAAGTAAAGGAAGAGACTCCAGCTATTATAAATACAGAAATAATAAATGCTTCAATTAATGATGAACCAGTATTAATTGAAAGTACTCCTATTAATAACTTTTCTAGTCAAGATAATATAAAAGAAGAAATAGAAGAAATTGATGAGGAAATTATTTAGAAATGAAAAAACTTTTGGAGAAAATTATTTATATATGTAAATTAACTTTAAAAGGATTTCAGTACATTTGTACATTACTTTCTAAAGGATTTTACTTTTATCCAAAAGCGTTTTTTATATTATTGAAAAAGTTATTTAAGAAAAAGATATTTGACCGTTTAATAAATCATTTTGAGAAAAGGCAAGAAGAGCCTGAACATTTTTTGCTTATTGTTTTATATTTTGTCGCAGTTATTACTTTGATTAAACTTCTTTATGTAAAACCAGGAGATGTGATACATAATGAAGTACCTAATGGTAATCAGGTTGTGGATAAAAATGATAATAAAGATAATAGTAAAGATGATAAAGTAGATAATAATCAAAATAGTGAAGATAATAGTAATTCTAATAATAATGGAAATAGTAATAATAATTATGTTGATTCTAATCCTTATAGAAACTTTGCGAAAACAAGATTTGAAGATATTAATGTTAAAGCTGTAAAGACACAAAATAGTGATACAGTAGCCTGGTTAAGTGTAGATGGAACAACTATTAATTATCCAATTGTTCAGACTGGAGATAATGATTATTACTTGGAACATTCTTTTGATAAAAGTAATAAAAAGTCTGGTTGGACTTTTATGGATTATCGTAATAATAAAGATATGAGTGATACTAATACAATCTTTTATGGTCATAATTTACTTAATATGACAGCGTTTGGTAGTATTGCGAAGATATTTGAGAAGACTTGGGCTAGTAATAGTAATCATTCTATTGTAGTTGTGACAGAGGATAAGAAATATTATTATACTGTTTTCTCTGGATATTATACTTCACCTGAAACTTATTATTTACAAACTAATTTCTACTCAGATAGTGAAAAAGAGGAGTTCTTAAAAACTTTAAGTAGTAGAAACATTTTAAATATTGATAATAGTGTTAATAGTAACGATAAGATAATTACTTTATCTACATGTACTGATGATAATACGGGTAGAAAAGTTATTCATGCAAAGTTAGTTACTGTTTTAGATAATTAAAAAATGTGCTTAAATTATAGGCACATTTTTTTATACAGCACTAGCGCTTAATGCTGGGAATGATGAAGTTGTTTCATTTGCTTTTTTGTAAAGTACTTTAGCATTTGGTGCAGTTATTTTTCTTGTTTTACTATCAGCGTTTAGAGCAGCTGGCTTTCTTTCTAAGTAAAGTCCTTCTTTTAGAGGTAACCATAAGTGTAGACGATAGTCACCAACACCATCAGCTACATCAACCCATTCAGTAATAATACCTTCTGGATCTTCACATATTTGCATACCAGCACGTTGCATGATCCATTCTGAGTTAGAATTTACTAAGTCAGTACGTGCATAAACGACATCATAGTCATTGGCACAAGCATAGTTTATGGCAAAGTTTATTAGAGTACGGCAAGCTCCTTTACCACGATATTCATGTACTGTTGATAATCCATAAAAGTATGCTGATGTTACTGGCTTGTCATCAAGACTTTTGAAGTCAACAGAAACATTATCTTCATTGTATGTGACACCATTCATAGAAACTGGATTCATATTTTCATCTAAGTATAGGAATAATTTACCTCTTTCTGTGTATAGTTTTAGTTCATCACTAGCAGATTCATATGTTATTTCTTCTCCATATTGTTCAGCAAATGATTGAAGTAGGGTCATAAGTATTGGAACATTTTCTTCACTATAATTCATTGTAGCGATAAAGCAACCATTTTCTAGTTTTTCCCATATTTTAAAATCAGATTTATCAGCTTTAATTGCTTGATAGAATAATTTATTGTTTGTCATAATTTCCTCCTATAAAGTCTTCATATATTTTGTATAAAGTATATAGACTTTCTTTATTTACATATTCTTTTGGTGAATGAGCATAATAGCCATTCGGATTCATAATTACAGTAGGCATGTTTTTATCAGCAAAGAAGATAGCATCAGATGTTGATTCACAACCTTTTTGTATTACTTTTGTGCCTAGTACTTTTTCACAAGAAGCAATATATTTTTTTACGTATTCACTAGTTAAATCAGTAGAGAAGGTAGGCCCTTCAGTGATTAATTTTACTTCAACATCTTTAGAGATGCTTTTGATGAAGTTAATAATGTCTTCACTTTTATCAGAAGCAATATTTCTAATATCTAAGACCATAGTGGCATAATCTGGAACTTGATTGTTGGAAACACCACCATTTAATTTTGAAAGATTAACACTTGTGATAAAGTCGTCTGTTGATTTTGGTAGTGGATATTTTTCAATTGTTTTTTGGTAAACATCCATCAACTTAGTAATGGCATTTTCACCATTGAATAGTTGAGCAGCATGAGCAGCTTTGGTTTTGGTACTTAGTTCTAGTTGAATAAGACCTTTTTCTTCAATAATTAATTCAAAGTTTGTACCACCATCTGGAACAATAACAAATCGACTAGTATATATTTTAGAAAGTTCAGCAGCACAAGCACCAGTTAATTCTTCATCACTTGTGATGAGAAGAGTTACTTTAGCTTTAGTTTGTAGATGCTTCATAATTGTTAGGGCAACGGCAACACTACCTTTCATATCAATGGTGCCACGACCATAAATATTTTCATCATCTTCAGTAATGGAATAGTCTTCAGCATAGACAACATCAATGTGTGTACAGAATAATAAGTCTACGTCTTTAGATGTTGTGTTAGATAAAGCTAAGCACTTTTTATTGTTAAATTCATATTCAGTAATATTTAGTTCTTTATAGTTTTCTTTAATATAATTAAATAATTTAGTAAATTCATCTTCATTTTCAGCGTAAGTTTTAAAAGATAATAGATCTTTTAAAGTTTTCATAATTTCATTTTTCATATATTTTCCTCCTTTACAATGAAAAAGACTTATGGCCTGTACCATAAGTCTTAAATTATTATTAATTTAATTAGTATGGATACAAGCAAACATAAAAGCACTTGTATCCAAAATTTTTACATTTTTTCCACAAGTGTATAATCCATACGTCTGCGTCTTAATCCGCTTAAATTAACAATAATACTTTTCATAAACTTTCTCCCTTTGTTGAATGGTATGTTAGCATATATTTTGAGAAGTGTCAATAAAATACTTTAAAATTATTTTTTTATTTGTTATAATTTCGTTAAGGTAGGGATGTAGTTTGAAGAGGCTTTTTTCATTTCTAATAGTCGCGTTTGTCGTGATGTTTGGTTTTAATTTAAATGTTTATGCATTAGTTGGAGATGTGTCTATTAAAAGTGCAGAAGTTGTGAATAAAACAGGGAAAACTGATGTTATAAAAGAACCTAACTTTAAAGGTTTAACGATTGATTTAGGGGTAAGATTTTTTGATGTTGGGGATAGTGTCACTTATAGAATTGTTGTGGAAAATAAAGGCAGTAGTGACGTTTATATTAATGATGTGACGGGAAATACTAATAGTGAGTATTTTGATTATGCTTTTGGTTTTGAAAATGAAGATAAAACTGTTAAGGCAAAAAGTAGTAAAACATTTAACTTAATTGTTTCTTATAAAAATAATATTCCGGATGAGAAATTTTCTGTGAGTGGAAGAGTTACAGAGAAGAATGAAGTTGTTATTAAACTAGGGAATGAAGTGGAAGTTAAGAATCCTAATACAGCTAGTAGTAAATATGTAATGATTTTGGTTGTATTAATTTTAGTTATAGTAGCATTTATCTTGTTTATGGCTAAATATGGTAATAAATTAGATCATTTAAAGCAGACAAATATTAAGTTAGTTATTCTTTTTGTGGTAATTGGACTAGTACTATATTTAGGATATAGTTACGCAATTGAAGCAGTAAGTATTAACGTAAATAGTATTGTCGAAGTGGAGAAGAAGATAGAAAGAAAAGCAAGACTAGCTAGAAGCTGTATGTCTGATTCATATATAGCAGATGGAAGTGGATTTTGTATAGATTGGACAGATTATGTTGACTATAGATATGTACAGATTGTTGGACGTCAAGAAGAAAATGATAATAATGTGGCATATGACATTGATATGGATCAAGGTACAAAAATAAAAAGTATTGTGTTATTAACAACAACGTCTAATATTATGGAAGACAATTATGTTTACAATGATATTAGTTATAAATTATCTAATACTTATGATGTGTCTGATATTCAAAATGGTGAGATAATTTTAGGTGTTTATACAGATAATAATGAAGAAAACTATTTATTAATTATTGGACAGTATTCTGGTGTATTAGCTCCAATTGATGCCAGCTCATTATTTAGTAGTGCAGCTGCTAAGCATTCATCTAACTTATTTAGACTGCATACAGAAACTAACTTTACAAATCTAGATGTATCTGATACTACAAATATGGCAAATATGTTTTCTGGTGTTAATTATGGAGCGCTTGATCTTTCAATGTGGAATACTTCAAAGATAGAGAATATCTCAGCTATGTTTTCATGGTCAAATTTTGATAGTTTGAATTTAAATGGTTTTAATACAGATAGAGTAACAAATATGAATAACATATTTTCTGGTGTTTCTATTAATCGGGATAAACTTGATTTATCGTCATTTAATACTTCAAGAGTAACTGATATGAATAGTATGTTTGATCGTGCTAAAGTTGCAACAATAGATTTGTCTTCATTTGACACAAGTAATGTAACTGATATGATGAATATGTTTCAGCTCTCAACTGCTACAGAAATAAAGGGTCTTACCAGATTTAACACATCTAAAGTAATATATATGACTCGTATGTTTTATGGCAGTAGTGTAGTTGATTTGGACTTATCATCTTTTGATACTAGTAATGTTATTGATATGAGTTATATGTTTTGGCAAAGCAAAGCTAAAACAATAGATGTTTCTTCATTTGATACTTCAAAAGTAAGTTCTTTTTCTTCTATGTTTGATACAATTGATTTGGACTATTTAAATATAAATAACTTTAATTTGCAGAGTGCGGACAATTTAACTACTTTGTTTGCTAATTCAAAAATAAAAAAGCTAGATATTTCGTCTTTAGATACTTCAAATATTAAGTATATGATTTCTATGTTTTATAGAAGTAAAATTGATGATTTAGATCTTTCAAAGTTTGATACTTCCAACGTTGTAGATATGACTTCTATGTTTGCTGATTCTGATATTAAGAATTTGAATGTTTCAAACTTTAATACATCTAAATTGATTAGGGCTTCTTCTATGTTTTCTGGTGTCACTATGGATACTTTAGATTTAACTTCATTTGATACAACTAATTTAAGAAAATATTCATCTATGTTTGCTGGAGCTAATATTAAGAAGCTAGATTTTTCAACTATTTATATTAATTATGGTGATAAGAAAAATACTTATGATTTTAGTAGTATGTTTCAAAATTATGGAAATAAGGTGACTAATCCAGAAATATATTTAAATAATCTTTCAAAGCCGTATTCATATTATATAACTTCTATTTTTTCAAATTTTAATTCCGATCTTAAAATATATACAAATTCTAGTGCAAAGAGTTGGCTTCAATCACTTTCAACAATACCGGATGCCAATTTTGTAATTGTGTAGTTATAGGAAGCTAAGCTTCCTTTTTTTTGAGGAAATTTTTATTTCTGTGATAGAATATAAGTAGTGGAGGTGATACTTTGATTATTGGTGTATTAGTAGAATTATCTAGTAAGAATATAGATAAGATATTTGATTATAAGGTACCTGTTCAATTAGAAGATAAGATTAAAATTGGAATCAGAGTAGAAGTTCCTTTTGGTAGTCAAAGACTTGAAGGCTTTGTTTTGGAAATTAAAGATAAGTCATCTCTAGAATTAAAAGAAATTATAGGTATAGTTGATGAAGATATTGTTTTAAATGAAGAACTTTTATATTTGGGAAAAGAAATGCAGAAACAAACTCTTTCTACTTTGATTAGCTGTTATCAAGTGATGTTACCTAAAGCTTTAAAAGCTAAACATGGTACGAATATTAATAAGAAATATGATATATATTATAGTGCAAAGAAATGTGATATAAAGTTTACTCCTAAACAAAAAGAAATGTATGATCTTGTTTCTGAAAAAAAATTTATTGCGAGAAGTGAATTAGTTAAGATATCTAGTAGTGTTTTAAATAATTTACTTAAAAATGGAGCTTTGGTAGAAGAGGTTAGGGAACATTATCGTTTGAAGTACGATAATAATATTTTAGAGAAAAAAGAACTTACTGAGGATCAGAAGAAAGTAGTTAATACTGTTTTAAGTAAGCCTTCTCATGATGTTTATCTTTTATATGGAGTTACTGGTAGTGGTAAGACTGAAGTTTATATGGAACTTATAGAGGATGTTTTAAATAAAGGGAAAACTAGTATTGTTTTAGTACCAGAAATTAGTCTTACTCCACAAATGGTTGAAAGATTTCAGAAAAGATTTGGGGATAATATTGCGGCACTTCATTCAGCTTTATCTGAGGGAGAAAAGTATGATGAATGGAGAAGGATAGCTAGAGGAGAGGCTAAGATAGTTATTGGGGCAAGAAGTGCAATTTTTGCACCACTAAAAAATATTGGAATGATTATTATAGATGAGGAACATAGTGATTCTTATAAACAAGATGATTCTAATCCTCGTTATAGTGCGAAAGAAATGGCTATTATTAGAGGAAAATATTATGATTGTCCAGTAGTGATGGGAAGTGCGACACCTTCTTTAGAGGCCTTTGCGAGGGCACAGAAGGGAGTATTTAAATTATTAGAACTTCCTAAGAGAATTAATGGAAAGAGTTTACCTAATGTTAATATTATTGATATGAATAATGAAATAAAGAAGAGTAAGGGACATTTTTCTTTAGAATTATTGGAAGCAATTAGAAAAAGATTAGAAAATAAGGAACAAGTTATTTTACTTCTTAATAGAAGAGGATATTCTTCTTTTGTTACTTGTAAGAATTGTGGTTATACATTTAAATGCCCTAATTGTGATATTACTTTGACATATCATAAAACTAGTAATACTTTAAGATGTCATTACTGTGGATATGGAGATAAGACTCCTCTTGTTTGCCCAAGCTGTAAAGAAAAGGCAATTAGTGATTTGGGAGTAGGTACAGAGAAAGTAGAAGAGGAATTACAAAAAATATTTTTAGATGCTAGAATCTTGAGAATGGACTTTGATACTACTAGTAGAAAAGGTATGCATGAAAAGATGATTAATGCTTTTAGAGATCATGAGTATGATATATTACTTGGAACACAAATTGTGGCCAAAGGATTAGATTTTGAAAATGTTACATTAGTTGGAGTAGTTAATGCAGATACAAGTTTAAATATTCCGGATTTTAGGAGTAGTGAAAATACTTTCTCATTACTTTCTCAAGTAGCAGGAAGAAGTGGAAGAAGTAAGAAGAGTGGAGAAGTAATTATTCAGACCTTTAATCCTAATCATTATGCCATTAGTTATACTAAACATCATGATTATATAGGTTTCTATAATAAAGAAATGATGATTAGAAGAGAACTTAAGTATCCACCATTTTACTATATTTGTTATATTAGAATTAGTAGTAAAGATCAGGGACTTTTAACAAAAGAAAGTAATAAAATAAAGATGTCTTTAGATAGAAATTTAGTTAATACTATTATTTTAGGACCTTCACCATGTACTATTTTTAAACTTAATAATATATATAGATATGGAATTATTTTAAAGTATAAAAATATTAATAATATTTTAGATATTTTAAACTTAATAATAGATCATTATAAAGGAAATGCGAAGATCAAGATTGATATTGATTTTAATCCTAGTCATTTTTAAAAAAATATGTTATTCTTATATATAGAATAGGGGATTTTTCTATGGGAAACTTTTACAATGATTTTATAGCACCTGAACAAGATGATGATGAAGATATCAATAATAATTCAAATGTTGATTCAAATAATTATTTTGTTCCTAGTGATGATTATCAAGAAGGAAATGAAGAAGATAGTTATTCTGATAGTAAAGGAATTGATTATATAAATAGTCGTCCAGATTATACTGTTGGTGAAAATAAAAAGAATTTAGAAGAGTTTGATACAATTATGGATAATGCGAGTAAAAAAGATGATTCATATATAGATAGAAATAATCCTTTTATGAAGATATTCATGATTATATTTTGGATTGTGGTTGTAGGTGGATTAGCTTATTATATTGTTAGCTGGTTAATGTTAAGTTAATTAATTTACCTACTAGAGGTTGGTGATAAGCGTGCTAGAGAGGATTTTTCAAAGAAGAGATGTTTGTGATTTTATTGAAGAAATTTTGAGTGATCCTAAGTATATTAAAAAGAAAAATAGTAATATACGTAATAATGAGAGTTTTGTAGAGTCACAACAAAGTTTATTTATCTTTCTAGATGCTTTATTTAAATATACTGTCATCATTCAAGATGAGGAATATTTAGATAATTATGTAGTACAGATAAAGAAGCTTATCTCTAAAGTTGATGATTATGTTGATATTAATATTGGTATTAATAGAGTTATAGGCTCTTTTTGCGCTTTAAAGCTAGGAATAGATGACTTTAGTAGTTATTTGAACAAAGAAAAAATATTAAAATATATATATGATAAATATATTGTGAATGGATATTTGTTTCATGGATATTCAGGAGTTTATCGTAGTCAAATCAGTAAATATGGAATGGTTCCTGAACAATATCAACATATTTATCCAAGATTTATAGAAGTACAAAAATTGTTTGAGAAACATGGACTTAATGCGATTGATAAAGACTTTAGTAAGAGTCAATTACATTTTACAGATAGCTTTTTAATGGGGTGCTTTTATGCTGCTAATGCACCTATGTATTTTTCAAAACTTTTAGTTGGTTTTGATCATGAAGAGTTGAAAAACTATAATAGGAGTGCTTATTATAAAAATAATTTCTTTGCTTCTTTTGATAATTTAAATCAGTTAATGAAAAAGTATAAGTTTACTGATAATGAGAAGAAATTTGTGATTAAGACTTGTACTGATTTATGGAGAAGTTTAGGTAAAGATAATTCAAGTATTAATATTATTTTAGTTAAACGTAGTAGTTTGAAGATGAATTACTTGAATGATATTACTAGAATAGTACTTTCTTTGAGAGAAGTTGATTTAGAAGTAGCTATTTCTAAAATACTTAATCCTAGATATGATGATATTAGTATTGTTGGTAGAATTGATAGTAGTGCGATTAAATTTATTGAGATACCTAATTATCAAGCTTTAATGGATTTAAGAGGGGAACAACTTGCTCTTATGAATAAAGAAAAAGCTATGAATAAAAAATTAAATAATGCTTATGGAATGGTGTCTGTTTTAACTATTTTAGGTTCGCTATTTATTACAATAGGTGTTATAATAACAATTATTATGGTTAGCAGGGGGATGTAAGTATGCCAGATATTAAAATAGTATTTATGGGAACTCCAGAATTTGCAGTTCCTATTTTAGAAGGGTTAATTAATAATTACGATGTTGTTGGAGTTGTTAGTCAACCTGATAAAAGAGTGGGAAGAAAACAAGAACTTGTTTTTACACCTGTTAAGAAATTGGCAGTAGAAAATGGGATAGTTGTTTTTCAACCAGAAAAAATTAGAGAAGACTATAACGATATTTTAAAACTTGAACCAGATATTATTATTACTTGTGCTTATGGTCAAATTATTCCAAAAGAGATTCTTTCTTATCCTAGACTTGGATGTATAAATGTTCATGCTTCATTACTTCCAAAATTACGTGGAGGTGCACCAATACATAGAGCCATTATGGAAGGTTATAAAAAGACTGGTGTTACTATTATGTACATGGATGAGAAGATGGATAATGGTGACATTATTTCACAAGAAGAAGTTGAAATACTTGATCAAGATAATTTAGAGAGTCTTTATAATAAACTTAGTAGTTTAGGTCGTAAACTTTTACTTGAGACATTACCTAGTATAATTGAAGGAACTAATGAAAGAATTAGTCAAGATCTACATGAAGTTACTTATGGGTATAATATACAAAGAGAAGAAGAATATATTGATTTTTCTCGTACTTCTAGAGAAATTTATAATCAAATTAGAGGACTTTCTCCTTGGATAGGGGCTTGTTGTAAGCTTGATGGAGAAGAATTTAAAATATATGGTTCAGTTATAGGTTCTAAGACTGGTAAGACAGTAGGAGAGATAATTGAAGAAAGTAAGATGGGTATAGGTGTTACAACAGGAGATGGGGAAATTATATTTACAGATATAAAACCATTTGGTAAAAAGAGAATGAATGCTTATAGTTATATTAATGGATTACATAATAGTTTGATTGGTAAGGTGTTTGAATAATGGCTAGAAAAAAGAAAGAGGATAATTTAGAAGAATTAGAAGATAGTTCAGAAAAAAAGAAAAAGAGTTTTCTTTCTTTTGGTAGTGAAAAAGAAAGTACTAAAGAACAGAGACTTGTTTTCTTTGGATTTTATGTTGTTTTCTTTATAATCGTTGCCTTTATGATTCTTGGAGGAAGAACTACTTTAAATAATCAAAATAATAATGGGGTTAGTCCGGAAGAGGAAGAAGAATATACTGGTTTAGTAGCTCCTAATTATAACTATGAATATAAGATAGAGATTGATGATAATACTTATATTTATTCTGGTAAAAGATTATATAGTAAAGACTTATTTACTTATAGTGAGAATGATAAGAAGAGTTCTTATTATAAAGAGAAAGATACATATTATAAATTAGTTGATAAAAAATGGATTAAAGATGAGAATCCTTATATCTATGAAGAGTTTTTAGATATAGATTCCATTGATTATTTATTTGCGAATGCAGATGATGTAGGGGTTAAGAATAATAAAAACATGCAGATATATTCTTATGAGATAACAAGTAGTATGTTATCTGATACCTTAGATGCTACATTCTTGGCAGATGGGGAAAATAAAAATACTTTTGTAGTATATTTAAATACAAAGACAAAGAGGATAGAGAAGATTGAACTAGATTTAAGTGATTATGGAATACAGAAACAAATAGCAACAAAGAAATTTAAATTTACTTTACAATATTCTAATTTTAATAAAATAAAAGAGATTAAGAGTCCTGTGGAGTAGTCTCTTTTTCTTTTTTGGTGTATAATTATAGTAATTTTGAGGTGATTCGATGAAAAATATATATGGATTAACAATAGAAGAATTAGAAAAAGTTTTTATAGATTTAGGATCTAAGAAATTTCATGCAGATCAGATGTTTTCATGGCTTTATGAAAAAGATATAGATAGTTATGATGAAGTTACTAATATTAAAAAAGAATTACTTGCCGAAATTAATAAAGTGTATAGTATAGAGAAACTTAAGATTGTAAGAGTTGAAAGAGATGTTGATGTTTCTAAATATTTATTTGAATTAGCAGATGGGGAACATATTGAAGCTGTTTTAATGAGACATGACTATGGAAATAGTGTTTGTGTTTCTTCAGAAGTTGGCTGTAATATGGGATGTAGATTTTGTGAATCAGGTAGAAGAAAGAAAGTTCGTAATCTAGAAACTTATGAAATGGTATTACAGATTCTACAAATTTCAAGAGATTTAGGAGAAAGAGTTAGTCACGTAGTAGTTATGGGAATTGGTGAACCATTTGATAACTATGATAACGTTATAAATTTCTTAAAGATTATTAATCATCCAAAGGGACTTGCGATAGGTGCTAGACATATTACAGTGTCAACTTGTGGATTAGTGCCAAAAATAGAAGAATTTAGTAAACTTGATTTACAGTTTAACTTTGCAGTTAGTTTACATGGACCTACTAATGAAGTTAGAGATCAAATAATGCCAATTAATAAAGCATATCCAATAGAAGAATTAATGGGTGCTTTAAAGAAATACTATAATCGTACTAATCGTAGAATTACTTTTGAATACGTTATGTTAGATGGAATTAATGATACAGTAGAGTGTGCCAATAAGTTAAGTGAACTTGTTAAAGACTTGAATTGTTATGTTAATTTAATACCTTATAATGAGACACATAACATTAAATTTAAAAGAAGTAGTACTATTCAAATTATGAGATTTTATGATATACTTAAGAAGAATAAAATTAGTGTCACAATAAGACGAGAATTTGGTGGTAATATAAGTGCGGCATGTGGACAACTTAGAAGCAAGGAGGAGGAAGCATGAGATCATTTTATTTAACAGATGCAGGTAAAGTTAGAGATCATAATGAAGATAGTGTCATTATTTTAGAAAACTCTACTGGAGATATATTAATGGCTATTGCGGATGGAATGGGTGGACACTCTGCTGGAGAAGTTGCTAGTTCTATTGCAATAGGATATTTAGGTAAACATTTTAAAGAAACATTTATACATTTAACAAAAGTTAATGCTGTTAATTGGATTAGAGATGCTGTTGAAGAAATAAATACACTTATTTTTCAACATGAAAAGACTCATCCTGAAAGTAAGGGAATGGGTACAACACTTGTTATGGCAGTAATTACTGATAATTACATATTAATGGGTAATGTTGGAGACTCTAGTGGTTTTGTTATTAAAGACTTAAAACTTAGAAAAGTAACTTATGATCATACACTTGTTAATCTATTAGTAAGTGCAGGAGAACTTACAAAAGAAGAAGCTAGTGTACATCCTAAGAAAAATGTCTTAATGAAAGCACTTGGAGCTTCTTTAGAAATAGATGTAGATATCTTTGATTGTGATATGGATATTACAGGAGTTTTTCTTTCTAGTGATGGACTTACTAATATGTTAGAAAGAGAACAAATAGAAAAAGTACTTATTGGAGAAGGAACGGTAGAAGAGAAATTGGTGAAGTTAATTAGAAAAGCAAATAATAGGGGCGGTACAGATAATATTTCGGTTGCTTACGTTGATTTTGGAGAAGGTGACGAATAATGGTAACAAAGGGGCAAAAAATTAATGATCGTTATGAAGTAATACGTTCTATTGGCGAAGGTGGAATGGCTAACGTTTATCTTGGATATGATACTATTTTAGATCGAAACGTAGCAATAAAGATATTAAGAGGAGATTTATCAAATGATGAAAAGTTTGTAAGAAGATTCCAAAGAGAAGCTTTATCAGCATCATCACTTGCTCATCCTAATATTGTAGAAATGTATGACGTTGGTGAAGATAATGGATTATATTATATAGTAATGGAATACATTGAAGGTAAAACACTTAAGCAATTATTAAAGAAACGTGGAAGTCTTACTTTATCAGAAGCGATCGATATTATGTTACAACTTACTGATGGAATGGCACATGCTCATAATTCCTATATTATTCATCGTGATTTAAAACCACAAAATATTATGATTAAAGATGATGGATCAATTAAGATTACCGATTTTGGTATTGCGATGGCTCTTAATTCAACACAACTTACACAAACTAATTCAGTTATGGGTAGTGTTCATTATTTACCACCTGAACAAGCTAGTGGAAAAGGTAGTACAACTAAGAGTGATATTTATTCAATGGGTATTATCTTTTATGAATTACTTACTGGTAATTTACCATTTAAGGGTGATAACGCAGTAGAGATTGCTTTGAAACATATGAGAGATCCACTTCCTAGTTTAAGAGAAAGTAATCCAGCAATACCACAAAGTATTGAAAACATCATTTTAAAAGCAACAGCAAAGAATCCTAAAAACAGATATAGCGATGCAAAAGCTATGCATGATGATTTATTAACTGCTTTGGATGATGATAGAATGAATGAAGCACCTTATAAGTATAAATATCCAGAGACAGACTTTGATGGTATTAAGAAAATTAAAAAAATAGATGACGTAGAAGAAATCGTTGAAGAAAACTTAGATGATTTAGAAAAAGAAGCAGAAGAAACAAAAGAAGAGAAAAAGGAAGGTAGAAAGAGTAATATCTTAATAATTATTTTAGGTGTTATATTTGTTTTACTAGTAATTGCCTTGGCTGTTATATTCTTTATCTTACCTGATACTAATCCTAAACCTGTAACAGTTCCTTCTTGTGAGGGATTAAAAGTTAGTGCTTGTGAAAAGAAATTACAAGAGAAAGGCTTTGAAGTTGATACAGAAATTAAGAGTGAAGCATCTTCTGTAATTGATAAGAATAGAGTTACGAGAACTAATCCAGAAGCTGGTAGAAGTATTAAAGAAGGTACTAAGATAACTATTTATAAGTCTTTAGGAGAAGAAGTTTATACTATTGAAGACTATACTGGTAAGAATTATATAGAAGTTCAAACTATATTAGAGACTAAGTATGGATTGAAAGTAACAGTAGAGAAGAAAGATGTAACTGATACTGATACAGAAGTTGGAGAACAACAAATAATAGGACAATCTCTTGGAGCTGGTTCTGAGGTTAAGAAAGGGGACGCTATAACATTATATATACCTAACTTAATGGATGAGTTCCCAGATATGGTACAAGAAGGATGGACTATTGATGATGTTGAAGCATTCTGTACTAAGTATGAATTAAAATTAGAAAAAGAATATATAGAGACAACTGCTTATGAAGCAGGTAAAGTTATGTATCAAAGTAGAAAACCAGGTACATCAATTTATAAAGGAACAAGAATTAAAGTTAATATAGCAAAGACTCCAGAAGAAAAGAAAGATGATAAGACAACTGATAATAATACAAAGACTGATGATAAAAAGACTGGAGAGTAGTTGGGGGAAATATGCAAGGACAAATTATAAAAATAGTTAGTGATTTACATTATGTAAGTTGTTATGATAAGGTTTATCCTTGTAAATGTAGAGGAATATTTAGAAAAGAACATATTACTCCGTTAGTGGGGGATTATGTTCTTTTTAGTGAAAAAAATAATATTATAGAACAGGTATTACCTAGACGTAATGAATTTAAGAGACCTAGAGTTAGTAATATTGATCAAGCTTTTATTATTACTAGTTTAGTACAGCCTGATTTTTCTCTAAATTTACTAGATAAATTATTAGTAATGATGGAACTACATAAAGTAGAAGCAATAATTTGTATTACAAAAGAAGATTTGGTTGGAGATTTGAGTAAGTATAAAGAAGTACTTTCATATTATGAAAAACTTGGATATAAAGTAGTTTCTAATCAAGACGTAGATACTATAAAAAAGTTACTTCCTAATAAAACTAGTGTTTTTACAGGACAGACTGGAGCAGGTAAATCAACTCTTTTAAATAAACTTAATCCAGAATGGAACTTAGAGACAGGGGAAATATCAATAGCCTTAGGTAGAGGTAGACATACGACGAGAGTAGTAGAATTATTTTCTATTTATGATGGTAAAGTTATGGATACACCTGGATTTTCAGCTTTAGACTTTAATGGTTATAGTAGGGAAGATATTAGAGATAGTTTTAGAGAGTTTCACAATTATCCTTGTCCTTTTAAAGACTGTATGCATACAAAAGAAGAAGAATGTATGGTAAAAAGGGAAGTTTCTTTAAATAATATATTAGAGAGTAGATATCAAAATTATTTGAGTTTTATAGAGGAGATTAAGTAATGAGAAAAGTAAGTGTAACATTTTTAAGTTCAACTGATGTGGTTAGAGATTTAAAATTATTGGATATGACTGATACAGATTATGTACATGTTGATGTTATGGATGGAAAATTTGTACCTAATAAGACAATGCCTTTTAGTGAGATAAAGAATATTGGTAAATATACTTCTAAGAGATTAGATATTCATTTAATGGTAGAAGATCCTAGTAAATATATTCCTCTTTATGCTAGTCTTAATGCAGAATATATTACATTTCATGTAGAAGTGGATGAAGATATTGAAGAGTCTTTGAAAATGATTAGAAATTATTCTATTAAAGCAGGACTTGCGATTAAACCAGAAACTAAAATAAGTGAATTAGTTCCTTATTTGCCTTATTTAGATCTTGTTTTAGTAATGTCTGTAGAACCAGGTGCTGGAGGGCAGAAATTTATAGAGGGTACTGAAGATAAGATTAATGAATTAAGAGAACTTCTTGATACATATCATAGTCAAGCTGTGATTAATGTAGATGGTGGTATTAATAATGTTACATGTAAGAAGTGTTATAATGCTGATATAGTTGCTTCGGGTAGTTATGTAGTAAGAAGTGATAATTTTCAAGAAAAAATATCTAGTTTAAGATAAACACTTATGTTATAATTATTTAAAGAATAAGGAGTTGATTAGGGTGGACGAGAATAAAAATGTAGAATCATTAGAAGATGTTAGAGTTACTCCAACTAGTAATGTAGGTAGTGTTCCTAATACTGTTACTACTCCAGTTAGTGTGCCAGTTAATAATGTTCCTACTGTTAATAGTACAGTTAATAATGCAGTACCAACAACAACTGCTACAACAGTGCCAACAATACCAGCTATGCCAGTAATTAATCCAGCTGCACCAGTAGCTCCAGTTGTAGATAATACATCTCCTAGTACTGCTCCAGTAGAAAATATTAATATTAGTGTCCCAACATCAGCTGGTGAAGTAAAACATGAAGATGCACCTAGAAAGACATTTGAACAAGTTCAGGCAGAAAGAGAAGCTGCTAGAAGAGAAAAAGAGAAATATCAGGCCCCACCTGTTAGTAAATTTAGATATGCCTTAACAATAATTCTTTTTGTAGTTATGTTTGGGTTAGTTATGTTTTTACCTAAGATAAGTGATTATATAGCACTTAGAAGAGCTCAGGGTGAAGAAGAAAAGTTAGGACCTATTGTGTCAGGTACTTTAAAATGTACTAGTAAGAGAACATCTGAGAAATATAATATTAACTATACTGATGAGTTTGAATTTAAAGATAGTAAATTATTTAGACTTACTCATGTTGTTTCAACTGAAGGTGACGAAATTATTGATGCCGATGATTTGAATCTTAAGTTAAATAATTGTAGACAATTAGAAACTATGACAAAGGGATTAACTGGTGTTAGTATTGTTTGTAGTTTATCTAATGGTACTTTAGTAGAGACACAAATTATGAATTATGCTTTGTTGGATGCTGATAAAGTTACAACTGCTTTTGTAGAAGCAGGGGGATTATATCCAGAGTATGTTAATAATCAAAATATAGATCAAATTGAAAAAAATATGAATGCTGCAAACTATAAATGTGAAAGACTTAGATAAAAAAGTAAAGCTTCTTGTAAAGATATTTACGAGAAGTTTTTGTTTGTGCTAAAATATTTTAGGAGATGAAAATATGAATGAGACAATTATAAAAGAAATAGCTAAAGATTTAGATATTACTGATAAACAAGTTAGTACAGTTTTAGAGTTACTTAGTGATGGTAATACTATTCCTTTTATAGCACGATATAGAAAAGAAGCAACAGGGGCTTTGGATGAAGAAGCAATTAGAAAAATAAATGAAGTTTATGAATATCAAGTTAATTTGTTAAAAAGAAAAGAAGATGTTATTAGATTAATAGATGAAAAGGGTCTTTTAACAGATGAGTTGAAGAATGCTATTTTAAATTGTAGTAAATTAGTAGAAGTAGAAGATTTATATAGACCTTATAAAGAAAAGAAGAAAACTAAAGCAACAGAAGCTATTAAGATGGGACTTGAACCATTAGCTAAAATGATTATGAGTTTTCCAACTAATGGAAATATTAATGATTTAACTCTTAAGTTTGTAAAAGACGACTTGGATAGTGATAAGTGTATAGAGGGAGCAAAATATATTATTGCGGAATGGATTAGTGATAATGCTTCTTATCGTAAGGGAATACGTAGTTATTTTTATAAGAATGGGGTATTAGTTACTAGTATAAAGAAAGATGCTGTGGATGAAGGTAAGATATATGAGATGTATTACAATTATAGTGAGGCAGTTAAGTATATAAAACCGCATCGTATTTTGGCTGTTAACAGAGGAGAGGCTGAGAAGGTACTTAATGTTAATATTGAAGTTAATAAGGATGAAGTTATTAGTTATTTAGAAAAGAAGATTATTAAAGATGAGAAATCTTTTGTGGTTGGTATTGTTAAAGAAGCAATTGCTGACTCTTATAAAAGACTTATTGAACCTTCTATTATTAGAGAGATTAGAAGTGATTTAACAGAAAAGGGTGAGGAAGCAGCGATTCTTAACTTTGGTAAGAATTTAGAGGCTTTACTTTTGACACCACCATTAAAAGAAAGAGTAGTTTTAGCATTTGATCCAGGATTTGTTAATGGTTGTAAGTTAGCTGTAGTAGATAAGAATGGTAAGTATTTGGATTCAACAGTAATTAAACCATTTTTGAATGGAAATAGTAGTGAGAGAATTAAAGCTTGTAAAGATGAAGTAGTTAAGTTAATTAAAAAATATAATGTTTCAATTATTGCAATTGGTAATGGTACTGCTTCAAGAGAGTCTGAAAAGTTTTGTGCAGAAATGATTAAGGAATATAATTTAGACTGTAAGTATGTAATAGTAAGTGAAGCTGGTGCTTCAATTTATAGTGCTTCTCCGATTGCAATAGAGGAGTTCCCTGATTTAGCCGTAGAAAAAAGAAGTGCTGTTAGTATTGGTAGAAGACTTCAAGATCCACTTGCTGAACTTGTTAAAATTCCACCAGATGGTATTGGAGTAGGTTTATATCAACATGATGTTTCACAAAAGAAATTGTCTGAGTCATTAGATTTCGTAGTTGAGAAGTGTGTTAATAGTGTTGGAGTTAATATTAATACAGCTTCAAGTTCACTTTTAAAATATGTTTCAGGAATTACGAAGAAAGCTATTGAAAAGATAATTGAATATAGAGAAAAAGTAGGAAGAATTAATTCTAGAGAAGAAGTAAAGAAAAAGAAAATATTATCAGATAAAGCTTATGAACAAGCTATTGGATTCTTAAGAATAGTAGATGGGGACAATGTATTAGATGCTACGGCAATACATCCAGAAAGTTATAAGATAGCTTCTCAATTACTTGAAATGTTGGGATTTAGATTAGAAGATATTGGAAAAGAAGAGTTAATTAAAAAGTTAGATACTATTAATTTGGAAGAATATAGGGAAAAGTTAAATACAGATATTTATACTTTAGAAGATGTTATTAGTTCATTAAAGAAACCTAATTTAGATCCGAGAGATGAGATGCCACAACCATTATTAAAGAGTGATGTTTTAGATATTAAAGATTTAACTATTGGAATGAAACTTCAAGGGACAGTTAGAAATGTGGTTGATTTTGGTGCATTTATTGATATTGGATTACATAATGATGGACTTGCTCATATATCTAAACTTACAGATAAGTATATTAAGCATCCTAGTGAAGTTTTAAGTGTTGGAGATATAGTTGATTGTTATGTTGAAGATATTTCATTAGAAAAGGGAAAAGTCAGTTTAAGTTTATTACCAAGATAAGAAAAAGTTCTAAAAGCTCTAGTTTTTTTAGAGTTTTTTTTATATAATATGTTTATGTTAATAATAGGTGGAGACTGGTATATGAAGAGAGAAAAACAAAAAGGCTTTACACTAGTAGAAGTTTTAGTTGCTGTTGCTGTAATGGCAATTATTACAATTCTTGCTTTTCCTAGTATAAAACAATTTCAAGCATCTAATGCGAAGAAGAAATATGAAACTTATAAGATGACAGCAGAGGCTGCTGCGAAGCTTTATGTTGATGCTTATGCGGATGATATGTTTGGATATAATTATACAGGTTGCTATGATATTCCATTTGAAGATTTGGAGAGTAGTAATCTATTAAAAGAGTATGCTGATTCTAGTATTACTTGTATGGGATATGAGGGTAAGAAATCATATGTATATGTACAAAAAGATGGAGATAAGTATACTTATGCAGTTAGGATGGTCTGTGTAAAGAAATTAGATAATCCTAATGCAACACCATCAATAGTTTATGAAACAAGTGCATCTGAAGTTAGATCTTGTACAGAAGCAACAGGTAACATTGAGGTAAAGTTTGAAGGTATTACAAAGAATAAATGGGTTAAAAATGCAAATGTTAAAGTAAAACTTGTTTCTGATAATGGGTTATTAGAAAATACAAGATTAACTTATTGTTTAAAGACTAATCTTAATGGTGATTGTGTAACTACACAATCAGCTAAAAACTTTACAAATACCAGAGGAGAAAAAGAAGTTGGTTTTGACGTTGGTATTGAAGGTATGTCAGGTAAATACTATTTAATAGTTGGAACTAATTATGTTAGAGATGTTTATGGTAATGTTTTAAGTAGTGATGCTGTTAGTGATGTTATTCAAGTAGATAATGAAGCACCAATTAATTTGACTATAAATAATCCATATGAAAATAAACAAACTGTAAATGCTTATAGTATTACAGTTGGTGCTACTGATAAACATAGTGGTATTGGTAGTTATCAATATAAGATGTCTACTCAAAGTACATGGAAAACATTAAGTTCTAATAAGACATCTGATAAAATTAATTTAACTAATGAGAATGGGGTATTACAAGTTAGAGCTTGCGATAAAGTAGGAAATTGTACAGCTGCTAAAACAACAAATGTAAAAATTACTAAGACATTTACAATTACGCTTGATAGTGCTGGGGCATCAAGTGCTGGTACTAAATCAGTTTATATAAATCCTACTTCTGGTGTTTATTTAGATAGTGCATTTACTAAAGTAATGACTACTTCAGCTAATAAGATTACTATTCCATTAAGAGCTGGTTATACGTTTGAAGGTTATTATACAGCTAAGAATGGTAGCGGCAATCAACTTATTAATAGAAATGGTTATATAACTAGTAAATTTACGAAGAGTACATTTACAAAGAATTCTACAATATATGCATATTGGAAAGCATGTGGCATTGGTACTTATAATACTGGTAGTAGTAATTCTTGTACAACTTGTCCAACATGTAAAACAACTCTTTCAGTAGGAGCAACATCTGCTAGTTCTTGTACTTGGAATTATGGTGATGGTAGTAGAAATACAACGGTTAGTGGTTATAAGAACCATTTGAGAATTAACTGTTACACTGGTGAATATATTGGTGATACACAACAAGAAAGTTGGTTTGGTAATGATTACAGCAGTTATACTAATTGGGGTAATTATATGATGGAAGACTATTCTAATACTAGACGTTCTTGGGGAAATGGATTTGAAAAAGGTGGTTGTGAGACAGATATATTACCTAACTATGGATTCCAAAGATATTGGATGTCACAGGCTAGACTTGGAAATGAAATAAATACTATTCCAACTGGTAGATGGCAAAATTATTGCGGAGCTGGTTTAATATTTAATTGTAATACAACTTGTAATTATGGTCCTTTAGCTTATAAAACAACTAGTCAGTATGGTTTAGTTTATTCAGGAAATAGAGCTTATAATTTTAATAGTCCAGCACGTGGAGAAAAGACTGTGTTCTTACATTTAAGAGCTGGTGGTGGTACTAGAGGATACTACATTTCAGGACTTAAATTTAAAGTACTAAATAGTAGCGGTGGTCAAATTGGTTACTTTACTCTTAAGGAAATGGTTGCCAATAATTATATTAAGAAATTAGTACTAATGGATTCACAAGGAGCTTCTAATGGCTTGAATGTATATAATGGTGGAAATATGAGTACTAGTAGTTGGACTGGCTTTGTAACAATATTTATGATTAATCCAAATTATGGTGTTGGTGGTTTTCAAGTATATTCAAATATGAATTTTGCAACATCTGGATGTGATATTGGATCTGGTAATTGTAAAGATGGTTGGTATTATAGATATACAGATACAAATAACTGGAGAATGACAACTTATTAGGAGGATTTATGAAGAATAAAAAGTTAATAATGATAATAGTTGGGTCAGCGGTTTTACTAATTGCAATTGGAGTTATACTTTTCATAATATTAGCAAATAAATATGAACGTTTTATTGAAATAGATGTTTCTGATTGTGTTGAAAAAGTATGTGAAAAGACAGTTAAGTTTAATAAGAATACTTTGACTTTAACTAATGATAAAAATAATAGTGGTACATTAAAAGTAAACGGAAAGGAAAAAATAATTATAGATAATGGTTTTCCTAAACTTAGAAATAAGATTTATACTTTTGATGATAATGTAGTTGCTGGTATAGATGTGTCTGAATATCAAACTAATTTATATATTGCTCCATTAGGTAAAGATGATACAGTAATATCAATATTAGTAGAGAATACAGGAATGACTTTGTATGATTATAAAATAGAAGATATTTTAGATGAAGATGAAAAAGTTACTGGTAAGAAGATAACATTATATGGAACATCATTTATAAGTGAAGATACATTTATATATGGTGTGACAAAAGATACAATGGTTAAATTAGATAGTTGTGAAGCTTATACTAAAAATAAAGATAGAGCTGTAGTTGGAATATATGAAATTGATTATTTAAATAAGGAATTCTCTGATATAAAGAAAGTAGAAGAAACTACATTAGAGAATTATAAAGATTTTAAGAATTTATGTTCAGAAACTAATTAAAATAAGAGGTAGGAAAGCAAAGTGCTTTTTTACCTTTTTTATTGTATAATTTTAGTAGGAGGAGTTGAAATGAAAGAGACAATATATAATTATGATTATTTAAAGAATGAAGATATAACAGAAGTTGTGGTAAGAACAAAAGCTTTAATAATTAATAATGGAAATATAATATTAGGAAATGAAAATAATATATATCAATTTCCAGGAGGTCATTTAGAAGAAAATGAAACTTTTGAAGAGTGTTTGAAACGCGAAGTATCAGAAGAGACAGGAATAGAACTTGATGATAGTGAGATAAAAAGACCTTTTATGAAAGTGGTTTATATGAATAAAAACTGGCCAGATGTAGGAAAGAACAGAAAAGCTGAAATATATTATTATTTGATTGAAACTGTTAAGAAACCAGATATGAATAAGGTTAATTATACGGAACATGAGAAACAAGGTAATTTTAAATTGGAGTTTATTCCTTTAGAAGAAGCTGTTGATATTATTCAAAAAAACATTCCAAATAATGAGAAGAATAAAGTTATAGCACCAGATATGATAATGGCTATAACAGAGTATTTACATCAATGTGAAGATTAAGGGATAGCGTTTTAGTTTTTGCCGTAAAAAAAATAAAAATCAGTTAAACTGGTTTTTATTTTGAACTTTTTGTGGTATTATGGAGATAATAATAAGTGAGTTTGGTAGGAGTGTTTATGAAAAAAGAAAAAGGGTTTACCTTAGTTGAGTTATTGGCGGTAATTGTTATTATGGCTATTTTATTAATGGTTGCAATTCCAGCTGTTAGTAGAATACTTGAAGATGTTAGAAAGAGAACTTTTGTCAATGAGGCAAAAACTGTTTATAATGAAGCGACAAATAAATATATTAGTGAGTCTGCGCAAGGTTTTGAAATAAAGAAGATTAGTTCAGAAGATGATTCGGCTATTGAAATGCGCGGAGAAAAATTAAGATATTGTGTCATTTTAGATGATAAGGGGAAAGTAAGTAAATTAGCTGTTTCTAATGATAGATATTATATTATGTTAGATAAAGTTAAAAGCGTTGATTCAATAAAAAAAGGCAACGTTTATACTGGTAAGCTAAAAAATATGGATTGTACATCAGAAGTAGAAGATTTCAAACCTAAAGTTGATTGTAATTACACGGGAAAATTTGAAAAAAATGCAAAGTATATAAATGGACAATATACTTATACATATAATGGAACAAATGGTTGGGCAGTTGAATTGACAGATAAAGCCTCAACTGATCCAGTTAATACAAGAGTGTGTGATGCAGTAGGTGGTAAGCCTATAGTTAGTGCTTATAAAATGTTCTATGATAGTAAAGCTAGTTCTATTGATTTATCAGAATTTGATACAAGTCAGATAACAAACATGAGTTTTATGTTTGCGAGAACTGAAGCTGCAAGTTTAGATTTAAGTAAATTTAATACAAGTAAAGTAAAGAATATGAGAGCAATGTTTAACGAGAATAGGGCTTCATCATTGGATTTGAGTAGTTTTGATACAAGTAATGTTACAGATATGGGTTATATGTTTTCGTTAAGTAGTGCAACAACAATAAATGTTAGTAGTTTTAATACCAGTAAGGTAACTGATATGCATAGTATGTTTAATTCTGTTTTAACATCAGAATTGAATGTATCTAATTTTGATACAAGCAATGTAACGGATATGGCTAAGATGTTTTTAGGAAGCAGAATTATAAATTTAGATTTAAGTAAATTTAACACAAGCAAAGTAACTGATATGTTTGGTATGTTTTGTAAAACTTTGGCTACTACAATTAATATAGATGGATTTGATACAAGTAATGTAACAAATATGCATGCAATGTTTGATACAAATTTAGCTACTAATCTTGATGTTAGTGGGTTTGATACAAGTAATGTAACAGATATGGCTTATATGTTCGCTAGAACTAATGCTACTACAATTGATGTTAGTCATTTTAATACCAGCAAAGTAACAGATATGCGTGCAATGTTTAATAATAGTAAAGTATTGTCGCTTGATTTACGAAACTTTGATACAAGCAACGTTACAGATATGGCTTATATGTTTTCACTTAGTAAAGCAACGATGATAGATGTTAGTAGTTTTAATACCAGTAAAGTAACAAATATGATTTGTATGTTTAACTCTGTTTTAGTTCCACAGTTAAATTTGTCTAGTTTTGATACTAGTAATGTAACTGATATGGAACGTATGTTTTTAGGAAGTAAAATTACAAATTTAGATGTAAGTAAATTTAAAACGAGTAAAGTAACAACTATGAGTGGTATGTTTAGTAAAACTGAAACGACTACAATTGATGTTAGTGGATTTGACACAAGAAATGTAACGGATATGAGTTATATGTTTGCGATTACTAAAGCTACAAATATAGATGTCAGTAAATTTAAAACGAGTAAAGTAGTTAATATGAGAGCTATGTTTAATGATTGTCCAACTACGACAATAAATGTAAGTAGCTTTGATACAAGCAATGTTACGGATATGAGTTATATGTTTTCGCAAACAAAAGCAACTAACGTAGATGTAAGTAAATTTAAAACGAGTAAAGTAGTTAATATGAGTGCTATGTTTAATGATTGTCCAACTACGACAATAAATGTAAGTGGATTTGATACAAGTAATGTAACGGATATGTCTTATATGTTTTCAAGAACTAAAGCAACTTCTATTGATGTAAGTAAATTTAATACAAGTAAAGTAAGAAATATGCAAGCCATGTTTTATTTGAGTTCTTTTTCAAAAGTCAATACAAGTGGATTTGACACTAGAAATGTTACAGATATGAGTCATATGTTTAGGGATTCTTTAATTACTGATATAGATGTAAGTAAATTTAATACAAGTAAAGTAACAAATATGAACGCAATTTTTAGTGTTTGTAAAGCTAAGACAATTGATGTAAGTAAATTTGATACAAGTAATGTTACAGATATGACTAGTATGTTTAGAGAAACAATAGCTACTACAATTGATGTAAGCAAATTTGATACAAGTAAAGTAACAAGTATGGCTGGTATGTTTCATTCAGTTTATGCGCCTACAGTAGATTTGAGTAAGTTTGATACTAGTAAAGTAACAGATATGACAGTTATGTTCTATATGAGTAGAATTAATAAAATAGATTTAAGTAGTTTTGATACAAGAAATGTTAGTGATATGAGTTGGATGTTTGCATATTCTAAGGCAACATCAATAAATGTTAGTAAACTTAATACTAATAAAGTAACGACTATGGATTATATGTTTTATCAAAGTTCGGCACCTAGTTTGGATTTATCTAGTTTTAATATGAGCAATGTAACTAATACGAAAGCTATGTTTTCTCATGCAAAAGCTACAACTGGTTATGCAAGGACACAAGCTGATGCAGATAAGTTTAATTCTAGTAGTAATAAACCTAGTACTTTGACATTTAAGGTTAAATAATGTAAATTAATATTATGACAATATAGATTAGACTGGAGAAAATGATAATATGAAAAATAAAAAGGGATTTACATTGGTAGAATTATTGGCAGTAATAGTTATTATGGCCATATTATTGATGGTGGCAATTCCAGCTGTTAGTAGAATACTCGAAGATGTTAGAAAGAGAACTTTTGTAAATGAAGCGAAGACTATTTATAATGAGGCAATTAATAAATATATTAGTGAGTCAGCACATGGCTTTGAAATAAAGAAAATTAGTTCAGAAGATGATTCAGCTATTGAAATGAATGGTGAAAAATTAAAGTATTGTGTCATTTTAGATGATAAGGGAAAAGTAAGTAAACTTGCGGTTGGCAATGATAGATATTATATAATGCTAGATCAAGTTAAGGATATTGAATCAATAAAGAAAGGTGATGTACGTTTAGGAAAATTACAAAATATGGAATGTACGTCTGAACCAGAAGATTTTAAGCCAAAAGTTGATTGTACTTATGATGGTGAACTTAAATCAGGTGTTGTATATAAGCCAGAAGATCAACAATATGATTATACGTATCAATCAACTGGTTGGGCTATAACTTTGAGAGATAAGAATTCAACAGTTCCTGTAAATAGTAAAATATGTAGTACAGTAAATGGTAAGCCTATAATTAGTGCGTCTCAAATGTTTTATAATAGTAAAACTACTTCTATTGATTTGTCTTCACTTGATACAAGTAGTATTACGGATATGGGATTCATGTTTGCCAATACTACTGGATTGACTAGTTTAGATTTAAGTAATTTTGATACAAGTAAAGTTACTAATATGTCCGATATGTTTCTTAATTCTTCTGCGAAGAAAATAACTGGATTAGATAAATTTGACACTTCAAACGTAAAATATATGAGTAAAATGTTTAGTAATAGTAAAGCTGAGTCATTGGATTTAAGCTCATTTAATACAGAAAAAGTAACTGATATGCGAGAGATGTTTAAATGGTGTCAAGCTGAAAATGTAAAAGGTTTAGAAAATATAAAGACTTCTAAAGTAACTAATATGCAATCTATGTTTGAACATAGTTCAATGAAATCATTAAATTTGGCTTCATTTGATACTAAATTAGTTACAAATATGAAAAGAATGTTCTATTATTCTCAAGCGACAAGTATATCTTTACCACCACTTAATGCAGAAAATGTTACTACTATGGAAGATATGTTTCGTAATTCACGTGCTTTAAGAATAGATGGTTTGGGAAATTTTAAAACAAAGAAAGTAACTGTTCTTAGATCGATATTTCAAGAATGTAGTGCACAATCATTAGATGTTAGTTCATTTGATACAAGTAATGTGGTAACAATGGATAGAACATTTTATAATAGTGAAGCTTTAGAGATTAAAGGGTTAGAAAACTTCAATACTTCTAAGGTAACTAATATGCAGAATATGTTTGCATATACTAGAGCTTCAAATCTTAATTTAAGTTCATTTAATACAGCAAATGTAACTAATATGCAAAACATGTTTGAAGGAAACATGGCTACAAAACTAGATTTAAGTTCATTTAATACTTCTAAAGTTATAAATATGTATGAAATGTTCTTTATTTGTAAAGCCAATGAAATAGTTGGATTAAATAAATTTAATACTTCTAGAGTAACAAATATGACTCGTATGTTTTCTGGTACTAGTGCAAGTACATTAGATTTAAGTAGTTTTGATACAAGTAAGGTTGTAAGCAGAAATATGACTAGTATGTTTTCTAATTCCTTAGCTACAACGGGTTATGCAAGGACACAGGCTGAAGCTGATAAGTTTAATGCAACTACTGGTAAGCCTAGTACTTTGACATTTAAGGTTAAATAAATATTTAGATATAGTTTAGACTATATCTTTTTATTTGAGATATTTTATAATTCTTCCGTCTCTTGTGATTATTTTTTCTTGTTCCATTTTATTTAATTCGCGCATTAAGTTACTACGATCAACTACAATATATTCAGCAATGGCTTTATAAGATGTAGTTACATGAAAGATATTGTCTTTATTCATTCTTTGTTTCATAAAATAAATTATTTTTTCACGGACAGTTTTTTGAGATAATAGTTCAATTTTTTCATTTTGCTTTTTATTATCGTTTATTAAAAGATCAAATAAAGTTAGGGCCATATTATTGTGAAATGGGCAACCTTTGGAGCAACTTTTTAGAATAGAATAATAGTCAATAAAAGCTACTTTAGTGTCTCCATTACTAGTAATATATATTTCATCTTCTGAATCTTGGAAAAAGAGATTAGAGAAGATATCATTTTCTTTTAAGTCACGCATGATAGTAGTATTGGCGTTGGCATCAGTCTTGATAATATTTGCTTTACCATAGATGATGAAACCAATTCTTTTTTTTATTTCTAGGTTACTTATAATTAATTCTTTGTTTGTAAAGTTACTGTACTTAACATTTACACAGTTTGACAGGTACTTTTGAAAAATAAAAAGACGTTCTTTTTCAGTGTTTTCAATCATTTAATCAGATCCTTTCAAGATAATTTTATAATAATTTTTATATTGTTGCAAATGCAACAGAAAGAATTTGAAAATTTAGGCTACAATCTTTTATATGGTAGGGAGAATAAAGTATGGAAAAAGATGTAATTAGAATAGTAAAAAGAAATGGATATATTGAAGACTTCAAACCAGAAAAGATTAGAGAGGCTGTTATTACTAGTGCCGAGAGAGTAATGGTTTCTTTAACTGATGAGGCACTTGATGAAGTTATTTCAATAGTAAGAAAACTTTTAAAAACACAGACTACTAATCCAACTATTGATCAAGTTCATAGTTGTGTAGAAGCTGCTTTGGAACAAGTTAATCCTTTAGTTGCGAAGAGTTATAGAGAATATAGAGATTATAAAAAAGATATAGTTCATATATTAGATAAAGTATACAAGAAGGCTCAAGTAATTACTTATATTGGGGATAAAGAATGTGCTAATATGGATAGTGCTTTGGTTACTACACAGAGATGTTTAATATATAATAGTTTAAATAAAGAATTGTATAAGAAGTTTTTTTTGACAACAAATGAAATAGAAGCTTGTAAAGATGGATATATTTATATACATGATATGAGTGCAAGACGTGATACAATGAATTGCTGTTTATTTGATATGGCTAATGTATTAAAAGATGGATTTGAAATGAGTAATATATGGTATACAGAACCTAAAACATTACAGACGGCTTTTAATGTTATGGGTGATGTTATTATCAATACAACTGCTATGCAATATGGTGGATTTACAGTACCAGAAGTTGATACAGTTTTAAAGAAGTATGCTAAGCTTACATATAAAAAGTATTATGATGAATATTTAGATATAAAGGGAGATACTTTTAAAGATGAAGCAGATAAATATGCTTGGAGTAAAGTAAAGAGAGAGTGTGAACAGGGATATCAAGGAATTGAATATAAACTTAATACAGTTAGTTCCAGTAGAGGAGATTATCCATTTGTGACATTTTCTTTTGGGATTGATACTGATGAGTTTGCAAAACTTATAACGAGAGTTATGTTAGATGTACATAGAGAGGGACAAGGCAAGAAAGGTTTTAAGAGACCGACATTGTTTCCTAAATTAGTTTTCTTATATGATCAGAAACTACATGGTAAAGGCGGAGAATTAAGAGATAATTTTTTGGCGGCAATAAAGTGTAGTCAAAAGACAATGTATCCAGATTATTTATCATTATCAGGTGAAGGTTATGTTTGTGATATTTATAAAAAATATGGACGTGTTGTGAGTCCAATGGGATGTAGAGCATTTTTATCACCATGGTATGAAAAGGGAGGAATGAATCCTCTTGATAAGAATGATAAACCTGTATATATAGGTAGATTTAATATTGGAGCAGTGTCTTTACATTTACCAATGATTTTAGCTAAAGCGAGAGAAGAACAAAAAGATTTTTATGAAGTTTTAGATTATTACTTAGAGATGATTAGAAGAATACATATTAGAACTTATCGTTATCTTGCGAAAAGAAAGGCTTCAACTAATCCTTTGGCTTATTGTCAGGGTGGTTTTTATGGAGGAAATTTAAAACCAGATGAAGCAATTGAACCAGTACTTAGATCTTCAACAGCGTCTTTTGGAATTACAGCTTTGAATGAGTTGCAAGTTTTATATAATGGAAAAAGTATTGTAGAAGATGGGGAGTTTGCAGTTGAAGTTTTAAAATATATAAATAAAAAGACGTTGGAGTTTAAAGAAAAAGATCATATTTTGTATGCGATATATGGTACTCCAGCTGAAAACTTATGTGGATTACAAATTCAACAATTTAGGAAGAAATATGGAATTATTGAAGGGGTTAGTTCTAGAGAGTATGTTTCTAATAGTTTCCATTGCGGTGTTTGGGAGGATATTACAGGAATAGAGAAACAAGATTTGGAAAATCGCTTTTGGGAATTATTTAAAGGGGGAAGAATTCAGTACGTTCGTTATAATTTGAGTTATAACAAAGAAGCTATGCTTACTTATATAGAGAGAGCTATGAAGTTAGGATTTTATGAGGGAGTTAATTTAAGTTTGGCTTATTGTAATAATTGTGGACATGAAGAATTAGAAATGGATGTTTGTCCTAAGTGCGGTAGTACAGATTTAACTAAGATAGATAGAATGAATGGTTATTTGTCTTATTCTAGGGTACATGGTGATACAATGTTAAGTAATGCTAAAATGGTTGAGATATCAGAAAGGAAGTCAATGTAGATGTATAGTGTTGTTTTATTAATAGGAAGTACTAAATTTAAGGATGTATTTTTAGAAGTTGAAGAGAAACTTGCTTTGAAAGGATATTTGATTTTTACACCATCTGTTTATAATCAATCTGGTGAAGTACCTGAATGTGGAGTAGATACGAAAAAAATATTAGATACGGCTGCGAAAATGAAAATATGTCGTAGTGATATAGTTGTTGTTATTGATAAAGATGGTTATATTGGCAGTAGTACTAAGAATCAGATTGAATGGGCTGAATTATTAAATAAACCAGTATTATATTATAGTCATGGAGATGTTGATAAGTTATGAGATACCATAATATTACAAAGGCTGATATGCTAAATGGAGAAGGTCTTAGAGTGGTTTTATGGTTGGCGGGTTGTTCACACCATTGTCAGGCTTGTCAGAATCCCATTACTTGGAATCCTAATGATGGATTAGTGTTTGATGAGGAAGCAAAAAAAGAGGTATTTGATGAGTTAGAAAAAGACTGGTGTAGTGGAATTACTTTTTCGGGAGGAGATCCATTGTATTTGGGCAATAGAGAAGGAGTTAGTTCCTTAGTATCAGAAATTAGAAGTAAGTTTCCAGATAAGAATATTTGGTGTTATACAGGATATACATGGGAAGAGTTAATGGAACAAATGAAGAATGATGATAATTTGAGAAATATCTTGGATAATGTGGATGTCTTGTTGGAAGGAAGATTTGTATTAGGACTAGCGTTAGAAAAATTGCATTATGTAGGAAGTAGTAATCAAAGAATTATTGATGTTAAGAAAAGTCTTGATAGTAATGAAATTAATTTGTATATTGATAATAGTAATATTTTAAGAGGAGAAGTATAATGAGAAAACGTGGATTTGAAATTGCAAGAGGATATGAAGATAAAAATATAAATTTACCAGTTAGGAAGACGACACATTCTGCTGGATATGATGTGGAGGCTGCTGAGGATATAGTAATTCCAATGTATAAACCAGGAATTAAGCCAACACTTATTCCTACAGGGTTAAAAGCTTATTGTGCAGAGGATGAGTGCTACTTTTTATTAAATCGTAGTAGTGGACCTAAAAAAGGATTTTTGATGGCTAATAGTATTGGTTTAATTGATTCGGATTATTATGGTAATGAAGATAATGATGGACATTTTTACTTTGCTTACTTTAATTGTAGTGATCATGATATTGAAGTTAAGAAGGGTGATATTATTGGACAAGTTGTTTTCCAAAAATATTTAACTGTTGATAATGATAAAGCTGAAGGAGTAAGAACTGGTGGCTTTGGTTCAACAGATAAAAAATAACAGAAAGTCCTTGTAATTGTTCTTGTTTTACGCTATAATTTTGATTAAAATAGGCGTAGTAGGAGTGTGGTTGTATGAAGGTATTAAGAGATAGACATGGTTTTACTTTAGTTGAAGTTTTAGTGGCAGTAGCCGTAATGGCAATTATTACAATACTTGCTTTTCCTAGTATAAAACAGTTTCAAGCTTCTAATGCGAAGAAAAAATATGAGACTTATCAGATGACGGCAGAAGATGCAGCTAAATTATATGTAGATGCTTATGCTAAAGATATGTTTGGATACAACTATACTGGTTGCTATGAGATACCTTTTAAAGACCTGCAAGATACTAATTTATTAAAAAAATATACAGATTCCAACATTTCTTGTACCGAAGATTCGTATGTTTATGTTCATAAAAATGGTGATAAATATAAGTATGCTGTTAATATGAAATGTGTAAGAGGAACCGGTGCTAAAGCAGTTAGTGTTTATGAAACAAGTGATGAAAGAATTGAGAGTTGTAGTGGTACTAATAACTCTGGACCTAAAATATTATTTGATATTCCAAATGGTTGGAAAAGAAGTATAACAGTTAAAGTTAATGTTAAGGATGATGATGGATTAGCTGCTAACTTACAACTTGCTTATTGTTTTAAAAAAAGTCCAACTGGAGATTGCTATACTAGCTTAACGAAAGTTCGCTTAAAAAATAATCATGGTGTTAAAGAGGAAAGTTTTGACGTAGAACTTGATGGTATGGATTCCGGAATATATTATTTATCTGTTGTTGCTAGTAAAGTAAGGGATATATATGGCAATATTGGTAGTGATGAAATATCTGATGCAATTAAACTAGATAATAAGAAACCTAATGTTTTTGAATTAATTAATAATAATATTGGATGGACAGAACTTAAGAATTATAGTGTTGTTCTAAAAGCAAATGATGAACACAGTGGTATTAGTAGTTATGAATATAAATATACTGATGAAAGTGATTGGAAAAAACTTAGTTCAAAAAAGAATCAAGTTACGTTATCACTTGGAGGTGGATTTATTAATGGAACTTTGCAAGCGCGAGCATGTGACGCTGCTGAAAACTGTAGTGATATTAAAACTACTAATGTAAGAAATACAGTTAGCTATGTTATTACATTGAATAATGTTGGGGCTACTACAGCTGGTTCAACAGCGCTTTATGTAAAGAAAAACGTTGGAATTTATCCAACTAATGCTATTACAACTTCTGTTAATAGTATTGCAGTTCCTTCTAAGAAAAATTATAGTTTTGAAGGATATTATACTGGTACTAATGGTAGTGGTACTAAGATGATAAATGCAGACGGTACATTTACTAATTCACTTTCTGCAAGTACTATTAGTTCTAATGTTACTTATTATGCATATTGGAAAGAAACATATACTGATTTAACATATGACGATGTGTATGGTAGTTATAAATGTGCTAATATTTCAAATGGTTCGGCTCCTTATAAGTTGGAGTTTACTGGTAGTTGTTCTTTAGAACGTGATGGTGATACTAATTGGAAAATGAAATTCTTGAATAGTGGCACTTTAACTGTTAGAGTTACTACTTCATTCGACATCTTCCTACTCGGTGGAGGAGGCGGTGGCGGTGGTGGTATAATTCATAGCAATCACTGTGCCGGAGGCGGTGGCGGTGGTGCTGGTTATACTACTACTGTTCGTAAAGTTAGTATTACTCCTAATAGTTATAGGGTTGTAGTTGGTGCTGGTGGTTATGGTGCCAGTGGACGTAATGTTAATTATGATTCTGGTGGAGCTGGTGGCACTTCAGTTTTTGGTGGCTATTCTGCAGCTGGCGGAAATGGTGGTGTTGGTCCACATGGTAGAGATGGTGGATCTGGTGGCGGCCCATTTGGTGCCAACATTGATTGGTATGAAGACGGTAAAGATGGTGCTTCTAATGGAGGTAGTGCTAGTGCTACTGTTGGTTATGGTGCTGGAACTGGTCAAGGTACTACGACACGTGAATTTGGTGAACAACCAACATATAGATATACAATTACTTCTACAAATGTAACATATGGGTGGACTTGCTATCGTTCTGGAACTGTTCTTGTTTCTTGTATCGTTAATGGTTCATCCCAGAAATGTTGTGCACGTAAAACTGTAATTTCTGATAGACAACTTTATGCTGGAGGCGGAGGCGGTGGTGCTTTCCCTGGTTATTATGTTGGATATGGTGGCTCTGGTGGTGGAGCTTCTGGTTCTTCTGGCGCTAATAGAGGTAATTCTGCTCAAGCTTACACTGGAGGTGGAGGCGGCGGAGGCGGCTGTCAACAAGGTGGTGTTGGTGGCGGAGGCTCTGGCGGTTCCGGTATTGTTATTATTCGTAATGTAAGGTAACTGGTTTTACTGGTTATCTTCTGAAATAGGAGGTAAAGTTATGAAAAAGAAAATATTTATATTAGTTACAATACTTCTTACAATTTTTTCTTTTCAAGTAAGAGCAGAAGAAGAGCCTGTGATCAACGGAATTGCAGAAGATGATTTTGAACATCCACAAACAATCTTTACTGAGCCTAGAGAAGTATATGTCTTTAATCCAAATGGTGCTGTTTTATATGAAAAAGCCTCTACTAGTAGTAAGACAATAACAACAATTCCAACTGGTAGTGTAGTTGAGGAGTTAGGGACGACTATAACAGAAAAAGAATATTGGGCTTTTGTTGTTTATAACAATCAGGCTGGATATATAAATGCTTGCCCTAATCCTACTGCTTGTGGAGATTCGATGGTAGCTGAAAAATCTTACTCTGAGGGAAAAGTTAGTGTTTCTCAGAAAGTAAAATTATATAGCTTTCCGAAGAATGATGAAAATTATGTAATTGGGAATGTTAGCTTAAACAAAGAAATTACTATTTTATATCATTATGGTTTTTATCCAGCGTGGTATTATATAGAATGTGATGGACAAAAAGGTTGGGTATATAATAATACTAGTTTTACTTATGATAAGGAAGAAAGGATAGTTTTACTTGATGATTCTTTCTTATATAAGAATTTTAATGGCGAAGCTAGTAATATTAAATATAATAGTGGAGAAGTAGTTACTATTTTAGCTAGACAATATGTAAATAGAGATAATGATGATTGCTTTTTTGGAAAAGTTAAGTATAACGATCAAGAAATGTGGTTACTTATTTCTAATAGTAAAATTAGATATGCAGAACTTACTACCGAAAATGAGTATGATGCTATAATATTTGGATTTACTGATGGTATAAAAATATATGATACAGTAAATAAGAATAATGTCGTAGCAACTTACAAAACTACTGATGTGATTGATGAAATGTATTCTTATACTACTGATAATGGAGATAAAATAATATATGTTATTTCTAAAGACTATAATGGATTTATTTTTGATAAGTTTAGAAATTATGTAAATGATGATATAAATAAACCAGATGAAACAAAAGGTTTTAGTTTATTATCAGTGGGAATTTTCATTTTAATTCTTGGGATTGTTGCTTTAGGAACTGTTATTTTTATAGTAAATAAACAAGGTAGAAAAAAAATATAAAAGCTCTAGTTTTTTTAGAGCTTTTTTTATATAATATATTTATGTTAATAATAGGAGGAGACTGGTATATGAAGAGAGAAAAACAAAAAGGCTTTACACTAGTAGAAGTTTTAGTTGCTGTTGCGGTAATGGCAATCATTACAATTCTTGCTTTTCCTAGTATAAAGCAATTTCAAGCATCTAATGCGAAGAAAAAATATGAGACTTATCGGATGACTGCAGAAGCTGCAGCTAAATTATATGTAGATGCTTATGCTAAAGATATGTTTGGATACAACTATACTGGTTGTTATGATATTCCATTTAAAGATTTGGAAAGTAGTAATTTATTAAAAGAATATGCAGATTCTAGTATTACTTGTATGGGATATGATGGCAATGAATCATATGTTTATATAAATAAAAATGGAGATAAGTATGATTATTCTGTTAGAATGGTCTGTATAAAAAAATCAGATGACCCTAATGCAGATCCAGTAGTAGTTTATGAGACAAGTGCAGATGAAGTTAGATCTTGTTCAGGAAACACTGGTAAGATTGAAGTGAAATTTGAAGGTATTACGAAAAATAAATGGGTTAAGAATGCTGATGTTATAGTAAAAGTTATTTCAGAAAATGGTTTATTAGAAAATACTAAATTAACTTATTGTTTAAAGACTGAGCCTAATGGTCTTTGTCATACTACATTATCAGTTAAAAATTTTATGAATACAAGAGGTGAAGCAGAACTTGGATTCGGTTTTAATATAGAAGGTATGTCAGGTAAGTATTATTTATTTGTTGGGACTAACTATATTAGAGATATTTATGGCAATGTTTTGAGTGATGATGCGATTAGTGATGTTATTCAAGTTGATAATGAAGCACCTATTAATTTAACACTTAATAATCCATATGAAGGTAAGTGGGCTACTACAAATTATACTATTAAAGCTAGTGCGACTGATAAGCATAGTGGACTTGATCATTATGAGTGTAAGTATGGTAGTGGTGGTACATGGGCTAAATGTAGTGGAACAGGAAGTAATCTTAATAATATTAATATTAACAGTGCTTATGTTAACAGTACAGTTTATGTAAGAGCCTGTGATAAAGTAGGAAATTGTACTGATGGAAATACAAGTACTTCAGTAAAGAAGACTACTCAATATACAATAACTTTAAATAATAATGGGGCAACAAGTGCTGGTACTCCTAAGTTATATGTTAGAAAAAATTTAGGTATTTATACTGATACTAATGGTACAACTGCAGTTTCAAAGATTGTACTTCCACAAAAAACTAATTATGTTTTTGACGGTTATTATACAGGTACTAATGGTAGTGGTACTAAGATGATAAATGCAGATGGTACATTTACTAGTTCGTTTAGGGCATCAAGTGTTAATAGTAGTGCAACTTATTATGCTAAGTGGAGATTAAATACTATTAATGTTACTTATGATTTTAATGGTAATGGACAAACTAATTCGACTGCAAAAGTCAATTACGGTAGTTATTATAATGTGCCAAATGTTACAACTCCATTATGTCAAGCTTTCCTTGGCTGGTATGATTCTGATGGTAATCAAATTACTAATACTACACCAATGACTAAGACAGTTGATCATACTATTACAGCTAGATGGGAGAGTAATTATGTAGTTGCAACTTATGCTAATGTACGTAATTATATTTCGTTTTCTGGTAGTTGGGATGTACTTTACGATAATGGAGGTTGGTATATTAAATTTTATTCTAATGGTACTTTAACACTAAATAAATGTATGGTAGTTGATCTTTCACTAGTTGGTGGAGGAGGCGGCGGAGGCGGCGCTCGTGATGATGGTTATAGTTGTCAAGGCGGAGGCGGTGGTTCTGCTGGATATACTGCAAATTATTCTAATATTTCGTTAAAAAATGGTTCTTATTGGGTTTCAATAGGTGCTGGTGGTAGCGGAGGCTGGCCTGGTGGCAGTTTTGCTGGTTCTGGCGGTCAAACTTCTATTGGAGGTTACGCTGCATCTGGCGGCGGTGGTTCGAGAGCTGGTTCTGCTGCTAGTAGTGGTGGTTCCGGTGGTGGAGCTTCTGGAAACACAAATTGGGGATATATTCAAGGTGGAACTGGTGGTTCTAACGGTTCTAATGGTAGCAACACTGGTAACGGTGGAGGAATAGGTCAAGGTAGTTCTACTTATGGCTTTCAATCATACGCTTATCCAATTTATTCTGGAGGAGGCGGTGGAGGTACTCTTTGCCGACTTTCAGGTAATCAATGGATAGGTTGGTATTATCCTCAAACTGGCGGTTATGGTGGCAATGGTGGCGGTGCCCGTGGCGGCGGTGGTGACACTGGTGCTACTGGTTGGTCTGCTGGTGCTAATACAGGAGCTGGCGGCGGCGGAGGCGGCTGTGGCTATGGTATAACTGGTAGCGGTGGAAATGGTGGTTCTGGTATAGCATTAATGCGTAATAAACGATGAAAAGGAGTTTTGAATTATGAATAAAAAGATATATTCTTTATTAATTATAGTTTTTGGTTTAATCTTATTACCTTTTAATGCTTTTGCTAAAGACGTTGTTAAACCAGAAACATATGAAGATAAAGCTGCTGATGTTTGGGTACTAGAAAAGTCAGGTATAAAATTATATGCTGACTCTTCTGCTACTTCTGATAATGAAATTGGAGTTACTATTCCGAAGAATGGTCATGCTTCTGCGAAGGCTAGAAAACAGACAGAAGATGGTATTTGGATTTATGTTGAATATGAAGGTAAAGATGGCTGGATTCTTGCTGTTAAAAATGGACAGAGCGCTTATTTAGCTATAGAAGATGTTCGTGAAGGTTTAGAGGTTGCTAATACTGTTGATTTGTATGAGTATCCAACTGATGGCTCTAAAGTAGTAGGGAAAGTTACTTCTAAGGACTCAATAAAAACTTCTTATTCCTATGGTGTATGGCTTGTATGGTACTATGTTGAAGTAGATGGTACTAAAGGTTGGATAAAAGGACAAGATTCTTTTATAGAAAAACAGGAGACACAAGTTGTTTTATTAAATGATGCTTATGTTTATGATGAACCAGATGGTAAGAAGACTGGCGCTAAAGTGAGTAAGGATAAGATTTTAGCTTTATCTAGTATTAAGAATACTGTTAAGGATAATAAGACACTTGTGTATGGATTATATAATGATAATGGTAAGAACGTTTGGATTTTAATTTCAGGTGATAATACTAATTATGCGACTAAGCTGGCTACTGATAATTTTGAAAATGAAATAGCTACTATTGTAGATGGAGATAAGATTTATAAGAGTGCTAATTCAAAAGCAGAGGTAGTAGGTACTATTAGTGCTGAAACTAAGATTACAGAGGCTTATAAATTTAAGGATAATGAAGGTAATGATTCTTACTATGTTGTGTCTGATGCTGGAACTGGATGGGTTCTAAAAGCGTTTTATGATTATAAGGATGAAGAGACTCCTGATAAGCCTGTTGATCCAAGTCGGCCAGGTGGTTTTAGTGTTCTTGCAGTAGGTATATTTGTCTTTGTACTAGGTGCTATTGCATTGGGCGTTGTTTTGCTTATACTTAAGAAGCAAAAGAAAGTAAAAGACACTGAATAATTTTGAAAAAAATTAAAAATATTGAAAAGTCATTTTGTGAAAAAATGACTTTTTTTCTTTTTTTTATATTAAAAAGTATTGCAAAATAAGGAAAAATGTGATTTTTATTTTAAGAAAATTAGAAAAAATGTGAAATTAATTTTCTAAAATGTACACAAAATGTAAATTGTCGTAAATCGAACAAAAAAAATTTTTACTTATTTCTTTATATATCAACGGCTTCAGATTTTTGGCAAAAAAAGTGTCATTTTTTGTATTGCTTTTTTTAAAATCTCTTACTAAAATTGACTTAGATAGTTACTTAACGTGGGAGGTTTAAGACATGGTCGAAGTAAGTGAAAAATTAGATGATTTAATGGTCATCAAAAGAAATGGAAAGAAGGTTCCTTTCGATGAAACAAAAATTGCACTAGCAATAAAAAAAGGATTTGATAGTGTAGAAGAAGATTCTGACGAGGAAGAAAAAGCTCGTAAGTATAATTCACAAGATATTCAAAAAGTATATCAAGCAGTTTTAAAAAGAATAACTAAAGAAGCTAAGAATACTGATAAATTTCCAATTGAACAAATTCAAGATTTTATTGAAGAAGAATTAGAGAAAAAAGGATATGAAGATGTTTATAAATCATTTTCTGAATATCGTGAAAGAAGAGCTCAATCTAGACAATTGTTCTTTGATGAAAAGAAAACTCATAAGTTCTTAAAATCATTGGAAAATTTAGGATTGAAATCAGCAAATGAAGAAGATGCTAAAAGAGAAAATGCAAATATTGACGGTAATAGTCCAATGGGTACAATGTTACAATATGGTTCAACAGTTTCAAGGGAATTTGCTAAATCATATTTAATGAAACCAGAATATGCTAAGATGCATGATGAAGGTACTATTCATATACATGATATGGATTTCTTAGCAATGGGCACTACTACTTGTTGTCAAATAGATTTATCTAGATTATTTAAAAATGGTTTTGATACTGGACATGGTTTTGTAAGACCTCCACAAGATATATCAACATATGGAGCACTTGCTGCTATTGTTATTCAAGCTAATCAAAATGATCAACATGGTGGACAAGCAATACCAGCACTTGATTATTATTTAGCTCCAGGTGTTTTAAAAACATTTAGAAAACAATTAAAACAAACATTATATGATTTCTTTGATTTAGAAGGATTCTTACCAGTTATAAATATGGATAGAATTATTAGAGAGATTGATAAATTAGAAAGTATTGAAATTAATGTAGAAGAATTCAGTGATTATCAAAAGGGATCAGATAGAATTAAAGAAATATTTACTAAGGGTTATGAAAAAGCTTTACAAAAAACAGATAGAGCTACTCAACAAGCAATGGAAGCATTTATTCATAATTTAAATACAATGCATTCTAGAGCTGGTGCTCAAGTACCATTCTCATCAGTAAACTTTGGTACTGATACTTCTCCTGAAGGAAGAATGGTTATTAAAAACTTCTTATTAGCAGCAGATGCTGGATTAGGAAAAGGTGAAACTCCAATATTCCCTGTTTCTATATTTAAAGTAAAAGAAGGAGTTAACTATAATAAAGAAGATAGAAACTATGATTTATTTAGATTAGCTTGTAAAGTTTCAGCTAAGAGACTTTTCCCTAACTTTGCATTTATTGATGCTCCATTTAATAAACAATATTATAAAGAGGGAGATATCAATACAGAGATAGCTTATATGGGATGCCGTACACGTGTTATTGGAGATGTTACTTCTCCAGATCATGAAGTTGTTACTGGTAGAGGAAATCTTTCTTGGACAACTATTAATTTACCTAGACTTGGTATTAAATATGGTATTGCATTAAAAGAAAGAGATAAAGCTGATATTAAAGGTTTCTATGCTGAGTTTGATGAAATAATTGAGAAAATTAAAGATCAATTACTTGAAAGATTTGAAGTTCAATGTAGTAAACGTTGCTATAACTTCCCATTCTTATTAGGACAAGGTGTTTGGACTAATGGTGAGAAACTTAAACCTACTGATAGGCTTAGAAAAGTTTGGAAACATGGTTCATTATCAATTGGTTTTATAGGTCTTGCTGAATGTTTAAAAGCTTTAACTGGTAAACATCAAGGTGAGGATCCAGAAGCTCAAAAACTTGGATTAGAAATAATTAAACATCTTCGTCAAAAATGTGATGAATATTCAAGTGAATATAATTTAAATTTTGCATGTTTAGCTACTCCTGCTGAAGGACTTTCTGGTAGATTTACAGCAATAGATAAAGCTATATATGGCAAAATTAAAGGTGTTACTGATAGAGAGTATTATACTAATTCATTCCATGTACCAGTTTATTATAATATTAGTATTGTGGATAAGATTAAGACTGAAGCACCATATCATGAACTTACAAATGGTGGACATATTTCTTATATCGAATTAGATGGTGATGCCGCTAGTAATATAGATGCTTTTGAAAGTATTATTAGAGTTATGAAAGAATCAGGAATTGGTTATGGTGCAATTAACCATCCTGTTGATAGAGATCCCGTTTGTGGATATGTTGGTGTTATCAATGATACATGTCCTAAATGTGGACGTCATGAATTTGAGGGAGTTCCAATGGAAAAAATTACAACATTAGAAGAATGTTGCAAATAAAAGGAGGTAAAAAAATGGAAAAGATTGTTGGTGAAGGAAAAGGTTTTGAAAGAATTAGACGTGTTACTGGTTATTTAGCTGGTGATGTTTCTAGATTCAATAACGGAAAAAGAGCCGAAGAAAAAGATCGTGTTAAACATAGTGGATTAAAGGATTTACAAAAAACTACTTGCAGTACTTGTAAAGACTAAGAAGAATGCAAATTAGGTTAGCAGCCGATTTACAGTGTGATTCCATAGTTGATGGGGAGGGAATTAGAACTGTAATTTGGACACAAGGGTGTCCACATAATTGTAAGGGCTGTCATAATCCATCAACACATGATTTTTCTTCAGGATATTTAGTTGACGTTGAAGATGTTATTGAGGAATTAAAACAATTAAAAAATCAAGATGGTATTACTCTTTCAGGAGGAGATCCTGTATGTCAAAGTGAAGCTTGTACAGAAATATGCAAAGCTGCTCATGAATTAGGACTTAATGTTTGGTGTTATACAGGATTTACTTTTGAACAGATGCTATTGAATCCAAAACATAGAGAGCTTTTAAATCATATTGATGTTTTAGTAGATGGTAAGTTTATCTTGGAACAAAAGAGTTTGGATATCTATTTTAGAGGTTCTAGAAATCAAAGAATTATAGATGTTCCTCTTAGTTTAGAGAGACAACAAGTTGTTTTAGTTCCAAAATACATAGAAGATAAAGATTATGGTGATCTTTATCAAAAACCTAAATATATGTTTATATAGACAGCGGTTGGCTGTCTTTTTTGTCGAATTTTGTCGAATGCTTTTTTTGACAGGTTTTGTCGAATTACTGGAAATAAGTTGATAGTTAATTTATATTACTCTTGAGGTGAGAACTTGCTAAAGATGGAAATGGATATAGTAAGAGGGACAATTTTTATAAAGATGGAAGGGGAAATGACTGAGAAGAGTTATATGATTTTAGAGAAGAAAATTAATCAATTACTTTATGAATATGGTATGCATTCGTTTGTTTTTAATTTTTCTTATCTTAATAGGTTTGATGATAATATTTTTAGTAAAATACAAAATAAAGTTATCGAAATATTACTTAGTTGTGGAAAAGTTATTTTTTGTGGACTAGGAAGACAATATCATAGTTTTAGTGATAAGCAGAAAAGACTTATTTATGTAGATAATGAAATGGAGGCTTTTAATCAAATAAACTAAATGGATACAATCTTAGAATATGAGGGATTAGTGTATAGTGTTATAAGAAAATATACAAAGTATTTTGAACAGGATGACTTATATCAAGTTGGTATGATGGGACTTATTAGTGCTTATAAAAACTTTGATGAAAGTCAGGATACAAAATTTTCAACATATGCATACTATTATATTTTAGGAGAAGTTAGAAAATATATAAGAGAAAGTAATTTGGTAAAAGTGGGTAGTAAATTAATGAAAGTAAGTCATAGTATTCAGAAGGCTAGAGAAGTCATGAGTCAAAGATTAGGAAGAGAACCTACCACTTTAGAATTGTCTGTATTCTTAGAAGTTGATGTTAGTACTATTGAAGAAGCAAGTATCGCAACTCAAGAAGTTCAGAGTCTTGATTATAGTTTTGATGAGGATAGTGGAGAATTTTATAATTCAGTTTCTTGTCTAGATAACGGTTTGAACGATAGAATACTAGATTTAAGAGAAGGAATTAGTAATTTGGATCAGGAATCAAAAGATATTATTAGGACTAGGTATTATGAAGATATGACACAGACTGAGGCTAGTCGTAAATTGGGAATTAGTCAAGTGCAAGTATCTAGAAAAGAAGGAAAGATATTAGAAAAATTAAGAGAATCTTTAAAATAGATTTTCTTATTTTTGTATGTTTTGAAAAAAAATGGAAATATTAGTAATGGTGATTTGATGAATAAATATGTTTATAAAAAAATAGCAGATAAGTATGTAGCAAAGGAACATAGGGTACGAGATGTGATAGTGGCATTTATATCTGGTGGATTTATAGGTATGTTGGGTGAAGGTATTATTGAAATACTTTGTGGTTGCTTTCATATGGCGAGAAGTATGGCTGGTACTTATATGATTTTAATCATGATATTTTTAGCTAGTTTTTGTACGGCTTTAGGTTTCTTTGATAAACTTGTTTCTAAATTTAAATGTGGACTTTTGATTCCAATAACGGGATTTGCACATTCGATTGCGAGTTCAATTTTAGATTATAAGAATGAAGGATTTATTTATGGATTTGGATCAAATGTATTTAAGTTAGCTGGGTCAGTATTGCTTTATGGAATAGTGGCAGCAGTTACGATGGCAATGATTAGATATTTATTGGGAGGAGTAGCATGACATATAAATTTGAGAATGTTTATTTAGTTGATACTGCAACAGTTTGTGGACCATATGAGAAGATGGGTCCTTTAAAAAGATACTTTGATAAGACTTATAATGATTTGTATTTTGGAGAAAAGTCTTTTGAAAAGGCAGAAATAAAATCAGTGAGGGAAGCTATAAATATTTTACTTAAGAAGGTAGGCCTTACTGGTGCTGAAATTGATTTAGTAGTAGGAGGAGATTTATTAAATCAAATTGCAGCTTCTACTTATGGAAGTGTTAATTGTGGAAAAGGTTTTATTGGAGTATATGGTGCTTGTAGTACGATAGCGATGGCAATTATTGTAGCTGGTAGTCTAGTTAATACGAAAATGATTAATAATGCTGTATGTGTTACTTCTTCACATAATATGGGAAGTGAAAAGCAGTTTAGAAATCCTACTGAATATGGAGCTCCTAAACCTGATACAGCTACTTTTACAGCAACAGGAGGAGCAGCATGTCTTTTGGTAAGGGAAAAATCAGATATAAAAGTTGAAGCTGTTACAATAGGGAAGATTATCGATTATGAAGAAAATGATCCTAATCATATGGGAAGAGTAATGGCTCCTGCTGCAATTGATACATTACTTAATCATTTTAAGGAAACTGGTAGAAAGCCAGAGTATTATGATTTAATTGTGACTGGGGATTTAGGTATTTATGGTAAAGAGATTGTGGTAAAGGCTTTAGAGAAAGAAGGATATTCTCTAAATAATTATGATGATTGTGGTACGATGCTTTATGATTTAGGTCGACAAAAAGACGTAAAAGCTGGTGGAAGTGGACCAGTATGTAGTGCTTTAGTTACTTTCGGTTATATATTTGATCAATTAAAAAAGAAAAAGTTAAAGAAAGTTTTAGTGGTACCGACAGGGGCTTTGTTTTCACCAACACTTATTTATCAAAAGGAAAATATTAATTCAATTGCGCATGCGATTAGTTTGGAGGCTATTTAATGTTACTTATTAGATCTTTTATATTCTGTGGACTTATTTGTTTAATTTCACAAATTGTTTTGGATAATACAAAATTAACACCTGGACATATTACAAGTATTTTGGTAGTTATTGGTGTACTTTTAGATTTTTCTAATATTTATGATAAAATTATTAATTTTGTTGGAGGAGGAGCTATGCTTCCAATTACTAGTTTTGGACATTCATTGGTACATGGAGCTATTGGTAGAGCTAGCGAGGTAGGACTTGTTGGAGTGTTGATGGGGGTGTTTGATTTAACTTCAGCTGGTATTGCGGCAGCTGTGTTCTTCTCATTTGTTTTTGCACTTATTTTTAAACCTAAAAATTAGTTTCTATTTTAAGAACTTCATGGTATTATATATTTATAATAGGATGTGTTGTTATGAAGACAAATAGAATGAAGTTTATTGTTTATGCAGTTTTAATGTTTTTTCTTTTTATGTTGGTAATAGAATCATCTTATAGTTTTTTAGGTAGATATATTACTGTTGGACTTTTTAGAATAGTTAGCCTTGGTAAGTATGGAATTGATTTTTTATTTGAACTGGTGTTAGCTATTATTGCGTTAATAATAGTTTTACTTAGTAAAAATCACTATATTTTTTTGGATAAAAAAGAAAATATTTTTAAATCTGTTTTTGTAGGGTTACCAATATTTGCTTTGTCAGTCTTTATTTTTGCGGGTAATATTACAGATGTTTTAAAGACTGGTAATGTTAACATTTATAATGTTCTTAGTTTGATTTTGTATACAATTACTATTGGGATAACAGAAGAGTTCTTTTGTAGGGCATGGTTACTTAATGAGTTTTTGGAACGATATGGTAACTCTTACAAGGGTGTTATTAAATGTATTGTAGTGTCTGCTTTACTTTTTGGTCTTATTCATTGGACTAATGTATTAAATGGGCAAACAGTATTGGAGACAGCAACTCAGATAATACAAGCAACAGCTATTGGTGTTGTTTTGGGAGCAATTTATTATCGTACTAAGAATATTTGGTCTGTGGTTTTTCTTCATGCTTTTTGGGATTTTGCGATTATGTTCTCAGATGTTAATTTACTTAAAGATTGTGTTAGTTTACCGGTTACAGATAACTTGTATGTTTTGTCACAAGCAATTTTTAGTTTAGGAATAGCTGGAGCTTTCTTAGCACTAGGATTTTATATTTTACGAAGATCAAAAGTTATGCCTTTGATTGATGGTGAAACTTTGACTCAAGAAGATATTAAGAAGAGTAAGAGGGCTGAAGAAATATTAGTTATTGTCGCAATTGCTTGCTGGATTGGTGGTTCATATTTAGGCAGTTTTGTTCAGAATTTATCTAAAGTAGAAGATGATGATTTAAGTATTTGTTATAGTTATAATGAAAAGAAGATTAAAGATTATGAGACCCATTATTATTCGTATGATCATTTTAATGTTAGTTATGAAGATATTAATTTTGAAATAAAGTTGAGTGACGGAAAAGTAAGATTAATAAATAAAGAGAGTGACATTAATTATTCTGTTGATGTTAGTAATGTTTTAGAACTTGTTGTTTTAGAGAAGAAAGATTATTTTGCAGTCATGTTTTATGATGGCGATAGTCTATATTTTAGTAATTATTTAGTTAAAGAGAATATGTCTTATAATGATACTTATTTAAGTAGATTTAATGGCTCTTTTATGAAAATTGGAGTGCCAGATTTGAGTCAACTTGGATATTTAACGACAGATGATAATAGTTATTTGATGTTAGTTAGTTCAGTTAATGACAAGTATGTTCTTGATGATGCAGGTAACGTTAGTATAATTAAATAGAAAAGACTGAGAGAAATCTCAGTCTTGTTTTGATATTTTTAAAATTTCATCATAGGAGTCGTCTTTAGCAATAATATTTTTGTGGCTCTCATGACATTTTTCACAACGATAAAGAATTTTATAAGTATCTTTAAACTTTTCTATTCCAATAGGTTTTAGAAGGCCTTTACAAGTATTTTTACGATCTCCTGGCATTATGTCTACATGTTTGGAGTAGAGACAGAATGGACAATGGTCACGGGCTGTATAATTAGCTTTTGGAACATTCTTGCCGCAATTTTCACAAATAAATTCTTCATCTAGCATATTAAATTGTTTCGTAATAATCACCTGTAAACATTATAGCATATTTTTAGTTTGTTATGATATAATGTTTATAGTTCTTGGAGTGTGGAAGTATGGAAATTAGAATTAATGAATTTGAAGGACCATTAGATTTATTACTTCATCTTATAAAAGAAAGTAAGATGGATATAATGAATATCGAGATTGAAAAGATTACTGAGCAATATATGAATTATTTGGCTTTGCAGGAAAAACTTAATTTGGAAGTTGCTAGTGAATATCTTGTTATGGCGGCAGAACTTTTGGAGATAAAGTCTAAGTTATTACTTCCTGTTCAAAAAGAGGAAGATAGTGAAGAAGAAGTTGATCCAAGAGAAGAACTTGTTAATAGATTAATTGAATATCAAACTTATAAAGAGATTACTAAAGTACTTCAAGAAAAAGAAAATTTAAGAAAAGAAATATATACTAAGTCACCAGAAAATATTAGAAATTATATTGATGAGGAGATGCCTATAGCAGGAGATGTTTCTTTAGATGATTTGATGGAGGCTTTTAAGAAGTATTTAGAAAGAAAAAAAGATAGTAAACCATTAAATACAAAAGTTACAGTAAATGAAATAAGTGTTTCTTCAAGGCGACATGATATAAGAAAAATTTTAAAAGTAAAAGGAAGAGTATCATTTTTTGATTTATTTCCTGTTGTTACTAAAGAGTATGTGGTTGCAACATTTTTGGCAATATTAGAAATGGCTAAAAGCGGAGAGTTAGTGATTAAACAGGATAATACTTTTTCGGATATTGTTTGTGAGGTGACAAATAATGAATAAGAAAGCTATTTTAGAGGGCTTGTTGTTTGTAGTTGGAGAAGATGGATTAACGATTGAGACTATTCAAGATGTTTTGGAATTGAATGATGAGGAAGCAAAGATCTTGATTATGGATTTAAAGAAAAGTTATGAAGCAGAGGATAGGGGACTTAGAATTGATTTTTTAGGTAATAAGTTTAAGTTGACAACAAAGGTTGAACATCGTGAATATTATCAGAAATTATTAGAAAGTCCAGAAACTAATACTTTAAGTCAAGCTGCGTTAGAGACTTTAGCAATAATTGCTTATAACGAGCCAATTACGAGAATGCAAATTAGTGCTTTAAGAGGAGTTGATACTACTCAAGTAATTAGAAAACTGGTTGCGAAGGGATTTATTAAAGAAAGTGGTAGAAGTGATTTACCTGGAAGACCAATTATGTATGAGACAACTAGTGAGTTTTTAGATTATTTTGGTTTGGCTACAATAGATGATTTACCTGATATGCAACAATTTATTACAGAAGAGGAAGTTGATAAAGATAGTGATTTATATACTTCTACTTATAAAGATGGAGGCGAAGAGTAGATGGAAAAGTTAGTTAATAAGAAATATATATTGACAACATTGGTAGCGGCATTAATTATTGTGATTGCACATAACTTGAGTTTGGATGGTCATATTAAAGATGTTGTTATTCCATATATGGTAACTCTTGCTAGTTATTTATACTTATTTAAAGATAATAAGAATTTAAATAAGGATGCATATTATTACTTGATACCAGTAGGACTTATCTTTTTAAATGCTTTTTTGGTAGAAGCAGATGTTACTAATTTTTTGCTTAATATAATTATTTTAGCTCTTTTATTGACTATATTTATATTTAAGTGGACTAATAAAAATTATAAGTTGTCCTTAAATGGATTTAAGTGGATTTTTAAATTGTTTCCTGATGGATTCTTTAGTAATTTAAAATATTTGAAGAAAAGTGATAGAAAACATGATCCTAAGAAAGTAGATAGTGTTCTTTCAGGAGTATTGATTGGTGGAGCAATTGCGATAGTTATTATAGCTTTGTTCGCTTCAATGGATAGTTACTTTAGTTCTTTTATATTTAAGTTTTTAAATATTTTTAATTTAGATTTGAGTAATTTTATTTTATTTATAATTAGTTTTATTTTTATATTTAGTGTAGGAATTAACGTATATAAACATAGAGAAGAAAAGGTTACGGAGATTAAAGTAAAAGATGGGGATCCTATTACAGCTAATGTGGTATTAGGAATTATAAATTTTGTTTTTGTTTTATATTTGATTTCTGTTATTTCTAGAATTACTAATAATTTCTTAGGTATTCCAGTAGATTATACTTATGCTGGTTATGCAAGAGAAGGGTTCTTTCAGTTATTAGCGATTACAGTTATTAACTTTGTGGTTATTACTTATTTGATATATAAGACTAAATTGGTTAAAAATAATAAGACGGTACGTACTTTGATATATGTTTTAATAGGTTTCTCAGTTTTATTAATATTTACTTCTTATTATAAGATGGCTTTATATGTTGCTCATTATGGTCTTACAACTTTAAGATTACAAGTTGTGCTATTCTTGAGCATGGATCTTATTATGTTTGTCATGTTGGTTGTAAAGACATTAAAGGGTATGAGTGATGATATGGTGAAATATTTCTTGGTGGCTATTACGACTTATATTTTGAATTTATATTTATGTAATCAAACGATGATTGATTTTCTTAATAGTTTTATAAAATAAAAGTTTCAAGGTTTTGTCTTGAAACTTTTTTTAGTTTAAAATATAGATTCCAATAGTTAGATAGGTTGCAAAGATAGTCCAGAGTAGGTAGATGGTGTTTAGATAGGCTGATGGTGGATTTTTCTTTAAGAAGAGAGATATTAATGATATTAGATTTAATAAGAGAATGATAATCCAAATAACCGCAACTAAACGCCATTTAAGAACAAAAAAGATAATAGACCATAAGGCATTAATGACTAAGTTAGTGTAATATGTAAAGTCAATGAACCAGTCTTTTCTTTGTGTATTCTTTTTATATAAGTAAAAAGATATACCTAGTAGTAGATAGATTATGGTCCAAGCAATAGGAAATAGTACTTTAGGTGGAGCAAGTGGGGGTTTTAATAAGGTACTATAATCGATATAGTCTTTTATAATAAGACTTACTATGAAACCTATTATTAATGGGAATGATAAGTAAAATAATGATAATAATTTCTTTTTCATAATATTCCTTTCTAGTAAAATATTATGTTAATAATTTAGAGATATTCTTTTAGTTTTTCAATAGCTTTTTGTTGAAACTTAGTAAAATCTTTTAAAAATTTATATTGTTCTTTGTCTAATTCTTTACTGTAAGCATGAAGAGCTTTTTCACCATTTAGAGAGCCCATTTCAATTCCTTGAATTAGTAGGTCGGCAATAGCTGAGTCACTGTTGTCAGATTTTACTTCTTTTTTGATGCCCATAGAAGCCATCATTTTACTGACTGGATTTTTTTCTTTTGGTTCTTCATCTAAAAGACTTAGTTTTTCTTTGGCTTCGTTTTTCCAAGTGCAATACTCTTTATAGATGTCTTCGATTGCTCCTTTAATTTTATTGTCTTTGTCTTTTAAACTGATTATTAGGTCTTCCATACTAGAACAGGCCATTTCAGCGTCTTCGTAAACATGTTTGTATAATTTAAAATTTTCCATATAATTCCTCCTAAGAGTAGTATGAGTATATTTTTTAAAATTTATGTATGTTTTATTTGGTATTTATGCTATAATTGTATGTAGTTGCTCGTATGGCGGAATTGGTAGACGCGGTAGACTCAAAATCTACTTCTAGCGATAGAGTTCCGGTTCAAGTCCGGATACGAGCACCAAAATTGTCTGAAAAGCTAGTTGTAGAGACTGGCTTTTTTTGTACATATTTTTGTAAATTTAGTGAAAAATGTTTTTATGTTAGTTAATTGTAATACATAAAAAAATCAACTTTATATGTTTTTTTATTTGTAAAGTTTTTTAAAATTGTTTTTATTCTAAAAACTTTTGTGATATTATTGTATTATAAAGTATGATAGAGGTGATAAAGATGGGAAATTATGCTGTTGTTCCACTTCCTTTGGCAAAGGTTGATAAACCTAAGCATTGGATGGTTGGTAAAGAAGTCAGTCAAAGTGAAATAAATAGTGTTTGGAAAGCAGCTGAAGTTTGTGATGAAAAGCTTACTGATTATTGTGATAATTTGAAGCAGACAATGGAAATGTTTAGCGAGTTAGAACTTATTTTATTTGATGGTAAAAACGAGTTTGTAGCGGATCGGTTTATGGAAATAGCCAATATGGTTGATACTTATTATGAAGGTCGTATGGAATGGATTACTGCTACACTAAAAGCTGCAGCAACTGCGTTTGATAGTTATAAAGAAGCAAATTCTGAAGGCTGCGATGCATATGATGAGAATGTATATGATGTTGATGATGATGGAAATCAATATTTAGTAGCGATTCATCATTGGCATACATGTTCTTGCAGTGGTAAGCGTGAAGCTGGAAATTGTTCATTATGTCAGTAGTTAGGAGGTGATTTTAGTGAATGATGATGATGTAAGTTTAAATTTAAACAATAATTCGAAAAGAGTTGATGATTTATCACCTGGTGAAGTTGGTAAATTTGGAGCTATATTTTATGATGAACACTGGCAATATACTGATGATAAAGGTGCAGTTTATAATGTTTATTATCGTGATGGTGTACCAATTAATACTACTTATGCAAGTGGCTTTAAAACTAATTTGCCAGTTTCCGATGTTACTAAATTGAATTCAGCTCTTGATAATGTTTCGGCTGCTCGAAGTGCTGAAAATCTTCCGACTGTTACGTATACTTCTGCTTCTGTGATTGGACCTAACTCGAACTATACTGATGTTAGTAGACGTGAAATAAATTCTAGCACTTATGATGAAGCATGGACTATTAAAGGTAAAGATGGTAAAACATATACTGTCTATTATAAAGATGGGGAGCCTGTTTCAGCTACTGATGGTACACTTATTTTTAGCAATGCTGGTAAAAAAGCAGAATTGTTTGCGTTAATTGACGAAGTCAGAGCTAATGGTGAAAAAACAACTTTTGGTACTCAGGCTTTTACACTTAGCGCTCCACAAAAATCTAATATTTCTATTGATGGTACTAATGATTCGTTTCAAATAGATAATGTTCAAGTTGATGAAGTATGTGCACATTTAACTACAATTTCTCAGAATATGTCTTCAGATATAAATGAGTGCGTTGATGGCTTTTTTCAAGCTGCAAGTGAATTTTTTTCAACAGTTGGTGGCGGTAGTGTCGGACCAACTGGTTCACCTTTAATTAATGTTATGAATGCTATCGATGATCTTAGAGATAATCTTGTTTCCGTACAAGATGCATTAAATAGGTATGCTAATGGTGATCCATCTGGATTAGATTGTTTAGATAATTTCTTTAATACTAATTTTACTGGCAATAATCCTGGACCTAATCTTAATCCTGATTGGGGACCTTATGCAGGACCTAGTGATGATTATGGTGGCTCTAGCGTTTCAGATGAAGATCATGCTAGTGATATTAATACTGATATTGATGCTAGAGTTGATACTGATACTGATATTGCAAAACCAGATACCGATACTGATTTAGTTTCTAATATACCTTCAAGTATTGCTGGAGCTGGAATTGGTAGTACACTTTTAGGTATGGCAACTGGTGCTGCCGGAGTGGCTGGAGCTGGTGCTTTAATTGATGGAGACTCAGTTCTTGATGAACTTGATGATACTGTTGTAGTTCCAAGTACAATTAGAAATAGTGCAGCTACTTCTATTAGAAAGTCTAAAAAAGATAAAGTTGGTGCCGCTGTTGGTGTAGGAGTTGCTGCTGCGGCAGCTGGAGCTGGACTTTATTATTACTCTAAAAAAGCTGAAGAAGAAGAAAATGGCGAAGAAAAAATTAATGAAGAAGATGCAGAAAAAGTAATTCTTCAAGATGATAATGAAGACGGAGCCGTTGAATTTCAATATGTTAGTGGACTTGGTAGTGTTGTTGAACTTAAAGATGCTATCATGAATGATACTTTATAAGAAATATAAGCAACTTTTATTAGTTGCTTTTTTTGTGTTTTTGAGATATATTTTATATAAGATAGAGGTGAACATATGAAGGAAGAGAAAAACAAAAAAGTAGAAGAAAAAGAAGAAAAAAAAGTTGAAGAGAAAGTAGAAGTAAAAGAGGAAAAGAAAGTCGCTGAAAAAGAGAAAAAAGAAGAGATAAGTGAACGTGATAAGAAAGAAAGTAAGATAACTAATGGAATAATTATAGGTACGTTAGTTATACTTCTTGTTGTTTTCTTATATTATGGTTATGTTTATTTACAAAATAAAGATAAAAATAATAATGGTGGCACAATTGGAAATGATGTTAAAGAAGTTAAAACAGCATATCAGTTATCTGGTAATGGACTTGAAGATTTTGACTTAGCATTTCTAAGATTAGAAAATGCAGAGAAAAATAAATTATACAGTCCATTATCTATTAAATATACTTTAGCTATGCTTAGTGAAGGTGCCGATGGTGTTACTAAGAGTCAAATAGATAGTGTTATTGGTAAATATCATTCTAATAAATATACTAATAGTCAAAATATGTCTTTTGCGAATGGTATGTTTGTTAGAGATACTTATAAAGATAGTATTGTTAATGGTTATACAGATAATTTAGTTAATAAATATAATGCTGAAGTAGTTTATGATTCATTTACTAGTGTTTCTAATATTAATAAATGGGTTAGTGATAGAACTTTTAATTTGATTGACAATATGTTTGATTCAAGTGTTTTAGATAGTAACTTTATTTTAGTTAATGCTTTAGCAATTGATATGAACTGGGTTAATTTAATTCAAAGTACAGGTAGACCTTGGGCAGTAAGTTATCAACATGAAGATTATGCTACTAGTGTTGAGAGTATACAAGATGATATTTATCCAACTCTTGAATTTAATGATAAAGATGGTAATAAGATAAAAGCTAAATCTGTAAAAATTGGAGCTTCTATTAATAATTATGATATTGTTAAGACTCTTGGAGAAGATAATATCCGTAAAGAAATTAGTGATAAATATCAAGCATGGTTAGATGAAGGCAATTCTTGTGGTGTTGATGAAGCTACAAAAGACGTTAACGCATTTGTAGATGAATATATTAATGAACTTAAAACTGGTTATGGTCAATATAGTTCTTCAACAGACTTTATGTTATATAATGATAATGATGTTAAAGCTTTTGCTAAAGACTTAAAGACATATAATGGGGTTACATTACAATATATTGGTATTATGCCTAAGAATACAAGTTTAAAGAATTATGTAGATGGTCTTAAGAGTACTGATGTTACTAAGATTATTAGTAGTTTAAAGACAATTGAACCTAGTAATTTTGAACAAGGTAAGATAACTAAGATTGTTGGTAATATTCCTTTATTTAAATTTGATTATCAATTAAAGCTTAAAGATGATTTAGAAACTATTGGTATTAAAGATGTTTTTGATGCAGATAAAGCAGATTTAAGTAAAATGACTAGTCAAAAAGCATATATTGGTGTAGCTGTACATAAAGCAGATATTGAATTTTCAAATGAAGGTATTAAAGCTGCTGCTGCAACAGGTGCTGCTGGTTATGGAGCAACTAGTTGTGGATTTGAATATTTATATCCAGTACCAGTAGAAGTAATTGATCTTACTTTTGATAACCCATATCTATTCTTAATTAGAGATAAAGATACTGGAGAAGTATGGTTTACAGGTACTGTTTACAGTCCAATAGTAAATAGTTAAAATGTGTAAAGAAAATTGACACTTGACAGGTACGTTTTTCAACAAATTATTTACTTTTGTCGAAAAAAGGCAAATTTTGAATAAATGTTTTGAAAAGCATTGCGAAATTTAAAAAAGTCTATTATAATTAAATAGACATAGTAGGAAAGGTGGCAATGGTTAGATAGTTAATTTTGAATAGTGGTGATACGATGAAAAATGGTGGTGTAGAAGTATCTGCACAGAAGATATACAAGCGAAAACTATTTGTAAAAATAGCAAAGATTACTTTTTTACTATTACTTATTTTGATATCTGTTATCTACTTATTCTTATATATTGTCTATGCTGGTGGCCGCTTTACTGTTACTTTGGATAAAAATTTATCGAATAGAAAAAATATCTTTTTAACCGAGGATGGAAATGTTAAGAATAAAACACGAAGACTTTCGGCAGATACAATCGATTATATGGATAATATTTCTATTAAATGGTTACCTGATACGTTAGATACTGAAGCAGTTGGAGCTCATAATGGAGACAATTATATTGCTTATACATTCTATCTTGTAAATTCTGGTAAAGAAGAAGTTCATTATTGGTATGAGTTAGATATAGATGATACAGTAAGAAATGTTGATGAAGCTATTAGAATAATGATTTATCTGAATGGTAAGGAAACTGTGTATGCTAAAAAGAACAAGGAAACAAAAGTTGCAGAACCTGGTACAAAAGCTTTTGTATCAGATGAGATTGCAATACTTGAACAAAGGAAGAAGTTCAAGCCTGGTGAGAAGGATCGCTTTACAGTAGTTATTTGGATTGAGGGTGATGATCCCGAATGTAAAAATGATTTACTGGGTGGCGAAATCAAAATGCATTTAGACATAACAGAAGAACATATTAGTTAGGAGTGAAAAGAATGACAAAGGATAAGAGAAAAAAGAAAAGTAAAAAAATATTTATAGCAATATTGATGATTCTATTCAGTGGTGTCGTTTTAACAGCAAGTACTTATGCATGGTTTACTGCTAATAAGACAGTTACTGTAGAACAAATTGAAGTTAATGTTGCAGCAAGTAATGGTTTACAAATATCTGTAGACGCTACAAACTGGAAGACATTAGTTTCTAATGCAGATATTCAAGGAGCAGGAACTACATATACTGGAGCAGTTAATCAATTACCAAATGGTAGTATAGTTCCAACTTCATCAATTGGAGAGATTGATACTACAACTGGATTTATGAAAATGTTTAAAGGTGACATTATTTCTAATGCCGCTGGTACTAACATTTTAACAGCTGTACAATCAACTGAAACTCATAGTACAACAACTGGAGATTTCATTGCATTTGATTTATTCTTCCAAGTTACTGAAGATACACCTGTTTATTTAACAGATGCTTCAAATGTTATAGCAGTTGATGCTTCAAAAGGTATCGAAAATGCTGCTCGTGTTGCATTTGTTGAACAAGGTAATGCTGCTGCAGGTACTGCAGTTGGAACAGTTCAAGGATTAAAATCTGATGGTGCAAAACCAGCAATTATTTGGGAGCCAAATACTGATGTACATAAACCAGCTGCTGTTGTTGCTGCATTAAGTACTTATGGTATAACAACTACTGAGGCTGGTGCTCCAAGAATTAATTATAATGGAGTTAAAGCACCTATTCCAGAAGCTGCTGATATTCCACTAAACTCAACTAATGAAAATTATTTCTCAGCAGTTACACCAACACTTACATCTGTTGCTGCTGGTATTCCAGATACTGCTTATTTACCATTATTTACATTAAAAGCAGGAACTACAAAAGTAAGAATTTACATGTGGGTTGAAGGTCAAGATGTTGACTGTGAAAATAATGCTTCAGGAAGTTCTTTAGCTTATAACTTACAATTCAGTGTATTAGATAAAGCTTAATTATAGTTATTTAAGACCTTCCCTTGGGAAGGCCTTTTATTTTTAGGAGGATATGATATGGATATAGAACAACTAGAAGATGATATTAATAATAGTATTGTTAATGATACTGTTCCTTCAAAAGTTAAGGAAAAAGAGACAGAATATAAAGATCCTTCAATATTAAATAATGCTGAACTTATAGATTTATATAAAAATATACTTTCACATATTAATTATTTAAATGAAAATATTATTAATTTAGATGAAGGTGGTGAAAGTAATGAATGAAACAGTTATTGAAAAAGATATTGAAATAGATAAAAATCATATTGATAACTTTCAATTAGAATCATCTACTGGAACTAAGAAGATGAAAGAAAAATTCTATAAGAATGCAGCTAGTGAAAGAAATGCTTATATAGAAAAAGAACTTGTTAAGTTTGAAAAATATAAGAAACAAGTTTATGCTATTATTGATTCTAGGGCTCTTAGTATGACTCCTAAAGATGTTACTAGTGAATATGATGCATATAGAAAGAAAACTAAAGAATTTAGAAAAGGACTTATTTTAGCTAATAGTACTTTAACTAATGAATATAAACTTGGTTTGTCAGAAGCAATTAATAATATGATTAATCCAGATTTATCTTTAGAGGAATTAAATAAAATTCTAGAGAACTTTATTGTTAAATTTAAAGACGCAGGTATTGAACTTAAGTTAGAAGACTTTTCATATTCAATGTTTACTAAAGAATATATGTTTGCTTTCTTTGACAGTGTGAAGAAAAATAATATAAAGAATATTTTTAATAATATTTATTGGGAATGTCCAGATTTTACTAAGCATTTACAACTAAATTTGTGGTTTTTACTTGATAAATATAAGATAGAAATTAAGAAATATTTAGATAAAAAAGAAGTTGATACTTTAGCAGTATTAGAGACAGATAAAGATAAAATTAGTGACGTTTATAAAGCTAGAATTAGTTCTTTAGATATTAAGATAGAAAGAGATTCTTGTTATAACTTGAACAATTTCTTTACGAAGAAACAAATTATTACTAATTATGTTGAAGGGGCTCAAGCTAGAGATAAAAACTTTAATCAATTCATTGTTAATAATGAGTTTGCTCATTTATCTCAAGAAGAGAAGGCTAAATATTATGTGGATATTATAGATTTAGCTCATACTTTAACTGTATTGAAGAAATTTAACTATTACAAATTTATAATTTTAGATCTACAAGATAAATATAGTAAGAGAGAGGCAAATAAAGATTTATATAATAATAAATTAAAAGAGATAAGTAAAGAAGAGAAAAATAGAAAGAAGATTTTTGATAAGTACTTGAAGGCACAAGGATATGGTTTCTTTGCTAAAGTTAATTTAGATAAACAGGCAGCTATAAAATTAGAGATGAACGAAGAAGTACTTAAACTTTATACAATGTATGAAGAGTTACATGATTTAGAGATTGTTAATAATATTAGTTTAAATCTTACTAATACTTCTAGTCTTTATGATTTACTTTTAGTTAGTTTTAGTTCTTTTCATTACTTAGAAAAAAGTTTTAGAGAACATTTTAAAGATAAGACTGATTTTGTTTTACATGATACTTTAAATGATTATTTTGATTTTATTTATAGTCCTTATAATGGATTTTTAGATAAGATTAATGCTTTTGTTAATTATAATGTAACAGATATAGTCTCTGATAAATATCGTTTGTTAGGTTTAAATTTAAGTAGTGATATGATTAATGAAGATAACTTAGATGCTACTATTGATTCTGTTAATTATATTAAACTTATTAAGAGAATTGAAGAGGGAATACTTTCTTTGAATGAGATGAAATTTATTATTGATTTTAAGGATTTAGAACCAATAGATGTTAGTTCTTAAAAAAAATATAAGAAATAGTTAATCTATTTCTTTTTTTTCGACATTTTATGATATAATGTAATATGAAAGAATAGATAGTGTGGTGATAAAGTGGCAAACGTTAAAAAGATACTTAAAGCTGTTGCTTACGTTTTTTTGTTTTTACTTGTTAGCTTATGTTTGTACACTTTTGTAATGATAGATATATTACATAAAGATTATGTTAATGTAGGTGGCTATACTTATTTTGTTGTTAAAACAGGCAGTATGAGTGGTACGTTAGAAGTTAATGATGTTATTATTGTTAAAGTTGGAAAGAATCCTAAAGTAAATGATATTGTTACTTATATGGATGAAGAAGGAAAGATAGTAACACATAGATTGATTAGAAAAGTTGGTAATAAATACATTACTAAGGGTGATGTAAATAATACAGAAGATGAACCATTTACAGATGATAAATTGATTGGAGTAGTTAAATCAGTTATTTCACCTAGTTTTGTTTTAAAACTTATTGCGACTTTCTTAATACTTTTTATCTTTTTGGCTTTAATTAATTTTGATGAAGTATTTAAAAAATATATAGTTAAAGATGATAATAAAGTTACTGGTAGTGTACCAGATGATATTTTTGAAAAAGAGAAAGTTAAAGAAGAAAAACATAGTGGTTTAACAGTAACAATACCATTAGGGGATATTGCGAAAATACAAGAGATACAGGAGAAGGAGAACTTGGAAGAAGAAGCAATAGAAGTACTTGAAACAGAAGAAATAATAGATATTGATAGTAATAATATTGTAGTTAAAGAGAAGAATAGTCTTCGTGAAAGAGAAAGAGAATTATTAGAGCTAGTAGTTAATTTACTTAGAATTAAGAATTCATCTTTGACAACAACAAGAATTAATAAGAAATGGTTAACTAAATTTCAGTATGTTTATAAACTTGCGAATATTGTTTATTTAGGAGATACAACTGAATTAGTGGAAGCAGTTAATCATCCAACATTTAAAGAAATTTATGATTATGATTTAGATAAAGTAGGACTTTATGAGAATTTACGTAATAAGATTTATGAGATGCCAATATATGTATTTTTAAGAATTATGACTTTTGCGATTTTATATAATGATGAAGAATTCTTTGATGGTATCTTTAAGATTATGAAGTATAAGATTCAGATAGATAAAAATAACTATTTTAAAGAAGTTAAAGATAGTTATGGAAGAAAACAAATTAAGAATTTAATTATATTTATGCAGAAGATTTCAACAAAATATGATAATAAGAATGTATTTGAATTAGAAAGGATCGAAAAATACGTTAAGTTGAAGAACTATGTAAATAATTAGAACTAGAAGGAGAGCAGTCAAATGGCAAGAAATAGAGTTAAAAACAAATTAGTATTTAATATTTCATGCGCATTGTTAGTTTTGATTGTGAGCTTTTTAGTTGTTTACCTTTTAACAGGAAGAGATAGTTATAGTATTAATAATGCTTTAACATGGGATGGAGTTAGTGTGGCTTCATCTTTTTCGCATGGTAATGGTAGTGAAGAAAATCCATATGTGATTAGTAGTGGAGAAGAGTTTGTTTACTTTAAAAGTTTAATAGAAGGAGCTAATTCTGATAATTATAAAGATAAATATTATGTTTTAGGTAATGATATAGATTTAGGTAGTCATGCGATTAGTACATTTTTAAAAGAATTTAATGGTAGTTTTGATGGAAAAGGGTATACGATTAGTAATATTAGTATTGATAAAGGTCTTTTAGAAGATAAGATTGCTTATTATGGTATTTTTGGTAAGGTAAATAATGCAAATATTAAGAATATTAATATCGATAATATTACAATTAGTCCAATAAATGAAGAAGTTAGTTATGTTGTGGGTAGTGTTTTTGGTGTAGTTAAGGGAAACAGTGCAATTTCTAATATTTCAGTCACTGATGGAAAGATTGATTTAGATAATACTAGTGAAGGTTCTAATAATATTGGAGGACTTAGTGGAGAAGTAGAAGAAGAAGTTAATCTTAAAAATATCTATTTAAATGTTAAGATAGTTAGTTCTTATACTGATGGAGTTAGTAGAGTTGCTAATAGATTTTTAGGTAGTAGTTCTTATATCATTACAAATGTTTCTTTAGATAATATTGATAATTATAGTACTAGTAGTGATAAGGCATTTAATAATTATCTTTATAGTGAAGTAACTGATGATATTATTTTAGAAATGAATAAAGAAATAGATGGTTCTTATTACTGGGAAAATGATGGTAGTAATTTAATTATAAAAAGAGAGACTGAAGAAGTAGTAGAAGTTCCTCCTATTATGAAGTCATTTGCTTTTGGGGGTAATAATTTAAATATAGTAGTACATGATAGTGGTATTAGTGATGATACAGTTTATATAAATGAATTGGAAGCAGATTTAAATTATTATAATGGACTTAATTATACTGATTATAGAGATAGTAGTAGTTTACCTGATGGAAGTAATAGGAATTTATATAATGATAATACTTTAGTAGAAGTTAGAACTTTATATGATGGTAGTGACCATATAAATAATGATTTAGTTGGATATGTTAGTTTAGATGAGAGACAAAGTAAGTTTGTGTATTATAAGTATTATCCAGTAGTAGATGGATATGTAACATTTGAACTTATTGATAATCCTTATGCAGCTAGACCTAATGATAAAGCATTTAATGGATGGGTTACAGATTATTTAGGAGCAGAAGTATCACTTGATACAGATATTTATGTTAGAACAGTAAAAATTCCAGTTACGGATACTAGTAGTCCTATTTCTATTGCTTTTCATGCAAGTTGGGTAGAGGCTACTACTTATTCGATTACATCAACAGCTTCTAGTGAATGGACTTATGCTTATAGTGCATTAAAAGATGTAGGAATGATAGAATATGGTTCACCTAAAGCAATTTATCGAGTTAATGAAGACTTAACTAATTACTTTGTATATGGCGGTCATATTAATTATAGATCTTATTATCCAAGTGGAGCTTATGATGCTTCTGGTAATAATGTTGGGGAAAATAGATGCAATAACTACTGGAATGGTTGTACTTATTACTTTAGAGCTCCTAGTGAATATGATGAGACACTTACATATTATTACTCACAGTATGATATAATGTATGAATATACTCCAGATGTAGAGTTTGTTGGATATGAAGCTAGTACAGATTTACCAGATGGAGCTAATGTAGCAAGTTTATTTAGAAAAGTTAGCTTATCACGAGGAGAATCTTTAGTAGGTTATTATAATGATACTGGAGTTATTCAAACAAGAGGTACATGTAATAGTAGTAGTTGTACATATTATGAATATATTCAGTACTATGATAGTGATGGAAATGAAAATATAAAAGAAGATAATGTTAAATATTATTATTTAGTTACTAGAGATACAAATATAGTAGTTTTAAGAGCTAATAACAATAATAATATTACTAATACGAAACCTTTAACTTTGACAGGAATTAATAATGGAGTAAGTTATACTAATAATTATTCTATTAGTTTACAGAGTAGATATATTTCAGCTAGAAGTGATTTAAGAATTGAGTTTGTTCGACTTACTACAACAAGAAATGGTGGAGAAGTTGAGCCTACTTCTAGTAATACATATAGTTCATATATTTATGGTAACTGGCATAATTTAAAGATTGGTAGAGGAGTTACATCTACTAATAATAGATATATTTCAGCTTATGGAATTATAGGAGGAAATAATTCTTCAACAGGAAGTAGTAGTTCTTTAACTAATTATCGTTTAATTATAGAGTCAGGTAGATATGATACTTTGTCGGTAGCGACAGGACAATATAATTCTACTAGTCTTAGACCATATATTAGTGCCAGTAGTATATATGGTAGTGATTATGATAAAGTTACGGGAAATAATGATAGTTTAGTTGTTTTCTATTGTGCATCTGGTTCATGGGGAGGATATATTTATTCTTCATCAAATACAAAGATGCTTATTAGTTCTGTTATTAAGAGTGGTTCTTTTGGAACTGGTAAATATACTTATTCAACAGGTGTATATGTTGGAGGGCGTGGATTTGGAGCTCAATATGCACCAAGAGAGATGGTTGTTGAGGGAGGATGGATTTATAATTTAATTGGAGGTCCTTCTTCTAATGAAAATAAGCCAGATAATAATGAGGTTTATATTAATATTAAAGGTGGTTCTGTAGATTTAGTTGTTGGTGGAGCAGGAGCTTCAGCAACGACAGGTAATAGAATTATTAACATAACGGGTGGAGTTGTCAATTATGCGGTATTTGGAGGTTCTAATGGTTACTCTGGTAGTGATACTGGTAGTTATCGTGGTACTTTAAATGGGTCAACATTTATTTATGTTGGAGGAAATGCAGTAATTGGTGATGAGACACTTATTAATAGTAATAGTAATTTATATGGAGAAGAAGCTGGTAGTGTTTTTGGAATTGGTAATGGAAATAGTAATTCTTCAAAAATTGGTACAGCAGAGACTTCAAATATTATTATTGATGGTAATGCGGTTATTAAGAGAAATGTTTATGGTGGAGGAAATTACGGAGCTGTTGGAATTGATGCGACAGGAACTACAACAACTAAAATTAATGTTTTAGGTGGTACAATTAATGGTTCTTTGTATGGCGGAGGAAATAATAATGGTTCTGGTAGTTCTTCTGTTACATCTACTATTGATATTAAGATGTCAGGTGGTACAATTAATGGTTCTTTATATGGCGGAAGCCGTAGTAAGGGAGTTGTTTATGGTAATACTAATGTTAATGTTTTAGGTGGCGTTATTGATACTGATGTTTATGGTGGTGGTGAAGGTGGTTATACTAATAGTAGTAATCCTGGAACTTATGTCACACAAAATGTTAGGGTCACAGTTGGAAATGTTAATGATGGTATTGTGCCATTAATTAATGGTAATGTTTATGGTGGAAGTGCTTATGGTACAGTTAATGGTTCTAGTAGTGGAACTAGTATAAGTAATTATGATACGGTAGTAACGGTTAATGAAGGGACAATTATCTCTAGTGTATTTGGTGGAGGTAAAGGTTCAAGTACGTTTGTACCAGCAGTTTTAGGTAATGTTACAGTAAATATTAATGGTGGTAATATTGGTAATGTCTTTGGTGGTAATGATGCTGCTGGAGCTCCTAATGGTAAAGATATTGTTTATTTAAATGGTGGTATCATTGGTAATGCTTTTGGTGGAGGTAATAATACTGGTCAAGAACAAACTAATATTTATCTTCAAGGAGCAGAAGTTACTAATTTATTCGGTGGTAGTAATGCTAGTGGAACAGTAGTTGAAGCTAATGTTACGGTTACTAGTGGTAATGTTGGTAATATTTATGGTGGAAATAATATTGGTGGAAATACAGAGACTACTAATGTTGATGTTATCTTTTGTAATATTACTGGAGATATTTATGGTGGAGGTAGTAAAGCTGATACTACAGAGACAAATGTTAAGATTGGAGAAACTACCGTTAACAATGTTTATGGTGGTGGAGAAGAAGCTGATGCTACTAACACTTATGTTTTACTTAATAAAACAAAGGCAGGTTTAGTCTTTGGTGGATCTAATCGTCATGGTGTAGTAGATACAACTAGTGTTGTGGTTAATGGTAATGAAATAAATAGTGTTTATGGTGGTAATAATCAGGGTGATAGTACAGGAAATACAAAAGTAGTTATTAACTCTGGTAAGATTGGTAATGTCTATGGTGGTGGTGATAATGCAGTTGCAACTACATCAGATGTTACAATTAATGCAGGTACTATTACAAATGTCTATGGTGGAGGTAATCAAGCTAGTTTAACTACTTCTAATGTTTTAATTAATAATGGTACAATTACTAATATTTATGGTGGAGGTAATCAGGCTGGTGTTAATACAACTAACGTAAATATTTTAGGTGGTAGTGTTGAGAATGCCTTTGGTGGAAGTAATGCTTCTGGAGACGTTAATAAGACTAATGTTGTAGTTGGAGAAGAAGGTAGTACTAAAGACTTAATTAAAGTTGATATTAGTACAAGTCCAGTTGAAGCTACATGGCAGAGTTCAACTTATGCAACATATGCAGATATAACGGTTACACTTACTAATTTGACTGATCAAGCTATTTCTGATTGGCAAATAAAACTTAATATGCCAGAGGATGCAGTATTTTATTCAAACTGGTCTAATACAGACTTTACTATTGAATCTGGGGTTGGATTAGTTGATTCAAAAAATAAATATGATTCTAATAATCCTAATAAGATTAATGCAAATGGTACTTATTCATTTACTTTTGCAGTTTTAACTAATACTAGTGTTAGTGATTTTAGTGTTACTAGTTCAGTTATTAAACCGGCTAGTGAGATAACTACTAGTGATGTTACAGTTGGTAATCTTTACGGAGGTAATAATCAAGGTGGTCTTACTAGTGACAGTAATGTTTTAGTTAATTCTGGTGTGATTGGTAATATTTACGGAGGAGGAAATTTAGCAGCAGTTGATCAAAGTAAAGTTATTATCAAAGATGGAACTATTGAGAAAGTCTTTGGTGGAGGTAACGCAGCTGGTGTTAATGGTGATACTTTTGTAGATATTGATAAAGCTTTAATAACTAATAATATTTATGGTGGAGGAAATGAAGGACCTGTTACTGGAAATACAGATGTTTATTTAACGGATGCAGAAGTTAGAGGTAGTGCTTATGCAGGTGGTAATGGACAAGCTGCTATTGTTTTAGGTAATTCAACTATTACTGTAGATGGAAAAACTATTGTAGGTACAGAAACAAGTGTGTCTCCTCAAGCAGGATGTGTTTTTGGTGGAGGTAATGCCGCTGGTAATGGTGGTAATAATAAGTTGTCAGTAGCGACAGTAAATATAGTAGGTGGAACAATCTATGGTAATGTTTATGGTGGGGCTAATACAGCTATTGTTAATGGTAGTACTGTTACTAATATTGGTACAGTTGCGGTTAATAATAATAACTTAGTAGAGTCTGATTTAAAGATTAGTGGTACAGTCTTTGGTGGTGGTGAAGCTAATGCTTCGGGATCTGAAATTTACGACTGGACTTATATAGCGGTTACTAAGTCTATTGATGTTATTATTAATGGTAATGGTTATAGTGATAATAATCATCAATTCGTATTAAATGGTTCAATATTTGGATCAGGAAATGCTTCAACATCTGCTGGTACTTCTTCAATTTATATTAAAGATTTAGGTACAAGAGATAATCCTAATAAGAATATTTCAGTACAGAGAACTAATTCTTTAGTAATTGATCATAGTTGTATTGAACTTTCTGGTATTAAAGATAGAACTAATGAATATTCAGATATTCCATATTCATTTAATAAGATCGATAAATTAGTAGTTAAAAATAATACAGTTTTATTACTTCATAAGAATGCAAACTTATTACTAGAATTTTATTCAGGTGTTGATGTTGATGGAACTTTGGTTCCTGCTACTGTTACAATTGATGATGAAGGTAATACAGTTAGAAATGTTGATAATCGTATTTATATGTTAGCTAATAATAATTTAAATGTTACAACTAATGCGAATGCTACTGAATATGGTAAAGTTACTGGTATGACATTCTTAGGAATGTATACAAGGCCTAATGATAATTATAGTTTTGGTCTATATGGATATGACTTTGAAAATGGTAGTGCAGCTGATGCTAGTAACATCGTTATTGGTGGATCATATGTAGTTGGTCTTCATAGTGTTAGTCATGATATAACAAAAGATGGTTTCTATTCTAACTTTATTGATGATGAATATACTCATGTTACAGTTAAGTATATTGATCCAACAGAGATTGGTGAAACTGGATATAGATGGGTAATTGGTTCACAGGCTTTCAACTATGAAATTAATTTAGTGGCAGCTAAGTATTCTTCTTTAGGTACTTATGAGTTGTCACTTACAGAGTCAACAGATGGAAATACAACATTTACAGTTGTTGGTTTCAACGTTGATGGATTGACTAGTGGAGTTAATTTAGTTGATACTTCTGAGGTGCCAAAGATTGCTAATAGTGCTAGTGAAGCTAATAGAATTTTAGGTTTATCAATGAAAGCTGAAACTCATGAGTGGACTGGTCATGGTACAACAAGATATTTGAGTGCAAACAATGGTAGTTATCGTGGCACTTTAACGTATAAGACTGATACGACTCCATCAGCACCATCTTTGATGTTTTACTTATATCATGCTAAGAATATTGGACTTACAGAAGATTTGGGTAGTGTAGTAATAAGTTTACAGGTATCTACACCAATAAATGAAGTTGAGTCTAAAGTAGAATTAGTAACAGTTACAGTTTATTTAACAGCAAGTAACTTCCAAGATGAAGCAGCATATGATGCAAGTATTTCTTATGATAAGAAATATGAGTTGCCAAGTGCTACTACAGTTAATATAACTAATCAAAGTCAGTTCTCAGCATATTATTCATTATTTACTTATGCAGATAACTTTAGTGATGTTTATGGATTAAATAATGATTATTATCATTCATTAGTTAGTTCTTATGCTTTACCTGTTGGTAGTCAAATTACAATGATTGATTTTGGTGCTAATCCTGATGGAACTCCTGAGTATTATTACTATACAGTTGATGAAAGTGAATATACTAGAGCAGAGAATGAGTTGGCACAATACAATGAGGTAAGCTATCCATTAAAGAAATTTATTAAGATGGGTAGTACAAGTGCGGATAACTTATATGACGATCAGAAGATGAATCGGATTTATTATGATGATGATCGAGATTTAATAGTAGAAGAGTTCATGTTTATTTTTGATTTAAAAGAAACTACTACTACAGGAACACATGCTAATAATTCAATGTTATTTGAACTTAGAAATAGTGATGATAGATCAACTATTACTGTTTTAGGTATTAGACAGACATTTATGTATTTTAGTACTTATGATAGTGGTAATGCTGTTCTTACACAAGAAGCAGGAATAGATAGTAATTATATGTATTACAATATTCCTTATAATATTTCTTATGATGCAGCAGTTGGTTATGATCAGACTGAAAGTAGACAAGCTATAATTAATACTAATTATGAATCTAATAGTATGGGTATTAATGTTACTATTTTTGATAGTTCGGATAATCAAATTAGTTCTAGTTTACTTTCTGGTACAAACATTACGATAGATGGTGTTAAGTACTTCGCAGATAGTGATGGTGTGTATAGAATTAAACTTACTAATAAGGTATCAAATATTAAAACTAATATGTCTATTAATGCTGATGAGTTGTTGCCGACAGGTGTTTATACACTTAGATTGGAGTTGTTTGCTTCCAGTGATGGTCGACATAATTCCCATGCTTTAGAGGCTGAAGTGATTGAGATACCAATTACAGTAGTTGGTAGTGATAACTCTATTGTAGTTACTACTGATGATAAGACAAAAGTAGTTTCTGGAGAGACTGGATTAAATGCTCTTGGTACAAATATTAATACTTATAATGTTTTATATAATTCAGTACTTACAGATCCTAATGCTAGAATTAGTATTTATAAGAGAAATGTAGATAATAAAGATACAACAGAGTATAGTGAAGTTGATTTTAATACTTTGTTTACGAATGATTTACAGACTCCAGCACAAAGTAGTTTAGTGGCAAAGACAACGTATGAGAGAATGTTACATATTAATGCAAATTCTAATAATCAATTGGATTTTGTATTACAAGATAATCTTGTTAGTGGAACATATAAGTTAGTGTTTAGGTTATATGATAAGAATCAGTTAATTGAAGAAGACATAAAATATGTAATTGTTAGAAAGAATGTAGTTGGTTCTTAAAAAAAGTTCGCCTTAGAGCGGACTTTTTCTTGTGAGAAAATGATGTGGTTACTTGAATTGATTGGGGAAAAATGTTATTATTATTTAGAATAATAGTGTAAAATAGCAGTGGTTTGTTCTGCTTTTTGAAACGTATAAAAAAGTGTAGAAGCTGGTGAAAATATGTTGATAAAAAAGCACAATACTTCAAACTTAAATAAACGTGGTTTATTAGGCTTAAAATTAGGAATAATTAATAGAATAAAGCCAGATAAAAGACGACTTTCTTTCTCATGGAAGAAGAAAGTAATAGATGATGATATTGAAATTCTTGATGTCGACGAAAAAGAAGACTGCACAAAAATAAAATTACCTAAAATTAAAAATAAAAAGAGAATTGCGATTGGAACAATTGCAGTTTTAGTGTTGTCTATTTTTACATTATTAATTATACCCGGACAAAATATTATAAAAACAAGTGCTAGAAAATTCTTAGATAGTTTAGGAATATATACTGAGGAAGTAAAAAGTGTAGAGATTCAGTCAGATGATTATAACAATCCAGGGTCATGGTACATTGATAAGAGTGCAAAATGGGTTGGACTAAATAAAGCACAGGTTATTTTTGATGTAAATTCTGTTGTAAAAACTGATGACAGCTATAAAGATATTGTATTGGTAATTGATACATCTAGTTCAATGTCTGGGAGTAAGTTAGAAAAGGCTATAAGTGATTCAAAGGAACTTATTAATTATGTATTGTCTGATTCTAATAATAGAATTGCGATCGTAACTTTTGATAGTGTGTCAACTATTATTTCGGAGTTTTCAAGTAATAAAGATAATTTAGTAACACAATTAGATTCTATTGTAACATGGAGTGGTACTAACTATAATGCAGCATTAAAAAATGTGGATATTATAATGCAGGGTTATGTTAAGAAATCTAACAGAAATGTAGTAACACTATTTTTAACTGATGGATATCCAAATGAAGATACACCAAGTCAGATTGGAACATATGAATCTTTAAAAGAAAAATATCCATATATGGCAATAAATGGTGTTCAATATGAAATGGGAACTGATATTATTGATGCGATAAAACGAGTTACTGATTCTCAATGGACTGCTGATCAATCAACATTAAATAATATATTGTTTGAAGCATCAGTATCACCAGTAACATATGAAGATTTTATAGTGACAGACTATATAGATGAAAAGTTTGAAATTAATTCAGTAGATGATATTAAAGTAACAATGGGAAGTGTTATCTTAGAAGAAGAAAATGGACTTCAAAAAGTAATATGGAATTTAGGTAAAAACTCATACATAACTGGTAGTACTGCTAAAATGTATATTAATCTTACGTTGAAAGAACAGTATTTTGAAACAGAAGGATTTTTTCCAACTAATAATAAAGAAACAATAGAATCAAAATTATTGGATGATGAGGTAAAAACAGTTAATAGTACAAAAACTCCTGTTTTAAAAGGTATGTATGAGGTTATTTATGATACAAATACACCTGATGGTTGTACTCTTTCAACTATTTCAAATGAAAAATATTTTGTTTATCAAAATGTGACTAAGAATACAAATAAACTTATATGTGATGGTTATTTATTCAAAGGTTGGGAAATAGATGATGAAGATTCTGGAGATATTATAAAAGTAAATGATGACGTTTTTAAAATGCCAGGTCATGATGTTACGATTAGAGGTACATGGGCAAAACAATCTATTAAAAAAACAATGGATGGCACAATTTATGAAAAAACAACACTTTATAAAGTACTTAAAGAAGCAGCAGAAGAAGGAACTTATGCAAAAGAATATACAGGAAATCATAAAGATTCAGTTGCAGAAGACGCAACACAAAAAATATATTACTGGTATGGTTCTAATGATGTTAATGGAACTTCTATCTTAGATAAAAATAATATTATATTTGCTGGTCAGTGTTGGCAGATGATTAGAACAACTGATACTGGTGGAGTTAAGATGATTTATAATGGTGAGTCAGTAAATAATCAATGCCTTAATACTCGTAGTACTCACGCTGGATATTTGGCAAGAACTACACAAAATTTGAACAAAGCATATTATTATGGAACAAATTATACTTATGATAGCATAGCTAAAAGTTTTTCTTTGACTGGAACTGTAACTACTGGAGAAATAAAAACAGGACAATATACTTGTAAACAAAATAGTGCGGACGCTAGGTGTACGACTTTATATTATATAGATAGTCTATATTATGGGACAACATATTATGTGTTACCATTAAATACAAAATCGCATTATTCACAATTTGGAACGTTACAATTTAATCAACATTATGATTCTCCTGCTGGTGTTGGATATATGTATAATACTTTATATACTTCTCAAAATAAAACCATTACTTTAACAGAAGATGTATTATCAAGTACTTCTCTTTCTACGGATTATTGGTATGCAGATGAGATGGAATATGATCCGGATACAAGAAAATATTCTTTAGTTAATCCTTATAAAGTGTCTTCAACATCAGATTATGCTATTTTAGTAGGAAAGTATACACTTGGAAATACAACGGAAACATATACTGCTTTGTCTGTAGATTATATTGTGGCAGTAAATGATTCGACTGTGTATTATGTTTCTTTGACGAATGGGTTTGATTTATCTTATTTTAATAATACATACACCTATGGTGATAGTTATACAGATAATGGAGATGGAACATATACAATAAATAGTCCTACAACAATAGAAAGAAAAGACTGGTATGCAAGTAATTCAACTCTAAAAAATAAATATGTTTGTAAGAAAGCAACAAATAATGTATGTAGTGATTTATGGTATACAACATCAACTTCAAATACATCAATGCAATATTTAAAGGTAACATCTCTTAAATATGCTAAAGATTTTGAATATAAAATTGATCTAGATGATGGAACATATAAATATTTTTTAAATGATGACAGTACAGTAAGTTTCTGGAATATGGCCGATTCGACTAATCAAAAGAGTTTAAATAATGCACATTATACATGTTTTAATACGACAGGAAAATGTACAGAAATATCTTATATTTTTCATTTAGATGGAGAACATATTTATTATATAAATATTAAAGATGGTAAGAGTGTTGGAGATGCGAAAAATGAAATGTTATATAATGATAATATTAATACAACAAATTCAACTATAAAAACGGGAATAGATGCATGGTATGAAAATTATCTTTTAAAATATTCTGATTATTTAGAGGACACAATATTCTGTAATGATAGAAGTCAAAGTAACTCTGGTACAAATGGTTGGAATCCAAATGGGGGAAGTTTATCAACTATTATGTATTTTTATGGTTCGAATGATTTGAGTTGTCCAAATGTAACTGATCAATTTAGTACTTTAAATAGTAAAGCTAAACTTAAATATAAAGTTGGCTTAATGAGTTACAGAGAGATGGAATTACTAAATAATTTTGATGCACGAAAAACAGGGCAATGGTACTGGTTGGGTTCTCCTACATTCTTTAGTTATTTTGCTAGAGAGTGGTATGTTAGTACCAGTGGTAATATATATAGCAATAGCGTTGTTGTTGGCACGTATGGGGTGCGTATGGCTATTTCTCTTAAACCGGGTACTGAATATGTTGCTGGTGATGGAAGTATGGCAAGTCCTTATATTGTTGAGACTGATTAGAGGTTTTATATTTTAATTAGAACTCTATTTCATTATTGTACTTTTTAGATAATTATGATAAAATTTATTAAGGTGGTAAGATATGAAAAATATATTGAAGAGTGTTTGGTCTTTTATTGAAGTTATTATTGTTGTTTATGTAATATTTGTTACTTCATGTATTTTGATGCGTAATGATTATGGGTATACTCAATTTGGTAAGTATACATTTGTAACGATTAGTGAGAGTAATGCTAAGTTCTTTAAAGATTATGAAGAGGGAGATCTTTTAATAGTTAGAGGACAAAAGTTTAATATTAATGAGGGCGATGTTATATATTACTATTTATCTCTTGATGATAAATATTTAGTTAGACAAGGTGTTGTCGCTAGTAAAGTAGAAGATGAATATTCAGCTTTATATACTTTAAATGATAATGATAAGAGTTCTGTTTCTAGTTCAAGAGTAATTGGTAAATATGTTTCAGTTAAAAAGGGAGCTGGAAGAGCACTTGAAGTATTAGAAAGTAGATTTGGTTTCTTATTCTTAGTTTTATTACCAATTATGATAGTCTTTATTTATCAGGTATATCAACTTGTAGTAGTTGCGAGATATGAAGTAGTTGATGATGAAGATGATGATAAGAAGAAAACTAAGAAAAAAGAAGAAAAGAAAGAAGTAAAAAAAGAGACTAAAGAAGTTAAAAAAGTTGAGAAAGACGACGATGTAGAATTTTTATAAGAATGATTTTTCAATCATTCTTTTTTTTGAAGAAATTTATGTTATAATTAATAGTAGGAGTAGTGTAGATAATGAAGAGAAATAAGTCCTTACAATTATTTGGTATGACAATTATAGTATTAGGGTGCTTAGGCTTTTTATATGCTAAAGGGACTTATACTGCTTATGAAACTAAGACTGAAAGTGATGTTTCTTTAAATATTGCGAAGTGGGATGTTAAAGTTAATAATACTGTTATTACTACTACGACAGAAGATTTTAGCGTTGACATTGATAATATTAGTTGGAATAGTAATGGACATATTTCTAAGGGGAAAGGCGCTCCTGGTCTTAAGGGAAAAGCTACTTTGGTAATTAATCCAGGAAATACAGATGTTAGTTTTAGATATGACTTAGAAATAATAGATAAGAGTACAGTAGAAAATAATAAATTATTAGTTACAGATATTACTACACGTGATGATGAACTTATTAGAACTGGAGAACATACATATACAGGTATATTTACAAAGAGTGATGTTGTTAATGGAAAACTTAAAACAATATTTTTAGATGTGGAATGGCCGGCTTCTGGTGATATAGATTTATCAAAAGAAAGTCAAGATGATTTTTCATATGTTACTATTAATATGAGTGTTTCACAGTACTTAGGAGAAGAGATTGTTCCTTATACTGAAGGTGAGTAAATGATTAAGAAGATAAGAAGAAAAATTCATAATATTAAATTTTATGAAGAAAAAAAGAGATTTCTTCTTTTTTCCGTTTTACTTGTTTTTGCTTTGTTTTTTTCATTTTATTTATTTCAAAGAGCTTATGCTTATTATCAATCTCATGCAGCTTTAAATATTAAAGTAGATAAAGCTATATATTTATTAGAGTCATCTAAAATGAACTTTAATATAGATAGTAACGGAATAATTCCATCAAATGATGAGTTTGTTTATTCATTTAGTATTTCTAATTATAAAGATGATCTTCATAGTGATATTGATATAGAGTATGATTTAGTTATTACAACAACGACAAATTTACCTATTACTTTAAAGCTATATCGTAATACTAATTATACAGATGCAGGAGCTAGTAGTATTTTAAGTGAAAGAGAAATTAAACAAGATGTAGATGGTTCATGGTATTATATTTATAAAGTAGATGGTACTTATGAGATGAAGTATAGTGATGATGTTATGGATTATTATACTTTAGTTGTGGATTTTCCTAAAATATATAGTACCTCGCTTATTTATGCGGATGCCATAGAAAATATTGAAGTTAGTATTTCATCAAGACAAATAGTATAGGAGGTAATTATGAAGTTTGTAAGAGAGCATAAAAAAGTAAGTATTTTTGTGGCTGGTTTTTTAGCTCTTTTTGTAGTGCTTTCAGTTACTTATGCTAGATATATTTATAATATTATTGATGAGTATATTTTAGAGACTAAGGCTTTCTATTTTAATAGTAGTGTTATGAGTGTCAATAATAAGACTTACAATGTCAATAACTGGGATGGTGTTAGTAGTTATTTCTTAACAGTTGACGTTAATAGTAAGAAGAATGAGGTTAAAAGTACAACAGCAGATATTGATTATAGTGTTGAAGTTATTTGTCCAGAAAATATAAGATGTGAATTAAGTAAGAGTCATGGAGTAATTTATGAAGAAAATAAAACTGATAGTTTTCAGTTAACGGTTGTTCCTTTAACTAATTTTTATGAGGGAGACGAAGTAAAAGTTCAATTGAAGGCAACTTCTAATTCACCATATAAAAAGACATTAGAAGCTACTTATATTATTGGAGTTTTAAAGAGTAATTTCTCTTATAGTATTACAGATAGTCCTAATTCTTTATATGCAACATTGAATGTTACTAATGCCGTAAGTTATTACGAAGTAGAAGAAGCATTCCTTAATTATCAAGTAGGGGATCAGATTTCGTTAGAGGATTATACTAATTTAAGTGATAGTGATAAAGATAAGTGTTATTCTGCGAAAGTTACAATTAGTTTTGACTCAAGAGTTTTAGCATTAGATATGACAGCTAATTCTTATCTACATCCAATAGAAAATACAGTAAATACAAATACACTTGATGATAATTATAAGTATGTAGTTGGTTATAGTTTTAAGTTGGATGCGACTTCTGCAGAAAAAATAATTTTTTATAAAAAAGATAAGTCGTTAGATTATACGTATCCAGTAGTGAATAATGATTCAATTGTGACGGTTAGTGCTATACTTGCAGATTAGTTTTATGTTATAATTTAGGAGACTAGATAGGGTGGTTAATGTGAAGTTCAATTTGATGAATATTTATATGGATTATAAAATTAGTCGATTAGTAAAATATGGATTAGTAATTTTAAATTCAGATGATGAATATTTGGCATTTCTTTTAAAATCATATATAGAAACTTATATTAAGACATATTATTATCATCAATTTGAAACTGTTGATAGTGATACGTATTCCTTAGAAGTATTAGGTGAGGAATTAGAAGGTAAGAGATGGGAATTATTAGATATTATTTCTGGTGATGAACTTGTTGATAGTAATGAAGTTTATGATAAAAAGAAACAATTAATAGATGATGTGATTGATGTTGTCTATTATTTAATTAATTTAGATAAAGTTGTTATTAATGAAAAAGATGATGTTAATAGAGAACTTAATAAGATGTTAGATGATGATGAGGCTCTTAAAGAAAGACTTGGATCTAGAGTTACTAAACTAGGAGTATTAATGAGAGAGACTTTTAGTCAGACTAAAGATTTAAGAGAAGATATTACTAGTTTTCAATTAGATTATCAATTATATAGAGATAAAACTGATATTGTAAGAGTTGTTTTAAATTATAATATTAGTAATTTAAAAGATAATTATAAGAAGAGTTTAGTAGAAAGATGTTATAGAGAAGAGAAGTTAGTTGTAGATAAATTTACTTTGTTGTTAAAAGCATTTATTAAGAGACTTATTGCAGATATATATTATGATAAGAATATTTATGATAGATATGTTATTGAGATACCTGAAGAGATTTTAGAAGATAAGAAGGATTTAGAAAAGATAATTGAACTTGTTAATAATCCATTAGTTAAGAGATTCTTAGTATTTGGAGTTAGTAATGATAACTATAATAAGTGTAAGAATCTACTTAGAACTAATAAATTTATGGTAGCTTGTATGCAAGATTTTAAATATATAAATGAGGTTGATAATAAGTTAACTAATTTAGATAATGGGGACTATGATTATATTGTAGCTCTTGATTATAAAGATAAAGATATGCCTATTTTTAAGAAGACTACATATGTAAATGTTAAGGAACTATTATTTAATAAGGAGGCGTAAATATGCAGACTTTTGCGAGATTTCTATTTGAATTTATGTCGGTCTTTTTTGGAGGAATTGGATTAATATTTAAGGGTATATTTAATGGATTTGTCCAGATGTTTAATATTGGAGAATATGCTTATATTATTCAGTTCTATAAAAATGATTTTAGTATTGCAGAATGGATTTTAGTAGTTATTGCGGTAGTGATACTTATTGTTTTGTTAGGACTTATAGTTTTACTTTTCTATTTTATAATTAGAAAGTATTTGAAGTTTAGAAAAACGGTAGTAGAGCAAGAATCAATGTTAGAAGAGATTGGAGACTTGAATAAACAAGTTAGTCAATTGATGCAGGAAAAAGAGAAGATTTTGGCTATGAAGGTATCACAATTAGGTCTTAAACCAGATGAAGAGGCAGAAGTACTTGAAGAAGAAACTGAAGATACTAGTAACTTAGAAGATGTTGATTTAAGTAACATTCGTTTTTCTAAGTTACATGCAATTGATTTACAATTTAAAGATTACAAAGTACAGGTTTATAATAATACATTTAATTTGGAAGAACTTGTACAATTATTTAGAAACTTTGCGGCATCAAAATTACGTTTGTATTATACAACTGACATGATTAGATTATTTATTTCAGCTTTATCAGCAACTAAGTTAGTAATTTTACAAGGTATTTCTGGTACTGGTAAAACTTCACTTGCTTATGCTTGGGGTAAGTTTATTAAGAATGATGCAATTATTGCTTCTGTTCAACCTTCTTGGAGAGATAGAACAGAGTTATTTGGATATTTCAATGAGTTTACAAAGAAATTTAATGAAACTGAAGTATTAAAAAAGATGTATGAAGCTGGTTACAATGATGATGTTTATGTAACTGTACTAGATGAAATGAACATTGCTCGTGTTGAGTATTACTTTGCAGAAATGTTATCTATTTTGGAAATGCCTACGAGAGATGAGTGGATTATTGAACTTGTTCCTAGTGTATGGGATACCGATCCAGTTAAATTAAAGGGTGGTAAATTACAAATTCCAGGTAATATGTGGTACATTGGTACAATCAATAACGATGACTCAACATTTGCTGTTACAGATAAGGTTTACGACCGTGCTATGCCAATAGATATTAATGATAAAGGTCAAGTATTTGAACCATTAGATGTTGATGCGATGAATATCAATAGTTCTTATTTGGAAAAGTTATTTGCTCAAGCAAAGAGTAAACATCCACTTACTCCAGAAATGTCTAAGAAGATTGACGAGATGGATGATTATGTTATTAAACATTTCCGTATTGCTTTTGGTAACCGTATTGTTAAACAGATGAAAGACTTTGTCGCTACATATGTAGAATGTGGTGGTAAAGAAATTGATGGTGTTGACTATTACATTGCTAGAAAGATTTTAAGAAAATTCGAACAGTTGAACTTAGCATATATTCGTGATGAATTAGATGGTTTTATTGAGTTCTTGGATAAGAACTTTGGTAAAGAAAACTTTAATGAATGTAAAGAATATTTATTAAGACTTAAGAAGATGATTTAGGAGGTAGAATATGAATGATGATTCACTAGATTTGGAAGATTTAAAAAATGATTCGTTTATGAATCATCTTAATTCTACCTTATTAGTTAAAAGAGATTATCAATTACATGAATATGATTATGAATGGTTAGATATAATAGAAGATACGTTGCCATATTTGGATAATATTTTGAGAAATCCTAAACGTTTCATTATAAATGAAGAGGAAGTTGTAAAAGTTGAACTTTCTAAGAAGATTACAGTAGAAAGTGTTATTCATTTGACCCAACATACTAATTTGATTCAAGATTATGATCCGAAAAATGGAGATGTTAGACCTAGTAAAGTGTTAAATATTAATAAGGAAGAAAGTTTAGATACTTATGAAAATAGATTTATTTTTACACTTATTAATAATTTAAGAAGATTCTTTGAAGAGAGAGTAGCGACAACAGGAGATAAATCTTATTATATTGATAAGAAAGATTTTAAATATGAAGGTAATACAAAGGTTGGAACTGATGAGATTAATTTCTCTATTATGTTTAATTCTTATGATAAGAATGAACAAGATAATGATACTTCTAAAAATAAACTTTCATATCAAGATAGATTAAAACAAATTAAAGTGCAATTAGATGGATTTACAGGTACAGAGTTGATGACAACATTAGCTAAATTACATGTTCCACCTGTAAGATCCCCAATTAGAAAGACAAATGTTATTTTAAAGAATCCTAACTTTAAGAAAGCAGAAGAGTTGTGGAACTATTTACAGTCTTTTGTGAATAAAAATCATAATGAAAAAGATAAGAGAGATTATTATGATGCTGGTGCTTTAAAAAATGAATATGATCAGGCTATTTTAATGGCTTATGTTGCGAATAAAGTAGTGGGAGATAATATTCCTAATCTTGATGATGAAAAAGTATTAAAAGATGTTATTGATAGACTTATTGCGAATTTACTTGATTCAGATGATGAGATTACTGAAGATCAGTTAAAAGAAATTTTCCTTGATCAATTAAAGAAAGCAAAAGCTAATAATATGAAGAAGAAAAAAGTTATTTTAAAGATATTTAAAGAAAAGTTAGAACATGATAATAAAAAGATTGATGAAGATTTTAAGAGTTTAAAAGAGGTTACAATATGAGTACAATAAAGAAGTTATTAGATAATAAAGTTTTTCAAATTATTTATACAATTATTAAAGTAGTGTTTTTTGCATTTTTAGCTATTTATATTTTGTTTGTAATGTTTCAAAGAATTACTAATAATTCAGATATATTTGGTTATAGAATGTTTACTGTTGCGACTGGATCTATGGAACCTGTCTATGAAGTTAATGATGTTATCTTAGTTAAGACAGTTGATACTAGTACTTTAAAAGTTGGAGACGATATTGCTTATGTTGGAAATAGAGCTGAATTAAAAGGTATCGTTATTACCCATAGAATTATAGAGATATGGACTGCTGATGATGGAGAGATTCGTTATACAACACAAGGTGTTAATAATAAGAATCCAGATCCTTCCGTAAGTAAAGATCAAATATATGGTAAAGTAATGGGTAAAGTTTATGTTGTTAATGAAATAAATCATATTGTTAAAAATATTTATGGATTTTTCTTTTTAATATTTTGTCCATTAGTTTTAGTAATATTTTTAGAAATAGCTGATACTATTATTGATATTAAAGTAGAGAAGAATGAACTTAGATTAGCTGAGACTGAAAGTAAAGATAGTAAGGATGAAACTAAGGGTGATGATAATGAAGGAGAAGAAGAAGTTATCTGATAGTGGATTATATCAGTATCTACAAAAACGACGTAAGAATATAAAAATCAGAAGTGTACTTTTAGCTTTGTTTGTATTGGGAGTTAATATTTATGCCTGGTTTATATATTTTACAGAGGCTCAAGTTAATATTACGGGTAATGTAGTTTCTTGGGATGTTAGCTTCAGAGATGAAAATTCACAAGTAGTAGAAAAAGAAATTATAGCGGATATTAATATGTATCCAGGAATGCCTGATTATTCAAAGACACTTAAAATATTAAATGCAAGTGAGTTACCTGCTAAGTTTTCTTATGAAATTGAAGAAATGACTTTGATGGGAGAAGATATTAAGGCAGGTATGACTACTGAGCAGTTAGAGACAGAATTAAGAGAGAGTTATCCTTTTGTTGTCAATTTCATTTCGGATAAAGATAGTATGAATATTGGCGAAGAGATGAGTTTTACTTTTGATGTAGCATGGCCTTTTGAGAATGCTGAAGGAGAAAATAATTATTATAAGTTAAATAATTATTATAGTTATGATCCATCAGTTACTTATTTTCAATATAATGGATCTAGTTATGATAAGGCTAATATTACAAGTAGTAGTGACTTTGGTATAAGTATTAATAGTTTGTATTTAGAAAAAGATGACGCTGATAGTTTTTGGGGAATGATGTGTGGTAGTTATGAGAAGGAAACTAATAAGGCTTGTTTAACTATTAAACTTAAATTAAGAGTTGTTCAATCAGGATAAAAAAAGACAAGTTTTTGAACTTGTCATTTCTTTTGAGTAAATTTAATAGTGATACCAATTAAAGCTTTACTATTTGGATCAAGAGCTACTTTAGTATCATCTTCATTAGTCATAGTTTGAGTTGCTTCATCATCATCCCATTTTAGATAGATTCTTATGACGTTATTAGTACTATTTCTTGAAATTGTTTCTTTTATAGGAGTTCCATCATAAGGAGTTTGATCAGTACTAGTTGCGACTGGATTAATGATGTATCCTACTGGTTTTAAATCAGGAATACTAGAAGTTTCTTTAGCAGCTGGAGTTAATTCAACATCAAAGTCAACATCAACATCAGTAGCATCAATTACTATGTCACAGTAACCAGTTATACCTGGTGCTACAACAGAGTCTTTAGTACGTTCGTTTCCTGTAAATGTAGGTGTTATTTCTTCTTCTAAGACAGCTTTATTGTCAACATATTCATTGTTTACTTTTATGTTCCATTTTGCAATAGTAAGAGATGTTTCTCCTTCTATTTGTTTACGGTATTTAGCATATGAAGTTTGAAATAAATAGATGAAACTAAATGATACTATTGCGATAAAGACAATGATAAAGCGTAAGTCTTTTAACTTTTCTTTATTCATATTATCACCATCTTAATTTTAGCATATTGTGGGTAATTAATAAAGAAAAATGTGTTAAGATAGATGTAGGTGATGACAATGGAAGAACTTGAAAATCAATTTAAATTATTAGTAGGAGGATATTTTGGGGTTTTAGAATTAGATAATTATGATTTAAAAGTTTATATTTTAAAAGATATAGAAGAATATATTAGAAATTTTATTATGGTTAATCCAATACCTCACTATAATTATAAAGAAAAGGTTTTGGAATATAAGGATAGTTTAGCATTAAAAACTAAGGTACAAGATGCTTTAATTGTTTTACATAAGATAGAAGCTCCAATGGAAGTAGTGTTACTTATGAAAGCTAAGCTAAAAAAGATAGAACAAGAAGAGAAACGACAAAGAGAATTGTAAAGAGATGTTACAGTTCTTTATTATTTTTTAAATGTGTGATATATTTTAATAAAGGTAGGGATAATATGAAAAGAGTTTTTAAATATTTAGGAATTTTATTAGTTGTATTTATTTGTACAGGTTGTGGAAATAAGTATGGAGATGTTACAAGAGGTATTAGACATGCTGGTTTTGCAGTTAGTGGAGATACTTTTGTTTGTAATGTATTATTACCACAAGCTGAAGGTGATGAGGTAGTTACTCCAGCAATTATTTGGTATTTTGGTAGTTCACATATGATTACTGATGCAGGAAAAGTATATGATATTTCTTTAGGTCAAGGATATATGAATGGAGAAAATTGTAAAGCTGCTTCTTTAAATGATAGAGTAATTGCGATAATGGATGAGAGTGTTGTTAAGGTTATGAATGGTAAGTATTATAGTTTAGCAACTTATACAGAGATTACTACTGAAGATAAAAATTATAATTTATATGATATTTTATTAAAGGGAAGTAATGTTCGTAAAATTGTTACTGTGGATAGTTCTAATAATGTTTACTATGTTTTAAAATCAGATGGTAATGTTTATGAGGTAACTTTAACTAAAGCTGATTATAAGAGTCCATATACTGTTTCAAGTAGTGAGATTATTTATAGTAGAGGTGTTTATGGAGATATAGTTGATTTCCGTAATGATTCTAATACTGAATTTAATTATATTTTAGCTAAGGGTTCACTTAATAGAACTTTAGCTGCTAATGCAAGTGAATGTAGTAAATATGCTGATGTTAATTGTAATTATAAAATGCAAGAAGATCCAGAGTTATTTGCTTTCTGGGATTATGTTTTTGCATATAATGGTTCGACAATTATCACAACTTATGGTAAAGTATTCACTGCTAATTAGTTGAGGTGATAATATGGTGATTTCTGATCAATGGAAATCTTATGAGATAATTGATGCTTCTAATGGAGAAAAGTTAGAGCGTTGGGGGGATATTTATTTACTTAGACCAGATCCACAAGTAGTTTGGAATAATGGTAATTTAATGGATAAGTATCGAGATATGATTGATGCTGTTTACCATCGTAGTAATAAGGGTGGTGGAGCATGGGAAAATTTAAAGAGTATTCCTGGTCAATGGAAGATAAATTATAAGAATTTGACTTTTAATATTAAACAAATGGGATTTAAGCATACTGGTCTTTTCCCAGAACAGGCTAGTAATTGGGACTATATGATTGAGAAGATTAAGAAGTCTGGGCGAAAGATAAAAGTTTTGAACTTGTTTGCTTATACAGGTGGAGCTACTGTTGCTTGTTTGTCAGCAGGGGCTAGTGTTACACATGTTGATGCTTCTAGAGGAATGGTTGACTGGTGTAAAGAAAATGTCAAATCTAGTGGATATGAAGATAGTGATGTTCGTTATATTGTTGATGACGTTGTAAAGTTTGTGCAAAGAGAAATTCGTCGTGGTAAGAAGTATGATGCAATTATAATGGATCCACCTAGTTATGGTCGTGGAGCAAATGGAGAAGTTTGGAATATTGAAAAGAATCTTAATTATTTGATTGAAATATGTCAAGATGTGTTAAGTGATGATCCACTATTTTTCCTTATTAATTCTTATACAACAGGAATGAGTGCTACAGTTCTTTATAATATTTTGTCATTAACTGTTAATACTAAATACAAGGGTATTGTTAGTTGTGGAGAAGTTGGTTTACCAATCAAAAATAATTCCTTAGTATTGCCATGTGGTATTTATGGAAGATGGGAAAAAGATGAGTAAGCTTAATGTTTTATATGAAGATAATCATATTATTGTGGTTGAGAAACCAATAAATGTTCTTAGTCAAGGAGATGCGACTGGGGATTTAGATTTACTTTCGATGGTTAAAAATTATGTAAAAGTTAAATATAATAAGCCAGGGAATGTTTATATTGGTCTTGTGCATAGATTGGATAGACCAGTAGGTGGAGTTATGGTTTTTGCTAGAAGTAGTAAAGCAGCAGCTAGACTTAATAAGGGTCAACTTGAACATGATTTTCAGAAGAAGTATTTAGCAGTTGTACCTAGTAGTATTCCAGATGAAGGGAAGTTTGTTGATAGGCTAGAAAAATTAGACCATGGCAATACTGTTGTTTCTAAAAATGGTAAGGAAGCAATTCTTAGTTATAAAGTCTTACAAAGAAATGGCAAGTATGCACTTGTTTTAATTAATTTAGAGACTGGACGTCATCATCAAATAAGAGTTCAGTTTGCTTCTAGAGGATATCCTCTTTATGGGGATCAGAGATATGGGAAGGTTGATGGTAGTCAATTAGCACTATTTGCTTATCAATTATCATTTACACATCCAGTGTCAAAGAATAGAATGAATTTTGAAGTTAAACCACCAAAGAGTGGATATTGGACAAAATTTACACTGTAAACTTATGTCTATTAAATAAAAGGTTTGCAAATGAAAGCCTTTTTTGCTAAAATAATAATAGAATAATTAGAATAAAGGGAGTTAGATCTTATATGGAAAAAAATGGTTTAATTAGTTGGTTATTGACAGTACCAGGATTATTGATTTCTCTTGGTGTGTTGTTGTTACTTGTAGCTTTAATAGTTTTAATTGCTTCTTCTAAGAAAAGTAAAAAAACTAAGAATCCAATAGAAGGAGGTAGTGCACCAGTAGCGCCAGCTGCTCCTGCTCTTGATGATACGGCTAATACAGCACAAGTTGCAGCAGTTGCTCCTACTCAAGCAGCACCAGTACAAGAGGCACCAGTTATGCAAGAAGTTGCGACTACTCCAGTAGTAGCACCTGCGCCAGTTGAAGTTGCACCTGTTGCTCCAGTAGCTCCGGTTGCACCAGCACCTGTTACACCTAGTGTTCCAGTTGCTCCAGTTGAGGCTCCTCCAGTAGTGCCAGTTGTTGAAGCTGCACCAGTTATGGTTGAACCAGTTACTGTTGCTCCAGTAGCTCCAGTTGCTGCACCAGTTGAAGTTGCACCTGTGGCTCCAGTAGTTGAGCCTGTTCAAGTTGCACCTGCTCCAGTAACAGTTGCACCAGTTATGGAAGTTCCTACTGTTCCAGTTGAAATTCCTGTAACACCTGTAGCACCAGTTGAAGTTGCACCAGTTGCAGCTCCAGTAGTTGAACCTGTTCCAGTAACTCCAGTTGCACCAGCACCTGTAGCTATGCCAGAAGTTGCCCAACCTGCTACTCAACCATTAATATATGGTGGAGCAAATCCAGCAGTTACAAATGTTGATGTAAGACCTGTTCAAGAACATCAAATTTATGGTGGAGCTAACCCTTTAGAAAATACACAATCAATTCCAATAATGAATAATACTGTTAGTGCTCCAGTACAAGAGGCACCAGTAATGCAAAATATTCAATAACTATAAGGAAACTTATAGTTTTTTTTTAACTTTTATTTTGACCTTTATATTATTGATGTTATAATGAGATTAGGTGGTAGCATGAAGAAAATTGCGATTTTGTCTTTACATTTAGGGTATGGTGGAATAGAAAAATGCGTAGTTAACTTAGCTAATATTTTATGTGATAAATATGAAGTTGAAATAGCTTGTACTTATAAGCTTTATGAAAAGCCAGCTTTTGACTTAGACAAGAGAGTAAAAGTAAATTATTTAGGATGTGAGGCACCTAATAAAAAAGAGTTAAAAGATGCTATTAAACATTTTAAAATATTTAAGATTTTTAAAGAGGGATTCAAAAGTATTCGTATTTTACATCAAAGAAGAAAGACGATGGTTAACTTTATTAAAAATAGTGATGCAGAAGTTATCATATCAACTAGAGATATATTTAATTCATGGTTAGGTGACTATGCTAAAGATGGAGTACTTAAAATTGGATGGGAACATAATCATTATCATGATAATTATAAGTATGCACGTAGTGTAGTAGGATCTGCTTATTACTTGGACTATTTTGTTTTAGTTTCAGAGTCTTTAAGAAATTTTTATGCAGAAGCATTACGACGTTCTGATTGTAAATGTGTATATATTCCAAATATGATTGATGAGATACCTGATAAAGTTTCAAAGTTGATAGATAAGAAAATAGTCTCAATAGGAAGACTTTCTAAAGAAAAAGCTCCTTTAGATTTACTTAAAGTATTTAGTATTTTACATACTAATTATAAAGATTGGAAGCTTGAAATTATTGGTGATGGAGTATTAAAAGAAGAGATGGAAGATTTTATTCGACTTCATCATTTAGAAGATAGTGTTCATTTAGCTGGTTTTCAAGGAAAAGATTATATTAATAAAGTACTTAATAAGTCTTCAATTTATCTTATGACTTCTGAGACAGAATCTTTTGGAATTGTTTTATTAGAGGCTATGAGTCATGGTGTTCCTTGTATTGCGTTTGATTCTGCAGAAGGAGCTAGAGAAATTATAAGTAGTGGGGATAATGGTTATTTAATAAAAAATAGAAACTATGTAGCGATGGTTAAAAAAATTGAAGATTTAATCAAAAATCCTAAAGAAAGAAAAAGAGTGGGGTTAGCTGGTAGAAGCAGTATCGAAAAATATAAGGGCGATGTTGTTTGTGATATGTGGGTTAACTTAATTGAAGAGAAGGATTAGTATGAAAAAGAATGTAATGTTTATTTCTTCGACTGGGGGACATTTAAATGAAATGTTACAGTTGAAAGAGCTTTTTGAAAAGTATGACTATTATATAGTGACGGAGAAGACTAAGTCTAATTTAAATCTTAAAAATAAATACAAGAATAAAGTTAGTTTTTTAGTATATGGTACAAAGGATCATATGTTGGTTTATCCATTTAAACTTATTTATAATACTTTTAAGAGTTTGTTTATTTATTTAAAAGTTCATCCTGATTATATTGTGACGACAGGGGCTCACACAGCTGGACCTATGTGTTGTATTGGAAAGTTACTTGGAAGTAGGATAATTTATATTGAGACTTTTGCTAATATTACAACAAAGACTATTACAGGTAAATGTCTTTATCCTATTGCGGATAAATTTATAGTTCAGTGGGAGAGTATGCTTAAGCTTTATCCAGAAGCAGTTTATGGAGGTTGGATTTTCTAATGATATTTGTAACTTTGGGAACGCAAGATAAGAGTTTTGAAAGACTTTTAAAAGCAATTGATAAAGAAATAGAAAAAGGAACAATAAAGGATAAGGTTGTAGTACAGGCTGGATATACAAAGTATGAATCAAAGAATATGGAAATATTTGATTTAGTATCTAGTGATGAATTTGATAAATACATGGATCAATGTGATATTTTGATTACGCATGGAGGAGCTGGATCTATTCTTACTGGAATAAAAAAAGGTAAGGTAGTTATTGCAGCAGCAAGATTAGCTAAGTTTAAGGAACATACTAATGATCATCAAAAACAAATTGTAAAAGAATTTGCAGATGAGGGATATATATTAGAACTTAGAGATTTTAGTAAACTTGGGAAGTTGTTAGAAAAAGCTAAGACTTTTAAGCCTACTAAGTTTAAGAGTAATACTAGTAATATGGTTAAATTAATTGATGACTATATAGAAAAAGATAATCATATTTCATGGTATAACAAATATAAAGAAATTTTATGGTATGGTTTTTTTGGAGTTTTGACAACACTTATTAATATTATTAGTTTTAATATTTTAGATAAAGTTGGAGTAGAAGTTTATTTAGCTAATTTTATTGCATGGGTATTGTCAGTTTTGTTTGCCTTTATTACGAATAAGTTATTTGTATTTAATTCTAAGAGTTTTAATATTAAAGTTTTACTTAAAGAAATGGTGGCTTTCTTTGTCGCTAGAATTGTTTCTTTAGGTATTGATATGGCTGGTATGTACTTATTACTTGAAATATTTAAATTTGGTAAGATGCCAGCAAAGATAATTGTTAATATTATTGTCATAGTGGCAAACTATGTATTTAGTAAATTATTTATATTTAAGAAGAACGGAGAAGTAAAAAATGAAAAAAGATAAGATATCAATAGTTGTACCTTGTTATAATGAGGAGGAGTCACTTCCCATTTTCTATAAGGAAATTAATAGAATTTCTAAAGAAATGAGTGAGTGTGATTTTGAACTTTTATTTATTAATGATGGAAGTCGTGATAAGACACTTTCTATTTTGAGAGACATGGCTAAGAAAGATAAAAGGGTTCGTTATATTTCTTTTTCAAGAAACTTTGGTAAAGAAGCTGGTATGTGGGCTGGACTTGAGAATGCTAAAGGGGACTATATTGCTCTAATGGATGCTGATATGCAAGATCCACCTAGTAAAGTTAAAGAGATGTATGAAATTATTAAGAAAGAACCTGAATATGATTGTGTGGGATTGTATACAATAAATCATACTGATTATTCTTTCTTTAGAAAAATATGTACAAATATTTGGTATAAGTTGATTGCGAAAATATCTAATAATAGACAAGTTCCAGGAGTTAGAGATTTTAGACTTATGAGTAGACAAATGGTTGATGCTGTTTTGGAAATGAGAGAGTATAATCGTTATACTAAGGGAATTTTAAGTTTTGTAGGATTTAATACTAAATGGTTAGAGTTTAAGATTCCAGAGCGCGTGGCTGGTACTAGTAAGTTTAATTTCTGGAAGTTGTTTAAATATGCGATAGAAGGAATTGTGTCTTTTTCAACAACTCCTCTTGTGATATCTGCGATAGTTGGAATTATCTTTTGTTTAATTGCTTTTATTGCGATATTAGTTATTATTATTAAGACTCTTGTTTGGGGAGATCCTGTTGGTGGTTGGCCTTCACTTGCTTGTATTGTTATTTTTGCCAGTGGCTTACAGTTGTTCTTCTTAGGAGTTATAGGTATTTATTTATCTAAGACATATTTAGAAGTTAAGGGTAGACCAATATATATAATTAAAGAAACAGAAGAAGATGTTAGAAACTAAGTTGTTAGTTTCTTTTTTTTGTGTTATTCTTATTTTAAGATAGGAGTTCTTGGAAAGATGGAAGTAAAGAAGAAAAGTGAAAAAAAAGAAACAAAGAAGAAGGAAATAAAGGAGAAAAAGAAGATAAGTATTGGTCCTCTTAAATTGACTGTTTCACAAATAGTTGATGTCAGTGTGGCTACTTTAATACTTTTAGTTTGGTTTTGTTCACCTAGAGTTTTTGTTGTAGCAACACCATATTATAATAAAGGTACAGAAGAACAGATGGTTGATGTTAAGGCAACAATGGGAGAAGAGAATACAGAGGAAAATTTTAGAGTATATTTTCAGTGGTTTAATGTAATACATGAGTTAGGACATGGACTGTTAAGATATCATAGTGATTTAAAGTTATCTAATGCAGAAGAGGAACAATTAGTAAATGATTTTGCATATGCTTATTGGGAATATTATGGGGAGAGGGAAAAACTTGATCAAGTAGAAGAGATTGTTAAATATGCTTTAGATAACATTAATGGTCCCAATACAAATCTTTCATATATTGATTACGCTAACAAGAATTGGAATAAGTCTTCATTCTCGACTTATAACGAATATGGTTGGTTTCAATTTTGTTGTGTTGTGAATACTTTTAAAAATAAAAAGTCTTTAGATGAAGTTTTAAAAGAAATGAAAATAGATGGTTATAAGTTACCTGATGCGGAAGTGCTTACTTATGATCTCATTGATGATGATGTTAGTACAACTATTTTAAATGATGCGGTGGAAAACTTTAATTCTTGGGGACTTAAATTTCCTAAGGTAGAACATATATTTAAAACAAATCCTTATTCTAGTTATTCTGTGCCAGCAAGAAAGATATTAGGAATATGGACGTTTCCTCGTTAGAATAGTTAAATCCTATTCTTTTTTTTGTAATTTTTTTCATTTTTTGACGTTTCAATATTGTAAGGTTTTATGTCGGAAATAGCTGTACAAATGTCGAAAAATTTGGTATATTGTATCTTAGGTGATTTATGTGAAAAAAAAGACTGTTATTATAATTTTATCTGTTGTTGGAGGACTTTCTTTACTTGCTGGTTTAGGAGCTCATTTTATTATCAGTTTAAAAGCAGACCGTGAAGCAATGCGTAAACAAATAGTAGAGGTAAAAGAGGTTTATAAAGTTTTTGGTGGTCATATAGATACATTTAATGAAATACGTAATAATTTGTATTCATCAGTTTTAGATAATGTTTATTATGATACTTTAGCAACTACTGATGCAAGTGTTAGAGAAGCATTTGTAAATTATGAAAAAGAAGTAGATGGTGTAGAAAGTGTTGTTGATAAACTAGCTAAGTATTGTGATGGCATTTATTATACAGATAGTTCAATTACTACTAAGTGTAAGAGTTATGCTAGTGTGTATGAACAAGTAGTTAATGCTTATGTTTCTGATGTTAATTTATATAATAGTATTATCGACACTTATAATGAAAGTAAAGAAGAAGGTAGTACTGAAAGATTAGAACACATTAAAACACAAAAGAAATTTATTGATTATAATGGAGATAAAAAATACGAAGGAAAAGAAGAATAAGTAAGTGAGGGTTTAGTTATGGATACAGAAAAGGAAATAGAGAAAAAGAAAAAGAAAAAGTTTAGACTTTTTAAGAAGAAAGAGAAAGTAAATCCAGAACAAATTACTTTAGATAATGTTGATGTTCTAGATGTTTATGAAGAGAAAAAGGGTATGAAGAAAGAAAAAAAGAAATGGTCAGTTAAGAAAAAAGTTGGTGTTACTCTTGGAAGCTTATTTGTAGCTGGTGTAGGATGTGCTGCTTTCTTATTTTATGGTCCATGGGATGGTTTTAGAAACTTTTGGATTACAAGTGCAATGACAACTATGACACATCAATATTTAGCTACTTGGATTTATAGTGATGAGACTATTCAAAAAGTACTTGCAGCTAACAGTGTAGAAGAAGTTGAAGAAGAAACTGACTTGGATGCTATTAAAATAACTAGTTATACAGGTAAAACTATTTATAAAAATGAATATGAGAAAGATGTATTGACTAAAGATCCAGGTAATGATTTATATAAAGTTATTAATATTAATGGTGGTTCTTATCAAGGATTCTTAGTTGTTTTATATGATCCTTCAAAAATTCACGTTGCGACAACTAGTTACTTAGGTAGTAGAGGTCAAGATATTTTAACTGTTTCAAAAAGAGAAAATGCAATTATTGCGATGAATGGTGGAGGTTTCTATGATCCAGATTGGAATTCTAATGGAGCTATTCCACATGGTACAGTAATTTCTCGTGGTAATGTTGTATGGGATTATGCTGATGCTGGTTATGGTGGAGGATTTATTTGTTTTACTAATGAAAATAAACTTTTATTAGGTAGAATGGAAAAAGACGAAGCTGTTGCTAAAGGATGTAGAGATGCTATTGAATTTGGACCATTCTTAATTGTTAATGGTAAGAGTGCATTTATAAAAGGTAATGGTGGTTGGGGTATTGCTCCTAGAACTGCTATTGGACAAAGAAAAGATGGTATTGTATTAATGCTTGTTATTAATGGTAGACTTGCTAATAGTATTGGTGCTGATATGGTTGATTTAACAGAAATCATGGAAAGATATGGTGCTTATAATGCTGCTAACTTAGATGGAGGTAGTTCATCAGAGTTAGTTATTAATGGACAAATTATTAATACACCAGTTGCTGGTGGTAGATATGGATTAAGAGATATGTCTACTTTCTGGGTTGTAACTGAAGATTAGACTTTATTTTTAAGTATTTCGATGTTATAATTTTCTTAGAGATTTGGAGTGATTATTCATGAATTTATTAGATATAGTTTCATATTGTTCAGATCCTGGACTTGCACAAATACTTAAGATAATTAGAACTTTCTTAAGATTAGTTCAAATTCTTGGACCTATTATAGCAATGGTGGCCTTAGGTATGAATTTAGTTAAGTTAATGAGTAATCCAGATAATAAAAAGTATGCAACACTTATTAAAAACTGGTTAATAGCGTTTGTTATGTTGTTCTTATTACCAGCTCTTGTTAACTTAGTAATGGGATGGTTAGATGGATCATTTTCTATCGCATCTTGTTGGAATTATTTAGATTAAAGATTAAATTACTATGCATAAAAAATGCATAGTTTTTTTTATGCTTGTGTGCTACAATATAATCAGGTGAGGATAAGTGAAGATGAGTCATAATAAGAAGAGAAAATTTAAGAAAAGTGCACTAATTATAATTATTGCTTTATTAGTAATTGGTGCTTGTGTTGGAGGGGGACTTTTTTATAAGAAGCAAGAGGATTTAAAGAAAGAGAAGCTTCGTGAAGAAAAGGAATTAGTTGAAAAGATAAAGAATGCTTATAGTAAATATGTAAATATAAGTAATGCTAGTATATATCAATTAAAGGGAGATAAATACGTAGAGGCTGGTAAGATTGTAGGTAGTCGTGATTTTACTTTAGATGAAATTAAGATTGATAAGAATACGGAATATTTCCATATTAATGAGTTGGATTATTATGTTAAATATACTGATGTTAAGAAGGTAGAAGCTCTTAGTGAGAAAAATACAAGATATAAGAATTATTTACCTTTTAATGAAAATGTAAAGAGTAATAGTAAGTTTTCATTAGAAGAAGGAGATAATGTTATTTATCAGTTTAATGATAAGGTTCTTGATACTGCTATTATTGAAAAGGCTGATAATGGGTATATGGTTGAGTTTAATGGAGAAGAACTTTTGATTAAGAGTGAGGATGTTAGTGAAGTATATGCTAAAGAAAATACAACAGCAGTAGAGTCTACTAGTGTACCTGTTACTGTTTACCATTTTATTTACTTAGAGGGAGATACTTCTTGTAATGAATCTATTTGTCATCCTGAGAGTCAGATAAAAGAACAATTTAATTATTTGAGAGAAAATAACTTCTTTACAATGAATACTACAGAACTTGGTAAGTTTATTGATGGAAAGATTAGAGTGCCAGAAAAGTCTATTTTAATTACAATTGATGATGGAGCAAGAGCTTGGAACTTTATTCCGATTTTGGAAGAATATAAAATTAATGCAACATTATTCTTAATTAGTGGTTGGTATCCACTAGATAAATTTAGTTCACCTTATTTAGAGGTTGCTAGTCATACTCATGATTTACATCATGGAAGACAATGTCCAGGTGGTCAAGGTAGTCCATTAAAGTGTAAGCCAAAAGAAGAATTACTTGCAGATTTAAGAACAAGTAGAGAAGTACTTGGAGGAACTAAAGCTTTCTGTTTCCCATTCTATGAGTATAATGATTATGCAGTTAGTGTTTTGAAAGAGGCAGGCTTTGAAATGGCCTTTATTGGTGGAGGAGTTAAGGCAACTAAAGGAATAGATAAATTCCATATTCCTAGAATACCACTTAATAGATGGACATCACTTAGTCAATATGCTAGATATGTAAATTAGTCTTGCTTACAAAAGCAGACTTTTTTTTTAGATGTAAATGTTATATAATTAAGTTTAGGAGGAATAGATAATCATGAAAAAAATAATGGATGGAAATGAAGCTTGTAGTTATGTTTCATATAATTTTACAGAAGTAGCAGGAATATATCCAATTACACCGGCTAGTCCTATGGCAGAACTTACTGATACTTGGAGTAATGAGGGTAAACTTAATTATTTTGGAGTACCAGTTAAAGTAGTAGAAATGGAATCAGAAGCAGGTGCTGCTGGTATGGTTCATGGTTCATTACAAGCAGGATGTTTGACAACTACTTATACAGCTAGTCAAGGTTTACTTTTGATGATTCCTAATATGTATAAAATAGCAGGAGAGTTATTACCTTGTGTTATAAATGTAGCAGCAAGATCTCTTGCAACTCATGCATTATCTATTTTTGGAGATCATCAAGATGTATATGCAGCTCGTGGAACGGGATTTGCGATGCTTGCTAGTTCATCTGTTCAAGAAGTAATGGATTTGACAGGAGTTGCTCATTTAGCAGCTATTAAAGGAAGAGTACCATTTATTAATTTCTTTGATGGATTTAGAACAAGTCATGAATTACAAAAGATAGAAGTAATAGATACTGATAAATTAAAGAAACTTATTGATGAGAAAGCTTTAAATGAATTTAGAAGTCGTGCACTTAATATTAATAATCCAACAATAAAGGGAACTGCACAAAATGAAGATATTTATTTTCAAGCTACAGAAGTTAGAAATGAATATTATACAAAAGTAGTTGATATAGTTAATGATTATATGCAAGAGGTTAATAAGATAACTGGTAATAATTATCAACCATTTAATTATTATGGAAGTAAGAGTGCTACTAAAGTGATTGTTGCAATGGGATCTGTTTGTGAGACAATTAAAGAAGTAGTTGATTATTTAAATAATGAAAAGAAAGAGAATGTAGGTTTAGTAGAAGTACATTTATATAGACCATTTAGTACTAAGTATTTCTTGAAAGCATTACCTAAATCAGTTAAAAAGATTGCGGTGCTTGATAGAACTAAAGAGGCTGGATCTAATGGAGAACCTTTATATTTAGATGTTGTTAAAACGATTAAAGAGATTGATGCTAAGGTTGTAGTTTATGGTGGTAGATATGGTCTTGCTAGTAAGAATACAACACCAGCTATGATTAAGGGATTGTTTGACTATATGGATATGAGAGATATGCATAATAACTTTACTTTGGGTATTGTTGATGATGTTACTAATCTATCTATTCCATATGATAAATATTTTAGTATTCCACATAATAATGTAGAGTTCTTAGTTTATGGTTTTGGTAGTGATGGAATGGTTAGTGCTTGTAAAGATTTAATGAAGATTACAGGTACTTATACGAATGCTTATGTACAGGGTTATTTTCAATATGATTCTAAGAAGTCTGGTGGAGTTACTATTTCACATTTAAGATTTGGAAAGAAACCTATTCAATCTACTTATTATGTAGAGAAAGCATCTTTAATTATTTGTACTAAGGATTCATATTTAAAGAAACTTAAGATGTTGGATAAGATTAGTAATAAGGGTGTATTTGTTTTAAATACTACACATACAGCTGATGAAGTTTTAGAGATGATGAGTATTCATGATAAGAAGATATTACATGATCGAAATATAAAGATGTTTATTATTAATGCGAGTGGTTTAGCTGCAGAAGCAGGAATTAATGGTAAGATTAGTGCAATTATGGAGACTTTAATCTTTAAACTTGGTAAGATTGTGGACTTTAATTTTGCTTATAATAAGATTAAGGAAAATTTAGTTACAAAGTTTCAAAATAAAGGTGGAGATATTGCTTTAAAGAATATGAAGGCAATTGATAATAGTCTTGATGCTTTAGTACCAGTTAAGGTTCCATATGTTGATTATGCTCCACAGTTTGAAAAGAAGAAAGGAGCACTAGAAGTTATTAATTGTATGGAAGGAGATAGTCTTCCTGTAAGTACTTTTATTAAGGCTCCTGATGGTACTTTTGAAGCTGGTACGGCAAAGTATGATAAGAGAGATATTGCGGATATAGCACCTTGTTATGATGCTAAAAACTGTATTTCATGTAATTTGTGTTCTTTAGTCTGTCCACATGGTGTTATTAGACCTTTCTTATTGGATGAGAAAGAAGAAATAGATGCACCTAGTTCAGTAAGTCGTAATTTGATTCCGGCTAATATTAAAGATAAGGATTATAAGTTTACGATTGGTATTAGTTTACCTGATTGTACAGGTTGTTCTTTATGTAGTGAAGTATGTCCTGGTAAGAAGGGTGCTAAAGCTTTAGTTATGAAAATGAAAGATGCTTTACTTTCAGATAAAAAAGAAGAAGAGTATAAGTATTTATTTGAAGAAGTTAGTGAGAAGAAAGATGTAATGCCAACTAATACTGTTAAAGGTAGTCAGTTTAAGCGTCCAAGGTTTGAATTTTCTGGTGCTTGCGCAGGATGTGGCGAAACTCCTTATATTAAACTTGTTACACAGTTATTTGGTGATAGAATGATTGTGGCTAATGCTACGGGATGTTCTTCAATTTATGGTGCTTCAACTCCATCAATGCCATATAGTATTCCTTGGGCTAATTCTTTATTTGAAGATAATGCTGAATTTGGTTTTGGTATGAAAGTAGCTGATGAGACTATTAAAAATAGAATATGTGCAATGATTAATAATAATTTTAAGGATGTTAAAAAGAGTGAACAAGATATCTATAAAAATTATGTTAAGAATATAAATGAAGAGACAGCAAAAGCTCTACTTGAAGTTATTGATAGTACAAAGATAGAGGGACTTCTTCAATTAAAAGATTTCATTATGCCTAGATCTGTATGGATGATAGGTGGAGATGGTTGGGCTTATGATATTGGATATAATGGTATCGATCATGTTTTAGCTAATAAAGAAAATGTTAATATTTTGGTACTTGATACAGAAGTGTACTCAAATACTGGTGGACAGTCTAGTAAGTCAACTAGAATGGGTGCAGTAGCGAAGTTTGCTTCTAAAGGTAAAGAGACGGCTAAGAAGGACTTGGCAAAGATTGCTCTTTCTTATCCACATGTTTATGTTGGAACTATTTCGTTGGGTGCTAATCCACAACAAGCTATTAAAGTGTTAAAAGAGGCTGAAAGTTATGATGGACCTTCTATTATCATTGCTTATGCACCTTGTATTGCGCAGGGTATAATTAAAGGAATGAAGAATAGTATTAATGAAGAGAAGAGTGCTACAGAGGCTGGATATTTCCCACTTTTCCATTATAATCCAATGACAAAGGAATTTAAGGTTGATAGTAAGGCTGATTTTAGTAAGTACGAAGAATTTATTAGTGGAGAAGATCGATATAGATCATTAAATAAAATTAATAAGAGTTCTAAAGAGATTTTGGAACAGAACAAAGAAAACGCTGTTAAAAGATATGATTACTATAAATCTTTAGAGAGTCTTAAAGAAGAATAAACAAATACACACGTAAATTGGATTACGTGTGTATTTGTTTTGGGTACGAAAAAAGACGTCGGCAAACGTCTTTCGTTTTTTATCTAGAAGTGGCACCCCCTGAGAAGGCCACTTCAAAAAAGAATAAAAAGGGGTTGGCTAGTGTGATACTAGCGACCAATTCGCCTAATTCCGAATTGGTAGTTCTTATACTAATAGAAAAAGGGTCTTTTGTCAACAAAAATCGTGAAAAAAATTAAAAATTTTAATTTGTCTTTTATACGTTGTTGAAATAATGAATAGGGCTGTGATATTATAGGAGTTGTCTATAAAACGGAGTGATATTGATGAAAGAAATTAAGAAGAAATTAATGGATGCTAAGTTGGCAATTTTGAAAGAAGAACTTGAAGCTGAGGGCTTTAGTTATGACGTAGAAAGTTTGGATGAGTTAAAGAGTGAATTAAAAGAAGACTTATCTAAATTTGGTTATCAAAGTATGATGAGTAGAATTAAACAAATTAATGATAACGTAGATAAAGCTTTAAGTGAACTAGAAGAGATTACGACATCTAAAACAGAAAAAGTTGTGGCTGTGTCTGGAAGGGTGGCAAGTCCAATTGCTAGAGCAGCAACTTTTGGTTTAGCTAGTAGAACAGCTGTACTTTTAGCTCCTACATTAGTTAGTAAATTGGCAGTAAGTGGTGCTATTACAGCTAGTAGTGTTTATAGACTAGTTAGAAATAGGAAGAATGGTAATATTATTGCGGCTACTAGAGAGTGTGATTCTATTTTACGTGAATTAGAAATTACAAGAGATAGTAATGGTGCAGTTGTTGATACAAGATTTTCAAATGAGATGCAGGTGGAGATAAGACACTTTTTAAATGAGAGAAGAGTATTCTTTGATGATACTGGTTATTTGAGTTTACGAAAGACAATTTATAGTTTGGGCTTTGAAGATAAGAAGAGTTTGTGTAATATTCTTAATAATAAATTAGGTCGTGGATTCGATGTAGAAGATGATATTAATAATAAGAAGAAATCTGTTATTAAAAGTATTGGTAAAGGTACTTGTGCTGCTCTTGGTACAACAGCTAGTGGATTGGGTGTAGCTACAGCAGTTAACTCAGTTGATCCAGCTATTATTGCTTCACCTCTTAATGGTACAGCACTTGGGGTTTTTATGGCTAATCTAACAAACAGTAGTATATTCGCAGGTGTTTTAGGTGTAACTGGTGGAGTTGGTGGAGCAGTGCTTGAAAATGTACCAGTTGTTGGTGGCTTGTTTGAAAATGTTTTGGCTATGGAAAATCTACTTGCTTGTGGTGTTATTGGTCTTGGAGTAGGTGTTGGTGGCATTTTAGTAACCAATGTAGCAAAGGCAGCAAGTAGCGTTTATAATCAGGTAAATGATGCTGGATTTAGAAAAGATGTTTTGGCATTTGATAGAGAAAAGTATAGAGAAGCTAATGCGAGAGAGTATGGAGCTTCATTAGATTTTAAGAAAAGAAATGAAAGTAGAGAAGAGAGAATAGTATTTGAACTTGTTTATCCTTTTATTCAGGATGATTTAGAAGATGAAGCTACTAATTATTATGAATTGAAAAATGATATTTCGATGTTAAATGGTAAGGAAAAAAGAAAAGTTAAAGCTTTTGTTTTGGATTTGAAGGATGCTAATGATGAGTCACAAAATGATTTTACTAAAGTAATTTGTCAAGTTGGTAAAGGCGTATCTTTGGTAGTGGCTTTAGGTCTTTCTGGTTTAAGTATTTATGATATTATTATGGATGGCACAGTTATCCCTGAAATTAGCAGAGAATTATTTAGTGATGTTCCTAATAATATTTATATGATGATTCCAGAGAAGAAAGAGATTGCTGGCATTGATTATTTAAATAATGTAGGAAATGATAATAGTGATTTAGGTATGATAGAAGATATTGATGGAACTCGTGCTTTATATCATAAACTAGAGAGTATGCAGAGGGAAACTACTTATTTGGGAGAGAAAGCATCACAGGTACAGCAAGATATTATTTCTGGTAAAAATGAAATTACTAGTGGCAATGTTATTGATAGTGCTGTGGATGGTGTTAAGGATTTCTTTCAAGATCCAGCTGGTAAAATTGGTGAAGCTTGGGACTCTATTCAAGATGGAGCAAAGGATGTTTGGGATACAATAAGTGATCCTGACAAAGTTAAGGAAGTTATTCAAGATACACATGATAGTTTAACTGAGACTAAATATGTGGCAGATACGGATAGTATGGCGGAAGTAATTAGTCAATTAGATGAGTCTCAACTAGCTGATTTAGCATATTATTATAACTCTTCGACAGAGGTCGATCCTAGCAGTGTAACTTATCAAACTATTGGTAATTTATTACAAGCAAAAATTGGGATAATTAATCAAGAAATACGTGATTATAATGAAAAAATGACTTTGATAGATACTGCTTCACGTATTGCGACTGGTACTAGTGAAGTCTTAACTGCAGGGGCACAATTAACGAAAAAGAAAGAAGTAAAATAGTCAAAATTTAGGCTATTTTTTCTTTGAAAAAAAATTAGATTATGATATAATATGCGAAGAAGGAAGTGGTAGTAGTGACGGAACTAAAAGACGTTAAGGGAATAGGACCGAAAGCTCTTTCTTTATTAAATAAAATAGGAATTTACACAATAGATGATTTAGTTACTCATTATCCTTTTCGCTATGAAGTACTTGAACGTGGTAGTCTAGCAGAAACAGAAGATGGTGAGAGAATAGTTATAGATGGAAAAGTTGAAAGTATGCCATTACTTATGCGTTTTAAAGCTGGTTTGAATAAGATGAATTTTAGACTTGTTACAGCTTCTGGAGTGGTAGGGGTTTCAATTTTTAATAGGGCATTTTTAAAGACACAACTTACAGTAGGAACTGGTATTACAGTTATTGGAAAATTTGATAAGACTAAAAATGTTATTACAGCTTCAGATATTAAGATGGGGACACTTATGAATAAGGCTAGAATAGAGCCTGTTTATCATTGTACTAGTGGTCTTACTAATAAGAATTTAGCAACTTATATTAATATGGCTTTACTTATGTATGGTAAGGAAATAGAGGATTATATACCGGCTAGTTACATGAAAAAATATGACTTTGTTAATAAGAAGACAGCACTTAATATTATTCATAATCCTTCAACGATGGAAAAGTTAAAAGAAGTTACAATTAGATTAAAGTATGAAGAACTTTTTACTTTTATGTTTAAAATTAATTATTTGAAGTTAGAAAATAAAAAGAAGAATAATGGTTTGGTTAGAAATATTGATATGGCAAAGATTGAGAAGTTTATTAGTAGTTTACCATTTGAACTTACGGGTGATCAATTACGGGCAGTAAAAGAAATTACTGATGATTTAGCTTCTCCTAATAGAATGAATAGATTATTGCAAGGTGACGTTGGTAGTGGTAAGACAATTGTGGCTTTTATTGGGATGCTTGCTAATTATTATAGTGGGTATCAAAGTGCTTTGATGGCTCCAACTGAGATACTTGCTAATCAACATTATTTAAATTTGAAGAAATTTTTACAAGATACAGATATTCAAATTGAATTATTAACTGGTTCAACTTCGAAGAAAGATAAGGCAAGGATTTATCAAGGGTTAAAAGATGGTAGTGTGGCAATGGTTGTAGGGACACATGCTTTGATTCAAGATGAGGTTGAGTATAGTAATTTGGGTCTTGTTATTACGGATGAGCAACATCGTTTTGGAGTTCATCAAAGAGCTAATTTACAAAATAAAGGTGTTAAACCAGATGTATTATATATGAGTGCTACTCCAATTCCTAGAACTTATGCTTTGACAATATTTGGAGATATGGATGTATCAACTATTAAAGAAAGACCAAAAAATAGACAGAAGATTGATACATTTGTAAAGAAAAATAGTGAAATTAAAGAAGTATTACAGATGATGTATGATGAGTTAAAGGCTGGGCATCAAGTGTATGTTATTGCACCTTTAATTGAGGATAGTGAAAATAATGATTTAGCTACTGTTTGCAATTTGCGTGATCAAATGAAACTTGCTTTTGGAGAAAAGTATAAGATTGATATTGTGCATGGTAAGATGGCTGGAGCAGCTAAAGATATCATTATGGATCAATTTAAAAATAATGAGGTACAGATTCTTATTTCTACGACTGTTGTTGAAGTAGGAGTTGACGTTCCTAATGCTACAATGATGGTGATTTTTGATGCTGATAGATTTGGGCTTTCAACTCTACATCAGTTGAGAGGCCGTGTAGGTCGTGGTAGTTCGAAGTCTCGTTGTGTTTTGATTAGTGATAGTGATGCAAAAAGACTTGAAATAATGGAAACAGTAGATGATGGTTTTGTTATTAGTGAAGAAGATTTCAAGTTAAGAGGACATGGAGACTTATTTGGAACTAGACAGAGTGGAGATATGTATTTTAAGATTGCTAATATAAGAAGTGATTATAAGATACTTTTACAAGCAAAGAAGGACTCTAAAGAGTATTTATTAGACAAAGCTAGTGACAATGATGAGTTGAAACAAAAACTTATTAGTTCAATAGCTGAAGGATAGAGGTTGATGTAAAATAAAATTATTTTTGTCTATTCAATTGACAATTTTCTAAATATCATTTATTATTAAGATGCGTGATGCATGTCACGCCGATTATCTCTCATGTTTATTATGAGAGTATATTCAACCGAACCCCCTGAAGGAGCCGAAAGGCTCCATTTTTTGTGTAATTTTATAAGAATTTGTAAAGCATATTAGCATTGCTAAAATGGTTTTAGGTACAATTTAGGTACAAAAAAATTGTGTTGATTCCGCATGGAAAAAAGAACTAGAAAATTATATAGATGATAATAAAAGTATGTAGGAAACTATGTACTTTTTTCTTAATTAGGTTATTGACAAGAATACCCCCTCTCCATATAATTAAGGGTATATTTTATGGAAAAAAACTTTAGTTTTGAATTTGTGAAAGAAGTGAGACAATATGGATAAAGTAGTAATAGGAATGTCTGGAGGAGTGGATTCTTCAGTTGCGGCAATTAAATTAAAAGAGGCTGGATATGAAGTAATTGGACTTTTTATGCGTAATTGGGATTCTTTTTCAGATGGGGAATATAGTAATGCACCAGTTACTAAAAGTGGTATTTGTCCACAAGAAGAAGATTATAATGATGCGAAAGCAGTTTGTGATAAATTAGGAATACCTTTGTATAGAAAAGATTTTATTAAAGAATATTGGGATTATGTTTTTACATATTTCTTAGATGAATTAAAAAAAGGGAGAACGCCTAATCCAGATATTATGTGTAACAAGTATATAAAGTTTGATATGTTTGCGAAGGAAGCTGAGAAGCTAGGGGCAAAATATATTGCGACTGGACATTATGCTAGAATTAAAGATGGGAAACTTTATAAAGCAGTTGATTTGAATAAAGATCAAACATATTTTTTATCACAGGTTAGTCGTGAACAATTGAAGAATGTTTTATTTCCAATTGGAGATATGGTTAAGCCAGATGTTAGAAAAGTTGCGGAAGAGTATGGACTTTTAACGGCTAAAAAGAAAGATTCTACTGGTATTTGCTTTATAGGAGAAAGAAACTTTACTAACTTCTTAGAAAATTATCTACCTAATTTGCCAGGTGACATTGTTAATATAGAGACTAATGAAGTAATAGGTAAACATATTGGTCTTATGTATTATACGATTGGGCAAAGAAAAGGGCTAAATATTGGTGGATATGATAATAGAATGTTTGTTGTTGGTAAAAACTTAGAAAAGAACATTTTATATGTTTCAATAGGTGAAGATAGTAAGTATTTAATTAGTGATTCTTGTATTGTTTCAGATATTAATTATTTAGGTGAAGAAAAAATAACTAAGTGTATGGCTAAATTCAGATATCGTCAAGAAGATATTCCAGTGGAACTTGAATGGCAAAATGATAAAGTTTTGGTGAAGTATCCACAAGGAGTAAAGAGAGTTACACCAGGCCAAGCTTGTGTATTTTATGATGGTGATAGATGCTTAGGCGGGGGTATTATTGAAACTGTGTGCAAGAATGGTGAAAAGTTATGGTATTTGTTGTAAGTAGGAAGACTCTTAAAATTTTTTAGGAGTTTTTTCTTTGGGTTTTGTGTTATACTTTTTGTAGGAGGATTGATTATGAAGACGGTAGTAATTACAGGAAGTGCCAGAGGATTTGGATATGCAATGTTGGAACTTTTCTATGAAAAAAATTTTAATGTAGTAGTGTGTGATGTTAATAAGGATTCAGTGGAAGAAGCAGTTACAAAATTAAATGGTAAGGGATTAGGAAGAGTAATATCTTTTGTAGCTGACATTACTAAGGAAGAAGATGTTAATAGAGTAATTCATGACACTTTGGAGATAGTGCCAACTATCGATATTTGGATTAATAATGCAGGAGTTAATCAACCTAATGTAGCACTTTGGGAACTTGATAAGAAGACAATTGATCGTTTAATTGATATTGATATAAAGGGTACAGTTTTATGTTCTAAACTGATTATGCCTGTTATGATTAAGCAAGGTTTTGGACAAATATATAATGTAGAGGGACATGGAAGTAATGATGCGAAGATAATGGGACTTTCTTTATATGGTACTAGTAAGAGAGCAATAACTTATTTTACAGAGGCTTTAGCTTTTGAAGCAGAAAAGAAAAATACTAATGTTTTGGTTGGTAAAATTACACCAGGTATTATGATTACTAATTTTATTCAAACATCTTTAGGTGATGGAGAAAAGATTGAATTAGATGAGAAGACAAAGAAAGTTTATAATATTCTTGGCGACTATCCAGAAACTATTGCGAAATTTATGGTTGATAAAATTATTAAGAATACAAAAAATAATGCAAGATTTGTATGGTTATCAAATGGTAGAGCTTTCGCAAGATTTATGACGGCTGGATTTAAAAAAAGAGATTTCTTTGGGGAGAAGTGATTTATGAAGTTTGATTATAAAGTAAAGAATGAAAAGGGAGAAATTGTCAGTGTTAAAGTTTTAGGATTCTTTAAGATTGGTTCTTTAGATAAAGAGTATGTTATGTATTCAATTATGGATGATAATCCAGATAGTAAAATGGGTGCAGTTTTACTTGGTGAAGTCATAAGAGGAGAAGGTAATACTATTCAAATACTCGATCTTTTAGAAGAAGAAATTGATATGGTTGTAGCAGCATATAATGAGATTGCAACACAGATAGGGGGAAAGTTAGATGGCTAGAAAAACAGTTATTATTCCAGAAAAAAAAGAAGTAATTAATAATATTAGAGAAAAGTATAATAATTTAGAAATGGCTGAAGGAACAGCTTTAAAGATAGCTAGTTTAGAGGCAACTAATGAAATTTTAGCTAAAGCAGTTAAAGTGGCTGGAGTGGCTTTTGTGATTGATTTAATAGTACCTGATCCTGTAATTGGAATTGATGAAGCTTTATTGGGAGCAATAACAGCTGCGACAAAAACAGCTAATGTCATTATTACTAATAAAATAGGAGAACTTGCTGCTACAGGTACTACTGAGATGAAAGTTGAAGAAATAACTCGATTGGCTACTTCAATTAAGAATGTTGCTGATTTAGGAAAAAGTACGAAAAAAAAGGGACTATAATTAGTCCTTTTCATTATAGAAAATTAAGTATTTCCAATTGCTTTCTTCTAGAACAATTTCAGCGTCTTCTGGTATATTGTAGTATTTCTTGAATTTTTCTAGATGGAATGGATTATCCGGATTGATATTACAGTTTACATAAGCAGGGTATCTTTTTAGATAAATCACTTTGTCATTATTAGCTAGTGCTTTTTTAATACTATTGTAGTTATAGACATATTGTTTGTGGATAGTAATATATAAAATTAAATATAAAATATATAGAGTACAATTTCCAATTAGAAGAATTTGATCTAGTACTTTGTTCTTCTTTAAATACTTATCAATAATCATAAGATAAGAAATACTTAAGAAAATATAAGTTCCAAGAGAAGTTCTTGGTCCCCATGTAGGAGAGACTAACATAACAAAGTTAGAAGCCATACCTATTAGATAGAAGAAAAGCACTTTGCTTTTTTTATTTTTCTTTGTAAAGATAAATAGTAGATATAAATCTATTAAAATATAGATTATGTAATATATAAGTATAAAGATATTATTTAGATTGAAAGAAATAATATCAAAAGTCTTTAGTAAATATAAGAAAATTGTGATTATAGGGAAAATTAATAAATAAAGATAAGATATTATTCTAAGTTTTTTATTTTTAATGAAGTTCTTTACTAAGTAGTAGTTAGCAATACTCATTAGAATTAATAAATAATAATTAGAAGTAAAAGTATAGAATATAAAGTTTGGAATATTATAAAATATTTTGCCGAATAAAGATAATTCATTAAAATATATGTTTTCCGTTTTACTTCTTTTTGCAGTACCAGGAGATAGTAACATAGATAAAAGTCCAACAATGGAAGCAATTAAATAAATAAGAATTTCTTTATCTATTTTCTTTGTTTTAAGATAACGGTTTATTAATATTAAGATGTTAGCAACAACTAGAACAACTCCCATGTTTTCAACGAACATAGTCATTATCATATTTAAAAGTGCAAGAAGAATGATAGTTTTTTTACTATGTTTTTTAGAATCAAAGACAGTGTAAAAATAGAATAGTAGGAGAGGTATTACTAGTAGGTAAGTAATATTTCCAGCTAGCCAGACAACTACTTGGGAAATTGTAAAAATGTTCATCATTGGGATTAGAAGAACAGTTAAGTAAAAGCAAGTTTTGGGATGTTTTGGTTTTATTATTTTAATAATTAGATAGATTATACTTACTAAGGCAAAACTATTTACAAAGTTCCAAAGAGGTTTGTAGTAGGTTAGAATATTAATAAGTATTCTACTAATGAAGCGGCCTTCCCAATCAAAATACATACCAATTGCTTCAGTAAACATATGACGAAGACCATTAGTTCCTTCAAGATAATTACTCCAGTCATCTCCACAGATGGGACTTAAAAACATAATTATTAAAAGAAGGAAAAAAAGAATTATATAGTTTTTGTTTTCTTTTAATTTGTTCATTTATTATCACCAATTTAATTATAAAATAAATAGAGTTATTCGCAAAGGAAAAATTGAAATAAAAGAGTTTTTATGTTATATTTGTTATGATAGGAGACTGTATTATGAGAGAAAAGTTATCTTTAGAAGAATTTAATGAAATAAAAAGACAATTAGATAATATAATAATAGAAGCTCGTGATGTTGATATCTTTGCGGATGATGCAGAAGAGGTTAATGCAAATCTTATCGATAGATATTATAGTCTTCAAAATAGATTGCTTAGTTATGATTTAAGTCTTATTCCAGCTAGTCTTTATGATGGAATGATTATTCTTAGTGATAAAGATGGAAACATTAGTTTTGATGGAACAAAGGCAAATTTAGATTTTAGAGTTCTTGATTTAGTGCCTTTGGATTCTAATGTTAAAGGAAAAATTAGTGCTAGAGGATGTCATATAGAGAATTTGGACTTTATATCTTATTATTATGATCGTGATAGTTTTGATCCGGGAGTTATACCTGAAGAGTATTTTGCCTATGAAGAAATGGAAAACGTTGATCTTCGTAGGCAAATACTTAATGGTGAAGTTGTACTTGATAAGATATTGGAACTTGATGATAAGGACTTTTCTATATTAATTAATTCTAATATTGTAGATAGAGTACGCTTCGGATCAATTTATAATAGAGATTTATTATATAGTGAGTTAGCTGAAAAAATTGGTAATGGAAAGACATTACAATTAATTAGAAATAATAGAGATTTAGTTGTGGACTTTTTAACTATCTCTGGACAAGATGATGGAATTGATTTTATAGATGAATTAATTTCTCTTCCTGGAGATGAACAGAGAGAAAAAGTTTTTGAAAAACAAAAAGAAAATATTGCGTTGTTTGTTAAGAGTAATGAGACTAAATTAAATCCTGATAAGTTCTCAAATGTTTTTTATAATCAATATATAGATATTTTTAAAGCTAGTCTTGATTATAAAAATGTATCTAGATATGCTAAAGAATTTGAAGGTGTTGATTTAACACAATTCCTTAAAAATAAAAATTATACTAAAATTAGTTATAGTCTTGGATTTTCACAATTAGTAGATTGTTTTACTAGATATCAAACTTTATTTGAACATTTTTCAGAAGCCAGTCTTATGAGTAATGTTGTTATGCCTAAGTTAGCAGATGATATAAATGTGATGGCTTATAATGATTATACAGTTGAACCACGTGATATATTTAAAAGAGCGTTAGGATTTGTTCTAACAGATTTGCTTGTTCAGGAAAGAGATAATTCTACTTTAATACATGACATAGAAGAGTGTGGCTATAGAGTAGTTAATATTAATGGTTTTGATGCTTTAATGAATGCTGATGAAAACTGTGTATATACTGACTTTGGTACAACTAATTTAGTTAAGTATTTGGGAATTGATAATTTAAAAAGATTGGCTATGGAAAATAATATTTTTGGAAATAGTGATTATCAATTTCAAAGAGTATGGCAGGGCTTTAGACCTTTTAATACGCAAGTTAGTTATGATATTAGTTATGATGAATTTTTAGAAAGATTTAAGTCTGTTTTAGTTCAACAAAATTATCGTTATGTAGAAGGACAAATACGTGAACAGTTGAGTGATTTATTTATTCCTAGAGATGCACCAGAAGAGTTACAACAGGTATTTTATGGAGAACATTTAACTTTACATGATTTGAAGAAACATCCAGAATGGATTGAATGGCTAGATAATATTTCTTTAAAGCATGTCTTGAATTATACAATGCCATTTAAGAAAAAAAATAATAATTTTTCAAACAGTAATGAAAGAGAAGTATATGATTTCTTAGATGTTGTGACGCAAGATTGTGGAAGTAAAGTAGCTTTAGAAATATTGGCTCCTTATGCGGAGATTTTTGATAATAAAGCAAGGCCTTTTATTTTTCAGGAAACGTTTACATTACCTCCAGGTAAAACTAAAGCTGATAGAGAAGACTATGAAAGATTCTTTGCGGATCAAGTATTTGGCTATATTTTTACTTTTGACAGCGTAATAGAATGGGATAAACTTGATTTACCTGATCAATTTAAAAACTATTACTTTAGTCTTTTCTTAGATCCTACGGCACCAGAAGAGTTAAAAGAAAAATTTTATTCAAAATCTATTACACTACAATATTTGATGGATAATAAAGATAAAAATATTATTCCTTATTTGATGTATAAAGATATTAGTATAGTTATTAAAATATTGGGTAAATCTGCTTATTCAAATATTGGGAATAATTTAGCTAGTGAAATATTATTTACGGATGCTTCTCGAAAAGATATTTTAGAGGTATTATCAACATATGGACCTTATTTGGAGAGAGTTTCCGCAAAAGATATAAAAGATAAAGAGAGACTGTTCTCAAGAGAAAATGGTTTCTCTAAAGATTATATTGAAGAGTTGATTTATAATGCTGCTCATCTGGGAAGAATTGTTTATGATGAAGATGCTCCTTCATTTTTAAGGGAGAGAAATCCAAGATTATTTTTACCAGAAGATGCACCTAGTGATTTAAAAGATGCTTTCTATCATCGTAAAAATACATATTTTACTTTTTATACTTTGGCTGCTCATCCAGAATGGAAACCTTATTTAAAAAATGTTGATATTAAACAAGCCCTTTTAGTTAATAATCAACAGGGATATAGAGTTAATAATTATTTTGATTTATTTGGAGAAGAATTAGCAGTTAAGTTTGCGATTAATAAAAGTCAAGCTGTTGGAACGATGATCTTACAAGACAAAGTTGATCTTATGCATAAATGGTTTTTAAGAACTGGATCAACGTTTTTACCTAGTGCAGTAGTAATGCAAGCTTTCTCAGAAGATGAGATGGATAAGTTTTTTGAATATAAAAACGAATGGTCTAGAATTTCTCGAAATGGTACTTATAATGTAATGGATGATTCTTTAGAAGCATTACTTAAACTTTCTTATGTATTTGGTATTTTTGATGGAGATAGAAAAGCAGAAACAAAGCTTAGTAAAATTATTTCAGAGGTTCCAGATAAAATAAGTGGGGCAGCGATGGATACTTTAATATCTAAGTTTGTTGGTAGTAGTGAATATGAATTATTACTTGAAAGTATTAAAGCAGAAAAGATACCAGTAGATTGTAGTAAAGATGTTTTTTCACAATTATATGCTAAAACAGATAATGGTTATCGTTTACGAATAAATATGCATAAATATCCTAAAACTAGTAAGAGTTTGCGTTCAATTTGTCAATTAGAAAAAATAGGTGGAGTGTTGTCTGCTAGTGATTTACATTTAGTTTTTGGTGGACTTAGCATGAAATATGATCCTGATTTTAGTAATTTTATAGTTAAGAATATTGAAGAAATTGTTACTAATAAAGATTATTATTCAAAGCTTAAAGACTTACAAGAATCGTATGATAGATATCGTAATACTATATTAAGTGGTGACTATAATATAGATAGAATTTTTAGTTCATTGACACATGGTGTTTATACTAATGTAGAAGTTGGTAATCAAGAACTTTCACAAGTTATTACACATACTAAACATACGCAAAGAGATTTTGAAGTTTTACAAAAGCTTTATAATTATGGAAAGTTACGTAGTCATAGTAGTATTCCTAGAGTTAAAGGTAAGGTTGGAGAACTTTCTTATGAGATGTTAAGACTTGATGATCCACTGGCTTTAGCAGTTGGCTATCATACAGATTGCTGTCAAGATATTGGAGAGCCTGGAGCTTGGTGTATGGCACATAGTATGACTGAAAAGAATGGTCGTGTTATGGTTGTTAGAGATGAGAATGATGTTATTTTGGCACAGAGCTGGGTATGGCGTGAGAAAGATTTAATTTGTTTTGATGATGTTGAATTTGGAAAGAGTAAACCGTTTATTCATGATATGGAAAAAAGATATGGTACTTTTGATAAATTTACAGATCAAGTTTTACAAGTATATAGGCAAGCCGGTAAAGAAATTATTGATGAAGACGAAAAAATGTATAGTAAATTGTTAGCAGAAGGAAAAATTACAGAGGAACAGTATAAAACTCGTGTTTCTAAAATTACAATTGGACCTGGTCATAATGAAAGTAGGAGTATGGTTGAACGTAATTTAGAGTACGATGATAGTGGTAAAGTTCCAGAAGTTATGAATTATATACCACCAGTTTTATTTGGAGAAAGAATGTATTCTGATGCACTTGATCAGTATGTTTTAGATGATACGGGAAGAGGTTCTTATACTGATGATGCTGATAGTTTGTTTGTCTATACTGATGAACTTAAGGAATATAGTAGAGAAAATGAACCTGATGTTGATACTTGTGTTCATCTAGCTGATTTAGAGAAGGCAACTATTGGAGAATGCGATGTTACTTCAGGGCTTGATTTAAAAACTGATCCATTATCTCATTTAGCTGATGCTTATAATGTTCCAGAAGAAGATTTAAGAATTATAGTTAATCCTAACTTTGCTTTGATTTGTGGTGTTTCTATGGGAGAAGTTTCAATAGAAGATTTATTCTTTAATACAAATATGACTTTGGGCGATAGGAAGATTAATCCAGAAGAGGAAGTTAGTTCACAAATTGCTTTAGCAATGGAACAATTACATAATGAGTACGGAGATATTAGAATAACACCAATGGAAGATAATAAGTTAGAAATGCTTGAAAAAGCTAGAGATAAAATAGATAGTAAGGGAGAAGATAGTAATGCCAAAAGAGTATAATAAAATAGTTACAGATAGCTTAAATTCTATTACTTATAGAAATGATATTTCTTATAAAGATTTAGTTTTAGCATTTAAAAAGACACTTCTTGATAATGTAAGATTAATGGGTAGTGCTAATCTAGTTGATCTTAGAAATGGAAATGGAAATGCTTTCTTCTTTCCAGCTATTGAAAATATTTTTGATCGAGTTTTAAAAGAAGAAAATGTTTATGGTACAGTTACTTTATCGAGAAAAGATGAAGAAAAAGGTTTTATTTACGGACAACAGATATTTAATAAGGGAAATGTTTTAGTTGTCTATGATGGTAATACTTATCTTTTAATAGAACTTATTATTAGAAATATTTTAGCTAATAATGCAGTTATCTTTAATTATCAAGGATATAATAGTGGACTTAATACTTTAATTATTAAGTTTATGCAGGGTGTTTTAGAAAATAGTGGACTTAATCCTTTACAAGTTCAAGAATATATTAGTGATGACTTAGAAATACTTAATTGTACAAAGAGTTTTGATTTAATTATTGCTTCTGGTGATCATACTTTACAAAGAGATGTTTTAATACATAGTCATGCTCCAGTTATTACTTTAGGATATGGTAATTATGATATTTATTTAGAAAGTGATAAGAATTTAGACTTTGTAGATGAAATAATTGGAAGAGGCTTTAATTGTAACTTATATGTTTTAGAGGGTATTAAAATTGACCGAGAAGTTAATTATGTTAGTGATATTAATGAGGCAATTGCTGAAATAAATTTAGGTGGTTCTTTATATGCAGCGACTATTTTTACTGATAATTTGAATCATGCTTCATCATTTATAGAACATGTTAAATGTAGAAAAGTTACAGTTAATAGTTCACCACTTTTAGATGATGTTAGTTATATTAAACAAAGTGATTTATATATTGAGAAGACAATTATATATCCGTTTGACTTACAAAAGTAGAAAATCTACTTTTGTTCTTTTTTTTTCTTTGTTATAATTAAGAAGGTGATTATAGATGAATTTTATAGGTAGTCAAACGTTAGAAACAGAAAGATTAATACTTAGAAAAACAATAGAAGAGGACTTAAAAGTACTTTGGAATATTTTACTTATTCCAGATGTTAGACAATATTATTTAATGTGTAAGATAAGTCCTAATTGGCATGAAGAGGAAAAATGGCAATATAAAAAGTTAGCACGTGCAGGTAATGAAGATGTTTTTCAATGGAGTATTGTTTTAAAAGATAATAATAAATGTATTGGACAAATTTCTTGTCAGGAGTCTGGTTCAAAGAATTTAGCAATCAGAGATGTGGGATGGTTTGTTGATCCTAATTATCAGGGGAATGGTTATGCTTATGAAGCTGCTTCTGCGATGCTTGACTATATGTTTAGAAAAGTAGAAATAGAAGAGATTAGAACTTGTGCAGCAGAAGTTAATAAGGCTTCTTACTTACTTATGGAACGTTTAGGTTTTCATAGAGATGGGAAGAGAGACTGTTCATTAGAATATCCTTATGGTGGTAAACAGAAATGTTTAGCTTATGTTTTAAATAAAAATGAATATATAAGTGATGGCGAAATTAAACTAAGAAAGTTAATGGACAATGAATGGGACTATAAATATTTACATAAATGGTGTAGTGTTCATGATGTCTATTTGGCTTTTGAACAGAGAATTTTGAGTTATGAAGAAATAGTGGATAAATATCGTCCTAGAGTGTCTGATGATTCAAAGATGAAAGTATTTTTCATTTTATATCATTACATGCCAATTGGAATTGTACAGTATCAAATAGTAGATGGTTTTTGTGAGATAGATATATTTATTGGAGAGAATTACTTATACAATAAAGGAATAGGAACAAGGGCTTTAACGCTACTTATTCAATATTTAAGGAATCATGGAGAATGGTATTTTAGAATGTCTCCATTAAAAGATAATTTAAGAGCTATTAGATGCTATCAAAAAGTTGGATTTACAACAATAGAAGAGGAAACTAAAGAAGATAGTATTGGAGAAATTAAAAAATACTTAGTTATGGAGTTGGTAGGGCGATGAGTAAAGAATATTATAAGGCTTATGAAGAAAGATATAAGCAAGTTCATAAAAATGATACTTTGTGGTTTTCACCAGTTCCAACTTTAGAAGTTATGGATGTTATTAATGAGTACAATATAAGTAAAAAAAGTAAGATCTTGGACTTAGGATGTGGAGAAGGAAGAGATGCTTTATATTTACTTAAAGAAGGCTATGACTTATTGGCATTAGATTATTCAGATGAAGCTATAAAGAAATGCCAAGAAATGTGTAGTGAAGAAGATAGAAAGAAGTTTAGGCAATTTGATATTATGATGGATACTTTGAATGAAAAATTTGATTTCATATATTCTATTGCGGTTCTACATATGTTTATTGATGATAATCATAGAAGAAAATTTTATAAATTTATTCGTAATCATTTAAAAGATAATGGAGTGGCCTTTATTGTGACAATGGGAGATGGCGAAGAGAATTATACTTCTGATAAAGATGAGGCATTTAAACCTGTTACAAGAATAAATATTAATACTAATGAAGAAATGTCGGTGGCTTCAACTAGTTGTAGGATTGTGGATTGGGCTAGTTTTAGAAGAGAGTTAAAAGAGGCAAATTTCTTTATAGTAGATCAATGGATGACAGATAGAATACCAGATTTTAGTGTTGGTATGTGTGTAATAGTAAAAAATAAATAGGTGAAATAATGAAATTTAAAGAGATAAAGAAAGCTAGTATTTTGGGAGTTATAGGTAATATAATTTTACTTATAATTAAAGGGATTATTGGTTTTATTAGTGGAAGTCAAGCAATGACTGCGGATGCTTTTAATAGTGCAGGAGATGTTTTTTCTTCATTTATGACTTTTATAGGTAATAGAATTGCTTCGAAACCTAGCGATGATGATCATAATTTGGGACATGGTAAAGCAGAGTATATTTATTCAATGTTTATTAGCATTACAATGATGTTGATGACTTTTGAAGTATTTAAGAGTAGTATTAAGACTTTAATTAATGGAGAAAAGTTTACATTTTCGATCTGGTTAATTGTAGTTTGTTTAGTGACAATTATTATTAAATTTAGTTTATTTTTATATACAAGTAGAATGGCTCGTAAAAATAAGAGTTTATTACTTAGAGCTAATGCGATTGATCATCGTAATGATTTAATTATTACTACACTTAACATGATTGCGGCTTTACTTAGTTTAAAAAATATTTATTTTGTAGATAGTTTAGTTGGTATATTTATTTCAGTTTGGATATTTATAGTTGCTTTTAGAATATTTAGAGAAAGTTATGATGTTTTAATGGATAAAGCATTTGATGAAGAGACGAGAAATAAGGTCTATAAAATAATTGAAGGGTATCCAGAAATAAAAAGAGTTAATCATTTTAATGTAACTCCAGTTGGTTATAGATATCAAATTTCATTTACAATCTTTGTAGATGGTAATTTGTCTACTTATCGTAGTCATGAAATTGCGAATAAATTAGAGAAAGAAATAGATAAGGAGATACCAGAGATTTATTTAACAGTAATACATGTTAATCCTATTTAGAGGGGGATAAAGATGAATATTATTTTTATGAGACATGGAGAAGCAACTGATAATGTAGAAGAAGTACTTTCTGATAGAGAGATATACTGGTCAACATTAACAGATAAGGGTAGAAAAACAGTTGAGGAGTCGTTAGAATTTCTACCTAAGAAAATTGATAAGATTTATGTATCACCATTTCCTAGAACAATAGAAACGTCTCATTTTGTTTATGAAAAATATTCTACCGCTGAAGTAGTTATTGAAGAGAGACTACATGAGATAAAATATGGTAAGTATTCAGGTAAGAAAAATAATTTAGAGTTAGATGAGACGAGAATGAAACAGATAGCAGGAGATTATTTTGTTAGATTTGGTGAGTATGGAGAAAATAAATTTGAGATAGAGACAAGATTGAGTGAATTCTTGGTTGATGTTTATAAAAATAATTTCAATGATAATACTATAATGATAGTTTCTCATGGATCTATTACTTCTTATATGAAGAGAATACTTAGTATTAAGTCAGAACATATAAAAACTGGTAAAGTAGAAGAGTTTTTGAATGTTGATTTTGAACCACTTTTTAAATATATGAAGAGGCTAGAAGAAGTTAAAAATGAAAGAATAGAAGAAAGACTACAACAAGTTGAAAGTTTAAATATAAGTAGTGATTTAAAAGAAAGATTGAGGGAAGTTTCTAGAAAAGAATTTAATAATGTTTCTTTTTCTAATGAAGATTTTTTCAATTTTATAGAGGGACTAAATACAAATAAATTGATGTGTGTTAAGAATTCTGTTTTTACAGAAGGAATAATATTAGTTTGTTTTTATAATAATTTTGCGAGTTTTGTGGAAAAGTGGATGAATCATTATATTGATTTAGGTATTAAGAATTTTGTAATGATTGACAATAATTCTGAGGATGGATCTACTTCTTTATTAGAAAAATATGCGGATAAAGTAAATATTTCTTTTTGGAAGATTGAAGATGAATACAATTTCTATAAAATGAATGGTTGGAGACAACAAATTTTAGAGTTCTATGGTAAGAATAAAGATTATTTAATTGTTCATTCTAATGAATTGTTTGTTTATCAAAATTATAAGACTGTTTTACTTAAGGATTATTTAAAGTTAAAAAAAGGATCATATATTAAAAGTTTAGTACTTAATGTTTATAGTAAGGATTCAGATGGTAATTTAGATGATTTTAAGTTTGTGGACAAAGGTACTTATAGAATAACAAATGATAAGTCTTATGGACAGAGTTTTTATGGAGGACCTGAAGCTAGAGTTTTAGGAGTTAACTCTCTATTACAGAAGATTCCATTTATTTCTTATACTGGTAGAGAACTCCTTCTTAATGAACATTTTTATTATCCTTGGGAGATAAATAACGAGTCAGAGTTTTGTACATATTTATTAAATTATGAATTTTTTGAAAAATATAAAAATGTTTCTTTTTATGATAGTGATATCTCTATTTTGATTGATGATATAGCTTATTGATGTAAAAAGTTGGAACATATGATATAATAAGTTGATGAGGTGTAATAATGGCTGAAGAATTTGATATAAGAAAAAAACGTATTAGTGTTTTAGATGTTTATGGAGAAAATTTTAATAAGAGAGAATATATTACTAATCCAGCTATTGGAAGAGAAAAAGAGTTAAGAGAATTAATTTTGATATTACTTACACCAGATAAGTCAGCAGTTTTGATTGGTAAACCTGGTGTTGGTAAAACTGCTTGTGTTGAAGGACTTGCATATCTTATTATAAATGATAAAGTACCAGATGGACTTAGGGGATATGAAGTTATTAAAGTTAATACTTCAGCTTTACTTGGAGTAGATCCAGTTACAGGAGAAGCTAAAGTTCAGACTTTGATAGATGAGTTGAAGAGTAAATCAAAACTTATTCTATTTATTGATGAAATTCATACACTTATTGGTAATAAAGGTGAATCAATGGACTTTGCAAATATGTTTAAACCAGCTCTTGATAGAGGTGATATTAAAGTAATTGGTGCTACAACAACAGAAGAGTATGAAAGATATATTTTACGTGATAAAGCTTTTGTTAGACGTTTTCAAAAAGTTGAAGTTAGTGAACCTACTAGAGAACAGAATGTAGATATACTTATGGGAACATTACCTAAGATTGAGAAGAGAACAGGTGCTAAAATGATGTATTCACCATTTGTTAAAAGAAGAATGATGGAATTTTTAACAGATATTACAAGTGAATATAAGAGAATATATGAGATTGGTTCAAGATATCCAGATATTACTTTAACTCTTGTACAAGAAGCTTTCTCTAATGCTTTGTTTGATAATAGAAAAGAAGTTAATGTTATGGATTTTAGAGATGCAGTTATAAATAGTAAGAATATTTATCAAGATGTTATTAAGAAATCAATGACAACTTTTAATAGTTTATTTGCAGATCAAATTGCGGAATATAATGGACAATATGATATATATGAAAAGTTAGATAATGACGTAGTAGAATAGTTAGACTTGTGTTTAACTATTTTTTTTGGTATTATATTTTCTACTTTGGGGGAATTGTGATGGATGAAATTAAAAGAAAGTTGTTAGATAGTTCTTTGGAACGTTTAGTTGTTAGTTCCCGTAGCGGTGGCAGAGTAATCCCAATGAGAAAGATTGCTGATTTAGCTTTGTCAGTAGAAGAAGCTAAATATGTGACTGGTTATTTAAAAGAAAATAAAATTGCTTTATGTATGGAGAAAGATGAGACTTTAGCAGAAGAAAGTGTTAGTAAATATGGAGCTTTTGAGAGATTTTTGAGTAAAGAATTTATTCCTCATAATTTAAGTTTTTATGAGAAAGTTAGTGACAAAGGAAATGTTGTTAGTTTTGTTCCGGTAATTGATATTGATAGTATTAGAAGACTTAATTTGGATGATGAAAAATTAAGATATTTAATTAAGTATTTGCGAAAAAGTGAAATTAAGGCAATAGGTTTAGACCCTTTATTTAATACATTTTCTTGTTATCCAGATGCTGCTGTTTATGCATCTTTAAAAGTTAGTGGCGAATCACTTCCTGTTCATGAATCTTTAGCTTTAATAAATAAATATGTAGAAACAGGAGATTTTTCATATAGAAATGAAGTAGTAGAAGGAAATCAAGTTTTAGCATATTATGCGGCTTATCTTTATGAAGCAAATATGGGAATTAATTTTGATGAATTACTTAGTAGTGCTTATTTAGGTCTTATGGATGGAGTTGACAAATATGTTAGTATGATTCCAACTACGACTGATTTTGCTTATTATTTAGTAGTTACTATGAAGCAGAGGATGCTTTGTGATAGAGCAGAAATTTTAGGCGATAAACGTGGAAAATTCTTTGATTCTTATTTAATGCTTAAAATGATTTTGGATGATGGTGGAGTAGCTATTTCAGAGGGAGTGAATGATAAGTTTTTAGCAATAACAGAATATTTAATAGATAATGGAATAATGGCTGCTTCTTCACGTGAATATATAGAAGATAAACTTTCAATTACTTATCCAGCTAGTTTAGAAGAACTTATGGAACAAGACAATGTTCCTTTTGAGAAAAAAGATATTTTTGATAATAATTTGGAGAACTTGAGATTAGTATTTGGAATGTTAAAGCCTAGATATCAAGAGTTTATAAGGTATAAATTTGGTTATGATGGTGGAGGAGAGACATCTATTACAAAAACAGGAGCCCATTTTGGAGTTAGTAATGCACGAGCATCAAAAATAATAAGAAGTAGTATTGATAAACTTCGTGAAGCAATGTTTGATAATGGTGATGGAGAAGATGTTAAAGTAAAGAAAAAGTAGCAAAATTTGCTATTTTTTTTGTTTTTAGATATACTACTAATAAGTAAGATAGAAAGGAGTACTTACTTAGAAGCGCCAGATCCTATGGGATGACGAGGTTAGTAGGTTATCGAAATGTTCGGCGGGTACTACTACGGTTTAGTAAGTCGTTAGATATATTAAAAAAAATAAAATCAACATTATAACAAAAAATATATCGTTACTAAGAGAGGAATGTTATGTGCGGAATAATAGGATACATTGGAAATAAACATCCGAAAGACGTATTACTTAATGGACTTAAAGCACTTGAATATAGAGGATATGATTCAGCAGGAATTGCTTTAAAAAAAGATGAAGAAATTCAAGTGATTAAAAGTGTAGGTCAAATAAGTAATTTAGAAAATAAAATTAATGAGGAGAAGTTAATTCCAGCTACAATGGGAATTGCTCATACAAGATGGGCAACACATGGAGAAGCTAATTTAATTAATGCTCATCCTCATACAGTAGGAAAGGTTACACTTGTCCATAATGGAATTATAGAGAATGCAATTGAATTGAAAGAAGAACTAAAGAAAGAAGGCTATCAATTTAAAAGTGATACTGATACAGAAGTAATTAGTGCTTTAATTGATAAGTATTATAAAAAGGATCCAGTTGAAGCTATTCAAAAAGCAATAGATACTTTAAAAGGATCTTATGCTTTAGCTATTATTTTTAATGATGTTGATAAGGTATATGCAGTAAGAAAAGAGTCTCCACTAATAGTTGGCGAAGGAATTAAAGAAAACTTTGTAGCAAGTGACTTGATTGCTATTATTGATTATACAAATAAATATTATTTGTTAGAAGAAAAAGAAATAGCGGAAGTTAGTGCTGAAAAAATTATTTTTTATAAAGATGGTAAAAAGATAAATAAGAAGGTATTAACTACAGATTTAGAAGTTACAACTAAAGATAAATGTGGTTATGAACATTATATGTTGAAAGAGATAATGGAAGAGCCTGTGGTTTTAGAAAATACACTTAAACCATATATGGAAAATATTAATTTAATTCCAGATATTAGTGATTATGAAGAAGTTCATATCATTGGTTGCGGTTCTGCTTTATATGCTGGAATGATTGGGAAGACTTTATTGGAAGAAAATACAAATTTAAGAGTTGTATGTGAAGTTGCGAGTGAATATCGTTATAGGAAAGTTTTATATGATCGAAGAGTTTTAGTTATTGTGATATCACAGTCTGGGGAAACAGCTGATACAATAGCAGCGCTTAGAAAAGCAAAGAAAGCAGGAGCTCATACTTTAGGTATTGTTAATGTGAAAGGATCAACTATTGCTAGAGAAAGTGATAAAGTCATTTTCATTAAAGCAGGTGTTGAGGTTGCAGTAGCGACTACAAAAGCTTATATTTTACAAGTGGCAATACTTGGACTTATTGCGTTAGTTAGTTCACATGCTTTAGAAGAAGCAAGTGAAGAATTAAAAATGTTACCTAAACTTTTAAAGAAAGTAATAGATGAAGAAGATATTTATAAAAAGATTGCTAAAGAAATATATAAGAGTGAACATATTTTCTTTATAGGCAGAAAAATTGATTATGCAATTGCTTTAGAAGGTAGTTTGAAATTAAAAGAAGTTTCTTATATTCATTCAGAAGCTTATCAAGCAGGAGAACTTAAACATGGTACTATTTCTTTAATTGAGAAGAATACACCAGTTTTTGCAATTATGACTGATGGAGATGTTATGGATAAAACCATTTCAAATACAGAAGAGGTTTTAGCAAGAGGGGCTAGAGTTATAGTAATTAGTAATACTAAAAAGACTGATTTTCAAACTATTGAAGTGCCTAAAATTAATAAATTTTTCCAACCTATTTTAGTAGTTCCAACATTACAATTAATTGCTTATTGGACTGCTAAAATGAGAAATTGTGAAATAGATATGCCTAAAAATTTAGCTAAAAGTGTAACAGTAGAATAAATGCTAGTACTAGCATTTTTTCTTTTGGTCTGCTATAATTAGAATGAGGTAGATAAGATGAATAGAGTTTTGAGAATTATAGTATGTATTATTGCTTCTTTTGCAGTAGTTACTGGTGTTGGAATTGCATTAGGAAAAGGAATATTTTATATTGGAGAAAAGATTGATAGTGATATTGATTGGTCAGATTATGATGATGACTATGACTATGGTAAGAGTGCATTAGTTATTTCATTAGATAAAGCAGAATTAAATGTAGTAGTTGGAGATAGTCTTGAAGTGGAAACTGAAAGTCCTTATATTACTCATTACACAGATGGAAATCGTCTTGTAGTTAAGGAACTTCGTACTAACTTTAAAGATAAAAGAAGATATACTGTTACGGTAACAGTACCTAAAGATATGGTATTTGAAACTGGATATATTTCTGCGGGAACTAATAAAATGAATTTTGAACGTTTGAAAATAAGAAACTTATTTCTTTACTTAGATACTGGTAATGTTAATTTTGATTATTTAGTTGTTAAAGATCAACTTGATGTAGAGGGTGATTTTGGTAGACTTACAGTTAAAGATGGTTATTTAAATAATTTGGATTGTGAGTTAGAAGAAGCTGAAATTACAATGAGAACATTTCTTATGGGAGATGCTGATGTTAATATTGAAAAAGGTTATTTAAAGTATGATATTTTACATACTGAAGGTGATACTGATAAACATGTATTTGATGTTTCTAAAGGTACTGGAACAGTAAAGATTGATGGTGTTGAAGTAGAAGACGGTAAAGTACGTGAAGGAGATAATACTTTTGACATTGAAGTAAATGAAGCAAATTGTGAGATTACTTTTTCAGTAGGTGAGATACCATTAATTGAAAATAATAAAGTAGAAGATGACACAAAGTCTAATGTTTAAGAGTAAAATTAATTACTCTTTTTCTTTTGTGTGTTATACTTAAAATAGTGGAGGGTTAATTATGAAGTTATTAGATGGAAAATTAGTAAAGAAAGAAGTATTAGAAAAATTAAGAGAACGTATTAGTATTTTGGATAGACCTTTAGGACTTGTTGTTATACAAGTGGGAGAAGATCTAGCTAGTGTTGTTTATGTTAGACAGAAAGAGAAAATGGCTGCTAATATGGGATTTAATTTTAAACATATAAAGTTAGGAGAGAATGTTAGTCAGGAAGAATTATTGGAGACAATTTATAAGTTAAATGATGATGATAGTGTTGATGGTATTTTAGTACAAATGCCAGTACCTAAACATATTGATCCTAAAGTAGTACAAAATGCTATTAGTCCTTATAAAGATGTTGATGGATTAACTGATTATAATATGGGTAGACTTATGCATAATGAAGAGTCTTTAGTGCCTTGTACACCTAAAGGAATTATGGATTTACTTAATTATTATAAGATTGATGTTACTGGTAAAAATGTAGTGATTGTTGGTCGTAGTGATTTAGTGGGAAAACCATTGATGGCTTTAATGATTAACAATAATGCTACTGTAACTTTATGTCATTCTAAGACTAGTAATTTAAAAAGTCATACAAAAAAAGCAGACATTTTAATTGCTGCTGTTGGAAAACCAGGATTAATTAAAGCTGATGATATTAGACGTGGTACTGTTGTTGTTGATGTTGGAATCAATAGAATGGAAGATGGAAGCTTAGTAGGTGATGTTGACTTTGAATCTGTTAAAGATAAAGTTTCTTATATTACACCTGTTCCTGGTGGAGTTGGTCAAATGACAGTAGCAGAACTTGGTTATAATACTTATTTAGCATACTTATTAAGAAAAAATAAAAAAGACTAAGGTCTTTTTTTCTTGTTGTTTGATTTTATTTTCTTTTGTTTTGGTAGAGGAGGATTAGTCTTTAGATATTCCTTCTTTTTCTTTTGATTTTTTCTGATTGTGTCACATACTAAAATTATAGAAGTTAAAGCAAGACAAATCCAAAAAACATAATCTATTTTATCAACTACTGATTCTGAACAAATCATGGCCATACAAATGATAAAAAGTAGACCATTCATTACAATTGATGCAATTTGATAATTATTAAGATGATATCCATTATTGTTTTTGTTTTTCATATTTTATCCCTCAATAATTATAATAAGATATTTTGGATTTAATTTCAATTTGCTTAATAATAGTTTTAAGTTTTTGACAAATTATTTACATGTTTAACGTAATTGTTTTGGATATCTATTATTTTTTTGATAAATACGATCACGATCTACTAAAACAAGAGGATATTCTTTAAACCAGTCTGGGACATTGGGATTACCAGCTTCTTCATAGGAGTCTAGTAGTCGACAGTTGTCACCACAGGTACCATATACTAGCGTATCTGTACTACGATATCCAAGTCTATTTAATTCGGCTGTGAAGTTTTCTGTTAAGCCTGGAAGACAATCTTTTGGTATTTCATCAATACCTCTTTTTAAGTAACGTTGTACTTCAATACCTACTTTGACAATACCATTTTCATCTCTTAGAAAGACTTCTTCTAAGTTTGGAAGAATTATATATAAATTTGGACAAAGTACATCTTCATAGGACCATTTCATGCCATCTAGTTTGAAAACATAGTCGCCAACACGATAACAAGAAGCAGTAGATCCTGAGGCAATAAAACCATGTTCAGCAGTTCTACTTAGTGATAAATATTTATCAGCATATTCTTCAAGTTTCTTACCAAGAGAATATAGTTCTACTTTATGATAAGTTGGATCTATTTTATCATTTCGACAGAATAGGGCTTTAAACTGTTCATATTTTTCTAGAACATCTTGCGAAATAAGTTCTGGGTAGTTTCTAGCAATATAGTAACGATAGTCGCTTGAAGTACTGAAATATGTATCTGGATGAGCACAGAATTCTTTGACACCTTCTGGATCAGTTTCAAGTCCATAACTATAAGAATTGATTTCTTTTCTTTTTGGTTCTAAAAGATAGCGAGCAAGACTGTTACTGTCATAGTTTTCGATAACATAATCTCTCATACGTTCCCATGTTCCATCATTTAAGTTGGCTTTAAAGATGTTGTAGGCAAGAAGTGAAACATCTTCAGCACTCATTTTTTCAGTGAAGAGACTATATTGTTCATTAGGAGCGTAAGTGTAGTTTGTTAAGTACTTTGTTATATCGTCATAATAAGTCTTTAAAAGTTCAGGATGATTTTTGATGATACTGTTCATAAATAAGAAACGATAATGAACGTTAGGGTGATAGGCAAATCTTTGTCTTAAAAGTTCTAAGTCATCGTTTGCGAGTAGGTAATCAACTAAAAAGTCTGGATTTTTAGATAATTTTTCAATGGTATCATCAAAATATTTTGGAAGATATTTTTTGGCACTATTAGGGTTACCTTTTAAAATGCCTTCGATAACATCAGCACTTAAAGTTTTGTAATAAATATATTTATCGATAAGGTAAGTTGTTTCATGAGGAAAGTAGGGTAAATCATATATTAGGTCAAAACAAAAAGAAGGATATGTATCTAAAATACTTCTTAGAAAAGCTTTAATAATTACTTCGTGATCGGGGCGTGACTTAATATTTTCAATTAAAATAGAGCGATCAATTTGACTAAGTTTTCCTAAAAAGTCAGTTTTACCTTCTTTTAAATATTCAACTGGAAAGAAAGACATAATATCACCCCTTTGTGCGGCATATTATACTATATTTTTTCAGTTGTGTAAATGATTTCGGATTATAATGTGTTTTTTAAATTTTGAAAAATTGGCTCATTTCCGGTGTAACTTTTGGGAGAGATGGGACTAGGGTGATAGATAGGAAGTATTTTGTAGCCATTTACTTCATAGATGTTGCCAACTACTTCTTTGAATTTATCAAACTTAAAATCTAATAAATTTCTAGTGGGAAATTCTCCTAAAGTAATAATTAATTTAGGATTTAAAATTTGAAGTTGTTCTAACATAATACTTTTACAATTTTTAGAACAGGTTTTTAAGTTTTTTCTTTCTAGTGGGTAACATTTTACAGATTCTAGAAATGTAGTTTCAAAAATGTTGCGATCAATAATATCAAATAGTCTTTGTAAGATAATACCACTAGGTAGTATTTTGTCATTTACATCTTTCCATAACTTGTGACTTTTTCTCCAACCATTATTAGCTGGTGCTTCTCCAATTAATACTATGTCATTATCTTTACCTAAGTAAACAGTCGCAGCATTAGGAAATTTATCCACTAATTTATCACATGACTTACAGTTAAATACTTTTTCATCTACTTGTTTTAGTAACTTGTTTATTAATCTTTCTTTTAACATTTGATATCTTTCTTTAGTATTATCTGTTAATATCTTGTCTCTTTCAATGGTTTCATAGTCTTTGTAATCTACTTCACATTTAAATTGACTTGATGTTAAGTCTATGATTTCATTTTCTATTAAATTATAGTAGTGACTAATTCCTTCAACATGAATTTTACAAATATCTCCACCAAAATAGTCGTTAACAATTAGAGAAGTAATGGCACACATACCAAAACATTTATTATTTTCATTCCATTCATCTTGAACTTTGGGATACATAAATCTTTAGAGTAACATTCTCTTAAAGCTGTCTTTAAAATTTCAATATTCATAATGGTACCTCTTCATAAATAATTTGAATTTATTATATCAGATAAGAGAATGTTTTATATAAAAAAAATACGATAACTAAGTTACCGTAATTTATATTCTTATGGGGCGTCGTAAGGGAATCGAACCCTTGCATACTAGTGCCACAAACTAGCGTGTTAACCACTTCACCAACGGCGCCATGTCACATTTGACTTCTTTATTTTATTATATTTTAGAGAAAAAAGCAATAGTTTTTTCTATTAGAGGCAATAATTCTTACTATTTTTCTTTTTAATTTCACATTTGGGTATTTATCTATACACAAATACCTAAGTAGAATAAATTAGATTGAAGGGAGAATTTATGTATAATTATAATTTGTTTAATGATAATAATTGGTATCGTGAATTAAAGAGAAATTCCTACCAAAATAATATGACATCTTCTTTGTTTAATCCTACTGAAGGTTATAATAATGGAAATTTATTTACAGGTTTATATAGTCAATATAAGAATTATAGACCAGCAACTTTAAGTGCGAATAATGAGAAAGATCAGATGATGTTAGAACTTTCTAAAATTGCTTTTGCGGCTCATGAATTAAATTTATATTTAGATTTACATCCAACTGATCAAACAATGTTAGCCTTATTTAATGACTATAAGAATGAGGCTGATAAATTAACAAAAGAATATGAGGCTAGATATGGTTCATTAACAGTAAACAGTAATTCAATTGGAAATAGTACTTTTAATTGGGTAATGTCATGGCCATGGGAGGAGAGTAAGTAATGTTTAGTTATAATAAGAGATTACAATATCCTGTGGATATTAAGAAAAAAGATTTAAGAATGGCTAAGTATTTAGTTACACAATATGGTGGTCCCAATGGAGAACTTGGGGCAGCACTTAGGTATTTAAATCAAAGATTTACAATGCCAGATGATCGAGGAAAAGCATTACTTACAGATATTGGTACAGAAGAATTAGGACATGTTGAAATGCTTGAGGCAATGATTTATCAATTAATGAAAGATGCAACTTTAGAAGAAATAAAAAATGCAGGACTTGATGCTCACTATGCAGAACATGCTAAAGCATTATTTCCAACAGATTCTAATGGAGTACCATTTACAACTGCATACTTTGCAACAACTGGAGATGCTTTAGCTGATTTATCGGAAGATATGGCAGCAGAACAAAAAGCTAGAGCTGTTTATGAAAACTTAATAGACTTAACAAATGATCCAGATGTTATTGGTCCACTATTATGGTTAAGACAAAGAGAAATAGTTCATTTTGCTAGATTTAAAGAGTTATTCGAATATTATCAAAACAATAAAATGTAGACTTCTACATTTTATTATTTTGCTAGTATTTTTTATGGGAGTTTGCTATAATTTATAATAGGAGTGATAATATGAGTAAAGATTCTGAAGATACAAAAAAAGCAAAAACTAAAAAAATAGAAATAATTGAAAAAGATGAATTTAAAGAAATAGAAGTTCCTGTTGAAGAAGATGAGGAAGAGAAAACAAAAGAAATAACTAAAATAGAAGACGTAGAAGAAAAGTTAGAAGAAGAAAAAGAAGAGAAAGAAAAAGAGAAAAAATCTGAAGAAAAAGAAGAAACACCAGTTGTAAAAGAAGAAAAAAATAATAATAAAAAGACTATTACTTTGGTGATTATTCTAACTTTATTAATTGTTTTATTAGTATCTGCTATTATCTTCTTGTTACCTAAGAAAGATGATAAGAAAGATAATGATACTGATAAAGATACAGAAGAGATCTTAACTGATAAAGATAAAAAAGAAGCTCTTAATAATTATGGAGATGCACTAGAAAAAGTAATTGCAATTAATTATCAGACAACAAAAGAAATATTAGGTTATGAAGATGCAATTAAATTAATTGATATTAAAGATGATATTAGTTGTGATGTACATGAGATATATGAAGATGGAAAAGTATATTTAAATGATTGTTACATCAATGGTATAAAAGTTAGTTATACATATGGAGAGAAACAAGAACCAAAAGATGAAGAAGTAGAAGTAGATAATACCAAGACTATTATGGTTTATGTTGATAAAAAGACTAAAGTTGCTACTTTAAATAAACCTAATAACTTAGATAATTATGATACTTATACAGTAGAGACTGATACTACTTATGATTCAGCTACTTTATTGGGTTATGGTAGCAATTATGTTTTCTATTATGATAGTGATTATAACGTACAAATGAAGAGTTATAAGACTAATGCTAAGGCTTTAAATAGTGTTAATTATCAATCAATAATTCCATTTAAATATAATAATTCTTATGATACTAAATATGTAGCAGTTGTTCTTAATGATAATGCTTGGGGAGTATACAATTTAGAGAATGGTCAATCAGTTATTCCTGCTAAATATAATTTTATAGTTTCTAACTATAGTATTGGAGTTAGTGGACCTCCACTTTATATAGAACCATTAGATGAGACAGCAATTATTGTTAATGATGGTAAACATTATGGATTAATGAATTATAAGAATGCTAAAACAATACTTGACTTTAAATATGATTCTTTATCAGTTAGTGGTAATTATTTATTAGCAGTTGCTGGAGATGAGAAGAAAATATTTGATTTTAAGGGTAATGAATACTTAGCTAAATCTTATGATAAGATATATGGTTTAGTATCTGGAATTTATGTTTTAGTAGAAGATAAAGATGATATTAAATTAGTTCAAATGGATGGAAAAGTACTATTTGATTATGGAAAGATAGAAAATTTAGGAGCTTTTAATTATGGATTTGATTATAATGGTGGAGCACTATTTGTATTTAATCAAGATGGAAGCGATATGTGTTTAGAACTTACATATCAAAATGGTACTGGTGAAATAAAAGATATTGTATGTGGTGGTGTTGCTAAACCAATACTTTACTTATATCCAGAAAAAGAAACTAAAGTAAAAGTTAGTTTTTCACGTCCAGAGTTTTTAGAGACTACTTATCCAAAATATAATAATGGTTGGAGTGTTTTAGCTAGTGTAGGTGGTAACTTATATGATGGTAAAAATAATTATTATGCATTATATTGGGATGAGAAAAAAGTACATACAGTAGACTTTAGTGAAGGATTCTATGTTGAAAGTGATGAAGCAATCGATTTCTTAGAAAGCAAACTTAATTATATTGGATTTAATGAAAAAGAACGTAATGAATTTATAATGTACTGGTTACCAGTTTTAGAGAAGAATGGTAAGAGTTTAGTATATTTTGAACTTACAGAAGAAAGAGAATCATATAATAAATTAATAATAAGTCCTAAGCCAGATTCAATGCTTAGAGTTGTTATTCATATTAAGAAAGTAGATAAGAAAGTAGATATTAAAAAAGAGGCTTTAACTAAGTTTAGAAGAAGTGGCTTTACAGCTGTTGAATGGGGCGGAACTACTTATTAAGAGGAAGAGGAGACTTTTCCTTTTTTCTATGTTATAATTTTAAAAGGTGATAATATGGCTAAAAAGAAAAAAGAGGACTATAAAATTACTTTTAAAAAGTTTATAGGACATTTACATGTTGTTAATAGACATCGTTTTAAAGTATTTTGTTTGTGTGTGAGAGCAGGGATACCTTTAAGAGGATTATTACATGACTTATCAAAATATTCTTTTATAGAGTTTTGGGAAGGAGTTAAGTACTTTTCCAAAGATTATAGTCCGATAATTACTTGTAAAAAAGTTAATGGATATTCAGAAGCATGGTTACATCATAAAGGAAGAAATAAACATCATTATGAGTACTGGTATGATTATGCTACAATTGAACCAACACCAATTATTCCATATAAATATTTTGTGGAAATGGTTTGTGATATGTTAGGTTCTGGTATGACATATCAAGGTAAGAAATGGACTAATAAATATGAACTTGATTACTGGATGAGAAATAGGGAAAAAGCAAAGATTAATCCAAAGCTTGATTTTTTACTAACTAAAGTATTTATGGATATTAGTGAAAAGGGATATAAAGAGGTATTAAAGAGTAAATATTTACATAAAGTATATATAGAATATACAAGATAATAAAGAGAAGCTTTTCTATTATCTTTTTTCTTTTTTAATAGTTAGCACTCTCTATTGACAAGTGCTAAAAAAAGAGTATAATATACAATGTGAGGTGATTAATATGTATAATGAATATCAAGAAGACAAAGATGAAAATGTACTTGAAAAATATGGACGAGATATTACAGCTTTAGCAAAAGCAGGTAAGATTGATCCAGTTATTGGTCGTGATGAGGAAATACGTAGTATCACTAGGGTATTATCAAGAAAAACTAAGAACAATCCGGTATTAATAGGTGAACCTGGTGTTGGTAAAACAGCTATTGTAGAAGGACTTGCATTAAGAATAATTAAGGGCGATGTTCCAGCTAGTTTGAAAAATAAAACTTTATGGGAACTAGATATGGCTGCTTTAGTAGCAGGTGCTAAATATCGTGGTGAGTTTGAGGAGCGTTTGAAAAAAGTTTTAAACGAAGTTAAAAAGAGTGAGGGAGATATTATCATGTTTATTGATGAAATACACATGATAGTAGGTACTGGTAGAACTGAAGGAGCAATGGATACTTCAAATATTTTGAAACCATTACTTGCCAGAGGTGAGATTCATGTTATTGGTGCGACTACTTTAAATGAGTATCGTCAATATATTGAAAAAGATGGAGCTTTAGAGAGACGTTTTCAAAAGATTAAAGTTAGTGAACCTACTGTTGAAGATACAATTACAATTTTAAGAGGTTTGAAAGAGCGTTTTGAGATCCATCATGGTGTCAGTATTCAAGATAAAGCTTTAATTTCAGCTGCGACACTTTCTAATCGTTATATTACAGATCGTTATCTTCCAGATAAAGCAATTGATTTGGTAGATGAAGCTTGCGCAACAATAAGAGTACAAATGGATTCTGTTCCAGTTAATTTGGATAACTTAACTCATAAAATCATGCGTTTACAAATAGAACGTGAAGCTATTAAAAAAGAAAAAGATGAGATAAGTAAAAAGAGAAGAGAAGATATCGATGAAGAAGTTGAAAAACTTCAAGAAAAAGAAAAAGCTTTAACAGAAGCTTGGAATAAAGAAAAAAATATTAATGCTAATATAAAGAAAAAGAAAGCAGAAATAGAGAAAGCTAAGTTTGAACTAGAACAAGCTGAAAATAAATATGATTTGGAAAGAGCCGCAGTTTTAAGACATGGTGAAATTCCTAAACTAGAAAAAGAACTAGAAGAATTAAATAATACAGAAAAAAATAAAATACTTAGTGATACTGTTACAAGTGATGATATTGCAGAAGTTATTTCTAGATGGACTAATATACCAATTAGTAAATTAGTAAGTAGTGAAAAAGAAAAATTACTTGGACTTGAAGATAACATGAAGAAACGTGTTATGGGACAAGATGAAGCAATTAAATTAGTAAGTGAAGCAATAATTAAATCACGTGCAGGTATTAAAGACCCTAATCGTCCAATTGCATCATTTATGTTCTTAGGACCAACTGGTGTAGGTAAAACAGAAATTGCTAGAACACTAGCTTATGAACTATTTGATGATGAAACTCATATGATTAGAATTGATATGAGTGAATATATGGAAAAATATAGTGTATCACGTTTAATTGGATCTCCTCCTGGATATGTTGGATATGAAGAAGGAGGACAATTAACAGAGGCTGTTAGACGTAATCCATATAGTATAGTTTTATTTGATGAGATAGAAAAAGCTCATCCAGAAGTGTTAAACTTATTATTACAAGTACTTGATGATGGTAGAATAACAGATTCAAATGGTCGTACAGTAGACTTTAAAAATACAATTATAATTATGACTTCTAACCTTGGTAGTGAACATATTTTGGATGGTAATACATCTAAAGTTATGGATGATGTTAGAGAATACTTTAGACCAGAATTTATTAATCGTATAGATGAAATAATTGTATTTAAACCTTTATCAAAAGAAGCAATTAATATGATTTTGGATAAGATTATTAAAGATATTGAAAATAGACTTAAAGATGTTGATATTAAGATTGTACTTAGAGATAGAGCTAGGGAACAATTACTTCTTGAAGGATATGATATAAATTATGGAGCTAGACCATTGAAGAGACTTGTTAGTCGTACAGTAGAAACTTTACTTGCTAGAATGATTATTGAAGGTAAGGTAAAAGCTAAAGATACAATCTATGTCGATTATAAAAATGATGAGTACATTTTAGAGAAAGAATAAGATAAAAGGTATTAGTTTTGGCTAATACCTTTTTTAGTTGTTTAATTTTTCGATAAAGATTTTTTTGTTGTTAAGAAGACGAGAGTTTTCTGGATCTAAATCAAGAGCAAGTTCTATAAAGTAGAGAGCATAGTCATAGTCTCTTTTAACGTAGTTAGTGATGGCTAAGAGATCATAGATGGTACTATCCCAGGAGAATGTTTCATTAATATATGTTTTGGCATGTTTTTTAATTCTTAGAGCTTTTAGGCAGTATTTTTCTACTTCAAAGTAGTTTTCTAATTGATAGGCCAGAAGTGCTCTTTCGACAAAGGGATCACGAAGGTAAGGGGTTTCTTCCATAGCTTTTTCCAACCATAATTTGGCTTCATCATAATTTTTTAGATTTTTGTAGCAGCGACTAATGAAACGCATCGAAGCAGAACGCTCATCTTTCCAAGTAGCCTTTTCTAGAGTTAGATGTTTTTTTAGAGTTTTGATGGCGTCTTCATAACGTTTATAGTACATGTATTCACGACCTAGGTAGTGCATGGAACGGTCATCTTCTGGATCTTCTTTAACAGATTCTTCTAAAAGAGGTAAGTAACTACTTCTTGATTTAGTTGAATCTGGGTAATGATTTAGAGTTATGTTGTCAATAGTGATGGTATTTTCATTATGATCAAGTTTTTCTAGTACTTCATGAACAGGGTGAATCCATTTGTAGCCATGACGGGTATGAATTTTTTCAATATAGAAGTTAACAATAGGTTTATTATCTTTGGTAAGACTCCAATTGTAGTTGTATCTAGCTCTAGTAGTTGAAGCTGTCCAAGCTTGTTCTAGAGTGTGGCGCCAGCCTGGGAGGAAGACTTCATCTAGGTCTGTACAAACACAAATGTCGGTGTCTTCTGGGACTAACTCTAATGATTTATTACGAGCTGTATCAAAACGCCAGGGACTAATTATTTCTTGTTGAACGTGAATTCCATGTTCTTTTAGAGCTTTTATAGTATTATCTGTTGAACCAGTATCAAGAACATAGATTCCATCAGCTTCTTTCATGGAATTGTACCAGCGAGAGACAAACTTTTCTTCATTTTTAGAGATAGCGTATACACATATTTTCATAAATATTTCCTTTCTTTGGTCCTTGTAAAGCATATGCAAAAATATTGCATTTTTTCCAATATATTGTTATCATTATAATAGAATGTATGATGGGAGGATTAGTTATATGCGTTGTGTTGCGATAAAAGATGTTAAGAAGTTTGAAATAAAGGAAATAGATGAACCTGTTTCAACAAATGGTAGTGTTTTAGTTGATGTTAAGAAAACTGGCATATGCGGTTCTGATATCCATTATTGGGTTGCAGGAGAACCTGTTGGACTTGTAATGGGACATGAATATTGTGGTGTTGTTACAAATCCTGGTGATAGAGAAGATTTAAAAATTGGGGATAGAGTTACGGCTTTACCAATTTCTCCTTGTGGACATTGCAAGGCATGTTTAAGTGGTAATCCACAATATTGTCCTGAGACATGGTCACATGCAACAGGTCTTTCATTAACAAATCCTGGAGGACTTGCACCTAAGATGAGTATTAGATCAGATATGGTTATTAAAGTACCTGATTCAGTAAGTGATGAAGAAGTTGCAATGGTAGAGCCTACGGCTGTAGGATTACATGCAGTACATTTAGCTGATATTAAAGTAGGAGCTAAGGTATTAGTAATTGGTGGCGGAATAATTGGACTTGTTTCTGGTTTGTTAGCTAAGATGGAAGGAGCAAGTTATGTTGCTGTTTCAGAAACTAATAAGGCACGTGGTGAGAAAGCAGTACGCTTAGGAATTGCTGATAAATGGTATGATGCTAAAGATACAGAAATGGTTAATAAAATGGTTGAAGAAACAAATGGAGGATTCGATGTTGTAATTGAATGTTGTGGTAATTCTCCAGCTGTTAGTTCAGCAATTATGGCAGTAAGACCTGGAGGTGTGGTTGTACTTGTAGGTGTTTCTCTTGGAACAGTTACAATTCCAACTGTAATGGCAGTTATGAGAGAACTTACTTTAAAAGGATCAATTGCTTATACAAAAGAAGAATTTGAAACTTGTATTGATTTAATGGCAAATAAGAAAATAGATGTTAAGATGTTTATTGATGATATAGTTGGATTAGATGGTGTTCAAGGTGCTTATGAAAGATTAACAAGTGGTGCTGATGACGCTGTTAAAATATTAGTGGATCCTAATAGATAAGTGGTGAGAAAATGAAATTTGAGGAGATTGCTTCTTTTGATAATAATGGTGCTTCTTATGGTAATGATATGGGAGACAGTAGTAAAAAGAAAGCTAATGGAAAATTTAAGACAATAATAATTGCTGCTGTAGTAATTGTATTGATTATTGTAGTAGTGGTTTATACAATGTTTAGTAAACCAAAAGAGCCTGCAACAGTAGCGCTAGATGTTAATAGTAGATTAGTTCAAAGTTTATATGTTACTGTTCATGACTTTAAGTCTTCTTCTCCATACTGGATGTATCAAAATGAAAATAGTAGTAATATTTCTAGTATGACTGAAGTTAATAAGATGGTTTTAACATATTTAAATTTGAAAGGTGTAGATTTTCAATCAGTAGAAAATTGTTCTAGTTTAACACAAAGTCTACCAGATTACGGAAAACTAGTTTGTGGAGAGAGAACAAAGATTGATAGAGAAGATGTACAAAGAAGTTATAGTGAAATATTTGGCGATAAAGCTCAAATAACTACAGCAACAGCAATGAAAGTTGATCCTAAGTATGAAACTTATGTATATGATGCAACATTAGATGCTTATTTACTATATACAAGAGCAACTGAAACTGATAAGCCAACTAAGACATCTTTTAGATATAATTATGATATTTATAAAGCAGAGAAGATTGGAAATGTTATTCAAATTTATGAATCACTTGAAGTAACTAATAGTTCAGGTGGTGTAGAACTTACTACTAAGTATCGTTATACTTTTGAATTTGGTGACGATATGTTATATAGTTATACAACTGTTGAATGTTTAGAATAAGAGAGAAATCTCTTTTTTCTATTGTGTATTTATTAGTTTTTTGGTATATTGGCTATAGATTCGGGTGATGATATGGAAGGACAAGTAGTAACAATATTAGATGATTATGGTAATTCTAAGATGGTTAAAATAATTAGTATTTTTTCTTCTAATAGAGAAGATAAAAGATATTTAGCTTATACTAATGCACCTGATTATTATAATCAACATGAGGATAATGATGTACTTGATTTATATATTGTTATTTTGGAAAGTGACTATAATGGTTATATAGTTAAAGCAATTGATAATGATGAAGAGTTTTGTTATGCACAGGCACTCTTTAAGATGGAAGTATAGGAGGTAAGGTTATGGATAAGGGAATAGTAATTAAGACAAAGGATTTGAATCAGTTAGAAGAACGTGGGAAGTTTCAGATGACTAGAGAAGAATTTGATAAGGTTGTACAGAAAAGAGAATTGGGAACTATGTTTGCTGGAGATAAGGTTGAAGAAGTTGTAAGAACAAAATAAAAGACTTGTAATGAGTATGATGTGTCTCATTATTAAGTCTTTTTTTCTTGTATTTATATTTTGCTTTGTTATGCAGCTGGACCAGTAGGACCGGTAGGACCAGTAGGGCCAGTAGCACCAGTATCACCAGTAGGGCCAGTAGGGCCTGTAGCACCAGTATCGCCAGTAGGACCTGTAGGACCTGTAGCTCCAGTTGGACCAGTAGGGCCTGTGGCACCAGTATCGCCAGTTGGACCAGTAGGACCTGTGGCACCAGTATCGCCAGTTGGACCAGTAGGACCAGTTCCTCGATAAAATAAATCATCTAATAGAATTAATTGTAATTTCAAGCTACTAATTCCTTATTATTAAAAAATGTATATAAGTTATTAAATAATAAATATTTTTTATGAAATAAAAAATAAGCAGTGGGGTGCTGCTTATTAAACTTTATTTGCAAATTTTCTGTTTGTTTTAATATACTTCATACTATAATATAATTTTTCATAGCACCTTAATTTTTTTACTTTTCCCATACTGCATAAAGAGTTGTATCTTCTGCAAGTAATACTTTATCATAAATTGGGGTTTCGTTTTTATCAACCCAACCTTTGAAAACATAACCATCTTTTGTTGGTTCTTTTGGAAGTACAAGTTCAGTATCTTTACTTATAGTAATACTTTCTATCTTACTTCCTCCTCTAGTATCAAAAGTTATTGTTATTTTGTTACTAGTTGCATCTTTTTCCCAAACTGCATAAAGAGTTGTATCTTCTGCAAGTAGTACTTTATCATAAATTGGAGTTTCGTTTTTATCAACCCAACCTTTAAAAACATAACTATCTCTTGTTGGTTCTTTTGGAAGTGCAAGCTCAGTATCTTTACCAATAGTAATACTATCTATTTTACTTCCACCTTTAGTATCAAATGTAATTGTTATTGCTTCTTTTATATCTTTTTCAATATCTTTCATAGGGCAAACATATTTAGTTGTTTTTAAAACTGTTTTAGTTTTACCATCAGAACATTTATAAGTATTTGTAAATATTCCTTTATCTTTATAAACAGTAGAACCACCATTATAGTAATCTCTAATTTTAATTATTGGACTATTATTAAATAAAAGAGCGACTATAAAATCTAAAAATATTAAACCTATTATAGAACACAGTGTAATTATTATTATTTTCTTTTTCATTTTACCTCCTCATAAATAATAAGCGCTATGCGATTTTCTTCTTGTATATTAATTATATCATGAATTTTCCAATTTCAAAAAAGTTTTTAATATATATGTTTTAAAAATACTAGATTTTATCATTATATAAAAAAAATAAGCAGTGGGGTGTACTGCTTATTAAACTTATTTAACTTTATTAGCAAGTTTTATAACTGCTTTAGTATATTTCATAAGTTCTTTTTTGTTTTTAAATCCACAAGTCATTGCATAATAATCAGTATAACTATCATCTTCTTTTACTAACTTTAATTGTAAAGATTTATTTATATTATAATTTTCTTTAGCAGATAAGTTAGATAATTTAGAATAATCTTTAACTGTTATATTATAAAGTGGATCATTACTTTTAAATTTATCATATATTTCATTTGATATTATACAATTATCAATAAGTTCCTCGTTATTCTCAAACTCTATTAATGTCTTGTTTTTTTCAGGATATACTGTTACATTTTTAACTCTATCAATGTACACTGCTTTTCCATCTTTTATTTTACCAACATAAGGTTCTTTTTGTAATAGTAAAACAATAATTAGTATAACAATTAGAAGAATACTTGAAATAATGATAATTTGTTTTTTAGATAGTTTCTTTATCTTTAATTTTGTCTTTTTCACATTACCATCCCTCATTTTTATATTAAAAAGGAGTTAGAGAAAACTCTAACTCACAGTTTAATTTGTTTGTTTTCTTCTATAAAAGATTCCAGCTCCAGCAAGTCCTACGATTGATAAGATTCCACTTATTATATAGAATCCAATATTATCTCCAGTTTGTGGATTGTCAGTAGGAACTGTTACTTTTGCTACATTGAATGTTGTAATTGCTTCTCCACCATCATTGAATACAACTTTTAAAGTATGTTCTCCAACTGATAATGTATCAACAAATTCTTTCTTTAATGTAATTATTGTACTTCCACTTTCTGCTGTATAATTTTTAGGATCAACTAATTCATTATCAACATATACTTTACCTTCATCAAATAATCTAAAGTCAGCATTTATTTTAAATTTAGCTTCATTATTTTTAGTAATTGTATATTTTTGATTAGCTCCTTCAGTTACTTCATAAACTATTTTTTCAACTACAACTTCTAAATTGATATTAGATGTTATATTTGTAAGTTTTAAAGTATCTCCAACCATATCAGCAGTTTTATCAGTTCCATCAACTAGAACTTTAACTAACTTATATCCACTATTAGCAGTTATAGTAAATTCTTTATCTTCACCATAACTTACTGCAACAGCACCATTTGGAGTAATAGTAGCACCATCTACATCTTTAACAGTTACAGTAAATGGTATTTTTTTATAACTTACAACAACTTCTTTTTCTTCATTTACTGTAAGTTCTATTTTATTACCAGTTACAGTAGTTTCTACTGTATTTACTAATACTTTATCAATCATATATCCAGTATTTGGTGTAAATGTTATTTCAACTTTAGTTCCTTCAACAGCACCTATTTTACTTGGTGTAATTGTTCCATTTCCACCATCAACTGATGTTATTACATTAAACGTATCTTTAACATTAACTTCAATATCAATATCAGTTATTGTTTTATAGTTTGTAGTATCAACAGGAGTATATGTTGCTTTATAAGTATGTGTTCCAGCTGTTAATACAACAGTTGCATCATTCCAAGTAAATCTATCAGGAAGAGTTACATCATTTAATGTTCCTCCTTTTACACCAGTAAGTCCAGTTGGTACTGTATAGTCTGGTGTTGCTTGAGTGATTGACCAACTTAAAACTAAATCTGTAGTTGTATTATCTTTCCACTCATAATTAGTTTTATCTTTTAAGGATACTGTAATGCTATAATTTCCAACATTAGTAGCCTTAATATCTCCAGAAACATTCATCTTAGTTGAATCAAAATTACTACCATCTGAAACTATTTCATCACCAGTATATTCAAAAGTATTTTCAACTAAAGTTACTTTTTCAAGTTGTGCTTTTTTAATAGTAAATGCTACACTAAATGTTCCAGTGTAATTTGCATTAGTATCAGGAACTTTATATGTTACTGTATAAGTACCAACATTTGTAGGAGCAGTAGCACTACTATATGATGTAGAACCAGTTCCCTCGTATAATACTTTTAAATCACTAACATTTACTGTTCCAGCATTAACACTAATTGTTCCTGTTGGCATTTTAGGTGTTCCATCATAAGTAAATGTTTCATTATTAGAAAGTCCTGAAATATTTACATCAGTTTTATTAACAACATGAACTGTAAAATCTTTTGTTGTTTCTTTCCATTCAGGAGTATCATCTCCACCAAGATTTACTTTCACTGCTGTAACAGTAATTACAACATCACCTTCAGTATCTCCTGCTACAAATTCTTCGTTTACAGAATCGTAAGTAAGGGCTGTTCCTGATTTAATAGTAAAATCAATGTTTCCTTCATTTCCAGTTACTGATTGTTCTAAATATTCTTTTGATATAGAACCATTAACTCTTACATATTGATCTGCAATTGCTAAAGGTTGATCTGCACTTTTTACTGTTAAGGTACCATTTACATGTGTCCCAAATGTATAGTTACCAGTAATATCTTCACCATTTCTCATTACTTTAACATTGCTTACAGCATTATTAGAAGTTCCTACAAATTTTTGACTACCAGTAATTGTAGCTTCTAACATATCACCAGATACTAATACATTATCTGTATATGCATAAGTATTTTTTGTTAATTCAGTACCATCAAATACTTTATTGTCTGAACCAGCTGTTACAACTATTGGTGTTGCAATAGGATTTACTGTTAATTTACCAGCAGATTTTACAATATTAGAGTAACAATTAGTTACATCAACACCTTCTGCATTTGTTATTGTAACACTTGCAATTGTGTTATTTCCATCAGCTGTATCTTTAAAATCTTTTACTTTACCAGTAATTACTGCAGTAACTTTATCACCATTAGGTAATTTATTGTCAGCTACTGCACTTGCATTATTTGCCCATAAAACATCATAAGCATTTTTTGTGTGTTCTGTTCCATCATATGTAAATGTTTCATCATGACTTTTTACTTTTACTTCTGTAGTAATTGGTGTGATTTCAAAAGGAACACTAGCTTCACTTGCTGTATAATTTGGATTTATAATACTTAAAGTAGCTTTATATTCTCCTACTAATATAGGTAGTTTATTTCCTTTATTTACATAGTTTCCAGAAGTATCTTTCTTAGAATAAGTGATTTCATAGTCGCCAGTTCCTAGTTCGCTAACTCCTGTTGCAGTTGGAGTTTTATCAGTGCCATAAACCCAAGTACTATCTAAACCACTAATATCTAATCCTGTTAATTGTTTTGGTTCAACTTTTAATGTAACTGTTGCCGTATAATTACCATTACTATCAGTTACAGTAATTGTTGCTGTATAAGTTCCAACAGGAAGTCCTTCTTTTGCCTTAATTTTATAATCTGTATTTGTTGCACCAGCACTAACTGTTGGTGATGTACTAGGTCCTTCAACAGTAAAATTAGAACTATCTACTGTTACATTTTGAATTTGTAAATCAGAACCACTTATATTTTTAATTGATATACTATTAAGACTAGGTGTTTCCTTATAAGTTTCATTTATTTCTACATTATTTACTTCAAAGCCATTAACTTTTTTTATAATAATGTAAGGATTTTCTCCTCCTGTTGAATAAAAATCTTCAACTAAAGTATTTCTATCTTTTTCAGTTAAAACTGGAGCCCCTGTTGTATAAGGTAGTTCTTGAAAGTATGCTTTAGAATTAGGATCAATTACATTATCTAATTTCATTTTTCCTAATTTATTACTTCCTAATTTGCTTGCAAGTCCCATCACTTTCAATGACTCAAAATTAAAATTGAATTTAATATCTGAATCTGAATCATCACTAGTGTGAAAAAGAGACTTCTGATCACCGACTTTAAATACAGCGTCTTTTACTTTTACATCAACAGTAATATTTCTACCATTTGTATAGTATTTATTAGAAAAGAAAGAAAAGTAACTATTAGTTGAACTAATCATTTCATAATACCCACCATCAATAGTTAGTCCAAATTTTTTTATTTCCTCATCATGAATAACATCATAAGTAGTAAAATTAATGCTTTTTTTTGTAAGAATCTTACCAGTTTTACTACTACTACTATCCTTAATAGTTAACTTACTATTAAAGTTATAATAGTAATCGTTAATTGCTTCATCATAATCAGACATTCCATAATTAAATGAAAGACCTTCGGAACCTGTATCTAATGTTTGCCCATTTAATTCAAGAGTAATGTCATTAACAACATAAAAATTTAGGTACTTTGTTAAAGTAATATCTTTTGTTAATTTAATTTCATTTATCTCAGAATCAATTCCTTTTGATGCATTAATTAGCTCTTCCTCATTCTCTACTGTGATTGTTTTTGCATTTACATTAGTTAATCCTACGGCAAAGACTGCTACTAATGTAAATAATATCGTAGTTAATTTTTTAACTACATTTTTAGATTTGCTCATCAAATCTTCCTCCTTTCTATATAATTATATCATAAGATTTTAAAATTTACTATTAATCATCATCATTTTGTGCTAAAAGTTTTAACGCATTTATTTTGTCAAGTTCAAAAATGACTTTTATCATATTTTTTACACCTAAAATTATGACTTTTAGCATCTTTTCTTTTTTTCAAATTAGTATATAATATTAGTGTGAGGTGGTGCTATTGCGTAAGAAAATAGTAATATTTGATAATAATTCAATACTAATAATGGCTTTAAATGAGTATCTATCTAATAAATATGAAGTAATAGTTGAAGAAGATTTAACTAAAATATTAGATATATGTAATGATTATAAACCTGACATAGTTATTGCAGAACTATATGTAAATGATAAGTTTACTGTTGATTATATCAATAAAGTAAAAGAACTATATAAAGATATAAAGTTTGTAATTTATACCAGTTTTAATCAAAGTGTAATCATTGAAGATTTAAAGAATTATAATATAGATTGCATCATTTTAAAAAATGCTTTGCTAGATGAAATAGGACAAAAACTAGAGGATTTATTCAAATAGTTTATGTGCTATTTTTTTATAAATAAAATTTTATATTTTTGTAGTATAATTATTATGTGGTGATCGTATGAATAAAAAGTTAAAAACCTTTTTAATCATATTTTCAATTTTATGTTCCATAACATTAGTATATTCAATTTATAATATTATTGTGTGGAAGTTAGACTCAAATAAAACAAATAATCAAATTGAAGAAATACAGGAAGAAATACCAATAATTGAAATTGAAGATAATGATAATACTGAAATTATAGAGCAAGAAGAAGAAATACCAAAATCAAATCCTTATTGGGATTATATTGCTATGAATATGATAGATGTTAATTTCAGTGAATTAAAAAACATCAATAATGATGTTAAAGGTTGGATTAAAGTAAATGGTACTAATATAAATTATCCTTTCGTGCAATCTAACAATAACAAATATTATTTAACACATAGTTTTGATAAGAGTTATAATTCAGCTGGTTGGTTATTTCTAGACTATAGAAATACTATTAATAATAATAAAAATACTATTATTTACGCGCATGGTAGAAATGATAAAACTATGTTTGGATCATTAAGAACTGTATTAACTAAAAACTGGTTGTCTAATGCAAATAACTATGTAATAAAAATATCTACTGAAAAAGAGAACTCTTTATGGCAGATATTTAGTACTTATCATATACCTACTACTAGTGATTATTTACAAACTAATTTTGATAGTGATATTGAATATCAAGAATTTTTGGATATGATAAAAGATAGAAGTAGTTATAACTTTAATACAAATGTTAATTCTAATGATAATATTCTTACTTTATCTACTTGTTATAGTAACAGTGATAAAATGGTAGTTCATGCTAAACTTATTAAAAAAGAGCAAAAATAAAAAGATTGGATAATATATAATCTGATACTTATTATATATTATGCTGTCCCAATCTTTTTTTCATTTTGATTATTCTCAGAGAATATTTGATGAAAAAATCAAAATGTAGTCAAATCGGTTAACTACTCCCGACAATTTAATTATAGCACACATTTCTTTGTTTTTATATACAAAATTTATATTTTTTACTTAAAATTTATATTTTTTACTCAAAGAAGACACATTCATCACATTGTTTTATATAATTATCAAGTTCTTCAATATTAGATAACTCTTCT
>CAKPHU010000004.1 GCA_934162125.1 uncultured Bacilli bacterium
TCTGTCTAAGTTTGAACTTTTTGTTACTACCTGTCAACATATTTTCACCAACTTTTACAAATTTTTATTCCGCACAATAAATATAAGTAACTACCTACTCTTCTATACTTCTACTATCTAAATAATATCATCTTTCTCCAACTAATTCAAGTAATCATCAATTAACTTTTTCAAACACAAAAAAAAGATTTTGAAACAACATAACTTAATTAAAAACTAAATTACATCCTCTTCAAAATCATATTTACTTTCATCAACATAATTATTTCTCAAAACAAACTTATATAATATATCATTATCAATAATAATAAAGTCTGCTTCTACATTTTTAAATCTTTCCTTAAATAATATTGGATTACCAACATTATCATGAATATCAACTAATTCATTAAAAGATTCTACATTAATAACTTTATAATCCTTAAAATTAATAGTTTCATTTACATTAGCGATAATACTATCAAATTCTCTTAATATCTTTTTCAATTCTTTTTCATAAGCTGTAAAAGAATTAGTATAACTAACAAGAGTAGTAAGGAACATATATACTACATAAACATCAGCAATAAATAAGAATACAAATAATATTAAAGCAAGCCAATCAATAGAACCTAAACCAAATCTCTCCATTAAAGTATCTTTCTTATTAACATCAGTAGTATTAATAGATACATTAATAGTTTGTTCAGTTAATGGTATTACTACCGTTGCACTACTATCTAAATTAGCTTTACCTTCATAGTTCTTATTATTACCAGATCCTTTAGTATAGAAATAAATAGTAACATCACTACTAGTATTTAAACCATAATTAGTAACAAAAGATGAAATAAAATTATTAAAATGTCCATAATCAATATCAACACTTTCAGTAAAACTTAAATTCTTAATTTTCTCTTTACTTACTTTTTTCTCATCTGTTAATTGTTCAGACTTTTCATATAAGAGTCTTGTCTTATCTTTATCAGCATAAACTCTAGTAACTGCTTCTACATAGTAAGTAGCATCATAATCTATTTCTGCTGTTGATGAAAAATTATATTTAAATGATACTGGTATTTTATCGATCAGACTAGCAATATAATTCATATTAGATGGCAGTTCTTTTACATCATAATAATCATTATCTTTTAGTTTAACAGAATACTCTATATTAGTATTATTTTCATAATACATATAAGATTTTTCTTTATAAACAAATAATTTCATGAAAAATAAAAGAACAAAGCAAGATAAAGAAGCTATCAAAAGCCCATATAATATTAATTTTACTTTGACAGGCAAAGTACGTTTTGGCCTATCATCTTCCATGAAATACACCTCTTTTCTATTCTGTTCTCTCACTCAACCATACAGTTGGATATCCAATATATCTAACAACATGATTAGTAGTACCAATAACCTCTCTAGTCTCAACCAAGAAATTATCAGGTTCTTTATTGTTATCGCCTTTAGTTCTAAAGAATGTTTCATCACCAGATTTAAACTTTGCACAGATTCTGTGGACAATTATTTTATCATCTCTGTGATATACTAAAACATCCCCAACTTCCAGTTTTTCTACCTCTTCAGCACTTAGTTTTTCCACAAGCACCGTATCACCAACATGAATCTTAGGCATCATTGAACCACTCGCAATAACTATAAGTTGATACTTAAAGAAACCAGATGTAAGTCCAACAATGGTAATCATAATAGTAATAAAAATAATATCTAAAAGAATAGTAAATTTATTTTTATGTAAATCTTTAGATTTTAATATTTCCTTCCTTGGATTATAATCAACTTTTCTAAAAGTAAGATAAAGTTGAAGTAAAAACATAAATGGTAAAAGCAAATAAATAACTGACCATATATAATCTCCAAAAGCTGGAATAATAGGTAAAAAGTAAACTGGTAAACTAATTAATAAGCGATAAACAATACATGGTTTAAATCCCGATTTATAACACATATATGTCATTAAAAGATTAGTACCTATACTAGGTAATACAAATAATCCATAATTAACTAAAACAGACTTAAAACTATTATAATCAACGGCTTTAACCACAAAGTCTATATCAAAAAAGATAAAGACTACTGTAATTAAAATCATACATAACATATTACTTTTAAATCTGTTAACAAAGGAATATCTAAGTATCTCACTAATCACAATAGTTAGCGCTACTGGAATAATGTTACGCATTATTCCAGTAAGCGTCAAACTATAAACATTATGATTAAATCCAATAAATAAACCAATCAAATATGTAACAATATAGTATAAAGTACAATAGATAACAACTGATAAAATAATATCTTTACTATATCTATTCTTATCTTTATCATAGCCAAATTGATAATATGCTACGGTAAAAGCTCCTAGCAAAAATGCAATCAAACTATAAGTAGTAAATATACTATATATGAAAATATCAAAAAGAAATAGTAAGGTGATAATGCTCATGAAAACTAAAAACTTAATTTCACTTTTTTTCATTATCTATCACCTACTATTTTTAATTTTGAGTATAAACAAATGTAGATTCGCCAACTGTTACAGTAACGTCATCTGAAATAGTTGCTGTACTATCAGCTTTCCAAGTTACTTTTAATTTCAATTGTTTAGTATTATCTGATGCAAATGGTAATACTGCATTTGTAGTAATAGCAGAGTCATCACCATAAGTTAAGCTCATAGTTAAATCATTACATAAAGCTGTAACTTCTTCTGTAGTAACTGTACTATTAGGTGCAGCTGCACAAGATAATGTACCAATTGAAGCAGTAGTAAGCTTAGCATCTAGTTTACCAGTATTAGTAACATCCCAAGTATATTCAATAGAATCTCCTGGAGCGAAGAATTCAATTTCAAAACCAGAAACTTGAGTTGCTGTTAATGTTGGAGCTGTCTTAATTGAAGCAAGTCCAGTCTTAGTACCTGCTGAAAGGTTTTGAAACTTAACATCCCAGCTTTCCTTACTAGATTTAGCAGTAACAGTACCACTAACTTTTAAAGTAGTTGAATATGCTGCATAAGCAACTACTAATCCAGATAGTGCCATTACTAAAGCTACAACAGCTACAATTTTAAAACTTCTATCTTTCATTCTATTTTCCTCCTATCCTCTTTCATTATAACATTGACTACGTAAATGATAAACAACATTTTACACTTTTTTGTTGCGTATTTATTATCTTTAACATTTCATTGTCAATCCTATTTTTGTGTATAAACAAATGTTGACTCACCAACAGATACTGTTACATCTCCAGAAAGTGTAACTGTACTGTCCGCTTTCCAAACAACCGTAAGTGTATAATATGAATGATTATTCGGTGATGGCATACGGGCACTAACATTACCACCGTCAAGTACATCTCCAACATTTTGTCCACTAAGACTAATTGTCAAATCATTACATAAGCTATTAGCTTCTTCTTGTGTTGCATTACTGCTAGCAGCCGGTGCACAAGTTAATGTTCCAATAGACTTAGTTGTAAGTACTGCATCTAACTGACCATTATTAATTACTTGCCAACTATATTCTACTGAGTCACCAGGTGCATAAAAATTAACATTAAAACCAGAAACTTGTGTCGCAGTTAATATTGGAGCTGTTTCTACTTCTGCAAGTCCTGTTAATACTGGTGAAAAAAGATTTTCAAATCTAACGTCCCAACTATCTGATGTTGACTTTGCAGTAACAATACCAGATACTCTTAATGTTGTAGAAAACGCTGCATAGGCTACAGCCAAACATGACAATGTAAATATTAACAATACCATCGCAACCATTTTAAAATTTCTATCTTTCATTTTTATACCTCACTTTAATGTTAAAATTTTATTGTTTTTGTGTATAAACAAATGTTGACTCACCAACAGATACTGTTACATCTCCAGAAAGTGTAACTGTACTATCTTCTTTCCAAGTAACAGTAAGAACATAATCTGCAGTATTAGACCATTTAGCTGGTTCCATACTACCAGCTGCACGTTTTTTTCCTAGATATAGATCTGCATTTTCAGTTAAATCAAAATTTAGGTCTGCACACAAACTATCAGCTTCAGTTTGTGTTGCACTACTTCCGGCAGCTGGTGCACAAGTTAATTCACCAATAGATTTAGCTGTAAGTACTGCATCAATTTGACCATTATTAATGGCTTCCCAAGTATATCTAACCGAATCACCTGGTGCATAAAAATTAACATTGAAGCCAGAAACTTGGGTTGCAGTTAATACAGGGGCAGTTTCCACCTCTGCAAGTCCGGTTAACGTTGGAGCAGAAAGGTTTTGGAAACTAACGTCCCAACTATCTGATGTTGATTTTGCAGTAACAATACCAGATACTCTTAATGTTGTAGAAAACGCTGCATAGGCTACAGCCAAACATGACAATGCAAATATTAATGCCATCATCGCTACCATTTTAAAACTTCTATCTTTCATACATTACCTCCTAGTATAAAACTATATCACTATCTCTTTCCTTAAACAAGCCTAACTAATTACTTAGCAACCATTTAAACACATCATTAAAGTCAATTTTACTTAAAATAGTTCCATGAGTCGCACCACTATGTGTTTCCTTTATCGCATAACCACCTAACTGATTAAGTTGATTAACATAGTTAGTCATACAACTATTATAGCCACTTTCTTGTGAACCACTAGTTCCAGAAATAGCTCTAACCTTCGTACTCTTAAGATTAGCAATCTTAAAGTAACCAGGTGCACAACAACTAATTGGTACAGCCGCAGAGAAGTACCCTGGATAATTTGATAACATTCCCCATGTACCTATCGCACCTCTACTAGTACCAATAATATAGATTCTAGATTTATCTACATTGTAAGCATTAGCAACACTATCAGTTAAACTCTTAAGATTCTTTTGTAAAGTAGAACTAGACCAATCTGTTACTACTGTATTAGGTGCTAAGAATATAAATGGTTCACCAGAATAACTATAACGAACAAATTGCATAAAGTAACCATCTCTTAGAGCTGCTGGACTACCAACTTCTCCATCACCATGTAAGAATAAAATTAAAGGTGGATTTTTTGAAATATTACTTGGAACATTAACAAAGTAATTATAACCATAGGCATTTCCACTAATTAAGCCACCACCAGTTGCTCCTCCAGTATTTCCTCCACCAGTGTTTCCTCCTGTACTTCCACCAGTATTGCCACCAGTACTTCCTCCACTAGTTGTATTCTTATTCTCTAAGTTACAACTAATAGTTCTTGAGTTTCCTGCCTTATCATATATCTTTACTTGTACACTAGTTCTTTCCTTATCTAAAGTTATAGTTGATACATTATATACATATCCATCTATCGCATAACGATCAACCCCAACATTATCTGTTGCTTTAATCGTTACTACTGACTTACCATTCTTATAATATCCACTACAGCTTCCTTCTGGTGCAACCCTATCTATATTATTAACTGTAATAGTTTTATCTATACAAATTTCTTTCGCATCACAAATACTAAAAGTATAACTTCCATTATTTGTTACCTTATATTGAATAGTTGTACCCATATTAGTTTCTCCATTAGGTAACTTAACATAATTATAATAAGGACTATCCGTCTTAAACTCTATAACACGATCTCCACTAGTATAATCACTACTCAATAAAGTCAAAGTAAAGTTCATTTCATAAACAATAACCGTTCTAACAGCTTGTGCTTCTTTTCCACTACTATTAGTAACACTATAAGTAAGTGTATATGTACCTAAATTATTACTATTAACTTTTCCTTCTACTTTAATCTGATCACTAATATCTCCATCAATTGGATCTTTCGCTACTGCTCCTGGATCCTCAAAAGTAGTACCTTTCGCTACATGGAAAGTTTCACTTCCCTTTAACTTAATCATAAATTCATCATAAACCACTACTTGTCTAACTAGCTGTGATGTAATCCCATTATAGTTAAAAGTATAAGTAACCTTATATTTACCTTTAGTAGTAGTATCAACTTCATTCTTAACAGAAACATACTTTCTTAAATCTTGACTAGAGCCAGTTAAAGAAAAGCCAGAATCAACATAAGTATCTCCTACATACAATTTAACTACTTTATCTCCATTTAAAGAAAACCTTACTTTCTCTTCCCCATTCGTAATAATTTCTTCTGCTTTCTGATTACTCTTATTTGAACCACTCGCAAAAAAGATAATTAAAGCGAGCACAAACAAACTAACTGATACAATACACATGATATTGACTATTTTCTTAGTCTTACTAAAATCCTTCTTCATAATTACCTATCCTTCTTCAAAAAACTATACACTTTATTGCCAAACACTTCTTTAATAGTTCCTAAATAATGCATAAATCCTAAATAAGTAGCTCCACCAATAATTGTATAAATTAAAATAATAAACAAATTAATAATTCTAGAACTACTACCTACTGGTATAAACAACTTGCATATAAGTAAAACTATCATCATTACCATTGTACCACATAATATATTCACAAAGTTCTTAACTGAAGATTCATAGTTGATTTTATATTTAAAATGTAACGCTACAAAACAAATAATAAAAGAAACTAAATATCCAAGTATTGTCGCTGTTATTACTCCATAATAAGCAGGAAGTCCCATCTTATAAAAAGCTGTAATTAAGTTATAATTTAATAATAATTTTAAAATTACTCCTGAAAGTAAACTCCAAAAAACTATTTTATAATCTTTTAACACTTGTACAATAGAAACAATTGCGGTAAAAAGAGCCATAAATAATCCTACAAAGATAAAGTAAGCTAATACTGATGATCCATATTTACTAGCTCCATAAAACAAAGTCCAAACAGGTTTTGCTAAAAAACTAATCCCAATAGTCATTGGTACTACTAAAAATAATAATATATTTAAAGCTTGATTAATCTTCTTCTCAATATCTTTTTGATTATTTTTAACCACACTTTGTGTAAGATTAGGTATCAAGCTTACTACGATACCTGTTGAAATAGCTAAAATAATCATATTAAATTTAGCTCCCCATGTAGAAAGCATACTCATTATTGTTTCTGCTTCACTTACTGAAAATACTGCTCTATTTACTAATCCCTTAACTACTGTATTCATATCTATATAACTATACATTGCTTTAAAAACATCGATCATAATAAAAGGCACTGCATAAATCATTAACTTTTTAAAAATCTGTTTATTAGTAATAATAGGTTCATTAACACTCATTATCTTCTCTGAAAATTTACTATTATTTTTTCTCTTCTTAATATACAAATATATATATGAAACAAAAGCTCCTAATGTTGCTCCTAATAAAGCCACTCCAACTGCTACAGCTAATGGTAACTTAAACACCTTAAAAGCTAAATAACTACCAAATATTATAATTAAGACTCTAACTAATTGTTCTAAAACTTGTGATATAGAAGGTGGACTCATAAATCTATGCCCTTCAAAATATCCTCTATAAACACTAAGAATAGGTACTACTAAAATAGCTGTTGCGATAACTCTAATAACCAAAGTAACATCTTTAATTGTATTTCCACCAACTAAATCTCCTAATATCATCTTAGCCATCAAAGGAGCAAAAACAATTAAAATAACAAAGCACAAAGCTCCCAATATTAATGCTATTTTCTTTCCTATTATAAAGGCTCTCTTCTTCGCACTATAATAACCCAAAGTTTGATATTCTGAAACTAATTTACTAATCGCTAAAGGTATTCCAGCTGATGATAAAGACATAAATAAAAGATAAATAGTGTATGCATATCCATACAAAGCTCCACCCTCATCACCAATTACTGCATGAAAAGGAATAACATACAATATGCCTAATATCTTTGTAATAACAATACCTAAAGTTGTAATAAAAGCACCTTTAACAAAGCTACTTTTATGCATTATCTTTTTCCTATCCATCTTAAACTACCTCATCATAATAATAACACAAAAAAAGGAAACTTCCAAGTTCCCTATTCAGTATAAATAATCATTGCCGAAAAACAAAATACTTGTTCTTCACTAAATACTCCAACACTGACTTGATACTTTATATCAATTACCTCTCCATCCATAGTATCTATAAAGTCATTAACTTCATTTTCTAAGTCCTTTTCATCTTCCATATCAAATATTTTAACTTTCATCTTATCACCAAACAAAGTATAAAATATTTTATCCACAAAATTTGTTGAAATTTATTTCTTACTACTCTTTTTTTCTTTAACTTTATAAGCTTTTCTATTTCTTTCTGATACTCTATCATTAATATCAAGTTCTACTATTGAATCACAAACTTTATAACGATAAAAGTTCTTAATATCCCTATAATCATCTTCTAATAAAGCTTTATTCATTGCTTTTTGATATTCTCCACGTTCTCTTTCTAATATATAAGTAGGTGGTAGTCCAGCATCTTCAAACAATTTATTAACAAAACCTCTAATTGTTCTTCCATTACCATCCATAAAAGGATGTATTTTAATAAGTCCACATTTAACTTCTATACATAAATCTAAATATGCTAGTAAATCATCAGCATCTCCAAATTTTCTAATTTCTGGAGCCATTTCTACTAAGCATTGTACTCTTTCATCTATCTTATTTAATTCTCTTCTAATATCACGCCAATCACAAAGTTCAACACCACTACCAGGTAGATAAACATTATCATTTCTAATTTGTCCTCCTGCCTCTGGGTGTGGAGCTAAAGAAAATAATTTAGCATGCAAATCAAGTAAAGTATAAACATCAAAACGATAATCAATATCATCAGAATGAATATACTCATACATCTTTTCTAATCCCTTAACCTCTTCAGGTGAATGTACACACTCCAATTTACTTTCATTACGAATATATTTACGTACAAAAGCTGATTTTAATCTATCAAAGTGTATTCTATCAGGATTCAATTCATAATACATTTTTATTAATTTAGTAGGTAGTTCTTCATCTCTTCCATACAACTTACCTCTTTCTTTTCGCCACTTATATCCTAAGAAAGATTCTCCTATAAGAAAAGTTGTATCGACACCAATAGAATCTAAATGTTTAAGAACTAATTCTTTTTCTTTTTCACTCATAGATAATCCTCCCCTTTAAAATACGCTTATTATACTATAAACCTCTATTTTTGTAAAGAAAAAGAAAAGTAGAGTCTCCCCTACTTAACTACTATATTAACTATTTTATTTTTAATAACGATGACTTTAACAATTTCTTTTCCTTCTGTATGTTTAGAGACATTACTTTCTTCTAAGGCCATCTTTTTAATACTTTCTTCATCCATATCAGCATTAACAACAATTGTACCTCTTACTTTACCATTAACTTGAACAGCAATCTCTTTTTCATCATCAATTGTCTTATCTTCATCATAAGTTGGCCATGCCCCTTCACATATTGGACTATAACCCATATTTTCATTTAATTCTTCACAAATATGTGGAGCAAAAGGATAAAGTAATGTTAATAATACTTTATAATCTCCCTTTGTAATAGAAGGAACATTATAGTATTCATTAACTAATTTCATAAGTTCTGAAATTGCTGTATTAAATTTCATACTTTCAATATCAAGACTTACTTTCTTAATAGTTTTATGAATCAAATTAACAAGACTTTGACTATAATCTTCTCCCTCAACTACATTTTCACTTAAACGATATACTCTATCTAAGAAACGACTAATACCTTTAACTCCTTGTGGATTCCAAGGCGCTTCTAATCCATATTCACCCATAAATAATACATAAGTTCTCAAAGTATCAGCACCATATTCACTAACTACTGTATTAGGATCAATTGTATTACCACGAGATTTACTCATCTTTTCTCCATCTGGTCCTAAAATAAGTCCTTGTGCAGTTCTCTTCTTATATGGTTCACTAGTTGGAACAAGTCCTAAATCATATAAGAAATGATACCAGAATCTAGAATAAATAACGTGTCTAGTAACATGTTCCATACCACCATTATACCAATCTACTGGCATCCAGTATTTTAATTTCTCTTGTGAAGCAAATTCATTATCGTTATGTGGATCAATATATCTTAAGAAATACCAACTAGATCCAGCCCATTGTGGCATTGTATCTGTTTCTCTTTTTGCATCTCTTCCACATTTTGGACATTTACAGTTAACAAAACTTTCAATTTTAGCAAGTGGACTTTCTCCATCTGTACCAACTTCAAAGTTTTCTACTGGAGGAAGTTTTAAAGGCAACTCATTATAAGGAACTGCAACATCTCCACAATATTCACAATGAACTATTGGAATAGGTTCTCCCCAATATCTTTGTCTATTGAAAGCCCAATCTTTCATTTTATATTGAACAGCTTTTTCTCCAACACCTTTTTCTTTTAAATAACTAATTACTTTCTCAATAGCCTCACTCTTATTTAAGCCATCTAAGAATGAAGAGTTAATATGTACTCCATCTCCTGTATAAGCTTCTTTACTTATATCTCCACCTTCAATTACTTGAATAATTGGAATTTGAAATTTAGTAGCAAACTCATAGTCTCTTGTATCATGTGCAGGAACAGCCATAATAGCTCCAGTACCATATCCCATCATAACATAATCTGCTATATATATTGGAACCTCACTATCATTAATTGGATTAACCGCAACAAGTCCTTCTATTTTAACACCTGTTTTATCTTTTGCTAATTGAACACGTTCAAATTCTGTTTTCTTCTTAGCTTCTTCTTGATATTTAACAATTTCATCCATATTTGTAATACGATCTTTATTATTTTCAATCAATGGATGTTCTGGTGCTACAACCATAAATGTTGCTCCAAATAAAGTATCTGGTCTAGTTGTATATACTTTAAGTATTTCATCTGTACCTGCTACTTTAAAATCAACATAAGCACCAGTAGATTTACCTATCCAATTTTCTTGTTGTAATTTAATATTAGGTAAATAATCAACTTCTTTTAATCCTTCTAGTAATTTATCTGCATACTCAGTAATTCTTAAATACCAAACATCTTTATCTTTTTGAACTACTTGTGAATGACAAATATCACATTTTCCTCCTTGAGAATCTTCATTAGATAAAACAACACGACAACTTGGACAATAATTAACAAGTGTTTTATCTCTAAATGCAAGACCTTTTTCAAACATTTTTAAGAAGATCCATTGTGTCCATTTATAATAAGACTCATCTGTTGTATCAATAACTCTAGACCAATCAAATGAGAAACCTACTTTCTTTAATTGTCCCGCAAATACTTCAATATTTCTATCTGTAAGAACTCTAGGATGTATATTTTGTTTTATTGCTGAATTCTCTGTAGGTAATCCAAAAGCATCATATCCAATTGGAAATAAAACATTATATCCTTCTAGTCTTCTCTTTCTAGTTATAACTTCAAGTCCAGAATATGCTTTAATATGTCCTAAATGCATTCCTACTCCAGATGGATATGGAAACTCTACTAAAGCATAGAACTTCTTCTTTGGTGAATTATCAATTGCTTTAAAAGTATCATGGCTTTCCCAATATTTTTGCCACTTACTCTCTATCTCTTTAAAATTATACATTTTTAATCATTCCCTTCTTTAAATAATACTTATAAATAAAATGGTAACTAATAAATATTAATGGTACCAGTAGTAAAAAAGCAACTGCCAGTTGTAAGAAATAAGCATCAACTAACAAACTAACACTAACCGCAATAGATATATCTAAACTAGATACTAAAGAAATAATCATCAATAATTTCTTATAATCAACTTTATCTAAATTAAGTCTATATCTAGTAACTAAATATCTTACTTCAACTGGTTCTTTCCTTTCTTTTTTAACTTTATTATTTTTTTTCTTTTTCAGATATCTAAGTCTAGGTAAAATAACAAAGATAAGATATAGTAAGAACGTTAAAATATAACATATTATAAAATAAAATATTTGTTCCATATTACATATTACCTCCCAAAAAAAACGTCCTCAAAACATAAGGACGTTAATATACGCGGTACCACCTTACTTCATAGTAAACTATGCAGCTTTATTAGATATAAAGGTCTTACCCTAAATATTATTATACTAATCAAGTTCACAAGTTAAATATCCTTATTTCCACCACCCATAAGGTCTCTAAAATATTTATTTCTTGTTACTACTACCAGCAATATTTCAAAAAATATACACCTAGTATAGTAAATTTTCTTTTATTTTTCAAGTACTTTTTATTATACTTCACTAATATAGTCTAAAAGTCTTAAGAATAAATCTATATATTCTTTAGATAAACCAGACTTTTTAAGTTTCCTTATTTCAATTCTCTTCTTCTTTAATGGTAAATCTCCAAACATAATACCTGCAATAGTCTCTTTCATATAAGTACCTATCTTTAAATCCATTAAGATACTATTTACGTCATCATTTATAAGTCTTATTGCATCTATCTCAATATCTCTACCTTTACAGTTAATTGTTAATTGTCCAATAGTAGGACAATCTTTAATTTCTACAACGAAGTCATTTCCATCAACTGATGTAGTTGCTAAAATCTTTTCGTTATTGAAATATGCTGTAACGTCATTTGCTCTCTTTGTGTTACGGAAAACCATCTTATAGTTTCTCTTATCTGGTACTATTCCACTCTTACCTTCTATTGATCTAATAATAACTGTATAATTATTTTTTAAATAGTTATAGTCAATAGATGTCTTTAAGAAGTACCCTTCTTTATATAATGCTGTAACTCCATCATCTTCATATAAAGTATAAGTATTGCTAAGACCAGGGAATATTTGTATTTCTAAGTCAATTGGTAAACCTATATTATTATAATCACTCTTATTAGATAATGGAATAATTGATCCTGCATGAGCAAATACTGGATAATCTTCCTCTCTAAAGAATGCGGCATACTTTTTATTACCAGGGAACTTTTTACCTGTAATAAAGTCATACCATACTCCATCTGGAATATAGAATCTATGTAGTGTTCTTTCCATTAATTTATCCATCTTCTCTAGAATTGGACAAATTAACAATTGTGAACCAAAATAATATTGATTTCTATAAAGTTCATCATCATAAACCCACATATAGTTATAGTAGAATGGTTGAATTAATGGTACACCAGATCTTGTATAATTGTATGCTTCTGTATATAAATAAGGTATTAATCTATGACGAAGTCTTAAGTAATCAGCTGCTATATTAGCAACTCTAGCATCCCACAACCATGGTTCTTTTTTATAATATGGTCCTCTTGCTCCATGAAAACGAAGTATTGGTGAGAAAGTACTTAATTGTAAGTAACGAACATATAGTTCTCCTTCTTCTACACCGCCATGGTTACCAGCTACATCATGACTCCACCAACTAACTCCAACGTTAGCGGCATTTAAATAATAGAATGGTAACTTCTTTAAGAAATCCCAACCTATCTCACTAGAACCACCATATAAAATTCCATATCTATGAGGAGCAATTAAACTATTACGTGAAAGAAGCATACCTCTTTTGGCTATATTTCTCTTAGAATCCATATACATATAATGATTAGTTGCCCACAAATTATGAATATTACTATCTCCTTTATAATCATTCCAGAAGAAATCAACTCCATAAGACTCTAAAGGATGTAAAAATATTTTAAACATAATATCCATAAGTTTAGGATTTAAAGGATCATATTTAATAATACTTGAATCTGTCTGACCATAGTATTTACACGCTTGTGCATAATAAGCTTCATGTGGATAAAATCCCTCGGTTGGATTAACGCAAAGTCCCACTCTAATACCACGAATATGGAACTGATCAATAACAGTTTTTGGATCTTTAATTAAGTTAGGATTAAATGTATAACCACTTTTAAGTCCACTATTTTGTCCAATATTACGATAATGCCAATCATTATCATATAACATAACAGCTAAAGGAATTCTTTTCTTTTCAAAGTTACGTATTAATTGAAAAGAAGTTTCGTCTGTATAACTAACATTTCTACTCCACCAGTTTCCAAGTGCATAACGAGGAATCATTGAAGGGGATCCAGTAAGTCTAAAGTAATCAAGTAAAGCCTGACTAAAGTCTTTATCATACATAAAGACATAAATATCTACTCTATCTGCTGGTCCATCTTCTAAAGTACCATCTTCCATAATAACTTTATTATGACTATCATCTATTGAACAAAAACCATCTAAAGAATATAATCCTTTCATATAATATGGTTGTGTCGCAACATCTAAACTAATCATATTTCCAAGCATATTACGAGCTTCTGGATGACCATAATACCAGTCTTTATTTCTATCACGTTCATGACTATTTAAAGTTATTTTTAAGTACTTCATAGGATCAAGTTTAGTTCCTACAAATGGTTGTTCTTTAACATAAGTAAGCGTGAAATACTTAGTAGTAATTTCTGCAATCTTTTTATCTTGTCTGATCGAAAAATCAGCCAGGTCAAAGTCTCTTCTTAATACAAGTTCTGTTGGTCTATCCACAAACTTACCTGAAGCTGAATATTCTAGACGAACAAGGCGCTCTGAAAGAACAGAGATACGATAAGTTGTACCCTGTAATATTGCTTTATTATTACACTTAGCACGTTCATAATTAACTTCAAACTGTTTTCCAAGTGGATACATTGCCAACACCTCTTATTATTCTAATAACATAATATTATAATTTTATAAATATTTCAAGTTCAAAGAAAAAATTAATTATCTAAAAATACAGCATAATATTCTTCTAAAGTCATATTATTTTCGTAAATATATTTAGCAGCTTCTACTCCTACATATCGATAATGCCATGGTTCATGTCTAAAACCAGTAATAGTTTCCCCTTTTTGTGGAAATCTATAAATAAAACCGTACTTATAAGCATTATCTTTTATCCAAACATATTCTTCTGAATTAGCAAAAACATTGCTAGTGGCACTACCAATATCAAATGCCAATCCTGTTTGATGTTCTGAATATCCAGGATAAGCAACATATCTATTTACATAATTATCTCCATACCATCTACGATACTCTTCACATAATGCTTCTTGATCATCATAACTACGATAACTAGAATTAATAACTAAAGTAAGTCCTTCCTTCTTAGCAGCTTCATACATTGATATAAAGGACTTAACCGCAACACCTACACCCTTCTGTTCTTCTCCATTAGTATATTTATCATCAATTGTAACTAAGTTATCTGGCTTAAAATCTTTTTCTAATTGAAAGTGTTTATTAACAAGCATTAAAGTAGAAAAGTCCTTAACTACTGTCGCATTAGTATAATTATCATTATTCATTCCTAAATTAACGTATAAAACAGTAGTCTCTTCATCTTCTCCTGTTTCTTTAGAATATTCTACATATTGATCATAATATTTAATCTTTGCATAACTAACATCATAGAACTCTTCTAAATACTTAACTTTATCTCTTTTCGCAAACTCTGCAACGTCTTCATCACTACCTCTAGAAAGTATTAAAGAAATATTACTATTACTGTAACCTTTCTCAATCAAAGTATTAATATTTTTAATTAAATGTTCTTGTTTCTGATAAGTAATTTTCTGATAATTTCCAAGGTACTCTTCCTTATAATCATTACTTTCAAATGCTGCATTAAGTGTTTCACTATAAGGTATACCACTTACATAATCTTTTTTTAATAAAACTAGAATTCTCTTACTCGCAACTTCACTATATCCCAGTTTAGTAATACTTTTAATTTGATATCTATAAAAAGAAAAACTAACTAATACTAAAATTAAAACTACTAAAATAAGTTTAATAACGATTCTAAATGGTCTTTTTAATTTTAATACTTTTTTCTTTGTCTTCGTATGTATCACCTACTTTAAAATAGTATATCATAAATTATTGATAAATGATATAATTGATTGGGGAAGTGACAAGATGGAAAACAAGTTTAAATATTCAAATACAAACAAGCGTTACCACACTCTTGACTATTTTTATAAGAATAAATTTCATGAAAAAGTTTTTAAAGTAAGTCTAGATGCTGGTCTATCTTGTCCAAATATTGATGGAACGGTAGGATATGGTGGTTGTATATATTGTTCTAAAAAAGGATCTGGCGAATTTGCTGGTGACAAAAAAGAACCTATCGAAGTTCAATTCAAAAAAATTAGAGATATGATGCTTCAAAAATGGCCTCATGCAAAATATATTGGTTATTTTCAAGCCCACACTAACACTTATGCACCAGTAGAAAAATTAAAGGAACTCTATGAAAAAATCTTAAAAGAAGAAAATGTTATTGGTTTGAACATTGCCACAAGACCAGATGCCATCACTGACGAATGTCTAGATTATTTAACTGATTTAAATAAAAGAACTTATCTTACTATTGAACTTGGACTTCAAACAACTAAAGAAGAAACAACTAAGTTAATTAATCGTTGTCATAATCTTAAATGTTTTGAAGATATGGTTAAAAAACTACGCGAACGTAATATTAATGTTGTTGTCCACATAATAAATGGTCTTCCATATGAAACAAAAGAAGATATGTTAAACACTGTTCGTTATCTGAACAACCTAGATATTCAAGGAATAAAGATTCATATGCTTAGTATTTTAAAAGACACGGCTTTAGAAAAGTTATATCAAAAAGAGAAGTTTCCTCTTCTAACTAAAGAAGCTTATATTGATATTGTTATTGATCAATTAGAATTATTAAGACCAGAAATTGTAATTCACAGAATCAGTGGTGATCCTAAATTAGATGACTTAGTTGAGCCTCACTGGTTAGTTAAAAAATTCTGTGTCTTAAATGATATAGATAAAGAAATGGTAAAAAGAGATACCTATCAAGGAAAAGCTCTAGAAAAAACGTCAAAGGAACTGTAAAACTACAGTTTTTTTATTTGAAAAAGATTAAAATTTTAAAAAAAACTGTACAATTATCTTAAGGAGCAAACTATGGAAAAAGTAAAGAAAAAAAGTTCTAAAACTAAACTAATATTTTTTATCATTATTGGACTTTTATTAGCCAGTACTCTTACTTATTTTGGCTTCCAGTATTTCCATGAAAAAAATGATCAAGAAATATTAACTAAAGCCACTAAAGATTATGAAAAGTTATTTAAAAAAGATCATACTCCTAAAGATAATTTAACTATTAATGATATTAAAAAAATAGAAAATAATATTAAGAATATTCAAAATGATCTTGATAAAAAAGAAAAACTCCAAAAAGATTTAAATAGTCTTGAAGCTTACTTAAATTTAAAAATAACTATTTCTAAGTATTACAAAGATAATATTATGTTATCTACTACTACCACAACAGATATTAACAATTTAAAAAGTAAAAATAAGAGGTTAAAGAAAGAATATCAAGAACTAATAAATAAAAACATTGAAGCTTTAGAAGCGGAAAGAACTTTAATTGATACAACAATTGAGAAAATAAACAATTTATTTACTGATGACAATAAAAATGCTTTAAAAGATAATGTTAATAGAGAAGCAATTGAAAGTGTTAAGAACGATTTAAATAATTTAAAACAAGAAGATATTAAAACAACATACACCCCAGATCTAGATAAAGCATTTGAATTAATTTCTATTCGTGAAGAAGAAGAAAGAAAAAGAGCTGAAGAGGAACGTCGTCGTCTTGAAGAAATAAGACGTCAACAAGAAGAAGAACGTCGTAAGAAAGCTGAAGAGGAACGTATTCGCCAAGAACAAATTGCTGCGGCTTGGGTAAAATTAGATGTTCCCTACATCAGTCAAAATAAAAATGGTGTTTATAATGGTTGTGAAGTAACTTCTCTTCTAATGGGACTACAATATAAAAACTATTTGCGTGACATGGATATAATTACTTATGCTACGAACACTCCAAAATCAGATGATCCAGAAGAAGGCTTCGTTAGTGATATCTTTTCTCTAGAACCCCGTGATATTGTTCACTGGATTGCCCCTACTCCTTTAGCAAAGTATGGTAGAGACTCCTCTGGATACGCAAATGTTGTTAATACGACTGGCCTATCTATTGATGAACTAGATCGTGAATTAGATAATGGTAACCCCGTCGTAATCTATTTAACAGCTCGTTTCAAAACACCTGAAAATTGGATTGGCAATGCCCCTAAAAATATGCACGTTCAATTACTTGCTGGATACAACAAAATAACTGGTGAACACTTAATAGTTGATCCTTGGACCTACAATGATGGAACTACTCGTTGGATAATATCTAGAAATACTATTGAAAGTGTCTACAATGCCGTTGGTAAAAGAAGTGTCACAATTCGTTAAAAAAAGAACTTCAGAATTTTATCTGGAGTTCTTTTTATTTGCTTTATTTTGTTTTGTCCATTACTTCACTAAATGTAGTTGCTGCAGTCGCAATTCTTTGTAAATCAGTAGGAACAATAATCTTAGTAGCTTGTCCATCAGCTACTTTTTCTAAAGCTTCATAACTCTTATATTTTAAAACTGCTTCATCCATACCAGCAGACTTAAGTAGTTTTAAACCTTGTGCAGTTGCTTCTTGAATTTTAAGTATTGCTGCTGCTTCACCTTCTGCTTCACGTATATGAGTTTCACGTTTAGCATCAGCTCTTAATATTGCACTCTCTTTTTCACCTTCAGCAATTAAGATTGCTGCTTTCTTTTCTCCCTCAGCTTTTAAGATTGCTTCACGTCTTTCACGTTCTGCTCTCATTTGTTTTTCCATAGCTTCTTGAATATCTCTAGGAGGTAAAATATTTTTAACCTCTACACGGTTAACTTTAATTCCCCAAGGATCTGTAGCTTCATCCAAAATAGCTCTCATCTTAACATTAATAACATCACGAGAAGTTAAAGTTTCATCTAACTCTAATTCACCAATTATATTACGTAATGTTGTTGCTGTTAAATTTTCAATCGCATTAACTGGATTCTCAACTCCATAAGTATAAAGTTTAGAATCTGTAATTTGTAAATAAACAACAGTATCAATTTGCATTGTAACATTATCTTTAGTAATAACTGGTTGTGGAGCAAAATCCTGTACCTTTTCTTTTAAACTAACAGTATTTGCAACTCTTTCAAAAATCGGTATAACATAATGAAGTCCTGTCTGCATAGTTCTATGATATGCACCAAGTCTTTCTACTACCATTGCTTTAGATTGAGGAATAATTTTAATTCCACGAACCGCAATAAGTAAAATAATAATTAAAATAATAATCCAAGCCATCTAATTTTTCTCCTTCCTTACGACAAGCTTAACTCCATCAATCTTTTCTATTATGACTTTATCCCCTACTTCTAACTCATCTTTAGAAATAGCTGACCATACTGCACCTAATACTTTAACTTCTCCAACTTTATCTTCTGATATCTTCTTTATAACTTCTCCTCTTTTACCAATAACTCTATCTAAATTAGTTGGTTCAATTTTTGTTAGTTTAAACTTCTTCATAAATGGTTTCATTCCCACTAAAGTAATAACACTAACAAGAAGGAAAATAACAATTTGAACTAAAAGTGAATCGGTAAAATAAGAAGTAATAAGTGCCGCAATAGATCCGATCGCAAACCATATTGATACAAGACCTACTGTCATAATTTCTACTAAAATTAGAAATAAGAAAATTACAAGCCAAACAATAGTCATATTAACAGTCATAAAGCTCACCTCTAATTCAATTATATTCTATTCTATCGACATATTTCAACAAAATGTGCAAAAAATATTGTTTCCCCCAAAAATATATAATATAATTAAATATAAAGATAGGAAGCATGATATATGAGTAAGTCTTGTTCAAAAGAAACAAAGTTAATCACAATAACTATGGCTGCCTGGGGAATTGTCTTAATTGGTAGTGGTTTTGTAATGGATAAAATGACAAAGCCTACTAAAGTAATTAAAAATGATGTTGAAATTGTTCAAAAAAGAATTGCCCAAGCCAAAACAAATGAAATAAAGTTAAAAGAAATGGAATTAGAAATAAATCAACCATTAAGTATGAATGTTAAAGATTATTTAGAAGATCCTGAAAATTTAGATAACAGTGTCATCAAACAATTAAAATTAGATACTTCAATGGTTAATCCTCAAGAAGCAGGAACATATACTTATACTATTTCTTATCAAAAGAAAAAGTATAATGGTAATTTTACTATCAAAGAAAAAGAACTACCTAAAGTAGAACTTGAAGTATATGATTTAATCAAGATGGCTGTTGGAACACCATTATCTACTGATTTATCAACATATATAAAAGGTACTCTAGATCAAGAAGTAATAAATAATATTGTTCTAGACATTTCAAATGTCTATACTAATAAAATAGGTCGTTATGATTTCTTCGTAACATACAACGGTAAAATGTATCAGGGAAAAGTAGAAGTATATGAACCTCAATTAAAAATAATTACTCCAGGAACTTCTGAAGAAGAAAAAAACACTGAAGAAAAACAAGAAGAAAAGCCTGAAGAAAAACAAGAAGAAAAGCCTACTGAAGAGCCAAAAGAAGATGAAAAACAAAATCCATAAAAATAAGACGCAGAAATGCGTCTTTTATTTTAAAGAATAACTATCACTAATTAGTAATGTACTATATATAAATAAAACATCATCATACTGATCAAAATCAATATATTGATCTAAAATCTTAGAAGAAATATATCTAGTATCCACAACCATTATTTCTTGATAATAAGGAATAAGTAAAGGAATTAAACTACTTCCATATGAATCTCTAAAAACAAGTAGTTTTTTTCCATCTAAGAGACTATTATTATCTATTCTAAGTAAACTACTTGCTCCCGATAAATAGATATCATATTTATCTAAAGAAGACATCTTATCTAAATTATAAACACTACTACTTTCTTTTGCCTCATAATTATAAACAGTACTATTTTCTATCATATCATTCTTCATGATAACTATTTCATCTTCTAAATCAGTAACTAATTGAGAAGCATAGACCCCTCTAAACTTAGTTATAGTCTCTTTCTCATAAGGAACTATCTGAAATCCCATCTTATTACCTAAAATAGACACAACACTTTCTAATTTTTCTTCTCTCCAATGCGTATCAGTTTTATAATAACTATCTAAATCTAATCCTGAAAATATATCAATATATTCCCCAAATTCTAAATTATCACGCATCAAATTTACTAACTCATCATAATCAATCTTTAAGTTACCATTATGAACATAATAATTTTTATCTGGCACAATCGTATAATAAATATCTTTATCATTTAAATAAGTATCATTAATATATTTAATTTTATTACTAATATTTATAACAGAATTCTTCTTAAGTCCAGAACTTTGTTTAACAATATAATCATTATATAAAAATAAGTCATTATAATTATGTTTAACTCCAAGTTCTAAATTGATCTTAATCTTTCTAAAATTATCTCTTTCTACAAATTGATCCATCGCATATTTATTAAAATCTTCTCCCCAGGTTTTATCCACAAGACTTTGATAAGTAATTTTAGGAAATTGTTGTAATTTTCTTCTTTCACTATTAGAAATATCTTTATCTTTAGTTAAAATATTTACACTCATGAAAAAAGTAATAATACCTAAAAACATAACACTAACTATTATATTTTTTATTTTATCTTCCATAAGCCCTCCTAAAATCTAAAATATAAGAATGGATTATAAGAACCATCAATTAAATAAGTTGTAACTATCAAAAGTAGTACTCCTAAATAAACAGGCTCTAAAATATTAATAATCTTCTTACCAGTTTTATTTTTAGATATTTTCTCTACTAAGTTTTTACATATTGGAGTAGCACCAAAACATGCCATTAATAAGATAAGACCATAACTCTTAAGATAGTATAAGCATACATCATTAATGAATACTTCTCTACCTCCACCAAACAATCCACTTATATTATGAAATGCACTTATAATATCATTACTATTAAAGATAATAAAACTAATCATAACCACAAACAATACATATAAATGTCTAATCACTTTAGGAATCTTTTCTATCTTATCTCCAATGACTAATTTCTCTATCGTTAATAAAACTCCAAATAACAATCCCCATACTATAAAGTTCCAACTAGCACCATGCCAGAAACCAGTCAACATCCAAACAATTAATATATTACGCACCAATTTCTTTTTTCCACACCTACTACCACCTAAAGGAATATAGACATAATCTCTAAACCAGGAACTTAAAGAAATATGCCATCTTCTCCAAAATTCTGTAATACTTTGAGCAATATATGGATAATTAAAGTTTTCTAAGAAATGGAAACCAAACATTCTTCCTAACCCAATAGCCATATCGGAATAAGCTGAAAAATCAAAATATAACTGTAACATATAGCCAATTGCAAAAAGCCAGTAAAACATTACACTTTTATCCACAACACCAAAAGCATTAACGACTTCTCCTAACATATTCGCAATTAAAACCTTTTTTGCCAAACCTAAAATAAATCTTCTAACACCATAAGAAAAATCTTCAAAAGTTGTTTTTCTTCCATCAATTTCCTTACTAATATCACTATATCTAACAATAGGACCCGCTACTAATTGTGGAAATAATGAAACATATAAAATAAATTTAAAAATATTCTTCTGTGCCCTACACTCTTTTCTATATACATCAACTAAATAACTAATTATTTGAAACGTATAAAAAGAAATACCCAATGGCAACGTCAAAGATAAAAGATTAAAATTACTTCTAAAAATACTATTAATATTTTCTATAAAGAAATTACTATATTTAAAAAGTCCTAATAATCCAAGATGAAATACGATAAAAATAATCAATGTATTCTTACTATGAGACTTTTCAATTAAAGTAGCCCCGATATAGGCAACTACTATTTCTAAAAGTATTAATAATAAATATAAACCTTCTCCAAAGAAATAAAAAACAATTGAAGCAAGAAGTAAAACAACATTCTTAAATTTATTAGGTACGATAAGATAAAGTATTAATACTACTGGTAAAAAATAATATAAAAAACTAATACTAGTAAATAACATAAATTCCTTTCTAAAGAAAACACCATTACTGGTGCTTCTATCCCATAACTGGTGGAAGTTCAGCTTCCTCAGTTGTTTTCTCTAATGTTTTACCTATTTTATTATCTACATACTTACTAAATCCTTGATAAAATTCTTTAGCCCAATCACCATCAGCCATAACTAAAAAAATTACATCTTCATTATTAGTAACATATACTTTTTCTGCTGTAACACATATCCATTTACGAACATCGATATTTTCAAGCATCTCTTTTTTCATTGCTTCTATATCACTACCAGCTTTTACTTTAACTGCCACAGCTGAAAAAGCTTGTGAACTAATTAGCGGTTCAGAAACAACTACATATAAAACATTACTATTATCTTTTAAACCTGTAAAAGAACTAACTAATTCTTTATCACTAGCATCTACACTAATTGTCTCTAAACTAGGTAAATTATCACTATTTTTCGCGATAGAATTCATCATTTTTTTAAGATCATTCTCGCTTTTTAGTTTACTACTAGCTGAATTATTATTTAATCCACTAAATAATAAAATTCCCACAACTGCTACAACTAAAACAAGAGCAGTTATAATAATTGATTTTTTTTGCATAATTTCTTCTCCTTATCTTCATTGTACTAATATTTTAACAAACAAACCTTGAAAAGTAAAGTTAACTTAAACCTACAATTTTTTCATCTACATAATCTATCTTTTCATAGTTAGGTACACTAGGTAATCCTGGCATAGTCATTATATTTCCTAATAGTACAGTAATGAACTCTGCTCCATTATATAAGCATACATCTCTAACAAAAATCCTAAAATCTACTGGTGCGCCTAACTTTTTAGCATCATCAGAAAACGAATATTGTGTTTTAGCAACACAAATAGGAAGACTAGACTTATTATTATTTTCTAGTTCTTTAATTTTATTCAAAGCTTCTTCACTATATTCAACTCCACCAGCTCTATATATTTCTCTACAAATAGTCTCAATCTTATCTTGAATAGAAGTATCTAAATCATATAAGAACTTGAAGTCATTTTTCTTTTTACAAATTCTAATTACTTTAGAAGCTAAATCAAGAGCACCACTACCACCATCACTATAAGCAGTACTTAAAGAAAATTCACAACCTTTATTTTTACAATACTCTTCAACTATTTTTAGTTCTTTTTCTGTATCAGTTGCATACTTATTTAAGCAAACAACAACACCTACTCCATATTTTCTTAAATTTTCAATATGACGACCTAAATTACATAGTCCTTTCTCTAAAGTTTCTAAATTTTCAACACTAACTTCATCGCCAGTTGATCCACCATTATATTTTAAAGCTTTAACTGTTGCGACTAAAACAATAGCATCAGGTTTTATAGAAGCTTTACGACATTTTATATCTAAGAATTTCTCTGCTCCTAAATCAGCTCCAAAACCAGCCTCTGTAACAACATAATCACCTAAAGATAAACCTAATTTTGTCGCAACGATTGTATTACAACCATGCGCAATATTCGCAAATGGTCCTCCGTGAATAATTGTAGGTGTATGTTCCAAGGTTTGAACTAAATTAGGTAAGAATGCATCTTTCAACAATACTGTAAGTGCTCCTTCAATTTTTAAATCCTTCGCAAATATCATCTCATCATGACTATTATAACCAATTAAAATATTACCTAAACGTCTCTTTAAATCATCTATTGATGTAGCTAAACAAAATAAAGCCATTATTTCACTAGCTGCTGTAATTGAAAAACTATCAGCTCTCTTTTCTAATTTAATTTTTCTTAAAGCTCTATCATTAACATCTAAACATCTTTTGAATACTACACGTTGAATATCTAATTCATTTCCATGAAAGATATGATTATCAATAGCCGCACATAATAAATCATTAGCTGCTGTTATGGCATGAAAATCTCCTGTAAAATGCAAATTAATATCTTCCATTGGTACAACTTGACTATATCCTCCACCAGTCGCACCACCTTTTATTCCAAATACTGGTCCCATAGAAGGTTCTCTTAATACAATAACACACTTCTTTTTCAATTTATTTAAGGCATCTCCTAACCCAATACTTACAGTTGTCTTACCTTCACCATAAGGAGTTGGATTAATAGCGGTAACTAAGATCAATTTACCATTTTTATCTCCTTTAGCTTTCTTAATCTTAGCTTTATCAGTACCATAAAGAAATAAATCATCTTCTTTTAAACCTATCTTTTTACCAATCTTTCTAATATCTTCTTTTTCTATACTTTGAGCAATTTCTATATCTTCCATCATCTCACCTCATAAAAAAATTATAACATTTAAACTTGTTAATTAAAATACCCTACTCTTTAAATAATATATTTTCACTTAAAGAAATTAAATTTTCCCTCTATTTTAATGGAAGAAAAAGTTAAAAGCTCGATTTGCACTTTAAAATAAACTCTGTTAATATCGGTAGCCATGGAGGAAAAATTATGAAAAAAAAGAAAATATTATTATTATTATTAATCATGACATTACTGTCACTAAAAACAATTAAAGTTAACGCTTCTACTTCTTTTTATGAAGCAGAATACATTCCAAACTACTACATTAATCGTAGTATCAATGGTAAGATTCACTACCAACAAGCTCGTTTTATGCGAGAAAACATCACTAATAAACCAGCCTACTGTCTAGAACCATTCACTAATATGAATGAAAATAGTACCTACAACGAGACTATTACCCCAAGAAACCTAACTACTGAACAATTAGACAAAATCAAAAAAGCAGTCTTCTTAGGCTACAATTCAAATGATACTAGAAAAGACAATCTCTGGTATGTAGTAACTCAATTAAAGATCTGGCAAATTGCTAATCCCAATGGTACTTATTATTTTACCAATTCCCTAAATGGCACTAAAATCAACACATATGACTATTTATTAGATGAGCTAGAAACCGACATTAACAACTTAAATGTTACCCCTTCTTTTAATGGAAAAACATTTGATTTAATTGAAAATAGTTTCTTAGTACTAAATGATACAAATAATGTTCTAAAAAACTACCAAATAGATAATTCTAATGTAAAAATATCTAATAATGTTCTAGTCGTAAAAGATTTAAAAGAAGGAACTTATACTTTTGAATTAGATCCTAAAAATCATCCAAGTGGAGATGTACCAATTCTCTTCTATGAATCTCCTACTAGTCAAAATGTCATAACTATAGGTAACATAAATCCAAGTAAAGTATTTCTAGACATTACTGTTCAAAAAACAAAAATAACTCTTATCAAAATTGATGCTGACACAAACACTAAAGAAAGTGCCAAAAAAGCATCTCTAGATGGAGCTATTTATGAACTGACTAATAAAAATGGTAAAAAGATTGCCACTCTAGAAATAAAAAATAATGAAGCAACTATTGAAAATATTAGTTATGGAACTTACTACCTAAAAGAAATACAAGCAGGAACTGGTTATACTCTAAATCCAAATATCTATGAAATAATTATTTCTAAAGAGAATCCAATTCAAGAACTAGTTCTAAAAAACGAAGTAATTAAAGCTAAAGTTACCATCAATAAAGAGTACTTAAAAAATGACACTTATGAAAAAGAACCTAATATTGAATTTACTATTTATGATGAAGACAAAAATATTGTTGAAAAAATAACTACAGATGAAAATGGTCACACTGAAATAGAATTAAACTATGGAACGTACTACATAGAACAAACTTCTACAACTCCAGGCTATAACTACATAGAACCATTCTACATTCATATAAAAGATAATCTAGACTTAACTTATAATCTAAAAAATTATGAAATACCAGTTCCTAAAACTGGTCTAATCAAAAATAATAAAAGTAATATAAATGTCATTCTATTAATAATAATCATATTAAAAAGAGTCTTATTTTAAGACTCTTTTCCAGTTAAAACTCCTAATGCTTTCTGTAATTGAACATCATCTTCATCACTAAGTGTTGAATAATACTCTTCACTCTGTCCAACCACTACATCTGGCTCAATTCCTACTTCATTAATCCATTCACCTTTAGAAGTTAACCATTTCTGTACTGTATATTTAACAGTAACTCCAGTAGATAATTCTAAAGCATTTTGAATAGTACCTTTTCCATAAGTAGTAGTACCAACTATTTTAGCATTTTTATAATTTTCTTTAAAACATGACGCTAAAATCTCAGAAGCTGATGCAGAACCTTCATTAACTAAAACAACAACTTCATATTTCCTTTTTCCATCACCAGTAGAATATTTCTTTTCAATACTACCTTTAGTATCTAATTGATATAAAACGGTTTTCTTATTAAAGAATAAAGATAATATCTTCTCTGCTTGATTTAAATGTCCTCCAGGATTATTTCTAACATCAATAATTAAACTATCAATATCTTGTTTCTCTAAGCTCTTTAAACTCTTATTAAATTGTTCATAAGTATTAGAAGCAAATACTGATATATTAATATAACCAATCTTTTTATTTTCTCCTTCTATAATCTTGTTTGTAACAGAAGTAAGTTCAATTGTACCTCTAGTAACATCAAAACTCATTTCTTTGTCATCACGTAATACTGTAATATTTACAACAGTATCTTTTTCACCTTTAATTAAATTAGTTAATTCTGTTAAAGCCATTCCTCTTACATCAGTATCTCCAACCTTAGTAACTATATCATTAACTTGTAAACCAGCTTTCTCTGCTGGAGAATCTTTAAATATCTCTATAATGATATTATCACTTTCTCCATGATAAACGCTCATACCTACGCCAACAAAACTACCATTAATTTGTTGATTAAAACTATCAGTTGCCTCTTTATCCATATAGTATGAATTAGGATCCTGTAAAACAGAAGCCATTCCATTTACTGCTGCATTAACTAATTCTTTTTCATCAACATCTTCATAATAATTATCTTTTATAGCTTCATAAGTAGACATAATTTCTTTTAAATTAGGATCATCTATATCATAACTCTTAGTAAAAGTTAATAAACATCCAACTATAACTCCAAAAAGTATGGAAATAAAGACAATTAATACAACCTCTGCTGTATTAAAGCTACTAGCAGAATCGTCCTTAAAAGCCTTAAAAGCAGCCTTAAAACGTTTGCTTAACTTTACCTTTTCCTTACCTTTCATCTTATCACCTCGTATCTAAAAACATCATAACATAAGAAAACAATATTTAGAATAAAAAACGACAAAAAGAAAAAAGACCTAACAGTCTTTTTACATTAACTTAAACGACTACTAATATTTTCGTACCCTTCTATATATTCCCCAATAGCATGATTATTAAATAATATCAAAGTTGGAGTCTTAATAGCCATCTCTGAAGCTTTAGTAGCACTACTATTACCATTTTCAGAAACAAATCTACTATTTAATCCATCAGCCATATCAACAGTATATAAAGGTGTTTGACTATTCTTAGAATCATAAGTACTAATTAATGAACTAATACTTGAAGCAATTTCTTTATCACTACTATCATAATATAGTACTAAATACTTATCTTCCTCTTGATCAAAACTACTTCCAAGCAATATTTCAGAAAATTGTATCTCTGTTTCCTTCTTATCATTATTACTCTTAGTATCATCTTTTAATATTAATAGAGTAAGTCCATAAAACAATCCTAAACATACTAAGACTATAACTGACATAATTATAAGTTTCTTAACATCTAGATCCATAGAAGTCTCTATCTTAGGCATTCTTTGTCTTTTTACTTTATTCTTTTTTGCCATAATATCACCCAAAATCATTATAGCACAAAGGAAATAAGTAAATCAATTATTTCATAGTTGGTAAACTACTAATTGATTGAGCTACTTTAATTAATTCATCTTGTTCCATAACATCACTAACTAAATAGTATTCTATTCCATTACTAGTCCAAGTAAGTGAATTATTAGTCATTACACCTAAAGTATCCATTAATTGATATGGTTCTCCATAAGTAGGAATAACTGTAAATTCTTCTTCTATATTTGCAGTCTCTTCTACTAATAAGAATGGACTAGTACCATCAAAAGTCATAATAATACGTTCTCCACCATCTTTTTTAACTTTTTCTTCACTAACCAACTTAGTACCCTCTGGTATTGCTAAAGGATAAATAGAATCATCTAAAGATGTAACTTCTTTAGTAGCTAAATCATCAATAACATAATTACTCATAATAGTATCTAAATTAAAGTAATCATCTTTAAATGTTGGAGAATAATCAATATCATTAAACTTCATACTCATCCAAATAACTCCATCTTTATCTAAAACTTTTACTTTAGAAATATTTAAGTTCTTATCAAGTTCAATAGTTTGCTTTACTAACTTCTTATTATTTGGATAATTAACATCAGTAGTTAGACTATAACCTTTATCTTGTTCTTCAAATCCTAACTCTTGTGTATTATTTATATCATCTACTAAAGCAGATAATAAGTATATTTGTGAATTGCTATAAGGCCAATCACTTTGAAATTTAAAACTTTTATTAAGTGAAGGAGTAAGAATATAAACACCATCATCGTTCTTTAAAATAACTTGGGTATGATCATTTGCTTTATTAGTTAAACTAACTTTATAATAATTATCTTTTTTATGACTAACTTCAATATCATAATTATAGACATCATCATTATTAAGTACTTGTAGTTCTCCAGTCAATTTATAACTATCGGCTTTCTTAATCTTATTTTCTAAGTCCTTAACAACATCTTTTTCAGAATACTTCCCACAACCACATACTAGTAATAACATTATTCCTAGTAATAAATATAATTTTTTCATTTATTCACCTCAATTTATCTAATAAATTATATGACAACAAATAACTAATATTACAGAAGATAATATAAAAAAATGACTAGGAAATTCATTCCTAATCATCTTTTTATTATTCTTTTGTAATTCTAATTTTTACTTTCTTAGTCTTTGGTTTATAAGATAAACGTAAGTCAGATCCTGTTACTTGGACATCAACCTCATGTTCACCAACACCATAATTAGACAAGTCAATATAAGCTTTTATAGATGAAGAATCTAATCTATTAATAATATCTTCACTACCTTCTACTATAACTGTAATTGAATTATCTTCATCAGTTAAAGCTTGAGCAATATAACCAGAAGCTAAATTCTCAGCTCTAATACCAATACCAGAGAATTCTTTAGTTGTAGAAGTATCAAGTTTAACACTAACTTTTAATGTCTTAATACTAATTTCTGTAATACCATTAGGTTTCTTTAATGTAACATTATAATCTTTATCAGAATCTAATCCTTTAACATCTATTTCTACTTCTAATTGCTCAAGTTTTTCAACAGCTTGTGCATCACCATATACTGTAACTGTTGTAACTGCTGTATCAATAGACTTAATTGATTTACCTAAAGCTACAGTTCCTTTTGGAACAACTTTAACTGGTACTTCTTTAGATGGAGAAGTAATAGTAATCTTAGCATCTATTGCTTTTGGTACCATTTCTACATCTACAATCTTACCATCAGTATCATATGCAACTAATGGAACATCTTTTAAAGTAATTTCTCCCGCTTTAGGATTTGCAATTTCATCAACATCTACTAAAGCTTTAACAGTTGCTACTTTATCTAATTTATATTGAGCACCCTTAACTGTAATCTCAGATCTATCAAGTTCAATATTACTAATATAAAGTTTAGTATCCAAACTATCTTGATGTAAAACATCATAAGTTAAGCTACGATTTTCACTCTTCTTATCATATATAGTAACTGTTACAGTTGATGGATCTAATTTGTAATCAAGAGACTTTAATCTTTGCGTATATCTCAAAGTAACTTTATGATTACCTGGCTTTAATCCTGTTAAGTCAACAGATACTCCTTTAGAAGGTGATTGTTTTGCTAAAAAGATATGTCTTTTTTGTCCTACTAAAGTAATATCTACTGTTTTTGGTAATCCTTCAACTACATATAACTCTTCATTATAAACAGCAGTAACTGGTTGATCATATAATATCTCTGCATATTTATCAATCATTACATTTGATTCATTACTAATAATTAAAAATACTAAATAAGCAAGTACTAAACTAATTATTAAAAGTGTTGATTGTCTACCAGCTAACTTATCAATGTCACCAGAATGACTCTTAAAGAAATCTTTAATAATTAAAATTAACTTTGTAATTGGTGTAATCAAAATCTTATCGAAGAATGTTCCAATATGATGAAATATTCTTCCTATTTTCTTAAATATTTTCTTCATATTTATCTTCCTCTTCTACTTCTTCTTCATTGTATTCAGCATTTTGTTTTGGTCTTAACTCATCAATTAATAACATTCTAGTATCATCGATTGTTAAGTTATATAGAAGTTCACCCTTTAATGCTATTGAAACACGTCCAGTTTCCTCAGAAACAACTATACAAATTGCATCAGTTTCTTCTGCAAGACCTAAAGCTGCTCTATGACGAGTACCTAAACGTCTATTAATCTTTGGACTACTACTTGTAGGGAAAACTGCTCCAGCACAAGTAATTCTATCCCCTTGAATAATTACACCGCCATCATGTAATGGATTTCCTTCGTAGAAAATAGCAATAAGTAAATCACTAGATAAATCTGCATAAAGTTTCTTAGCTTTATCAATGTAATTTCCTAAACTAATATCTCTTTCAATTACTATTAAAGCTCCAATACGTTCTTTTCTTAAATAATCAACAGCATTAATTATCTCGTATACCATTCTTTCTCTTTCATCAACAGTTAAAACTTTATGACGACCAAGTAAATGGCTACGACCTAACTGTTCCAAAATAGTACGTATTTCTGGTTGGAAAATTACTATTAAAGCAATAGGTCCCCATTGAATAATATATTCAAGTAAGACTCCTACAGTTGTAAATCCTACTTTATCACTAACTACTTTAAGAATAATGACAAAAGCTACTCCCTTAAATAGTAATGATAATTTAACGTTATTTTTGATATTCTTCAATATCATATAAAATATTAACCAAACAATAGAAACATCTATTATTTTCTTTACAATAGTTAAAACACTTGTTAATGTGATTGTCATTAAATCCTCTCCTTCAAGCACTTATTAGTATAACTAAAAATTTAAAATTAGTAAAGTTTAAGTAGTTGGGCCCTCAGTACCAACGTTACTAGATTGGCTATTTTCCACAGTTTCTGTGGATAAATTATTTTCACTTACACTAGCTTGCTGTTCACTTGTTAAACCAACAACATTAACAGTAGATGATGCAGCTGCAACCATAGCCGGGTCAATCATAACTACTTTTTTAGGTTCACTTACAGCTGGTACACTCTCTACCACGTCATTAACTGGTTCTTCTACTACTTCCATTCCACTAGGAACAACGGCATCCAACGCTGTTGGAACACTAACTTCAGCAAAATTACCCATATTAGGAACTACTGCATCCATTGCTGTTGGAACAACCACATCAGGTTTAACCACATTAGATGAAATATCATGTAAATTTACTTCAATCTTATTTCCACTACCAGAAGGATCCAGTAAAACAACTCTTGATGCTGATAATTTCTCTTTCTTTTCTTTAACTTCTAATATATTCTTTTTAATTCCACTAATACACACTAATATTAAAATAAGGCACACAATAAAAACCACTGTATAAAGAGGTCCATTTAAAACATCACGAAAAAATACTATAATAGCTTCCATCATGCCACCCCTATCTTAATAATATAATAGCATTTAAATAGGAATTTTTCAATAAAAAGAAAAAAGACCTAAGGTCTTCTTTCCATAGACATATGTGAAAACAATATCCAAATATTACAAATACCACATATACCAACAATAGTATAGATAATATTAGTAACAATAGTTCTAACACCAAATATTGTTGCCACTAGATCAAAATTAAATAGTCCCACTAAAAGCCAATTAATAGCTCCAATAATAGTAAAAACTAATAATACTTTTTGTAAATTTTCCATTCCCATATTATCCTCCTAAAACTATTATGGATAATATCAAAATATTTATACTAACCAACTCTTCTAATACCAACAATACTAGTACCAGAACCTCTCTTCCAGTAATCGATATTACTAACTAATACTCCTTCACCTGGATGAGTTGAATGAATCATCTTATTATCACCAATATATATCGCAGTATGACTAATGTTATTAATATCATATCCCCACACCAAAATATCTCCTGGCAACATATCTTCATAGCTAACAGCACGTCCATCATTAATTTGTGTAGGAGTACTTCTACTAATAGAAAGACCATTTTGTCTATAAACATATTGTACAAATCCACTACAATCAAATCCACTAGGTGTACTACCACCATAAAGATAAGGTACTCCAATCAATGAATAAGCAGTTCTAAGAATACCATCACTTAAACTTCTCTTATTAACAATTACAGTAAAAGTACTACTTGCTTCATTACCATTTTTATCAACAGCTAAAACAGCAACATCATAAGTACCAACAGTATTTCTATCCAAATTTGTACTAATAGTATAAGATCCATTTACTCTTTCTTCACTATAACTAATAAGGCCATCAATCTTATCATATACAGAAATATTATCAAGTAAGTTTAACTCATCACCCTGCGTAATAGAAATATTATCTTGACTAATATCAATAACAGGTGCATTAGTATCTATAACTTCTATTGAAACATCAATTTCTTTTTCAATACTTCCTTTTGCTACGACAACTGAAACCTTCTGTTTTCCCAAGTCATAAGCATCAATATCATTTTTAATCGAAACTATTTTACCATTCGTTTTAATTAGTTTCTTAATATTATAATTAGCACTACCATATTCAATAACTGATGATGCCACGTTAGTAACTTTAATACTTCTATATATTTCATTTTTTGTAAAAACGTATCCGCCAAGAATAGTTACTAATAAAGTTAGTACCAAAATTATCGGTCGAATCTTTTTCGACTCACTACATTTTTTCATTTATGTAATTCCTCCCGAATGTTCATAATTATACCACAAATTTCGACTTTTGCAAATCTAGACCTCTTTCACTAGTAATATGAACTAAAAAATAAGAAAATATTCTCGTATAAAACAAAGAAAAAATTCCATAATAATAAGGGAGGAAAAAATAATGAATAAAGTACCAAAAATGATTTCAACAAAAGACTTATCTTACATCTCAGATATGTTTTCATGGCATAATACTTTAGCTAACAAACTAACTTATTATCTTGAAACATGTGATGATAAAGAAGTCGCAACAGCATTTCAAAAATTACAAAAAATTCATACAAAGAATTGTAAATGCTTTATAAAAATTTTAGAAGGTGGTGATTCTAGTGACTGCTAAAGACATGATGGCTGATATCCTAGAAAGTGAAAAGAACCTTGTTGTAAATATGGCCATTTCTTTAAACGAAGCAAGTTGTGATACTTTATATAAAAAGTACTACACTATGTTTGAAGAAATAAGTATGCAAACTAAAGAATTATTTGCCATAGCCTACAACAAAGGTTGGTATCAACTAGAAGAAGCACCAAAAACTAAATTAACAAAAGAACACGATAAATTACAAAAAGACTTAAATGCATAAAAATTTAGTTCAAAATTGAAATTTTAACCGCACCACCTGGTGTGGTTTTTTAATGAAAAAAGGAGCAAATCCTATGAAGGAAGCTCCTCTAAATAACTAATCACTAAAAATTATATATCTTACTTTTCTAATACTTTAGTTATTTCTTTAATATTCTTCTTGAATATAATTGTGTCTATTATATTTGAAATAGCATAAACTGTGATTATAATACCTAAATAAGTAGTCAAAGCAATAGTTCCAATAGAAGGATTAATAATAATTATTAAACCACAAATAATAGAAATAATTGCACAAATTAAAATAGACAACCAATTCTCATAATTATATTTTTGAAGTAAAAGTGCTATTCTTAAGTCAAGTGTTGACTTAGTAACCATCACAATACCAGTAACTATAGGGAATAATGTCTTCATTATGTCAGGATTAAGTAGCATTACTACACCTAATAGTATTTCTACTATACCAACTGATAAAAATCCCATAAAGAAGAAGCTTGCTTCTTTTTCAAGAATAAAGTATATTCCATTAACTATTAATACTACAGCTAAAATATATGTAATTGTCTCAAAAGAAACTTCTGGGAATATAATAAAAATAAGTCCCATTAAAAACATAATTATAGATATTGCAATAGATGAATATAAAAATTTATTCAAATTTTTTAACATAATTATTCTCCTTTCTATTATTATGATAATACATAGAGAAAAATATTCAAATATAAAAAAACAATAAAACAACAAATTACCTATTTTGTTGTTTTATTATTACTCTTAGAATAAACTTTTAAATAAGCTCCTGATCTTGTCCTAGCATTCTTATATTCTTCTGGAAAACATTTTATTAAATCAGGCAACCCTTCTCTTACATCAACAAGTTCTCTTTTATCAACTCCATCAGTTTGATCAGTCATTAACTCATAAAATACTCTTTCCACATCTTCTCTAATAACTGTTGTCACATTTTTACCAGTATATCTATAAACCATCTTTCCAAGCAAACCTTGATAAGGTTCCCACAATAGCATTTCTTGTAACGGATTTTTATCTGGATAACACTTCACTTTATCTGGTATTAAATTAACTCCTCCACCAGGTCTATGTTCAAAATCATAACTACAACCAGTCTCTGTTAACATTGAACAAGTCTTTTTTAATGAAAATAAATCTATCACATCACGACCCACATTACGAGCCCTTAAATATAAAAGTGGTCTAGAAATCATCTTACCATCCGCTAAAGTTCTAAATCTAAACGCTGAAGTAATAGAAACATTACCAGTTTCTAAAGCCGCCATTATCTCTGCTTTTGTAATAGTCTTAAAATCACTAACAAAGTAATCACAACCACTTTTCTTACAGCACATTCCTCCACAAGCTTTACAAATATCTTTATTTTCATATTCCATAAACAACACCACTCCGTTTAAGGACATATTATACTAAAAGAAAAGAAAATTTACCATAAATAAATCTTCTTTTTTTCAACTATTTATTAATTTTAACCGCTTCTATTGCCTTAGAAAGAGCATCTTTTTCATCTTTTGCCACAACACATTTAATTCTCTTTCTATCATCAATAAATTTATCAGCTAAAGCCGCAGCCCAACCTTCAAATTTATCCACAACAATTATTGGTATTCCAGCTTGATATGCAATAGCCATTTCTGTAAGTGTTCCCGAGCCACCTGATATTGCAATAATAACATCACAAGAAAGAACTAAATTAAACTCTCTACCCCCACCTAATTCCAAACCAGAATTAATCATCACTGTTGGTCTAAAATCTCCATAAATAATTCTTTCTTTACCACTCAACACACCTACGGTCATCCCACCATTTTTACTAGCCTCTTTTGCCGCCTCAGTTGAAAGTGAAGTATAAGTTTTCTCAGCACCATAAACAAGTATATTACCAGATTTCCCCACTAGTGCTCCCAATCTTTTAGCAAACATTAATGCTTCATCACTATAATTTAAATCAGCTGCAGAACCCATTATTCCTATTTGTAATTTTCTCATTATTTATTACCTCCTTTATTTTTTTCAACCATTTCATTTATCTTAGTTAAATCATCAAATCTAATTTCAAATTGTTCACCATTAAACATATTCTTAACATTAAAAGTTTTCATACTTACCTCATTCTCTCCAAGAATTGAACTTTAAGTTCTAATAAACCTTTGCTTGCATTAATCTTTTCATTATAGGTAGGCTCTCCAACAATCATATACTTTGGAAATTGAACTTTTTTACTTACCAATTCATTAATTCCTGAAAAACCAATCTCTTCATCATACGTAAAAAATAACTTTATACCCTTTTTATTAAAGTCAATTTTAGATACAGCTGATAAAACTGCCGCAATAGACCCTTTCATATCACTTGTTCCAAGTCCATATAATTTCCCATCAACTTCACTTAAATCCAAAGGACTATAAGACCAATTATCTGCATATGGCACTGTATCAGTATGGCCTAAAAAACCTATATCACAAACTTCTTTATTGCTCATTACAAGGCAATTGCTTTTATATTCTGTTTTAAATCCTAACCCCTTTAAATATTGTTCTATACAATTAATAATATTTTCATTCTCCTTATCATTAATCGTATTGTAACTTACTAATCTTTTTAAAATTTCTTTTGAATTCATAATCTATCTCCTTTTTGTTAATTTTTTAAACAAAAAATGCTACTGCAGTACTTGCAGTAGCATAATAGAGACTATTTATCGTTCATTACACTAGATACAAGCACGACAAATAGCACTTGTACCTACGAAATTTTTTCAATGTCGTATTAACAAGCACAGACTATTATGATGATGATTAAATTGATTAGTTATTAATTTAAACATAATAATCTTCCTCCTTAATTGCCAAAATTATAACATCTATCAAATTTAACATATAAATATCTATTTCAAATTAATTTTATAATATCTTGTTTTCTCTTCTTCTTTTATAAAAATACCATTATTATTTTCAATAGTTTTTGCACTTCCAATATTTCCAGCAGATGCCTGACCATATACAACAGAAAAACCTAATTTCTTTAATTCATCCAATCCAAGTTCCAACATTTTAGAACCATAACCTTTTCTTCTTTCTGATTTTCTAATCTGATAATAAAAGTTGCCAGACCACTTCATCCAGTTATCATCAAGTTCTGTTCTCAAACATATATAGCCAACTGGCTTACTATTAACATACATTATATATGTAATGGTTGGTGTATCATCAACAGTAACCACATTATTCTTTCTACCTATCTGTTCCAAAATATAGTTCTTAAACTCATCCTCACTTAATCCATATGCCCTATTAGTTTGCCCATTATCGCCATTAGGAATATCTTGATACATTTCATACAATTCTCTATCCACTAAATTTAAAGATAATTCTTCTAATTTAAAATTCATAATTATTCCTCACAAATTAATTTCTTGGTCTAACCTCTTCTCCACTTAACATTCTTATATCATACTTTCTCATTTCATTTTCTGAAGTATAACCTACATAAGCAAATGTACCATCTAATTTACTTGGATCAAATCCATAAACAGTCATTCTAGAATGACCTTCTATTATTAGAAACTTTTCATCATTACAAGTAATTAAAATAATTGGTGGAAACTTATTTTTTTTATTATATTCAACTCCATCTAAAAATGGTTGATTAGAAACATCATAAATTTCTCTACCACTTTTAATAACTTTTGCTGCTTCTACTGGTTTTGATGTTCCATTTGATAACTCATTCCAATAATCATAATCAATATAATAAATATTATCTATATCTTCTCTACACAATTCCATATATTTCCATTCTTTTATTTTGGGAAAGTTATTAAATAACTCTTTATCCGGATATCCTCTAAATACTTTCATAATATTTAATCTAGACCTATTCTCATCTTCATTAGTTATATCACCATCTAAAATAATAGATGTACTAAGATTTAATTCCAAAATAACATGATTCAATTCTTCATTAAATCTTTTAGAATTTAATTCACCCTTTAAAAACTCTAAAATCATTTCTGCTTCAGTTGCTTCTCTTATTAATTTCATCTTTACATCATCTCACAAAATCAAAATTATTTTCTAACTATAAACATAATATTTAAAAATATTTTTTTATTAATACAAAGCTACTTACTTACATCTCAAATATATCACAAAAGAAAATTCCCCACAAGTTTCTTTAATTTGTAAAATTAGAGAACGAAACAAGCTCATAATGCAAATTCTATAAACTATTTTAAAGCAATAAATTCTATGATAAAATAACTAATATACAAGGGAGGTTTATATGATAAAAGAAAATTCGAAGCCAAAAATTAGTGAATACAATTTTTTAAGATTGTTATCTTCTACCATAATTATACAAAGAAGAGATGTTATTATAAAAAAATATGATTTAGAAAAAAATTTATATGGTTTTTACGATAATCCCGATTTTCATTTTTTATTTGAAGATGTTGGCAAAAAAGAAAGTGCAGATAATAATCATGTTGATTTAAACAATGCATTTCAGTCTGCCACTACATTTGGATTATTAACTCCAATTCAAGATGGTGGAGATGTTAGATTCATAATTAATATGACAGAAGAAGAAGCTACTAAAATAAGTTCTGAATTTACCCCAAACGAAATAGTAGCAATGCACATGTTATGTACTGAATTAAATGAAAAAGGAAAAAGTGAGCCACCAGCCGTTTTAACCAAAACCCCAAAAAGTACTACAAAATAATAAGTAACAAATCAATTAAAAAATTAGTGGTGATCGTATGCAAATTAATAAGAATTTAGTATCATACATAGAAAAAAATATATTTCCAAAATATGAAAAGTATTATTCTCATGGAATGATACATATAAATAATGTAATTAAAAATATGCTGATGTTTGCTGACTATTATGGATTAGATAAAAATATGGCCTATGTTGTAGCAGCATTTCATGATATTGGCTTAAATGTTGATAGAGAAAATCATGAATATGAATCAGGAAAAATACTAAATAATGATACAGAACTAAAAAAATATTTTAATGATGAACAAATCAAAATTATGAAAGAAGCCATAGAAGATCATCGAGGTTCCAGAAAAAAAAGGCCAAGGAATTTTTATGGAGAATGTGTTTCAGATTCTGACAGAGACTTTGATATTGCGTTATTAGCAAAAAGACAACTAGCCACATCATTAAAAACATACCAAGATATTAAAACTTTTGATGAACATTTCGAAAGATGCTATGAATATATTTGCCGAAGAATTAACAATGATGGTAATTTTAATCTTTGGACAAACAACCCTTTAATGATAGAAAAAAGAGACAAATTTCAAAAAGATTATTTAAATAAGAATTATGCAAAGTCAGTATATAAAAAAGAATGGGATCGAATATCAAACGATGGAACAAAAGAAAAAATAATTAATTATTATGAAGATTATTAAAAATAAGTATAATTGTTCTAAATTAATAAAACATACTATAAAATACCAAAATATAATCATTTTCTTATGACATTTCTTGTCCTATAATATAATTTAATTACAAAAATTAAAAGAAAAAAAGCCTTCATAATAATTCTAGACTATCTATGTGTAATATAATTTGTTTTTGAAGTTAGAAGTGATTTAAATATGAAATATAAAAACGAAGTAATAATAATATCAACAATAACTATATTGATATTATTTTTAAAATTGATAAATGTGTTTCAAATTGAAAATGGCCTAGGCTATCCTTTCACTATTGTTTTAATGATAATTTGTTTTAGTCTTGCAACTATATTTATTCAAAAAAATATAGATAAAAATTATAGAATAAATAAATTAAATTACAAAAACTTAAACATTTTAAAATATATATTGTCAATTTTAATTATAATATTACACTTACGTCCATTTTTAAACTCTTCAAATGAATTAGATTTAGCATTCAATAATATAGTTACAAGAATATGTGTTCCTATATTTTTTATAATAACTGGCTATTTTGTTGCGAAAAAAGAAAAAGTAAATAAAAATTATATAAAAGAATACATAAAGAAAACAATACCATTGTATCTTGCTTGGAGTTTGTTGTACATACCTGTAATAATAGGCACAATAATTCAGTATTTACCAATCATAAATGAGTACATATCAAAAATCAATATTACTTTACCTTTACTAATTATTCTTTCAATAATATTATTACCTATTATATTGTTAGTTGCTTTATGTTATACAGGAGTTTATTATCATTTATGGTATTTTCCCGCAACAATATTTTCTTTACTTGTTTTAAAAAAATGGAAACAAAAATTTAATATAAAATACTTATTAGTAATTTCCTTTATATTATTATTGTTTGGTGCAACAGAAACTTATTATGGAGTTTTACCATTATCAATAAAAAGAACATTATCTTATTATTATAATATTTTCTTTACCACGAGAAATTTCTTATTCTTTGGATTATTTTATGTAGTACTAGGTTATTATGTAGGTACAAAAGAAAAGGCATATTCAAAATATTGTTTTCTTAAATTAATTGTTTCATTTTTCCTATTAACTTTTGAAGCAATTTTATTACATGATACTGATAGACTTAATAGTAATATTTTATTATCTTGTGTTCCATTAACTTATTACTTATTTATTTCATCTATTTATATTACTAATAAAATGAAATCGGATTTCCAATTTGATACTTATTCTAAATATTATTATTTAATACATCCTATGGTAATTTTTGTTATATCTTTGTTGTATAAAAACCTAAGTCACTATCCATATCTAAACATCCTAATAGTTATATTAACTACACATATTGCTTCTTCTTTAATAATTAAATTAAAGGAGAAAAACAAAAAATTAATTATTTAATAAAATATAATTTATTGCTTGGATTAGTTTGAAATTTAACTAATCTTTTTTTATGCACAACAAAAAACTAACTATTTCTAGTTAGCATTTATTACTCTCAGAAGTTAATTTCTGAGTTATCTATCAAAATGGTGGAGCTGAGGAGAATCGAACTCCTGTCCGAAAATAAAGCTACATAAACCTCTACAAGCTTAGTTAACTAATTATTTTAGTATACCATCCAAGTAATTAACGACCAAGACAATATACGAGTTCTAAATTCTTTCTATTCTCCGAACTAAGAATAGCTATAATCTACTAAAATGAGCCTTCTAAAATCACGTAGATAAAGATTTAAGAAAGCGCAGGCCTTATATTATTATTAGGCAAAAGCAACTGCTTGACGTCCGCCAAATAAGTTGCTAACTGCATTTTTTAAATTTTTTGCATTTATTTTTTTGTGTCCGTAACGTGGACATTCGACTTGCCATCTATGCTCTAATATTCCCGTCGAAACCATGTCAGCCCCATGTAGCTAGATTATATCATACTTTAAAGTAAAATGCCACCTGTAAAATATAAAATATCTTAAAAAAATATACACTGAAACTTTATAAAACGTACCAAAACATGATATACTATTAAAGTAAACTTAATGATAGAAGGTGAATAAATGGAACAATGGAAAAATTTCAATGAAGGTAAGTGGATGGATGAAGTTAATGTCGATGACTTTATTCAAAAAAACTATACCAAATATGATGGAGATGAATCTTTTCTAGAAAAGAAAACTAAAAAAACTGATGCAGTTTGGGATACTTGTCAAAAACTATTAAAAAAAGAACTTAAAAAACATGTTCTAGATATTGATACAAAACACATGTCTGGAATTAACGCTTATAATAAAGGTTACATTTGTAGTGAAGACAATGTTATAGTTGGACTTCAAACAGATGCTCCATTAAAAAGAATTGTTAACCCATATGGTGGTATCCGTATGGTATATCAAGAATTAGATGCTTATGGATATAAATTAGATCCAACTGTTGATAGATATTTCAATGAATTTCGTAAGACACACAATCAAGGCGTTTTCGATGCATACACAGAAGAAATAAGAAAAGCTCGTCACGTAGGTTTATTAACAGGATTACCTGATGCTTACGGACGTGGACGTATCATTGGTGACTATCGTCGTGTTGCTCTATATGGTATTGATTATCTAAAAGAACAAAAAGAAAAAGATTGGAACAACCTTACTGGTCCAATGACAAATGATCTAATTCAATTACGTGAAGATGTTGCTATGCAATATCGTGCCTTAGAAGAAATTAAAGCTATGGCTAAAACATATGGTTTTGATATTTCTAAGCCAGCAAAGAATGCTAAAGAAGCTATTCAATGGACTTACTTTGCTTATCTTGCTGCTGTAAAAGAAAATAATGGTGCCGCAATGAGTTTAGGAAGAGTAGACGCTTTCTTTGATATCTATATTAATAGAGATTTAGAAAATGGTACTTTGACAGAAAGAAAAGCTCAAGAATTAATCGATCAATTTGTAATCAAATTAAGATTAGTAAGACACTTAAGAACTCCTGATTATGATGCTCTATTCTCTGGTGATCCAACATGGGTAACTTGTAGTATTGCTGGAATGAGTAACAGCAAAAAGCACATGGTAACAAAAAGTTCATACCGTCTACTTCATTCACTAACAAATTTAGGACCAGCACCAGAACCAAATATGACTGTTTTATGGAGTGAACACTTACCAGAAACATTCAAAAAATATTGTGCTAAAATGTCAATTGCAACTGATGCCATCCAATATGAAAGTGATGACTTAATGCGTGAAATATATGGTCACGACTATGCAATTGCCTGCTGCGTATCTGCTATGAGATTAGGTAAAGATATGCAATTCTTTGGAGCACGTTGTAATCTTGCAAAAGCTCTATTATATAGTATCAATGGTGGTATTGATGAAGTTAAAAAAGACCATGTAATTGATGGCTTTGAAAAGATGACAGACGAAGTCCTAGATTATGAAAAGGTTAAAAAAGCATACTTTAAAATGTTAGAAAAAGTCGCAAAAATTTACTCAGATGCTATGAACATTATCCACTACATGCATGATAAATATGCTTATGAAGCTGGACAAATGGCACTACATGATACTAATGTACATCGTTATATGGCTTATGGTGTTGCCGGACTTTCTGTTGTAGCTGACTCTCTATCTGCTATCAAATATGCTAAAGTTACACCAATCAGAGATAAAGATGGATTATGCATTGACTTCAAAATTGAAGGAGATTTCCCAAAATATGGTAATGATGATGATCGTGTAGATGATATTGCTATCGAAGTAGTTGATAAAATGTCTAGCGAACTAAAGAAACATCCAACATATCGTAATGCTGAACCAACTATGTCAGTTTTAACTATTACTTCTAACGTTGTATATGGTGCTAAAACTGGTTCTACTCCAGATGGTAGAAAGAAAGGTGAACCTTTCGCTCCAGGTGCCAATCCAATGCACGGACGTGATAAAAGCGGAGCTATTGCTTCACTAAACTCAGTAGCTAAATTACCATACGAAAGATGTTGTAAAGATGGTATTTCTAATACATTCTCAATCATACCTAGTGCTTTAGGCAATGACAGTGCCAGTCAAATCGAAAATCTTGTAACTTTAATGGATGGTTACTTCAGTCAAGGTGCTCATCACTTAAATGTTAATGTTTTAAATCGTGAAACATTAATTGATGCTATGAACCACCCAGAGAAATATCCACTATTAACTATTCGTGTTTCTGGTTACTCAGTACACTTCAATCGTTTAACAAAAGAACAACAATTGGAAGTTATCTCAAGAACTTTCCATGAAAAGATGTAATATGAAAGCAAGTATTGATTCAATTGAAACATTTGGTCTTGTAGACGGACCAGGTATCAGAACAGTAATTTTCTTTAATGGCTGTAATCTTCGTTGTAAATACTGTCACAATCCTGAAATGTGGCGAAAAAAAGATGAAAACTACACACCAGAAGAAATTGCTGAAAAAGTAATTAGATGCAAACCTTACTTTAAAAATAAAGGTGGCATTACATTTTCTGGTGGAGAACCGCTTCTTCATAGTGAATTCATTATTGAAGTTGCCAAAATCCTCAAAAAAGAAAATATCCACATTGCTTTAGATACAGCTGGTTATGGAAATGGAGATTATGATAAAATTTTAGATTACGTTGATCTAGTAATTTTAGATATTAAACACACTACTAGAGAAGGACTTAAAAGTCTAACAGGTGGCGACATTGAAAAAGTTGAAGAATTCATAAAAGCTTTAAACAAAAAAAATAAAGCTGTTTGGATTAGGCAAGTAATTGTACCAGGCGTTACAGACAGTCTAGAATATATTACTTCTCTAGCTGAATACATAAAAAAAATAAATAATATTGAAAAAATAGAATTTTTACCATATCACCACTTAGGTGAAGAAAAATATCAAGTCTTAAACATTCCATATCCATATAAAGATAAACCTGAAATGAATAAAGACGAATGTCAAAAACTATATGAAAAATTCATTCAAATATACAAAAAAGATGCTTAAAAAAGCATCTTTTTATATGCATTAAATAATTATTAAGTTCTTCAAAGTACATAAAGAGTAACATAAAGCTAATATTTTTTTAAGTTTTTCAATGTTTCCCTCTTTATATCTCTTTCCTTTATAGATTCTCTTTTATCATAATTCTTTTTACCACGACAAACACCTAATAAAACTTTTAACTTATTATTTTTAAAATAAAGTTTTAAAGGAACAAGTGTCATTCCATTTAAAGTAACGGCTTCCTCTAATTTTTTTATTTCTTTCTTATGAAGTAATAACTTTCTACTTCTAGTTTCTTCATGATTAAAAATATTACCTTCTTTATATTGTTCTACATACATATTTAAAAGATAAACTTCCCCATTCTTAACTATTCCGTAACAGTCTTTAATATTACACTTACCATCTCTAATAGATTTAATTTCTGTTCCTGTTAAAACAATACCAGCCTCAACTGTACTATCCACAAAATAATCATGATTTGCTTTTCTATTTAAAATTTCCATTTTCTCACTCTCCCGTAAGTCCCCATTCCAACTCTGGCAAATATTTTCCTACTATCTTCTTATATTTATCATAATGATACTGATAATTAAGTAATATATCATCATTCAATTCTTTATAAGGGTAAACTCTAATATTTGGTGGAGCCGTTGTATAAACAAGCTCTGCTTTAGGATTCACAATACTAATATGAACATTATCATCTGCATCAACCATCTTCTTAATCGTAACTTCCATCATAAGACCTGTTAATCTATCTAAACCAATTTGTCCAGATATAAAGTTACCTAAGGAATAAATAACTAAAGTATCTCCATTATTTATATATTCCACAGGCTCCACAACATGAGGATGTGTACCTATTATAATATTAACTCCTAAACTTGACAAGTAGTTCGCAATCTCTCTTTGTTCATCTATCTCATCTAAATTATACTCTTCTCCCCAATGCATTGCCACAATAATAACATCAGCTCTATCTTTTACTGCATTTATATCAAGATAGGCTTTCTCATTAGAATAAACATTATTTAAATACTCTTTATCAGCAGGCGTCTCCAATCCATTAGTCCATGTAGTATAAGAAAAGAATGCATAATTAATACCATTCACACTATAAACTGGATTAGTATTCCTCTCTTCCCAAGAAGTCCACTGACCTGAAAAGACCACATTTTTCTTACTCTTCCAGTAATTAACTGAATTAATGACACCAGTTTCTCCTTTATCCATCGTATGATTATTGGCTAAAGAAACTAAATTAAATCCTGCATCCAAGAAAGCATCTCCTACTTCTATTGGAGAATTAAATCTAGGATAACTAGAATATCCTAAACTAGAACCACCTAAAATAGTTTCTTGATTATAATATTTTAAATCATAACTTTTCAAGATCGGTTTAACATACTTTAACATGGGTTTAAAATCATAAGTTCCATCCTCAGTTAAAGCATCATTATAAACAGAACTATGTATAAGTGCATCTCCCACCATCAATAACTTAGCCTCATAATTCAAAGGTCTAATAACTTCTGGCATTGTAGAAGGTGCTTTTGTGTGTTTTAAAAGCATATCTCTCCCATATAAAAGATAAAAGATTACACAAAACCATACAAAAAGAAAGAAAATTGCCCATAGATAAATTGTATCCACTTGCTTTTTCTTTCTCTTCTTCATTCTAAACCTTCTTTACTATTTCAAAATCTATTGTCTTATCCTCTTTAGAAGCTCTAACAACTTTAACTTGAACTCTTTCTCCAAGAGTATATTTAACTCCACTCTTTTCTCCAACTAAAGTCATTGTCTCTTCATTAAAATGGAAGAAATCTGGCATATCACGTAAAGGAACCAATCCCTCTATCAAATTATCTAGCTCAACAAACATACCAAAGTTAGTAATTGACGAAATCATACCAACAAACTTCTCTCCAATATGACCTTCCATATATTCTGCCATCTTCATATCTTCAACTTCTCTTTCACAATCCACAGAAGCTCTCTCTTTTGCTGAAGAATGTTCCGCAATATATACTAACTTTTCTTCCCATTTTCTAACTACAGACATATCTATATTACCATTAATATGATATGTTCTAAGTAATCTATGAACAGTAGTATCTGGATATCTTCTAATAGGTGAAGTAAAATGTGTATAACAATCACTTGCTAAACCATAATGTCCTAAATTTTCTGTACTATAAATAGCTTTCTGCATACTTCTAAGTAATAAACTAGAAAGAATCTTTCCTTCTGGTTTATCTTTTAAGAAATCAAGAATTCCCTGTACAGTCTTTGGTCTATTATCTTTAAGATCCGCATTATACTGATAACCTAAATTACCCATATATGATAAGAAACTACGTAACTTTTCTTCTTTAGGTGCTTCATGGATACGATAAATAAATGGTAAATTCATAAAATATATATGAGTCGCAACACATTCATTAGCCGCAATCATAAAGTCCTCTATTAAGTTTTCTCCAGTTCCTCTTTCTCTAACTGTTATCTTAACTGGCTTACACTCTTCATCTACTAATATCTTAGCTTCATCTATATCAAAGTCTAAGTAACCTCTTTTTACCTTTGCTTTACGCAAAATCTTCGCAAACTCAGCCATAATCTTAAGTGTAGGTACAAATTCCTCATATCCTTCTGGAACTACATTTTTCTCTAAAATACTATTAACATTTTTATAAGTCATTTGTTTTCTAGACTTAATAACACTAGGGAATATTTCATAATCTAATTGTCTTCCATCACTATCAAATTCCATAACGCAAGACATTGCTAATCTATCTACTCCTGGATTTAAAGAACAAATTCCATTAGATAACTCATGTGGTAACATTGGAATAACTCTATCTACTAAGTAAACACTTGTACCTCTATCCATTGCTTCATTATCTAAAGCAGATCCTTCTTTTACATAATAACTAACATCTGCTATATGTACACCTAACTTATAATGTCCATTAGTAAACTTTTGAATAGATATGGCATCATCTATATCTTTAGTATCATCTCCATCAATAGTAAAGATTTCCATCTCTCTTAAATCTCTACGTCCTTCCATCTCTCCTGGATGAACTTCTGAATTAAGATGTTTTACTTCCTCTTTTACATCATCTGGAAACTCTGTATTAATATTATATTTATAAACTATTGATAAAATATCTACACCAGGATCATTTTTATGACCTATAATATTAACAACTTTTCCTTCATAACGACCTGCATTATTAATTTTCTTTGTAAGTACTACAACTACTTTATGTCCATCAACCGCATTCATTGCCTGATTTCTAGGAACTTCTATCTTAAGTTTTATTTTATTATCATCTAAAGTAATATGACCTACATCTTTATTGTCAAAATTAATTTCTCCAATATAACTAACAATTTGTCTCTTAATAATTTTAAGTACTCTTCCTTCTAATCTATCCAAATTCATCTTACTAGTAATTTCTACTAAAACTAAATCATCATGAATAGCACCATTCATATTTTCTGCAGCCACAAAGATATCATCGTCCATACCATCAACTTCTACAAATCCAAAGCCCTTTTTATTAGTACGCATAACACCCTTTCTTAAATGACTCTTCTCTAATGTTAAGTACTTATTTTTATTAGAATGATAAATAGTTGCATCTTCTTCTAATTTTCTTAATTCTTCATTTAATTGTTTTGTCTCTTCTACAGTATTAATATTTAATGCATCACACAATTCATAAACTGAAAGTGCTCTTTCACTATTTCCTAATACTTTTAATATTGCATCTCTCATTAGGTCACCCTCTATTCTAGATATATTATACTTTATTTTTACTCAGATAACTAGTACTTTTTCACAAAAAGAAAAGGACTTACGTCCTTATATAAACATTGATATAAAACAAATCAAAAAGAAACTAATTCCAAGTATCAAAGTAACTCTACTAATAAATAGTTCTGAACCACGTTCTTTTCTCTTTGTAAACAAATCAGAGTTACCTCCAGATATTATCTGTGCAGCTCCCTCTGCTTTTCCACTTTGTAAAAGTACAATAATAATTAATAAAATTGATATGACTAAAAGTGCTGTTTCCATAAAACACCTCCGTTTTAACAATACATATATTATCATAAATATCATTTAGTTGCAACTAAACTATGATTTTTTTTACTTTTTGCTCAACTATTTGACCAATTTTCTGATCTTTTTCATGATCTATCTCATTTTTAAATTCTGCTAAAAACCTTCCACGATTAGCTGAATCCTTTACCCAAGCATTAACTTGTTTAGTTTGATTCTTATCTAAATCAAAGCTTCTTTTAGCTTCTAACGCAATCATCTTAGCCACTACAAAGTTAAGCATACATTGATTACGATAAGCTGCATCACCACTACTCAACATTTGATATTTATCTGTATCACACAAATGAAGGAAACTATTAGTATAAATATAACTTCCTCTATTAATATCACGTGCCAAGATATGATTTTTACTTAAAGATGCAAAATCCTCTTCCAAATCTTCAATAGCTTCTAACAAGTCTTCTCCTGAAAAACTAGCTACTCTTCTTTTTTCTTGATTTCCTTCTTTAGTAACATCATCATAATAATCCATTACATATCCCGCAAATTTTTCTTCTTCATCAAAGAAAACATCTATTGGACAAGCAATTCTTCTTAATCTTAAATTATCTCTAAAATAAAGGGCTTTGTCTAATGTCATAAGATCTCTATCTCGACGAACTTTATAATCATATTTCAATATCTTTAAAGCCTTTGCATTAAATCTAAATACCGAACCATCATGACCTGCACCCAATTTATCAAGTGCATATATATCTGGAATTATTTCCCCTGAACGTTGTAATACAACACTTTTATTTAACATATTCCTTATCCATTTTAGCAATAAGTTTATCTAATTCTATTTCTACATTTTCTCCTGTACTACGTTCTTTTAATTCCACAATGTTGTCACTTGCTCCTCTTCCTACTACTACTCTATAAGGAATACCAATCAAATCAGCATCTTTAAACTTAACTCCTGCTCTTAAATCACGATCATCAAGAATTGTCTCAATACCTTTTTTAGTTAAAGTATCATATAATTTATTTGCTACTCTAACTTGTTCTTCATCCTTCATATTTGCAATTGCAATATATATTTGATAAGGTGCTACTTCTTTAGGGAAAATAATACCATGTTCATCATTATGTTGTTCAATTACTGCTGCAAGTATTCTTCCTACACCAATACCATAGCACCCCATAGTTGTAATGCACTCCTTATTATTTTCATCTAAATAAGTTAAACCTAATTTTTCCGCATATTTAGTACCAAGTTTAAATAAATTACCAACTTCAATACCTTTCTTAAAGTAAAGACTACCATCACACATTGGACAATGATCTCCACTAACTACATTAGCTATATCCGCAGCCATATCATAGTTAATATCAGAAACATTAGCATTAATATAATGATATCCTTCTTTATTAGCACCACAACAGAAGTTTTTTATACCTAAAATTTCTTTATCCACAACTACTTTACAATTTAATCCAATAGGTCCTGTATAACCTGGAACTGCATTACTAGTCGCAATTAACTCATCATTAGCGAAATTGATTTCCTTAACTCCAAATAACTTACTAACTTTATTTTCATTAAGTTCTCTATCTCCTCTAACAAAGAAAGTAACAAATTCACCATTAATATTCATAAGTAAAGCTTTAACAGATTTTTTAACATCTAGTTTTAAATAATTACAAACATCTTCAATCGTTTCTTGATGAGGAGTCTCAACCATTTCTAAAGTCTTTTCCTCTTCATTATCTTCATCAATCTTATGAGTCGCAACTTCCATATTAACCGCATAATTACACTTATCGCAAAGTACTAGAGTATCTTCTCCAATATCTGTTACTGCTTGATATTCTTCAGATAATGTACCACCCATTGCACCTGTATCTGCTTTAACAATCTTATAATCAAGCCCCATACGATCAAAGATCTTGTTATAAGCTTCCTTCATAACATTATAGCTCTCGTCTAAGCCATCATCATCTTTATCAAAAGAATAAGCATCCTTCATAATAAATTCTCTAACTCTTATAAGTCCATAACGAGGTCTAGGTTCATCTCTAAATTTATCTGCTTGTTGATAAATAGTAAAATGTAGATCCTTATAACTTTGTACCATACTTTTCGCAGCTATTGTGAATAATTCTTCATGAGTAGGTCCTAATACAAAAGGCTTATCAAAACGATCTTTTAAATTAAACATATCTTTACCAAAAGCCTCTACTCTTCCACAAGTTTCATAAACTTCACTAGGAATTAATGACGGCATTAATAATTCTTGAGCTCCAGCATTATCCATTTCTTCTTTGACAATACTACGTATTTTATCTAATGTTTTAAGACCTAATGGTAAAAACATATAAATACCTGCTCCTACTTTTTTAATCATTCCACTACGTACAAGTAATTTACCACTCATACTTTCTTCATCTTTAACATCTTCTCTTAATGTAAAGAAATAACTTTTACTTAATTTCATCTTAATTCCTCCTCAATATATAAAAAAGGATGATACCAAAGGAGTGCAAAAGCACGGTACCATCCTTAATTTAACTTAAACATTGTTAACGATGTTTCCACCGAAAGTACAAATACTTTTCCTAGAAAGCTTGGGATTAAATCAGATTATTATTAAGTTCTCACTATCCTTAATTCACTTTGAATAAGAGCTAACCTAATCATGGTCTTTCATATGGATTAATAAAATATATATTATTCTATTATTAATAAAGAATATTGTCAAGAACAAATGACCAATCCTTAAAAGAGAGTGAAATTTAAAATTCACTCTCTAACTATAACTAGTTAAGTTCTTCTTCAATTCTCATTAATTGATTGTACTTACAAATTCTATCTGTTCTAGACATAGATCCAGTCTTAATTTGTCCTAAATCAAGTCCTACTGCTAAATCAGCAATTGTAGTATCTTCAGTTTCACCAGAACGATGAGAAATAACTGTTTTATAGCCATTATCTTTAGCTAATTTAATAGTTTCTAAAGTTTCAGTTATTGTACCAATTTGATTAACTTTAAGTAAGATTGCATTTCCTGCATGATTATCAATACCCTTTTGTAAGCACTTCTTATTAGTAACAAATAAGTCATCACCTACTAATTGAATCTTATCTCCCAAACGTTCAGTAATCTTTCTAAATCCTTCCCAGTCATTTTCATCAACAGGATCTTCAATAGATACAATTGGATATGTATTAACTAATTCTTCATAAAAATCAATCAACTCATCTGTTGTTAACTTCTTACCATCAACATTATAATATCCATCTTCATAAAATTCTGAAGCAGCAACATCAATAGCCAATCTAACATCTTTAAAAGGCTCATATCCTGCTTTTTTAATAGCTTCTAGTATAAGTTCAAATCCCTCTTTATTTGACCCTAGATTAGGTGCAAAACCACCTTCATCACCTACACCAGTAAAATAACCTTTCTCATTAAGAACTTTCTTCAAAGAATGAAATACTTCAGCACCAACTCTAACTCTTTCATGAATAGTATCACGTTGTGGAATAATCATAAACTCTTGAAAGTCCAAATTATTATCAGCATGAGCACCACCATTTATAATATTCATCATTGGATAAGGAAGAGTTCTACCATCACCAACATAAGCATACAAAGGCTTACCAGCATTAATTGCACTAGCTTTTAAACAAGCCATACTAACACCTAAAATAGCATTAGCACCAAGATTAGATTTAGTCTCAGTACCATCTAACTCTATCATAGTCTTATCAATTAATTCTTGATCAGCTGCATCCATTCCAATTAACTTTTCTCTAATAGTAGTATTAACATTACCAACAGCTTTTAAAACACCCTTTCCATTGTAACGACTACCACCATCACGCATCTCTAAAGCTTCTCTTTCACCAGTAGAAGCACCAGATGGAACAATAGCTCTACCTAAAATACCATTTTCAAGAATAACATCAACTTCTACAGTAGGATTTCCTCTAGAATCTAATACTTCTCTACCTTTAATATCTTTAATCTTCATTCTTCAATTCCTCCACTTTACTTTTAAATTCTGCCCCTCTAACTTCACACTCTTTATATTGATCCCATGAAGCAGAAGCAGGGCTCAATAATATAATATCACCATTTTCACTAATTTCATAACATTTATCAAAACCATCACTAAGTTTTTCATAAATATAAGTTGGAATATTTACACTCTTACCAAATTCAAGAACTCTTTCACGACATTGTCCTATCCCAACAATAGCCTTAACATGTTCCATAAAAGGTGCTAATTCAAAGAAATCTTGACCTCTTTCTAAACCACCTAAAATTACAATAATAGGTTTATCAAAAGATGATAAAGCAATTTGCGTACATTTAATATTAGTTGCTTCCGTATCATTATAGAAACTTCTACCATTAACCTTTGCTACAAACTCAAGTCTATGTTCTACACCCTTAAAGTTACTTATAACATCACAAATAACATCATTAGAAACCTTAAACTCCTTCGCAATCATAATAGCACCCATACAATTTTCTAAATTATGCTTTCCAGCTATAAAAATAGAATCAGTATCTATTACTTTATCTCCATAATAATAAATTGCTCCATCTTTTAAGTAACAGCCATTAATTTCCTTCGCACTAGAAAAATACTTAACTTGAGATTTAATATTTTTAGTAATTTCTAAGACATCATTATTTTCCATATTCGCAATCGCTACATCTGAACTATCTTGATTCTTAAATAATTTAGATTTAACATACTTGTAATTCTCATAACTCTTTAAAAAGTCTATATGTGCTGGACTTAAATTAGTAATTAAACCTACATTAGGTCTAAATGTTGATAAATTCTCTAATTGTTGACAAGAAACTTCCATCACAATAATATCATTTTCTTTAACTTTATCTAAAATACTACATAATGGATATCCAATGTTTCCTGCCAAGAAAACTTTATCTCCTAGTGCTTTATGTAAAATTTCATAAGTTAAAGTTGTGGTAGTAGTTTTTCCATTTGTACCAGTAATTCCTACTATCTTAACATTTTCAGGTAAAAGTCTATAAGCCATCTCTACTTCATTAATAACTTCTATTCCAAGTTCTCTAGCTTTTAAAACATATTTATGATCAATCGGAACACCAGGATTTTTAATTAAATAATCAAAACTACTATCTAATAAATCATCAGGATGACCACCAAATATTAATTCAACCCCAGCTTCTCTTAATTCTTTTATTTGTTCTTGATCAAGCTTTTCTTCCGCTTTACCATCATTCAAGATAACTGTATTACCTCTTTTTATTAAAACTTTCGCAGCTTGATAACCACTTCTTGCTAATCCTAAGATTAAAACTTTATTATTTTTAAACATCATATCACCAATATAATTATACTACTAAAAAGCCTGGATAACCACTATTTTATGTTGATAGAGTTAAAGAATTTGTGGTATAATAAAAGTAGTCTAGGAAAGGGATTTATATGAAAATAGTAACATTAAGACCAGATCAATTCGATAAGTACGCAAAAGAACATCTTTATCGTAACTATTACCAAACTAGTGCCTACGGTAGTACTATGCTTAAATTTGGTTATGGCGTTCATTATTTAGGCTTTGTAGATAATAATAATCGTTTAATTGGTGCTACGATGATCATGTTTAAAGAAGTCTTTTTAAGTAATAAAATGGCTTATGCTCCTAGAGGTATCTTATTTGATTATACTGACTCTGTTAAAGTAAAAGAATTAGTTGAAAAATTAAAACAATTACTAGGTAAACAAGGTTTCATGTATTTAAAAATGGATCCCTATATCCCTATCGGTGTTAAAAGTAGTACTGGAGACACCATTAATGTTAATAGACAAGAATCAATTATTATGGCCAATCTCTCAACAGCTGGCTTTACGTATAAAGGTAAAAACAAGTTTTTTGAAAATGAAAAACCTCGTTTCGAAGCTCTAGTTCTTTTAAATAAAGATCCTCAGACTATCTTTGATAGTTTTAGTAAAAAAACTAGAACCAAAATAAGAAGAGCAATCAATTCTGGAATTGAAGCTCATCGTGATCAAAGCAAAAACTTAAAAATGTTCTATAATTTCATTAAAGGTAAAGATAATAAACCATTTAAATATTATGCTGAGTTTTGTAATAATTTTAGTAAATATATTGATATTTACTTTGCTAAAGTCAACACTGAAATGTTTATAATTAACAGTAGAAGGACTTATGAAGAGGAACTACAAAATAATGAACAATTAAATGATCAAATGCAAAGTTCTGGCTTAACTGAAGCAGAACGTGCTTCTATTTTAAGTAAAAAAATGGATTCTGATAAATTACTAAGTATTTATAAGGAAAACATGTTAATTGCAACTGATTTATTAAGAAAGTACCCAGAAGGTATTCCTATTGCTGGAGCTCTTGTTTTAACTTATGACAACGCCGCTTTTGTTATTGCTGAAGGCTTTAATGAAAAGTACGGTAATCTTAATCCAAGTTATCTAATAAAATGGCAAATGATTAATGACTATGCCAATATGGGTTATAAATACATTAATATGAATGCTGTTGCTGGAGAATTTGAAAAAGAAAATAAATATAGTGGTTTAAACGAAACAAAGTTAGGATTTAATTCTATAGTCACAGAATATATTGGTGAATTTGATATTGTTTTAAATAATTTTTCTTACAATTTATATAAAACTTTTAGTAAAAATTAAACACTTTATATTTAATAAAGTGTTTTTAAAAGCACAAAAAAAGCATTTTACAATGCTTTTTTCATTTTATTACTTAAGGATTTCAGTAACGTTACCAGCACCAACAGTACGTCCACCTTCACGGATAGAGAATTTAGTACCTTGTTCAAGTGCTATTGGGTGAATTAATTCAACTTCAATATTAACGTTATCTCCTGGCATTACCATTTCAACTCCGTCTTCTAGTGTAATAACACCAGTTACATCAGTAGTTCTGAAATAGAATTGAGGACGATAGTTTGTGAAGAATGGAGTATGACGTCCACCTTCTTCTTTGCTTAATACATAAACTGCAGCTTTGAATTTGTCATGAGGTGTAACACTTCCTGGTTTAGCAAGAACTTGTCCACGTTCAACTTCTTCACGTCCGATACCACGAAGTAAAACTCCAGCGTTATCTCCAGCTTCAGCAAAGTCTAATTGTTTACGGAACATTTCAATTCCTGTAACAACTGTTTTCTTAGTAGGTTTGATACCAACGATTTCAACTTCATCGTTAAGTTTTAATGTACCACGTTCAACACGTCCAGTAACAACTGTACCACGACCAGTGATTGTGAATACGTCTTCGATACTCATTAAGAAAGGTTTATCATTATCTCTTTCTGGAGTAGGAATCCAAGTATCAACAGCATCCATTAATTCATCAATCTTAGCAACCCATTTAGGATCTCCTTCAAGAGCTTTAAGAGCTGAACCACGGATAATTGGAGTATCATCTCCTTCGTAACCATATTCATTTAATAAGTCACGAATTTCCATTTCTACTAAATCTAATAATTCAGGATCATCTACCATATCACATTTGTTCATGAATACTACCATTTTAGGTACTCCAACTTGACGAGCAAGTAAGATATGTTCACGAGTTTGTGCCATAGGTCCATCTGTAGCAGCAATAACTAAGATAGCTCCATCCATTTGAGCAGCACCTGTAATCATGTTTTTAACATAATCAGCATGTCCTGGACAGTCAACGTGAGCATAATGTCTCTTATCAGTACTATATTCAACGTGAGCAGTATTGATAGTGATACCACGTTCTCTTTCTTCTGGTGCTTTATCAATGTTAGAGAAGTCAACAGCTTTATTACCATTTTTTCCATCTAAGCATTTAGTAATAGCAGCAGTTAAAGTTGTTTTACCATGATCTACGTGTCCAATTGTACCAATGTTAACATGTGGTTTTGAACGATCAAATTTTTCTTTTGCCATTTTAAATTTCCTCCTTATATATATACAACATTTATTTTATCTAATAATTGAAGTTTTTTCAACTATTTTGATACGAATTTAATTAATTTTAGTTACCACTTTTTTTAATAATTTCATCTGCAATATTTTTTGGAACTTCTTCATAATGATCGAAGAACATTACGAATGTTGCTCTACCTTGTGTATTAGAACGTAAGTTAGTAGCATATCCAAACATTTCAGAAAGTGGAACCATAGCACTAAGCTTAACAGCATTACCTTGTGATTCTTGTCCTAATGGTTTACCACGACGAGAAGTAAGGTCACCCATTACATTACCAAAATATTCATCTGGAGTAGTAACATCTACTTTCATAATAGGTTCAAGTAATACTGGTTTACATTTATTTTTAGCTTCTTTTAATGCAAAACTAGCTGCAATCTTGAAAGCCATTTCGTTAGAATCTACATCATGATAAGATCCATCAAATAATGTACATTTAACATCTATCATAGGATATCCTGCAAGTACACCTGTTTGTAATGCTTCTTGTAATCCTTTATCTACAACTGGAATATATTCACGAGGAACAACTCCACCAACGATTTGGTCAACGAATTCATATCCCTTATCAGGATTTGGCTCAAATTTAACCCAAACGTGACCATATTGTCCACGACCACCAGATTGTTTAATATATTTACCTTCACAATCAGCAGCTTGCTTAATTGTTTCACGATAAGCAACTTGTGGAGCACCAACATTAGCCTCAACATTAAATTCACGTCTCATACGATCTACTAATACGTCTAAGTGTAACTCACCCATACCAGCGATAACAGTTTGACCTGTTTCATGATCAGTATGAACTTTAAATGTTGGATCTTCTTCAGCTAATTTTTGTAGTGCTAATGCCATCTTATCTTGATCAGCTTTAGATTTTGGTTCAACAGCAAGTTGAATAACTGGCTCAGGAACTACTAAGCTCTCTAAAATAATTGGTTTCTTTTCATCACATAAAGTATCTCCAGTAGTAGTATTCTTTAAGCCTACTGCAGCAGCAATATCTCCTGTATAAACATCAGATATTTCTTTACGTGTATTAGCATGCATTTGTAGTATACGTCCAATTCTTTCTTTAACATCTTTAGTAGAGTTTAATACATAACTACCACTACTTAAATGTCCAGAGTAAACTCTGAAGAAAGTTAAACGTCCTACAAATGGATCTGTCATAACTTTGAATGCAAGTGAACTGAATGGTTGATCATCACTTGGATGACGAACTTCATCTTCGCCTTTTAAATTCTTACCATGAATTGCTGGAGTATCAAGTGGTGATGGTAAGTAATCAATAACAGCATCAAGTAAAGGTCTAATACCCATATTGCTTAAAGCATCTCCGCACATAACTGGGAAGAATTTAGCTTGTAAGCATCCACTACGGATAGCTTTCTTAACCATATCTACTGGAATTTCTTCACCCTCAAGATATTTTTCCATCATTTCATCATCAAATTCAGCAACTGCTTCTAATAATTCAGCATGTTTTTCGTTAACTATATCAACTAAGTCAGCTGGCATTTCGATTTCTGTAGCATTTTCATCTTCAGTACCATCAAACTTATAAGCTTTCTTAGTAAGAATATCAACAACACCACTGAAGTTATCTTCAGCACCAATTGGCCATTCAATTGGAGCAGCATTAACTCCTAATCTGTTCTTAATACTCTTTAAACTGTATGCAAAATCTGCACCCATTTTTCCCATTTTATTAGCGAAAATAATTCTAGGAACATTAAATTCATCAGCTTGTCTCCAAACTGTTTCCATTTGTGGTTCAACACCAGCTTGAGCATCAAGTAATGCTACTGAACCATCTAGGACTCTTAAACTACGGCTAACTTCGATTGTAAAATCTACGTGACCTGGAGTATCGATGATATTGCAACGATAACCCTTCCAATATGCAGTTGTTGCTGCAGATGTGATAGTAATACCACGTTCCTTTTCTTGTTCCATCCAGTCCATCTGGCTAGCTCCATCATGAGTTTCACCAATTTTATGGATTTTACCAGCAAGGAATAAAATACGTTCTGTAGTTGTAGTCTTACCAGCATCGATATGGGCCATAATTCCAAAGTTTCTTGTCTTATCTAAAGACGTATCTCTTGCCATAATTTACCCCTTCCTACCATCTATAATGAGCGAAAGCCTTATTAGCTTCTGCCATTCTATGTGTATCTTCACGTTTCTTAACTGCTGCACCTGTTCCATTTGATGCATCAATTATTTCATTAGCTAAATTATCAGCCATACCTTTTCCACCACGTTCACGTGAATATTTAGTTAACCATCTAAGTGCTAAAGCTTGGCTTCTAGCTGGTGTAACTTCAATTGGTACTTGATAATTTGAACCACCAACACGACGACTTTTAACTTCAAGTTGTGGTTTTATATTTTCCATAGCAGCATTAAATACTTCTATTGGATCTTTACCAGTTTTATTCTTAACTGTATCAAATGCTTCATAAACTATTGTTTGAGCTGTTCCCTTTTTACCATCTAACATAATAGTATTAATTAGTTTAGCAACTACTTTTGACTTATATATTGGATCTGGTAAAATGTCTCTCTTTACTGCACGTCTCTTACGCATTTTAATTTCCTCCCTTCATTTACTTAAATTTAAATTACTTTCCTTTTTTAGCTCCGTATTTACTACGACCTTGCTTACGATCTTTTACTCCAGCAGTATCTAATGTACCACGAATAATATGATAACGAACTCCGATTAAGTCCTTAACACGTCCACCACGAATTAAAACAACACTATGTTCTTGTAAGTTGTGTCCAATTCCTGGAATATAAGTATCAACCTCTTTACCATTTGATAAACGTACACGAGCATACTTACGTAATGCTGAGTTTGGTTTCTTAGGTGTCTTTGTACCAACACGAGTACAAACTCCACGCTTTTGAGGTGATTTAACATCTGTAGTTTTCTTTTGAATTGTATTTAATCCAACTCCTAATACAGGTGCTTTACTCTTTCTTACCTTATCTTTACGATTTTTATGAACTAATTGGTTTATTGTAGGCATAAAACATATCTCCTTTCTTTACACATATCCAGGTGTATCATTCTACCCCTTAAATAAAACTTTGCCTAAAAGCAAAGCTATTTAATCAGCAAGAATAATATAACACTTAGCTAATTATAAGTCAAGAATAAAATACTGAAAATCAAACAAAAAGGAGTAGAAATTCTACTCCATAAATTGATCTTCTAATTTTTCTAAAGGTTCATCATCCATAAATTCTGTTTTTAGTTCATAATCTATGTCACGATAAGTCTTACTACCAGTACCAGCAGGAATTAGTTTACCGATAATAACATTTTCCTTAAGTCCTGATAAATGGTCAACTTTACCTTTAATAGCAGCATCAGTTAAGATACGAGTTGTCTCTTGGAATGATGCAGCTGATAAGAATGAATCAGTTTCAAGTGCGGCTTTAGTAATACCAAGAAGTAATGGAACACCAAGAGCAGGTCTCTTACCATTAATAACAGCATCTTTATTACCATCTGTAAATTCACGGAAGTTAACAAGACTACCAGGTAAGAATTTAGTATCTCCACCTTCAACTATTCTTATCTTAGAAATCATTCTACGTGCAATAACTTCAATATGTTTATCTGAAATATCAACACCTTGAGAACGATAAGTATTTTGTACTTCTTTCAAGATATATTCTTGGGTTGTAATTGGATCAGTTACAGCAAGTAACTCTTTAGGACTAATAGCACCTTCAGTAAGTCTATCTCCACAATGTACTTCTGTACCCTTTTCTACACATAACTTAGAACCATAGTTAGTAACATGTTCTTTAGTTTCAAGTTTATTAGTAATACTGATCTTATATTTACCATGATCTTCTTTAATCTTAGTAACAGTACCATCAATTTCAGCAATAGTAGCTTTTCCTTTTGGATTACGTGCTTCGAATAACTCTTGAACACGAGGAAGACCTTGAGTAATATCTGCATCACCACCATGTGCAACACCACCAGAGTGGAATGTACGCATAGTAAGCTGAGTACCAGGTTCACCAATTGATTGAGCAGCCATAACACCAACAGCTTCACCAATTTCAACTAAGTTACCTGTTGCTAAGTTACGTCCATAACACTTTTGACAAACACCATTAGCAGTTCCACAAGTTAAAATAGTACGTATTTCAACTTCTTTAATTCCTGCAGCAATGATCTTATCAGCTAAAGACTCAGTTATCATTTCAAGTCTATCAACAATAACAGCCTTAGTTTCTGGATTAACAATCTTCTTATTAGCAAATCTACCAACAATACGATCTCTTAAAGATTCAATTACAGTACCAGTCTTTTCATTAATAAAGTCTTTAACAACAACGCCTTGATCAGTACCACAATCTGCTTCTCTAACTATTAAATCTTGAGATACATCTACTAAACGACGAGTTAAGTATCCTGAATCTGCTGTCTTTAATGCTGTATCGGCAGAACCTTTACGAGCACCATGTGTAGATAAGAAGAATTCAGCAACTGACAAACCTTCAATGAAGTTTGAAAGAATTGGAATTTCTACTGAAGTACCATCTGGTTTAGCCATAATACCACGCATACCAGCAACTTGTGTAAAGTTAGAAATGTTACCACGAGCTTTAGAGTTCATCATGATGAATATTGGATTATCAATATCAGTATGAGAAACTTCCTCAAGTTCAGCCTTAACCTGGTCAGTAGCATTATTCCAAGTACTAATAACATTGTTAAATCTTTCTTCTTCTGTTATTAAACCTCTCTTGTACTGTTTATTAATTTTATCAACAGTCTTTTGTGCTTCAGCAACAATCTCAGGTTTTTTCTTACTAATTTCAACATCTGCCATACTAACAGTAATACCTGAGATAGTAGAATATTTAAACCCTAAGTCTTTTAAATTATCAAGCATTGTAGACGTTTCAGTAGTCTTATATCTCTTAAATACTTGAGCAATTATCTTCTCTAATGTACTCTTAGCAAAAGGTTTTACTAAAGGCATTTCTTTAATTGCCTCAGGAATATTTGTACCCTTCTCTAAGAAGTATTTATTAGGAGTAATATTTTGAATATTATCATCTGTGGGTTCATTTATAAATGCAAATGAATCTGGTAATATTTCATTAAATTTAATTTTACCAACAGTAGTTACTAAATATTTACCATGTTGACTTTCAGTAAATAATTTATATTTAAATGAATCAACTGGAATAGCAATACGTGTATGTAGAGTTAATTCTCTTCTTTCATAAGCCATTAATGCTTCATTAGTATTCTTAAATACTCTACCTTCTCCATCTTCCCCAGCTTTTTCCATTGTTATGTAATAGTTACCTAAAACCATATCCTGTGAAGGAGTAACAATTGGATCTCCTGATTTTGGATGAAGAATGTTATTAGAACCTAACATCAACATTCTAGCTTCTGCTTTAGCTTCTTCTGAAAGAGGAACATGAACAGCCATCTGGTCACCATCGAAGTCTGCATTGAATGCTGGACAAACTAATGGGTGAAGACGAATAGCTTTACCACCAACTAAGATTGGTTCAAATGCTTGAATACCTAATCTATGTAATGTTGGAGCACGGTTAAGCATAACTGGATGTTCTTTAATAACTTCTTCAACAACATCCCAAACTACTGGATCTTGATTTTCTATTAAACGTTTAGCAGCTTTAATATTATGAGCAATATCTTTTTCTACTAATCCATGAATAACATGTGGTTTAAATAATTCAAGAGCCATCTCTTTTGGAATACCACATTGATACATCTTTAATGATGGACCAACTACAATAACTGAACGACCAGAATAGTCAACACGTTTACCTAATAAGTTTTGACGGAAACGACCTTGTTTACCTTTTAACATACTAGATAATGATTTTAAAGGTCTATTTCCTGCACCTGTTACACTTCTACCACGACGTCCATTATCAAATAATGCATCAACTGCTTCTTGTAACATACGTTTTTCGTTTTGAATAATAATTGTAGGAGCACCTAAATCAATAAGTTTTTTCAAACGATTATTACGGTTAATAACACGACGATATAAGTCATTTAAGTCACTAGTTGCAAATCTACCACCATCAAGTTGAATCATAGGACGTAACTCTGGTGGAATAACTGGAATACAATCAAGTATCATCCATTCTGGTTTATTACCTGAAGCATAGAAAGCATCTAAAACATCAAGTCTCTTTAACAATCTAGTTCTCTTTTGACCTTGAGCTGTCTCAAGTTCTTTTTCTATTTGATCAATTTCAGCTTTTAAATCAACTTTCTTTAAAAGTTCTTTAATAGCTTCTGCACCCATACCAACTCTAAAGCCAGTACCATATTTTTCATAATAAGCACGATATTCTTTTTCAGATAAAGTTTGCTTATTTTCAAGAGGTGCATTACCTTTATCAATTACTACATAACTAACAAAGTATAATACTTCTTCCAAATCTCTAGGACTCATATCAAGTACTAATCCCATACGAGAAGGAACACCTTTAAAGAACCAAATATGAGAGACAGGAGTAGCAAGTTCAATATGTCCCATACGTTCACGACGAACTTTAGAACGAGTAACTTCAACTCCACATCTATCACAAACTATATTCTTATAACGAACACGCTTATATTTTCCACAAGCACATTCAAAATCTTTAGTAGGTCCAAAGATCTTTTCACAGAACAAACCATCACGTTCTGGACGAAGTGTACGATAATTAATTGTTTCAGGTTTCTTTACTTCACCATAAGACCATTCACGAATCTTTTCAGGAGAAGCAATACCAATCTTTAATGCATCAAACTTATTTACTTCTATCATTAAATATCAGCTCCTTCCTCAAAACTTTCATCGCCTGCAAATTCTTTATCCATAAAGTCATAATATTCATCTTTGAACGCTTCATCTTCATCATCGAATTCATCGTCCTCATCATCATAATCATCATCATCTGATGACTCATCTGAACTATCAGGACTAAGTTCAACAGCAGGAATATTTTCAAACTCCATATTAGAATCTTCTTTATCTTCAGCTTCTTCTATTTCTTTAAGTTCTAATGTTTCACCATCATCATTTATGATTGAAATATCAAGTCCAAGTGCTTGGAACTCTTTCATAAGTACTCTAAATGATTCTGGAACACCAGCTTGATTAATTTCTTGACCTTTAATAATTGATTCATATACTTTAACACGGCCAACAACATCATCTGATTTAACAGTTAAGATTTCTTGTAATGTATGTGCAGCACCATATGCATATAATGCCCAAACTTCCATTTCACCAAATCTCTGTCCACCGAATTGAGCTTTACCACCTAAAGGTTGTTGTGTAACTAGTGAATATGGTCCAGTAGAACGTGCATGTAATTTATCATCAACCATGTGATGTAATTTGATCATATACATTACACCAACAGCTATTCTGTTATCGAATGGTTCACCAGTACGTCCATCATAAAGAACTGTCTTACCATCTTCACTCATACCAGCTTCCTTCATCATAGCTTGAATATCATCAATATGAGCACCATCGAATACTGGAGTAGCAATATGTACACCAAGTTTCTTACAAGCCATACCCATATGAATTTCTAGAATCTGTCCAAAGTTCATACGAGAAGGAACACCTTGTGGATTTAACATAATATCAACTGGAGTACCATCTGGTAAATATGGCATATCTTCTTGTGGAAGAATAAGTGAAATAACACCTTTGTTACCATGACGTCCAGACATCTTATCTCCAACTTGAATCTTACGTTTTTGAATTATATAAACACGAATTACTTTACTAACACCAGCTGGTAATTCATCATTATCTTTACGAGAATAAATCTTAATATCATGAACGATACCATCACCACCATGTGGTACACGAAGTGATGTATCACGTACTTCACGAGTTTTCTCTCCAAAAATAGCATGTAATAATTTTTCTTCTGAAGTAAGTTCAGCCATACCCTTAGGTGTAACTTTACCAACTAAGATATCTCCTTCTTTAACTTCAGTACCAATAGTAACAATACCATTTTCATCCAAATTACGACGAGCTTCTTCACTAACATTAGGAATATCACGAGTAATTTCTTCAGGCCCTAACTTAGTTTCACGACATTGCATCTCATAATCTTCAAGATGAAGAGAAGTGAATTTATCATCTTTAACTAAATTTTCATTTAATATAACAGCATCCTCATAGTTATAACCATTAAATGTCATGAAAGCAACTGTCATATTCTTACCTAAAGCAAGTTCTCCCTTATCAGTAGAATTACCATCAGCAAGAATAGTCTTATCAGCTTTAACTTTATCACCAACATGAACTATTGGTCTTTGATGAGAACAAATACTAGAGTTTGCAAGTTCAAAGTTAGCTAAACTATAGTTATCTTTTCCTTCTTTAGTTTTAACAACTACTTTCTTAGCATCAACGTACTCAACAATACCATCATTTTTGGCAATAACTTCAACGCCTGAATCTTTTGCTGCAATAAATTCAACACCAGTTCCAACATATGGAGCTTCTGTCTTAATAAGTGGCATAGCTTGACGTTGCATGTTAGCACCCATCAATGCACGAGTTGCATCATCGTGTTCCAAGAATGGAATACAACTTGTTGTAACTGAAACAACTTGTTGTGGACTAACATCAATATAATCTACTTGTTCTGGTCTAGCTAAAATATTTTCACCATGAGAACGTGCATTAACTAAATCAGCAATTATTTTATTATTTTCATCTGTTTCAACTGTAGACTGTGAAATTATATAATCAAGTTCTTCATCTGCAGTTAAATAGCATACTTCATCAGTAATTTGTGAATCAACAACTTTACGATATGGAGTCATTATAAATCCATATTCATCAATCTTTGCATAACTAGCAAGTGATGTAATTAATCCAATGTTAGGTCCTTCTGGAGATTCAATTGGACAAATACGACCATAGTGAGATGCATTAACGTCACGTACTTCAACACCAGCACGATCACGAGAAAGTCCACCAGGTCCTAAAGCTGATAAACGACGTTTATTAGTTAACTCTGCAATAGGATTAGTTTGATCCATAAATTGTGATAATTGAGAACTACCAAAGAATTCTTTCATAGCAGCAGTTACTGGACGAATATTAATTAATGTCTTAGGAGTAACTTCTTCCATTTCTTGTGTAGTCATTCTTTCACGAATAACTCTTTCCATTCTAGAAACACCAATTCTAAATTGGTTTTGTAATAATTCACCAACTTGACGAATACGTCTGTTTCCTAAATGGTCGATCTCATCATAATTACCAACACCATTTAATAAGTTTAAGTAATATGATACAGATGCATAAACATCAGAAATAGTTAAACGTTTAACATCAATACTTTGATCATTACCAATAACTAATAACTTCTTTTTCTTATCATTTGGACTAAAGATTTTAACGATTTGAACTTTGTTAAATTCATCTAAATCCTCATTAATTTTTACTTCAGCAACACCAAAACCACTAGCTAAAGCATCTTTTAAAACATCGATATTTGCTTTAGTAATAAGTGTACCTTTTTCTAAAACAACTTCTCCATCTTTAGTAATATCTTCAGCAATTGTTTGATCAAGTAAACGATCAGCAACATTTAATTTACGATTAAATTTATAACGACCAACTTTTGCTAAATCATATCTAAATTCATCGAAGAATCTTGTAATAATTTGGTTCTTTGATGAATCTAAAGTAGCTGGTTCACCTGGTCTTAATTTTTCATAAATTTCAATTAATGCTTCATCCGTATTCTTAGTAGAATCCTTTGCTATGGTATTTTTTAAGTAATCATCTTCTCCAAACATATTGAAGATATCCTCATCACTTGATAAACCAAAAGCACGAAGTAATGTAGTTAAAGTAACTTTTCTAGTACGATCAATACGTACATATAAAACATCACGAGCATCTGTTTCAAACTCTAACCATGTACCACGAGTTGGTATAATTTGGGAAGTTATTAATTCACGCCCATTTTTATCGATTTCACGATTAAAATAAACACTAGGTGAACGTACTAATTGTGAAACAATAACACGTTCTGCACCATTAATAACAAATGTACCACTATCTGTCATAACAGGCATATCACCCATAAATATTTCTTGTTCTTTTACCTCTCCAGTTTCACGATTAAATAAACGTACTTCTACTCTTAAAGGAGCAGCATAAGTACTTTCACGATCCTTGCTTTCTTTTATAGAATAACGAGGTTCATCAAAATGATAATCGCCAAACTCAAGTGATAAAGTACCAGAAAAGTTTTCTACTGGAAATAAGTCTTCAAAAACTTCTTTAATTCCAGTATCAATAAACCATTTATAAGACTTTTTTTGAATTTCCAATAAACCTTTCAATTCATAAGTGTTACGTATTCTAGAGAAATTTCTTCTCTCACGATAATCACCACTTTTAACTATCTTATATGACACTATTTTTCACCCCACATAATTATTTTGAATCACTACATTTAATAATGTAATAACCCTTACTCTTGTCTAATACTTCTACAGTATATTCTTTTTCTAGATCTACAATAAGTGACTTTGCACCCTGCTCTTTTCTAATTACTAAGAACAACTTCCCATTCGGTTCTAAGTAATTTTTTGCATTCATCACAATATCATAAACCACTTTTTTACCAGCCCTTATCGGCGGATTGGTAATAATTGAAGAGTATTTAGAAGAAACGTTTTCATAAACATTACTAGAAAAAATATTAACTTTATCAGAAACACCATTTTCTTTAGCATTTCTTTCTGCTAAATGCAAAGCTCGCAAATTTACATCAGCCATGTCAACATTACTTCCTGTAACTTTCGAAATAACAATACCAAACACTCCATAACCGCAACCCATATCAAGAATTTTGCCTCCAATTTCTTCAAGCGGGATTGTTTCAAGAAGAAATCTACTGCCAAAATCCAAACCGTCTTTTGAAAATACACCATTATCGGTTAGAAAAATAAATTTTTTACCTAAAACAAAGCATTCTGTTTTCTTTACTTTGCTAGGCAACTTGTCATTACTAAAATATTGCCCCATGTTATTCACCTTTTGACAAAAAAAGAAGGAGAAAACTATCAATAAATTAATTAGTTTTCTCCCTTTCGAAACATATATTACATCAAAAAGCAATTTATGTCAAACTTTTTTTAATTTTTTTACGTTTTTTTACAAAAAAGAAGAAGTTAATTACTTAACTTCAACTGTAGCACCAGCTTCTTCAAGTTTAGCTTTGATTTCATCAGCTTCAGCAACTGAAATGTTTTCTTTAACAACACCGTTAGCATCAACGATATCTTTAGATTCTTTTAAACCTAAACCAGTGATATCTTTAACAACTTTGATAACAGCAACTTTAGCAGCTCCTGCATCAGCGATTGATACACTAACTGTAGATGGAGCAGCATCAGCTTGAGCTGCTGCTGGTGCAGCAACTGCTACTGCAGATGGATCAACACCAAACTCCTCCTTCATTGCATCTACTAATTCTTTAATTTCTAATAAATTCATTTCTTTTAAACTGCTGATAAATTCATCTCTTGTTAATTTTGCCATTCTATTTTTCCTCCTCTATATTTTTATAATTAATTTTCTTTTTGTTGACTATATAAGTCTAAGCAGATTGCTAAGTCTTTTGCAATACCAATCATACCACCAGCAAGCATAGTAAGTAGACCTTCTCTTGATGGTATAGTAGCATATTCAGCTAATTTAGCTGCATCGGCTTTTTCTCCATCTACAATCCCTACTTTTAAAACTAATGATGGATGATCTTTAGCAAAATCTGACAATACTTTGATAGGTGCGATTTGATCCTCACCAAAAGCAAAAGCACTTGGACCATTTAATGATTCATTTAAGTCAATTCCTAAATCATTGAAAGCACGAGCCATTAAAGTATTTTTATATACTCTGTAATCAGAATTAGTTTCTCTTAATTTGTTACGTAATTCCTTAGCTTCACTATCAGTAATACCACAATAATCAAATAAAACTATTGTTTTAGCATTTTGAGTACGTTCTTTGATTTCATCAATAACTACTTGTTTTTGCTTTAATATTGCTTCGCTTGCCATAAAACACCTCCTTATTAATTAGGGATGCCATAAAAAAGTTCTTTAACACTACGCCAAAGAACTTTTCTTACTTTTAAATTAAAGTTCCTCGGTAGGATTTAAATACCCACTGTCTATGGCACCAATAAATTGTCTTTATTATAACTTAGATATTATTAAATGTCAAAGTTATTTTCAACTTTAATTCCAGGACCCATTGTTGAAGAGATTGAAATGTTTTTAACATAATCACCTTTAACAGTAGCAGGTCTTAGTTTTAAGATATGACTTACAAAAGCATTTAAGTTTTCTAATAAGTCTTCTTCACTAAATGAAACCTTACCAATAACTCCGTGAATATTACCAAAACTATCAGTTCTGTATTCAACACGTCCTGCTTTAGCTTCGCTAACAGCTTTAGCAACATCCATAGTTACAGTACCAGTCTTAGGGTTTGGCATTAAACCTTTAGGTCCTAAAACTTTACCTAACTTACCAAGAAGTGGCATCATATCTGGTGTAGCTATCATAACATCGAAATCGAACCAATTTTCTTTTTCGATCTTTTCTAGCATATCAGTGTCACCAACATAGTCAGCTCTAGCTTCTTTAGCTTGATTTGCTTTGTCTCCTTTAGCAATAACTAATACTTTATTTGTTTTACCAGTTCCTTTTGGAAGTACAATTGCACCCCTTAATTGTTGGTCTGCTTTCTTAGTATCAAGATTAAGTCTCATAGCAATTTCAACAGAACCATCAAATGAACTAGTAGAAGTAGCTTTAACTAATTTAACAGCTTCTTCTTTAGAATATACTTTTCCTTTTTCTACTTTTGAAAGAGCTTCAGTATATTTTTTACCTCTATTTTTCATTTTTCTTCCTCCTTATGTGGTAAAAGCGGATTTAATTTTTTCCTTCCACGTAGGTTAACCCTATATGGTTAACATATTATTTATCTTCTATTTCAATTCCCATGTTTTTAGCAGTACCTGCTACTGACTTCATTGCACCTTCAACATCATATGCATTTAAGTCTGGTAACTTTATCTCTGCAATCTCTTTTAATTGATCTTTTGTAATATTACCAACGATTTGTTTAGATCCTTTAACAGAACCCTTATCAACTTTAGCATATTTCTTTAATAATGAACTTGTTGGTGGAGTCTTAATAACGAAATCAAAACTCTTATCATCATAAATAGAAATTTCTACTGGTAAAATGTCACCCATTCTATCTCTTGTTGCATCGTTATACTTAGTACAAAAATCTTGTAAATTGATTCCTGCAGGTCCTAAAACTGTTCCAACTGGTGGAGCTGGTGTAGCTTTTCCAGCTTGAATTTGTAGTTTTATCTTTCTAATTGCTTCTTTTGCCACGAAAAACACCTCCTCTTATTTTGTTTTCGCGAGTGGTCCAAATAGCTTGATTACCGCTTCAAAATGCAAACCATGCTTCCCACTAAATCTATATTAATTAAATATAGCCACTAAATAATAACATAAACTTCTTTATTTTTCAAGTATTTTAAGCTTTTTCTATTTGAGAAAGTTCAACCTCAACTGAAGTTTCTTGTCCAAATAAGTCCACAAGTAACATAACTTTTTGATTAGGTAAGTCAACAGAATCAACTTTTCCATACATTCCATTGAAAGGACCAGCAATAATTTTAACCTTAGCTCCTTCATTAAGTTCTGTATCAACATCAATTCTACTAATACCCATATTACCTAAGATTTTATCAACTTCATATGGCTGTAATGGTGTTGGTTTAGCACCTTTTCCAGATGAACCAATAAATCCTGTAACACCAGGTGTATTACGAACAACATACCATGCTTCATCAGTCATTACCATTTCTACTAAAATATAACCAGGAAACATTTTCTTAACTTTTTCCTTAGTTACACCATCTTTTACTTCTACTACTTTTTCTTCTGGAATTACAACTCTATAAATATAATCTTTCATATCCATAGATTCAGCTCTCATCTCAAGCTTTTCTTTAACTTTATTTTCATGTCCAGAATAAGTATTAACTACATACCATTGTTTTTCCATAAATATTTCCTCCTATAGTAATGATTGAAGTAAAGCAAATAAAACTTCAATTAAATAAAAGAATAAAGAACAGAATATTACAAACACAATAGTTGCTATTGAATAAGTAAACATATCCTTTTTACTTGTCCAATGTACCTTTTCAATTTCTCCCTTAACGCCATTACAAAAAATCATAAATCTTTCCCATAAAGACTTTTTATTAGTCTTCTTCTCTGATTTTTTTACTGGTTTACTTTCTTTTTTTACTTTCTTTTTTGTTTCATCATTAATGCTTTTAACAACCTCTTTTTTCTTTGCCTCAGCCATAATATCATTCTCCTATTTTTTCTCAAAATAAAAACACTTTTAAGTGCACACTATAAAAATAGCACAAACACTTAAAAATGTCAAACAATTTCATTATTTTGCAAGCAATACAATCACAATCATCACTACAGATATTAAGAAAAGTACTCCAGGTATAACTAAGAAACTAATGAAAGCTCCATCACTCATACTAGAAAGTTGCTTGTATATGCGATCATTAACTCTACTATTCATTGAGTCATAATCCTTAAACATACTATTAACATCATTGCCCTTAACTAATTGTTTACCCTTCTCATTACCATTTACTTCATTTTCTAAAGCCACTAAATCTCTCTTCTTTTTTTCTAAAGCAAAGTCTGTAAAATAAACACTTGCGCTTCTCTCAATTACACCTCTATAGTAAGGAATATCTCCTTCCGGTAAAAACTGAGCAAAATCATCAAAATTACTCTTTAAAAATTCTGGTCTCAAATATTGTAAACAATTTGCATATATCCCAATTTGTAAAAAAGCTGATAATCTAATATTCTCTTTAACAATATCTCTTCTAATTTGAAAGTCATCAGGCATTGCATCTAACAAATCAAATCTAACTTGGCTTATTGAATTATTAAGAATCTCAATATCATCAGGATCAAATGACTCTATAAAATACCCTTTATCATGGATATATTTCATAGCACTATCTAAATTTAAGAAAAAAGCTCTCAATTCTTCAGCACTACCACAAGTAGTTAGCCACTTCCCAAGGCTAACGCCAGTAGCGTTGCCATTATCAGTATTATGATAATCAACAAATTCTGTCATAGCCTTCTCACCCTATTATTATTGTAAAACAAAATCAAGAAAATTACAAATATTAGTACCAAATTTTATAATAACTTTGTAAATATTTTCTTATCTTATAAAGTCTTCCATCAACAGTACTAAGAGGAATATCTAATAAACTACTTATTTCATTATATGAAAAGCCATTATACCTCAATTCTAAAACAGCACTATCTTTAATATTAAAAAGATATTTCATCTGTTTAAAAGTTTCTTCACTTATCATTTCTTCTAAAAATGAAGAACCCACTTTAAAATCCTTTGTTTCTGTCAAATCACAATCAAAGTCAGCATTATCTAAAACATAATTTTTTTTATTATTAAGTCGCTTACAATAATTATAAAGATGATTATCTATACAATACTTCGCAAAAGTATAAAAAAGAACATCATATGACTCTCTATATGATTTAATTGCATTATCTAAAGCTATCCAGCCTTCTTGAACTAAATCATCAAATTCAACACCATGTTTCTTAACATCAAAAAAATATTTACTAGCACCTTTTCTAATAACTGGTAAATATTTTTGATACATTATATCTCTTGCATCATCATCATTTTCTCTTATCATTGAAATAACTTCATAATCATTTACTTGTCTATAGTCCATAAAACCTCTACTTTCTATTACGGACTACCTCATATATCATTATTCCAGAAGCAACTGATGCGTTAAGACTATTAGTTTTACCATACATAGGTATTTTAACTAAATAATCACATTTTTTACTAACTAATCTAGACATTCCTGATCCTTCATTACCAATAACTAAAGCTATTTTTGAAGAATAATCTACACTACGATAGTCAACACTATCTAACAACGTTGTACCAACTATCCAAAAACCAGCATCTTTTAACTCATCTATCGTATTAGCTAAATTAGTTACTGAAACAATATTAACATTATCCAATGTACCAGCACTTGTCTTCATAACTGTACCATTTACTTGAACCTGTCTATCTTTAGGCATCACAATAGCATCTACCCCAGCAGCTTCACAAGTTCTAATTATTGCACCCAAATTATGTGGATCTTCTAAGTGATCCAAAAGAACTAAAAACTGTGGAGACATTGCTAAAACTTCATCCAAACTTTTATACTTGTAATCCGGAATGGTTAGTATTATACCTTGATGAAGTCCATCTGCCAAACGGTCCATTTCTCTTTTTGACATTGTTTTAACTGGACATTTACTTTTTTCAATTAAAGCAATTATTTCATTATCACTAAAATTTTCTTGTAAAATTATTTTTTCAATCTTTCTATTTTTTTCTAACAATTCTTTTGCTACATTTCTACCATAAACTAACATACTAATCTCCCAAAATATATTTCATTATTTCATCAATTCTCATATTTTTATTTTCTAAATCCAAGTAACCAATCAAGGCCTCTAATCCCGTTGCGTACTTATAAGTAACTATATCACAATTCTTAGGATGTGATGTTGTCTTATAATTTCTAGCTCTCTTCACAACATTAATCTCTTCTTCACTAAGAAATTCTTCATCTATCATCTTTGTCAAAAAGCCAGCCTGGGCAACTGCACTAACATATTTAATAGCTGCTTTTTGTAAATCATTAACGTTACTTATACCATTTTTAACTAAAAAGTGCCTAACATAATTTTCATATATTGTATCTCCTAAATATGCTAACACCAAAACATTAACTTCTCTAACATCCATCTACTTCACCTCATACCAAAAGAAAAGAGCTTCCTCTTTTCTTACACTAACTCGTAAGTAGTACCTTCTCTCGTATCAATAAGCTTAATACCACGAGCTAACAATTCATCTCTTATTTTATCCGCAAGTGCAAAATCTTTATTTTTCTTTGCTTCCTTACGTAAAAGAATCTTCTCATTTATTTCTTTATCTAAGTCTTCATCAACAGTTTTTTCTTCTTTAACAGTTAAATCAAGTGATAAGACCTTATCATACTCTTTAATTATTGCTAACTTAGTACCATCAGACATATCTTCTTTTAAAACATCATAAACAAGAGTTAACATATTAGAACTATTTAAATCATTATGAATAGCCTCTTTAAATTTATCAATGTATAAATCATATTTATCTTTATCTACTTCGTTTTCCTCTAATTTAAGAACTTTAGCTTTTAATTTAAAGTATGCGTTTTGTGCCCCATCCAAAATATCATAACTAAAAGTTAATTGACTATGATAATAAGAGTTTAAGCATAAATAACGATAACTTAAAGGATCATAACCCTTTTCTTTTAATAAAGAAACAGTTAAAAATTCTCCCTTAGACTTACTCATCTTTCCACTTTCATCATTTAAGAAACCTAAATGTACCCAATAATTACACCATTTATGTCCAAGATATGCTTCACTTTGTGCAATCTCATTAGTATGGTGCGGAAATATGGCATCTTCTGCACCACAGTGAATATCTAGCTTTTCTCCTAAATATTTAATAGAAATACCTGAACATTCAATATGCCATCCAGGATATCCTCTACCCCATGGAGAATCCCATTGTAATTCTTGATTATTAAACTTAGAATTAGTAAACCATAAACCAAAGTCAAATGGGTTTTTCTTTGCAGTATCATGTTCTATATCTTCTCTAACCGCAACCATCAAATCTTCGCTATTGCGTCCTGACAATTCATAATAATTAGGGAATTTAGAAGTATCATAGTAAACATTACCTTCAGCAATATATGCATAACCAGTATCAAGTAATTTTTGAATCATCTTAATGTACATTTCAATATTAGCTGTTGCTGGTGATACAACATCGGGCTTTTTTATATTTAGCATCATACAATCATTAAAGAAACAGTCTGTATAATATTTAGCAATCTCCATAGAAGATTTATGTTCTCTCTTAGAAGCTACTAACATCTTATCCTCCCCAGAGTCTCCATCTCCAACTAAATGACCTACATCAGTTATATTCATAACTCTTTCTACATCATATCCAATAAATCTAAGTCCCTTTTCTAAGATATCTTCAGAAATATAAGTACGTAAATTACCAATATGTGCATAATGATACACCGTAGGTCCACAAGTGTACATTTTTACCTTTCCTTCTTCATTTGGAATAAATTCTTCAACTTTTTTCGTTAATGTATTGTATATTTTCATCCTTTCATCACCTGCCATTAGTATATCACAGTCCTAAGAAAAATTAAAACTATTGTTTTACTTTATTTAAAGAGTACTCTTCATCAATAATTTTTTCCACTTTTCTGGCTCCAAACTTCTCATATTCCGATAATGAAATAATTTTATCAACAGTTTTTGTGGAAAAAGACAACCCTCTTTTTTCTAAAGCTGCTTCAACAATCTTTCTAATTGCTTTGCTATCTAAATCATTAAAATATACTACTTTATCAATTCTATTAACAAATTCTTCGCCAAAGTATTTACGAATATTATTATCAGCTAAATTATTATTACTCTTAAAACCCACACTCTTAATATCACATCCAATATTAGAAGTCATAAATAAAACTACATTTTTAAAACTAATCTTCTCTCCAACTGCATTAGTCATATATCCCGCATCCATTACTTGTAAAAACAACTTCAACACTTCAGGGTGAGCTTTCTCAACTTCGTCGAGCAACAATAACACATAAGAATTAATTTTAATTTTATCCAAAATATTATTCGCATCACTATAACCAACATACCCTGGAGGAGAACCTATAATTTTACTTATAGAATGACTTTCCCTATACTCACTCATATCAAGTCTAATAAAAGATTCACTCCCATATAAGTTTTTAGCACACTCTTCTACAAATAATGTCTTTCCTACTCCACTTTTTCCAATCAATAAAAAGGATGGACATACTTTTTTACTATCATGAAGCATATATTTAATAATATTTTTAATATTTTCATCTTGACCTCTAACTTTTTCTGTAATTAATTTCGTAATTTTATTAATATCAGGTTTTCTAATAACTTCGTAAGGTACCATCGATTTTTTTGCCACCACATGATAGACAATATCGCTAGTTAAAATTCTTTTTTTATACCCTCTATTATCATTAACAAGCTTATTAAGCTTATCTTCTAACTGATACTGTTCCTCTCTACATTTACTAGCCTCATCAAATTGATGTAAAACAATATAATCATTCTTTTTCTGTTTCATTGTCTTAATCTTTTTTGTCAACTCACTAATTTTTTTATCTCTTCCAGATTGTGTCATCATCATTTTAGAACACGCTTCATCTAAAACATCTATTGCCTTATCTGGAAAATGATTATTAGTAATATATCGATCACTTAAACTAACAATTAATTTTATAACATCATCACTTATCTTAATATTATGATACTCTTCATAAACACTTCTAATATTAAATAAAATATCTAAAACTTTATCCAAAGTAGCTTCTTCTACTATTATCTTTTGAAATCTACGATCAAAGGCTTTATCTCCCTCAAAAAATTTACTATATTCCTTTTTTGTAGTAGCACCTATTATTCTTACTTTTCCTCTTGCTAAATAAGGCTTTAAAATATTAGAAGCGTCAATTGCCCCTTCTGCACCACCAGCACCAACCAAAGTATGAATTTCATCAATAAAAAGAACTACATTATCATTATTTTCAACCTCTTTAATTATCTTATTAATCCTCTCTTCAAACTCACCTCTATATCTCGTACCTGCTACCAAAGCTGACAACGATAAACTATAGACCACAACATTTTCTAATTTTTTAGGAACATCTCCTCTTACAATTCTTCGTACCACTTCCTCCACAATTGCAGTTTTACCAACTCCAGCTTCACCTATTAACAAAGGATTATTCTTACTACGTCTCAATAATATTTCTAAAACTCTTTCTACTACATCATCTCTACCAATTACTGGATCAAATCCTTCATTTAAATAAAGATCATTTAAATTAACTGCATATTCATCTAATTCTTTAAGACTACTGTTACTCTTCTTTGAACAGATAAGGTCATTATCAAACTTATCATATAAAGCATCTATATCAATATTCATTCCCATTAAGACTCTATTTGCTACACCTTCACCTTCTGCTAAAAGAGCTAGAAACAATCTTTCCACAGACACAAGCCCTTTTTCTTCTCTACTATCTATTGTCGCATTCTCTATCACTCTCTTCAAAAGAGGCGTAAATAAAAACCAATTATTAGACTCCTTTCCAGTACCAATTACCTTTATAATTTCTTTTAAATAAACTTCATACGTAATTCCATAATCACTTAATACTTTAGTAATATTCAAATATTTATTATGTAAAATTGCCAATAAAAGATGTTCTGTTCCCACATAAGGATGTCGAAGATCAGCCATTTCTTTTTTAGCCATTAATAAAACTTTTTGTGCTTCTTCATCAAATCTTGCAAACACTAATCTATCATCTCCTACTTATAATTTTAAGTATTATAAGTACTTTTAATCAACAAATTACATACCCAAAAATAAGACAATAATAAACAAAAAAAGAAGCCAAATGGCTTCTTATAATTATAGTAATATTAATATTAAGAAAACAATTAATAAAACTGCTAAAAATTCAAGTAAGAATTTCCAGATTGTTTTCATCCATTTTCCATATGAAACACCTAAGTAAGAAAGTGTAACCATAAGAATTAAACTTGTTGGAGCAAATAACATTGTAAATCCATACATTGATTGATAAATAACTTCAAGTATAGAATTAGCACCTGTATCACTAATTAAAGCTACTACATATGGTACAACTCCTTGAGCTGCATATTCAGCACTTACGTTAAAGATACTTGTAAGAATACCAGTAAGAGCTACACCTAAAGCACTAACAAAGTTAAGCTTAGTAACTCCACCAACGATAGCCTTATAAATATTTAATTGGAATGGATGATATACATTGATTACTAAACAAGTATAAAGAAGAACAGCAATAATAGCACATGGTAATGCTTTCTTTAATCCATCTTCCATACCATCTAATACATCATCAAATTTAACTTTATATACTAAAGCTAAGAATAAAAGCATAAATCCTAAAGCAAAAATATAATCAATAAGAGTCCATGCTCCAAATGCATTAACTGTACCTAGTAACTTACCAAATAATTCAAATCCAAATAATTTGAAACTAGTAACATTAGTTTTTGCAGTATCAAATGCAGTAACACCAAAGCTCTTAGACCATGGCATAAATGCAAGTACAAGTACTACAAATAAGATTGAAAATGCTACTATAAATGGCCATACTGAATGTTTTCCAGTAACAGAATCAGGAACAATAGCAGAATCATAATTCTCTTTAGAATCTTCTTTTACTACTTCCTTAACTATAATAACTTCTTCTTCTTTTTTAGCTGCTTTTGTATTTTTCTTAGATGCAGTCTTAGTAGTTTTAGTTGTTTTTTCTACCTTAACTGTTGTCTTTTTAATTTCCTTTTCTTCACCAGCTTTAGCTTTACTCTTCTTAATATATAATAGTGTATTAACTATTAATAATATTAAACCTACTACTAAAATAACTACTTTAGTAATTACTTCTGAAGTAAAATCTAAACTTAAAAGTGATTTAAGTAAATATGTATTATCATATCCATATGTACTACCAGCAACTCCTAGCATTGTAGGACCAACCAATGTTAAAGCTACAACAATTTTATCAAATCCCATTAATAAAATAACGGCAGCTAAAAATGGAAAAAGTGCAAGTAATGCTATTTGGAATCCACCAATTGAAGTTAATACTGCAAGTAATAACATAATAATAATTAATCCAAACTTTTCAGTTCCTTTAAAGATATGAGCAACTTTCTCTAAGAAAGTACGATATGCTGGAATCTTATTAAGAACACCATAGAAAGCACCAATTGCTAATATGTACATTGCAATATAACCAAAATATGACAATACTGTAACAGGATAATTTACTATATCAAATAATCCCATTTGTACGCGTCCTTGATCTACTACTCCATTTGAATAAACAGCAGCTGGTATTATCCAAGAAAGTAATAAGAACACTGCAACAGCAATAAGAACGACTTTGATTGTATTGTGTTTCTTCATAATTAACCTCCCACTATAATTATAACTATCCATTTTTTATTTTACAAGCTTTTACCCCCATTTTTTGCTTGTTTTTCTTTATATAAAAAGAAAAAACTACTAAAAAGTAGTCTTTTAATATAATTTTGCTCCAGCAGGAATAGAATTATCTACCATTAGTAAATGTAGTTTTTCTTCTCCCTCTTCTTCATGAATAGCACTAAGCAACATTCCACAAGAATCAATTCCCATCATAGGACGAGGTGGTAAGTTAGTAATTGCTATTAAAGTTTTTCCAACTAATTCTTCTGGCTCATAGTAAGCATGAATACCACTTAAAATAGTTCTATCTACACCAGTACCATCATCTAAAGTAAATTGAAGTAATTTTTTACTCTTTGGAACTGCAACACATTCTTTTACTTTAACCGCTCTAAAATCAGATTTACTGAATGTATCAAAGTCTACATAATCAGAAAATAATGGTTCAATAACAACTTTTGAAAAATCAACAGTTTCACTAACTGGACTATCTTTAACAATTATTTTCTTTCCACCAATAGTTTTCATTGTCGGGAATAATAAAACATCACGAATAGATTCTTGTTCTAGGAAAAACATCATTAATCTATCAATACCATAACCAATACCACCAGCAGGAGGCATACCATATTCTAATGCTTCTACAAAGTCCATATCTATATCGTTTGCTTCATCATTACCAAGATCTCTTTCTGCAATTTGTGCTTCAAAACGTTCTAATTGATCTATTGGATCATTAAGTTCTGTATAAGCATTAGCAAATTCTTTACCAGCAATAAATAACTCAAAACGATCAACAAAACGTGGATCTTCTGGATTCTTCTTAGTAAGTGGACTTATCTCAATTGGATGTCCATATAAGAATGTAGGTTGAATTAATGTCTCTTCTACATATTCTTCAAAGAACAAATTAATAATATGACCAAGACTCTTTTGATGCTCTTCTACATGAATATTATGTTCTTCTGCTAATTTTAAAGCTTCTTCTAATGACATTTCTTTTTTAAAATCAATGCCAGTCTTTTCTTTAATAGCATCAACCATACTAATTCTATTCCATTCTCCATCTATATTGATATCATATCCAGAGAACTTAAATGTTGTCTTTCCAAATACTTCTTTGGCAATAGTCTTAAACATAGACTCTGTCATTTCCATCATACCATCTAGGTCACTATATGCAAGATATGCTTCCATTAATGTAAATTCTGGGTTATGTCTAGTATCCATTCCTTCATTTCTGAATACTCTCCCTATTTCATAAACTGCTTCCATTCCTCCAACTAGTAATCTCTTTAAAGGAAGTTCAAGTGCAATTCTTAAATACATATCAAGATCTTGTGCATTATGATGAGTTACAAAAGGTTTAGCAGATGCGCCTGTTAATAAATTGGAAAGTACAGGAGTCTCAACCTCTGTAAATCCTCTATTATCCATAAAGTTTTGAATACATCTAATAATTCTAGGTCTTAAAAATGCAACACGTTTAGAATCTTCATTCATTATTAAATCAACATATCTACGTCTATATCTTTCCTCAATATCAGTTAAACCATGGAACTTTTCTGGCAATGGTCTAAGAGCCTTAACTAAATGAACATATTTACTTGCTCTAACACTAAGTTCACCAGTATCAGTTCTAAATACTGTACCATAAATACCTACTATATCTCCAATATCACTCTTTTTAAATAATTCGTAGTTCTCTTCTCCAACCGCATCTTCTCTAATATAAATTTGAATTTGTCCATATTTATCTTGAATATGAAAGAAACCGGCTTTACCTTTACGACGTTTAGTCATAATACGTCCTGCTAATTTTAATTCTTCTTGATTACCATCTAATTCTTCTTTTGATAAACCACCATACATCTCATTAATTTTACGTGAATTAGTAGTGACATCAAATCTACTACCAAATGGATCTATTCCTTTATTACGTAGTTCTAAAGCCTTCTCTCTTCTAACTAATTCTTGTTCACTAAACTCTCTACTCATAAATACCTCCTATATTTTTACAACGTCTGTATTTGCAATTATATCTTGCAAACCACGTTTATTTTTACTACTAATAATCATAATAACACTTATAATTATAAGTAAATAATCAATAAAGCGTAAACATCCAACTCCCACAAAGTATATCATATCTTTTCCAATAAGCAATAATATAAAGATTAAAATATTAATTAACAAAGAATTTATTATCATAGATCTATATATATAATTATCCATTGTTAATCTATTTTCATTACTACTAACTACCTTTATTTTCATAATTTTCTTTCCTATTGTTTGACCATCATTATAGAATTGATAAACCACAAAATATAAAACTATGATAACTAAAGTTAGAATAGACGTAATACCTTGTTTTGCTCCTAATTGATATGCTACTCGTGCTGACTCAGAAGTAAACACCTTAATATCTATATCATCATTAAGTGCTTTCTCAACTACTTCTGTATAACTATCATCAAGTTTCTCTATGGATTTAAAGTCCAAGAATGGATAAGATAATAGTACAGCTGCAAAACTAACTAAAAATATATCAATTAAATGCGCTACAAATCTTTCCAAAAAACTAGCTTTCTTCATTAATTAACTCCTCCCTAAATTGCGTTAATACTGAAATTATATCACAAATATGAGTCATTTTATATATTTTATTTTTAACCTCATTACTACCATTAATTCCTTTTAAATACCATGCAATATGATTTCTAATTTCTAAGCAAGCTAATTTTTCATCTTTTATTTCATTTAAATATGTAAGATGTTTTAAACACATATCTATTTTTTCTATATTTGTAACAGAAACAATCTCCTTACCATCTAAATAAAGAATTGTATTTTTAATAAGCCATGGATTACCTAAAACTCCACGCCCAATCATTACAGCGTCACATTCAGTATCATCAAGCATTCTTTTGGCATCTTCCGGTGTCTTTATATCACCATTTCCAATTACTGGAATATTAACAGCTTGTTTTACTTCTTTTATAATGTTCCAATCAGCTTTACCACTATAACCTTGGCTCCTAGTCCTTGGATGAACACATATTGCTTTAGCTCCTGCCTTTTCTACTATCTTAGCTATTTCAACAGCATTAATATGATTACTATCCCAGCCACTTCTAATTTTAACCGTAACAGGAACAGGAACTGTTTCAACTACTGCTTTAACTATCTCATAAACCTTATCTGGAGATTTCAATAATGCTGAACCAGCTTGTGCTCTTAAAGCAACTTTTGGAACAGGACACCCCATATTTATATCAATAATATCCGGATGCATATTCTCATAAATATATTTAGCAGCTGTCACAAAAGACTCTTTATCACTACCAAAAATCTGTTGCGAAAGAGGCCTTTCTTCATCAGTCATATACAACATATCTATTGTTTTTTTATTATTATACGTTATAGCCTTATCACTAACCATTTCTGCACAAACAAGTCCACAACCAAATTCCTTACATATTCTTCTAAAAGATGAATTACAAATACCAGCCATAGGTGCTAACACAACTTGATTATCTATTACAACATCACCTATTTGCCATTTCATAATAACACCCCATTACTTCTTATTTTTTGCTAATAAATCTCTAATCTCTTCCAAAAGTAAAACTTCATCACTTTTCTTAGGAGCTTCTTCTTTCTTTTCTTCTTCCTTATTTTCTTTCTTTCTAAATCTTTCAAATAATTTAACCATTAAAAATATACAAAAAGCTACAATTAAAAAGTCAAAAATAGTTTGAATAAAATTACCATAAGCAATAGTAGCATCTCCTACTTTAATACTTAAATTAGAAAAATCAACACCACCAACTATAACTCCAATTAAAGGCATTAAAATGTCATTAACTAGGCTTGTAACTATCTTACCAAAAGCGCCACCTATAATAACACCTACTGCCATATCAACAACGTTACCCCTAGAAATAAATGACTTAAATTCATTAAAACCTTTTTTTACATCTTGTTCTACTTCTTTTACTTCTATCTTTTTCATATTTTTTTCACCACACCTATATAATACATTATTTTAAAAAAAAATAAATATCAAATTAAAAAGAATTGAACTAATCGCCCAATTCCTTTAATAATTCTGCTTTTGTTTTAGTATCAGCATTTTCTATATTTTTTTCTTTTGCCAAAGCTCTAAGTTTTGTAATAGACATTGCTTCTAAATTATCATTAGATTCTTCAGGCATCTTTCCATGCTCTACTAAATAATCGATTTGTTCTTTTGTAAGAGTTTCATATTCTAGTAAGTTATCAGCAATTAACTTTAATAAATCTTTATTTTCTTTAATAATTTCTTTTGCTTTCTTATGGCAATTATTAATAATTTTTCTCATTTCCATATCAATTTCATTAGCTACTTCATTTGAGAAATGTTGTGGTTTATTATAATCTCTTCCTAAGAATACACTACCTTCATTCTGTTCAAATTGTAATGGTCCTAAGTCACTCATACCATATTCCGTAACCATTGCTCTAGCTATCTTAGTAGCTTTTTCAAAGTCATTATGAGCACCTGTTGTAATTTCTCCAAAAGTAATTTCTTCTGCAGAACGACCACCAAGTAATCCAGTAATCTCTTCTAGTAAATCTGACTTTGTTGAACATAATTTTTCTACACTAGGAACCATCATGTTATATCCACCAGCTTGTCCACGAGGAATAATAGTTACCTTTTGAACATCACTAGCTCCTTGTAATTTAATACCAATAACAGCATGTCCTGCTTCGTGGTAAGCTACTAACTTACGATCTTCTTCTGTATATTTATGACTTGTCTTAGCAGGTCCCATAAGTACACGATCTGTAGCTTCATCTATCTCACTCATTGTAATTTGTTTTTTATTACGTCTTACAGCAAGTAAAGCAGCTTCATTAAGTAAGTTTTCCAAATCAGCTCCACTAAATCCTGGAGTTCTCTTTGCCAAATTTGTTAAAGTAACTTCTTTTGCAAGTTTCTTGTTCTTAGCATGTACACCTAAAATTTCTTCTCTTTCACGAACATCTGGTAAGTTAACTGTAACTTGTCTATCAAAACGTCCTGGACGAAGTAAAGCAGGGTCTAAAACATCAGGTCTATTTGTTGCTGCAATAATTATAATACCTTCATTAGCACCAAAACCATCCATTTCAGTAAGTAACTGATTCAACGTTTGTTCACGTTCATCATGACCTCCACCTAAACCAGTACCTCTTTGTCTTCCTACTGCATCTATTTCATCAATAAAGATTAAACAAGGTGCATTTCTTTTTGCTTGTTGGAACATATCTCTTACACGTGAAGCACCAACTCCAACAAAAAGTTCAACGAAATCAGATCCACTAATAAAGTAGAATGGAACATTTGCTTCTCCGGCAACTGCTCTTGCTAAAAGTGTTTTACCTGTTCCTGGAGGACCAAATAATAATACACCCTTAGGAATTCTAGCTCCTAAATTTTGGAATTTCTTTGGATCTTTTAAGAAATCAATCAATTCTTTTACTTCTTCTTTTTCTTCTTTTAATCCAGCCACATCTTTAAATGTAACTTTATTATTATCATCACTTAGTCTAGCTCGACTTCTTCCAAAATCAAGTGAACTCTTATTTCCAGCCATTTGTTTATTTAAGAAGAAGAATGCAAGTCCAATAATAACAACAAAAGGAAGTACATTAACTACAATAAGTAGTAATGATGATGAATCTGGATCTGGAACTGTCGTAAATTTAAAATCCTGATTATCACTTGCTTCTGTAATCTTTTTAACTATCTCATCACTTAATGGTAATCTAACAAAGAAAGTCTCATTATCTTTATAATCTTTTAACTTACCAGTAACTTCATAAGTATAAGCATTACTTCTAGCAACTAGTTCCAACTCCGTAATTTTACCTTCATCTAATTCACTTATAAATTCATTATATGTTAAAACATTAACTTCTCTATTAGCGATACTTACTGCATAAAATATTGCTAATACTGATATAAGTAGAAATAAATAAGGTAACAAACCTCTTTTAACTATTTTATTATCAATACCTTTATTCACAAATATTTCCTCCTTAACGGTATTCTAGTATTATATCATAACTCTCAGTTTTTTTCTTATCAAACTTTGACTTTTTAATACCAGGTATCCAAACTATTCTATTTTTTGAATCAGTCACCACAGGCCATGCATCTCTATCTTCAAGTTTTATCTTCTTATCAATAAAAATATCTTTAACTTTTCTAGAGCCATCCATTCCCTTAACCATCATTCTATCACCAACTTTTCTAGTTCTCACTATAAGTGGCAATACAACCTCTTCACTATTAAGTCTACAAATATTATTACTATTATCAGATGTATCCGAAATCTTTACAACGGAATGATTATTAGGTAGCATAACACATTGACTAAATTCTACTTCATAACTTGTTATTTCTTCAGTGTCACGCTTTAATTCTAACATATTGTAACACTTCTTAGCAACTACTTGATTAGGTAAATTAATAAAACTATTGGACTTTTTACTATAAATTAAATTCATTAATAATTCTATGTGTTTATCCCCTACTAAAATTAAATCATCTTGATAAAATTCACTAAGTAAATAATAAAGTATTTCTTTTTGAATGTACTCATCTTCCTCCATGAACTTATCTATAACCAAAGCATCAGCTAACATAACTCGCTTTAATGCTTTATCTCTTTCTTTATTAATGAATCTACTAGCTTCTTCTAACGAATCACTAAATTTCAAAAATTTTAAATGAACATTACTATTTTCTTCTTTTAAGAAAGGCAAGATATACTTTCTATATCTATTACGTGTATATTCATCTTTACTATTGGATGCATCTATATAATATTTAACTCCATTTTCCTTATCATATTCTTCAAGTTCACTCTTAGTATATCCAATTAAAGGTCTAACTATTTTATAATAATCCATATCTACTATTTTTTTGAAACCGCCATAGCCACTCAAGTTAGAACCTCTAACTATTCTCATCATAATTGTTTCAATTAAGTCATCGCCATGATGAGCTGTCATTAAATAGTTAGCACCATACTTTTGAACTAAACTTTCAAAGAAATTATAGCGAATATTTCTTGCTTCATTTTCAAAGTTATCGTCCCCATATTTTTCAATTAACATTGTTTCAAACAATAGTTTATTATCTTCACAGTACTTTTTAACGTATTGAGCTTCTTCAAAACTCTCAACTCGCACATTGTGATTAACATGAGCTACTACTAATTGCAAATTATATTTATCTCTTATTTTCACTAAAGAATCAATTAAAGCCATTGAATCAGGCCCAGCTGAACATCCAACAACAATAATATCTCCATTATTGAAAGAAAAATCATTTTCTATATTAACCATTAGATATTTCCTCCTAACAAAAATATTATAACATAAAAAAAGAGAATTTACTCTTCTGGTATTTTAATAACAAATTCTCCTTCTTTAGAGTATAAGTACTTCTCTCTAGCATACCTAGCAATATAATCAGGATCTTGTAATTTATCAGCTTCTAGTTGTAATTCATCTTCCTCTTCTTTTAAAGAAACTAGTTTCGCTTCCAATTCTTTTTTCTCCTGATACTTATCATAAATTTCTATCCAGTAATGACCAACAGTAAAAGTTACAGCACCAATTATAATTAGTGAACTAAGTCCCAGTATTAACAAACGCTTTTTTCTTTTAGCTTTACCATTGTTCTTTTTACTAGCCATAACTTTCACCTACCTTTTCACCCTATATTATAACGCAGATCAAAAGATAGACTACAAATAATCATTCGATTTTTTTCGACTTTACACTTTTTAAAGACAAATATTTAAATTTCTTATAAAAAATAAAGAACCCAAGTAGTAATAAAAATAGAAAATAAATATGTAAAATTCCATTATTAATAATTCTTAAAATAATAAAGTATAAGAGTCCTAAGTCAAGAGAAAAGAATAAGTTCGCAAGTATTTTAAAAATCTTCTTACTTGCAAATAAAATTTTATGATTGATATTAACTAAAAAAGCAAGTAGTACTCCATAACAAAATGAATATATAAAACAATATATTTGTATTCTTAAACTCATTTAAAAAGTCTATTAAAGATACTATCTTCTTTTTTCTTATTAATATCTTCTGCATAATAAAGAGCATTTACCGTTCCTTTAATTGAAACATTTCCTTGTAAAGTATCAAGTTTAACTAACTCCAAGTCTTCTCCCTTAACTATAATAAATCCCATAATTGTTTCTAATAAGAATTGTTCTTTATCAAAATTCTCTATTTTTTTAACTCCTGTAATTACTAAATTCTTTCTTTCTAGTAAACTAATTCCATGATTATAATTACTAATACTATTTTCTTGTTTATCCATAATAGCCTCCTAAGATAGGATATGCACTACCACAAAAAAATAGAATAAAAAAAGACGCTTAAGCATCTTCTTCTGGTTCATCTTCTGCTTTTTTGTAAGCATCCAAAATTACTTCTTCAAACATAGCACGAACTTCACGATTAATTGGATGAGCAATATCACGATATTCACCATTTGCTTGTTTACGGCTAGGCATATCTAGATATAATCCTTGATCGCCTTCAAGGATACGAATATCATGTACTGCAAAGCCATCATCAATAACAACTGATGCAAATCCTCTCAAACGAGTTCCTTCTTTGTTGAACTTATTTACTCTAACAGATGTGATCTTCATATGAGCATTCCTCCCTCGTTAAAGTGCAATCACTTTATAAATCAATTTTATAATAAAGTATACTAAAATGCAACAAATTTCTACCTAATCAAGTATTTCAAAATTTTTTAATAATACGTCACTATAACTAAATGATCTAATTCTATCATTATCTAAAACTACTATAAAAATAGCGGGATACATCTCTGTAATTTTTCCATTAAATTCCTCTATTTGATTTCTAGTACCTTTAAATCTAAAATTATGAAGTACCCCTTCATTAGCTTTTACTAAAGCTTTAATCTTTTCCATTGTCATCTAGGATACCCCACATACATAGTACCATTAGTAATTATTCCACCAATACCATCTTTACCATATTTTGTCTTTTCAATCAACCCAATTAAATCTATATTCTTATTTCGATCAGACAATGCAAGTGAAGCCGCAATAATAGCTGGATCTAAAGCATGAATATTAATTCTTTTGGGACTAGATGCAAAATTAGCTCCTGCTTTTATTAGTTCCTCATAATTTGATTGACAAGCTCCTGCTACGACAATAAGTTTGTCCTGACTCTTCTCATACTTTCTAGCATTCTTAACTGCTTCTACAAAATTAATGGTATTCTGATAATTGTCTAAGTTCTTAATATCCCTCTTCTTAGCATAATAAGCATCATGCCCCGTAATAACTACAATATCTGGTTTAAATTCCTGTAATAAAGATGTAATCTTATAAGGCATTTCTACTTCTGCTAAAGTAATACCATTAGCTTTAATATTCATATCTTTATAAAAACGCATACATCTTTCTAAATAATCATCATCACCATCAATATGTAAAACTTTACCTGGTAAATAAAAATATTCACTTCGATCTAAATTAATACTTCTAATATTTTGTTCTATTATATTTTTATCTTCATTCGAATCATCTACTTTAGCTTTAACTAAATCATCAATATCACTATCCGCAACAAGTCTTAAATCGACACCCTTAAGATAGACTATTCTATTTTCTATTCCAACTACTTTAAATAAAATATCATGATGATGTGAAATTCTTGTGACTAAATCACCAATTCTAAAATCCAAATAATCATCTCCGTTAAAGTATATGATCATTTTCTAAATTTTAGTCAAAAAAAAAGCAACAATTAAATAGTTGCCTTATCATTTAATTCGTCTGTCATAGCAGATAAACGACTATCAGTCTCTTGAGTAGAACTTGAAGTTTGATTAATAACCTCAACCAATTTATCTACTCTATCTGTATAATTAGAGAATTGACCTTTTAATGAATCAAATTGTGCTGTTAATGAATCTGAAGAAACACCAAATAATACTTCAGTATCTTCTCCAACTTCTTTCATTGCATTAATAAAATTATCAAAAGCAGCTCCCATATTTACAGAGCAAGTCTTTATTTCATTTGCTTGGCTCTCTAAAGATCCAAAGTCTGCACGAACATTTTCTGTACCAACAAAGTCTCCCATAAACTTTACCCTCCTAATTAAAATCCGCCTGCTGATGAAATAGCATCCATACGATCCTCTTCATCGCGTTGTACTTGTGAACTAGCCGCACCAAAAAAAGTAGCATATTTATCAATTGTTGCCTTCATATTATCTAATATTGGCTTATCATCATACATTCCTTTTACAATTTGTAATGCAGCTGGTGAAGTCAAACCATTATCATACATTTCACTTAAAATTTCATATATTTTATCAATTTGTGCCTGAAATTCTACAGCAATATCACCAATTTGAACACCCTTCTGTCTCATAGCATCAGGATTAGCAGCAAAAATTCCCATAACTTTCCCTCCTATAATTATCTCTATAATCTAATCAAAGTATAACACCATTAAAGTATTTTTAAAAGTAAATTAGTCAAAGTTTACACTTTCGTCTTCACTTTTATCTTCTTTTTTTTCTTCTTCTTCTATTCGTTCCATAAGTTTTTGTCTTTGTTCTCTTAGATCTTCAAGCTTTCTAGTAGCTTCTATTCTATTATTTTCTGCCTCTTTAGTTAACTTACTATATTCACTTTCATTAACATAATGCATCTCCTCATAATCCTTACTTGCACTAGGTCCTTTAACAGAACGAGATAATAAATCGATACATCTATCCATACTCTTTCTAATCCTAGAAAATGTCTCATTAGCATTATTACATTCTTTAATTAAAGACTCTTGTTCATCTATTTGACTATTAACACTATCAAGTTCTTTTTCATATTCATATTTTTGATCATAGTTATCTTCCATTATATCCCTCCTTAAATAATTCATTTGCCATATCTACAAATATTTTTAAATCCAGCATTTCTGCTCTTACATTTAAATCATAATTATATTTATTTAAAACATTTTGGACTTTAACCAAATCATAGTTCTTTAAATTATTTCGTATTGTTTTTCTTCTAAACTGAAAACTATCACGTACAACTTTTTCAAAAAAATCTCTGTCACAAACATCTAACTTATTATCTTTATCAGTAAAAGAAACAACCACGCTATCAACATTTGGAACAGGTACAAATTCTTTTCTATTTACAATGAACTCTCTTTTAATATCGTAGTAATATTGTAATAAAACAGAAATGGAACCATATTGTTTAGAACCAGGTTTAGCAGAAAAGCGTTCACCAACTTCTTTCTGTACCATCATTACAATTTTCTTAAAAACCAATCCACTATTCAATAATTTCAAAATAATTGGTGTCGTAATATAGTAAGGTACGTTACTAACAAAATACAAATTATCATAATTATATTCTGCTACATCATTACACAAATCAGAATTTAAAAAGTCTTGAAACAAAACTTTGACATTATCAAAACCAGTTAATCTCTTACTCAATTCATCTTCCAAGCTCTGATCAATCTCATAAGCCAAAACATTTTTAGCTACACTAGCCAATTCCCTAGTCATTATTGCTCCACCAGGACCAACTTCAATAACTAATGAATTATCATCTATCTCAGCACTATTAACTATCCTTTTAACAACATAATCATTTCTTAAAAAGTTCTGTCCAAACTTCTTTTTAAACTTAACATCATAAAATTCCATAAATCCCCCTACTTATCACTCAAAATGAATAAACAATTTCCAGCAATAAGTCCATATAATAAAACCTGCATAAACAAAAGAAAATCATTAAAATAATTAAAGTTAATATTGTAACCCATTACATAATTCAAAACCATTCCTTTATCAAAAATAGCTCTTAAAGCCACAAATATTATAACAGAAAAAGCTAAAGAACAAGTTAAATTATAAAATATATTTTTATTAACTATATCATGTTTCATAATCTTATTAAACATAAAAAGTAGCATTAACAAAATAAATGGTAAAAACAAAAATATAACACTAATGATACTTCTATTAACTCTGTAACACATTCCAATCATTATATATAGTGATAAAGAAAAAGCTCCCAGTAACAACAGAAACTTTAAATAATAAAAGAACTTATTTAAAATATTCTTCATAATTACTTATCACTCTCTTTCGTCACATAATGATCACTAACTATATTAACTAAATCTATAACTCTTCTATAAGAATTAACAACTTGATAATAGCTCTCTTGCTTAGCATTATAAATATTTGTTTTTGAAAAATTACTACTAAACTTATAACTACTATTATCAAGTAAATTATCTTCTACATACGACATATTCGCAAGTAATATATCAATATCATTCTTTATAAAAGGTAAAATGTCCTTATTATCATTATCTTCAGTCATTGTATATAACTGTTTAACCAAACAACCATCTACTATTTCATTTTGAAATACATTTTTCATTTGATATATATCTAAATCATCAATCTTTTTCTTCCTAACATAATTTAAAAATTCTTCATTATTTAAAGACTTAACACAACTATTTAAACGATTACTTATATTTATCTGTTTCTCATCATTCAAATTAATCTTATCAATTTTATTTTTTAATAGTGTCAGATTACCCGAAAACTCATTATATGTATCAATCTCTTCACTAGATTTAACATATTTAGAATTAACTTCGCTCGTATGATAAATATTCAAAAATAAAAGAAAAAAAGCAAACCCAAAAATAAGTCCCGTAATAGTATAAGCTAAAAGTCCTAAATAATTTCTAATCTTTTTACTCATAACCAACCACCTATATAATTTCTTCCTCTTCTTTTTTCTTTTTCAATATCTTTGAAAACTTAGAAATATCATAAATAATAATTAACGAGAATGGCAAGATTATTACCAATCCAAATCCTAATGGAGTAACTAAAAAGTTTCTAACAACACCAAGTTTTGGTATCATTAAGAAAACTTTTCCATAGACGTTATCTTCTTTAACCCATGTTGGATCTTCAACATTATTATTATCACCTTTAGTTCTAAAAATATAAGTACCATTATCAGATTCTTGCTTTCCAACAATCCTATGTGTAACTGTCATACCAAGATGAGCTGGATCTGTTGATGAAAAAGTAATGATATCATTAATATTTAATTTAAGAGATCTCTTAATAACTATTGCATCATTAACATTAATAGTTGGTACCATACTATTTGTAACAATTATATAAGCGGCAAACAATGGATGTTTATTAGTACCAGTCTTTTTATTATATAGTCTATCTCCATAATAAAGTAAAAACATAAGAGCAATCAAAACAAAAAGAGTCAAAGCTGAATATAAAAAGACTTTAGCTATAAAACGTAACATAAATTGTACTTTTTCTGCAGTAGTCATATGGAGTTGATTATCATCATACTTTACTCTAAGTTCCATTTTGCATATCCTCCTAGTTAACATCATTATAATACTTGTTAAATAAAAAAAGCTAGGTTTTCCCAAGATAAAAAGAACGCTTTACACGTTCTTACAACACTTTTCCATTGACATTAACTTTAATTTGAAAAGTACGGCTAACATCATCAATAACAGCTTCATCAGAAAGCCACATTCTCAATCTAAACTTTTCACTAAACTCAGTTTTAACAGCCTCTGTATTAGTAAAACTTCCTCTATATAAAATCATATCAGCAGTATGACTTCCTAAATCAGTCTCTACTCCATTTGCTTTAAATGCTTGTGGTAGTGAAGTTAATGGTACTGCAACATATTGATCTCCAACCATCTTTTCTAAATAAATTTTAACATCACTATCAGCTAACGAAGCTCCATTTACTAAAACCTTTTCAGCCACGACTTCATAATCAACCGTAGTAACACCAGCAATATTACTACTAACAACAAAATCAAAAACATAATCATTACCAACTAATTTTTTTCCCTCTTCATCACTCATTGGCATTGCATTAACAATAGAAATACCATTAGATACCTCTACATATGACATATTAATTGTTCCACTACTTAATGTATTTATCTTGCTACCAGATAAAGTAGTTGAAAATATTGCATAAGAAACACCAACTACTGCAACTACTAAAATAGCAAGTCCTAATATAGATAACAAAATCTGTCTTGACAAAGAATTTTCCATCTATTACATCCTCCTAGGTATAAATAAAGAATATCACATAGTTAATTTAAATTCAAATAAAAAGACTATTAATTAGCCTTTCCATATATTTCAATTTTAACAGCAAAATCCTTAGTAGTTAATTTACTTATATCTGTATCCTCGCTTAACCACATTCTTAATCGATAATTATCAACTGAATCGATTTCTTTATTAACTTTAGCTAACGTCATTGTTCCACTACCAGCTCCTAATTCAGTCTTAGACTTATTAGCTTCATAACTAGTAGGTCCTAAAGTTTTAATGAAAGTTCCACTCTTCTGTTTTTCTAAATAAAAATGTATATTTTTTTCATCAATAGTCGAATTCTTATCATCAACAGAAATTACCACTTCATAATCAATTGACTTAGCCTCTGCAAAAGTAGTTGAAACTGCAAAATCATAATATTTTTCACTCTTAACACCTTCAGTATCTTTTGTTGGAACCATATCCTTAAGTGCAAAAACATTACTATCATCTGAATATGTCATTATAATTGTACCTGTATCCATTTCAATAACATCTGATTTTGTTTGTTTCTTAAAAAACAAAAGAAAAGTTGCAACTAAAACTAAAACAAGTAGAACACTAGCCACTACAAGCCATATTATTACCTTTTTTGAAACACCATTATCACTACCCATTTTTTCCTCCTAAGAAACCTTTTTTACTTTAATGTTAACAGTAAAATTATCATCATTATTTTCTAATAAACTATATGACTCAGAAACCCACATTCTAAGTAAGAACTGTTTTTCTTCGCCACCCTTAATAGTACCTGAATAAATTATTCTTCCACTCGGATCAACATCTGCTACTTTTAAATCTCTATAAACAGGAACTTCTGCACCCGCATAATATTTAAAAGGAGTACGATTCTTATCATTATTAGTAAGATATACTTTAATATAATCTTCTTTTATTTTACTAGAATCTTCTTTTATCAAATAAATCTCATAATTGACTTTTCTATTCTTATCTCCAGTTCCAACTATTGTAAATGCCTCTTCTCCTAATAAATTCTTTTTCAAATTACTAGCATCAATAATTTTACCAGTCTCATCTGAAATAGGAAAAGTATTGCCAAATGTTATCTGACTAGGACCTATTAATTTCACATCATTTTTATTAGTTTTAGCTAAAAGTAATGAAACAAGATTAATAATTACAAAAAGAATTATTATAAATAAAAAGAAAATAAAACTACTATTTTTAAATAATTTTTTCTTCATATAACTACCCCTATTATTAAAATAAGATTAGCACAAATTCTATTTCAAGTCAAATAATTCACAAGCATTTGAAGTTGTTACAGAAGCCACTTCTTCTAAAGATAACCCTAATATATCTGCAATCTTTTGAGCTATCACTGGAACATATTTTGAACTATTTTGTTTTCCTCTATATGGAACTGGTGCTAAATAAGGACTATCTGTTTCTAATACAATATTAGGAAGGCCAATTTTTTCTACCACTTTATAAAGATTACTATTAGAAAAAGTAACTACTCCACCAATTCCTAATTTAAAGCCCATTTTAATATATATTTCGGCAACTTCTAAACTACCACTGAAACAGTGAATAACTCCTTTTACTTTATACTTTTTTAAAGTATTAATAGTATCTTCTGTCGCATCACGACTATGAATTACAACAGGTAAATTATTTTTTTCAGCCAGAGCAAGTTGTTGTTCAAATAAAGATATCTGTGCTTCTTTATTATCTTTTGTATAATGATAATCAAGACCTATTTCACCAACTCCTACTACTTTTTCTTTTTTTAACAATACATCCAACTCAGCTATATCTGCAGGAACAATATCATCAACATATTCAGGATGATATCCTATTGTTAAAAATACATCTTTATATTTTTCACTTAAAAGAAAAGCTTCTTCAAAATCTTTCTTATCACAAGCAGAAACTATTATTTTTTCCATACCTGCTTTCCTATTTTCATTAATAACTAAATCAATATCTTCATAATCACTACTTGATAAATGACAATGTGTATCAATAAACATAAAATCACCCAAAATAAAAATACCATATTAACGGTATTTTTTCCACTGATAAATCTTTAATCTAAAATAATAAGTCAATAATATCACAGAATACAAAACATCTAAATAACTACCACTAAATAATAAATAAAATAATAATACACCGCCCACAACAATAAAAATCAAATCTACAAAGTACTGTTTACAAAAATTATAAAACATGACATCTCTCAACTACCGCATCACATGACTAAAGTGTAACACAAAAAAAGAAGAAACAAACCTAATTTGCAACTTCTTTTTTCACATAGACATAAACTTTACATTATGCTAAGAACTTTTCTTTATCTATTCTTTGGAACAATGCTTCAGGAGTACTTAACTCATATACATTGTCACTAACAAAGTTTAAAGAATCATTAGTATTATTTAATTGAGTAGCAATCTTCTCGCTAGTCTCAGGCATAAATGCTAATAATAATTTACCACAAACTCTTATTGATTCTAACAAATTATAAATAACAGTTTCTAGTCTATCACGACTATTCTCATCTTTTGCCAAAATCCAAGGAGTTGTATCATCGATATATTTATTACTTGCACGAAGAACATTAAATATTTCTGTTATAGCATCACTAATTTGATATTTATCCATTTTAGCAGTAACAAGACTATCCAAATCATTAATAGATTTAATAAATTGTTCATCTACTTCTTCTTTAACATTTTTATTTTGTACCTTTCCATTAAAATACTTATTACCCATAGAAATAGTTCTTTGTACTAAGTTACCTAATACATTTGCAAGTTCTCCGTTAACACGATCAATTACTAAATCATAAGTAATATTTCCGTCATTAGCAAAAGGTATTTCGTGTAATACATAGAATCTTACTGCATCAACACCAAACTTTTCTACTAAATCATCCGCATAAATAACATTACCTTTAGACTTACTCATTTTATCATTGTTCATTAATAACCATGGATGACCAAATACTTGTTTTGGTAAATCTAATCCCAAAGACCATAAGAAACAAGGCCAATAAATAGTATGGAATCTAATTATATCCTTTCCTATTAAATGTAAATCAGCAGGCCATAACTTTTTAAATTCCTCATTTCCACCATCCGTATCATATCCAATATTAGTAATATAATTTGTTAATGCATCAAGCCAAACATAAACAACATGCTTATCATCAAAAGGAACTGGTATTCCCCACTTAATTGAAGCTCTTGATACGCATAAATCTTGTAATCCAGGTTTAATAAAGTTATTTAACATTTCATTTCTGCGTGAAGCCGGTTGAATAAAATCAGGATGTTCTTCTATATATTGTTCAAGCTTCTTTTGATATTTACTTAATTTAAAGAAATAAGCTTCCTCTTTTGCTTCTCCAACTTCTCTACCACAATCAGGACATTTTCCATCTACTAATTGAGATTCAGTAAGAAAAGATTCACAAGGAGTACAATAAAGTCCTTTATATTCTCCTTTATAAATATCTCCGTTTTCATACATTTTTGTAAAAATATGTTGTACAACTTCTGCATGTCTTTTATCCGTAGTTCTTACAAATCTATCATAAGTAGTGTTCATTAAATCCCAAATATCTTTAATTTGACCTGCAATATTATCTACAAATTCTTGTGGTGTAAGGCCAGCTTCTTTAGCTTTTTCTTCAATCTTTACTCCATGTTCATCTGTACCTGTTTGAAAGTAAACATCATAACCTTTTTGTCTTTTAAATCTAGCGATAGCATCAGCAAGTACTATTTCATAAGTATTTCCTATATGTGGCTTACCCGAAGTATAAGCTATTGCTGTTGAAATATAATATTTTTCTCCCATTTTAATCACTCCAATCAAATATATTTATAATATCAAAAAAAAATTATTATAATATAAGGACGCCATGTGCGCGGTACCACCTTATTTTATAATAATTTGATATTATACACTTAAATAGTTAACGCCTATCTACGATTATACCTACATATCGATATAATAGTTCAGAAGCCATATTTTATAAACATACTCTATTCTTTTTCACCAACCAGAACTCTCTATAAAAGTATTTTATCCATAAAACTCTTCATCACAACATTTGAGATATGGACAAAGTATAACACAAAACATTTTATTCTTCAATATGCTTTCCTAAAAATTGTGCTGCAACTGTTGCCATTTTCTCTTCTAATTGACCAATATCTGATTTTTCGGATAAAACAAGAACTAATCCCATAACATCACCATTCATAATAATCGGAACTATAATAGCGGCTAACTTCTCCATATTTCCTTCTACTAAAGATATATTTTGTACATTATTAAATACTACGCTTTCTCTATCTCTCATTACACCCTCTAGATAATGCGAAATATTTGCCTCAAAATATTTCTTTTTTAAAGGTCCAGCTCCAGCTATAAACTTATCACGATCCGTGACCAAAACAGTTTTATTAATTGCCGCATTAATTATATCAACTAACTGTTTTGATACATCATCCATATCACTCATTTTTGAAAACTTCTTTAAAGCGATCATTTCTCTATCAACAAAAATCTCTAAAGATTCTCCATCACGAATTCTTAATGTTTGGCGAATTTCTTTTGGAATAACAATTCTTCCTAAATCATCCACTCTTCTAACCACACCAGTTGATTTCATATATTATTCCTCACTTTCTACCTACTAATATTTTTCACAACAATTAATAATTTATACATAACATTCGCTCTCACTTATATTATAATCAATATTTCCAATTTTTCCCTTGGTAAATATTTCCATATTAGTACAAAAAAAAAGAGCCTAAGCTCTATAAGTTTTGATCATTTAAAATTCTAGAGTTATTTAAAGTGAATAAATATCTCTCTCCCTGCTCTCGAATTATATTAATTAAAGTCGTATCTTTTACCATTATTTTTATTTCCAAACTTTCTATTAATTGCTTAAGATAACTTTTAATTACATATTTACTAAATTCATCAGTAATTTTTTTTACTATATCCTCACCAACATTTTCATTAAATAATTCCTCTAAATTATCAAGAAGTTTTTTATCTGCTACTTCTACAATTAACTTTTTAAAATCAGACTTTATCTTTTTGTTAATACTAACAAAATCAGACTTTGTTAATTTAAAAATATCTATATCTTTATCTGGATACCACTTTTCAACAATAGCAATTAAAGTATCACTCCTAAGTTTTTTTAAAGAGTCACACTCTTTTATTAAAGTATTACGATATATTTCTAATTTATTTTCTAAAATATCAGCTTTAATTATAATATCATATTTCTTTGCTAATGATAACATCTTACTCTTTATTAAATCCATTGAATCTAATGGTGGTTTCTTAATAAGAGACATAACATCTTCATCAAACAGCATATTAGTATTATTCTTTATAATTTCACTAATTGCCATTTTATAATTCTCTATATGTTTATTTTTATATTCTTCTACTAAATCACTCATCTTTACACTCCTAGCATTACTAATTTAATAAACAAATACCAATTAGTCAAGCTTGTCCCCAAATTTTTCTAATATTTTATCAAGTAACTCTACTAAATAATAAATAGGATGTCTTTCTAATTTAATAATATCTAAAATTATTACTAAATTATCTCCTCTACTTAAGAATCTAAACATATTACTTACATGAAAAGCATCGACAAACACTTCTTCCATATCAAGTTTATTAACTATTTCTGATATAAAATACATTTCAATAGAGTTTTTTGTTTGATTAACTTTTGTAATTTTAAGTTTCGCCGCTAATTTTTCAAACCACTCTTCATACATGTAGATAATCAAATCTTCACTCAATTTTCCAAATCTATCTTCCAACTCATACTTAATTTCTTGGAATTTTTCTTTAGAATCAATTTCATTAATTTTACGATGAATTTCAATCTTCAAGTCATCTTCACTAACATAATTATCTGTAATATGTGTAGAAACGTTAATCAATGGTTTCTCACTCTTATCTTCATCTAAAGATTCTTCGATTATATCTTTACGTCTATTAACTTCTGCATTAAGCATTTGTAAATATAAATCAATACCAACAGAATCTATAAATCCTGCCTGTTCACTTCCCAAAATATCGCCAGCACCTCTAATGGATAAATCTCTAGTTGCAATTGAAAAACCACTACCTAATTCAGTAAACTCCTTTATAACATTAAGTCTTTTAACAGCTGATTCAGTAAGAATACGAGCTGGATTGTACATCAAATAAGCATAGGCAAACTTATCACTACGTCCAACACGGCCACGTATTTGATATAACTGACTAAGACCAAAACGATCTGCATCTAAAATAATTAATGTGTTAACATTAGGAATATCAATACCAGTTTCTATAATAGTAGTACATACTAAAATATCATATTCATGCTTTATAAATGCAAATATTATATTCTCTAACTCATTTTTTGTCATTTGTCCATGTGCTACTGCTATTCTAGCATTAGGTACTAATTTTGCTATTTTAAGGCGTTCTTCCTCTATTGATTGAACTTTATTATACAAAATGAACACTTGCCCATCTCTACTCAATTCTTTATAAATAGCATCTTTCATAATCTGAGCATTTTCTTCAATAACATAAGTCTGAACAGGATATCTATTTACTGGTGGTGTTTCTATCAAAGACAAACTTCTAATTCCCACCAAAGACATCTGCAAAGTACGTGGAATTGGTGTTGCAGTTAAAGTTAAAACATCGACATTTGTTTTATATTGTTTGATTTTTTCTTTGTGCATAACTCCAAAACGTTGCTCTTCATCAATAATAAGTAGTCCTAAATCTTTTGGTTTTATATCATCACTAAGTAACCTATGAGTACCAAATACTAAATCAATTGTTCCATCTTTTAACCCTTCTACAATTCTATTAACTTCTTTAGGAGTCGTAAAACGATTTAACAAAGCAATTGAAACTGGAAAATTTTTAAATCTTTCTTTTGCATTTTCATAATGCTGATTAGATAAAATAGTAGTTGGACACAAAAATAATACCTGCTTTGAATCTAGTATTGCCTTAAATGCTGCTACAAAAGCTACTTCTGTCTTACCAAATCCAACATCTCCACATAACAATCTATCCATGGGTGTAGATTTTTCCATATCTGTTTTGATTTGGCCAATCGCATTAACTTGATCTTTTGTTAATTCATAAGGAAACTCTCTTTCAAATTCTAAAGACATATCGCAGTCTTCTGAAAAAGCAAAACCTTTTCTTGACTCTCTTTCAGCATAAAGTTTCAACAATTTATCGGCTATTTCAACAACTCTTCCTTTTACACGTGCTTTAGTCTTTTGCCATTCTGTTCCACCTAATTTGTTTATTTTTGGTAAACTTCCCTCTTGCCCAGAATATTTACTTAAAAGATCAATTTTTTCTACAGGAATATATATCTTATCAGAATCTTTATACAAAACTTCTAAATAATCTTTCTGAACACCAAAAGAAGTAAGTGTCTTAATACCATTATAAATACCTATTCCGTGAATATTATGTACAACATAATCACCTACATTGAGTTTCTTAAAATCTGCAATCTTAGCAGAATATTTAAACTTAGTAGCATATTTTTTATTTTTTTCATTAAATATAAATAATTCCTTTGCCGTTAAAACAACTACATCATTGTATATAAAACCACAAGTCAAACTTTTTTCTACTAAATTAACATCATTTACCTGAATATTATCTAAATCTGTTTCTATTAATTTCATATTAAGAATTTTAATAATACTACGAATTTGATAATCTTTTAGACAAATAAGAACAGTTTTACCATCTGTAATCTGTTTCCTAATAAATGTATTTATTCTATCAGCATTTTCTCCAAAATTTTCAATAGATTTAACATTAAACTTAAGAGAATTATTACTATAAATGTTATCGATAGTTAAATAATTTATTAAAAATTTAGGTTTTAATTCAGTAATATCAAACATATATTTATCTTTAAAGTCTGTATCACGAGTTTCTCTATAAGTAGTCATTTCATCACACATATGCATATAACTAGCTTTCAATTGCTCATAATCTTTAAGTATTGTATAACCATCTGAAAAATAGTCACAAATAGAAACAACAGCTTCATATAAAGGTAAATATTTCTGCTTTCCAAAATTATCATTTTCCACTACTTTTGTGGATAAAAATTCTGAAAAAGGATTAATAATAATTTTATCCACTTTTTTTGTGGAAACTTGTGTATCTACATCAAAATATCTAATAGAATCAATTTCATCACCAAAAAATTCTAATCTAACTGGATTATCTTCATTCAACGGAAAAATATCTATAACAAAACCACGGACAGCAATTTCACCAGTCTTAGTCACAATAGTATCACGATTATAACCAGCTGATACCAGTTTTTCTACTACATCTTTTGGTTCTATTACATCACCAACGTTTATATTTAAAACACTATTTTTATAAGTTTTTATTGAAGGCAAAAATCTTAAATATCCCATTAAGTTTGTAATAACAATATATTCATTATCACTGCTTATTTTTTCAAGAGTTTCTAAACGACTAATCTTTAAATCAGGACTAACAGCCAAAGCTTCACTAGTCAAGAAATCATCCATAGGAAATAAAAGTACCCTATCAGTGTAATTAATCAAAGATGAATATAATGTATTTGCTTCAAACAAGCTACCAACTACTACTAAAATTCCCTTTTTCTTCTGGACAAGTAAATCATTTAAGAACAAGCAAAAAAACTCATCGGTAGCTCCTACGATACCCATGTTTTCTTTGACATTGATTTTAATTAAATTATCTAAAAATGACATAATATCACCTATTTTTTTTATTATATTTACTCATCAAATCTCCAAATTCTAAATTAAAAAAATCATCAATAACGGGTACTAACTCTTCAAAAAGTTCTAAATAAACTTTCCTATCCTCACTATTAATTTTACCTAACACATAATCTTTCATATCAATATTATTATCTTTAGAAATACCAATTTTTAAACGTTTAAATTCATTTGTACCTATCATTTGAGCTATATTTTTTAATCCATTATGGCCTCCACTACTACCATTAGATTTAAGTTTGAAGTTACCAATAAGAATATCTAAATCATCAGAAACAACTAATAAATCAGAAACATCAATTTTATAAAAATCTAAAAACTTCTTTACTGCCTCACCAGATAAGTTCATATATGTTGTTGGCTTAACAAAAATTACTTTTTCCCCAAATAAATTACACTCCAAATATAAAGCATTAAATTTACTTTTCCAATTATCAATAATGCCTTTATTTTGAACATAAAAATCTAAAAACCAAAATCCAACATTATGACGAGTATATTCATACTCCTTACCAGGATTGCCTAACCCAACTATTAATTTCATATAATCACTTCCCTATATGATATTCCTTATAAACAATAGATTTTGCTATATTTCTTTCTTTTGCCACCAACTTAATAGCTTCTTTTTCATCCATGCCATCTTCGACATACAACTTAACATGTTCTAATATAGAAAGTTGACTATAATCTTCTCTATAATTAGCTCCATCTACAACTAAAACAATTTCACCTTTAACTGAGTCTGCAAATTCTATAATATTACTAATCTTATCTCTACAAAACTCTTCATGAATCTTAGATAATTCACGACACATTGCTATATTTCTATCACCAAAAACATCTAACATATTTAGAAGAGTTGTTTTTAAACGATGTGGTGCCTCATAAAAAATCAAAGTATAATTTAAAGATTTCAATGATTCTAATTCTTTTTTTTGCTTAGAACTTTTTGCATTCAAAAACCCATAAAACAAAAATGGAGCAGGCGTCAATCCTGAACTAGTTAGTGCTGGTACAAAAGCTGTAGCTCCAGGCAAACTAACAACATTATAATTATGCTTAATGACCTCTCTAGCAACAATATACCCAGGATCACTAATAATTGGTGTTCCTTGATCTGTCACAAGTCCAATATTAAGACCGTTTTCCAACTCTTTTATAACATTATCTTTAACTTTTTCTTCATTAAATTCATGACAACTAACAAGCTTCTTTTTTATATCATATTTGCTTAAAAGTTTAGCCGTTTCCCTAGTGTCTTCACAAAGAATCATATCTACACTTTTTAAGGTGTTTAAAGACCTTAAAGTTATATCTTCTAAATTTCCTATTGGTGTAGGAATCAAATACAATGTAGGACTGCCATCATAGCTTTTTTGAATCATTTTCTCACCTCTTTACACAAAGTATCATACTCTGAAGTTATTGTACCATCTTCATTATAAAGTATGAATGGTTTTTCTATTTTTAAACCTGGTTTACCACCTTTTTGACCTTCAACTAAAACTAAAGTTGATTCTTTATTTGAATTTTCATAAACAAATTGAACTCTTTTAGGTTCAATACCATTTTTTCTATACAAATCAAATATTTCTAATAATCTAGTAGTACGATGAACAATAACTAAATTTCCATTATTAGTCAACAACTTTTTAGAAATGCAAAAAATATCACTCAAAGTGATTTCCAATTCGTGTCTAGCTATTTGTTTATGAATACTCAAATTCAAAAAGTTCTTTTCATTAATTTTAAAATATGGTGGATTACAAACTATCAAATCGTAGTTTTCTATAGTATCAGAAGTAACAAAGTCCTTCATATCAACATTATAAATATTTATTTGTTTCGTCAATTTATTTAGTTCAACTGACTTTTTGGCCATATCAGCTAAATATTCTTGTATTTCCACACCATCAATATGTTTATTTGTTCTTAAAGAAAGAATTAAAGGTATCACACCATTACCAGTTCCCAAATCAAGGATGTTCTTATCACGTAACCTAATAGTTGCAAAATTAGCTAACATTACACTATCCAAGGAAAATGAAAAGCATTCATCATCTTGAAAAATCTCCCTATTTTTATATCCTAGAATATCATTTTTTACTAACATTTTTACTATCCTTACTAAACTCTACAATACCTTTTTCCTTTAAATCAACACTATAAGTCTTTTTAAAAACATCAACAGCTACAACTTTACCAGTACCAGCCTCAGTTTCCATAATTGCTCCCATCTTAGGTAAATCCTTTTTTAATTCAGTATATAAATCGTTTTCGTAACCTAAACAACAAAGCAATCTACCACAAGACCCATTTATTTTAGATGGATTTAATGCTAAAAATTGATTTTTAGCCATATTAATTGACACACTACTAAAATCTGTAAGAAAAGAATTACAACACAAGAATAGTCCACAAGGTCCAAATCCACCTATTTTTTTTGACTTATCACGAACACCAATCTGTCTAAGTTCAATTCTAGTCTTATATTTCTGTGCTAATTTTTTTGCTAATTCCCTAAAATCAATTCTATCATCAGCTAAAAAAGACAATACGAGTTGAGTTCGATCAAAATTATAAAAAGCCTCCACAAAATTCATATCCAAATCTAATTCAGTTACAAACTTTCTTGCTACTGCCAAAGCCTTCTCAGCATCATTAATATTTTTATCAAACTGAGTAAAATCATCACTAGTTGCTAATCTAATAATTTTTTTCAAAGGCAAGTCAAGATTTTCTTCTTTAACTTGATAATTTACTCTTTTTACAGTTCCTAATTGAGGGCCACAATCAGTTTCAGTTAAAACAACATCTCCAACTTTCAAATCCAAGTCATCTTCACATGAAGCAAAAACTAATCCCTTAGTTGTCTTTAAACTAACCACTATAACATCAAACATACCTATCACCACCTATCAATTTCACATATAAAGAATCAAGCCATAATTTATAATTAACGTTATAATCAAGTTTTTTCATTTCACTTTCTAATATCAAAACCCAAGTAACCACATTATTTTTATCAACATTACTTAAATCTATCATAACATCATTTCCCTCTAAGTAATCAATAAAAATCAATTTTACTTGTTCTAATATCTGTCTAGCAACAAGCTTATCAGGCATAATATTATCTAAAATTTCTTTATAGTTAACAAACAATTCACCATTTTTTAACATATATTTTATAAAAGTCAAAGCTTTATCAAAATCTGCATTAGAAGGATTTTTTCTCTTCAAAGCAATAATTTGGCACCTAGACAAAATAGTGTCAATAATTTGATATCTATTCTTAGTTAACAGTATTGCCACAATATTATCCTCTGGCTCTTCCAAAAACTTCAAAATTGAATTAGCTGCGGCCAAATTAAGTTTATCTGCTTCTTTTATAATATAAACGCGGTTAGAATCAAGCATAGACTTATTATTATACTCTTTTTGCAAATCCAACAATTGTCCCTTTTTTATTTCTTTACCATCAGGTTCTACAACAAGTACATCAGGATAATTACCTTCATCAACAAGTCTACAAATTTCACATTTATCACAATTAAGCTCAGAAACTTTTTTCACATTATTCATACACAAAATCAATTTAACAAAAGCTTTAACAAGCAAATAATCAGAATCATAATCATTCACTTCGATAATATAAGCATGAGAAAGTTTATTAAAACTAATTATATTTTCTATAACACTTACAAATTTTTCATTATAATCAACAATCTCATCCATAAATACCTCACAAAATCAACAATTTAAATAACAATAACGCACACAATGCTGGTGCACCAAGTAAAGCTACAAAACCTATTGTTAAAAAATTAATTGGAATAATCATATTAAAATTAACCGCAATTAGATTATAACCATATAATATAAAACCACTCAAAATGAATTTTTTAATAAAAGCAACTATATATTTCATAATTATTTTCTCCTTAATAACACATATGAAGAAGAAAATAATTTATTCTACTTCTTTTCGATCTTTTAAAGCTCTCTCCAAAGTAAGACTGTCAACATATTCCATATCAGCACCAATTGGAACGCCACTTGCCAAACGAGTTACTCTTATATTCATACCATCTAAAATTCTTTTTATATAAAGAGCTGTAGTTTCTCCTTCAATCGATGGTCGAAATGCAAAAACAACTTCTTCAAAGCTATCATCATTAATATGATCGATCAGTTTATCTAAACCAATATCTTCTGGATTAACTCCATCTAAAGGTGAAATTAAACCATCCAAAACGTGATAATAGCCATGAAACATTCCAATTTTTTCAAATAAGAATACATTTTTTGTATCTTCAACTACACATAAAATCTTTTTATCTCTTGTATCATCACTACAAACAAAACATAAGTCATTTTCCGTTAAAGTACCACATTTAGAACACTTATGAATTTTTTCTTTAACATCAACTAGACTTTGTGAAAACAATTCAACCTGTTCTTCTTCAAGATCTAGAGAAGCAAAAGCCATACGTTCTGCCGTTTTTTCACCTATACCAGGTAAAAATTTAAAAGATTCAATTAAATTTTTAATACTTTCTGGATACATAAATTAAAATAAACCTGGAATATTACCAAATTTTCCCATTTTCTTTTCTAAAGTATCATCAATCTTTTTTGAAGCATCATTAACAGCTAACATAATCATGTCTTGTAACATTTCAATGTCATCACTATCAAGTTCTTCACTATTAATTTCTACCTTAGTAACCTTTTTTGTTCCTAGCATTGTTACTTTTACTAATGAACTTTCACCAACAAATTCTGTTGAGTCAATTTCATCCTTAATTTTCATAACATCCTTTTGTAATGATTGCATTTGTTTTAACATAGCTTGCATATTCATAAATTATTCCTCCTTTAATCTATTTCAACTATATCGCCAAATAGTTGAACAGCACTACTTACAAGTATACCATTTTTTTCTTCATCTTCCAACAATATAGGCTCGGGCTCTTGAACATAATTATATAATTGATTTTCTTTTTTCAATCTAATATATTCACCCTTTGCATGTTCCCACTCTGAATCACTAATAATAGCAATTTTCTTATCAGAATCAGTATATTTATTATACACTTCAGTTATAAGACTTAAATCTTCAATATTCTTATTAACTGTAGAATCATACTCATAACTAATAATTATACTTTCGTCACTAGCAGCTCTAATTTTACCATCTAATAAAGTACACGCTATATAACCTATATTCTCATCAAAAGTATAGTCCTTAAAAACCTCTACTTTTTGTATTTCATTTTCCAAAACTTTTTTATCAGCTCTAGCAAGAGTATTTTTTACTCTAACCTGTAAAATTTCATCTATATTCTTAATTTTATTCGTTCTTTTTTCAAAATTAGATGAATCATCTTTTTGAGGTACAGAAGAATTGGAAAAATTTTCCAATTTATTTTCACGTACTTCTTCAATATTAGCAATATTGTCAGTTAAATTACCTAATTCTTCATTTGCTTTACTCACAGCTTCATCAATTCTATCAACACTTTCACTTACACTCTTGCTATCTAAAAAAACACCACTATTTTTTTGTAACGAACTTATAAATTTAATAAGTAAAATTTCAATAAAAACCTTAGGATTTCCGCTTCTTTTTATATCGAACAAATTTTCGTTTATTTCGTTAATTAACAATTCTAAATCATTGATATTAAAAGGAATACTAGTTGAATTTATGTAATAATCAACAACGACATTTCTAATATAATTCATAAGCTGAGTAATAACTAAAATAACATTTTTTCCAGACTCTTCATACATCGCAATTTTCTTTAAAACAACATCCATTTCAGAATTAAAAATAGCCATATATAACTGATTTAATTCTTTCCTTGTAACTACACCATTCATTTCTGCAAAATCATCTAAAGTAATCTTTTCTTGAGTATATGCTCTAAGCTTATCAAGTAAACCTAATGCATCTCTTAATCCACCTTCTGATGTAATAGCAATCTCTTCCAAAACACTATCATCAATAGAAATATTTTCCTTTTCACAAATATATTTAAGTCTATCCATAATAACATTTGTTGAAATTCTTTTAAATGAAAAACACTGACAGCGAGAAATAATTGTTTCAGGAACTTTTTGAGGATCAGTAGTAGCTAAAATAAAAACAACATGTTCAGGAGGTTCTTCCAACGTTTTAAGTAAAGCATTAAAAGCACCTAATGTAAGCATATGAACTTCATCAATAATATAAACTTTATATTTTAACTCTGCTGGTACTAAAGAAACTTTATTACGTAACTCCCTAATTTCATCAACACCATTATTAGAAGCAGCATCAATTTCTATAATATCCACACATTCTTTTTCTGAAGAACACAAACAATTTTTACATTTTCCACACATATTGCCATCTACTGGTTCCAAACAATTAATATTTCTGGCAAAAATTTTAGAAACAGTAGTCTTTCCAGTACCTCTAGGTCCAAAAAACATATATGCATGACTAAAAGATCCATTTTTGACAGCGTTTTTTAAGGTTTTAATAATTGAATCTTGTCCAACAACACTATCAAAATCCTTAGGTCTATAAGTTCGATATAAAGCATGATACATAAAGCTCACCCCACTAATAATTATAGCATATAATACTATTTTTTTCTTTGAATATCAAAGAATTTCTGCATTAATTTCTTAACCCTATCACTATCAAGATCAGAATAAAAATTAGTTCTTGGATTAGTCATATCGTTCAAAAATATTTTTTCCACAAGCTCTCTGTTTTTGGAATCCAAATTAGATAAACCACAATAAACATTTCTAATTCTAGATTGTTTAATAGCACTAGCACACATTGGACAAGGTTCCAAAGTTACATATAAATCACAGTTTTCCAATCTCCAATTACCTAACACATTACAAGCATCATAAATAGCCATCATTTCCGCATGAAATATAGAAGAATGACGTTTTTCTTTTTGATTAAAACCACGAGCAATAATAGTATTATCCTTAACAATTACACAACCAACCGGTACCTCATTTAAATTAAAAGCCTTAACAGCTTCATCATATGCAGCATCAAAAAAAGTACTATTCATAAATATCACTCCAAATAAAAAGTGCACATGGAAGCTAGAATATTAAGGCTGCTATTTTCCAATCCTGACCTGGTTCTAAACGCTTCCATTGCACGTAATTATTGTATTATAAAACTAATAATTTGTAAATACAAATAATAAAAAGAACATAGTTTCACGTGAAACATTATTATCGCATTTAAATATTAATATTCAAATTATTTCCCGGGAAATAAAATAAAGAAAGCACATGCATTTTAAACAATTTAACATTAAAAAAGCAGATAATTGCCAAGCTAATTGCTTTATTTTAAATGTTCAAAAAAAGCAAAAATTACGCATTCTTGTTGATATATATAGGTTTAAAGATGTTTAGTAAAGCAAAAAAATTTATATTTTTTCACAATGTTTCACGTGAAACATTACAAAAAAAAGTTAAAACTGTTAATAAATTAATATTTAAAATACAATACTCAAAATACACATCTTATTATCTAAAAAATTGTGAAAAAAAACATTAAAATACTATAAAAATAAAATAGTTAAAAATAAAAATTTTCAAACAAAACTGCAAATGTATTTTAAAGCATTTAAGAGCACATAATTAAACAATTACTAAACTAAATTTAAAATATTAAACATAAAAATAATACAAAATTAGCATTATTTGTTGATATACATAGATTCAAAAAGATTCAAAAGCAATAAAAAAATACTAAAATTACTATATGTTTCACGTGAAACATTGTAAAAATATTATGATATTTACTTCAATATAATATTTAAACAAAAAAATATTTCCCGAGAAATAATTTAAAATTATTCAATATAAAATTTAATAACAATATTCATTATATATTTATAAAAAGTTAATAAAAATTTATGAAAATCATGATTTTTAAATCAAATGTATTTTAAGAAAATTATTATTTCTAATTCAACCAGTTATCGAGCTAAAATTGAAATAATGCACTCAGTTTTTATAACAAATTTCATTTTTTTTGTTGATATATATAGATATAAGGAACAAATAAACATAAAAAAAATATGTATATTTAGTCTTATGTTTCACGTGAAACATTGGGCAAAAATTTATAAAAGTATTATATAACCATTAAAATAAAGTAATAAAATTCATTATTAAAAAAAATAAAAATATATGAGATATAAAAAGCATAAACTTGTTTATAAAACATATATAGCACAAAATAATAATGTGTAAAAAAATATATTTCGTCATCTATTATAAAAATCAAATGTTTCACGTGAAACAAAAAAAATAAGTAATTAATAAATTAAAATTTTGTTAATAAAAATAAAATTATATTAATTTTCAACAAAAAAGTGGAAAATAAAAAATAATATTAATTAACAAAAAAGCTAAATAAATTTTAAGCAATTTAAAGATTAAAAGATAACCAATCATAAACCTAAATTTAAAATATTGTATTAATTAAGCATTACAAAATACTCAAAACTTGTTGATATATATAGAAATCAGAGTAATTTTATTAGAATAAAAAAATATCAAATTAAGTCAATGTTTCACGTGAAACATAATAAGTATAAACATCATATAATTTCTTATATAAAGTTTCAAAAAATTAATTTAAAAAATAAACACATGCATTTTAAGCAATTTAACAAAAATAAATAAGACAATTAATAAGCTAATTGCATTATTTTAAATATATGAGTAAACACAAAAATATTAGTTTTTGTTGATATATATAGTTTTAAAGATTTTTATTATTAAATAAAATATATAGATTTTTATGTAATGTTTCACGTGGAACATTAATACTCTACTTAAATATATATATCAAAATTATTTCCCGGGAAATAATTTTAAATATTTAATCTACTTAATTACTTTTAATAAAATTAAAAATATTTTTATTTTATAAATTACTAATTAAAAAAATAATGCAATATAATCAAATTATTTTTTGGAAGATGGATAATTATTCATCTAAATTCAAAATAATGCACCTATTTTTTTATTTATTTTTAAGTCTTTTTGTTGATATACAAAGGTTTTAGTAAGATTTAAGATTTAAAAAAATATTATAAAATCATCAATGTTTCACGTGAAACATTAGGTGAAAATTCATTTCTACAATTATATATCGTTCTTAAGAAAAATTATTTCCCGGGAAATAATTTTAACAAAAACGTCTTTTTGTAATTATCAAATAATATATGTTTCACGTGAAACAAAAAGAAAAACGTTCAAAAATATTTTATCCACAGAATAAAATATTGCACAAAAAAAGTACTCATAATTGAGTACTTATAAATTCTATTATTCTGATGGTGCTACATCAGAAGACTCTTCAGTAGAATCATATTCCTTATCTACGAGAGCAACTGTTGCTACCTTTTGGTCATCTTTTAAATTAATTAATCTAACACCTTGAGTAGCACGTTTTAAAGTAGATACTTGATTCAAAGGCATCTTCATTACTATACCACTATTTGTAACAAGAACTAAATCATAATCCTCATTATCAATTTTATTTAAAGCAACCATATTACCATTCTTTTCAGTAACATTCAATGCCCTAACACCTTTACTACCACGATGAGTCAATCTATATTCATCAATAACAGTTTTCTTACCATAACCATTCTCAGTAACAATAAGAATTTGCTCACCACTATTAATAACCTCTGCACCAATTAATTGAGAACCATCCAAATCCATTCCATTAACACCAGAACTACTACGTCCCATAGCACGAATCTCATTTTCATTAAATCTAACCATACGACCATTGCTAGCACCAAGTGCAATTTCATTGTTTCCAGCTGTCTTTCTAACAGAAATTAATTCATCATCATCTTTAAGAACAATAGCTATTTTACCACTATTTCTAATACTATCAAATTCAGAAATATCAGTTCTCTTAACTATTCCATTCTTAGTAGCAAACATCAAATATTTAACATTTTCTTTATCTTTTGGAATTTCCACAATCGAACTAATGTTCTCTCCCTTATCTAACTGTAACAAATTAATAATTGGTAAACCTTTAGACTGTCTTGAAAACTCAGGTATTTCATAACCTTTCATACGGTATACTCTTCCCTTATTTGAGAAGAATAAGATATAGTCATGAGTTCCACAAGAAATAAGATGTTCAACAAAGTCCTCTTCATTAGTAGCCATACCCTTAATACCTACTCCACCTCTATTTTGAGTTTTATAAGTATCACTACGTAGACGCTTAATATAGCCATTATTTGTTAAAGTAACAATAATATTTTCTTCTGGAATTAAAGATTCATCTTCTATGTATTCAATTGCCGTCATATCAATATTAGTACGACGTTCATCACCATATTTATCTCTAATTTCTAATAATTCATTTTTAATAACCTCTAACACCTTCGCATCACTAGCTAAAATGGCGCGTAGCTCTTCAATTAATTTTAGTAAGTCATTTAGTTCATTTTCTATCTTTTCACGCTCTAAGCCCGTTAAACGACGTAATTTCATTTCCAAAATAGCATTAGCTTGTATTTCAGTTAATTTGAAATTATTCATAAGACCAGTTCTAGCCTCATCATCACTCTTAGCAGCACGAATCAATTTAACAATTGCATCAATGTTATCTAAAGCTATCTTTAACCCCTCTAAAATATGAATACGTTTCTCAGCAACATCTAAATCATATTTAGTTCTACGAATAATTATTTCCTTTTGATAATCAATATACTTAACAATAATATCTCTTAATCCTAACGTTTTAGGTACACCTTGATCAAGCATCAAGAAAATTATACCGTACGTAGTTTGAAAAGCAGTATGCTTATATAATTGATTTAAAACTATTTGAGGATTTGCATCCTTTTTCAACGTAATAGTAATTTTAATACCATTTTTTAAATCAGAATGATAATCAGAAATACCATCAATTGTCTTATTATGAACAAGTTCTGCAACCTTATTCTTTAATTCCAAAGTATTAACACCATAAGGAACTTCATCAACAATTATATAATGTCTACCATTCTTTTCCTCAATTGTAGCTTTACTACGAATAGTAATAGTTCCACGACCAGTTTCATAAGCCCTACGAATTCCACTATTTCCTAAAATAGTAGCACCAGTAGGAAAATCTGGACCTTTAATATATTGCATTAAACCATCCAAATCAATTTCTGGATTATCAATATAAGCAACACATCCATCAATAACTTCCTTTAAGTTATGAGGTGGAATATTAGTAGCCATACCAACAGCTATACCAGTAGTTCCATTTACTAAAATATTAGGAAAACGAGAAGGTAAAATTTCAGGTTCTCTTTCACTTTCATCAAAGTTAGGAACAAAGTTAACAGTATTTTTATTAATATTTCTTAATAATTCCAATGATATTTTTGAAAGTCTAGACTCAGTGTAACGCATAGCCGCAGCTCCATAACCTTCAATATTACCAAAATTACCATGACCATCAACCAACATATAACGATATGAGAAATCTTGAGCCATTCTAACCATTGCTTCATAAATACTTGAATCGCCATGTGGATGATATTTACCCATAACATCTCCAACTATTCTCGCACTTTTTTTATGAGGCTTATCTGGAGTATAACCAGATTCATACATTGAATATAAAATTCTTCTATGAACAGGTTTTAAACCATCTCTTAAATCAGGAAGAGCACGTGCAACAATAACACTCATAGAATACTCTAAGAAAGAGTCTTCTACTTCTTTTACAATATTATTTTTTTCTAATCTATCCATAATTTACCCCCTATATATCCAAGTTTTCTACATAAGTAGCATTAGTTTCAATAAATTCTCTTCTTGGACCTACTTCTTCACCCATTAACTTATTAAAGACTTCATCAGCGGCCATTGCATCATCAACAGTTATCTGTCTTAAAACACGTTTATTAATATCCATAGTAGTTTCATTTAACTCTTCTGCGTCCATCTCACCTAAACCTTTCATACGCATAATATCATATTTAGTATTAGGAGAAAGACTATTTAAATATTCATCTCTTTCTTGTTCATTTAAAACATATTTTATTGTTTTACCATGTTTTATAACAAAAAGTGGAGGTTGAGCAGCATACACATGACCAGCTTCAACTATTGGTTTAAAGAATCTATAAAAAAGTGTTAGTAATAAAACTCTAATATGACTACCATCTACATCAGCATCAGTCATAATAATTATTTTATGATAACGCAATTTTGATAAATCAAACTCCTCACCTATACCAGTACCAAAAGCAGTAATAATAGTTCTGATTTCTTCATTAGATAAAGCCCTATCTAATCTAGCTTTTTCAACGTTTAAAATCTTTCCACGTAAAGGTAAAATAGCTTGTGTCATACTATTTCTACCTTTAATAGCAGAACCACCAGCTGAATCTCCTTCGACTAAGAATATTTCACATTCAGAAGCATCTTTACTCTTACAGTCAGACAACTTACCGTAGAAATTTGTAACGTCTAAGTCACCCTTTCTACGAGTTAATTCTCTTGCTTTCTTTGCTGCAACTCTTGCCCTACTAGCAGTCATTGATTTATCTAAAATTATTTTAGCTTGATCTGGATTTTCCATTAAAAATCTTTCTAAAGCTTGAGAAAATATTTTATCCGCAATAGCACGAACTTCACTATTACCAAGTTTTGTCTTAGTTTGCCCTTCAAATTGAGGATTTGGATGTTTAACAGAAATAATCATTGTAATTCCTTCTCTAACATCATCACCAGTTAAAGGATCATCATTTTGTTTTAAAGCACCAGTACTGACAGCATATTTGTTAATAACTCTTGTTAAAGCTCTTCTTACACCATCTTCATGAGTTCCACCTTCAGGCGTTGTTATATTATTAACAAAAGAATAAATATTAGCGTTATATGTTTCATTATATTGAAAAGCAACTTCTACTTTGATATCATTTTCTATACCAGAAACATCTAATATAGTTTCATGAATTGGATTCTTATTTTTATTAAGCATTTGAACATATTCAACGATACCACCCTCATAACAGAAAGAATCTTTCTTATTAGGTTCTCTATCATCATATAAAGTAATTCTCAAACCCTTATTTAAAAAGGCTAATTCACGTAATCTATTCTTTAAAATATCATAATCATATACTAATGTCTCAGTAAAAATCTCATCATCTGGTTTAAAAGTTACTGTTGTACCAGTTCTATCCTCATCACATTTATCAATAATTTTTAAAGGTTCATCAGGATGACCACCTCTACTAAAACGTTGATAATAAACATTTCCATTCTTATAAACTCTAACTTCTAGCCAATCACTCAAAGCATTTACAACACTAGCACCTACTCCATGAAGACCACCAGATACTTTGTATCCTCCTCCACCAAACTTTCCACCAGCGTGTAATACTGTATAAACAGTTTCAACTGTACTTTTACCAGTTTTCGGATGAATATCAACTGGAATTCCACGTCCATCATCTTTTACCGTTACACTATTATCCTTATTAATTGTTACTTCAATATGTGTACAATAACCAGCCAAAGCTTCATCAATTGAATTATCAACAATTTCCCAGACTAGATGGTGAAGTCCTCTAGAACTAGTAGTACCAATATACATACCAGGTCTTTTACGAACTGCCTCTAGGCCTTCTAGAACTTGAATTGCTGAAGAATCATAAGTTTGTTGTACCTTTTCATCATCCATTTTACTAACCTACTTTCTTTTCTACATTTCCATTTTTTACTTCAAAAATACTAACATTTTCTAACATTTTTCTATTAATATTTTTCAAATCTGTTGTCGTAAGAATACTTTGGATATTCATTTCATCTATTATTTTCAGTATTTTATTTCTTTTCTTTATATCAAATTCACTAAAAATATCATCCAATAATAATACAGGCTGACTACCAGACCATTCATCAAAAATATGAATTTCTGCTAATTTAAAAGCCAAAATAGCTAATTTTTGCTGACCTTGTGAACCGAAAAATTTCAAATCATTACCTTGAAAATCAAATACAAAGTCATCACGATGTGGACCATATAAAGTCATACCATTATTTAATTCTTTCATATAATTTTTTTTCAAAATATGCTTCATTCTTTTTCGCAATGTTTCACTATCAAAATCATCAAACTCAATATTAGTAACATACTTAACTATCAATCCACTACTTTGTGAAATTTTTTCAAAATATAAATCGATATTTCTATTTACTAAATCAATATATTCTTTACGCTTTTGATAAATAAAAACTGCTTTTTCAATTAATTTATCGGTAATAACATCTAAATAATTAGTATCAGCAATACTATTATTAAATAAAATTTTTAAATACTCATTCCTAGTTTTTAATAATTTATTGTACTCATTATAAGTATTTAAATATGAATTGGATATCTGTGACAATTGAATATTTAATAAATTTCTACGTATATTAGGTGATCCCTTAACAATTTCTAAATCATCAGGAGTAAAAATTATTACATTAAGATGTGAAATATAATTAGCAATTTTTCTAACTTCTGTCTGATTCAATTTAATAGTTTTGTTTTCCGGAGTAATATAAATTTCCAACTTAGAAATAATTCTATCTTTTTTTACAGTACCTTTTATTACACATTTTTGTTTATCAAACTGAATAATATTAGGATTTACCCCTACTCTATGGGATTTTGTTAAAGCTAAAAGTACGATAGCTTCAAGAATATTTGTCTTTCCTTGAGCATTATTTCCTATAAAAATATTCATTTTTGGATCAAGATTAAGACTAAGACTAGAATAATTTCTAAAATTATGTAAATTTATTTTAGTAAGTATCATTTAAAAACTCTAAAAAGACCCATATAATCACCTTATCCCTGTTACAGTATTCCTATACACACGAATATATTATACCATAAATGAGCTTAAAACACACGAAAAATAGTTAATTTCTTAACTATTTTCGGTAATAATTATTTATTTTTTCTACTTCGCATAATTAAATCTAATCTTGATGCTCTTGATACTTGATTTTCAATTGATCTGTATGAACATGGAACAATAATTTCTTTATTATTATCAAATATAATTCTAGTATTTGTTCCATCAATTTTTTCAAATTTTTTAACACGACGTAAAGATATCCAAATACATTCATCAGATTGTGGTGAAGTTGTTGGAAAAACAATTAAATTGTCACTGTCTTCCACAATAATTGGAACTTTATACTCTGCTCCTAAAATATCTCTAGCACTATTTTTCCTTCCATCGTAAGTACTTCCAAAATACTTACAAGACTCTTCCATTATCTGAAAAGGTTTTTCTTCAATTAAATATCTTTCTTCATCCTCATATACCAAGCTATTAGTTGTTTCATTAGGGACAATAGCTAAAGTCCCACGATTGATTTCATATTTCATAATTTTTCCCCCTTATAGCGAAAACAGATTGTTCCGTTTTCGCGCCTAATAATAGCACTTTTCTTTGTAGAAATTTGCCGAATTTTGTCGAAAAATGAAAAAAATAGAAGATTTTGTTCTTCTATTTATATTATTTAGCAATATTTTTACTTTTTCCACAAAATTTGTTAATAAAATTAATAAGTTCTAATAGGTAAAACTAATTGAGTTAAACTTTCATCCTCACTTGACTTAATAAGTATAGGTTTAATCTCACCAACAAAGTGAATATCCACAGTTTCAGTTGAAAAACTTTTTAAAGCTTCCATCATATACTTAGCACTAAATGAAATTTTAATATTTTCATTATTATTCTTTGTAATTGGCATTTTTTCTTCAACTCTACCAACTTCTGCAGAACTACTTCTTAAAATTAACATATTATCATTAGTTTCTAAAGTAACAATGTTCTTTTCTTTATCACTAGTTAAAATACTAACACGGTCAATAACATTATAAAAATCAGATAAATTAGTACTAATTACTAAGAAAGAATCATCTGGTAATAAATTAGATGTATTTGGATAAGTTCCATTAATTAATCTTGATTCAAATTTAAGATTATTTGTCTTAAATAAAATTTTATTACTAAATATATGTAATTCAACTATCTCATCGTCATCATAAAGTATTTTTGAAAATTCAACAACATTACGAGAAGGAACAACTATATTATAATTTTCCTCACTATCTTTATCTAATTTAACAATTTTTCTAGCTAAACGATAAGAATCTGTAGAATTACATTCTAATACATCCCCTACTATATTGAAATTAATACCAGTTAAAACAGGTTTGCTCTCTTCATTAGATGCTGCAAAAGCAGTTTGTCCAATAGCATTTTTAAATACTCCTGCATTAATAGTAACTTTCTTCTTACTTTCTTCTAATCCAATATTAGGATATTCACTCTCACTAATTCCATTTAAATTAAATTCACTATTTTCTGTGTAAATAAGTAATTTTAATTCATCTATTAATTCAATATTAATAAATTCTGCTGGTAATTTTCTTACAATATCCAAAATATATTTACCTTGAACAATAATACTACCTTCTCTATCAATGATAAAGTCTTCTTCATTAGTACAATCTATCCAAGTTTGAATAGTAATATCATTATCACTAGCAGTTAAAATTAATCTCTTCTTTTTTAATTCAAATTTAATACCTGCAAGAACTGGTATTAAGTTCTTAGTAGATATTGCCTTAGACACCTTATTTAAAGCATCAAGTAAAAGTTCTTTTTTTATTGTAAATTTCATATTTATATTCCTTCTTTCTTTTAGATATTCTTATTATTACTGTGGAAAAAGTTTAAAACTCATTTTTTTACTTATTTTATAAAGATTTAACTAACAAATAACTTGTGGAAAATTTGTTTTTTTTGAGAAGTTTTACACAACACCAATATCTTTTTTTAATTTTTCTATGATATTTGCCAAATCTTTATTAACTTTTATTTCATTTTCAATCTTTTCCACCGAATGCATTACTGTTGAATGGTCTTTTCCTCCAAATTCTATACCAATTTTCGGAAATGACTCAGTTGTCATTGCCCTACAGAGGTACATAGCAATTTGTCTAGGAAAAGAAATATTAGAACTCCTCTTTTTACTCCTTATATCTTCAACAGAAATCTGAAAATATTCTGATACAATTTTCTGAATCCTGTGAATATCATTTTTTTCTCCCATCCCTTTACTTATAAAGTCTTTAAGAGCATCTATTGCTAAATCTAAAGTTATTTGAGCACCGCCCAAAATAACAGCATAACCGATTAATCTATTAATAGAACCTTCTAATTGTCTAACGTCAGTGCCTATATTAGATGCAATATATTCAATAACATCATCTGGAATATCTTTTTCAAAGTTTCCAGCAATAATTTTTTTCTTTAAAATTTCTTTTCTTAAAGTAAAATCAGGTGGAAAAATATTAACAGTTAATCCCCAGCAAAACCTTGTTTTTAAACGGTCTTCAAACAATTTTAAATCATCTACAGATCTATCAGATGTAATTATAATTTGCTTACTATCATTATATAAATTATTAAAAGTGTGGAAAAATTCCTGTTGTGTTTTCTCAGCATTACCTAAAAATTGAATATCATCAATCATTAATACATCAATATTTCTATATTTATTCTTAAAAAATTCAATATAACTTAAATTATTATCAGTCTGACTTTTTCTAGAAAGTCCAGTAAAATCAGTCATAAAATCATCACTAGTAACATATAATACTTTTTTATTTGAATTTTGCGTAATATAATTACCAATAGCATGCATTAAGTGAGTCTTACCTAACCCACTATTACCATATATAAACAAAGGATTATACATTTTACCAGGATTTTCTGCTACTGAAAGAGCTGCAGCATGAGCAAATTTATTACTATCACCGACAATAAATGTATCAAAAGTATATTTTGTTTGTAAATTATTCTTAAACTTTTCCTCAAATATTTGTTCACTATTTCCTGTATTTTCAATAGTATTACGTTCATTATGCTTTTCTTCTGCTTCAATTTCCTCTTTTAAAATAAACTTTAATTTGTAAGTATCCCCTACTACTTCATTTATTTTATTTGAAATCAAATCATAATAATTATCTTGTAAATGTTTCTTATGAATTGGCATTGGTACAATGATATATGCTACCCCATCCTCTAACTTATATAAAGTAGTTTCTGCAAACCATGTATCATAGGAGATTGAAGATAATTCGTCTTTGACTTGTTTTAAAAAATTTGACCATAAAACTTCGACATTCATTCCACCATCTCCCCACAAGATAAATAAACTACGATTAGTGTACTCCAAATTGTGCAAAAAAGAAACCTTTTTATTTTAAAAATAGTTATGAACAGCTTTTCCACATTTTTATGCACAGCTTAAACCGTTGTCAGCAAATATTATAAACTAGTTTTCCACATTTTCCACAAATTTTTAATTAACAAGCTAATAAAAATATTCTACATGGTTGTGGAAAGTGTGAAAAATATAAAAAACACATGTTTTAATTGACAAATAAGCAAATAGTCTATTATAATAATGTAGATTTATGTCTGGAGGTGGAACAAATGAAAAGAACTTATCAACCAAACAATCGTAAGAAATCAAAGAAACTTGGATTTTTTGCACGTAAAAAAACTAATATTTTAAATCGTCGTCGTCGCAAAGGACGTAAAAGTCTTTGTAAATAATAAGCCGCTTTGAAAAGCGGTTTTTAACTATTATAATATAATATAGAAAGGTGATTCTGATGCGTAAGCTATATATTGTCAAAAATGAACGTGAATTTGATAATATTATTAGAACTGGTAAATGTATTAAAAATAAAAGTTTTATAATATATTATATTCCTAACAACAAACCTTATAATCGCTATGGCGTTTCAGTAGGCAAAAAGTTAGGAAATGCTGTTTATCGTAACAAATATAAAAGAAAAATAAGAGCAATTATTGATAATTCACAAAAAAACTATGTAAATCCTAAAGATTATATTATAATATTAAGAGGACACACCAAAGATTATAGCTATAACGAATTAGCAGAAGATTTTAATAAGTTAATGAATAGTTTAGGAAAGGATATATAAAATGAAAAAGAACCACAAACTAAAAATAGTTCTAATCATTATGTTATTGCTTTTAGCGACAGGATGTACCAAAACATTAACTGATAGCAACAAAAAAGCAGTAAGAAATGAATCAACAGGACAAAATTTAATAGAAAATATCCTTTGTAAGCCAACAAATAAAGATACAATAAAAGCTTATGAAGAGAATGGGGTAAAATTAGACATTCTTCCAAAATGTGAAGATTTCACAATTAAACGTGCTAAAGGAATAGAATATGAAGGATTATGGACAAGCCTATTCATAAGACCATTGGCATTCCTACTAATATTCATAGGAAAGAATGTTGGTAATTATGCCATATCCTTAATAATAATTAGTTTAATAATAAGATTAATAGCATATCCAATAACAAAAAAGACAGCTATGCAATCTGAATTAATGAAAAAAGCTCAACCAGAGTTAGAAAAAATTCAAAAGAAGTATAAAGGTAAAGAAGACCAAGAATCATTAATGAAACAACAACAAGAAATGATGATGGTTTATAAGAAAAATAATATTAATCCATTAGGTGGCTGCTTATTTGCTTTCTTACAATTACCAATTTTCATAGCTTTCTTTGAAGCAGTTCAAAGAACACCAGCCTTATTTGAAGACAAATTCTTAGCTTTACAATTAGGAACAACACCAGTTGTAGGAATTTCAAGTGGAGCATGGTTTGCTTATTTAATACTAATAATCTTAATAGGGTTAACAACATACTTCTCATTAAACTTAAACTCATCTGCTAATATGCAAGACCCAAGTATGAAAATGATGCCAATAATGATGACTGGAATGATTTTCCTAACAGGTTTATTTATGCCATCAGCATTAGGAATATATTGGATAACATCAAATTTATTCACAATAGGACAAAATTTATTAGTTAAAAGGAGTAAAGAAGTAAATGGAAAAGCATAGATATATTGGAAAAACCAAAGAAGAAGCTATTGAAAAAGCAACTATTGATTTACAAGAAACAGAAAATAACTTAATAATTAACGAACTAGAAGAAGTAAAGGGTGGCCTATTTAAGAGTAAAAAGGTGGAAATAGAAGTAGTAGAGAGAAGAGAAGTAGTTAAATATATTAAAGAATATTTAAACAAATTATTAAAAAATCTAGGATTTACTGCTAATATTGAAATAAAAAATAAAGAAGAAGTACCAGTTTATACAATCTATTCAGACAATGATGCATTATTAATTGGTAAGAATGGTAAAAATTTAAAAGCACTTTCAATTATTGTTGCTCAACATATTATGAGAGAGACAGGACACAGTTTTAAATTCAACATCGACATCAACTCATATAAAGAAAAAAGAGAAAAATCATTAGAAAACTTAGCAAAGAGAGTAGCAAGAGAAGTTGCAACAACAAAAATACCAGTTAAATTAGACTCAATGAATTCATATGAAAGAAGAATAATTCACAATATTCTAACAAACAACAAGAAAGTATACACAGAAAGTGAAGGAGAAGAGCCAAATCGCTGCGTAGTAATAAAGCCAAAAGAAGATTAATTCTTCTTTTTATTTGTTTTAAAATGTGCTATAATATACGAAGAAAAAAGGAGTGGTACCCATGAATGATACTATTGCAGCAATTTCAACAGCCCTTGGAGTAGGGGGAATATCCATAATTAGACTAAGTGGATCAAACGCCATACCAATTGCCAGTAAATGTTTCACAGGCAAAGATTTAAGTACAGTTCCAACTCATACAATTCACTATGGTTATATAAAAGATAATGATGAAATCATTGATGAAGTCCTAGTAACCGTAATGAAAGCACCTAAAACATATACAACCGAAGACATAGTTGAAATAAACTGTCATGGTGGACTTGTTCCAACAAGAAAAATTCTAGAAACAGTCCTAAATAATGGTGCTCGTCTAGCTGAGCCGGGAGAATTTACTAAAAGAGCTTTTCTAAATGGCCGAATAGATCTTGTAAAAAGTGAAGCAATAATGGATATCATTCAAAGTAAAAGTGATGAAGCAAGAAAATTAGCCATTTTTCAAATCAAAGGGTCTACTTCTGAATTAATAGAAAACTTCAGAAATCGTTTAATGAATCTTTTATCAAGTATCGAAGTAAATATAGATTATCCAGAATATTATGATATAGAAGTAGTAACAAAAGAAAAAATTAAATCTAATCTTGATGAAATGCAACAAGAATTAGAAAAATTAATAAAAGAATCAAATGACTCAAAAATTATCAAAAATGGTATTAAGACAGTTATAATTGGTAAACCTAACGTTGGTAAAAGTAGTATCTTAAATAAATTATTAGAGCAAGACAAAGCTATTGTTACAGATATTGCTGGAACAACAAGAGACATAGTCGAAGGTGAAATATACCTAAATGGTATTCTTCTAAATATAATTGATACAGCTGGCATCAGAGAAACAGCCGACAAAGTAGAAAAAATAGGTGTAACCAAGAGCCTGGATGCTATGAAAAACGCTGATCTTGTTATAGTAGTTTTAAATAGTAATGAAAAATTAACAAAAGAAGACCAAGAAATTCTAGAGCAAAGTGCTAATAAGACTAGAATAATAGTTTTAAATAAAAATGACTTACCAAAACAAATAGATTTACCTGCAAATATTGAAAATGTTATAGAAACAAACACTAATAGTAGTGCAGGAATAGCAACTTTGAAAGATAAAATTAAAGAAATGTTCAACTTAGGAGAAATTTCTAATAAAGATTATACTTACTTAAGTAATGCACGCCAAATATCTCTTGCAAAAAAAGCATACAAAAATATGGAAGACGCTTCAAATGCTTTAAAAGAAGATATGCCAGTAGACCTAATAGCTATTGATTTAAAAGAGTGCTTCGACACCTTAGGTGAAATTATTGGAGTTACTTATAGTGACGAAATAATAGATAATTTATTTGAAAATTTTTGCGTTGGAAAATAGGAAGTGTTAAAAATGGAATACGAAATAATTGTTGTAGGAGGAGGACATGCTGGTTGTGAAGCTTCATTAGCAGCCGCCAGAAAAAATCATAAAACTCTCCTTATTACAGGAAATATAAACAATATAGCAGATATGCCGTGCAATCCATCAATAGGTGGACCAGCAAAAGGAATAGTAGTAAGAGAAATAGATGCCTTAGGTGGTGAAATGGGACGTAATGCCGATAAAAGTGCTCTTCAACTAAAAATGTTAAATACCAAAAAAGGACCAGCAGTTAGAGCTTTAAGAGCTCAAGCAGATAAAATTACTTATCCAAAAGAAATGCTAAAAACTCTAAAAGCAGAAGAAAATCTAACAATAAAAGAAGGATTTGTTGAGGACTTAATTGTAGAAGATCAAAAAATAAAAGGCGTTATTTTAGCAGATGGAACAAAAATTTCAGCTCAAGCAGTAGTACTAACAACTGGAACATATCTAAGATCAGTAATCTTAACAGGTGCTGAAAAACATTCAGGTGGACCACATGGTGAACAAGAATCTAAATTTTTAAGTACCAAGCTAAAAGAGCTAGGTTTCAACATTTTAAGATTAAAAACCGGAACACCACCAAGAATTGCCAAAGATTCTATCGATTATGAAAAAACATCATTAGAGCCAGGAGATGATGAATGTCTAACATTCTCATTTGATAATAAAGCTTATTATGACTATAAAAACCAAGTACCTTGTCACTTAATTTATACAACTGCTCATACTCATGAAATAATAAAAGAACATTTAAAAGAGTCAAGCATGTACGGTGGATATGTAGAAGGAGTAGGTCCAAGATATTGTCCGTCCATTGAAGATAAAGTAGTACGCTTTAGTGACAAAGAACGTCATCAACTATTCTTAGAGCCAGAAAGCATATACTATGACGATATTTACCTACAAGGCTTTTCAACAAGTATGCCACACTATGTTCAAGAAGAAATGGTTCATAGCTTACCAGGACTAGAACATGCAAAAATACTAAAGTATGCTTATGCTATTGAATATGATGCTATTGATTCTAAACAATTAAAGAATTCTCTAGAAACAAAATTAATTGAAGGGCTTTTTACTGCTGGTCAAATAAATGGCACATCAGGTTATGAAGAAGCCGCAGGACAAGGTTTAATTGCTGGCATAAATGCTGCCTTAAAAGTAGAAAATAAAGAACCATTAATTTTAAAAAGAAATGAATCATACATTGGAGTGTTAATAGATGATTTAGTTACAAAAGGTATTAAAGATCCATATCGACTTTTAACATCAAGAGCTGAATATCGTCTACTTCTACGTCATGACAATGCTGATTTAAGACTACGTGATTATGGCTACAGTATAGGGTTAATCACAGAAGAAAAATATCAAAAATTTACTCAAAAGAAAAAAGATATTGAAGCTTTGTTCTCACTTCTTAAAACAACCAGAATCACACCAAAACAAGCAACTAATGACTACATTGAGAGTCTAAATTCAACACCATTAAAAGATGGAATGTCTTTATATGAATTCTTAAAAAGACCAGAGATAACTATTAAAGATCTAGAACATTTCATTGATATTCCATATGATAATGAAGTAAAAGAACAAGTTGAGATAAATACTAAGTATGAAGGATACATCAAAAAAGCTAATAAAGAAGCTGAAAAAATGCTTGCTTTAGAGGAAAAAAAGATTCCTGAAAACATTGACTATAATAAAATACCTAATCTAGCCAGCGAAGCTCGTCAAAAACTATCTGAAATAATGCCTGCAACCCTAGGACAAGCCTCAAGAATTAGTGGAGTAAATCCAGCGGATATATCTATCATGATGGTTTACCTAAGGAGATATAATCATGACTAAAGAACAATTTATTGCCGCATTAAAAGAATTAAACATAACTTTATCTCCTGAGCAGCAACAAAAATTAGATCAATTCTATCATCTTTTAGTAGAATGGAATGAAAAAATAAACCTAACCAGAATAACTTCAGAAGAAGACGTTTACCTAAAACATTTTTATGACAGCCTTACTATTGTTAAAGTAGTAGATCTAAATAAAGTGCATACTTTATGTGATGTTGGAACAGGAGCTGGTTTTCCTGGCATAGTACTAAAAATTGTCTTTCCTCATTTAAAAATAACTTTAATAGATTCTCTTCAAAAAAGAGTTAATTATTTAAATTCAATTATCAAAGACCTATCTTTAAATGAAATAGAAGCTATTCATAGCCGTGGAGAAGATTACCACGAAAAATTTGATGTAGTAACTGCTAGAGCCGTTGCCAATATTGAAAAATTACTAACATATACAATGCATCTAGTAAAAAATCAAGGAGTTCTTGTTGCTATGAAAGCAAACATAACAGAAGAACTTAACCCAGCTGTTCAACAAAAGATAAATAGAAAATACACTATCAAAAAAATAGAACAATTTTCACTACCATATGAAAACAGCATTCGTAGTCTGGTAGTAATAAGTAATAAGACTAAGTAAAACGTATGATACCTAGTCTTTTTCTTTGTAAAATAAGTTGAAACATCTAGAAATTTAGTTTATAATAAAATAGAGTAAGAATAAAGCGAGGGGAAGTCCATGAATACAGAAAATAAAGACGAAGTAGTTTACTTATACCTAGATGATATTATTCCAAATCGTTTTCAACCACGTGAGGTTTTCGACGAAAAAGCCCTTAAAGAATTAGCTTTATCAATAAGAGAACATGGAGTAATTCAACCAATTATAGTAAGAAATGTAAGTAATGGTAAATATGAAATCATTGCCGGAGAAAGAAGATATAAAGCTTCAGCTCTAGCTGGACTTACTAAAATTCCCGCTTTAATTAGAAATCTTGACGATAAAGAAAGTTCCAAAGTAGCTTTACTTGAAAACCTTCAAAGAAGAAACCTAAATCCAGTAGAAGAAGCTCGTACTCTTCAAAAAATATTAGAGTTGGATCAAATGACTCAAGAAGAGTTAGCAAAAAGTATGGGAAAAAGTCAATCATCAGTTGCTAATAAATTACGTTTGCTTAATTTGCCAGATGAAGTATTAGACGCCCTATTAAAAGAACAAATATCAGAACGTCATGCTAGAGCATTATTAAACGTTCCAGATTCTAAAAAACAAAAAGAATTTTTAAAGAAAATTATTAATAATAAATTATCAGTACGTGTTCTAGAAGAAGAAATAGCTGCTGCTTTTCCTAAAGGTGGAGACGTTCCAGCATCTTCAAGTTTTCTAGATCAAACACCAATTAAACCAGCAAATATTGCCGAAGAAAAAACTGAAGAATATGGAACAGTAAAAATAGTTCCACCAACAGAAAATGGACAAACAGATCTTAATCAAATACTTAATATTCCATTATCTGAAAATATTATAGCTAAACAAAATTCAATGGTAGATACAAGTAAAGAGGGTGAAGGCATGCCAAAGTATGTTGATTATAGTGAATACAGTAATGAACCAGGAGCAATTCCAGATTTAACATTACCACCAATACCAAATACTGAAGCACCAATGAATAATCAACTTCCAGCGTCAGACACTGTTTTACCAATACCAGGTATAGCACCAGCTGCCTCTACGGAAGAAATTCAAATACCTGCATCTAACCCACTAGTTGATATTCCAACTGCACCATTACCAGCTGACACACCATCAACTAACTTAATACCAGGAATTATCCCAGAAACATCAGATATCCCAACATCAGTAATACCTGATAATTCAAGTCTATCTTCAACAAGTCCAAATGCCAACATTGATATTCAAGGAATTAAAGATAGATCCGTAAATATAAAATCAGACAAATCTCCAAGAACAGCAGGTCTTGATGACTTATTAAATATTGATAACAATCCAATAAAGAGAGCACCTCAAGGTGGTAATAGACCAAAAATGGAAGATAGAGATTCCGCACCATCAGGAGCTCCACAACGACCAACAAATAAAAGATTCCTAACAGCTGGAGAAGCGGTTGTTAAGAACTCTGAGAACTTTGCTAAAATGCCAAAAAGCAAAGATTACTTTGACCCAAGCGACATCGCTGCTATTTCAATGACACCAGGCTTTGGTATGATGAATCCTAATGCTTCAGTAGCAAATCCAGCCCTAATATTTAACACAGAGACCATCACACCAGTAGAAGCAACAGATAAAATAAAAGCACTATGTGAAGAAATAGAAAAACATGGCGTAAAAGTATCAGTAGATGAAATGAATTTCGATACAACATATCAAATAATGATAAGAGTAGATAAATAAATCTACTTTTTTTATTAAAAACGTTTCAAAAAACTTATTTATTTGATAAAATAAAAAGGTAAAATGAAACAGGTGATTAGATGGGAAAGATAATATCATTAGTAAATCAAAAAGGTGGAGTAGGTAAAACTACCACTAGTATCAATCTTTCTGCATCATTAGCAGTATTAGGGAAAAAAGTACTATTAATAGATTTAGACCCTCAAGGAAATACAACTACTGGTGTAGGAATAAATAAGGGAGAAATAGATCGTAGCATTTATGAAGTAATAAGAGGAGAATGTAGTATCTCTGAAGCTATGATTAAAACAAAGTATAAAGAATTATATGTGGTACCTGCTACTTTAAACTTAGCTGGACTTGAATCAGAACTAATTGAAAGAAGTAAGCAAGAAGTAGGATTTAAAAAAGGTGAACAATTAAAAATACATTTAGCCGATATTAAAGACAGTTTTGACTTTATAATAATTGATTGTCCACCATCACTAGGTATAATTACTACCAATGCATTAACTGCATCAAACTCTGTAATTATCCCTGTTCAATGTGAATTCTTCGCTCTAGAAGGAATAACACAACTACTAAAAACAATTATGTTAGCGCAGAAAAATTTAAATCCAACGCTAGATATTGAAGGAGTTCTTCTAACTATGTTAGATTCTAGAACAAATCTAGGATTTGAAGTAGTAGAAGACATACGTAAATTCTTCAAAGAAAAAGTTTATAACACTATAATTCCAAGATTAGTAAGACTAACAGAGGCACCATCACATGGCGAACCAATAATAGTCTATGATCCAAAAAGTAGAGGTTCAGAAGCTTACTTAAATTTAGCAAAGGAAGTGATTTCTAGAAATGGAAACCAATAATACTAAAAGAAGAGCATTAGGAAGAGGACTTGAAGACTTATTCAATAGCGAACCATTAGATTATAGTAAAGTTGAAGAAAAAATTCTAACAGAGACTCCAACAGACGAAATAGTTATGGTAAACATTGATGAATTAAGAAGCAATCCGTACCAACCTCGTAAAGTATTTGATGAAGAAGCTTTATTAGAATTATCACAATCAATCAAAGAACATGGTGTTTTTCAACCAATAATTATTAAGAAAAGTATCAAAGGATATGAAATAATAGCTGGAGAACGTCGTGTAAAAGCTTCAAAAATGGCTGGATTAAATGAAATACCAGCAATCATTAGAGACTTTTCTGATAATGAAATGATGGAAATAGCTCTTCTAGAAAATCTTCAAAGAGAAGACTTAAATGCTATTGAAGAAGCAACAGCTTATAAAAAACTTCAAGAAACATTAGGACTAACTCAAGAAGCATTAGCTGAACGTTTAGGAAAAAGTCGTAGCCATATAACTAATATGTTAGGACTATTAACTTTACCAGCAGAAGTAAGACAAGCTGTTGGAGAAAAGAAAATCTCTATGGCTCATGCTCGTGTTATTAGTAAATTAGAAAACAGAGAGCAGCAATTAGATTTAACAGAAAGAATTATAAATGAAGATCTAAGTGTTAGACAATTAGAAAACCTAACATCTGCCGAAGAAAAATATACTAGAACACATGCTGTTAAAAAACGTCCACAAGTTAATTCAGAATATACTTACTTAGAAGAAGAATTATCCGAAAGATTAGGTACAAAAGTAAAAATTAAAAACAAAAAAATAGAAATAACTTTTGTTAATAGTAATGATTTAAATAGATTATTAGAGATTATGAACCTAGAATCTAGGAGGTAATTATGCCAGAATTTAAATTATTTAATTTAACAATTAACGTAGAAGACATTCTAGTAACAATAATTTATATAGTTTTAGGAATTCTAATTTACCAACTTCTAAATAAAATAATTGAAAAAGCTTTTAAACTTGACCGTATCAAGAAAAAAGAACATAAACAAAAAGCTGAAACGATGAAGACAATTATTAGTAGTATTATCAAATACATTACAGTTATAGTTGTAGTCTTAGCCGTTTTATCATTATGGGGAATAAATGTAAGTACTATCTTAGCTGGATTAGGAATAACAACAGCCATAATTGGACTTGCATTCCAAGACTTAGCTAAAGATATCATTGCTGGTATTGCTATCATTACAGAAGACCAATTTGAAATAGGTGATGTAATAGAAGTAAATGGTTTCATGGGAGAAGTAATATCTATGGGATTAAAAACAACAAGAATTAGAAATGCAAAAGGTGCTGTTCAAATAATAGCCAACCATAATTTAGATAAAATAATTAATTATAGCCTTTCTGATTCCTTAGCAATCGTAGATGTAGCAGTAGCCTATGAACATGATAGTGCTGAAGTAGAAAAAGTTTTAAAAGACTTAGCATTAAGTTTAAAAGACAAAGTTCCAAATGCTAAAGGAGACATAAATGTTCTAGGCATTGAAAATTTAGGAGATTCTGGTATAACATATCGTCTTACTGTTAAAGTAATCCCAACTAAATATTTTGAAACAGAAAGATATTTACGTAGAGAAGTAAAAGAAGCTTTAGACAAAGCTAACATTAAGATACCATATCCACAAATAGAGGTGCATAATGGAAAATAAAGACTTAAACTATACACTAGGAACTAAAGTAATTATGAAAAAAGCTCATCCTTGTGGAACAAACGAATGGGAAGTAGTTCGTTTAGGTGCCGACATAAAAATAAAATGTCTAAATTGTGGTAGAACAGTACTAATTCCTAGAATTGACTTCAATAAAAAATTGAAGAAAATAATTAAAGAGGAGGACTAGTATGCAGGATAAGAAAAAATTACGTCTCAAGAAGTTTTATCTTCATCCTATAACTTCAATTCTTTTTTTAACATTAATTTTAATAATATTAAGTGCCATCTTATCAGCAGTAGAAATGCAAGCTACTTATAATATAGTAAATAAAAATACTAATGAGTTGAAACCAACTTTAGTAGCCGTTGAAAACATGCTTAGTTTTGATGGAATGAAATTCATAATCAGTAATGCAACTAGGAACTTTATTAGTTTTGCTCCTCTAGGAACATTATTATTAGCATTATTAGGAATATCGGTAGCAGAAGCAACAGGATTAATTGAAGTTGTTTCAAGAAAATCATTTCGTAAAATGCCAAAATGGTTATTAACTTTCTTATTTATTTTAGTTGGAACTATTTCTTCTTTAATAAATGAAGTAGGTTATGCCATTCTTATTCCACTGGCTGCACTGATTTATTTCATAAATGATCGAAATCCTATTTTAGGTATTATAACAGCTTTCTGTGGAACAGCCTTTGGCTATGGAGTTTCTATCTTCGTTGGAACAATGGAAGTAGACCTAATAGAGTATACTAAAATTGCTGCCAGACTTATAGATCCAACCACACATATTGCTCTATCATCAAACTTAATATTTATAATTGCTGCAACTATTATAATCTCCATCGTTGGAACTGTTATTATAGAAAAAGTAATTGCTCCTAAAGTAGGACGTTATAAAAAAGATGAAGAATCAGCAAAGACAGAACAATATCGTATAATTCATTTTGAAGAAGATGAACAAAAAAGAATTGAAAGAGAAAAATTAGAAAAAGTAGGTTCTAGATATGCTTTAATTTCTGGAATCATTATCATATTAATATTTATATATGCTTTAATACCAAATTTACCATATTCTGGAATGTTACTAGATATGACTGAAGATACGTATTTAAATCAATTATTTGGAGAAAATTCATATTTCCAAGATGGTTTCACATATATGGTATCATTATTCCTCATTGTAACAGGTACAGCCTATGGAATAGGTGCTAGAACTATTAAAAGTGACAAGAAACTAATAGATGTAGCTTCAACTAACTTTACTAATTTAGGAAGCGTTTTCATCCTAATGTTCGTTGCTTCACAATTTATCGCAATCTTTAAAAGAACAAATATAGGTACTATTATTACTGCCTGGTTAGCTAATTTACTTGAGTTATTAGAATTTTCAGGAGTACCATTAATAATAGTAACACTATTAGCAATTGCTCTAGCTAACTTATTCTTAACTGGTAGTGCTGCTAAATGGGCAATCTTTTCCCCAGTAGTAGTTCCCGCTTTTATGCAGATGAACATCTCACCAGAATTTGCTCAAATAGTAATGCGTGTAGGAGATTCAATGACTAAAGGTTATACTCCATTACTTGCTTCATTTGTAATATTTATTGGATATTTAAATATTTATAATTTAAACAAAGATAAGCCATATACTATTAGAGGAACTTTGAAATTAATTTCACCATATGTTTCTCTAATCTGCTTAGCATGGATACTACTAGTAGTAGGATGGTATATAATAGGTCTACCAGTAGGACCAAATGTTTATCCAACACTTTAATGACAAATTAAAGTGTTTTTTTTCTTTTAGCATGGTATAATATAAAGCAGAAAAGAGGTCATAATATGAGTTTAACAGCAGGAATAGTAGGTTTACCAAACGTAGGTAAGTCAACATTATTTAACGCAATAACAAATCAAAAAATATTAGCTGAAAATTATCCTTTCGCCACAATAGAACCAAATGTTGGAGTAGTAACAGTACCAGACGAAAGAATGAATAAATTAAAAGAAATGTATGAACCAGAAAGATTTATCCCAACAGCTTATGAATTTACCGATATTGCTGGATTAGTAAAAGGAGCATCTCATGGAGAGGGTTTAGGTAATAAATTCTTATCACACATCCGTGAAGTAGATGCTATTGTTGAAGTAGTAAGATGTTTTGATGATGGTAAAATAATCCACGTAGAAGGAAATATTGATCCAATTAGAGATATTGAAACAGTTAATCTTGAATTAGCAATAGCTGATCTTGAAGTTATTAATAATCGTCTAGAACGTGTAGCAAAAAAAGCTAGAACTACTAAGAATAAAGATGACGTATTAGAAGCAGAGATTCTAGAAAGAGCTAAAAAAGCCTTAGAAGAGAACATTCCACTACGTCAATTAAACCTAAGCAAAGATGAAAAGAAGATAATAAAATCTTATAGTTTTTTAACTTTAAAACCAATTATTTACCTAGCTAATATTAAAGAAAGTGAGTTAGGAAACCCAGATAACGAATATGTGAAAGTAGTAAAAGACTATGCATCTAAAGAAAATGCTCGTGTTGTTAGCCTATGTGCTAAAGTAGAAGAAGAACTAAGTGAACTAACTCCAGAAGAAAAAGAAGAAATGTTAGAAGGCCTAGGATTAGATGGGTCAGGACTAGACAAATTAATAACCGCAACATATGACATTTTAGGTTTAGCAACTTATTTCACTGTAGGAAAAGATGAAGTAAGAGCTTGGACTTTCAAAAAAGGAATGAATGCCAAAGAATGTGCGGGAATTATTCATACAGATTTTGAAAAAGGCTTTATTAGAGCTGAAGTAATTTCATATCAAGATCTAATAGATTGTGGTAGTGAACTAAAAGTAAAAGAAGCAGGTAAAGCTCGTCTAGAAGGTAAAGATTACATAATGCAAGATGGAGATATTTGCCACTTTAGATTTAACGTTTAATAATATTCAATAGGAGAAAAAATGTATGGAAGTTGTTGATCTAGAAAGATTAAAAAAAGAGTTAGAAATGTATGTTTCACTTATTGTAATGGAAAATGCTCAAGTAATACCAGCAAATGTCCAAGAAAAATTATCTGGTGACTTAAGCGAAGTTTTAAAGGTAAAAGAAACAGGTACAATTAGTGTGTTATGTAATTTCAATGATTTTAAAATATATCTTCCATATAGTGCTATTACTGCTCTTGAAGAATTAAAATCACATCCATTATTTAAGACTGTTCCAGGTCACGTTGTAACAGCTCAAGAACAGTTAGTAAAAAATGAAAACACCTTTACTGACTACATTAATCATGTTATTTTAGCTGGACTAACTCCGACTGAATTTTATGAGGAGACACTTCTTCATGAAACAATGCATTTATGTGGTTCTGGAGGAGCTGACGCTCTATCCGAGGGTATGACTGAATTAAAAACTAGAGAATTAGCTCAAAAATATGATTTACTCACAAGTGGCTGTGGCTACCCAAAAGAAGTAAAAATAGTTCTCCAATTAAAAGAATTATTTGGTGGTGAAGTAATTGATAAACTAACATTTACACCATCAACTGAAGAAAAACTAACTTATTTAAATGAAAAACTAGGAGAAGAAGCTGCTACTTTTTATTATCAATTACACAATGCGACTAATGATAGTTTTCAGGAATACTTCAAAACTAGTTTTAAGGGTCCAAACGCTGCCTATGATAAAGCCGCAACATATCAAAAAATTGATTATACTAGAGCCTACAATTTAATAGAAAAATACCAAGAATCAAAAAAGAAAAAATAAAGTAGAAGGAAAATATATGAAAGAACTAGTAATCTTTGAAACTAACAATCAGGAAGGAATTATGAGTAAAAGTAAAAAATTTTACCCAGATTCTTATACCGAGGAAGACATCAAGAACGATTTATTAAAAGTTCGTGAAAAAATAGGCGAAAAATACAATTTTGATGGTAAAAAGATTCTTCAACCAACACAAAAAGATGTTGACTTTATTGAAGATTATCCTGATGGCACATTTAAAAAAGTAAGTGAAATAAACCTAAACGTAGCTGATTTATGGGAAGAAAAAATACCATGTGACATCTTAATACTAACCGCAACAGATCCAAAGATCGTTGTAGGCCATCGTATGGCAGATTGCCCAGTATTAATAATTGAAGATCGAGCACAACAAGTTGTTGCAGTATCACATTGTGGTGCCTCTCAAATAAATAGGAAAGTTCCTTTCTATACTGAAGAAGCTCTTCTAAAAGAATATAATAGTAAAAAAGAGAATCTATATGCCTATATAGGAAGTTGTATCAAGAAAGACAACTATATTTATGATCGCTATCCTAAATGGGCAACTAATAAAGATGTATGGGAAGGCTGTCTTACTAAAGATAATAATTTGTATTATATTGATTTAGTAACAGCTATAACTAATCAACTAAATATCGATAAAAGTCATATAACGATAAGTCCTATTGATACCTATAAAGATCCTAACTATTATTCACATACATCAGAGGTCAGAAAAGAACCAAAACCTTTAGGTCAAAACTTTGTAGGGGCTTTCTACCAAGAACAAAGATAGTATTCTTACTATCTTTTAAGTTGCAAAAGTCTTATAAATTTATTATAATATGCTTCTAATAAAAGGGCGGTGTTTTGATGGGAAACTTTATTAAAAAAAAAGAAATTTATTCACCCAAAATATTAAGCGTTAATAATGAAATAAAAAGAAATTACTTAATAAAAAATGCAGCATATAAATTTATATGATTATACAAGTTTTCATAAAGAAGATATAGAGGCAAAATTACTAGGTATATTAAGTCTTAAAATAAAACATTGTCAGAAAATATAATTGCACATAGAACTAATAAAGGGGTTTGTTTTAAAAATAAAAAAATCTTACCATTTTTTGTGAAACTAATTATGAAATTTATATACAGATTTTAAATATTAATAATCAGGATAATATATTAAATACTGTTACTAGAAAATCTTATGAACTATTATGTTTGTCTCATAAAATACTTGGCACTGAGGATGTATAAAAAAATTTCCATATACTATCGAAAGGTATAGAATAAGTAAAGTAAATCTAATGATTTAAAAAAGATTAACAGAGCATTGGGTGATTGACATTAATGATTAAGAATGCTATCATAAAAAAAATTATTGTATTATGGAATTTGAATTTAATATGGAGGAGGAGGTTCTTTTTTAGAACCCCCTCTTTTTTAAACAAAAAAGGAGAAAAAATGGAAAAAGTAAAATTAATGAATATGTGCAAAATTATTGATCCAACTACAAAAAAAGTATTAGTACAAGAAAGGATCAAAAGCTGGAAAGGGGTGGCTTTTCCAGGCGGAAAAATAGAACCAGGAGAAAGTATTGTCCCTTCAGTTAAAAGAGAAGTACATGAAGAAACAGGATTAAAATTAAATTCTGTTAAAATATGTGGAGTAAAAGATTGGTATGATAAAAAAGAAAAAGAAAGACAATTAATCATTTTATTTACATCAGATGATTATAGTGGTGATATCATTTCTGAAACATCGGAGGGAAAAATATATTGGATAGATGAAGACGAATTAAAAAATGCAAAACTTGCAGATGATTTTGACAAGTTATTAAAAGTTTTTAAAAATGAAGAAATTAATGAAATGGTATATGAAGAAAATGAAAGTCAAGACGAAAAATTAAGATGGGATTTAAAATTATACTAAAAAAATTAGAGGGGAAAGTTCATGAGAATTGCAATTGAAGGAATGGATGGTAGTGGTAAAACAACCCTTTCAAAAATATTAGCCGATAGATTAGGATATGAATACGTCAATAAACCATTTAAATTTCTATTTGAGAATTTAAATCTAAGTGAGTCGGAACTTAAAGATTTAGAATGGAAACTTTATGAAACTGAAGACGAAGCACTTTTAACGTTATTCTATGGTTTGGGATTATTATATGGTACAAGATGTAATTTAAATCAAAATATCATTTATGATAGACATTTTGTATCAAATTATTATTGGCATGGCAATGAGGAGACGATGACACTTCATCAAGAATTAATAAAATTGTGTGGTGAACCTGATTTGACAGTCTTATTAAAAGCAAGTGTATCTACAAGAATATGTAGAATTCGTAATCGCAATGGTCAAGATAAAGATTTCTCTAATTGTGCAGTGTATGATGATGGTTATGATAAAATGGAACAATTTTTACAAAGTAGTGGTTTTAATACATAGTAATTGATACTGAACATTTATTGCCAGAAGAAATAGCAGATATTGTAATAAAAAGTATAAATCTAAATAAACATAAAAAATTGATAAAAGAAAGAAAGTGAGAAAAATGAAAGGACAATTATCATTTATTGAAGAAGAACCAAGGCATGTTTTGATGAGTTTAAGAGAAGAATATTATGATGCAATGTTAGATGGAAGAAAACATTACGAATATAGAACAAGATATTTAAAAGAAGAAAGTGAAGCATATATTTACATTTCAAAAACAAAAAAAAGCATAGTTGCTAAAATTAAATTTGGAGAACCAATAATTGCTGATGCAAATACTATTGCCTTAATTGCTGAACAAGAAGAACCAGGAAGTTATAATGGTATGTTGGAATACTTATACAACAATATTGGTTATGCAATTCCAGTAGAAGAAATCATTCCTATAAAAGAAGTTTCATTAAGTGAATTACAGCAACAATTTTCAAATTTTGTAGTTCCACAATCATACTATATTTTAGACAAAAAACCAGAGTTATTATCATTTTTAGATTCAAGAGAAAGAAGTAAATCATGTGTGAAAAAGAGATAATATTAAAATATTTTAATAATATATCAACAAAATATGATGAAAATAATAAAAAATTATATTGGAAATTATCTGATGACCTATTGTGGGAAATTATAAAAAAATATATTCCTAAAAATAAATCAATTACATTTTTAGAATTAGGTGCCGGTACAGGTGAATGGTCTTATAAAATTTTGAAAGAATTTGATAATACAAAATGCGTATTAGTAGATTTTTCTAATAATATGTTATCTCAGGCCAAATTAAAATTAGAAAAATTTAAAAACCGTGTCAAAATTATTAACTCCGATATCAAAAATTTAAAGCTTGATGAACGGTTTGATATTATTTTAAATATATATGTATTACCATTTTTTGACAGTGCTGATAAATTGATTGAGATTGTATCTTCACATTTAAAAAGTAAAGGAATTTCTATTTCTGTTGGTGAAAATTTTTATAATGGTTTGGTTTTAAATATATTGAAAGGAAATACTAATGAAATAAAAAAAGTAGTAGAAAAAGAAATTGGTACATTATCTCCATATGTTCCCCCATTGCACTTTAATAAAATAGATGAATTAGAAAAAATTCATAAAAATCATGATATTATGCCGATTTTTAAATGTGGTTATCCTGTTGTTTCATTAATTGGTGCTGAAGAAGCATTAACGCCAAGTAAAAATACAATAAGTACAATTTTAGCAGATAATTACAATTATATATTTGATATTGAAATGCAATATATACAAAATGAAGATTTATGTAATCGTGGTAAATATATTTGTATAGTAGGAGAGAAAATATGAAAAAAGTAGCAGTGTTAAAAGAAATAATTAATGGTGAAAATAGAGTTATTTTATTACCAAAAGATATTGAGGATTTAACAAAAAAATATGAAGTATATGTAGAAAAAGGTGCAGGTAAAGCTCTTGGCTTTTCAGATAACGAGTATAAAAGACATGGGGCAATAATTAAAAATAAAGAATATTGTTGGGCTAACAGTGATTTTATTATAAAATATAAAGGGCCAACGCAAGAAGAATATAAATATTTAAATGAGAATACAAAAATGTCCGCAATATTTCATGCCGAAGGGAATTATGAACTGTTAAAAGAATTACAAAAAAAGAAAGTAACAGCATATACATATGAATTTATAGAAACCGATGATGGATATTTTCCTATGGCATATCCCGGTGGAGAAATAGCTGGAAAAATGGCCATAATGTATGCTAATTTTTATCAACAAAAACAATATGGTGGAAAAGGCAAAGCGTTATTTCAAATTCGTGGAGCATCAAAGCCAAAAATTGCAGTAATTGGTTATGGAAATGTTGGTGGAGCAGCTATAAAACTCGCTTCGGAATTAGGAAATGAGGTTTATGTCTTTGGCAGTAATATCAATAAATTGAAGAAAATGAGTGTTTATATGAACGAAAATATCCATTGCTTGGAATCAACTGAAGAAAATTTAAAGAAAATTTTGCCAGAAATGGATGCTATTATAGGAGCTATCCTTATTTCAACGTATGACACTAAACCTATTATAACAAAGGGAATATTTAATTCTTTAAAAGCTGGCACAGTAGTAATTGATGTGACTTGTGGATATGGTAGTGGATATATCCCAAGTATTGATAAATATACTACTTTAAATAATCCAACGTATGTATCGAATAACGGTGTTGTATGTTGTAAAATTGATAATTTGCCATCTGCATATCCTAAATCTACAACAGAAGCTTATTCATCAAATGCAAAAGAATGGATAATAAAGATATTAGATAATGAATTGCAGGGAAAAACCAATCATGAAGTTATAAGAGGAAAAATATTTGACAAGGGAAAGATTAACCATCAAGTGATAAAAGAACATTGGGATTATTATGAAAAAAATAACATATAAAGAAAGAGCAGCATTTTATATACAAGAAGTAAAAAAAGATTATAATAAGATTAAATTATTAGAGGCAATGAAAGACAAATATGGTATTGATTCTATGACTTTATGTCCTTGTGCAAGTGGAATATATTTAAAAGAATGTTCAGAAATTTTTAAAGAATCATATTTTATAGATATTGAAAAAGCAATGATAAATATTATTAATAATAAAAAAGAGCAACAAAGTATAGAAAATGTTAAAACATATATTTGTAATATGAAAAATATAAATGAATTAGAAATTAAATGTGATTGTATTTTCGTTTTGGATCAAGGAATGCAATACTTGAATTATTCTAATTTTAAAATTTTTTTAGAAAATAGTTATTTAGTAGCAAAGTATATTATTTTAGAACTATTTGACTTTAATTTAGGAAAATCATTAACTTATTATGATTCAAAAGTTGAAGATAACAAATTTTATTTTTCTAATCAGTTTACATTTAAAGACTTAAATATTAAGAGATATAATAGGCATACACATCATAAGAATCACATTGAGTTTTGGTATCAATATTTTAATAAAGGTAATCTGCTTTTTGAAACGAATTTTAAATTATATAACTATGAATATAATATGATAAAAAAGATTGTAGGCAAAAGTAATAAATTCGTAATACAAGAAAAAACAGAGGCAGAAAATGGTACTTATATTATTGTTTTAAAACGAATTTCTAATAAAAAATAGAAAGGAATATATCGGAATAGTTTAATAGAACTATGAAATTAATTATGTGAATATGAATTTTGATGAGATAGATAAAGAAGAATACAAAAAACAGTTAAAATATTTTAATGATTACTATGGCTCTACTTTTAGAAAAGGGCAAGGAACAGAAGAAATTTTAGAATTAATAAATAAATATGCATGTAATGGTACACTAATTGATTTTGGTAGTGGTAGTAATATTTATTTTTGGTTACTTGCTTTTAAAAATATTGAAAAAGTACTTTGTGTAGATATTTCTAAAGAGGCATTCTTTATTAATGAACAAATTAGGAGGAAAGAGTTATATCCTAATAGTTGTGAATATGTAATAAAAAAATATGGTAAAAACTTTGAAGACACGCTTAAGATTTGTGTAGATTATTTAATATGTGATGTTTTGCATTCATCTATTGATAATACCATTAAATATAACAATGTATCGCAATTTGGATTGCTAGGATTATGTAGAAGTGAAAGGGAATATATAAGTAATTTAAAAAAAATTTATAATTTATTAGAAGAAGGTGGAACATTATTAGGAGCCAATTGGTGCTTTTCAAAAACATATTGTAAAAAGATGGGATTTAACAATAATTATATATCAGAAAAAATGATACAGGATTTCAGCAAAAAACAAAATTGTAAAACCTTAATTGTGAAAAAAGTTCCGATCGAAAATGATCCAAATTATGATTTCGTGCTTATATATGCGATAAAACATGAGTAATTATTCAAATTTAGATTTACAAAAATTAAGGTTATATAACAATGGACTAATAGATAAATTTGAAAATGCTGATATATGTGTTGAATCATTAATTGGAATACAATGTCAATATCAAAGCTATGCATTGATATCTATATATAATAGAACCAATTATAAATGTAATATTTTTAATAACAACAATTTAATTAAAAGCTGGGGACAAAGGACAACATTACATATTTACCATAAAAATGATTATAATTTAATTTCGGATTTATATTGTCAAAGTAATAATTGGGTATATAAATATGCTAAACATTTAAAAATAGATTATAAAAAATATTTAAATTCAATTACTGATTTTTTTTATAAAAATAATAAAAATATAATAGAAAAATCAGAAATTCAAAATATTATACCAAAATATAAATCAAAAGAGATAATGGTATGGAGTGGATTGCTAATTTTAGCTACTTATCATAAAGTACTATATGGAATTATTAATGAGGAAGATAAAAAAATATACAGACAAAACGATATTGTTGATTATAATAAAAAAAATTCCGATTTGATTTATAGATATTTTAAATATTATGGACCAGCAACAAAACAGGATTTCTTACATTGGTCAGGGCTAAAATATAAGGAAATTAAGGAAGATTTAGATGAATATATCAAAAAAGCAAAATATTTCTCTATTAACAACACCAATTATTATTATGAAACATTACCAAATAGTAAAGAAGTTAAAATAAGTTATCCAATTATTCTTGGTAAGTTTGATCCACTATTAATAAGTTATTCCGATAAGGAATGGATACTAAACGGAAAAAATAAAACTTTAATTTGGAAAGCAGCAGGGCAGATCGAAGGAGCAATACTGTTTTCTAAAGGACTGAAAGGAACATGGCACTATAGTATGAAAGGAAATAAGATAATTTTTGAAATAAACGAAATTTCACCACTCACAAAAGGAGAAAAAAACAGATTAGAAAAAAAATTTGTTAAACTTGGAAAAGACCTTTTTCAAAGAGAAATAATAACAATGTATCGAGGAGGTAAATAATGAGAAAAGAAGTATTTTATCCACCAATTGGAATTGCGCATGTAACTGATAAACTTAGTGATTTGATTTTGTATAAGTACAAAAATCAAAAAAAGATAATAATAAACACTTCAGCACAACCAAATAGTAGTCCACACCTAGGAACTATAACAACACTTATGACAGCTTTTGCATTAGCAAGTAAAATTAGAGACGATTTGAAAGTAGAAACAGAAGTTCAATTTGATGAATTGGAAAATAGTCCAGCAGAAACAATAGAATATGATGAAGAAATTTATTATAAAGATCAACGACACAGTTTTTATCAACAAGAATCTAAAGAACAAATTAATATGAAAAGATTCAATGAAATTTTAGAAAAACTATCAGTTTTAGCCAATATTTCTTATTCTGTAAGAAGTTATAATGAATTTCAAAAAAATAGATATATAAGAAAATCGCTTATTAACATTGTAAATGACAAAGAATATTTTAAAGAACTTTTATTTCCATCAGCATCAGATTTACATATTAGAACAATATGTCCAACGTGTGGCCTTGGCAAAAAAACTATAAGAAAATTAGAAGAAAAACATAATAGAAATGAGTTGATTTTAAATGGGCACTGTCCAATACATGGTTTATATGAGATAAAAGTTACAGAAGAAAACGAAGAATATGTGGATATAAATACTCAATTTAGAGATTTAACCAAAGGGGTAGCAATGCTAGAAGAAGATAAGGAAAACAATACTCTAACAATTATGTTAGATGGTGGAGATTGGTCTGGTATTTGGGCCCAAAGAATGCATACTGAAGGACTTATTAGATTAGGTTATTACGAATTTCCAATAAGGTTTTTCTCACCAGTTATCCTAGATTGGTCCGGGGCTAAGTTCTCAAAAAGTTTATATTTAAAAAACGATGCCTATAAAGATATTAATGGAGCATTTGTTAATTATGATAGTTTTATAAAATGCTATGGAGATAAAGGGATTAATATATTATGGAATGAAGTGAATAATTGGGTAGAAGACCCTAAAAAATTTTTTAGGAATTATTCGGTAGATTATTTTCAAATGATTATGGAGGAAAATAATAATGAATAATATTTTGGGAGTACATTATTTATTAGACTTTTATAATTGTAATAATGACTATTTGGTATCGGTTTCTAAAATAAAAAAAGTGATGCTAGAAGCAGGAAAAATTGGAAAATTTAATGTTGTGAAAAGCTGCTTTCATCAATTTGAACCATATGGTGTTAGTGGGGTATTAGTATTAAAAGAATCTCATTTTACAATTCATACATGGCCAGAATATCAGTATGCAGCTATCGATATATTTTTATGTGATACAAATATTAATATTGATAATGTGCTAACATATTTGTGTGATATTCTTTCAACAAACAAATATAAAATGAGAACAATTAATCGTGGAGTTATTCAAATTACAACTTAGACATTTAATAAAATATAAAAACCCAGTTGAGTACAGAACCAAACTGGGTTTTAAATAATACTTTTTTAGTGTCTACTTTTTATTGACACCTTCAGTTAATTCTTGCTTTTTAAATATTTACTTTGATATAGACAGTATGCCACACAAATTATCTGACTATAAGTGTTCATATGATATAGAATATAAAATGTAAATAAAATAGTGTGGTTAAAATTACAATAAAGAAGATAGTATTCTTACTATCTTTTAAGTTGCAAAAGTCTTATAAATTTATTATAATATGCTTCTAATAAAAGGGAGGTGTTTTGATGGGAAACTTTATTAAAAAAATAGAAATTTATTCACCAAAAATATTAAGTAGTAAAAAAGTATTTACATTATCTGATATTCATAGAACAAATAAAACAGGTACAACACCAGGGCTTGTTCATTTAAGTATGCTTGAAAAAGAATTGTCACCAGAAATAGATGACATTGATTTTATGCTTATACCAGGTGATATTATAAATGATACAGAAGATTTAAAAGATCGTACTTTCAAAAAAACTTTAATCTTTGAATTAGAAACTTTAACTCAAGGAAAACCAACCTTTATCTCATATGGTAATCATGATCAAATGACAAGAGATAGTTTAAATGTCTGGAGAGAAAGTTCTAGAAGAAAGTTAAAAGAAGCACTAAGACCTCTTCCTAATGTAAGAGTATTAGAAAACTCAGAAATACAAGACTTTAAAGAAGTATCGATATCAGCATTTTCACCTACATATTCTTACTATGAACTAGAAAGAGAAAATGAGACAGCATATGTTACTGAATTTTTTCAAGGAATGAACGCTAATATTTTTAATTCAACACAATATAATATCCTCTTAACACACACTTCCAGTTCACTAATTAGTTTACTAAGAAATCAGGTTAATCTTCTAAAAACAAATCCAGATCTAGTAGTCTCAGGACACATGCATAATGGCTTAATTCCTTTATTTAAAAATGCTGGTCTAATATCGCCATCACGTGAACTATTTCCAAAATATGCTCATGGTGTTGTAGAAGAAAATGAAACAACAGTTATTATAAATGGAGCGGTAAACACAAGAGTAGAAGCGCCAACTTTAAATAACTTTTTTAAACCTGAAGCTAGTATAATTATTCTAAATCCAGCTCCTCAAAAGGTAAAGAAAAAATAATTAAAAGATATAGACAAATTTACCTACATTTGTTATAATACATGCGAGTATTTAAAATACTCCTTGCTGCATTTTGCAGCCGAATAGTCCAAAAGGAGGTGTCATATAATGAATAAATATGAAGTTATGTTTATTGTAAGACCAGACATGGAAGAAGCAGAAATTACTAAAGTTGCTGCTGAAATGAAAAAAGTTTTATCTGATAAGGGTGCTAAAAACTTAGAAGAAAAAGCTATGGGTCAAAAAGAATTAGCTTATGAAATCAATAAATTCACAACTGGATACTATTTCCTATTCACATTCGAAGCAGGAAAAGAAGCAGTTACTGAATTTGATCGTGTTGCTAGAATTAATGAAAGCTTACTTCGTCATCTAGTTGTAAAAGTAGAAGACTAAGAGAAAGAGGTATCAAATGAACAAAGTATTTTTAATAGGAAGATTAACAAGAGATCCAGAATTAAGATATACAGGAAGTAACATTCCCGTTGCTACATTTTCTCTAGCTGTAAACAGACCTTTTACTGCACAATCAGGTGAAAGAGAAGCTGACTTTATTAATATTGTAGTTTGGAGAAAACAAGCAGAAAACGTTAAAAATTATTTAACACAAGGCAGCCAAGTAGCAATAGAAGGCCGTATTCAAATAAGAAATTATGATGATAACAACGGTCAAAAGAGATATGTTACTGAAGTTATTGCTGACAATGTAGAATTCTTAGGATCAAAAGCTTCCTCAAATAATTCTAATAATACAGGATCATCAAACAATGGTCCAACACCTTACGATTTTGGTAATGCACCAGAACCAAAAGGAACAGATGTAGAAAGTAATCCATTCGCTGATTTCGGTTCAAGTATCGAAATAAGTGATGATGAATTACCATTCTAAAAAGGAGGAATGAAGAATGGCAGAATTTAACGGTCACAGAAAGAAAAAAGTATGTATGATGTGTGCTGGTAAAAAAATTAATTATAAAGATCCAGAAACATTAAGAAGATATACAAATGAAAAAGGTAAAATTGTTCCAAGAAGAGTAACTGGAACTTGTGCCTTACATCAAAGACATGTTGCTAGAGAAGTTAAAAGAGCTCGTGCAATCGCTTTAATGCCTTATACTAGATAATTATCTGCATACGCCAAGCGTATGCTTTTTCTTTTCTAAAAGAAATTAGACAAAAGAGTTAAATTATTATATAATAAAGATGATTATTTAGCAGGAGGAGATTATGGGAATTTTAAAGAAGAGAAGGGAATTTAATAAAGCTATTAGAAAATCAAAGACAGTATTCTTAATGGCACATAAAGGACTTGATTTAGATGCTTTAGGAAGTTGTATAGGACTAAATACAATTCTTACTCATAAGAAGAAAGAATGTTATATAATAGTTGATGATAAAAATCATGAGCTTGGTGTAGAAAAAGTCCTAAAAGAACTAGAAGGTTGTATTCACATTATTAAAAGTGAGGATATTGAAAAATATTTAAACCCTAGAGAAGATAAAAATCTTTTAATCGTTTTAGATACTAATAAACCAGAATTAGTTCAAAGTAAAGAACTCCTAAAAAAGATAAAAAATAAAATGGTTATTGATCATCATGATATAGGTAAATCAACAATTACAGATGCCTTAGTAATTAATGATGATAATACTTCAAGTACCTGTGAAATGATTACTGAACTAATTGAATTCTATGATATTGATATTGAACCATATTATGCGACAGTATTACTATCAGGAATAGTTTTAGACACCAATAACTTTACTTTAAAAACAACAAATAATACTTACTATGCTGCCTATTACTTAGCAAGTTTGGGAGCAAGTGCTAAAAAAGTTCAATACTTATTAAAACAAGATATTATGGAATACAAAGAAAGAGAAAAGCTAATGACAGGTATTGAAACAATAAATAATAAGATAGCCTTTACAAAGGCAACTCCATATACTATCTATCGTAAAGAAGATTTAGCTAAAGTTGCAGATACTTTACTATTCTTCAATAACATAGAAGCATCTTTCGTTATAGGAAAAATAGGAAAAGACACAATTGGAATAAGTGCCCGTAGTTTAGGAAACTACAACATAAGTACTATTATGGCTAACCTAGGAGGCGGAGGAGATACCTACAATGGAGCCGCAACCTTTGATAATATGACTATCAGTAAAGTAGAACAACTACTAAAAAAAGAAATTGCTGATCAGGAGGTTGAATAAAATGGAAGTAATTTTTATTAAAGATTTAAAAAATCAAGGAAAAAAAGGTCAAATCAAAAACGTTAAAGACGGATATGGACAAAACTTTCTTATCAAAAATGGTTACGCCGTTTTAAAAACAAAAGAAAATCTAATGAAATTAGAACATGAACAAGCTAAAAAAACAGCTGCCGATTTAGAAAACAAAGCAGCAGCTCTTGAACTAAAAGAAAAATTAGCCAAAGTGGTTCTTGATTTTAAAGTTAAGACTGGTGAAGGCGATAAAGTATTTGGTAGTGTTAGTGTTAAACAAGTTCGTGATGAATTAACAAAACTAGGCTACAAAATAGAAAAGAATCAAATAGAACTTTTAACAAGTGCCGCTTCACTAGGCTTTCATGATGTGAAAATAGCACTTTATCCAGGCATAGATGCCATCATAAAAATACATTTAATAAAATAGAGGTGATAATATGCCAGTTAAAGTAATGCCTAATGATCAAGATGCTGAACAATCAGTCTTAGGTGCTTGCTTTCTTTCACCATATGCCTTAGAAAAAGCTATTGAAAACTTAACTCCAGAGTCATTCTATAATGAGAAAAATGCCAAAATATTCTCTGCAATGACGGAGTTAAATGAAAGTAAAACACCCATTGATATTACAACTATAACTAGTGAATTAAAAAGAAAAAATGAATTAAATGAAGTAGGTGGAGTAGAATATTTAACTGAAGTAGTTAACTTTGTTCCAACTGCTAGTAATGTAGATTATTATATTCAAACCGTAGAGGAAACAGCTTTATTACGTAGCTTAATAATTACTGCTACTGATATTGCCTCTGAAGGATATCGTACAGATGAAACAGTAAATGAAATATTAGATAATTCTGAAAAGAAAATTTTAAATATTGTTAAAAATCGTAAATCAAGCGAATTCAGAAGTATTAAAGATGTTTTAGCAAAAACTCAAAACGATCTAGAACGTTTATCTGAAAACAAAGGTGAAATTACTGGACTTGCAACAGGCTGGTATGAATTTGACCGTCTAACTACTGGTCTTCATCCTAATGAATTAATAATTATTGCTGCACGTCCTGCTATGGGAAAAACAGCTTTTGCCTTAAATTTAGCTACTCATGCTGCAATGGAGCAAGATAAAAGTGTTGCCGTATTTAACTTAGAGATGAGTGCCGAGCAATTAGCACTTCGTATTATTTCATCTCTTGGCCAATTAGAAGGTTTCAAGTTAAGAACCGGTAATTTAATGAATAACGACTGGAAACGTATTAATGAAGCTATTTCTAGATTATCAAAGACAAACCTAGTAATTGATGATACACCAGGTATCACTATAGGAGAAATAAGAGCTAAATGTCGTCGTCTAGCTAGTAGTGAAAAAGGTCTAAGTTTAGTTGTAATCGACTACCTACAATTAATATCAGGTGGTAAAAACTATGGTGCTAATCGTCAACAAGAGGTATCAGACATTTCCAGAAGTTTAAAGACTTTAGCAATGGAACTAAATGTTCCAGTTATTGCTCTTTCTCAGTTATCTCGTAGCGTTGAAGGAAGAGAAGATAAACGACCATTAATGAGTGACTTAAGAGAGTCAGGCTCAATAGAACAAGATGCCGACATAGTTGCTTTCCTATATCGTGATGATTACTATAATAAATCAGAAAGAAGCGAAGATAATACTAGCTTAAGTGAATTAATAATTGGTAAACATCGTAATGGACCAACCGCAACTATTGAATTACTATTTAAGAAAAACACATCAACATTTGTAAACTTAAGAAAGGAACAACCACAAACGGAGGGAAAATAGTGAAAAATAAAAAAATTAAAATAATTTTATCAATATTACTAATATTTGCCTTTCTTCTAACTACTGGATTTACTACTAAACGATTGACCCCTAAAACAGTCTATCGAATTTATTTACGTGGTGAATCACTAGGACAAATAACTTCAAAAAAAGAACTAGAAGATTATATCGATAAAAAACAAGAAGAAATCAAGAAAAAATATGGTGTAGATAAAGTTTATGTACCTTCAGATCTAGATATCGTAAAAGAAATTACCTACACAAATAAAATAACTTCAGTAGAAAAAATATATCAAAAGATAAAAGACATTTCTCCATTTACTATTAATGGATATGCCATTACGATCTCTGGTCTAGATTCCCAAGATGAAGAAGGTAAAACAGTCGAAGGTAAAAAACAAACTATTTACGTTCTAAATAAAGAAACATTTAGTGAAGCAGTAGATAGCGTTGTTAAATCATTTGTTAATGAAGACGACTATAATGCCTTTGCTTCTAAAAATCAAAAGAAAATTGAAGATACAGGTAAAATAATTGAAAAGATTTATATTGAAAATAGTATTACAATCAATCAACAAAGAATTCCCGTTAATAAAACTATTTATCAAGATCCAGATATTCTAAGTCAATACTTATTATTCGGTTTCAAAGGTGTAAATCAAACTTATACCGTTGCCGCTGGAGATACAATTTCAAATATTGCTTTTAATCACAAAATATCAACAGAAGAACTTTTAATTTCTAATCCATCAATAGTTGATGAATCAAGTTTATTATACACAGGTCAAACTTTAAAACTTGGTGTTCTTGATCCTCAATTTAATGTTGTAGAACAAGATCACGTTGTCTTCCGTGAAGAAAAGAAATTCCAAACTGAAGTACGTTATGACGATAATCAATATGTTGGATATGAGAAAACTATTCAAGCAGGAGTTAATGGTGAAAATAGAGTTACTCAAAAAGTTTTAATTGTTAATGGTATTAGAAGTAGCTTAGTAACAGTAAGTACAGAAACATTAAAAGAGTCTATTAATGAAATAATAGTAAAAGGTACAAGAAGATCAGCACATATGAGTCCATATGGTACAGTAGTTCCAACATCAGGTGAATGGGGCTGGCCAGCATCATGTTCTTCTATCTCAAGTAACTTTGGTTACCGTTGGGGAGTATTACATGATGGTACTGATATTGCTGGTTGTGGTTATGGTTCAAATATCTTTGCTGCTCAATCTGGTACAGTAGTTGAATCTAAGAAGAAAACAGGATACTACGCAGGTGGTTATGGTGATAATGGAGAATATATTATCATCGATCACCATAATGGAATTTACACAATATATGCTCACATGTGTCCTGGTTGTCGTTATGTATCTGTTGGAGACCAGGTAGAAAAAGGTCAGGTAATTGGTGGTATGGGTCAAACAGGTGCCGCAACAGGAGTACATTTACACTATGGTATGTGGATAGGCTATCCTTATTATGGAGGAAGAGCGGTTAACGCTATGGACTACTACTAGAATGAAGTTTAAAGTAGTTGCTAGTGGTTCTAAAGGAAATTGCACAGTAGTATTATGTGATAATACCAATTTAATAATCGATATGGGAATTTCCTACTTAACTTTAAAAAGAAGTTTAGAAGAAAATTCCCTTTCTTTTGAAGATTTTTCTGGTATCTTAGTAACACACTGTCATAAAGACCACACCAAAGGTTTAGCGTCCTTAATTAAACATACCAAATTAAATGCCTATATTCCACAAGGAATGTATGATAGCTTAAAAGAGTACATTACTAAAGATCGTTGCGTCTTTATTAATGACTATTTTAAAATAAATGATGTTAGTATTGAACTAATTCATACCTCGCATGATGCTCCATCATCAGTAGGTTTTATTATTTATTACCAAGATAGAAGTCTAGTATACGTAACTGATACTGGTTACATCAATCGTAAATATCTAGCTCGTATGATTGGAAAAGATGCCTACGTCATTGAAAGTAATCATGATGAAAAAATGTTAATGGATGGCTCTTATCCTCGTTTCTTAAAAGAACGAATCATTAGTGATAATGGCCATTTATCTAACACCACAACAGCAAAATATTTATCTAAACTAGTCACAGACAACACCAAACACATTGTGCTAGCTCACTTAAGTCATGAAAATAACACCGAAGAATTAGCACTTAACACATTAAAAGAATATGTTTCCTCAGAAAACATAGAAATAATCATTGCTCGTCAGGAAGAAGAAACTAAATTAATAGAGGTTTAATATGATAAAAATAATTGCGGTAGGATCCGTTAAAGAAAACTATTTACGTGAAGCTATTCAAGAATATATGAAAAGACTTAGTAAATATACAAATATTGAGATAATTGAAGTAAAAGACGAAGGTTTACTTGAAAAAGATAAGGCCATGGAACAAGAAGCTGATAAGATAAAAAAACATCTCTCTCCAAAAGATTACATTATAACTATGGAAATAGAAGGTAAAGAAATGACTTCACCAGAATTAGCTAATAAAATAAATGACATTTTAATTGAAAATAGCAATTTAGTGTTCATAATAGGTGGTAGTTATGGTCTAAGTAATTCAATCAAGTCTTTAGCAAAACTTCATTTATCATTCTCTAAAATGACATTTCCACACCAATTATTTCGTCTTCTCCTTTTAGAGCAAATATATCGTTCATATAAAATATTAAATAATGAAAGTTATCATAAATAATTTAATTAAACTACTAAATAGGAGGCCATATGATTGGAAATAAATGGGATGAATTATTAAAAGAAGAATATCAAAAGGACTACTTCCACGAATTAATGAATTTTGTGAAAGAAGAATATAAAACTAAAACAGTATATCCTAAACAAACAGAAGTATTTAATGCATTTCGTTATACTGACTTTGACAATGTAAAAGTAGTTATTCTAGGACAAGATCCATATCATGGACCAAATCAAGCAGAAGGATTATCCTTTTCTGTCAGCAATGAAGTATTAAAACCACCATCACTACAAAACATTTTTAAGGAACTAGAAAGTGACTTGCAAATACCATTTCCTAAACATAACTCACTTAAGCCTTGGGCAAAAGAGGGCGTTTTGTTACTTAATGCAGTCCTAACTGTCGAAGAACACAATCCAACATCGCACAAAAATCATGGTTGGGAAACATTTACCGATGATGTAATTAAAATAATTAATGAAAAACAAACACCAGTAGTATTTATCTTATGGGGTAGTTATGCTAGAGCTAAAAAGAAATTAATTACTAATCCAATTCATTACATAATTGAGTCCCCGCACCCATCACCATTTTCAGCTTATAATGGCTTCTTTGGAAGTAAACCATTTTCTAAAACTAATGAATTTTTAAAAAGTCACAATCTAAAAGAAATAGATTGGCGAGTAGAATAAAAAAAGAAGCAATTTCATTTTTAGAATTGCTTCTTTTCTTTTTAATTATTTTGTGCTTGTACAGCTGTAATTGCAATTACTCCAACAATATCTAAAGAACTACATCCTCTTGATAAATCATTTATAGGTTTAGCAATTCCTTGAGTAATAGGACCATAAGCTTCAGCTTTAGCCAAACGTTGAACTAACTTATAGCCAATATTTCCCGCATCTAAGTCTGGAAATACTAAAACATTTGCGTGTCCTGCAACTTTACTATCAGGTGCTTTAGAACTTGCTACACTAGGTACAATAGCAGCATCTAATTGTAATTCGCCATCTATTTGATATTGTGGATATCTTTCTTTAGCTAAACGTGTAGCTTCAACAACTTTATCAACATCTGCATGTTTTGCACTACCTTTAGTTGAATGTGAAAGCATCGCAACTAAAGGTTCTTTATCAACTAATAATTTGAAACTTTCTGCACTAGATCCAGCAATAGCTGCTAATCTAGAAGGATCTGGATTCTGTTCCAATCCACTATCTGCAAAAATAAATGTTCCATTTTCCCCATATTCACAATCAGGAACAACCATCAAGAAGAAAGCTGATACCAATTCTACATCAGGTTTAGTCTTAATAATTTGTAAAGCTGGTCTTAAAGTATTTGAAGTTGAGTGACATGCCCCAGAAACAACACCATCTGCCCGACCAGTCTTAACTAGCATACATGCATAATACATATAATCATTAAGTAGTAAATCTTTAGCTTCCTCTCTAGTTAAACCTTTATTCTTTCTAATTTCTACCAATTTATCAATTAATTCATCAGTATAATTTTCTTTTCTAGGATCAATTACAGTAATTCCACTAAGATCCATTCCTTCAGCATTAGCTAAAACTTCATCTTCACTCGCAATAACTATAACGTCCGCAATCTCCTCATCTCTTGCCATTACAGCTGCTTCATAAGTTCTTTTATCCATTCCTTCAGGTAAAACTATCTTCTTTTTATCCTTTTTTGCTCTTTCTTTAATTGTCTCAATAAAATTCATAATTTACCTCTCTAATTATCATTTAATATTTGATACATTTCTCTTTTTTCGTTATTATAAAAAGCTTTTTTCTTATACCCTTTAAAGAAACCTACTAAACTAGTTGGGAAAGACACAATCAACTTATTAAAAGTTACTACTGCATCATTATAAAACTTAGTAGCTCCAACAAGTTCAACTTCATTACTTTCCAAATCATCACTAATAGAACTAAGTGTCTCACTTTTAGTTAACTTTTCGTTTTCATCCAAAGTTTTTAAATAAGTGTTATAACATTTCTTTAAACAATCATTTCTCTCAAAACTATTACATTTTTCTGGTGTAATATCACTAAGATCAGTTAAATAGTCTTCTAACTTTAATTCCTTAATAACAATAGGTGCTGCTCTTTCTAAAAGTTCAGCCTTTTTCTTTAACAAAGTATCTATACTATTTTCAGCTTCCTCAATCTTAATAATAGCAAACTGAAACTTATTATTAATTAAAACAACTGCCAGTAAAATTATTCCTAACGCAACTACGCATCCAATAATTATTTCTGTCATTATAATCACCTCAATCTTATAGTAATTATATCAAAATCAGAGTTAATATACAATTGCTTTCCACAAAAGAAAAAGCTAACTAAGTTAGCTAAATAAGAATATAAAGTAAATATGAAATAAATATTCCAAAGAAAAGTATTGCGGTTAAAGACGCTCCACCCTTAACTCCATACATTGCAAACTTTGCATAATATTCTTTATCTTTCTTATCCTTAAAGAAAAAATATAAAGCAATTCCAATTGGAAAATTAAAAAGTCCTGCTAATATCAATAAAGCACGATCTTCCTTAGAAATCTTACCGGCATAAATATCATTTTCATCTTTAATTTCTTTTTTCTTCTCCATAATGCATCCTCCTACAAAAACATTATAACGCATTACATTTCTTTTAACAAGAATTAAGACATTTGATACTGGCTATTTTTTTCATCAAAAGTAGGCTCTCCAACTCTAGGTTCAGTTCCTTTTATAAAGTACATTAATTTTGCTTTCTTAGCATCTTCTGTAACTGGCATTCCTGAGATTGGATCAACTAAAGCTACTGTTACATTTTTAGGTTTCTCGTACCAGGCATCTTCTTTACCTAATTCATAAGCTTCAATACTCTTATACCACACATTTTGTGCATACTTATACTCTGATGTCTTTAAGTCTCTATTATCATCATATCCAGCCCATACAGCACAGACAACATCGCTATTAAAGCCAATATACCAGTTATCACTACTTGTAGTTCCACTCTTTAAAGCATACTTATGAGTAAGTTTAGGTGCTAAATTAATCGCAGTAGGGTAATTATAATCAATGTAATCAGAATCATAAGTAGCCGTTAATAAATTGTTTAAAATAAATACTAAACTAGAATTTAAGACAAGTTCCTTACTATTTGTAGCTTGATATAAAACATTTCCCTTTGCGTCAACAATCTTCTCAATTAAATGAGGCACCACTTTATAACCTAAATTAGCAAAAGCTGAATATCCAGCTGCCATCTCTAAAATACTTATTTCTTTAGTTCCTAATGGAAGAGAAGGGATATCTTCAAGTTTAGCTGTAATTCCCACTCTTCTTGCAACATTAATAAGAGCTTCACTTCCTAAGAACAAATGCGTTTTAACTGCATAAATATTTTCTGAATAGGCAATTGCCGTTCCCATCGAAATAGGTTTATTTCCATACGTCTCATTATAATTTCTAGGAGAATAACTACTTTGATCACTAAAAGTAAAAGTAGTAGCTTCACTAGTAAAAGCAGAACTAGAAGTAAAACCATTTTCTAAAGCAGCATAATATAAATAAGGTTTCATTGTTGATCCAACTTGTCTAACCGAGTCAGTAACTCTATTATAAGATGATTTATTATAATCTCTTCCACCAATCAAAGCCACAATCCCACCTGTATTAGGATTCATAAGTACACTACTGATTTCAATATCTGGAATCGTAACAGTTTCATCAACAATATCTTCTAATTTCTTCTGCATCTTTATATCCAAATTAGTATAAATTCTAAGACCCTTACTATCACTATAAGAAAGTGGAATAGAATCAATTGTTTCCAATTCCTTAATAACTGCATCTTGATAATACATTAATGTAGAAAGTTCCTTCTTTTCTTGTGTACCACTAAAAACAAGTTCTTCATTATAAGCATCTTCCTTCTCTTTTTCTGAAATAACTCCATTTTTTACCAATGTATTTAAAATTAAATTTTGTCTTTCTTTAGCAGCCTCTAAATTAATAAAAGGAGAATAATTAGATGGTGCCTTTGGTATACCACAAAGCATTGCAGACTCCGCCAAATCTAGTTCTTTAGCTGATTTATTAAAATAAAATTTACTAGCATTCTCAATCCCATATCTACCATGTCCATAATTAATAGTATTTAAATATCCTTCTAAAATTTGATCTTTTGAATAATTAGCTTCTATCTTAATTGTATACCACATCTCATCCCATTTTCTTTTCCAAGTCTTTTCAAAATCTAAAAATAAGTTTTTAGCATACTGTTGTGTAATAGTAGAAGCACCTTGTACTGTACTATGATTAATAATATTAACATAACCAGCTTTTATAATTCTCTTAATATCAAATCCATGGTGTTTATAAAAAGATTTATCCTCTGTATTAACAGTTGCCACTACTACATAATTAGATATTTCATCTAAGCTTACCCATTCTTTAGATTCATTTCCTTTAAAAAAAGCTTCACCCTCATTATCAAGCAAAGTTAAATTATTCGCACTATATATCTCAGGAATTGGAGAGACCTTAATATATATAAAAACACCAACTACAAGAAGAAGTGTACAAATTATTCCAAATCTTATCATCTTTCTCACAAATCTAAAAAACTTTCTCATCCAATCACCTTCTTTATTAGTATTCAGATAAAAACACAAATTATGTATAAAAAATAACTCTTTTGTGCTATAATCGTAACTATAAATTTAAGGAAGTGAAAATATGCCAAAAATAGACGTTAAAGTAACAATTGAAACATCATCAAATAAACAATTGGACTACACAGTTAAAGCTCTAGTCCGACGACGACGTCTTATCTACCACGAGCCAGATGAAAATAAAACTAAAGTAATTTATGACTATGAAAATAATATCTTAACTAGAGAAAACAATGATTTCTATATGGCATATGAATTTGATCCTTCTAAAGAAACAACAGGCACTTTAGAAGTGAAGTCCTTAAATAAACTTTTAAATTTAAATATTAAAACAAACAAATTATTAATAAATTCTAATAATATTGAACTTAATTTTCTTGTTGAAGAAGAGAAAATAAATTATAAATTAGAGGTGATATAAATGAGTATTATTAAAGAATTAGAAAAAGAATTAAAAAATACTATTAAAGAATCAGGGTATGAGTTAGAAACACTAACTTTACAAACATCAAATCGTCCAGATTTAGGAGAATATCAAATCAATGATGCGATGACATTAGCTAAGAAATATGGTAAAAATCCACGTGAGATAGCTCAAGATATAAAAAATAAATTAGATGAAGACACTAGATTTACTAATATCAATATTGCTGGTCCAGGCTTTATAAATATAAGTTTAAATCCTGAATATTTAGCTAGTCTTTTAAATAAGATTAATGCTGATATTTATACAAATATTGATAAAAAAGAACATAAAAAAGTAATTTTAGACTACGGTGGTGCCAACGTTGCTAAAGCTCTTCATGTAGGACATTTAAGAAGTGCTAATATTGGAGAAGCAATTAAACGTTTAGCAACTTTATTAGGTTATGAAGTATTAGGTGACGCTCACTTAGGAGACTATGGTCGTCCATTAGGTTTTGTTGTCCTAGAAATTAAAAAACGTTATCCAGATTTAGCTTATTTTGATCCAAATTATACTGGAGATTATAGTGATGTTGAACTTCCAATTACTAATGAAGACCTAGAAGAAATTTATCCACTAGCTTCAATAAAAGCAAAAGAAGATGAAGCATACCTAGAAGAAGGCCGTGACGTTACTGCTAAAATTCAAGGACATGTTCGTGGTTACTATGATTTATGGAAGAAGATAGTTGATATTTCTAAAGAAGACATTAAAAAAGTTTATGATGAATTAAATGTTCATTTTGAATTGTGGCAAGGAGAAAGTGATGCTGCTGAATACTTTGATGAACTAGAAAAGATCTTCACAGATGCTAACTTACTTGAAGAAAGTGAAGGAGCTAAAATAGTAGAAGTAAAAGAAGACACTGATAAGTCACCAATGCCTCCGTTATTATTCCAAAAATCTAATGGAACTATTTCTTATGCTACTACTGACTTAGCAACTATCCTTCAAAGACAACACAATCATCATCCAGATGAATTATGGTACTGTACTGATGCTCGTCAAGAACTACACTTTACTCAAGTCTTTAGAGCAACTCGTAAAGCTAAACTTGTTCCAGAAGATGAAAAATTAGACTGGTTTGGTTTTGGTACTATGAATGGTAAAGATGGAAAGCCATTTAAGACAAGAGATGGTGGCGTTATGTCTCTAAAAGGATTAATAGAACTTGTTAATGAAGAAACTCTAAAAAGAATAACTTCTGAAACAATGACTGCAGAAGAGAAAAAGAGTATTTCTAGAACTGTTGCAATAGCAGCTCTTAAATACGCTGATTTCTTACCATATCGTGGAACAGATTATGTCTTTGAAGTAGAAAAATTCTCTGATCTAGAAGGAAAAACAGGACCATACTTACTATATTCAACAATTAGAATGAAGTCACTTTTAAATAAAGCAAAAGACTTAAAACAAGAATCAATGCATACAATTAGTACTGATTCAGAAAAAGATGTAGCATTAACAATTTTAAGTATGCCAAATATTTTAACTAAGTCTCTTGAGACTCGTTCATTAAACGATATAGCAGAATACTTATATAAACTAACATCTCAATATAACAAATTCTATGCTGAAAATAAGATTTTAACTGAAGAAGATCTTGAAAAGAGAGAATCATGGTTAGTTTTAACAAAAGTTGTCTATAATATAAACATGCTACTTTTAGACACACTTGGAATTAAAGTGCCAGAAAAAATGTAAAAAAAGTGTTGTATTTAATAAAGATATATGTTATAAGTTTATTGGTAAATTTTTTACCTATACAAATTTAAAAAATATACATATAATGTTTTGAATATAGGAGGTAACTATGAGCATCAAGAAAATGACAAAAGATGAATTAGAGTTATTGTCAAACAAAGATATCACAAATTTAATTTTAGAAGAAAGTAATAAACCATTAAGTACAGCAGATTTATTTAAAAAAATAATCTCATTATTAGAGCTACCAGAATCAACTTTTGAGAAAAAGATTGCTGATTATTATACTGCTCTAGCAACAGATAAGAGATTTATCTTACTACCAGATGGTAAATGGGATTTAAGAAGTCATCATACTTCAGATAAAGTTGTTAAAGTAACTGATGAAGATGAAGAAGAAGAAATAGAAGAAACAAAAGAAGAAGACGAAGATATAGATAACGATAATGAAGAAGATTCATATGATGATACTGAGGATGAAGACTACGATGAAGATACTAATGAAGAATTAAAAGACTTAGTAATTATTGATGAAGAAGATTTGGAACTAGAACAATAATATCTAGTTTTTTTCTTCTTAAATCTATGTTATAATACGTATTAATTGAGAGAAAAGGTGATTAAAATGATCGAGAGATTAGAAGCAACTCTACAAAAATATCAAGAATTAGAAACAGAGCTAACTAAACCAGAAGTTTTAAGTGACATTAAAAAGACTCGTGAATATTCTAAAAAAATTGCTGAATTAGAAGACATTGTAAATTGTTATAAAAAATATAAAAAAGTTCTTGCTGATATAGAATCAACAAAAGAAATGACTAAAGATCCTGAATTAGGAGAAATGGCTAAAGAAGAATTAAAGGCTCTAGAAGAAGAAAAGGCTAAGCTTGATTCAGAACTAGAAATCTTATTAATTCCAAAAGACCCTAACGATGGTAAAAACGTAGTTATGGAAATAAGAGGAGCAGCAGGTGGAGATGAAGCTAATATCTTTGCTGGAGACTTATTCAGAATGTATACAAGATACGCTGAAAAGAAAGGCTTTTCTTATCAAGTTTATAACTCTGTTGATGGTACAGCTGGAGGATTCAGCCAAATAGAATTAATCATCAAAGGTGCTAATGCTTATTCATTACTAAAGTATGAAAGTGGTTCACACCGTGTTCAAAGAGTACCCGTTACTGAATCCAATGGCCGTCTTCAAACATCAACTGCAACTGTTTTAGTAATGCCAGAAGCAGATGATGACATTGATATAGAAATTAATCCAAATGACTTAAGAATTGATATTTATCGTTCATCAGGTTGTGGAGGTCAAGGAGTTAATACTACAGATTCAGCTGTTCGTATTACTCATCTCCCAACTAATACAGTTGTAACTTGTCAAAACGAACGTAGCCAAATTCAAAATAAAGAGCAAGCTCTAAAAGTACTAAAAACTAGACTTTACGAGCTAGAAGAACAAAAAAGATTAGAAGAAGCAGGCTCAGCTAGAAGAAGTAAAATAGGTACTGGAGATCGTGCTGAAAAGATTAGAACTTATAACTATCCACAAAATCGTGTAACTGATCACCGTATCGGTTATACAACTAATAACCTAGACCGTGTTATGGATGGTTATTTAGATGATGTAATTGATGCTTTAATTCAAGAAGATCAAAAAAGAAAATTAAGTGAAGGAACAGAAGACAATGACAGTAGATAATCTTCTGTTTTTTGGTAAACAGCACATTCATTCTGATCATGCTAAAATACTTTTAGCCGAACTATTAAATAAAAATCCCCTAGAATTACTAAATTACTTAGAAAAAGAAGTAGATGAAGATATTGCCCTAAAATATCAAGAGGGGGTAAAAGCCTTAGAAGAAGGAAGACCACTTCAATACGTTCTAGGCTATGTAAATTTCTATGGTACTAAATTCTATATTAATAAAAATGTTTTAATACCTCGCTTTGAAACCGAAGAGTTAGTTGAAAATACTATTAACTATGCTAAAACTTTATTCACAGAACCTGTGGAAATAATTGATTTAGGTTGCGGTAGTGGTGTAATAGGTCTAACTCTAGAAAAAAAATTATCCCCAAAATCTGTGGATTTAGTTGATATAAGTAAAGAAGCCTTAGAAGTTACCCACAAAAACTGTGCAAATCTTTCATCAAAGGCCAATATTATTGAAAGTGACATGTTTAAAAATATTAATAAAAAATATGATATCGTTATCAGTAATCCGCCTTACATCAAAACAACAGAAGAAATTGAAAAAATAGTTGCTGAAAACGAACCGTCACTTGCCTTATATGCTGGAGAAGATGGTTTGGATTGTTATCGTAAAATATTTAGTGATTTATTACCTCATTTAAAAGAAAAGGCTTTAATTGCTTTTGAAATTGGTATGACACAAGCTCCTGACTTAATAAATCTAACCAAAGAGTATTTGCCAACCGCTAAATATGAAGTAAAAAAAGATTTATCTGATAAAGATCGTATGTTTTTCATTTTTTATAATGAAAAATCTAATTAAATATAAATAATTATGTATAAAAAAATACAAAGAATCTCACAATCAATATGAAAGTGAGATTTTAATATGAAAAAAATAATACCAGTAGTTGCTCTTCTTATAATAATTTTAAATGCTTATTCTAAAACTAGTGTAACAATACCAAGTGATGCTATTAGGTTTCGTGTAATAGCTGATAGTAATGAAGAAATAGACCAAAGCTTTAAAAAACAGCTCGTCACATCTCTTCTTCCAACCATTGCCTCTTTAAACTATGATAATAAAATATCACCATCTGATGTCATTTCCAGTAAAATACCTGAAATTACTAACATTGTTGAACAAGAAAAAATAACCAGTAATTATTCAAAAGACTATGAAATAAACTATGGAAAAAATTATTTTCCTGAAAAAGAATATAAAGGAGTAAAATATCCAGCTGGTGAATATGAGTCTCTTGTCATAACTTTAGGAACAGGTACAGGTGATAACTTCTGGTGCGTTTTATTTCCTCCGTTATGTTTAATTGAAGCTGAAGAAGAAAATATTTCTGAAGTAAAATACACATCTTTTATCCAAGAAATTATAAATAAGTATTTCTCTTAACGAATAAAATATATAAGGTGAATCTATGAACTTTATATATTTTTTTATGGCTCTAGGACTAAGTATGGATGCTTTTTCTCTAGCGACAATTTATGGAACTAAAAGTTTCGATTTAAAAAAAGTTATAATAAGCAGTCTGATAGTTGGACTTTTCCACTTTATAATGCCAACATTAGGATTAGTAATTGGAAATCAATTACTTAGATTTTTACCTAAAACTAATCTTTTTGCTGGTTTTATTTTTCTTTATCTAGCAATTGAAATGTATAAAAGTCGCAATGAAGAAATTTCTAGTTTCCTACAAACAACCATCACATATATTATTTTTGCCTTAACTGTTAGCTTTGATAGTTTTTCAGTTGGCATCGCAATAAGTACCGAAACATCTTCCTTTTTCTTAGCCTTTCTAATCTTTTCACTAACAAGTGCCATTCTAACCTTTTTAGGTTTTAATATTGGTCACTACATTAGTAAAAAGTATGCCACTTTAGCGACTTATTTAGGAACTGTTATACTTTTTCTTTTTTCCTTAAAATATTTCTTTAATATTTGACTTACTTTACTTAATAAAATGTCCAATTTATTGACAAAACGACTAGTTTTTTCTATGATTTAATTGGGTGATAATATATGTTAGTTAACTTTAAGGAAATGCTAAATAATGCAAAAAAAGGTCATTATGCAGTTCCTCATTTTAATATTAATAATCTTGAATGGACTAAATACATCTTAGAGGAATGTAATTCACTAAATGTTCCTGTTATTTTAGGAGTAAGTGAAGGAGCAGCTAAGTACATGGGAGGCTTCATTGAAGTTAGTTCTATGGTAAGAGGTATGATAGCTTCATTAAATATTACTATTCCAGTATGTCTTCATGTAGATCATGGTAGTTCTTTTGAAACTTGCAAAGAAGCAATAGATGCTGGTTTTACTTCAGTTATGATTGATGCCTCAAGGCATGAATTACCAGAAAATATCGCTATTACTAAACAGGTAGTAGAATATGCTCACCATCGTGATATAAGTGTAGAAGCCGAAGTAGGTCACATAGGAGGAGCAGAAGATAACATTACTAGTAGTGCTACTAATGCTACTTTAGAAGATTGCTTAACTTTATACAACAATACAGGAATTGATTCTCTTGCTCCAGCTTTAGGAAGTGTTCATGGATTATATAAAGGAGAACCAAATCTAGATTTTGTTACTATGCAACAAATCAATGAGAATTTACCAATACCTTTAGTTTTACATGGTGGAACTGGTATTCCAGATGATAAGATAAAAGAAGCCATTAAATGTGGTATTTCTAAAATCAATATTAATACAGACTTACAAATAGCCTGGTCAAATGCCGTTAGAAAGTTCTTGTCAGAAGATGAAAAAGTCTATGATCCACGTAAAGTAATAGGCAGTGGAGAACAAGCTATGAAACAAAGAATTAAAGAAATTGTAACTTTATTCGATACAAAATTATAAAATATAATAGGAATTTGGAGGTGTAGAATGAAAGTTATAGAAGTAGAAGGAGGTCATAAACTGACTGGAACAATTCGCATAAGTGGTGCAAAAAATGCCACAGTTGCCTTAATTCCCGCTGCTATTTTAACAGATGAGGAAGCAACAATCTGCAATGTTCCAGAAATAACTGATACTGATGCTCTATGTGATATTCTAAAATGTTTAAATGTCGGAGTAAAAAGAGCCAGTGAAAGTATTATAATTGACCCAAAAGAAATGCAGAATATTGAAATTGAAGAACAATATTCCAAAAAACTACGTGCTTCATATTATTTTATGGGAGCTTTATTAGGCAAATATGGTAAAGTTGTAATGCATTTTCCAGGAGGTTGTTCAATCGGTGCTAGACCAATAGATCAACATCTTAAAGGTTTTGAAGCTCTTGGAGCAACAATTATTGAAGAAGGAAATAAATATACAGTAGAAGCTAAAGAATTAAAAGGAGCTAACATCTATTTGGATATAGCTTCAGTAGGAGCAACTATCAATATTATGCTTGCAGCCGTTCGTGCTAAAGGTAAAACAGAAATTGATAATGCTGCTAAAGAACCAGAGATTGTTAATGTTGCTACTTTCTTAAATAATATGGGAGCAAAAATATCTGGAGCTGGAACATCTACAATTAAAATAGAAGGTGTAGATCACTTAGGCAAATGTTTTCACGAAGTTATACCAGACCGTATAGAAGCTGGAACTTATATAATAATAGGTGCCCTATGTGGTAGCCCTTTAACTGTTGATAATGTTATTCCAGAACATATAGATGCTCTTCTTTCAAAACTTGAAGAAGTTGGTGTAGATTTAGAGATAGGTCCAGATTATGTAGTTGTTAATAGTTCTGATAATTATAGAGCAGCAAATGTTAAAACTGCTGTTTTCCCTGGTTTTGCCACTGACTTACAACAACCATTTACTGTTTTGTTAACCCAATGTAAGGGTAAATCAAAAGTAACTGAAACCATTTTTGAAAATCGTTTTATGCATGTTCCTCATTTACGTGATTTAGGTGCTAACATTTCTGTTAAAAACCAAACTGCAACCATTGTAGGACCAACAAAATTAGTTGGAACAACCGTAGTTGCGACAGACTTGCGAGCAGGAGCTGCAATGGTAGCTGCTGCCCTTAAAGCAGAAGGAATCACTACAATTACTAATGCCGAACACATCTTAAGAGGTTATGAACAAATAATTGAAAAATTAACTAGTGTAGGTGCTAAATTAAGAATAAAAGAAATATAATTTATTAGTTATATTTCTTTTTTTTTGGAGGCACTATGAAATTTATTGCTAAACATTACAAATTTATTATATTTTTACTAATCATCTTCCTCATCTTTGTAATTTTTCAAACTAACAATAAAGATAATCAAAACTATCTTTCTCTAGGAGATGGCTTATCCCTAGGAATAGACTCCTATGGTCGTCTAGATTATGGTTATAGTGATTATTTAAAAGATTATCTAAAAGAAAATAATGCCCTAAACACTTATATAAAATCTTTTTCTAGTAAAGATGCCACCATCAATAGTCTTTATGAAAATATCGTTACAAATAAAAAAATTACACTTAATAACAAAGAATATAATCTAAAACGTACCCTAAGAGAAAGTACCATTCTAACTATTACTATTGGACTTAATGACCTAACATACAAACTAAGTTTAGAAGACAATATAACAGAACCAAAAATAAATCAAATTATTGCGGAAATAAAGACAGATTATGATCGCCTAATTACTGAGATTAAAAAGTATTACCAATATGAAATCTATGTAATAGGTTATTATGATAATCAAAATAAAGATTATAAAGATGCAATTAGTAAATTAAATAACATCTTCCGAAATGATCCTAATGTAACTTATATAGACACTTATCAATTATTTAAAAACAAAAAAGAATACTTATCTAATGATCATTCATACTATCCAAATTGTTCTGGTTATAAAGCAATTTCTCATCAAGTTGAAATAAAAGTTTCAAAAAAGCTTGAAAAATAAACAAATTATTGTTATACTAATAACGCATTTAATTACTATGACTAATGTTGTCATGGCGGAAGGAGAGATAGTATGAAGAAAGATATTCATCCAGAAATGAAAGATTGTACAGTTACTTGTGCTTGTGGAGAAACATTCAATGTTAAATCTACAAAGAGTGAAATCAGTGTTGAAGTTTGCTCAAAATGTCATCCATTCTTTACAGGAAAGCAAAGTAGATCTTCACGTGCAGGACGTGTTGATAAGTTTAATAAAAAATATGGATTTAGTTCAAATGAAGCTGCTTAATAAGCAGTTTTTTTAATACCTAAAATGTGTTATAATGAAAAAGAATATAGGAGGAAATTATGCGTATAGGAATAGCAAGTGACCATCGTGGTTACAATTTAAAAGAACAAATAAAAGAAAAAATGAAAGACTACGAAATAATAGATTTTGGTACTAATAGTACAGAGTCCATTGATTATACTGATTATGCCTTTCCTTTATCAGAAGCTGTAAGAGATCAAAAAGTTGATTATGGTGTTGCTATCTGCGGATCTGGTATTGGTATGAGTATTGCCTGTAATAAAGTAAAAGGAGTTCGTTGTGCTAGAGTTGTTTCAAAAGAAGAAGCAAAAGTAACTCGTATTGATAATAATTCCAATGTAGTTGCATTTGGTGAAAGTATTCCTTTAGAAGAAGCTATTGAGATAGTTGAAACATTTGTAACTACTCCATTCTCTACAGAAGAAAGACATCATCGTCGCGTAAATAAAATAATTGCTTATGAGGAAAGTCATTAATGAAAGGTAAATTTTTTGTCTACCTAATAGTAACAATTATCACTATCTGGGCAATGGATTCTGTAAATATTAACCAAATATTTAAAAAAAATAAAGTTGTTCAAGCACGAGTATTCTATTTTTTATTAGGAGTTTCACTAATATATTTAGTAACCAATTTTATTATGGATTTATTTACTTCTGGAAAATTATTCTAAAAGAAGTATAAATCTTTTTTTTTGGTTAAAACTTATACTGAGGTGAATATAATGAAAAGAAGATTAAAGCCATTTGTAATTCCAACAATGGTAAGTATTGGTAGTATTATGGTAATAGCAGGAGCATATTTAGGTACAATTAATTTACCAAATAGTGGTCCAAGTAATAGTTTTAGTAATATTGATTATGTAACGGACACTATTCTAGAAAATAATTTACCTGTAATCAATGCAACTACTAAAGTCATAAATCCATATGTTTCAGAGTCTGTTACTACTGGCAAAACATACTATGATTATGATGGAGATGCAGCATCTCAAGAAAAATCAATAATTTATCATGACAACATTTATATGCAAAACTCTGGTATTGATTTTGTCTCTAATGATACTTTTGATGTAGTAGCTGTTCTTAATGGTACTGTTTTAGAAGTTAAAGATAATGAGACTTTAGGTAAAATAATTGAAATACAACACGAGAATAATTACGTTAGTACTTACCAAAGTTTATCAGAAGTAACTGTTAAAAAAGGTGACGTTGTAAGTCAAGGTCAAGTTATTGGTAAGAGTGGAACTAATGAACTTGATAAAGATTTAGGTAACCATCTTCATTTTGAATTTTATGCAAATGGTCAAGTTGTCAATCCAAATCTATATTTAGATAAAGAATTGTCTTAAAAAATCATAAAAAAGTTAAAATTTAATATATTATATTGGGCTAAAATGTTAAAATATATATAGAGGAAGTGAAGCACATGTTAGCAAAAGATATAGGCATAGACCTAGGAACAGCAAACGTATTAATTTATATTAAAGGTGAAGGAATTGTCCTAAATGAACCTAGCATTGTTGCTTTAGAAACAGAAACTAGAAAGGTTTTAGCAGTAGGTAGTGAAGCAAATGAAATGCTTGGTCGTACTCCTGGTAAAATAAAAGCTATAAAGCCCTTAAAAGATGGAGTAATAGCAGACTTTGAAGTAACCGAAATAATGCTTGATGCCTTTATAAATAAAGTAAAAGGTCGTAACCTTTTCTCTAGACCCCGTATATTGATTTGTTGCCCAACTAATATAACTCCAATTGAGAGAAATGCAATTAGAGAAGCAGCTGAAAGAATGGGAGCCAGACGAGTTTTTATTGAAGAAGAACCTAAAGTAGCTGCCATAGGTGCCGGACTAGATATTTCTAAACCATCTGCTAGTATGGTTATCGATATTGGAGGAGGAACCAGTGATATAGCTGTTTTATCTCTAGGAGATATTGTCTCATCTGCATCCATAAAGATAGCAGGTAATCAATTTGATCAAGATATTATCAAATATATTAGAGAAAAATATAAACTTTTAATTGGTGAAAAAACAGCCGAAGACATAAAGATAAATTTTGCTAATGTTTATAAGCCATCGAAACAATTTAAAAGAGAAGTACGTGGACGTAATTTAATAACAGGTCTTCCTGATACTATTGAATTAACTGAAGAAGAAACTTATTTAGCTTTAAAAGAAAGCTTAGATAAAATAATCAGAACAACTATTAATGTCTTAGAAGATTCTAATCCTGAGTTATCCGCAGATATTGTGGAAAAAGGTGTTGTCCTAACTGGTGGAGGCTCTCTTCTAAATGGTTTATTAGAACTATTTGAGGAAAAACTAAAAATACCCGTTTTAATAGCAGAATCTCCTCTAACTTGCGTAGTAGAAGGAACTGGTAAATTACTAGAAAACGTTAAAAATTTAGCTGAAGACCAACAATAGTTGGCTTTTTTTTTATAATTTGTTATAATTTAAGCAGGAAGTGAAACGTATGCGAGCTCAAATACTTGCTGTAAGCAAAATAGTTATTGTAACTTTCCTTTTCTCAGTCATTATAATGGAATTAATGAAAAAAGTTGCTTTTCATATAGGAGCTTTAGATATTCCAAGGTCTGATGAAGGAAACAGACATATTCATAAAAAAGTAATGCCTAAGTTAGGTGGTGTAGGAATATTCATGGCCTTCCTCTTTGGTTATATGCTTTTTGGTGAACAAAGTGTCAGAATGAATTCTATACTAATTGGTAGTTTTATTATGATTTTAACAGGAATAGTCGATGATATAAAACCTATTAAAGCTATTCATAAATTGTTAGGACATATTGCTGCCGCTTGTGTTATTGTTTTTTATGGAGGCATTCTTCTAAATGATATTACTGCCTTTGGATTCTACATTGATTTTGGTATCTTTGCTTATCCAATAACCATATTATTTTTAATAGCCTGTGCTAACATTATTAATTTAATAGATGGCCTAGATGGTCTGAGTGGTGGAATCTGTTGTATCTTCTATCTAACGATTGGTATCATTGGTTTCTTCCAAGGACGTTATGGTAGCTTAGTCATGATTCTAACTTTTATTATGTTAGGTGCCACATTAGGATTTTTAGTTCATAACTTTAATCCAGCCCGTATCTTCTGTGGAGACTGTGCCACATTCATGGGCTTCATAATTGGAATTATTACTTTACTAGAATTTAAAGGACCAGCTTTGATTTCCTTCTTCGTTCCAGTAACCATTTTAGGAATTCCAATTCTTGATACCTTATTTGCTATAATCAGAAGACTTCTTAAAAAACAGCCACCATTCCAAGCTGATAAAGAACATCTTCATCATCAATTATTAGGTATGAATTTCTCACCTAGAACCACAGTTTTGATAATTTATGGCATTAATTTATTGTTTGCAGTAGCCTCAATATTCTACACATTAAAAGATCAAACAATGGGTAAAATAATTTATGTAATAATTCTAATATTAGTAATCTGGTTTGTATTACACACTACAATTATTTCTGATAAAACTCCACAGTTTACTAAAAAAGTAGAGTCAAAAATAAAATTAAAGAAAAAAGAAAAGCCTAAAGAAGAGTAGCAATACTCTTTTTCTTTTTTCCGTGATAAAATATGAGTAGGTGATAAAATGCTTAATTTTGTAATTTGTAAAGAAAATATCTCATCAACAGATAGTTATCTTTCTCTAATAAATGCTTTTATGATGAAATATGATTATGATTATAAAATAAATGTCTTTAAAGCTTTTGATGATACCTGGCAAGACTTTATCAGAAAAGAAGATGGTTTTAAAATATATCTTTTCTTTTTAGAAAACAATTCCACTCAAGCACTCCTAAACTTAAAGAAAATTAGACAAGAAGTAGATGACTGGCTATCTATGATTTTAGTAATTGCCCCAACGACATCAGCACTAAATATTATGACCGAGCGTCTTCTAATTTTAGACTATTTAAATTCTGATTCCAATCTAAAGAATCGTCTCTTTAATGATTTTAAAATTTGTCTAAAAAACTATACTGGTCATCATAAAAAACTATCTTATACTTATAAAAATACTATTTATAACATCGAGTACCGCCAAATAATAACTATTGAAAAAGAAATAGAAACTAAAAGATGTCTTATTAATACAGAACATGGTACTTATTACACAACAGATACATTAAACAATCTCCTAGAAAAACTTGATAGTCGATTTTTAAAATGTTATCGAAGTTTAATTATTAATTTAGAACAAATAGAGTCTTATAACTTAAAGACTAACACCATCACTTTTAAAAATAAAGAAACAACCTCTCTTGTTTCTAGAGATAAGAAAAAAGATATAATTAATTATTTGCGAGAAATTAATTAAATGTCGATAATTGTCGAAAAACAAGTAAAAATACCCTTAAACATCTAGAAAAAGTACAATTAAAAGCAAAAACGTACCAAATTCTTAATTTCTGTTAGAATTAAATCAACAAAGAAATAAAGAAAGAGGTGTAAGAAGTATGATGGTAGGCCGTGTTAAATGGTTCAATAATGAGAAAGGGTATGGATTTATAGAATTCAAAGAAAATGAAGACATCTTTGTACATTATTCAGCAATCGAATTAGATGGTTATAAAACCTTAGCTGAAGGACAAATGGTTGAGTTTAAATTAATTGAAACAAGTAAAGGTTATCAAGCTATCAATGTCAAACTAGTTCATGAAACTACTATTGCAAAAGAGTAGTTTTTTTTCTCTATTTGTGGTACAATTTAGATAGAGGAGGGATATAATGGAAATTACAATTCGTGGTGACAAACTAAAAATTACTGATTCAATGAAAAGTTATATTGATGATAAGTTAGGAAAGTTAAATAAATACCTAAAGAATAACGATGAGATTCGTGCAAACGTCATTGTAAAAGTAAAAAATCATGAACAAAGAGTTGAAATCACAATACCATTAAAAAATTATATTTTAAGAACTGAGGAGACTCAAGATGATTTCTATGCAGCAATAGATAAAGCAATAGACACTCTAGAAAGACAAATTAGAAAAAACAAAACAAGAATTATGTCTAAAATAAAATCAACTGTTTATGACTTTGATATGTCAGTTGTAGAAGAAAATCAACCTGAAGAAGACGACGTAGAAAGCAAAGTTGTAAAAAGAAAGAAAGTAGAAGTAAAACCAATGAATGAAGAAGAAGCAATTCTTCAAATGGAATTACTAGGACATGAATTCTACATGTATAAAGATAGTGACACAAACAAGCCAGCTGTCATTTATAAGAGAAAAGACGGCAATTATGGTGTAATTGAGTCAGAATAATAATGAAAAGACAAGAATTACTTTAATTCTTGCTTTTTTTTTGTTAAAATAATATGTTGAAGGAGTTGATAGAATGGACCTATTAAGGAAGTTGTTCGATCACGAATATAAAGAAATGAAAAAGTTCACAATCTTAGCAGATAAGATTATGGCTTTAGATGAAGAGTATTCAAAATTAACGGATACAGAATTACAAAACAAAACAGAAGAATTTAAGAATAGACTACGCGATGGTGAGACACTTGATGATATCTTAGTAGAAGCTTTTGCCACTGCTCGTGAAGCTGCTTTTCGTGTAATTGGCGAAAAACATTTCTACGTTCAAATTCTAGGAGGACTTGCTATTCACTTCGGTAATATAGCTGAAATGAAAACAGGTGAAGGTAAAACTTTAACCAGTGTTCTACCTGCTTATTTGAATGCATTAACTGGTGAGGGTGTTCACATAATTACAGTTAATGAATATTTGGCAACTCGTGATGCTGCATGGATGGGCAAAATTCATGAGTTCTTAGGCTTAACAGTAGGAGTTAATAAAAGAGATTTAACACCAAAAGAAAAACAAGATGCTTACAATTGTGATATATTGTATTCTACTAATAATGAAGTTGGTTTCGACTATCTAAGAGATAACATGGTAGTTCGTAAAGAAGACCGTGTTCAAAGAAAATTAAACTTTGCGATTGTCGATGAAGTTGACTCAGTTTTAATTGATGAAGCTAGAACCCCATTAATTATTTCTGGTGGTGAAATGAAAAGTGCTAATCTATACTTAGATGCTGATCGTTTTGCTAAAAGCCTAAAAAAGGAAGAAGACTATATTTACGATGAAAAAACAAAAAGTGTAAATTTAACTGATTCAGGTTCTACTAAAGCTGAAAAAATGTTTAATATCACAAACTTATATGAAATAAATAATGCTTCACTTTTACACTACATCAACCAAGCTTTACGTGCTAATTATTCTATGAAAAAAGACGTTGACTATGTAGTTCAAGATGGAGAAGTAGTAATTGTTGACCAATTCACAGGTCGTTTGATGAAAGGAAGAGCATATTCTGATGGTCTACATCAAGCAATAGAAGCTAAAGAAGGCGTAAATATCAATCAAGAAACCAAGACTTTAGCGACAATTACTTTCCAAAATTTATTCAGAATGTATAAGAAACTAGCCGGTATGACTGGTACTGCTAAAACAGAAGAAGAAGAATTCCGTAACATCTATAACATGTACGTTATTGAAATTCCAACTAATAAACCAGTTATTCGTGTTGATGCTCCAGACCTAGTATACGCAACTAAAGAAGCTAAATATAAAGCAATAATTAGCTTTGTCAAAGAACGTTATGAAAAAGGACAACCAGTTTTAATTGGTACTATTGCTATTGAAACTAGTGAGTTAATTAGTAATTTATTAAAACAAGCTCATATTCCACATGAAGTATTAAATGCCAAAAATCATGAACGTGAAGCTGAAATAATTTCAAAAATAGGTTTAGGCAAGTCAGTAACTATTGCAACTAATATGGCTGGTCGTGGTACTGATATTAAGTTATCAGATGAAGTACGTAAACTAGGTGGTTTATGTGTAGTTGGAACAGAACGTCATGAATCTCGTCGTATTGATAATCAGTTAAGAGGTCGTTCAGGACGTCAAGGAGATCCTGGATATACTCAGTTCTTTGTTTCAATGAAAGATGATCTAATGGTTCGTTTCGGATCTGATCGTATCGGTGAAATGATGAGCACTATGGGGCTTGGAGATCAAGCTATCCAAAGTAAAACTTTCACTAGATCTATTGGAACAGCTCAAAAGAGAGTTGAAGGAAATAACTTCGATATCAGAAAACAATTACTACAATATGATGATGTTATGAATAATCAAAGAGAAATCATCTATGATAAGAGAAATAAGATTCTAGATGATCCATCAATTCATGAAATGGTTCTAAGTACATTTAGACATCATATTGAAGACTTAGTTAATTCTCATATTGCACCAGAAGGTTACTTAACAGAACATGACTTTGATGAAATCGTAAACTTCGCTAATGAGAATTTACTAAAGAAAGATATCAAAGTATCTGATATTAATAATTTAACTCCAGAAGAAGTAATTGATAAATTATCAAAAACTGTGATTGAAGAGTATGAAGATAAGATAAAAGAAATTCCACCAGAAATAACAAATGAATTTGAAAAAGTTGTAACTCTACAAGTATTAGATAATTATTGGATGGAACATATCAATACTATGTCTCACTTACGTGAAGGAATTCATTTAAGAGGTTATGCTCAAGAAGATCCTTTAAGAGCGTACACTATGGAAGGCTTTGACTTATTTGACGCTATGCTTCAAAAAATAGATAAGGATGTTTCAATCTTCTTACTAAAAGCAGAAGTAAGACAAAATATTGAAAGAAAAGCGCCTTCAAAAAAACAAATCACAAATGAAAAAGAAGAAGGCGTAAAGAAAACTCCAAAGAAGTCACAAAAGATAGGCCGTAATGACCCTTGTCCATGTGGTTCGGGCAAGAAATATAAGAACTGTTGTGGTAAATAGCCCATAAAATAAGGGGTTGAGCAATTTTGGAAA
>CAKPHU010000005.1 GCA_934162125.1 uncultured Bacilli bacterium
GTAGATTGCAAAGTAAAGATAATGTTATTTCTATAATTGCTGAAAGGATAACTTTTTTATCTTCAAAGTCAATAAAATATGCTAGATATTTATACATCTGATAATGCAAATAATGATTTTGAGAAAGAACTTTTAAAGTATTCTATTTGTAAAGGTATAGGAATAGATACAGACTTTGATGATAAATTTGATTTATATGATTGGTATAAAAAAACAGATTTTAATGATGTTGAAAAATCTTTTAAATTAATATCATCAAAAGGAAGAAAATTTATTAATAACTTTAATAAGTTTTTTAGTATTGAAAAGAAAAACTTTGAGTACATACCTCTTGGTTTATATGAAGATTATAATTTATCACTTTAGGCGCTGACAAACATATTTATAGCGCGTTATAATTTTTTTGTAAGGCGGTGTTGATATGAAAAAAGATCCTTGGGATAAATACTATAACAAAGCTAAAGAATTAAGAATAAATGCAATTTATGCTGATACTTTATGCGAATTAATACTATTAAGGTATGAATATGTATATGATAATATTAGTAAAGCTGATATTTTGAAAGAACTACCGGGAATTAGAGAATTAAAACCTATTCAAGTAAAAACTATTTATGAAAAAGCAATAAAGTTATTAGAGTTAAAATATGATGTTATAGTTTTGCAAGACAATCCATTTGTTTTTAAAAAATAAGAAAGTGAATGATGAAAATATGGAACTAGCTATTAAATACTATAAATTTATAAATGATTATGCAAAAGTAAAAAAGTTAAAGTTAAATATAAAAATAATAAAGAATTTCAAGAAGGAAAATATTATAGTTTATTCATAGAATATATAAATATTCTTGATGAGTTAAGAAATTTATTAAAAATCAAAAGATAGAATCAAAAGACTATGATTTAGTTATTTAATTTAATAAAATCTCATAAATTAAATTAGAAACTATTTATCATAGTTTTTTTAATTTAAGGGGGTTGAGTATTATAAATAAAGAGAATAAAAATGGGGATAAAAATGAAATTAATTACATAATTGAAAATAAATTTATAACAAATGCTAAAACAGAAGAAGAATTAATTGAAATATTTAATAAAAAATGGGCAACTATCATTTTAAGTTTAGAAAGTAAATTTGGGGGCTGTAATCTTGCATAAAGCGCGTTATAATTTGATTGTATTACAGTGCTTTCAATATATACGAAAGGAAGATATATGTTGAAAAATGAGAGAAAGGTGGTATGTAGTAATTTAAGTAATACAGTATGTTCAAATGACTATATAGTTGATAATGTTTCGGGAGATGACTATTTAGAAACAACTGAATTTAAAACAATAAAAAAATTGCTATCCGAAGATAATTTAGAATATATGACTGATTATTTAAGAGATTTATTAAAAGTATCTAAAAAAAATAATCCTAATTGTTTTAAAAAAAATGGATTAATTAGTTCTTTACATATTCCCGGCAAAAGAGGAATAATATATGTTAGATTATCTCAAGAGGACTTAGATAGAGAAAAAGGCAATGTTAGTAAAAGTATTTTAAATCAATTATTAATGTTATTATCATATTGTAATGACAAAGGTATTGAGGTTGTTGGCATTTTTTATGAAGAAGATATAAGTGGAAGTGATGGTTCACGTGAAGAATGGAACAAAACACTTTTGTTCTGTGAACTTGGAAATACAGATATTTATATTTGTAAAACTCAAGCTAGATTCGCAAGAAGTATTGAATTCGTAGAAAAATATTTACATAAAAAGTTTATAGAATGGAATATTAGATTTTTAAGTATTGTAGATAATATTGATACTTACAACAAAGGTAATAAAAAATCAAGTCAAATAACTGCAATGGTAGATGAGTGGAAAATTGAAGAACAATCAATAAATACTAAAAAAACTTTAAGAGCAAAAAATGACGCGGGACAATGGACCGGTTCCTTTGCTCCTTATGGTTATATTGAAGATCCTGATGATATGTATCATCTAGTAATTGATGAAGAAGCAGCTAAAGTTGTAAGAGAAATATATTCTATGTATGCTAATGGATATGGATATTATAAAATTTGCCAATATCTTAATGAAAGTAAGATACCAACACCTAGTAAGCATAAAAAACTTCAAGGATTAAAATTTGTTTGTTGCATGGCTCCTAATGGTGCAGAATTTTGGAATACCGATACTATAAGAAAGATCCTATTAGATGAAACTTATGACGGCATTTTGATACAACATAGAACTGAAAAAATTGCTTACAATATTAAGGGTTATAAAAAAATTCCTAAAAATGAGCAAAGTATTATAGCTTGTGCACATGATAGAATTGTAGATCCTGATATTTCTAAGATTGTTAGAAAAAAATTTGCTGATAGAAAGTTAAAGATAGATTTGGACAATGCAAGAAAAGATTCAAGACAATTTATAAATGCTATTAAAGAAAATATTAAAAACTTTGATGTTGATAAAGGAAAAAATGATGAAGTATATAGAGCAATAGAAGAATTAGATAATAGTTTGACAAATAATGATATTAAAATCATAACTGAAAAATATGATAATTTAAGAGAAAAGACATTGTCTCTTGATAGTGAATTGTACTCTCTAATTACTGATCGGGTTGATATTTTAACAACATCAAATACAAGAGCACGTCCTGGTAAAAATGGCGAAGTACATATTTTCAGTAGAAAAGTATATTGTGCTGTTTGTGGAAAAGTTTTTCAAAAGAGTAATTGCAAATCTGGTCCAAGAAAGAATCCTTTTATGAAACCTTATTTGCATTGTAGAAACCACAGAAAAACAGGTGGAACTCAGTGTGATAATACTAGTTATATTAGATATGAAGTTCTTGAAGAATTAGTTTTAAATGAAATAAATAAAATTATTGAAAAATATTATAATCTCGAAAAATTAGAAAAAAATTATTCATCAAAAAAGTCTAGTATTGATTATGACAAAGATATGAAAATATTAGAAAAAGAAAAAAATGATATAGAAAAAAAATTGAATAAAACAAGCGACCGCTTTACTATGTTGTATGATGATAAAGCTGACGGAATAATTACTACTACAGAATTTGTTATGTTAAAAAATAAATATCAAAAAGATATTGATAATTTTAATTTAAGAATTGAAGAAATTAAAAAGGAAATATATGAATTAAGTGAAAAGAAAAATGATGAAATCAATGAAAAAAGTATATTAGAAAAATATACTCATATTGATAAATTAAATAGACGAATTATAGATGAATTTATATCAAAAATTCTAATAGGAAAAAAAGATGAAAATAACAATAGACCTATTAAAATATTTTGGAATTTTACTTTATAATGCACCGTGCATAAGATTATCTGCCATGGCCTGCATCAATAACGACTTTTTTACTAGTTCTATCATACATATTTATCACCTATGATAATTTATGCTTGTTGCTTATGGTTGATACTCTTTTAAGTTTAGTACTTGTGTCTGTTTATAATTTTATAGAATAAACAAACGTATTTTGAATAAAAAAATAAACAGTGTTGTTTATATTTCAACACCATTTAAGATGACATAGAACTAAAACTTACTTGTAGAGTAGTATGGCTTACAAGTTATTTCAATACCATTTAAGATGACATAGAACTAAAACTTGTTCTTCTGTTATATAACTTGGGTGTCCGTTTCAATACCATTTAAGATGACATAGAACTAAAACCGCTGTAAAGAAATCACTTCCTATTGATCCGTTTCAATACCATTTAAGATGACATAGAACTAAAACTATATTACCAATATAGTCAATAATAAATTAGTTTCAATACCATTTAAGATGACATAGAACTAAAACTATAGAAACAAACTTATATAAAACAATGAGGTTTCAATACCATTTAAGATGACATAGAACTAAAACAGAACCAAGTACTCTAGGCAGTTTTTTTAGTTTCAATACCATTTAAGATGACATAGAACTAAAACAGTTGGGAACAAATGTGTATGATGAAAGATGTTTCAATACCATTTAAGATGACATAGAACTAAAACGTTGCTTTAGGTACTTACTTCTTAAGAAAGGTTTCAATACCATTTAAGATGACATAGAACTAAAACCCTACAGCAGGTACCCAATCTGGAATCTTGGTTTCAATACCATTTAAGATGACATAGAACTAAAACCTTGCCTGCTATTACTTCGTCTGCTATTTGGTTTCAATACCATTTAAGATGACATAGAACTAAAACAGTTGGGAACAAATGTGTATGATGAAAGATGTTTCAATACCATTTAAGATGACATAGAACTAAAACTCATATAGTCTATTGCTTCTACTCTTTTTGGTTTCAATACCATTTAAGATGACATAGAACTAAAACATCATTTCTCATATTATTTGACCTCACTTTGTTTCAATACCATTTAAGATGACATAGAACTAAAACTTCGTCCTACTTTTGTAGGTTGCTTTTTGAGTTTCAATACCATTTAAGATGACATAGAACTAAAACGTCTTTTTCTCTTTGTATTTTGGAACATTCGTTTCAATACCATTTAAGATGACATAGAACTAAAACTTGAAAATCATAGATGGAGTTATTGTTGACGTTTCAATACCATTTAAGATGACATAGAACTAAAACAGTGTATTATGTAACAATAATATCAAAAAAGTTTCAATACCATTTAAGATGACATAGAACTAAAACTTATTTATTATGAATATGGCTATTTTCAATGTTTCAATACCATTTAAGATGACATAGAACTAAAACGATTTTTCTAATTTAATTACTAGTTTTAATGTTTCAATACCATTTAAGATGACATAGAACTAAAACATCAAATCATCAATAATATTAACTAAATTTGTTTCAATACCATTTAAGATGACATAGAACTAAAACATTAGTTGGAAGACTCTCAGGATAAACAACGTTTCAATACCATTTAAGATGACATAGAACTAAAACAGCCGTCTTTAGCACAATATCAATATTTTTGTTTCAATACCATTTAAGATGACATAGAACTAAAACTAAAAAGTTTACAGAAACACATTTTCAAAAGTTTCAATACCATTTAAGATGACATAGAACTAAAACATGATACTAGATATAGAAGATAACAACCTAGTTTCAATACCATTTAAGATGACATAGAACTAAAACCTAAACGTCTTAAATGTGAACAATTTGTTCGTTTCAATACCATTTAAGATGACATAGAACTAAAACGCTAGTTGCTTAGTTTTTTGTAAATTATTTGTTTCAATACCATTTAAGATGACATAGAACTAAAACCTCAAATCATTTTAATTCTATTACCACAATAATAGAGATATGCAGTTCTTAAATGGTAAATTCCATTTCATCTATAATTATTATATCATAGTTTCTTCTAAGTTTCGGTCAATTATTATTACTTTTTCATACTCATTAAAATAATCATAATTAGTAGATTCAAGCATTATTACTTTTACTGAATTATATGTTGCATATTTATAAAATTCGAGCATCTCTTCTTTACTTAGAAATTGTTTTAAATTCATAAAGCATAAAATTTTATTAGAGTTTAACGCAACTTCTAAATCAATGATTAAAAATAAATTTTCCAGCAAATCATCTTTTTGATTTATTTTAGGTTTAAACATTTTTATTACATTTTCAATTCCTTCATCTATTGAAATCGATATTGATAAATCTGTTTTTTGTAATTCTCTATTAATTAATTTGCATAACTTTGAATAGGCTTTTAAAATATTTTCACCGTCATACTGTTCTACATTAGTTAAAATGTATTTAGTAATATCTGCTGAATATTTTTTAGAGTCAAATCCAAAATCGAAATATTCAGAAAAAAATCTTACTTTGCCACTTATTTTTAATTCATTATTGTCTTTATCAAAGCATTCTACCTCTTCTGGTAGGTCATCATTGCTTATTAAATAAAACAATGATGAAATTCTATATAAATACTTTTTATTATGTATTTCAAATGAGTAAACATATGAAATATCAAAATCTATTGTTGAATCAATAAAATCTATTTTTATTCTCATAATACTATCAATCTTTCTTCACTGTTTATTATTTTACTATTACTACTTCCAGTAATAAATTCTATTTGTGAATATTGTTTCTCTGTTATATTCATTACCTGAATTATACCTTTTTTAGGAGCTCTTTTTCTTATCCTTTCAACCATGGCATTTGATTGCTGAGAATTCAAGACAATCTTCGAATAAACAGATTCTTGCATCATAATAAATCCTTCATTAATTAAAAACTTTCTGAACATTAAGTAGTCTTTCTTATCTTTTGAATATACATTTGGGAGATCAAAAAATACAATCGTTCTCATAACTCTATCCCTCATAATATATAAATTCCTTATAGTTTTCTAAATTATTTAATGATTCCAAGGTGTTTTTTACGAACATTTTTATTATATCTTTTAATGTATAATTTTTTCCTTGATGTTTAAAAGTTCCATTCAAAATATTTACAATATCCAGCTTGTATTCTGTATCAAACTTTCTTTCCTGATTATAATAAACAAAATTATCAATGACTATTCTAAAAGGTTCCATTAAGTCACAAGTAAGATTAAATTCATTAAATTCATTTTTGTGGTGAATTCCAAGTTGTGTTAGATATCCATTATTAATAATTTCTTTGTTGATTGTAGAAAGTAAAATTGCATATCCATAATTTAGTGCGGCATTTATAGAATCATCTGAATTTCTAACAAAGTTATTTCCAAACAAAGCATTAAAATAAACTTTAGCTGCATGCCCTTCTCTATTTGTTTTGTCTCCATCAAATATTTCATCAATATAGCTTAAAATTAATTTATATTTAGGAGACTTAATTTTTTTTAATAATAAAGCTTGATTCATAATTTTATTTCTTACTATTTCTGACCATAATTTATCTTTATCTGATGGTTTCCATTTTATTTGTTCTTTGATCATTTTACTAGTATTATGTTTCGAATAATACGGAACGACTTCCCCAAACGGATTATGTTTTTCATCACAAAATATTATATTTATTTTATTATCTGCTAGTTCTTTTAAAAGATATGCAGAAATAGATACCGATATAGAATCTACTATTATTGTATCTATTTCTGATAAGTGAATATATTTCTCATCATTCTCGTGTTTTACTACGAGAAATCTGTTTTTATAACTAATCTTAGATTGTCTTGTAATAACGACTGTTCTAAAACTCATATCTTGACTCTCTTATCCCTGTAACAGATTTCGAAATAACGACTCCACTGGTTATATTATTTCCACTTAATCGGCCTATTCTATCTCCAAGTCCAAACTCTGTTAAATTAGCGTTAGTACTATTACAATGATACATTTTGAAAAGTTCATTTATTATTTTCTTTTGATCATCTAGGCTTAAATTTCCAAAATTAAATTCATTTCTTATTTTATCTATTTCCTTATTAAACAATGGGAACAAATTTATATTAATTAGGAAATCATAAATTTCATTCACATATTTTTCCGCATATTCAATATACTCTTTTTTATTATTTAACAAATACTGAAATGCATATTTCCAATTTTTCATTTTGTCTTTGCTTATTTTTAATTGTGTTGCATTTGATATTTCACAGTTCTTGTTGCTTACGCTATATCCTTTTATGAAAACATTTTGACCATTATATATCATTTCTGTTTCAAAGGGTATAGAATTCTTTCTAATACTAAAGGTAGAATTTTTTCTCAAATTGATCTGTGTTTTAATATAATTATTTATTTCATCCATATCATTTCTTGAATTTATCACTATTGGCAATCCAACAATTTTTTTCTGATTATTATTGTATTCAATAAGCATTAATTCTTTTGTATTTGTATTTGAATATCCTCCATACATATCAGTTGGCATATTCTTCTTTATAGGGACTGTACCCTTTCCTTTTTTGTAAATTGTTTCTTTGTAGAATTGGCCTGTTTTTATTTCTGTTTTCTTACTAATTAAAATGTCATTTCTATATAATGTATCCTCTACTTTTTTATTAAATTCGTGAGCATCAAATAAAACTTCTCCTGTTTCTTTATCAACTAAGCTTTCTGACATTTTAAGAACTATATCATTTAAATTTTCATCTAAACTATTAATCACATAACCATATCTTAGATTTTCTTTTTTTCCTTCGTCCATTTCAATAATTTTATTATTAAGTTCTTTTACCATATCAAAGTTTATTTTTCTCTTCATAAATTTATCTTTATATTCACCCAATACGGCCGCTAAATATGCATCATGAGCATGATGATAGTCATTTATGTCTCTAAATTTAAATAGATTATATTTTTCACGATAGTTATGTGATAAATCAGCTTTTAAATAAATGATATTAGTATCTTTATGTAAATTCTTTAATATATTGGCAACATGTTTTGTAATTTGTCTTGTTTCTACTAATTGTCTATTGATAAATCCATTAATATCTTCTTCATTATATTTTTCTCTTATTAAATTATGAAATTTCTTTGCAGACATCAATTTATTATCTTTCAAATGCTTCCACCAAGCTTTTTGTTTAGAATTTCTGAATTGTGGCGGCAATACATAGCTAGCCTTTTTATCTTGATTGCATTTTTTTAATACTAATGCCTTATTATCAATTGAATCATCCTTTACTAACGATCTTGGAATAATATGATCTATTTCATATAAAGATTGATTTTCTATATCTTCTATATTTAAAGGATTTCCAGTATATAGACATTTGCCTTCCTGAATAAAGTACAAGAATAATTTTTGACTAGTTATCTCATGACTATCAAGTTCATGTTTTAATTTCTTGTAATTCTCTATTGAATTTTTGCAACTGTCATATAATTTTTTTATGTATTCTTTTCTCGAATCTTTTCTTACTTTTTCTTCCTCACCTCTGGCCATTTCAATTGAAATACTTTTTGGTTCATACCCAATATAGTCAACTAATTCTTCTACTACTTTTAAAGCTTGATATATTCCTCTTTTTGTTGCTGGAGAAGTTGCCAACTCTTCCACTACTGAATAATTTAATTTTTGATTATCTTCTTTATTATTATGTTCCTGGATCATTTTTTGAAAGTTATACTTATCATTATTTATTATTTGCATGAAGTTTTTGTCAGTTTCATACATCAAATCTAGTATTGATTTATATAACTCCGTTTCTTTATCTTTATAATATTTAGTTTTTAGAAGTTTTTTAGATAAACTCCCCCATCCTGAATACTTTTTTGTCAAAACTTTCTTTATTTGATTTTCACTTAATTCACTATAATTATCTCTGATTTTCTTTTCTAAAATATCTTTATCTTCAAAGATTGTAATCCATTCTATTATTTCTTCTGCTTTTTCCTCATCATAATTAGTATTGATAAATATTCCATTTTCCCCAAAAAAGTCTATATATGATTGCATATTATTGGCAAACTTACCCTCCGCAGAATAACCAGTTATTCTTAAGTCGCCATTTTCCATACTATATTCGCCTGTAGAAATTAAATAATTCTTAAATTTCTTTTCGGTAATGGTCCCAGATGTTTTCATGAAAAAGTCTTCCAATACTTGTTGCTGAAATTTCAATTCTAACTTTCTATCATTTACTCTTATTTGTTTTAGTTCATTCATGACTTTAAATTTTGAATATAAAATTGAATTATTGGCCAATGCATATTCGTCTAATAAATATGTGCAATGAGAAATCATTCTTTTAATAAATTTTTCTGCTGTTTTCTCTTTATCAATTATTTCATCAAAATTATATGGAGTTATCTTAACATTATTAACTTTTCTTTCTAACCAGGCATTTTTACTTCTTTTTTCAGAAACTAGAGGACCCACATAATATGGAATTCTAAATTCTAATAATTTAACAAGCTTATATGTTTTATTATCACTTGTTTTCTCTAACAAAAATGGATAATACTTTCCTTGATTTTCTATTATTTTTATTAATTCTGATTTATTTAATTGATATGGATATTTACTATTATCTGTCGTAGTTATTCTAGGAAGAAAATTTCCATTCTCTATTCTTTCTTTTACTGCTAAATTGTATTCGTCAAGTATGCTTTGTTCAACAGTTGCTTTGTTGTCATCAAATAATCTTTCTAATAGTTTATTAATTTCTTTTTTAAATTCATCATAATCTATCTTATTAGTAATATACTTTTCATATAAACATAAATCTTTTTTTGTTCTAAATATTTTATTGTATAATTCACGATTATCTCTAAATAATTCTTTTAAGAAATTTAAATCTTTCTTATGTTGATTATAGTATTTTACCATTAAACTTGAAATGCTTGTATTTTGATTTCCTTTAAAAATCTTTTTTAAGAAAATGCAATCATATATTTGCTTTAAAATATCTAATATTTCCATATTTTCCCCTAAAGCAGCTTGATAGTCATCATATTTATCATCATAGTCAGTACCACTAAAACTAATTTCAATTTTATTATCACTTTCTAACATTAATAATTTATTAATATTACCTTTATTACCAACCATTAATTTACCAAGTTCAGTTGCAAAACTTCTATTTGTTAATTCTGATAAATCTTCTATTAAATAGGCTTTAACATCGTTTTTGGTTTCTTTAAGTAAATCAGCTTCAATTATATTAAAATCAATCACATCGATATAATCTTCTGGTATTCCTAAATCTTGAATATTACTTGAAAGTACAGAAAACAATTCATTTAATTTTTCTTTTATATCTAAGCTATCTATATTAAAACTGGAACTTTGAAACAAAAAATTACCTCTATATTTTATAATATGATGAATTGCTAAATACACAAGTCTTATATCTTTTTTTTCAGGATTATTTATTAATTCTTCTCTTAAATGGTATATAGTTTTATATTTGTTCTGATAATCTTTTAATTCTTTCTTCTCTTCTTTAGTTAAAACTATTTGTTTATTTATCTTATCGTTTTCAACATATTTTGATTCCCTTAGTTTTTGAAAGAAATTTACGTCTACTTTATTGACTTCTTCATTAAATTCTTCTTGAAGTAGTTTTATTCTTTCACATCTTCTATCATATCTTCTTCTAGTACTTCTTTGTATTCTTCTAGATTCTGCTGGTGTTGCTTCTTCAAATAATCTAACTCCCCAAAGAGCTTTATTACCCTTACGCATTACTTTTTGATTATCAGCTTCAACTACACTCCAACCAACTGATGTTGTTCCAATATCTAAACCTATATTATATTCTTTTTTTGTTACCATTGACTTACCTCCTACGATGTGATATTATTTAGTTGTCTTAATACCATTTAAGATGACATAGAGAGTTAAAATAAAGGTTTTACCCTAAATGGCACTTTGTGTTGCGACCAGTTAGCTGGTCTTTTTTTTGTAAAATAATATCACATTTTAAGATTACTACCGCTTTTTTGTCTTTATTATAACATAATTTTTACTTGACACCAATTCTACTTTTAGCATTTTACCTAAAATAAAAACTGTAAATGAATGAATTTTATTTTTTTCATATAGATTACAAAAAAAAGAGAAAGCCTTTTTCATCTTTCTCTTCCCATCTTACTGCTGTTGTTGCATAGTTTTATGTTTCTTTTTATATACATAAGTTACTACACCTGCTATTAATAATATTATGATTATCAATAAAACAATTAACACTATTTTATTATTTTTTTCAACTGTTTTTACTGTTTTGTCTGATTTTTCCACAATTAAAGTTGCTTTAGCATAACCATCATTGTATTCAAATTCCACTTTATGAATACCAGGTTCTAATGTATTCAGATAATTAGATTTTAATGTCAAAATAGTACTTCCACTCTTTAATTCATAATTTGAAGGGTTAACCTCAATACCATCTAACTTTACTTTTATTAACTTTTCTAAATTTCCATCCACTTTAATCACAATATCTTTACTTGAATCAACTTCATAAGTTTGATTATCACCACTTAAGATTGTGTACTTAACTCCAGCATCTTTCCAGATGATTTTTATTACGGTATCATTATTAAAAGCATAAGTATCTTCAGTCCATTTCTCATTATTAACTGTAACATAATCAAATCTCTTACCTGCTGGTGGCGTTACTAATAAAGTAATTTTGCTTTCTATATCACTCTTCTTTAATGTAGAACCTTTATCAACAGCAATTGTTTCAAAGCCATTATTTTTTCCGCCATTAGTATCTATCGTTATTTTTACTTGTTCAATAAATTTTGCATAAACACTTACGTTTTGTTTAATCGTTGTATTAAAGTCAAACTTTGTTTTAAAAGTTTCATCTGTATACCAGTCATCAAATCTGTAATTATCCTTTGTAGGATTAGGGGCTGGTCTTGATATCTTTTCTCCTGAACTTACATAACCAGAATACAATTCTTTTCCTTCCGACATAAATGTAACTTTATATGAGGCCTCTGGTGATAATATTTTCCACTCTATCTTTATTGGATTAGTTGTACCATCTGACCATACATAATTAGTAGTTGAAGATAAAGTACATATTTGAGTATAAGATTTTACTTTAGTTCCTTTCAAATCCCCACTACTTTTACTTCCTTCTGGACATTGAATACCACTATCTTGTTCACTACCAGTATAGATTCTGTCTCCAATTTTTGTTGGAATTATTAACTTTTTCTTATTTATAGTAAGTTTTACACAACTACTGCTGGCTTGCTTTGTATTTAAAGTTTCATTAGAAATTGCTTTAACATAATAAGTTCCTGCATTCACTGGTGCTTCACCGCTATTTTTAGCACCTGTTTTAGTAGTGGTTGCTACTGTACATTCATTATTACTATAATACTTATAAACTATTTTTAAACCAGTTATATTAGTACTGGCTGGATTTGATTCAATTGCACTTCCTGTGTATGAGGTTGATTTTGCAGTTAAGAAAATTTTTGGAGTTGATTGTACTATTTTCCACTTGACTTGTTTATTTTCAGAAGTACCATCTGACCATACATAATTTTCTGGGTCATTTATTTTGAAATTTACAATATACTCCCCAACATCCTTGGCACTTGTCGTACTACCATAACTAACTACACTAGTGTTGGCAGGAACTGTAATTCCATGATTTTGAACATTTCCAGTGTAAGATTTATCTGTAGGACTACTTGGGATTGTAATTTTTGTTTTAGGTTCCTTTAAATTTACATATATCCAAGTACTCATGTCACTTTCTTTAGCACCTTCAAGAATATCATAAACATTTCCTTTTGTTATTGCAGCAAATAGTTCAAGTCTTTTAGTGCTATTATCAATAAAATAAAACTTCTTACTTTCGTCTTGCTTTTTAATTTTAACTATAACTTTGTAACCATTATCGGCATAAACATATTTGGCAGATACCATGTCACTTATATCTTCAAAATTTCCTTCAATACCAACTACTGCTCTTGTGATTTTTTGATTATTACTTGAAACCCAAATGTAATTATACTTTTTGCCATTTAACTTTAGAGCATCACTATGAATTCTTAAACCATTAGAGTCAGCTGATGACACAGAACTGTCTAATCTATCAATTACGAAGTATAAATAATCATCATCATGATATGATCTTACTGTTTCCTGGGCAGACGAATCACTTCCAATAAATAGAGCGTCATCATTTTTTTGAGATAAACCGTCGCTGTATGAATCAATACTGTGATTAAGATAATATTGTGATACTTTTAAATGCGTACCTTTACTATCTACATAGGCTAAAGCTGCTAAAACTCTATGAGAATTGTCAACATATATTCCACCAAAATCATATCCACCTTCAGAAGTAGTTCCATAATCAGTAATATTGATAGCAGCACAATATGTGTTTTTAGATATTTTTTTATGTAAATTTTGGTTGGCAAGTTTTTCATTATTATAGGTACCATCAACATAGCATTTTATTTCCTCTATGTTTCCATTATCTCTACTTTCTTGAACAAAGTGTCCTGTATTATCTCCAATCTTTATTTGAAAACTTGGCCAAAAATGATATGACAATAGTGTTTCACCAGATGGAAATTGAACTATGTCTGGACCACTTCCTGAATTAGCAGCTATAACTCTGTTAATCGGACCAACTTCAACTTCGCCAAGTCCTGTACTTGTTGAATATATAGACTCCTCATTATTATAGGTACGGTTTTTTGCATTGTTTAAAAATGTATTAGATAAGTCAATCCAATATTTACTTTTGCTTTGTCCATTTATATTTATCGTAGTTGGATTAGAGTACGCTAGAGAAATACCTAGAGTTTGTCCAATTGACACCTTACTATCTGTTATATAGGTTGTTTCAAGTGGCATAACCATAGTCTTATTGTTTAAAATTACAGGGCTTGCCATTCCATCTCCCATTTGTATAATTTTACCATTGCTTCTTATACCATATACTTTCTTACCATTACTAGCATATAGACCATTATCAAAATTATATGGTACATTAGGATTTGCTTTGGTAGCGACATACGATTGAATTATTCTATAGGCAACGTAGGGATTTGTATTTGTTTTATTGTATTGAAGTAAATTATCTCCTGGCATAGTATATGTTGATACATATTTTCCAGTAGATTTATTTTTTAACATTGAAATCATAGCCACTCCAGAAGAATTGTGAAGTGAACTACTTGCTGTATAATAATATTCACCATTAGACATTTTTGAAGCTTGATCTGTTTGTGTATACTGAACTGGTGAGATTGAAGTAAAATAAACCTGCAGTTCATTATCACTAACTTCTATGGCTGTCGGATCATAAAGATTTCCTTTATATATTTGTTCCTCAGCTGTCCAGCTTATACTACTACCATTCATTGTTCCATATCTAATGTACAATCCATTGATGTTATAGGCACTTGCTGTGGCGTAAGCATATCTAGCTATTCCTCTTTTAGCAGCCAATGCCATTATTCTACCATCACTTAATTCTAATAAAAATGGAAAAACATAACCGTATGCAGTATTGTTTGATGAATTACTGTTAACCCCTGCCCCATCTTTGTAGTTAGATTCATATAACAATTCTGGTTTTGTCCAATTTTTTAAATCAGAAGAAACTGTATAATATACATCAATACTTCCCATTATCATATTAGAAAGTTTATTTTCACCAGAATTATAATTTAGATAAATTTGGTTTAGTGTTGTATAAAAAGTTAATATGTACTTGCCACTTTTTGTTTTTATGATTCTTGGTTGAGCGATACGTAATTGACATTCAGAAGTATTTTGCTTATAGCAATATCTATTTTTTATTTTTGTAATCTCACCTTTTCCAAATAAATCATCTATTAAGATATCAAAGTCTTCATTTTTATTATATTCAAGAGTACTTCTTAAATAATTTGTTTCTGAATCCAATGGTTTTTGAGCGGTATTAAAATTTGAAATCGTTCCTATGACATTGCTATCAACACTATATGGATATGTTTCTCCATTTCTAAATTTATTTTGATTGGCATCAATATTTGCTCTTAAATTTTTTATATTAATTTTATTACTAAACAATATAACTAAAACTGTAACAATAAAGATGGCCATAACTTTAAGTTGTTTCTTTTTATATTTCATAGATAGCCTCCATAATGGTGTGATTGACTTGCAAGTATGTATTATTTATAAGTAAATTTTACAGCAACAATATCTTATCGTCAATTGTTAAACTTAAAGATAATCTAAAACAGTTTTGTACATAAAAGTTATTGAGTGATGTTAACTTTAATTCTTTTTTAGAACTTTAACTTTTATTTTTTTACTAACTGCTAATTAGTTTTGATACAACGAACTATTTTTTCTTTATCCATTTACTTAGATTTCTTTTTATTTTATAATTTAATTAAATTAAGGATACGATGTAATATGAGAAGAAAGCAAAAGAAGAAAAACAATTATTTTATTATTATCATCATTATGTTAGTGGTTTTTTTATTGTCATTGTTTTTATTTAGTAAAATCTTTAATAACAACACTTCTAATTCTAATCTTAGTGAAATAGAAAAAGACATTAATGGTAGTGAAACAGTTAAATTCAAGTTAAACGGTGGAAAAGTAGTTAGTCTATATCTAGGTGATACATATGTTGATGAAGGGGTTAGTGCTATTAGTAGTACTGATGGGGACGTTAGTAAATATGTAGAAATTAATGGTAAAGTTGATACTACTAAAGTAGGAAGTTATACTTTGACATATACCTTAATTTATAAAGGCACAACTACAACTTTAGAAAGAACTGTTAAAGTTAATGAATCAGTAAAGCTTACTCTTATTGGTAAAGCTACAGTTTATTTACCTAAAGGGTCTACTTATACGGATGTGGGAGCTAAGGCTATTGATAAAAAAGATGGAGATATTTCAGATAAAATAGTTGTGGATAATAAAGTTGATATTAATACTCCAGGTGAATATGAAATTAAATATTCAATAAAGAAAGATAATCAAGAAGTAACAGTTACTAGAAAAATTATAGTTTTTAATTTTGATATGACTATTTCCGCTAGTAATAATAATTCTACAAACAAAGATATTACTTTAAATGTTAAAGTTAACTCTGATAAATTTGGATATCTTATTTTACCTAATGGAGAAAAAGTTAATAAAACTACTTATAACTATACAGTTTCGCAAAACGGCACTTATGAATTTAGTGCTTATAGTGAATATGGTATCTATTTAAAGAAAAAATTTATTGTTAATAATATTGATAAAGAAAGCCCAACTGGTACTTGTTCTGGAACTTATGGTAATGGAACTTCAAATATTATAATTGATGCAAGAGATAATACAGGAATTAGTAAATATGTTGTGAATAATAATTCTTATACAACAAATAATATTATAATTAATAAAGAAATGAGTTCAGTTAATGTAATTGTTTATGATAAAGCTGGGAACTTTACTAATATCAGTTGTAGTCTTGTGAAAAAAGAAGTAGAAAAGCCTACTCCTAGTCCTACACCTAATCCTTCTGGAACAATTAAATATATGGCTTCGACAGATACAATTAAAATTTCTGTAGAATCAATCTCTAATTATTATGTTTCACATATATGGGTTAAAGATGCTTATAGTCAATTGAAAACAGCTGTTCCTGATAATTTTGGGAATGAATTGCTTACTCCTTCAAATATAATTAATAATACTGTTAAGAAACATGGATGGAACAATAAAGTAATTATTGCCGTTAATGGTAGTGGATTCGTCTTGAAGGACACTTATGATACAGCTTTCTATGAAGCTAATCCAAGTTTTAATATGACCAGTGTTAGTCCTATTGTAATAGTTGAAGGAAAGGTACTTAGAAACATTTCTAATGGTAAGATTCCTTCTAGTAACAGAATTACATATGGATTAAAGAAGAATGGATATTTAGAGTATTATAATTATGTTAAAGGTACTAATGTAGCAGCAAATATTAATACATCAAAGAAAATTATAAATGATGGAGTACAAAATACAGTAGCGTTTACTCCAGTATTAGTTAGTGGAGGTAAAGTTGTTGCCTATGACACTTCTCCAAATATAAGGCAAGGTTTTTGTCAAATAGATAAAAATAATTTTATATTTATAACTAATAATGATGGTTCTAGAGAAAACGGTTTTAGTTTTAAAGGTATGGCTGAATATATGGTTTCTCTTGGATGTCAGACAGGATTTAATTTAGATGGTGGTGGTTCTACTACTCTTTTGGTTAAAAATAAGGGAGCTAGTCCAAGTACATTAGTTGGTAATAAGAGAAAAGTGGCTGATATATTATATTTTCATGAGTAGTTGAAAAACAAGTATTCAATTAATTACAACTTACAATTATGGATACGGATAAAAAAAGAGAATGCTTATTTAGACATTCTCTTTAATATTAATATTTTTTTAAATAGATATTTCTTAGACCTCTTTTAAACTCTTTTACCGATTGAAGAATAAAATTATCTTTTTCAATATTTTTGATTGAGAAAACATTATCTGGATGAACAGTACTGACTGCATATTTATAGTCTTTACTTTGACAGAATTGATCTAGTCTTTTTAACATTTGATATTGAAGACCATTTCCTACAAATTTTGGATTTACAAACATTGGTCCATAATCAACTACTTCAGCAGCTTCTAAGTTCAATTCTAATTTCTGGAGACTTTTTTCACTACTTTTTAAAAGCATCATTGAACAGACATTTTCATTATTTGATTTATATACCCATATTTTCATGGATTCAGATTCTAAACCTTCTTTAATTTCAGCAATAGTGAAGTCTCCCAACCATTCGGGGTGTTCCATATTACTTTTTACATTTTCTCTAAAGTCTATATAGTCCCTGATATCTATCTCAGTTATTTCTTCTAACTCATCTATTTTCATGTAGATACCTCTTTTTTAATTATTATCCAGTAAAGCTTGGATTATTATAATAGCTTCCATAATTTACAGCCTTAACGATTGTATCTTTCCATTCTGGATGGAATGAACTTGTACCAGGATTTGGATGACCTGAATTATACCAGCTATCTTTATCAACGACAAATTCAACAATATTTTGACCATATTTGTGACCCCATTCTGTACAGCCAGCATCATTACGGCTCTTAATATCACCAATAACGCATTTAATTACATTACCATTAGATTGAACAAAGTCAACATAGTCTCCTACATTACCATAAGTTGTAGTACAAGCGATTACATAACGTCCATTAATACGTCCAAAGCCTTCACTATCAAAGTGATTGTCAACGCCACCTATTGCTTCCATTAATTTGTATTGATTTGAATTCCTACTAGTTATACATTGCCATCCCATATATGTAAATGTATCTCCAAGACCACTTGGAATATTATCAATTGTCTTTAACGCAGGCAAGCCTTTACTTAGGCTAGCACTTAGGCCATTAGCTAAAACATTAGGAACAGGAGTTACTCCTTCAACAGTCATACCTATTATTTCAGATATTAATTCATTGATTTCGGCACGTAAGCTTTCCATCTTTTGATAGTGAGCTTCCATCTCTGCTGCAGCTTGAGCCTTTTCTTCTTCAGTAGTAGCGTTAGCATAAGCAGTTTGAGCAGCAGCGTAGGCTGCTTTTTCTTGGCAGTAGTCATTATACTTACTTATAGAGTCATTAAATAACGTAAACTGTTCAGGAATAATAGCTGTAAATTCACTGATTGTAGCTTTCGTTTCACTTTCAAAAGTTGATTTAGCTTGCCCGTCCCAAACATTAGCTGGAATATCACATAATTGTTCAAAATTTTGCATATTTGATGAAAAGGCAGCAGAATCGTTTGTTACTGATTGACTGTTCATGAACTTCACCTCGATTATTATTAAGTTAATTATACTTTATTTTTGCTGTTTTGACTACATATACTCTTTTAATTTAAATTTTTTTTATTTTTTTATATTTTCCTATTGCATTCGACTTATCTTTATGGTATAGTAAAGATACCTTAGATATATTATGAATATTTGATAGGCGTGGAAACATTGCTGGGTTAGATATTCAGCTTGTCACTATTAATTTAGTGAAGCTTTTATCGGAAAGTAGTTTGGTGTTCTAAACTATATCCTATTACTATCTGAGGGTATGCGCATAGCGAGAGAGAAACTCGTGTGTTAATAGGATGTCACTTCTAAGTACTGACACTTACTTAGAACTAGGGGTATGTTGTTTTATCGGCGTTTCTTAAATAATTTAACGGTTATTTAAGAAATTGTAAAACTGTGACATATCTTGTGTGATTTTCTAGATTTAAAACTAGGGAACGCGGTTTGTCAGAATCGTGTTTTTTTTTGCCTTTTTTATCAAAAGAAAAAGTACCATTTCTGGTACTATTCTGCATAGTTTGTGAAGTAATCTTGAATATAGACTACGGGTGTTCCTTTGTCACCACTTCCACTAGTTAAATCACAAAGAGAACCAATTAAGTCAGTATATCTACGAGGAGTTGTTCCTTGTGTTTCAATCTTTCCTTTTAAGTTCTTATCTTTTTCAGATATTTCTTTACGAATAGCTTCTTGAAGTTCAGCACCTTTTAAATTACTGAATTTGTTATCGGATAAATACTTTAACTTTAATTCATTAGGGCTACCTTCTAGACCTTTAGTATAGAACGGACTAACAACAGGATCTGCAAGTTCCCATATTTTCCCAACTGGATCTTTAAAAGCACCATCACCATAAACCATTACTTCAATAGTTTTACCAGTTAGCTCCTTTAACTTATTTTGAATACCATAAACTAGTTCTTCTCCTTGAGCTGGGAATAATTTTACTTTTTCTTCTGTTGCTCTATTGGAACCTAGTAGACCATATTTTGGATTGCATCCACTACCGTTAATGTTTTCTGTCATTATATCATCCATGCCTAAAACTTTTTCAGCTCCCTTTTGTAGGAGTTTTTCTTTTGTCTTAAAACGAGTATGAATATCGCAAGCTAAAACATTTTTTGTATAATTTAAAATTTCTTCTGGCTTGTTGGCAAAAACAAACTCAATCTCACAATTTTCACTGTGAGCAACATCACGATAGAAATCAACCATATTAACGCCTGTGAAAATATGTTTGAAATCACCAAATTTTTCTGTATATTCCTCTTCTGTAATAACATCAGAATATGGATTAATATTATATTTTTCTAATCTTTCACTATCTAAGATATCATTTCCAACTTCATCAGAAGGATAACTTAATAGCATTGTTATTTTATCCATAGCACGAGCAAAAGCTTTTAAGCATACGGCAAAACGATTTCTACTTAAGATTGGGAAAACTATACCAATATGGTTAGTATTAAATTTGTTTTTTACATCAGTTGCAATGTCATCGATTGTAGCATAGTTACCACTACTGATACCTACTACAGCTTCTGTAATAGCAATAATATCACGATCTTTTAAAGCAAAGTGTTCACTTTTGCTAGCTTTTAAAACTGAATCAATTACGATTTGTGATAAGTCGTCTCCTTCTTTAATTATTGGGGTTCTAATACCTCTTACTACTGTTCCAACAGTTCTTTCCATATATAATTCCTCCTATTATCATTATAACATTTATATAGTGGCTTTTGAAGTTTTTGCTTGGTTAATTTTAACAAGTATTTTTTCTTTACTATCAAGTAAAGGACTAATTGGTTGACGATTGTTTAAATTATCAATTATTTTAGCAATATATTTTGAACAGTCTGCTTGATGGAACCATGGCAATGACTTAGTTTCTTCTGGAACATAATTTAAGTTAGTAGCATATAAACGGTCAAAGATACCCTTTTCATAAGCTTCATTAAAGGCCTCAACGCTCTTTTCACCATCACTGAACAAAGCAAAGGAAGCTGATAAATATACTTTACTGGCACCACGTTCTTTCATCTCTTCAGCGACTTCTAAGATGGATTGACCAGACGCAATCATATCATCTACTATTAGAACATCTTTTCCTTCTACAGGAGCACCCATATAATGATGAGCTACAATAGGATTCTTGCCATCTACAACTTGAGAATAATCTCTTCTCTTATGATAGATACCAACGTCAGTACCTAACATATTAGCATAGAAAACGGCACGATCTACAGCTCCTGTGTCAGGGCTTACAACGAACAACTTATCAAAATCAAGATCTTCTGTTTCAATAAATTCCTTTAAAATTGAATAAGTAGGAAAGACACTGTCAAAAGATGTATCTTCGATGGCATTTCTGATTGTAGGATCATGAGCATCAATAGTTATAATAGAACGTGTTCCCATTCTTTCAAGTTCATGTAGCATTAGAGAACAATCCATTGATTCACGTCCTTTTCTTTTATGTTGACGTCCTTCATAAAGAAATGGCATTACTAGATGAACACTTGAAGCATTTTTATTCATGGCAGATATTACTCTTTTAATATCTTGAAAATGATCATCAGGACTCATATGATTTGTGAAACCACGCATCTTATAGGTACAGCTATAGTTAGTTACATCAGAAAAGACATAAACATCTTGTTCACGAACTGTCTCTAAGATTGTAGCTTTTCCTTCACCACTAGAGAAACGAGTCATCTTGACAGGAATAATAAAACTGAAATTAGGATCATGAATACCACGCATTAATTTTAAGTGCCTATCTACCCTATTTCCAAATTCCAAAATATTGTCCATGACTATTAATTTTAAATTGTTTGTTACTACTTCCATACTTTTACTCCTCCGCACAACAAAAGGAAGATAGCATCTTCCTTTATATTTTATTATTTAGCAAAATATATGCCATGCAGAACATGTCATTAAGTGCAACTGATACATTTTTAATACACATATTTCTTTGCATATATTTCCCCCACCATCGTTATTATAACATGAAGTAGATAAAATTAAATAGAAGACATTGAAAAAATTTAATTTTTTTCTTTCTAAGCACTTTTATAAATATACATTCTAAGTTTTTTATTCAAAAACTATTAATTAAAAATTATTACTACTAAAAAATAATATCTAGTCACAAAAAAAGTAAGCGTTTCCACTTACTTTCCTAAAGTTACTTCTACAGTTTTTTCTTTGCCATCTCTGATAATAGTTAACTTTATCTTATCGCCAGCTTGGTGTTGATATAATTCATATCTTAAGTAAGCATGATCTTTTACTGTAACATCATCTATCTTAGTAATAATATCACCTTTCTTAAGACCAGCATTAGCAGCACCACTACCGCTTGATACATCAGCAATAACTATACCAGATTTAATATTTTTATCAATGTTTAAACCATTACGATATAAGTTCATTGTATCAGTAACATTTACCATACTAATACCTAGAACTGGCCATTCAATTTTCTTACCATTTTCTAGTGATTCAGCATGACTCATAGCATATTCTATTGGAATAGCAAAGCCCATTCCTTCAATATCAGAATCAACTAATTTCATTGAACAAATACCAATTACTTCACCATTAACATTTAGTAATGGTCCTCCACTATTTCCTGGATTTATAGAAGCATCAATTTGTAATACTCTCATTATCCAATCATTACCAGATGAAGAAACAGATACAGATACCATACGATCTTTACCAGATAAGACACCTGATGTTACAGAGCCACGATATTCAATACCCATTGGATTACCAACAGTAAATACAGTGTCTCCTAATTTCATATCTTCACTACTACCTATTTGAGCAACTTGAGTTATATAGCTCTTTTCAATTCTTAAAACAGCTAAATCCAAGTACTCATCACTACCTAAAACAGTAGCCTCAGTTTGTGATTCATTAGACATAGTAATTACAAGTTTTTGCATATCTTCAATTACATGTTGATTAGTTAAAATATAACCATACTTATCATCAGTTTTATAAACAAAGCCGGTTCCTGTAGAGGCTAGACTATCATTATTATATCCTTGTACAACTACAACAGCATCATATATTTTATCAACTGCAGCCGCTAAGGATGACTTCTCATATACTTGAGTTCCATTCTTAGTTATCACAGTGTTTGTATTATTTAAAATAGGAGTCCACTTTAAAAGAGAGACAGTTATAATACCACCTGCTACAAAAGCTATAACTAAGAAAAGAAAATATTTAAAATTATTATCATTCTTCTTCATTATCTATGCTCCTTTCAACTTTAGCTAGGTCTTTCCAATTTAGAGGAAAGCCCATATGATTTAATACTTTTTCAATCTTTATAGTATTTAAATTATAATTTAGAGTTTCCACAACATTTTCTAATTCAAATGTCATATTTTTAAACTCTTCTGTTGTTAACATTTGCTTCATTATAATTAGTAAAGCAAATAAATCATTCTTACCATAAATGTATTCATTATCTTCCTTAGGTATATCTAATATCTTATGGTAGATAGTGTTGTTAATACACTTTTGTGTTTTATTCTCGTATAAAATATCTTCATGGGCACAAAGATTACGATAATTGGCAAGAATTGGTAAGTAGGCAAGAAAATCTTCAGTTGGTATTTGATAAATTTCGCTAATATCTTTTTGATCTTCAGTCTTTAAGATAGTAACCATTTCACTAACAATACCAAATGATAATACTTTAACCAGAATCCATAGAGGTATATAGCCATAAGTGCTTGCATAATGAGATGTTGCAGTATGTTGGCAACCATTAACTCTTATTTGACGTTTCATTTTCTTTAAAAGATCATTTACTTGTCTTTGTTTTTCAGGAATCTGGGTAAAATTCTTAGCTTTTAAGTAATCTCTTTCACGATATCCATACTTTTTAGATAATTGATAAGAAACAACTGATTTTAAGTTATTTTCAATTACTAAAAGATATTTAAATAAGATATTACGAAAAGAACGGTCAAATAAGAAGAGACTATATAATTCTTCAAAAGTTGTTCCTTTTATAAATGTTTTATCAGTAGCTGATTTAAAAAATAAATGTCGGTAACCATTTATAAAGAAATAATTTTCACGTAGTAATACCTGTTTGGTGTATTTTTTATCTTTTACGATTAGACCTTTATGTTCAAATATTTCTACTTGTTCATCTAGGGTTCTGAATTTCTTTTCTACCATAATCTCACCTATTATAAATTATAGCATATTATCAATTTAAAAGTATTATTTTTTTTAGAAAATATGTTATAATTTAGGTGGTTGAATTAATCGATTGGGGGGATATGTTATGCCTGCTACAATAGTACATGCATATTTTGGTAATGATGTTTATGACATTCTACCAAAGACGCTTAAGAATAAGGCTAACTTAAGTAGAATTAAGACATTTGGACAAAGTACAGACTCTTTAATGTTTTATAACTTATTTAGTGTTATGCCGGGCAAAAAAATGAGAAAATTTCAAAAATATTTTCATTATAATGATACGCAAGCATTCTTTATTAATCTTATAAATTATATAAAAGATAATAATTTAAGTAGAGATGTTGATACTTGTTCATTTTTAATTGGATTTATATGTCACTTTGTTTTAGATTCAATGGTCCATCCATATGTTTACTATAAAACTGGGGATTTTAAAAAGAATGATAAGAGTACTTATAAATATAATAATATTCATGCTTTTATGGAAACATTTTTAGATAATGATATGGTTAGGAGAAGAGAAAAAACTAATCCTTATAAATTTCCTATTGGAAAGTTTTGTTTTAATACAAAGAAGTTTTCTAGAGATTTAAATAGTACGATTGATTATACTTTTTACACAACATTTGGAATTAGAAAGATGAGTAGAATATACTTTCGTTCTTTAAAACAAATGAAGACAGCTTTAGTATTATTTAGAAAAGATACTTATGGAATTAAGAAATTCTTCTATAAGTTGATTGATACATTCACAAGTAATAGAACTTTTAGATTTGAAGCAGTTAGTTATCATTATCCTTTAGAAGATAGACATAACTTTTTAAATGAGAATCATAAAACATGGAGAAATCCAACTACTTATAATTTAACTTCAAAAGATAGTTTCCTTGATTTATATTTAAAAGCTTTGAAAGTCGCTAAAGTTATGGTTTGTGCTAGCTTTGATTATATTGATGGAAAAGATATTGATTTAGAGAAGATATTTCTTAATACAAGTTATATTACAGGACTTGATTGTGATTTAAAAAAAGAACTTAAATATTTTGAATTTTAGGTTCTTTTTTTGTATAAAATAATAGTTTATTTTTCATAATAATCATAGGTGATATTATGTTTTATAAATACGAAATTAGGAATATAAATGGGGAAGATGTTTTATACTTATATCTTACTATGTCTTATGAATTTTCAAAGGAATTGAAAAATACTAGTAGTGATACTGATTTAACTAGAAGAACTAAGAATTTTATTAAGAATAATAATATTGATTATAAAGGAAAAAAGGTTTTTTTGGTTATTGATGGAATTGTGGTGAAGAGTTTAGATGTTAGTCATAAAGAGGAAATAGAGGTTTTAAAAGAAAGTCTATATTATTCTAATGAGTACTATTTAGTAACTGTGCAATATGATAATAATATTAATATTGAAATTTCACTTAGAGAATATTTACTTGGAGCTTTAGCTGGTATTTATTCAGAAAAGTTAGAGTTAGAGACACTTAAAGCTATTGCGATTTTATTTAGAACCTATGTTTTTAAAATGATGAGTGAAAGAAGATATATTAAGGCTTACGATGATTTATTAGAATATAGTCCTATTAGTGATTATAAAGCCCTTTTCCTGGTTAATTATAATGAAGTATATAATTTACTTAGTAGAGCTATAAGTGAGACAGATTGCTTGTTTATAACTTATAATAATAATTATATTTTGCCTTTTATTCATTATTCTAATGACGGATTCACAAGAGAAGATGATTGTTATCCTTATTTAAGAAGAGTTAATAGTGTCTGGGATATGGCTTCTCCATATTATGTCGATATAGTTGATTTTACTTATCAAGAAATTAGTAATTTATTAAGAACTAAGATAACTGTTGATAGTACAATTAAAATTACGAAGTTAGAAGAAGATAAGTTTGTGAGGGAATTAGAAATAGATGGTAGTAACTTTATAGTTGATGATTTATTAAAAATACTTAAACTTAAATCTAACAATATGCATATTATTATGAATAGAGATTTTATACGTTTTATTACGACTGGATATGGTAATTATTTAGGTCTTAGTATTTTTGGAGCGAATGAGTTAGCAAAGAATGAGTGTAAGTATAGTGATATTTTAAAATATTATTTTCCAGATATAAAAATTAATAAGTATATAAAAGAGCTTTCATAAGAAAGCTCTATTTTTTTTGATTTACTAAGCCAGCTAATGCTAAGTCGGCTGCTTGATTTAGTTCAACATTGTTATCTAGAAATTTAGTATAACTATCAACAGCTGCGACAAAGTCCTCTAGTTCACCAACTTCTTTTCCTTCTATTACTTGATTAATATTGGCACAATATTTTTTTAATTCGTTTGAAACAGATAAAATTTGTTCATATGTAAGATTTTCAATCATTTCCTAATTCCTCCATTGATATATCATTTTGACTAGGAGCAGGAGTAACCATTTTTTTATCAGAAAATAGATTAGCACTGTCAATTACTAATTGTTTATACTGTTCAATATTTTCAATATAACTTACATTATCTGGATTAGGCCAGTCTTGTCTCATGACAGTTATATATTCAAATATTTTATTTACAGCTTCAACATACTGTTTATATTCTGTCATAATTACCTCCTATATTAGTATTACTTTAGAACCATTTTTTAAATCTGTATCACGAACTGTTAAATTAACATCATAGATATCACCAGTATCTTTACTATAGAAATTAGTATTTTCCTTAATGATATAACTATTGTCTGTTAATTCAACAAGTCCTTCTTCAATTAATCTTTTTACTGTACCTATCTTTTTATTAATAGGGATAAATAAGTCATAAGACTTTTCAATTAAAGGAATATAAAGACATATTAATATTTTATTTTTATTCATAGATCCTCTTACTCCTCTTCAATAAATTTAACTAGGCTAGCTTTACCTTTTTCAACAACCCAACCAAAGTTTGGTTCAACTTCTGCACGAAGTACACGAGAACTTGTAGAAGTCTTGATAGTAAATTGATTGTTGATACCATTACCAATCCACATACCTTCACTTAAATCAGCAAATCCTTTGTACCATTGTTCATAGTTAAGATTCTTAATAGCATCAATTGTTTCAATAAAGACAAACTTAATAGTTCCATTCTTTAAGCACTTATCAACAGTCATTAAGAATTTATTCTTAGTACTTACATCCATCTTACCAATGATATTTAACATACCAGAAACCATACAAATAACTAAGTTTTCATTGTTGTCTATTTCTTTAGTATATAGAGCATTAGTTAATTCTTCAATTCCTTTGGTACATGCTCCTGTATCATAAATAACATTAGATTCAGTTGGAGCATTATTAATAATTGTATTAGCATCTAACATAATTACTGTTGAATTTGGTATTCTAGCTAAAACTTTAGTAACACCTCTAATAATTTTTGGAACAGCAGTAATGTCTTCACCAGTAATGTTATAAATACCTTTCTTTAAACTGATGCCCGTAATTTCAAGTGTCTCCTTAGCAATACCAACTGGGATAAAGTTTGGAGCTTTAAGTCTAGCAATAATATCAGTTAAAGTTACTACTGATGGTAATGTTGGAATCTTTCTAGCTTGATATGTACAAATGTTGTTTAACTTATTACAAATTACTTTGACATAATCAACCATCTTTTCTTCACGATAGACATAGGCTGTTTGATATTCATAGATACCATCTAGTCCGATTAAGCCTCGACCAAAATTCTTAGATGGCTCTTTCTTTCTAGCTCCGTTGATAACGGTACCATAGTCTCCAGGATCGTTGAATTGTAAAACAACGTGTTGACGGAAGTTTTGTCTTAGACGATATCTTACTGTATTTGGTCCATTTGTACTTAAAATGAATACTACACCATATTTGAAACAATCTCTTGTCATTTGACCAATCATGTCTTCATAATCTGGATAAGTATCAATGAAAGCTTCAACATTATTGATAATGATTATAATAAATGGAATTTGTTTTCCACCATGATTAATATAGAAATCATAAGAACCATTATAATCTACAAATACTTTTTTACGATCTTCAATAATTTGATTAATTAATTTAAATAAGTTAGCTATTTTTTCAGTTTCTGGAGCAGTTAATACTTCACCAATATGAGGAGCATTTTTAAACATACCTAATGTTTCAGCACCAAAATCTAGAATGTAGAAGTTAACTTCTTTAGAATCATGACCAGTAATAGTAGAATATATTAACGTTGTTAATAAGTTTTCCTTACCACTACCAGCAGTACCATATACAATGGCATTACCTTCAGTAGATATTGGTAATGTTAAAAGGCTTTGACGTTGATTGTCTGGATCATCATATTCACCAATAATTGGATTAATTAAGTTTTTACTTGGAACATAATGATATTTTCTCTTTAAGTCTTCAACAAAGATAACATCAGGAATTCTATCTAGCCATAATTGTGGTATTTCAATATGTTCTTGTTTGGCTTGATCAACAATGTATTTAACCATGTTAGTAATTTCTTCACCATGAGATACTACTTGAATTTCATTTTGTTTATTATCCATACTCTTAATGTTGTTACCAGTGTCATCAACAAAGTTAATACTTTGATCTACTTTTTTCTTTCTCTTTTCAGTTGGATAATATTGAGCTCCTGCCCAAGCAGCTTGTCCTTGAGCAAATAGTTCGTTGTAACCAACTTGTAAATAGAAACGGCCAGCTTGTCTTAGAGCAGCAGCATCTGGACATTTAATCATATCCATACTATCACTTTTATCTTGAACTCTTAAGCAGACTCTGAATTTAGAGTTTGACCAGATTTGATCGTTTACAACACCGGCTGGTTTCTGAGTTGCTAGGATTAAGTGAACTCCTAAAGAACGACCGATACGAGCAGTAGAAATTAATTGGTCCATGAAGTCTGGACGTTGATCTTTTAATTCGGCAAACTCGTCGGAAATAATAATTAAATGAGAAATTGGTTTATCTACTAAACCTTGACGATATAGAGATTGATACTTATAAATATCAATTGTACTTTCATTTAATTTGTCTCTTGCTTCATTAAACATCATCTGACGTTTACGTAACTCACTTTGAATTGAAGCAAGGGAACGGTTCATCTCAACAGTATCCAAGTTGGTAATAGTTCCAGCTAAGTGTGGTAGTTTGAAACCTGTTTCCTTATTTTGGAAAACACCGGCTAGACCTCCACCTTTATAGTCGATTAGGACGAAAGATACTTCATATGGATGATAATTAATTGCCATGGAAACAATATATGTAATGATAAATTCAGATTTACCAGAACCAGTCATACCAGCAATTAAGCCATGTGGTCCGTGGAACTTTTCATGTAAGTCTAGTTTGAATAACTCACGTGTCTTATCATAACCAACTGGTGCTTGTAAAGACTTAGTTGGATCATTTGTTTTCCATCTATTTAAGATATTTAATTGTTCAACCATACCAACATTGTACATTTCTAGGAAAGTTAGACTGTCTGGTAGACTTTGACTTTCTTTGGCAATATCAATTGGGATATTAGCTAAAGATTTACAGCAGTCATACATGTTGATATTAGGATCATAGTCTGCAATAAATTCTTTTTGCTTGTTGGCAATAAGTTCATTTTCGAAAACACCAGACTTTTTCTCACCAATACTAATAAATGTTTTACATTCATTTGGTAAGTTAACTAAACGTTGACTGATAACAATTAAACTGAAACCAACGTTGATGCTTAAGCCAGCGATATCCTTTACTATTTCAACATCTCTTATTAGTTTGTAATCATCAGTTATTAAAACATAATATGGTTTATAATGATGATAATCGTTACCGCTTAATTCACGAGAATTTTCAGAATCTTTATATTTACGAGCTTGTAATTCTTTTTCTAGAACTAGAGATAATTCACGAGCCTCATCTAGGTTGTTAGCAAAATAACGATGGTGTTTGTCATCACTCCAGCAATGTGGAGCTATTTTTAAGTAGTCCCATTTACTACTATTTTTATCATTAGTCATAATAATAAGTTTTAAATCTTCATAACTATGATAAGTTAACATTTGAAGAATTAAACCTTCAATAAACTGTTGTTTATTTGGAGCACTACCAATGATAGCAACTACTCTATTTGTGATAAATGATAGAGAGATTGGAACATTTTCTAGCATTCTAGATTCAGCACCAAGTTTGTATACTTCACTTAAAAGATTATCAGTTTCAATTGAAAAGTGTTCTTCTGGGAAGTTGATGCTTCCTTCAAGTGGTTTTGTACCAATACCTAGACGTAAGTCAAGAAAGTCATCTTGATCAAGTTCACGTTCCCATAAGTTTCTCTTTTTATTAGCGATTATTTCACGTGTTTCATTTAATGGTAAATAGTTATCAATTAAAATTTGTCTTTGAATCTTCATTTCAGATTGAATCTTTGCACGACGAGAATTAATATATTCACTATATTTTTGTTGTCTAATAACTTCTTTCTTTTTACGTTGTTTGTTTTGATAATGCTTTGATAGCATTGGCCATAACATCATGGTTGCTAAAGTAACACCACAAGTTGCTATTGTAGGCCAAACGTTTGCCCAGTCATTTGTACCATCTGCTAAACTGTTTAAAGCAGTGATAGCACTTGATACAGTAGTTGAAGCCATTGTTAACATTGGACCTATTGTATAAATTAATGGGGTCTTATCTTCGGCCTCTTTACCAGGAGGAGAATCAATACCAATATTAACTGGTTCAATCATTGTCTTGAAACGAGGAGAACGATAGAAATAATCATCCTCTTTGTAGAACTCAATACCTTCTTCATCTGGATTATCCATCTCAATTTGATGTTGAGTTGGAGGAGTTTCCATAATAAATAATGATTGATCATAATTAATAAGATTACTGATACTATTTAATATTATACTGTCTTTTAAAACAATTATTTTTAGACCCATAATAAATATAATGTCACCATATTCTAGGTTCTTACTTGTTACAGCAAAGTTATTGGCATAAGTACCATAACGACTGTTTAAATCTTGAACAATCCATTTTCCACGACTATAAATTAATCTTGCTTGCTGTTTAGAAATTAGTGGGTAGTTATAACTAATTGTGGCACGGGGATCATTACCAATTGTTATTTCACCCTCTTGACGTAGACGTAGACGAACTACGTTAGTCTCATTTGAAGGACAACAATACAATATTACGTATTCATTTTCATTGTTTACTTTTAAAAAATATAAATTATATTCTTTTAAAATGGCTGATTCTACTTGCATTTCGCCATTCATAATCTTTGTTTCAAAGTCGCTCTTTATTTTCCATTGACCTTGATATTCCTCAACGTTAATAAGGTTTCTGACGTTGCCAAGATAATCATTATCGGTAATCCAATAATTTCCAGCTATTTCAGTTGGTAGTGTAAAATTGTAGATTTTGGTCTTTTTGATTAACTTGACTATCACTAGAAATCTCCCCTATTCTATTATTCTATGTTAATTATAGCTTTTTTCCTGTTTTTTGACAATAGGAATTAAATCTTTTTCAAAAAAAAGAAGTTCTTTTAAACTTCTATCGATTAGTCTTTAGTTAAATGATGTATGGGATATTTATTTTAAATATTTTGGCAATGATATTAGTTGGGAAAGACTTTATTTTAATAGAAAGATTGGCTTTTGCAGAATTATATTTTATTCTACTATCAAGGATTCTATTTTCACTATTTGTTAAATCATTTATTAATTCAAAATATTTATTATTGGTTTTTAGTTCAGGATAAATATCTTCATCTGGAGTATTTTTACTTAGTTCTAGGGAAATATTAGATATTGTTTTAATTTTGGTATTTAGAGGAGTCTCAGAATTTATTATATTATATAGTTCTTTTATGTTGGTGAATGACTCATAGTTAGTTGTTAAGTTGATTATATTTTTGATTATGTCTAGTGAATTTTTAGTGGTAGCTAATAATTCTTCTCTAGCATCATAGACTTTTTGTTCTGCTGTTATTAAAGAATTATAATAATATATAGTTACTGTTATAAGAATTAATAAAATTGCTATGAAATATATCATATTATCACCTATTTTGATTATAGCATAATATGGGTAATTTGTATGAGCAACTTTTGGATGTTGGCATATTTTATAATGGTGAGTATATGTTTAATTATTTTTGTGATTTGTCACCAGTATGGCAAGCACTTATTGCTTCATTATGTACTTGGGCAATTACTTCTTTAGGAGCAGCGATTGTTTTTTTCTTCAAGGAAATTAAGAAAAGTATAATGGATGCTTTGTTGGGATTTTCGGCAGGTGTAATGGTTTCTGCAGCTTTTTGGTCACTACTTAGTCCAGCTATTGAAATGGCTAAGAGTTTAGAGATGTGTGCCTGGTTTGTAGTATGTAGTGGCTTTATGCTTGGAGGAATTTTATTATTTACTGGTGATAAACTTTATAGTCATTTTGATAAAAAGGATAGACATACAAAATTAAAAAGAGTCTTGATGCTGATATTTTCTATTACTCTCCATAATATTCCGGAAGGATTAGTTATTGGAGTAGCTTTTGGTTCGGTTGCCTTTGGAGCTCCTGGAGCAACAATTATTGCGGCAATTACTTTGGCAATTGGAATTGGTATTCAAAATTTTCCCGAAGGTAGTGCAATTAGTTTACCTTTAAGAAGAGAGGGATATAGTAGAAAGAAGTCTTTTTTACTTGGGTGCTTAAGTGGAATAGTAGAACCTATTTCTGCTGTTGTGGGAGCAATTTTAGTACTAAAAGTAAATAATATTTTGCCATTACTTTTATCATTTGCGGCAGGAGCAATGATTTATGTAGTAGTAGAAGAATTAATTCCAGAAAGTCAAACTAATAAGAAGAAGGACTTGATGGCTTTATTTACTTTAATTGGTTTTGTAATTATGATGATATTAGAACTTACTCTAAGCTAAAAAGAAGTATGAATCATACTTCTTTTTTAAGTTATTTTTTATTTTAAATTTCTTTTATTTGTAATAAAGATAATTGACTAGTATTGTTGTTTCTAATATAATGAAAGTGATAAGTTATACTAGTGGAACTTCAAAGTTTCATTTTTTGGTTTGTTAGCTTTTTTTGGTTTAGGAGGTAGATTTGGAATGGAAAAGAGAATCAGTTCAAGAGCAATTATTATTGAGGATGGTAAATTACTTACGATGTTCAGAAGAAAGACTAAAAAGGATGGTAGTGTTAAAGAATATTATGTAATTCCTGGTGGAGGACTTGAAGAAAATGAAACGTTAGAAGAAAATGTTATTCGTGAGCTTAAAGAAGAATTTAACGTTGATATTGAAATTATCAAGTTTTTGGGCACAGAAGAATATGATGATACAGTAGCAAATTATTTCTTATGTAAAGTAGTTAAAGGAATACCTAAACTAGGTGGGGAAGAATTAGAAAGAATGACTTCTGATAATTATTATGAAGTTAGATATATTGATATTAAAGATATCGATAGTTATGATATAAATGCGAAAAACTTAATAAAGAAAGAGTATCAAGAATTTTAGTTAAAAAAAATATTTTAAGTAAAAAGAAGTATGGGTTATACTTCTTTTTTTTCGAGGTAAAGCTTGTCACCTTTTTTTAGGTAGATGCCATATAAGTCATCTTTTTGGCAAGTATAAATTAATTTTGATACTGTAGGAAGTGGTGTTATTGGTGGTTCTGTTGATGGTTCTGTTGGAGCAGCAGTAGTTGGTGGATCTTGTGGTATAGTTCTAAAGACGTAACCATGATTATCAATTACATTGATTGTATTATCTATCCAGAGACATTCTTCTGGTTTCTTACCATTGTTGATAGAATAATAACCAGCATTGTTTTTATGCCAACCAGTTCCTGTGAATTTACCTTTTCCACATTCAATATGGCAATGGTTACCAGTGGCTTGGCCTTTAGTTCCTTCACTATAGAATGGTTCTCCTTGAGATATTTTTTTACCTACAAATAAATCATCAACATTGTTAGAATGTGCAAACATTATTGTCATATAATCAATTGTACCATCTGGATATTCAACTTCTTCAATACTTTCTAACCAGACTTCATTAGCATCAGCAGAATAGATTTTCTTTATAATTCCAGTAAATGGTGCTTTTAAAGTACTAATTCCACTATCGATACCAGCGTCATCTATGGCAAAACTATCCATGTGGGTTCCTTCATTGTATCCTTGGGTAAGGCGCATATTACTAGATGGATAAATTGGTCTTTCCACTACTCTTCTACCCCCTCGTCATTGATAATATTTTCTTTTAGAATATAGATTTTCTTTTTAGAGGTTATTTCTCCATAAGAGGACATTTTTCCTTCTAGTGTTTTATAAATAGTGTCGGCGCCAATGAAAGAAAATAGTCCAATCCATAAACTATTAGGGAACGTTATTTCCGTAAATGTATAGCAAAAAACAATACCTACAAAAATATTAACAAGTAGTGAGTATAAAGATAAGTATTTACTACTTTTAAAACAGCATTTAGTTTTTTGAATAAAAGCACAGGTTATAGTACTTAAGGCAACAGCTATAATTAGTGACTCACGTAAATAATCTAAATTTAACATTTTCCCCTCCTCATAATATTATATGCAGGAGAAAGTTAATGACTATTTTCGTGCCTACTTTTTAGCTAAAAAACAATTTTCTTCATGAGATACAATAATACCAGTAGCTTGAAGGTAAGAATATATTATAGTAGTTCCCACAAATTTCATACCTCTTGATTTCAAGTCGTTAGAGATATTATCAGATAAAGAAGATGATGTTTTATTAAGTTCATAGATGGGATATGTGGTAATAAAACTTTTTAAGTAATTAGAAAATGAAGTGTACTCTTTTTCAATTTCTTTAAATATTTTAGCGTTATTAATAGTCGCATTTATTTTTAGTTTGTTGCGGATAATATCAGGATTGTTTAAAAGTTCGTTTATTTTTTTTTCGTCATACTTAATAATTTTATCTATTGAGAAGTTATCAAAGGCTTTACGAAATGCTTCTCTTTTATTTAGGACACATTCCCATGATAAACCAGCTTGAAACGATTCTAAAATCAACATTTCAAATAAATATGACTCCGTTAAATTTAGAACACACCATTCATGGTCGTGATATTCAATATAAAGAGGATTATTCAGGTTACACCAAGAACATCTAGTTTTTACTTCTTGCATAGTTTACCTCTTTATTCTGGACATACTACTTCAGTGTAGTTTTTTACAAAATTTGGATGAGAAAAATCTTTTAATTCATAACTAGTATTATTATCAAGCAAATATTTACTTTCAAAATTTAAATATATTTTCTCATCTTCCATACTTATTGTATAAGTAATATCACTGTCAGTAACACGAACTTTACTTTCTTTTACTTTAGTTACATCCTTAAATAACTTTACTATCTCTGAGACTGGTGCATCATAACAAGTTTTTCCTTCTATTGAATAGGAATTATCAATTATGGTGACAGATACAATTTTGTCTGCATCTTCAGTAATTTTCTTTAGATTAGGAATAGTGTCTTTACTTTTATATGTAGTACAACCAGTAAATAAGAATAGAGTTAAGATTATAATAATTATTTTTTTCATAAGTCCTCCTTAGTTCTCCTTTTTTTATAATTATATAAAAAGAAAACCCCAAAGTCGAGAGGCTTTGAGGTAAATAAACTGTTTTTAACGTTTTGAGAATTGTGGAGCACGACGTGCTTTCTTTAAACCTGGTTTCTTACGTTCTTTCTTACGAGAATCTCTTGTGATAAATCCTGCAGCTTTTAGGACTTTTCTGAAACTATTTTCAGAATCAGCTGGTGTAGTCTTATCATAATCTAATAGAGCTCTTGTAATACCTAAACGGATTGCTCCTGTTTGACCTTGGAATCCGCCACCTTTTACTTCAGCGTTAACATCAAACATTTCTCTAGTATTAGTTGCATCTAATGGTTGAGTTAAGTCCATGATTAGTACTTCGAAAGGTAAGTAATCATGTACATCTTTTCCATTAACTGTAATTTTACCAGTTCCTGGTGTTAGAGTTACACGAGCAACACTAGTCTTTCTATGTCCAGTTCCAGTATAAACATTTTTCTTTTCTTTTGCCATAGCTTAAACCCTCCTACTTAACCTCAAGCACTTCTGGCTTTTGAGCTTCATGCTTGTGGTCTTCTCCTGCATATACAAATAATTTCTTGTACATTTGTCTTCCAAGTCTATTATGAGGAAGCATTCCTTTTACAGCTCTTTCCATCATTTCAACTGGATATTCTTCTCTCATTGTTTTTGCTGTTCTTTCTCTTAAACCACCAACATACATTGAGTGATTGTAATAAATCTTATCTTCTAATTTATTACCAGTTAAGTTTACTTTTTGTGCATTAACAATGATAATGTTATCTCCGCAGTCAATGTTTGGAGTATAAGTTGGTTTGTGTTTTCCACGTAAGTATGTTGCAGCTAAAGCAGCTACTCTACCTAAAGACTTTCCTTCAGCATCGATTACATACCATTTACGTTCAACAGTTTCTTTTTTTTGCATATAACTTGTCATATTTTTTTCTCCTTTTACTTAAATTAAGTTTTCCCAGGACTTAATTTATGTGGGGATCTCGAATGTACCGATTAACATTATACTAAAAAAAGTATTAAAAATCAATACTTTTTTACTATTTAAGCCTTATTTTAAAGGTGATAAGTTACAGGTTTTTCTGCCTTAGTATTATTACTTTCATTAGTCATGGTATTTAGTTCAAATTGAGCTAATTTAGCATCTAATGTTGTAAGGGCACTTTCTATTTCATTTTCACTACTATAGTATGCTACATTGTCGACATATGCTGATGAGTCAACGTCTGGTGATGAAGCAGCTACTGAAACTGTAGTTGCTACTGAAATTGTTGAGCCCAGTGTACCACCTATAAGTCTTTTCCAGTTTACTTCTAAGTTTTTAACTCCTTTACCAATACTTTCAGCACTTTCTTTAGGTTTGGTTATTTTTACTGTAGTTTTTACACTTGGATCTTTTTTACTGACAACAGTTTTTCCAAGTCCTACTGATGTGGCTACTAAACCAGCAATTTGAATAGTTTCTAATATTAACATTTTATTTCCCCCTTATATAGTTCTAGTTATAGAACTTTTTTGATAAACCTTTCTATTAGAATTTATTGTTTCTTTATTTCGATAATGTTCACTCTTAGCAGATAGTAACATTTTCTTTAATTGAAGAGCTTGTTCTTTAGTTTGAACATTTGCTACTAATTCATTAATGTCTGGAATATAGGCAACTTCTTTGGAAGCACCTTCTCTATTTCTGATAAGTTGAAGAGCTTCTGAGTATTCAGCTTCTTCTTTTGCTTTTTGCATTTTTTCAATACGTTGTAGTTGTGGTAATTTATGTCTTAGTCGACATAAGTTATAATTTTGTAAGTTCACGCATTGGAAGTTTATGAAGCCATTGAATACTGATAAAGCACAGGAAGCAATTCCAATTGCAGCAAGCCATGGTAAGAAGGCTGTTCCTACGATTATACAAGCGGCACCAGCAAATAAGCTTATTATGTTACCATATATACCTTTCATATGAACTCTTTTGTTGTACTCTAAGTGGTCTATTATTTCTGTTGGTCTTTTCATATTTAAATGGTAATTTCGGTTTTGCTCACTAGCTACTTCTTTTCTAGTTAAGATTTTTTCACGACGCCAGTAGTTTTCAATTCCAGCTTTTTCTTCAGCTGTTTTAGCTTTAGCTAATTCCTTACGACATTGTTCATCACACTTTTTACAGTATTTCTCAACATAGTTAGGAAAATGTTCTTTAATTATTTTGTATTTTAATCTTTCAACTTTGAATACTAGTGACTGGAACTTTCTAGCTCCAAATAATTCATATTTTTGTAATTGTTCTTGATAGTTATCTGACATTGTACATTACCTACCTTCCCAATTGGTAGGCATATTATACCATATTTTGCCTTTTTTTGCAAGTTTTACATACTTTTGGACTGCTTTAAGAAGTAAAAATAAAGTTGTTTTTGGATTTTTATTGAGACTTTTTATTAATTTTTAATAACAAAAAAAATAGAAGTATGGAGACTTCTATTTGAAATAGAATGATAATTCAGTTAGTAATTCATCTATATTATTATAAGAAATCTGAGTTATGTTTTCATTTCCCTTAATCATGGCAGAAAGATTTTCATTAGCTTGATATAAACAAATAATTTTTTTATTTAGTGACTCAGCATAACCAATTTCATAACCTACTCCAAGTGATGGAACTGTTACTTCAGCAATTAAAATATCACATTCATTAATCCAATTAACATCACGTTTATATATTTCCACTGGTCCAATTGTTTCGCCTGTTGATTTTAAGTTGGGGTCGGCAACATGTTCATCTAAGACTGTTCCTACAGTTTTTAAATAATCAACTATTTTTTTATAATCTTCTACTTTAGATCTGCCACCTTTTATAGAACCACCAAAATATATTTTTAAATTTTTATTCATTTTATCACTCCTATATTTTTATTGTAGCACCCTACTTAAAATTTAAAAAATATGAAATTTATTTAATTTTTAATACTCTACATTAGTTAAATAAAGTCCTTCTGGTGGTGCTGTTTTGCCTGATTTAGTACGGTCTTTACTTACTAATATTTTTTCAACAGTTTCTGGGGAAATTTTATTCTCACCAACTCTTATAAGAAGGCCAACCATATTTCTTACTTGATAGCGAAGAAATCCTGTACCTTTAAAAGTAAATATTAAAATGTTATCTTGTTCTTCTACTTTAGCTACAGTGATAGTACGAACACAATTTTCTTTGTCTTTATTTTCTGTTACAAAAGCTCTAAAATCATGTTCTCCAATAAAATATCTAATTCCTTCTTTAATGGCGAAAATATTTAGTTCATGATTGTATTGGAAAACATAGTTTCTTTCAAGAGGGTTGTATTCGCCCATATTTAGATAGTATTTGTATTCTTTGCTTTGCACAGCGTAACGAGCATGAAAATTATTATCCACAATTTTTGTGGAAATAACATGAATATCAGGCGGTAAATTACTATTTAAAGCTCTTTTTAATTTGTTTTCAGTGATATTCACAGCTAAGTCAGCGTGGGCATATTGACATAAGGCATGAACTCCATGATCTGTTCTTCCTGTCGCAACGGGATTAGTTGGAATATTATTATTTACTTTGGTTAAAGCTTTTTTTAATTCCTCTTCAATAGTTGGGAGACCTGGTTGAATTTGAAATCCATGATAGGTAGTTCCATCATAAGAAAATCTAATTAGAAAACGCATTTTATCACCTCTAAACATGTTTATAAATATCTTTTATTAAATCTCTAATATCACGATGATAATCAATTTTTACCTTTTTAGTTTTTTTGGCTAGATAAGTAAAACTAACTATTTCAGGAATAGGTATTCTATTTTTATGTAAATAGTCTACTCTTTGATATATTTCTTTTGTTGGTCCATCTAATAAAAGACGGTTTTTAAATACTAATAGATGGTTAGTATATTTATATAATTTATTACTGTCAGTAGTATTAATAATTATATATTTATTATATTTTTCTTTTAAACGAATTAAAAGAGTCATAATTTGTTTTTCATTTTTGAGATCTAGTCCATAAAATGGATCTTTTAAAATAATTATTAAAGGATTTGATAGAAGTCCCATCGCAAGTGCGAGTAAATATTTCTCAGAATATGACAAGTCTAGATAGTCTTTTGTTAAGTAAATATCATCTAATCCTACTATTTTTAGAGAATCTGCTTGTTTTTTAGAAGCATTCTTCATAGTAAGATTGTGTTCTTTTATATAGTCTTCCATATACTCTCTAACACTTCTTAAATATGGTTTAGGCTCTTTTACTTTAATGACTACAATTTTATTTAAGTATTCAAAGATATTTTCTGAAGTAATTTTTACTTTATTTACTAAGATGGTGCCTGTTTTAGGAGCAGATGGATTTATTTTGTCTAATTCAATACCTGTGATACCAGTTAATTCATTATTTCTAATGGCAAAAGTGGTTAGATTATCATTGAAAGGAACTTCTCTAAATATTATTTCCATAGTTCTTCTACCATCCTTTCCATATCTAATTCAGTTGTGGTTAATAAGTTATAGTCTTGTAGTTTTACAGATAAATCAATCATGAAGGGAACTTCTAAACCTATTCTGTTTAAAATATTATCTTTGACTAAAACTGATAATGGTTCACCTTCTAAAACTATGGTACTTTCATTAATGATATATAAATAATCACTAGATAGTGTCTCTGTTAATGATGAAGTAGTAAGAATGATAGTCATACTTTTTTTTGCAGCACTTAGTATTTCTAGAATTTCTTTCTTTTCCTTATCTGATAGAGAATATAGGACATTATCTAATAACAAAACATTTGGTCTTCTTATAAGTACTTTGATTAATTCTAGTTTTAATTTAATAAAATATGGTAATTCATTAGGAAGTGTTTCCTTATACGATGTTAGTTTGTATTCGCTAATATAGTCCTTTATTCTTTTCTCACTTGTCTTATAATCAATATTTAAATTACTTAATTCTGATAATAATTCTAAGAAGATAGAGTTGTATGTAAAATTTATTTCTTCAGGGATAATTGCTCTTAAGAAATGATTAAGTTCATCTATTTGAAAGTGTTCTAAACCTTCTCCACATAATTTTACAGTGTCATTAGTGGGTATTCTTCTACTTAATATTTTAATTAATGTAGTTTTTCCACAATTATTTGAACCTGAGATAGTTATAAATTTATTTCTTGGAAAATTAATATTAAAATTTGTAAAAACAGATAAAAAATTTAGATTTTTTACTTCAAGAATGTTTTCTTCCATGTAATCACCAGCTTTATTTTTTATTATATATTATGGTTGCATAAAAAACAAATTAAATTTTATGTCTTTTTAGTTTAAGAAGACGTATTTTTAATATGCATATAAAAACCTCGTTTCTTTTACTTAGAAAACGGGGTTTGTTTTAACTATTTAACTTTTCTACGTTGAATTCGATAAGCCATTCTTAAAAGGAACTTATCTGAAACGAAACGGCCAAAGAATTTAGCACATTTCATCTTGAAGCCTGGAATTATCAACATTTTTTCTTTAAACATATTGTCGATAGCATATCTAGCAACATATTCACTTGTTAATGGCTTAACGGCAAAATTTACATTAGCTACATTATTAAAGTTTGTTGCGACTGGTCCAGGGCATAGTACAGATACATGAACATTACTCTTTTTCTTTTTTTGTTCATAGTAAATAGCTTCTGTTAACTGATATACATAGGACTTTGTGGCATAATATGTTGCCATTAAAGGTCCTGGTTGAAAAGCGGCAGATGAAGCGACATTTAGAATATAGCCAGAATCTCTTTTTTCCATGTCTTTTAAGAAAGACTTAGTTAAAATATGAACTGCTCTTATATTAGTATCAATCATATTTATTTCTTTATTTAAATCTGTCTCGGTGAAATAGCCAAAGTCACCAAAACCAGCATTATTAATTAAAATGTCAATATTTTCTTTTTTGGTTAAAACGTATAGTTCCTTTACTTTTTGTTCATTTGATAAGTCAGCAACTATAATTGTTACTTTTGTAGGAAGTGTTTCTTGAACTTTTTCTAATTTTTCTTTGTCTTTTGCGACTAGAATTAATTCACACTTTTGTGTGGCTAAGTAACGAGCCATGTCTAAACCGATTCCTGATGAAGCACCAGTTATTAATGCTTTCATAATTACCCTCCTGATCTATTTTTTTGCGGCACCTGCAATAGTTGTTTGATTAGGTGTAGCACTTAATTTACTTTGAATATTGTCCTTCAAAGTTTTTTGTTGCTCTGGTGTCATTAAAGCATACTTAGCAATTGGCATGTTTCCTGCAAGTTGCATACCAGCACCAAGTAGATCAGCTGACTTTATAACACTTACCCAATCTTGGGATACACCTTCAATACTTTTACGGCACTCGTCATCAGTAACTTTTTCTAAAGGAGTACCTTTTTTAGTAGCAAATGCTTTTTTATAATCTTCATACAATTTATGATATTTTTCTCTTTGAGCTTGATTGTTTAAATAAGCATCTAGACTCATACCATATACACCTTTTATTTCAGGTGAAAATGTTTTGTATGTGTCAACGTCACGACTGTAATTCTTATCTTCTGATATTTGAATTATTCTTCTACGATCAGCAGGCTTAGTTAGAATATAACTTCCTAAGTTAAAGTTAGTTGCTTTACGTAAGAATGCTGTATCACCTTTGTCAGCGTTGATGTTGTTTGTTAAATATACCCATTCGTTAGAAACTGCTCTTACCATTTTTGATAAAGCCTCAATATTTACTTCACCATTACTAGTATAGATTTCAGGATATATTTTTGAGTATGTATCTTTTTGTTTAGAAAAGTTACTAATCAATTGGACAAAGCCTTCTCGATATTCTCTTTTCGTTTCAGGATCATTTAAGTATTTATTACGATCTTCTTTTTTTGAAGTCATAATAGGCTCAAAAGCATTATATACTTGAATGTCAGCAGCTTTTAAAACTGGACTACTAGTATTTTTCATAGTACCCTTTTTTGCTGCCTGCTTTAGGGAAATATGTGCTTTTTTCTTATAGATAATATATACAAATGTGTCTATATGATATTTTAATTGACTAATACCATCAGTTAATGCTGCCATATCTATCCCTCCATACTCTTATTATCATTATATAACATATTTTTGAAAAAAAAAAGACAGAATTTGTAGTAAAGTCTGTCAATTTTTATTATTTGTCTTCTTTAGTTGCTTTCTTAGTTGATTTCTTTTCTTTTTTTTCTTCAACTGGTTTAGTTTCATCTACTAATTTTAAAATTACCATTAAGGCATTGTCTCCACGTCTTTCATCTAATTTTAAAATTTGTGTATAGCCACCATTACGATTTTCGTAACGTTTTGCTAAGTCATTAAATATTTTGTCAACAACTGCTTTGTCGTTGTGTAAGAATGCTAAAGCTTTACGACGAGAAACCAAATCACCATTTTTTCCGTAAGTAATCATTTTATCAACAAACTTACGTACTTCTTTGGCTCTAGTATCAGTAGTAGTAATACTTTCGTTAATAACTACTTGTTTTGTTAAAGTTGCTAGCATACTTCTTCTGTGTTTATTATCTCTTCCTAATTTTCTATATGCCATAGTTATACCTCCTTAATTTTAGTCATCATCACGTAATACTAGGCCCATATCTCTAATTTTGTCTAATACTTCTTTTAGAGATTTCTTTCCTAAATTACGTATCTTCATCATATCAGATTCACTCTTATTAACAAGATCTTGTAGAGTATGAATTCCAGCTCTTTTTAAGCAGTTATATGCTCTTACTGAGAAATCTAAATCTTCAATTGATGTTTCTAGTGCTTTTACTTTTGGATCTTCAGTCTTTTCAATCATCATTCCACTTACATCAGCAATAGATGATAAATCTGTTAAGATATTGAAATGTTCAATTAAAATTCTTGAAGCTAAAGCAATTGCTTCTTCTGGCTTGATAGAACCATTTGTCCATACATCTAAAATTAATTTGTCATAGCTTTCATCTTGGCCAACACGGGCACTTCCAACTTCATATGAAACTCTTTCAATTGGAGAATATAATGAGTCGATTGCGATAACTCCAGCTTTTTTGATATCAAACTTTTTCTTGTTTTCTTCACTTTTAACATATCCACGACCATTTGTAACAGTCATTTCCATATTTAAAGTAGCTCCCTTTGCTAAAGTAGCAATAACTTTATCTTTGTTAATTACTTCAATATCTGGGTCATGTTCAATATCAGCAGCAGTTACTTCTCCTTCTCTTGTTACGTTAATACGTACAACTTTTGATTCATTTGAATGATTTTTAAATACTATTCCTTTTAGATTTAGAATAATTGTTGTTACATCTTCATATACTCCATCAATTGTTTGGAATTCATGAAGAACACCATCTATTTTAATACTACTTATTGCACTTCCAGGTAATGATGATAACATTACTCTTCTTAATGCGTTACCAATAGTAGTACCAAAACCTCTTTCTAATGGTTCAAGTTCAAATCTTCCATAAAAATTATTTTCTATTGAATCTGTGATTTTGTAAATTGGTTTTTCAAATTGTAACATGAAACTAACCTCCCTTTATTTTTAGCCACTTAATATATCCTATTAACCACGTGGACGTTTTGGTGGACGACATCCATTGTGTGGTATTGGTGTTACATCTGCAATTGCAGTTACTTCTAATCCTGCAGTTTGTAATGAACGAATTGCTGTTTCACGTCCTGGTCCTAAACCTTTAACGCGAACTTCAACTTTACGCATGCCCATATCGTAGGCAACTTTTCCTGCAGCTTCTGCAGCCATTCCAGCAGCGAATGGAGTTGATTTCTTACTTCCTTTGAAGCCGATAGCACCAGATGATGCCCAACTAATAACATTTCCATCTTTATCTGTAATAGTTGTAATTGTATTATTAAATGTTGAATGGATATGTGCTAATCCTTCAGGAACATTCTTTTTTACTTTTTTCTTTCTAGTTTTATAAGCCATAAGTCTTACCTCCTTTTAATTTTGAATAACGTTTCTAACTAAACTTTCTTCTTATTTGCTACAACTTTTCCTTTACCCTTACGAGTACGAGCATTACGATTAGTTCTTTGTCCTCTTACAGGTAATCCTTTTTTGTGACGGCTTCCTTGGTATGAATTAATTTCCATTTTAGTTTTGATATTCATACTAACTTCACGACGTAAGTCACCTTCAGTTAAGTGTTTGTTAATTTCGTCACGGATTTTTGCTAATTCATCTTGTGATAAATCTTTTGTTTTTGTTTGTGGATCAATATTTACATTGTTTAAAATTTGTTTTGCTAGATTTCTTCCAATTCCGTAAATGTATGTTAATGAAATACATATTTGTTTGTCATTTGGAATATCTACACCTTTGATACGTGCCATTTAATACACCTCCTATATTAACCTTGAACTTGTTTGTGTTTTGGATTTTCACAAATAATTCTTACTTTACCTTTGCGTTTTACAACTTTGCATTTTTCGCAAATTGGTTTTACTGATGCTTTTACTTTCATAATATTTCCCTCCTATTATTTACGATAGGTAATACGCCCACGTGTTAAGTCATAAGGCGATAGTTCTATCATTACGGTATCTCCTGCTAAGATACGAATATAATTCATTCGTATTTTACCAGAAACGTGGGCTTCCACAATGTGTCCATTCTCTAGTTGAACTTTAAATTTTCCTCCAGGAATAATTTCTAGAACTTTACCTTCTATTTCGATTGTATCTTCTTTGGCCATCTTTTCACTCTCCTGTCAAGATTTTATATCCATCTGCAGTTACTGCAACTGTGTGTTCATAGTGGGCTGATGGACGACCGTCTTGGGTATCAACTGTCCAGTTATTATCATGAAGATAAATCTTTGGACTTCCCAATGTTAGCATTGGTTCTACGGCAATAACCATTCCTTCTTTTAGACGAGGTCCTGTGTTTGGTATTCCATAGTTTGGTACTTCTGGATCTTCATGAACATCTGTTCCTACACCATGACCACATAATTCTTTTACAACTCCTAGATGATGTGCTTTAGCATATTCACCAATCGCACTACTAATATCACCAATTCTGTTGCCTGGTTTTATTTGCTCTAGACCAACAAACAAGGCTTTTTCTGTATGTTCTAGTAAGTAGTCAATTTCTTCATCTACTTCACCGACTTTGTAAGTCCAACCAGAATCGCCATGATAGCCTTTATAGCAAGCTCCAATATCTAAGGATACAATGTCACCATTTTTTAATACTCTATCACTTGGAAAACCATGAACTACTTCAGAGTTAACACTAATACATAGAGCTGTTGGAAAACCATCATATCCTTTGAATGAAGGAGTAGCACCTTGACTTCTAATAAAGGCCTCACCCAATCTATCTAATTCCTTTGTTGTTATACCTTCTTTGATATATGGTTTTAGATATTGATGTGTTTTATATACAATATTGCCAGCTACTTTTAATAGTTCAATTTCACGTTCACTTTTTATTGTAATCATACAAACATCTCCTATTATTCACTGATAATTTTGTCTATTTCAGCAAAAACATTTTCGACTGTATCATCACCATTTACTTCATGTAAAACATTTTGTTTACGATAATGTTCAATAATTGGCTCTGTTTTTTCTTGGTATGTTTTATATCTATTTTGGAATGACTCTAAATTATCATCACTTCTTTGATATAATTTTCCACCACATGCATCACATACTGATTCAACTTCTGGAGCTTGAGACTCAATATTGATGTTGAATATAGTTTTGCAGTTTTCACAAATTCTACGACCTGTGACTCTCTTCTCTAATGTTTTAGCGTCAATATTTATAAGTATTACATTTCCAACGTCGTAATTTAATTTTGCTAAAATTTTATCATATTCAATAGCTTGATCTAGAGTTCTAGGAAAGCCATCAATTATAAAGCCATTTTGGCAATCATCTTTTTTAAGACGTTCTTCTATTAATTGATATGTAATTTCATCTTTTACTAAGTTTCCACTTGCTAAAGTCTCTGCAACGTAATGTCCTAACTCACTATCTTCTTTAGAAATTTCACGTAGAATTTCACCAGTTGAAATATGAGGTAAGTTGTACTTTGCTACTACTAACTCGGCTTGGGTACCCTTACCGGCAGCAGGTGGAGCTATAAACATAATATTTTTCATATACTACCTTCTACTATATCCTCTTTTATAACTTCTAGTTAAAATGCTTCCTTCTAGTTGTTTATATGTTTCAAGTGCAACACCAACAACGATTAATAATCCTGTACCACCAATTGATACTGAAGTTGGTAAACTTGTAAACTTAGAGAATAAAATTGGTAGGCCAGCAATTACAACTAAGAACACAGCACCTAGAACAGTTAGTCTAGATAAAATTTTGCTGATATAATTTTTAGTTTCTTCGCCAGGTCTAATTCCAGGAATATATCCACCATTTTCTTGTAAATTCTTAGCAAATTCTTCTGGTTTCAATTGAATGAATGTATAGAAGTATGCAAAGAAGAAGATAAATACTACATAAATTGCAAATCCTACTGGAGTTGTATATGTTAAGTATTTTTGAACAAATAATGTGAATGCATCCTTTTTTATTACTTGGGCTATAATACTTGGTATTGATAGTAAACTTGAAGCAAAGATTACTGGTATTACGCCTGCTGAGTTAATTTTAATTGGCATGAAGCTTTGTGCTGCACTACCATAAGCACTAGTTGACTTATTTGAATACTGAATTGGTATTCTTCTTTCTGATTCTTGAACAAAGATAACTCCTATTACAATAGCAAGATAAATAATTACAAATAAGATAAATTTAATTATTCCCATTGCTATTACTTGAGTTGTTCCATCAAATGATATTAAACCATTAAAGGCATCAATAAACATTTGAGGTAATGTTGCAATGATACCAGCCATGATAATTAAGCTTATACCATTACCAATTCCTTTTTGAGTAATTTGATCCCCTAACCATAATAGGAATGCTGTACCTGCAGTTAGGATTGTTGATATATACATGTAATCCATAGGACTACCTGTCTTACCAACAAAGGCAAATGCAAAGGCATAACCTTCAATGAAGGCAAATGCAATACCCATATATCTAGTTATTTGATTAATTTTTTGACGTCCTGTTGGACCTTGTTTACTCAATTCAGAAAAGTATGGAATGATATCCATTTGCAACAATTGCATAATTATGGATGCGGTTATGTATGGCATAACTCCTAGAGCAAAAATAGAGAAATTCTTTAATGCTCCACCACCCATAGTGTTAATTAATTCAAGAAAACCTAAGTTACTAGTTAAATCTTTTGTTCCAGGAACTCTAGTAGAGATTCCTAATATGAAGATTATTAGAGCTCCCATCGTAAAATAGATTCTTTTTCTTAAATCTTTATTTATTGGTGATGCTAATTCCTTCATAGTCTTAAACATATTAGATCACCTCAGCTTTACTTCCTGACTCTTTAATCTTTTCTAAAGCTGTTGTAGAGAATTTGTTAGCTTGAATAGTTAAGTTCTTCTCTAGTTTTCCTTCACCTAATACTTTAATTCCATCTAATTGATTTTTAATAATACCCTTCTCTTTTAATAAAGCAGGTGTAACTAGTGTACCATTTTCGAAAACATTTAAGTCTTTTAAATTGATAACTGCATATCTAGTTCTGAATTTACCATTAGTGAAACCTCTCTTTGGAAGTCTTCTATATAATGGTAATTGTCCACCTTCGAATACAGGGTTAATACTTCCACCACTACGTGCTTTTTGTCCTTTTTGTCCGCGACCACTTGTTTTACCAAGACCACTACCTGATCCACGTCCAACACGTTTTTTCTTTCCTGTAGCCTTGATATTTCTTTCTAATTCATGTAACTTCATTATCCTAATATCTCCTCTACTGTTTTACCACGAAGTTTTGCAACTTCTTCTGGTGTTTTAATTGACTTAAGTGCATTTAATGCAGCTCTTGCCATATTTAAATCTGTTCTTGCTCCTAGTGATTTAGAGACAACATCACGAATTCCTGCTAATTCTAAAACCGTACGAACTGAGCCTCCTGCGATGATACCAGTACCAGCAGCAGCTGGTTTAATGATAACTCTTGTAGCTCCCTCATAGCCGATGGCTTCATGAGCAACTGTTCTTCCGTCAATTAGAGGTATTGTGATAATATTTTTATTTGCGTCTTGTATAGCTTTTTTAATAGCATCAGATACTTCGTTTGCTTTACCCATACCTAATCCTACTTTGCCTTTACGATCTCCGACAGCAACTAATGCAGAAAATCTTCTTTGACGTCCACCTTTGTTAACTTTAACAACGCTTTTAACATCAATTACTATTTCTTCAAATTGCTTCTCTTTAGTTTCATGAGTTTTCTTTTGCATAATACCCTCCTATTAGAATTCTAGTCCATTTTCACGTGCAGCATCTGCTAATGCAGCTACACGTCCATGATATAGGTATCCACCTCTATCAAATACTACTTTTGTAATCTTTAACTTTTTAGCTCTTTCAGCTATTGTTTTACCAACAACTTTAGCTGCCTCAATGTTACTTCCGTTTTCAATTTTTAATTCTTTTTCTAATGAGGAAGCAGATGCAAGAGTAGTTCTAGTTTCATCATCGATTAATTGTGCATAAATTTCTTTGTTTGAACGAAATACACATAATCTTGGTGTAGCACTAGTTCCAATAACAGTTTTACGAATTCTTTCATGACGTGCTTGACGCATGTTGTTACGAGATTCTTTCTTTAACATTTTTATTTCTCCTTCCTACTTAATTAAGCAGCTTTCTTTCCTTCTTTACGACGAATATGTTCATCTTTGTAACGAATACCTTTACCTTTATATGGTTCAGGTTGTCTTACTTTTCTTACGTTTGCAGCAAATTCACCAACTAAAACTTTATCAATACCTTTGATAGTAATTTCAGTATTGCTTACAGCTTCTACTGTTAAGCCTTCTGGCACCATCATCTCAACTGGATGTGAATAACCAGCATTGATTGTTAATTTGTTGCCTTGTACATTGAAACGATAACCAACACCAATGATTTCTAATCCTTTAGCATAACCTTCAGTTACACCTTTGATCATGTTTTGGATTAATGCGTTCATTGTTCCGTGCATTGCTTTTGCTGCTTCATTGGCACGTTCTAATGTGATTTCATTTCCTTCTTGTTTCATTGTTATATCTTTTAACATTGTTTGTGTTAGAGTTCCCTTAGGACCTTTTACAGTGACAACATTATTAGCTAATTCAACAGTAACTCCTTCTGGAACGATAATTACACGATTTCCAATACGGCTCATATTGACACCTCCTTATATTTTCTTTTATTACCAAATATAAGCTAGAACTTCTCCACCTATATTTTGTTTACGAGCTTCTTTATCTGTCATAATGCCTTTTGATGTAGAAATAATAGCTATTCCTAAACCATTTAATACTTTAGGAACCTCATCATTCTTAGCATAAACACGAAGTCCTGGTTTGGAAATTCTCTTTAGCCCAGTGATAACTCTTTCTTTCTTGTCTGTATATTTTAAAGTTAAAACAATTGTTCCTTGAGCATCATCTTTTACTACTTTGTAATCTTTTATAAATCCTTCTTCTTTTAAAATCTTAGCAATTTCAATTTTGATGTTAGAAGCAGGAACTTGTACTTCTTCATAACGCATTTGGTTAGCATTACGAATACGTGTTAACATATCTGCAATTGTATCTGTTACTACTGCCATTATATATTCCTCCTTTCCAATTACCAGCTTGATTTCTTAATTCCTGGTATTTGTCCTTTATAAGCTAATTCACGGAAGCAAATACGGCAGATTCCGAATTTACTCATAACTGCGTGTGGACGACCGCAACGTGCACATCTTGTATATTCACGAACTTTGAACTTTTGTGGTCTATTAGCTTTTATTATCATACTTTTTTTTGCCATAATATTCCTCCATTACTTTCTAAAAGGAATTCCAAGTCCGTCTAGTAAGTCGAATGATTCCTCATTTGATTTTGCTGTTGTTACGAATACGATATCCATACCTCTTACTTTAACAACATCATCATAATCTATTTCTGAAAAGATTAATTGTTCTTTAATTCCTAAAGTATAGTTTCCTCTACCATCGAAGGCTTTTGGACTAACTCCACGGAAGTCTCTTACACGAGGAAGTGAAATAGCGATTAACTTATCCATAAAGTTATACATATTTTCTCCTCTTAAAGTAACTTTGCAACCAATAGCTTGTCCTTCTCTTACTTTGAAACCAGCAATTGATTTCTTAGCTTTAGTTACAACTGGTTTTTGACCAGATATTTTAGTTAGGTCAGCAACTGCAGCATCTAATAATTTAGAGTTTCCAGTAGCATCTCCTACACCAATATTAATAACAATCTTTTCTAGTTTTGGAACTTCCATTATTGACTTATAGTTATATTTACTCATTAAACTTGGAACAACTTCATTTAAGTATTTCTCTTTTAGGCGGTTCATTGATTACCCTCCTTCCAATTAATCAAGCTTCTCGTTTGATTTTTTTGTAATTCTTATTTTCTTATTTGTTTTTGTATCAGTTGTATGTCCTATTCTAGTTCTTTTCTTAGTTTTAGGATCAATTATCATAACATTTGATGCATGAATTGGAGCTTCTATTTCTAAGATTCCTCCAGTAGATTGTCCTGTTGGCTTTTGATGTTTCTTAACCATGTGAACACCCTCTACAACTACTTTGTTTTCAGCTTTTAATGTTTTAATTATTTTTCCTTGTTTACCTTTATCAGAACCAGCGATAACTACAACTTCATCTCCTACTTTAAAGTTCATATTTATCCTCCTCTTATAGTACTTCTTTTGCTAAAGATACGATTTTCATATAATCTTTATCACGAAGTTCTCTTGCTACTGGTCCAAAAATACGAGTACCGATTGGACTCTTGTCATCACGAATGATAACACAAGCATTGTCATCGAACTTAATGTAACTTCCATCTTCACGACGAACGCCTTGACGACTACGAACGATAACTGCTTTTACAACTTTTCCCTTTGGAATTGGTGAATTTGGAATAGCACTTTTAACTGTTCCAACTACTACGTCACCAATGTTACCAGTTTTAACTTTGCTTCCTCCTAATACACGGATTACTAATAATTCACGTGCACCTGAGTTGTCAGCAACTTTCATGCGGCTTTCTTGTTGTAACATAAATTATTCCTCCTTTTCATCTAAGCGTTAAATAATAACTGCTTCTTTTACGATTTCTTTTAAATAGAAATGCTTAGTTTTTGATATTGGTCTAGTTTCAACTATACGTACTGTATCTCCAACTTTAGCAATATTTTTTTCATCATGTACACAATATTTCTTAGAGCTTTTAACTCTCTTGTGATATTTTGGATGGTTTTTATAAGTTTCAACTAAAACTGTAATAGTTTTATCATTAGCGGAACTAACAACTTTTCCAACTAACTCTTTTCTTACTTTCTTTTCCACTTTAGACCCTCCTACTCATTTGTTTCACGTTCTTTTAGAACGGTTTTCATTCTTGCTACAGTGTGTCTTAAATCTCTAATTCTAGAAGGTTTTTCTAGGTTTCCAGTTGCTTGTTGGAAACGTAAGTTAAATAATTCTTCTTTTGCTTCAACTAATTTCTTGTTGATTTCTTCAGTTGATAATTCTCTTATTTCTTTAACCTTCATTTGATTCACCACCATTTTCTCTCATTACGAATTTTGTTGCTACTGGTAATTTATGAGAGGCAAGACGTAATGCTTCACGAGCTGTTGCTTCATCAACTCCAGCAATTTCAAACATGATTTTGCCTTCTTTAACAACTGCTACCCAGCCTTCAACATTTCCTTTACCTTTACCTTGTCTTGTACCAATAGGTTTCTTAGTTAGTGGCATGTGTGGAAATACGTTGATCCAAACTTTACCACCACGTTTCATGTAACGTGTCATTGCAATACGAGCAGCTTCTATTTGATTTGCAGTAAGCCATGCTCCTTCTTTTGCTTGTAGGCCATAGTCACCAAAGTGTAATTCTCTGTTTCCACGTGATCTACCTTCGTAAGGTAATCTATGAACACGACGATATTTAGTTCTTGACGGTATTAACATATTAATTACCTCCTTTAGCCTTTTTGTTTAGGATTTCTCCCTTATAGATCCATACCTTTACACCAATTTTTCCGAATGCAGTGTCTGCTTCTGCTGTTGCATAGTCAACATCTGCTCTTAATGTGTGTAGTGGAATAGTTCCTTCTGTATATCCTTCGCTACGTGCCATATCAGCTCCGCCTAAACGTCCAGATACACTTGTCTTAATTCCTTTAGCTCCTGCTTTCATTGCGTTTTTAATAGCACGCTTTTGAGCCATACGGAATGAAGCTCTATTTGTTATTTGATTTGCTATTGAATCTGCTACTAATTGTGCATTTAAATCAGCTTGTTTAATATCAACAATTGAAATTTGAACAGGTTCTTCAGCAATCTTTGATAGTTGTTTCTTTAATTTTTCAATTTCTTCTCCACCGCGTCCGATCATGACACCAGCTTTAGAAGTATGAATTACAACTTCGCATCTCTTAGCAGTTCTTTCGATTTCAACTTTAGCAATTCCGGCATTAGTTAGATTCTTTTCTAAATATTCACGGATTTTAATATCTTTTGCTAATACTTTAGAAAAATCTGTACCATTTGCATACCATTTTGCTTCCCAGTCCTTGTTAATGCCAAGTCTAAGTCCATTAGGATTAACCTTTTGTCCCATTTTGTAACCTCCTTATTAGTTTCTTGTAGCCACTACTATAATAATGTGACTAGTTCTATGATCTTTATGTCCAATATGAGAACGTGAATCAAACATATGACGTTTCATAACAGGACCAGCATCTACTCTTGCTTCTTTAACATATAATGTTGCAGCATCTGCACCATTATTATTAACAGCGTTAGCAATAGCAGATTCTAATACTTTTTTTACAAGTTTTGCTGACTTGTTTTTAACATTATTTAATATGGTTAATGCTTCGTTCGCATTTTTACCACGAATCATATCTACTACTAGACGTGCTTTGATAGGTGATACGCGAAGTCCTTTAGCAATTGCTTTTGCTTCCATATATTTACCCTCCTAGTCATTATTTTTATTTTTTGTCTGAACCATGTCCACCAAATTTACGTGTTAATGCAAATTCACCTAATTTATGTCCTACCATATCTTCAGTAACATATACTGGTATAAATTCTTTACCATTGTGAACTGCAAAAGTGTGTCCTATAAAATCAGGAAAAATAGTAGAACGGCGTGACCATGTTTTAATGACTTCTTTTTTTCCAGATTTATTTAATTCTTGAACCTTTTTTAATAATCTGTCGAAAACATAAGGTCCTTTTTTTAAACTTCTTGCCATTTTTTATCTTCCTTTCCTATTTACCATTACGACGACGTACTATGAACTTGTCAGATTGTTTTTTCTTACGTGTCTTTAATCCAAGTGCAGGTTTGCCCCATGGAGTCATTGGTGCTTTACGTCCTACTGGAGCACGTCCTTCACCACCACCATGTGGGTGATCGTTAGGGTTCATAACTGAACCACGAACTGTAGGTCTTATTCCCATGTGACGTTTACGACCAGCTGTACCAACTTTTACTAATGAAGCATCTTCGTTTCCAACTACTCCAATTGTTGCTTTACATGTTCCTAAAACTTTTCTTTGTTCACCACTAGATAAACGAATCATTACATAGTTTCCTTCACGTCCAAGGATTTGTGCAGATGAACCAGCGCTTCTTGCTAATTCTCCACCTTTACCAGGACGAAGTTCGATGTTATGAATCATTGTACCTACTGGAATGTTCATAATAGGTAATGCATTACCTACTTTAATATCTGCGTTTTCAGAAGACTCAATTGTCATTCCTACTGTTAAACCTTTTGGTGCTATAATATATTTTTTTTCACCATCTGCATAATTGATTAATGCAATATTTGCAGTTCTGTTTGGATCATATTCAATACTAGCTACAGTTCCAGGTACGTTTAATTTATTTCTCTTAAAATCAATGATACGATACTTTCTCTTAGCTCCGCCACCTTGATGACGAACTGTAATCTTACCTTGATTGTTACGACCAGCGTTTTTCTTGATAGTTACTGTAAGAGATTTCTCTGGAGTACTAGTTGTGATTTCTTCATTAACTAATGTACTCATTTTTCTACGTCCTGGTGTAGTAGGTTTATAATTTTTGATTGCCATAATTTATTTCCTCCTTAACCAAGATCAATTGTTTGTCCTTCTGCAAGAGTAACAATTGCTTTCTTTGTGCGGTTTGTTAATCCTGTATAACGACCAACTCTTCTTTTCTTAGGTTTTACATTCATTGTTCTAACGTCTGTAACTTTAACATTAAAAATCTTTTCAACAGCTGCTTTAATTTCTAATTTTGTTGCTTTTGGATCAACTTTGAAAGTATATTTTCCTTCAGCTTGTGCAGCTTGTGATTTTTCAGTAATTACTGGTGCTTTGATTATTTCTAAATATTTTGTGTCTTTCATTATTTAAGCACCTCCTCAACTTTTTTTAAAGCTTCTTCTGTAATTATCATTACATCAGTTCCAACTATATCTAATACATTAATTTCTTCTGCTGAAATTAATACTAAGTTGCTGATATTTCTTGAAGCTAAGATTAAATTATCTTCAAATTCATTTACAACTAATAATACTTTTTTGTCAGCTACTTTTAATGATTCTAGAATTCCTAACATTTCTTTAGTTTTTGGTGTTGCTAAAGAAATATTTTCTAATACCATAATTGCTTTTTCGTTAGCTTTGTCGCTTAATGCTGATCTTAAAGCAAGTTGTCTTTCTTTACGATTTTGTTTTTTGCTGTAATCTCTAGGTACTGGAGTTCCATAATTTCCTCCGCCTACCCATTGAACGGCTCTAATTGAACCTTGACGTGCACGACCAGTTCCTTTTTGTCTCCATGGTTTTCTTCCTCCACCAGAAACTTCTGAACGGTTTTTAGTTTTATGTGTTCCTTGTCTTAATGAAGCCATTGTAAGAATGATTGCATCATTTAAGACATTTTTGTTTGGGGTAATTCCAAATATCTCTTCATTTAAATTAATGTCCTTTACTTTTTCACCTTTAAGATTTAAAAGTTCTACTTTTTTCATCTACGATTCCTCCTTTCATCACAGTTATTTTTTTTTGGTTTCTTTTCATTATATATATGTGATGATTATTCAGCTTGTTCAGTAGCATTTTCTTCTACTACTTCATTTGCAGCAACTTCTTCTGCTAATACTGGTTCAGCTTCAACGTAACTAACTAATTCAGCTGCTTCTAATTTAGTATTAGGATTTTTTACTGCAGTACGAATCATAACAAATGATTTCTTTGGACCTGGAACATTTCCTTTTACTAAAATACAATTGTTTTCAGTATCAATTGAAATTATTTCAAGATTTTGAACTGTTCTTTGAACATTACCCATTTGTCCTGGCATCTTTTTACCTTTTAATACGTGCATTGGTAAAAGAGTACCAAGTGAACCAACACCTCTGTGGTATTGAGAACCGTGTCCCATAGGACCTCTTGTTTGATTATAACGTTTGATGACACCTTGGAAACCTTTACCTTTACTTGTTCCAGTAACATCAACCATTTCACCAGCACTGAAAATGTCAACACCGACTGTTTGGCCTAGTGTGTAATCATTAACGTTTACTCCTCTTATTTCTCTTAAGAAGCGCTTAGGTGCTGTGTTAGCTTTGTCTGTATGACCTTTTTGTGGTTTAGTGCTAAGACTTTCTCTTATTGTACCTGTAGCAAGTTGAATAGCATCATAACCATCTTTTGCTACTGTCTTGATTTGAGTAACAACGTTTGGCTCAACTTCAATAACAGTAACCGGAATCAATTTACCATCTGTAGTAAATGTTTGAGTCATTCCGATTTTTTTACCTAAGATTCCTTTCATTATTATTTCCTCCTATTATTTTGTTTTTATATCAATATCTACACCGCTTGGTAAATCTAAGTGTGCTAATGCATCAATAGTTTCCTTGCTAGGATTTTTGATATCAATAAGTCTTTTGTGTGTACGCATTTCAAATTGTTCACGTGAATCTTTGTATTTGTGTACAGCTCTTAAAATTGTAAACTTTTCAACTTCTGTTGGAAGTGGAACTGGACCAGAGATTTCTCCTCCTGATCTTTTAACAGTTTCAACAATTTTCTTTGCTGCGCTGTCTAGGATTCTGTGATCATATGCCTTAATTCTGATGCGAATTTTTTCTGCTGACATTGTAAATCCTCCCTTCGTCTATATCTAGTATAGGCTTGCTCCGTGCAAATAACCCGATAACTTGTTAACAACTTAACCTAGTGTATCGACAACCTCGCACATCTAAGCAATCACACGTAGTTAATTATAACAAAGGAGGGTAATAAACGCAAGCTTTTTTTGCTTTTTTTGTTGATTTTTAGCCGTTTTTTCAAATTTTAGAAAAAAACATTACCAAAATAGTAATGTCTTCAATTATTTTTTTCGATTTTTTTTAGAGAAGCTGATGAAATAATAGCTTTTCCAAACTTTTTATTAATAGTATCAATTGTGGTTTGAATTTCATCTTCTTTAGTCTCTTCTTCAAATAAGGAAAGTTGTCGGTCGTTGTTAGAAGTTAAGTTGGCTAGGCGAACACCAATTAGTCTAATGGGGTCGTCTTTATAATTAGTTTCAAAAGTTTTTACTACGAGTTTATAAATTTCTTTGGTGTTATTAGTAGGGTTTTGAATACTTGTTTGAGCACTATAACTTTCAAAACTACTATTTTTAAAAATAACAGCTACCGTTTTGGCATATAGTCCTTTACCACGCAATTCTAGGGCTACTTCTTCGGTTTGTTTAAGAAGAATTTCTTTTAATTTTTCATGGTTAGTGGTGTCGTGAAGAAGTGTTTCGGTTGTACTGATGCTTTCATTTTTAGAAGTTCTTGGTACTACAGGAGTATTATCAATACCTCTAGCGGCATTTTTTAAATAGTCCGCTTGACTTTTAAAATGTTTTTTCAACATAGAATAATCTGCTTGAGCTAAGTCTTTGATGGTAGAGATATTTAATTTATGAAGTTCAGCAGCTGTACTTTTTCCAACCATTAGTAAATCATCAACAGCTAAAGGCCACATCTTCTCTTCTATTTCGTTTTGAAATAGTGTGTGAACTTTATCTGGTTTTTCAAAGTCTGAAGCCATTTTGGCACATAGTTTGTTGTTGGCAATACCGATGTTAACGGTAAAACCGAATTTATTTTTAACTTCATCTTTGATGTGATGAGCAAGTTGGACATAGTCCTTATATAGGTAATTTGTTCCTGTCATGTCTAAAAAACATTCATCGATAGAGGCTTTTTCCATGGTGGGAGAATACTGTGATAAGTAGTTAAATAAATTATTTGACTGTTTCTGATACCATTCATAACTCGGTGGAAAGACTTTTACCCAAGGACATTTTTTGCGGGCTTGATAGAGAGGTTCAGCTGTGACAATTTTATATTTTTTGGCAACTGGTGATTTAGCTAAAACAATACCTTTTCTTTCCTGTTCATTACCACCAATTACTGATGGTATTTTTCTTATATCTACTTTTGAGCCTTCTTGGAGCAATTTAACTGCTGTCCAAGATAGAAAAGCGTTGTTGACATCAATATGAAATATAATTCTCTCTTCCATCAAATCACCTGATTTTATTATAGAACATCTTTTCGTATTTCACAATCGAACAGGAGTATTTTTATGTATACTTGCCGTTTACATATATTTTTTAAATTTTAGTACATAATAATTTTAGTGGTGATGTTATGAATAAATATGAAATTAATATTTATGAACAAATTGCTAGAAACATCAAGAAGTATCGAAAGCAAGCTGGTATTACGCAAGCTGTCTTGGCAGAAAGAGTTGGCGTTTCCCATGAATTTATTAGACGAATCGAGTCTAAGAAGGGAATCAAAACTTTTTCAGTTGATACTATTTGGAAAATTTCTTTAGCATTAAACATTAACCCTGGTTTGCTTTTTGATTTAGATATGGATGAACTTATACAAAGGTAGAAATTAAAACCTCATATTCTTAGTGAATATGAGGTTTTTTTATTTTTTAATTAAACTATTACCAGTCATTTCAACAGGCTTTTCTAGATTCATTAAGTCAAGAATGGTTGGAGCAACATCTCCTAATTTACCATTTTCTAATTCAAGATTTTCTCTTGTAATAATTAGAGGAACTGGATTGGTAGTATGAGATGTAACTACATTGCCATCTTCATCGATCATTTCTTCACAATTTCCATGATCAGCAATAATTACCATGGTTCCGCCTAATTGTTCTATTTTATTATAAATTCGGCCTAGACATTCATCTACAGTTTCAACAGCTTTAATGGCTGCTGATAGAACTCCTGTATGCCCAACCATGTCGCCGTTCGCAAAATTTAGAATTACTAAGTCATATTCTTCTAAACATTCTAGGAGACTATCAGTTACAGGAACAGCACTCATCTCTGGTTGTAAGTCATAAGTTGCTACTTTAGGAGATGGAATTAAGATTTTTTTCTCATTTGGATAATCAACCTCTTTGCCACCATCAAAGAAAAAAGTTACATGAGCATATTTTTCAGTCTCGGCAATTCTTAATTGAGATAAACCTTTACTGGCGATATATTCACCTAAGATGTTTGTTAGTTTTGGATCATCAAAGGCATGAGGTGCAATAACAGATTCAACTACTGGTAACATAGTAACTGTTTTAACATTTTTAAACTTTGTTACTTCCATTTCATTGAATGATGGATTAGTAATAGCAGTTAAAATTTCACGAAGTCGGTCTTTTCTAAAATTAAAAGCAATTAGACTATCATTTTCTTCTAGTTTACCATCTTTAGTAAAGACAGCAGGTATAATAAATTCATCAGTGATATTTTGACTATAACATTCTTCAATATATTCACGAATAGAGTCTCTTTCTTCACCTATTCCATTTACAATAGCATCATAGCCTTTCTTTAGACGATCATAATTATTATCACGATCCATACCATAATAGCGACCACCTATGGTTGCGATAGTACCTAGATTAAGTTCTGCTATTTTCTCTTCTACGACAGAAATATAAGAATAAGCACTTATTGGAGAAACATCTCGTCCATCAGTAAAAAGATGAAGGTAGACGTTAGTAAAATTCTCTTGTTTGCATAATTCTAGAAGAGCTAAAAGATGATTAATATGAGAATGAACACCACCATCACTTATCAATCCTAAAAGATGAAGTTTAGAATTATTCTCTTTAGCATGATTAATTGCGGCTAAAAGCTCTTTGTTGTGGAAAAATTCTTTGTCTTCAATACTTTTATTAATTAATTCTAGTGATTGGTAAACAATACGTCCGGCACCAATATTCATATGCCCTACTTCACTATTACCCATTTGGCCAGCTGGAAGACCAACTGCTTTTCCTGATGCCTCTAGTGTTGTATGTGGATACTTGTTCCATAACATTTCAAATACTTTGTTATCAGCTAATTTAACGGCATTTCCCTTTTCTTCTTCTCTTAGACCATAGCCATCTAAGATTGTTAAAATTAATGGTTTCTTCATATGTCCTCCTAATATTTATTGTCATTTAAGCAGAATGTAGCATAAACTGGAATATATCTAATTTCCTTTTTAGTTTGGAAATTATTTTCAGTAATTCGATAGGCTTGTTCTGTTGTGAACTTCTTAATGAAAACTGATAATGATTTAGCTTTTGATTGACTTTTTGTAGTTATCTCAATAGGTATTATTTTACCAAGACGGTTTTGAATAACGAAATTTACCTCAGCTTTTCCTTCTGATTGATAGTAATAAAGAGCATAACCAGCTTCTGCAAGAGTTTTGGCAATATGGTTTTCATAAAGTGTTTCTTTTAAGTTCTCGTCAGATAAGAATTGTTTTAAATTTAAATGAAGCATTGTATAAAGCAAGCCATCATCTGGCATATATAATTTAAAACTATCAACTTCACGACAACTACTTAATAGTTTTTTAACAGTAGTTATTTTGTAGCTTCGATAAATAATTTGATTATTTACAAGATAGTTAATAGTACTTTCATATTCTTTGGCTCTTTTACCAGTTCCCATAAGACCATATTGGAACTTCTTGTTTTCTTTACGTAATTGATTTGGAATGGAATTAAAAACTTCAATTCCACGAGCTATTTCAATTAGATTTTTAGATAGAGCAATTTCTTTTTTATAAACATCAACAATTTTTTGTTTGATTGCGTCAATTTCATAGGGACTCTTGCCAGCTAGTTCGGCTTCTATAACTTCTGGAAGACCACCTGTCATTAAATATTCTTGAAATAAATCTAGTGCAACTTTATGGAAAGGACATACTTTACGTTTAGTAAAGGACTCTCTAATTAGTGATGCTAGACTTCTTTCATCTTTAGCAATTAAATACTCTTCAAAGTCAAGGCCAGTCATACCTTTAAATTGTAGTTCTTCACCTTTAAAATCAGCTAAGTTTTCTCGGCGTGAAGTTATTGCGATTATATGATATTTGTAGTCACTATTAAATAGTTTTAGACCTTTGACGATTTCTTTATCATTAACGTTGTCTAAGATGATTAAAGTGTCATCCTTTAAAATTGTTTCACCTGATAATAATGATAAGTTTAAAATTATTTTTTCTGGAGTCTTTTCTTTAGAAAATAAATTCAAAAGTTCTTCATTATTTTCAGTGTTAAAGTAAATAGTATTCTTATATTCGGTTTTACCAAAATTTAGAGCTGTAAAAGTCTTTCCTACTTGTTTAGGGCCATAGAGTACTAGAGGCTTTCTAGCAGTATCTTTTTGCCATTTTTTTAGAAATTCTTCTATTTTTCGTTCCATAAATTGTAACCTCCCTACATATTTTATAAATTAAGTATAGTTTTTTATTTGCTTAAAGTCAAGAATTGGAAGGTATTTTCACAATAAAAAAAAGACTTTTTAGTCTTTAACTAGATAAAACTGATTTGTTATATTCTAAGCGAAGTTTATCAGCAACAGTAACAATAAATTCAGAATTAGTTGGTTTGGCTTTATCAATATCAACACTATGTCCAAATATTTCTTCCATTAATTGCCAATTACCACGATTCCAGCTGACTTCAATAGCATGTCTGATAGCACGTTCAACACGTGAAACAGTTGTTTCAAACTTTTTAGCTATTTCTGGATATAACTCTTTAGTAATCCCACCAACAAGTTCTGGACTTTCATATACTAGAATGATTCCTTCTCTAATATATTGATAACCTTTAATATGTGATGGTACTCCTAATTCATGAAGCGTATTAGTAATTGACTTTTGAATGTTGTTACGATATAGGTCAATACTTTTGCCACCATATTTAGTACCCTCTGCTACTTCGGTAATTCTCTTCTCAAGGTCTGATAGTTCGAATGGTTTTAAAATAAAGTAGTTAACTCCCATCTCTGAAACTTTTCTGATAGTTTCATGATCATTGTATGATGTAAGTATAATTACTTTCTTATCAATATCTTTTTCTTTAAGAAACTCCAAGACACTGATACCATCCTTGTTAGGCATAATAAGATCTAATAAAATAAGGTCGAATTCGTCCTTTTTGTTTTCAATTATTCGCATTCCTTCAGCTCCATCATAAGCTGATAGAGTTATTTTAATATCTCCATGATTCTTAAAATACTCTTTAACCATTGATACTAAGTTCTTATTGTCATCAATGATAAGTACTCGCGTTTTTTCCATTATTTTCCTCTCGGTTACTACCGTGCATCTTAATTATATACCTTTATGTCAAATTTTGGTAGAGAAAAAAAAGACAAGTTTTGTCGAATTGTCTACTTTTGTCTTTTTTCAATATTATTTAAGATGGTTTGAAGCTTATCTGGATGAAGACTTAGTCCACCAAGAAGGAAACCATCTATATTTTTATTTTCGAGTAAAATTTCAATATTATTTTCATTTACACTGCCACCATAAAGAATTTTATTATTAGGAAGAACTTTTTTTATAGTGTTCATGGCTAGGTTTAAATCATCAGAGCTAGGAATATTTTCAGTACCTATACACCATACTGGTTCATAGGCAATTATAACTCTACTTTTTTCCTCTTCTGTTAACTCATCTAAGTCTAGGGTTAGGGAACAATTAATTTCTTGAAGAGTTTCTTTTTTGTCGTGTTCTTTTTTTGTTTCACCGATGCAGAGAATAGGTGTGATTCCTTCATTAATTAAAAGTTTGACTTTTGTATTAATATCATTATCTGTTTCTTTCTCTTCAGAACGGCGTTCAGAATGTCCAACAAGACAGTACTTTGTATTTAAAGACTTTAACTGAAGTGCATTTACTTCTCCTGTGTGGGCTCCCATTACATTTTTACTAACATTTTGAGCTCCTAAACTAATATTTTCAGAGTTAAAAATACTTAAATATGGAAAGCTGGGACAAAGGACTAAGTCCTCAGTTGTTTTCATTTTATTCAAATCAGTTAGATATTTTTCGTATTCTTTTAATGTAAAGTTAGATTTATTATTTAAAACTATTAACATTTATTTTCCCCTTATCTTCTTTGTTATTTTAGATATTAATCCATAACGATCTTCTTCTTTTTTATCTAATATAGCTCTGTTGTAGACAACAAGGACAGCATCAGCATAACTCGAAGAACTACAATGCTCAGCTTGAATTCTGGCTTGATTATTATATCTTTTTAGTAGAGATTCGTCTGTGTATAGTGTTAAAACATCTTTTAAGTAGTCTTCTTCATTATCAAAAATTAAGCCATTTAATTCATGAGTAACAGTTCCTTGGAAGGAATCATCACGAATACATAGTGGCGTAACACCAGCAGCCATGGCCTCGATTACAGTTAAACCTTGAGTCTCAGTTGTTGATGCAGTTGCAAAAACATCAGCGCAATGATAGTAGATTGGTATTTCTGTCCAAGCAGCCTTTCCATTAAAAATAACATTTTTACTAATATTTAATGTCTTTGCAAGTTCTTCGTATTTTTCTTTATCAGGTCCATCTCCTACAATTAGTAATTTAATATTAGAATGTTTTTTTATTAACTTAGCTTGAGCATTTAATAAAAATTCCACATTTTTTTCTTCAGCTAGACGTCCAACAAAGATAATGACAAAATCCTTTTTACTAATATTTAATTTTTTCTTTAATAATTCCACATCATCTTTTGAAACATTTTCTTCAAAGAAACGTTCAACTTCAATACCAGTTGGGACAATATGAATATTTTTAGTAAACTCATACTTTTCTTTAAACAACTTATATATTTTGTTGGTTGGGACAATTAATTCATTAGCAGTTTTATCACAATAGAATTTAGTTAAATACTCAACTATTTTTTTACTAGACTTATCAAAATAACCGTGTGTTATGTAATGAGTATAGTCTTCATATAAAGTGTGATAAGTATGTACTAATGGTATATTAAATTGCTTAGCAACTAATCGTGCTAAAATACCAATTCCAAACTCGGTATGTGAATGAATAACGTCAAGGTTCCAGTTTTTCATAATATTAATCATAGATAGTGGATAAATACGACTAAGGCGATAATCATAAATTCCTATTGGTATACCTGGTACTTTAACAATGTGTTCTTCCTCATCATATTCATACTTTAGAGCATTGTTACTTACGGTAACAACATAAACAGTGTGACCTTTCGTTTCTAAAGCTTTTTTTAGCATAGCTACACTTGTTGATACACCATTAATATATGGAGGATAAGAATCAGTAAATAATCCAATACGCATTTTAATCATCTCTCTTTTCTGTACTCAATAATAGGGCTCCTAAAATCATACCTAAGTAATAAGTAATAAAACGCCAAACTATAAGGGCAGAGTTTAGGGTTATAGTTGGTAGAAAATTACCAAAGAACTTAATAAAACCATATTCAATTCCACCACTGGCACCAGGAATAGGTACAAAAGCACCAATTAATAAGACATAAGCTGAGGCTGTGATAGTATCAAATAAATGAAGACTTGTATAGTCATGAAGAGCATAGACAACAAATAAAGGTACAGCATATAAGCATGCCAGACTAATAAAGTTAGCAAGTACTCCTAGGACAAATAGTCCCTTTTTATGACGAAGTTCACGAGCATTAGTATGGAACTCCATTAATTTATCTTCAATAGAGTTCTCAGCTTTTGTTTGATCCTTAATAATTTTTATTTTACTTAGAAATTTAATACTTAAGTTAGCCACTTTCTTAGTAGTCTCTTCAGACCAGGTTATTGCAAATAGACCTACTGCTACTAAGGTGTTGATAAGGAATCCTAAAAATACTAGATTTTGTAGAACTTTAACACTAGGAAAAATATGGAATATAGCATTATAAACTACTGCAACTAGGCCAAAGATAACTAAAGCAGTTTGATAATAAATAAAATTTTGAATAACAATACTGGTTGCTTTACTTGCACTTATATGGTGATTAGTAAGCATATATATTTCCATAGGTTGACCACCAGTAGAAAATGGAGTAATACCATTAAAAAATTGAGTTATTAAACCATGTTTAAAAGCCTCTAAAGAAGTAAAGTGTTTCTTTTCATTAGCACTTAGATAGAAAATATAATATCTTATGTAAATTGATAATAAAAAGAGAAGTATTGCTATTATAAAATAAAAATAATTCATACCTATTAAGGCACTTAGTATTTCTTTAAAGCTATCTTTCAATACAAAAAAGAGAACAATTAGAGAAATAATTAAAATTATAATACTATTTTTCTTGACGTCCTTTACGTTCTTCATTTTGTAACCTTTCTACCATTTGCCTTTCTTTAACAAAAGTTTCTTTTTTATTATCAAAGCCCAGGCTCTCATATCCATATTCTAAAAGTTCTTTAGTTAAATCTTTGTCTGTAATTTCAGAAGTAGCATATATTTCATAGGCAGGAAGAGCGGCAAAAGCATACTCTGTCATAAGAGGGATTAATCTTGCTCTCTCTTTTCCTTCTACAAAACTAATATAACTACTTTTAACATCTTTATAACTGTGAAGCTTTCCACAAGCTTTAATAGTTCCCTTTTCAGAAAGAAATAGATACTCGTCTATTTCATTTGCTTCTCTTTTAGCATTTTGATAGTCTTCTTTAGACATGCTGTTTGCTAATTGTTTTAGAGATGATGATACCGTTGGAGTTAAATCGTTCTCACGTTCAAAATTTTCAATTGCTGATACATGATCTTCGTTATATGGATCAGCTAAAATAAGTGTTCTTAGTGACACTTAAACCACCTCTACTTTACTGCGACTATACCAGGTAATTCTTTTCCTTCTAGATATTCTAGAGTTGCTCCACCACCAGTTGAAGCATGATAAACCTTGTCTTTATATCCAGCAGTTGAAGCAGCTGCAACTATGTCTCCACCGCCTAAAATTGTCTTTATATTATTTTCTACTAAATATTTTAATAATTTATCAGTAGACTCTTTATATTTATTAAATTCATAGACACCTAATGGTCCATTCCAAACTACTATTTTAGCAGATAATAGATTTTTTTCAAATATTTCTAATGTTTTTGGACCAATATCTAGACCCATTTCATTATAAGCTAGTTCATTTATATCTTTTACTTTATATTCTTCTGTTTCAGAATATTCTGTGGTTACAGCAACATCTACTGGTAAGATAATCTTATCGCTGTGTTTCTTTAACATTTCAGTACAGAAGTCTAGGCTTTCTTCATCAAGTAGAGAAGTACCAATATTAAAGCCCTCTGCTTTTAAGAAAGTAAAAGCCATACCACCACCAATTAAAATCTTATCAGCTTTAGTTACTAAGTTTTCAATAACGCCTATTTTATCTTTTACTTTAGCTCCTCCTAAAACAACTACAAATGGATGTTCTGGATTGTCTAAAGTTTTTAGAGCAGTTAATTCTTTTTCAATTAAGAAACCAAAAGCTGAAGGTAAGTGTGTAGCAATACCGACATTTGAAGCATGAGCTCTATGAATAGTACCGAAAGCATCATTGATAAAAACGTCTCCTAGAGAAGCCCAATAAGTACCTAGTTCGACATCGTTAGAACTCTCTTTCTTACCATCTAAGTCTTCATAACGAGTATTTTGCATTAAAATTACGTCTTGAGGTTGCATTTCATTAATGGCATTTTCTAAAGCTTCTCCTCTAGTTACAGGAATAAATTTAACTTCTTTATTTAGAAGTGTACTAAGTCTTTCAGCAACTGGTTTTAAGTCATTCTTAGCTAAATCAGCTTCTTCTTTAACTCTACCTAAGTGAGACATTAATATTACTTTAGCATTATGTTCTAAGCAATAATTAATAGTTTCTAGACTAGCTTTTATTCTAGTATCATCTATTATTTTTCCTTCTTTTATAGGTACATTAAAATCACATCTTATGATTACTTTTTTATTATTTAAATCCATATCTTTTATAGTTTTCATGGATATTCCTCCCATCTTTATTTATAGTATAGCATTATTTATAGTAAAAAAAAAGAAGCGAACTTCTTTTTATTTCATTAAGTATGAAGCTGTTCTAACCATTTGTGAAGTGTAACCCATTTCATTGTCATACCAGGCAACGACTTTTACTAATTGACCTGATTCAGTTTCTAGTACACTTGTTGATAAGCCATCTACAACTGAACCACATCTTCTACCGATTACATCGCTTGATACAATTGGATCATCAGTATATACTAATGTCTCGTTTTGAGCAGCTTTTAAAGTAGCATTTACTTCTTCTGCTGTTACTGTTTTATCTAATTCTAGTACTAAGTCAACAACTGAACCTGTTGGTACTGGTACACGCATAGCAACACCTGCAAGTTTTCCTTCTAGATTAGGGCAAACCTTACCGATAGCTTTAGCTGCTCCAGTTGAAGCAGGCACAATGTTAGCAGCACATGCTCTACCACGACGAGCTTTAATACCTTTTTTATGAGCAATATCTAGAGTAGCTTGATCATTTGTGTAAGCATGAACAGTTGTCATGTAACCTTTTTTGATACCATAAGCTTTGTCTAGAACATCAACAACTGGTGCTAAGCAGTTAGTAGTACAGCTAGCTGCAGAAATAATTTGTTCATCACCAGTTAAAATTTCATGGTTAACGTTGTATACAATAGTTTTAACGTCACCCTTAGCAGGTGCAGAAATAATTACTTTCTTTGCTCCAGCATTGATATGAGCCATAGCCTTTTCTTTATCAGTAAATAGACCTGTACATTCAAAAACTACATCAATATCTAAATCTTTCCATGGTAACATAGCAGGATCTTTTTCAGCATATACTCTTACTTTACGATTACCTACAATTATATAGTCTCCTTCAAAACTAATTTCATCAATACGATAATTGCCATGGTTTGTATCGTATTTTAATAAATATGCTAATTGTTCAGCATCTGTTAGATCATTAATAGCAACAACCTCAAAATCAGGATCTTCTTCCATTAGACGAAATGCAAGACGGCCAATTCTGCCAAATCCATTAATTGCAACTTTTATCATTTAATATCCTCCTTATATTTTCATTATATATTCTTCACTTTTTAATGACAATATATTCTTATTTTATTGACACTTTTTAGTCATGAAAACAACCATTACCAATAAACTCTCTTAGAACTGAATCTTTTGGTATTTCATCAGCTGGTATTGGTAAGAAAATTCGTAAGAAGTTAAGTAAACGTTTACTTTCTTCATAATATGGTGAATCATATGGAACTGAATATAATAATGGTTCAACATATGTTTTTAGGGCTCCTATTTCATAGATTAAGGCAGAGTTCATTGTGAAGTCAGCTTCATCTTGATATGGGAAAATATATTTTTCTTCACCAGCACGTACTTTACCCCATGCAGCTAAAGTCTTTTCAACACTATAATTTCTAGTACGATTATCACGGATTATACGACGAAGTAGGCGATTGTCTGTAGTAGATACACGGTTATGATCATCCATATTTATTTCAGTTAATGGACAAATATAAATTTTAAATTTGTTTTCTCTAGGTATATTGGTTAAAATCTTTGGATTTAAGGCATGAATTCCTTCAATAACGATAATGTCATCTTCTGCTAATTGTAATTCGTGGCGATATTCCTTTTTACCTAAACCAAAATTGAAAGTTGGCACTTGAACTTTTTCACCTTTTAGAAGGTCTGCTAATTGACTATTAAATAATTTAAGATCAACTGCTTCTAGGCATTCAAAATCATAGTTACCGTTGGCATCCTTTGGAGTATCTTTTCTTTCGTGGAAATAATCATCCATAGATAATACTTTAGGAGTTAGACCAAAACTTTGTAGATACATACATAACTTTCTAGAAGTTGTAGTTTTACCTGATGATGATGGTCCAGCCATTAAAACAATTTTGATTTTCTTGTTTTGATGAATAGTCTTTGCTAGGTTAAGTAGACGATTACTTTGAAGAGTTTCATCAATTCTAATTAGATCATTTATTTTACCACTAGAAATAATTCTATTTAAATCAACTGAAGTAGTAATTTTCATTATTTTTCCCCAATCACGGAATTCTTGGAAAGCAGAGAACATACCTGGATGTTCTTCATACTCCTTGATCTTGTTTGGTTGATATATTGTTGGGAAACGCATAACAAAGGCATTGTCTTTGATATAAGTTAAATCAAAAGCACTGATTTTACTTGTAGATGTTGGCATTAAATTATAGAAATAATTGTAGTAATTACCTAGTCTATATAAAGTTACATAAGTATTAGTATTATAACGTAGTACTTCAGCCTTTACTTCATTACCAACTGTTTTAAAATAATTAATTGCTTCTAGTCTATCGATTGTTGTTCTGATAATTGGTAGGTCATTTTCAACAATACGATCCATTTCAGCTTTGATATTTTCTATTTTAGATGGAGTAAGTTTAAAACTTGTTTCTACATAGATTCCTTTATCTAGAGAATGTTGAACATAGATATTAGTGTCTTTTCCATATAATCTTTTAACAGCATATAGTAAGATGTAAGTTAAACCACTAATATGAGTTCTATTTCCTTCTTTAGAAGTTAAATCAAGAAATTCAATATTAGAAGAGGCTTGAACTTTACAACTTAGTTCTTTGGTGATGCCATTTACTTTAGCTAAAAGAATAGGATATTTATATTCTTTTTGAAATTGAGCTGCTACTTCTTCTAATGTTACTCCAGAACTTACTCGATATTTTTGATTATTAATTGTTACTTCGATAGATTCGATCATATTTTCACCCTCTTATTCTATATATCATTATAACATGAGTTTTGTTGCAATAATATGAATATTTTTTTAGTTTTACACTATACTATGTATAGGTGATATGATGAACGTTCCAATTATTGTGGAAAAAGAAATTGATTCTGAACGTAGTTATGATATTTTTTCGAGATTGTTGAAAGAAAGAATTATTTTTATTAGTGGAGAAATCAATGATATGTTGGCAAATAATGTTATTGCGGAACTATTATATTTAGACTCTATTAGTAATGATGATATTTATTTATATATTAATTCTCCTGGTGGTTCAGTGACGGCAGGAATGGCTATTTATGATACGATGAATTTTATTAAAAGTGATGTGGCAACAATTTGTATTGGGATTGCGGCTAGTATGGCGGCTTTCTTACTATCTAGTGGAAAGAAAGGTAAAAGAAGTGTTTTACCAAATGCTGATGTTATGATACATCAACCTTTAGGAGGAGCAGAGGGTCAGGCTAGTGATATAAAGATTGCAGCAGATAGAATTATTTGTATTAGAAAGAGACTTAATAAAATATTAGCTTCTAATACGGGACAAAGTCTTAAAAAAATAGAAAGAGATACAGAAAGAGATAACTATTTAAGTGCTAGAGAAGCCCTTAGTTATGGACTTGTTGATGAAATAATAAAAAAAGAAAAGTAATTAATCACTTTTCTTAGATTCTAGTTTTTCTAGTTGAATAGCTAAGTCACGGATTTTGCGATAGCGATGATTAAGTCCAGACTTAGTAATTGGCTTACCTGTTTCAACAGAGATTATTTCACTTAATTCTTTTAGTGAAGACTCTGGGTATTTTTTGCGAAACTCTAGAGCTATTTTAGTTCGATCATCCAGTAATTCAATACTACCAGTTTCTTCGATTAGGGCAATTTGCTCTAACTGTTGTTGGGCTGTTGCAAATATTTTATCCATGTTAGCTTGTTCGCAATTATTCAAACGATTAGTTTGATTCTTTTTTTCACGGTAAATACGAGCATTTTCAAAATAAAGGACTGCTTGAGAAGCACCAAGAATACGAATATAATCACTTATCTTTTCTGCTTCTTTGATATATATCATGTAGCCTTTTTCACGATTTAAAATCTTGGCATTCAAATCAAAAATATTTAATAATTTTTGGACGAAGACAGCTTCATTTGGTTTAGAAATTAAAAGTTCCATATGGTAACGTGATGTTTTTGGATCGTTAATACTACCAGTGCATAGAAAGACACCTCTTAAGTAGGCACGTAGTTCTTCATTAGCTCCAACAATGTAAGTTGGTGGTGTTTCTATATAGGTACCATTATTATCTAGATATGCAAGATCTTGTAATATCAAAGAAGTCTTTTGAGAAATACTTATTTGATAAAGATTCTTTTTACTAAAATTTAGATTGTCTTTTACTTCTACTTCGGCATCAATTTCATAGAGATTTTGAAAAAACTTTTTTAAACGTTCCACAGTAAATTCATTTTCAGTAGTTAGATGAAGAACGTTATTATGTAATACTCCATTGTTGCGAATAAAGCCAGATAGTTCGGCAATCATTTCAGATTTAGTAACATCTAGATTGGATATTTCTTCTTTTATTTTGATTGTGTATGACATTTTCTACCTCATTAAGTATGAGAAAATTAGAGAACTTAACTTTAAACTATTATGTCTTAATATATTATCTTCCACAATAATTAAGTCGTCTTCTATTAATTCTACACCTACTTTTTCTAATTCTTGATAATCTATTTTAACAGGTTCTTTTTGCTCTGCTGTAGAATATTTTTCAGCTATCTTTTTATCTATTTTTGTGTTACTGGCGATGACAGCATCAATTTTCTTTTTATGAAGATATTTATTTAATAATTTGATATGGTCACTTACTGTGAAACCATCTGTTTCGCCTGGTTGAGTTACTACATTGCAGGTATACATTAAAGGAGCTTTAGTTTCTTCTAGAGCAGCTTGAACTTCTTTACAAATAACGTTTGGAAGAACGCTAGTATAAAGACTACCCATACTAAATATTATTAAATCAGCTTCTTTGATAGCAGTTAGAACCTCTGGTAAAACTTTTGGTTCTTTTTTATAATATATTTTTTCAAATTGACGGTTGGCAGTAGTTATCTGCTCTTCTCCTTCAATGATGTTACCGTCTTTATCTTTACCCATTAGAGTTAGGCTTGGATCTTCAGAAATTGGTAGAACAGTATGTCTAACATCTAATAATTTACTTAAACTAGCAATAGACTCTTTTAAGGAACCAGTGATGTCTAACATAGCAGTTAGAATTAAGTTACCTAGGGCATGACCATCTAAGTCACTAGTTGTAGAAAAACGATAAGACATCATTTTTTTGATAGGTTCTTCAATTGATGATAATGATGTGATTACTTTTCTAATATCGCCAACAGCAGGTGTATGGAACTCTTCTCTTAGACGACCAGTTGAACGACCATTATCAGAAACTGTTATAACCGCTGTTATATCAATAGGAAAATCTTTTAAACCTTTTAATAAGTAGGAAATACCAGTTCCTCCTCCAAAAACGACTACTTTTTTATGCATATACTTCACCTCTGATTTGTTTTTTTCTTTTTAGTGCTTGTTTTAAGGCTATAAATATAGATAGTAAAACCAGCAATTATAAATAATAAGGAAACAAGTTGAGCTACTTTAAGACCACCTAACATTAAAGAATCTGTACGTAGTCCTTCAACATATACTCTTTCTAGTCCATACCAAATTAGGTAAAAACCGGTTAATTGTGACCTCTTAATATTTTTTCTTTTCCTTAGTAATAATAAAATTATAAAACCGATAAAACACCATAATGATTCATAGAAAAATGTTGGTTCACGGTAGAAACCATCAATATACATACCATTAATGATAAAATCTGGTAATTTTAAATTTTTTAAGGCAGTTATTGATGTTATGGGTCCATAGGCTTCTTGATTGAAAAAGTTACCCCAACGACCCATTGCTTGGCCAATGATAAGACCTGGAACAAAGATATCCAATATTTGGAAAAAATCTTTGTTATTTTTATGGCAATAGTAAATTATAAAAGCAAGACCAGCAAAAATACCACCGTGGATGGCTAGGCCACCATTCCAAACCGCTAATATTTCTAGGGGATGCTTTGTGTAGTATGCTAAGTTAAAAATTACATAGTAAAGTCTCGCACCTAAAAGTCCAAAAAGAATGGTATAGAAAAGAAGATTAATTAAAAAATCTTCATCAATCTTTTGCCTTTTGGACTCTCTAAAAATTAGAATACTGGCAGTAAGCATACCTAGAAATATACAAATTGAATACCAGTATATATGAATGTTTCCAATTGAAAAAGCTACTCTACTCATGATGTTTTACCTTCTTTATAATACTACCTATTAGGCCTTCAACAATAAGATTCATGATGGAAATTAGGATAGCCACAAAGAAAGCAATATAAATGTTTTCTAGTTGAAAATGTGATCCAAAAATCCAATCAGCCAACTTTAGAATAAATAAGTTAATAAAAGGATAAAATAGTCCTAAGGTAATACCAGTTATAGGAATGGTTATAGTAAATAAGATTGGTTTTAGAGTTTTATTTAGAACGTAGAGAACAAGTTCTATTAAAATTGCATAGATTAAGAAATGATCTTTATCAATATAGACAGATTTGAACATACTACTAACTAAGATTAAGACTAAAGTATAGCCAATCATATAAATTAACCATTCTATAACTTTGTTTATTCTAGTGACATTTTTTTCTTTTATAATTAATTTCATAGTCAACGCTCCTATAGCATTTTTTGTAAGAAAGCTCCTGTGTATGAATTTTTATTTTTAGCTACTTCTTCTGGTGTTCCGGTTGCGACTATTTGACCACCATCGTCTCCACCATTTGGTCCAAGATCTATAATATAGTCAGCAACTTTGATAACATCAAGGTTATGTTCTATGACAATAACTGTATCATTATTATCTACTATTTTCTCTAAAATTGCAAGTAAGTGGCGGATGTCTTCAGAATGTAGACCAGTAGTTGGTTCATCTAGGACGAATAAAGTCTTGCCTGTGGCCTTCTTTTGAAGTTCTTTAGCTAGCTTAACACGTTCTGCTTCACCACCTGATAAAGTTGGAGCACTTTGACCAAGTTTGATGTAGCCTAAACCAACGTCTTCTAAAACTTGAAGTTTACTTTTAATTTTAGGAATGTTATCAAAGAACTCGAGAGCTTCACTTACACGCATGTCTAAAACTTCAGCAATATTTTTGCCCTTATATTTTATGTTTAAAGTTTCAGTATTATACCTTGTGCCATGACACACTTCACATGGAACATATACATCAGGTAGGAAATGCATTTCAATCTTTTTAACACCATCACCACGGCAAGCTTCACAACGGCCACCTTTGACATTGAATGAAAAACGATTCTTTTCAAAGCCATATATCTTAGCATCTTTGGTTGTAGTGAAAAGAGTTCTAATATCATCAAAGACACCAGTGTAAGTCGCAGGATTAGAACGAGGTGTTCTACCGATTGGATTTTGAGATATTGCGACTATCTTATCTAGATTATCAATTCCCATAATTTTATCAAATTTACCTGGTTTTTCTTTAGACTTGTAAATTTTATTATAAATTTCTTTACAAAGTATTTCATTAATTAAAGTACTCTTTCCACTACCAGAAACACCTGTTACACAAGTGAAGGTTCCTAATGGGATATCAACATCAATATTTTTTAAATTATGTTCTTTAGCGCCACGGATTTTCAAATATTTTCCAGCACCTTTTCTTCTCTTTTTTGGAACTTCAATTCTTTTTTTACCACTTAAGTATTGTCCAGTTAAACTATTTTCATTTTTCATTACTTCTTCTGGTGTTCCAGCAGCAACTACTCTACCACCCTTATCGCCAGCACCGGGACCAATATCTACTAAGTAATCAGCTGCTAACATCGTGTCAGTATCATGTTCTACAACGATTAAGGTGTTACCCAAATCACGCATTTCTAAAAGAGACTTTATTAATTTTTCATTATCTCTTTGATGAAGGCCAATACTTGGTTCATCTAAAACGTATAAGACGCCTGTTAAATGAGAACCTATTTGAGTAGCAAGACGAATACGTTGAGCTTCCCCACCTGATAAAGTTCCGGCACTTCTACTTAGGGTTAAGTACTCTAGACCAACATTTGATAAGAAGTTTAGACGATCAAGGACTTCTTTAAGAACTAATTTAGCTATTTCTTTCTTTTCTTCTGATAACTTTAAATTAGTAAAGAAAGGAATTAAATTCTTAATACTCATTTCAGTTACTTCATATATGTTTTTGCCACCTAGTTTTACGGCTAAGACACTATCGTTAAGTCTTGCACCATGGCAAGTTTCACAAGTATGTTCAACCATGTAGTGCTCTAACCATTCTCTAATCCAAGTAGAATTAGTTTCTAAGTAACGTCTTTCTAGATTGTTGACAATACCTTCATAATAGTCTTTAGAATTGTATAGATTACCACTTTTAGACTTGTATTGGAAATGAATTAATTCATCAGAACCATATAAAATATAATTTTTTTGTTCTTTAGTTAGACTTTTCCAAGACTTAGTCATACTTATTTTGTAGTGTTTGCATAAACATTCTAGTTTTTTATAGTCGAGACCTTCTGGGTCATCAGTTAAAGTTTTAATGCAGCCATCAGCAATAGATAATTTTTCATCTGGTATAAGAAGGTCTTCATCTATTTGAAGTTTTACACCTAATCCTTTACAATCAGGACATGCTCCATATGGGGCATTAAAACTAAATATTCTTGGTTCAAGTTCAGGTAGAGAAAATTCACAGTATGGACATGCAAAGTCTTCAGAAAAGACTAATTCCTTTTTATCTTCTCCTAATATTTCAATTACAACTTTACCATGAGATAATTTAGTAGCAGCTTCTAAAGCTTCAAAAAGACGGCTTCTAGAATCTGATTTTAAAACAATTCTGTCGATTACAACATCTATTTTGTCTTTTTTATTTTTTTCTAAAGCTATTTCTTCACTTAGGTCAAGAACTTCGCCATTAACACGAACTCTAGTATAACCTTCTTTTCTAAGGTCATCTAATAGTTCTTTATGAGTTCCCTTTAAGCCATGAACAACTGGTGACATAATAATCATCTTTGTTCCTTCTGGATACTCCATAATTTTATTAGTCATTTCTTCTACACTTTGTGAAGTGATAGGAATATGATGAGTTGGACAGTATGGAACACCTACTCTAGCAAAAATAAGACGTAAGTAATCGTATATTTCCGTAACTGTTCCAACAGTAGAACGAGGATTATTATTAGTTGTCTTCTGATCGATACTAATAGCTGGAGATAGTCCTTCAATGCTATCAACATCTGGCTTTTCAGAATTGCCTAAAAATTGTCTAGCATAAGCAGATAAACTTTCAACATAACGTCTTTGACCTTCAGCATATATCGTATCAAAAGCAAGACTACTCTTGCCACTACCAGATAAGCCAGTCATAACTATTAATTTATTTTTGGGTAAAGTTATATCTATATTCTTTAAATTGTTTTCTCTTGCACCTTTTACAATTATTTCATCCATAGTAATCACCTGTTCCATATTATACCACAAATATTAAAGAATATTACGTTTGACTGGCAGTTTTTTTAGATATTTATGTTATATTATTATTAGGATGTGATTAGATGGATAATATCGTTTTAACAACTTTTATTTTAGGTAATAATAGAATACTTATTAATTGTGACTCAGATGAAGTTGAAGTACGTTATTTGAGTAGTGTTTCTGATATATATAATGCAAAAGGTAGATATATTTCATTTATTGATAGTAGTGATGGTGTTAGTAACGATTACTTTTCTGTTATTGTAGATAAAATAAAACAAGGTGAATTTGACTCTTGTTTTATAAATTATAAGATTAATTATCAATTTAAAAGAGAGTTGAAAGTAAGACATGAAGAGAACGAATTAAAAAAGAATTGTCCAGTTAATGATTCTTATGTTTGGAATTATGTTTTTAATAAGAGGTTGCTTTTAGAACTTGTAGAAATTGGAGACTTTGAAATAGATAATAGTTTATTTTTAGATAAATTTAAAAATAGACAAGTAATAAGCAGAGTATTATATTTCCATCATAGAGAAGGAAGCTATATTAAAATAGCTGGTATGGTTAATAGACGAGAAGAAGTTTACTATAAGAATATTGTCTATGTAGGAACTTTTTGTAATGGTACTTTTAATGGATATATTACATGGTTGATACAAATTGGGAAGGCTTTTGATTTTGATATTACTATTTTGTACGATAAGATTACAGAAATTACAAAGAAGAGATTTTCTAAGTACTTTAAGTGTGTTGAATATAATGACAAAATCAACTATGTTTGTGATAACTTGATAAGTACTTATTCTACTTATTTTTATCCTATGAATATTTATAGTTTAAAAGAGAATAGTCTTTTCATTCATGGAAATATGGCTGATTATGAAAGAGCTATTAGATTTAAGGATGATATATATGATAGGTACATTGCGGTATCAAAGATTTCACAAGAAAAAGCAAAAGGATATTTTCCAACAGATAATATAGAGTATATTTATAATCCTTATACTTTTGACAAGAGTGAAATTAAACCTCATTTAAAACTGATTTCAGCTTTTAGAAATGCCCCAGAAAAAGGAATGGATAGAGTTAAAAAGATGGCTGCTATCTTGGATGAAGAAAAAATTCCTTATACATGGTTAGTATTTACAGATACAGGACATGGTGTATTTGGAGGACTTCTAGTTAGAAGTTCCGTAACAAATATTGGAGATTATTTAATGGATGCGGACTATTTAGTACAATTTAGTAGAAGTGAAGCTTTGTCTTACTCTTTTACGGAAGCATTAATGGCAGGAGTAAAAATAATGTGTACTGATATTCCGGCAGCTAGAGAAATTGGGGTTGTGAATGGAAATAATGGTTTCTTAGTTCCTTGGGAAGCTTTTGATGATAATAATAAGGAACAGTTAAGAAAAATAGTTTTAGAAGCTTATAAGAATAAAGATATGAAATTTGAATATAATTATGATTATAGTAAATTCCGTGATTATGAAAATGTATTTAGTAAAAATGACTTTTAATATTTTACATTAAAAGTCATTTTTGTTTTTATAAGTACATGATGCGCATAAAGGTTCTGATGGTTTATGGTTTTGAAATGATTTTTTTAGTTTTTGGTATCGTTCTGTTGCCATAATATTTTCTAGAGTATCAGTATAGATGTTACCTAGATTAATAATACCTGAAGCATCTAGACAACAAGGTACTACCGTACCATCAACTAGAATAGCTAGATGAGTTTTTAGGGCATGACAATAACCATTTGATTTTTCTTCTGTTACCGTAGGCCAGATAAACTCATTATCTTTATCCACATAAATATTGGAAGAAATTTTAACGTTTTGTTCTTTATAAAGTTTATCCACAATTTGTGGGGATAAATTGTAGTAGTCTTTTAACTTTTCCACTATTTCTGTGGATTTTTTATCTAAAGTAGAATTACTTAAAGTCCATAGTCTATAAATTACAGTAATGTCTTTAGGTAATTTATCAACACTTTGAAAAATGTTTTCAAAATAATTTGGATAGTTATTTTCAGAGTGAAGAGAAAAATTTACTTTTTTTAGAGCTTTAGAATTTTTTAAGTCATCTATTCTTTGAGAAAAAAGGGTTCCATTAGTAGTTAGATTTACTTTTAAGTCATTTTCTTCTGCTATTTTTAGAAACTCTTTCAAGTCTTTATGAAGGAGTGGCTCTCCTTTGACATGAAGATAGATGTAGTCAGTATGAGATTTTATTTTAGAGATGATATTTTTAAATTCTTCAATTGTCATAGTTCTTTTTGGTTTAGATGTTTTACTACAAAAACGGCAAGAAAGATTACAGCAATTCGTTATTTCAATATAGATTTTTTTAAAGGTCTTTTTCATTGGTTCCTAACTTCATTTCAAATAAGATGTCACGCAATTCCATAGCTCTTTCAAAATCTAAGTTCTTAGCTGCTTCACGCATTTCTCTTTCGACATTATCAATCATTAGAGCAAGTTCTTTCTTAGTTGGTTTCTTAGTCTTTTCTTTCTTAGTATCATCAACGTTAGTAATAACATCACGAATTTCTTTAATTATTGTTTTAGGTACAATACCATGTTCTTTATTGTATTCCTCTTGAATATGACGACGACGAGCTGTTTCAGTGATAGCTTCATTCATAGAATCAGTTATTTTATCACCGTACATTATAACATGTCCGTTAGCATTTCTAGCACAACGTCCGATAGTTTGAATTAAACTTCTAGTACTTCTTAAGAATCCTTCTTTATCAGCATCTAGAATCGCAATTAAAGATACTTCAGGTATATCAAGACCTTCTCTTAATAAGTTAATTCCAACAAGAACATCATATTTGCCACTACGTAAGTCATGAATTATTTGAAGTCTTTGAAGTGTTTTAACTTCAGCATGTAGGTAAGCAACTTTAATATCTAATTCTTTTAAGTAGTTAGTCAATTCTTCAGCCATACGAATAGTTAACGTTGTGACTAAAACTTTTTCTTTTTTAGCAATGCGATCATTTATCTCAGATACTAAGTCATCTATTTGTCCTTCAGTTTTACGAACTTCAATAGTTGGGTCCAGAAGACCAGTTGGTCTAATTATTTGTTCAACAAACTCGCCATGTGTATCGGCCAACTCTTTATCACCAGGTGTTGCGGAAACATAAATTACTTGATTTATCTTCTGTTCAAACTCTTCATATTTTAAAGGTCTATTATCAAGCGCACTAGGCAATCTGAAACCATAATCAACAAGATTCTGTTTACGGGCTCTATCACCATTAAACATGCCTTTTACTTGAGGAAGAGTAACATGAGATTCATCTACTACTAATAAGTAATCTTTTGGGAAAAAGTCCATTAAAGTAGTTGGTGTTTCTCCTCTTTTACGACCAGCCATAGGAGCAGAATAGTTTTCAACCCCAGAGCAAAAGCCAGTCTCTTCAAGCATTTCAATATCATAGTTAGTTCTTTGCTCTAGACGTTCAGCTGCTAGAAGTTTATTTTCTGATTTTAGTTCAGCTAGACGTTCTTCTAGTTCTACTTTGATACGTTCAATTCCTTGATGAAGTTTTTCATCACTAACAACGAAGTGACTAGCGGGAAAGATACTAACATTTTTCATACTACTTATAATGTGACCAGTTAAGGTATCTATTTCACTAATACGATCTATTTCATCGTCAAAGAATTCAATACGATATCCCGTTGTCTTTTGATTGGCAGGAATTATTTCTAAGACGTCTCCACGAACACGAAAAGTACCACGTTTAAAGTCAAGGTCATTACGTTCATATAACATATCTACTAGTTTTTCTAAGACTTTATTTCTTTCTATTTTTTCTCCAGTAGATAGAGTTAACATTTTACTTTTGTATTCCTCTACTTCACCAATACCATATATGCAGGAAACGGAAGCAACAACAATAACATCTTTTCTAGATAAAAGTGCAGAAGTTGCGGCATGACGTAATTCATCTATTTCATCATTAATTGATGAGTCTTTTTCAATATAAGTATCAGTAGATGGAACATAAGCTTCTGGTTGATAGTAATCGTAATATGAAACAAAGTACTCTACTTTATTTTCAGGAAATAGCTCTTTAAGCTCAGAATAAAGTTGACCAGCAAGAGTCTTATTATGAGCAAGCACTAAAGTAGTTTTATTAGTTTGGGCTATAACATTGGCAATAGTAAAAGTCTTACCTGTTCCAGTTGCACCTAGTAGGACTTGTTCTTTTTTACCTGCATTTAGGCCATCTACAAGTTCTTTGATAGCTTCTGGTTGATCTCCTGATGGTGAATATTTTGAAACTAGTTTAAACATAAGGCACCTCCTAAACTTAGTATTTTTTATTTTAGTATTAATATACTAATAAATAATAATTCTTATATATTATAACATAGTAAAAGAACTTATTATGAAATATTAAAAAGTTCTTGTATAGCTTTTTTATAAATGTCTTTGGCAATATTATAACCATCTTTATTTTCTTTAATTAAATTATCTGTCATAATACCACTGTTTACTTCTAAAACATAGTATTTGTTTTCCGTAGTTTTAATTATATCAATACTTACAAAGCCAGTGGTTACTTTTAAAAAGTTTTGAATAGTTGAGACTATATCTTCTTTTATTTTAGGCGAAATATCAAAACTCATTTTGGCACCACGTGATAAGTTGAATTTCCAATCGTAAGTATATTTTTCATCTTTTGCTAGAACTTTATCTTTATTTTCATCATCGTAATCAGCAAAATATTCTTGATTAAACTCTATTAATAAATCTTTAATAGTACTTTTTCCATCACCAATAATTTCTGGTTTTATTTTTTTATACATTAGAACTACTTCGCCATTTAGGACAATTAGTCGATATTCATTTAAAGCTTCATAGTAAGGACAAACGCTTAAAGCATGATGTTTTTTAGATAGTTCATGATACTTAGAATTAAGTTCCTTGAAGTTCTTGTAGTGATAGACATCTCGACCACAGGCACCATTATTTATTTTTAGAACGACATCTTTTTGATATTTTTCAAAGAGTTTTTTTAGATATGTTGTGCCTTTAAATTTTTTGGCATATTCTTCTTTAAAACTGTCGCTATAAATTAGTTCATGTTCAACTGCTGGTATGTTTAAATAATTTAGATATTCATAAGTTGCATATTTATCGTCATAGATGATACCTAAAGAATGAGTATTATTGTCAAATTTATAGCCAGAAATAGTCTTTACTTGACTTTTATACGATAAGATCATTATCCAGTTTTTGGAAATATAAGTGTAGTCAATTGATAATTCATCGCAGATTTCTTCGATTATTTTGTTAAATGTGGGCATACTTTCACCTGCTTTCTAAGTATATATTATACAATAAAATACGTAAAAAAAAGAACTATAAAGTTCTCCTTAGTTATTGAATGTTTGAGCAACGTCTTTATCAGTATCGATATTTCTATTAGTAACTTCAGCAATATGATTTACCATTGCGATTACTTTATCATAGAATACTTGATAATTCTTTCTTAGCTCTTCATAACGTCCATTTGAAACGTCTGCTCCAGAACTTTGCCAATTTTCTCCAAATAATTCTGTCATGCTTCTATCAACGTTATTAAATATTTCTAACATATCGTTAGCATCTGATTGAATAGTTGTTGCTAAAGAATATGCTTGTTCATAATCTTTCTCTTCAAATTCGTTCATACTTTACCTCCTAATCAAATAAATTTTGAGCACGAACTGTTGATTCTTGTTCATTTTCATCAAATCTTTGTGCACCACTCATTATTTTTTCACCAAATTCGTTTAATAATTCTTTAAACTCATTTAAGTTTTGAACTTGATTATCTACTTGAGTACTGAATTCAGTAGCAGCTGGTCCTCTCCAAATTTCCATTAAACTTTCTTTATGAGATTTTAAATCAGTTATTTTGCCATTAAATTCTTCTGCATCTCTTACTGTTGAATTTCCATTGTCATACATATCATTAGTATTAACTTTTAAACCGTTTTGCATAATTAACCTCCTATCATTAATTACATTTTAGCATAGTATTTTTTTTAATTAAAGTTTTTTAACGTTTGTTTACATATTATTCGCCAACAAAATAAGTTTTCCATAAGTATTGAGCATCTTTAACTGTTGGAGCGTTATTAATTAAGTCTTTTACTAGTAGAGCTTGTGAATTTGTATAGCCAGATCCTTCAGTCATTTCAGCAATGGCAAAGTCCATTTGAACATCTACATTACTTGGATCAAGACCTTTTTCCTCTGCAAATTTAAATAGATTTGCTTTTCTTTCATCGTTCCATTTAAAGATTCCGTATCCATTACCATTTTCAGCAATTGTGGAAGTAACATTAGTACCATCTTTAGCTTCATTGATAATACCTTTGATAGCTTGATCTGTGAAACCATTTTCTCCGAACTTATTAGTAATATTAGATTCAACTGTACTATCAATTGTAGTGTCTGTTCCAATTGGAGTTGTAACTTCTCCTGGATCGTCAGCATCATCTTCTGGTTCTGGTGTTGTATCTGGTTCAGAATAATCAGAGCCTCCAGCGTCTCCTCCAGAGTAACTTCCTCCAGATGATCCACCATAGCTACCACCTGAAGAACCACTATAACCACCGCTTGAGCTATCATAATAACCATCTGATGTAGCAGTACTATCAGCATTTACACCATCTGTTGCTTCTGTCTCTAGAGCAGTTTCTGCTTCGCTGATATAATCTTCGAATTTAAATACCATTGAACTTTGTAAGTCTTCTTGGGTATTCATTACATCAGTTATAAAACTAGATGCAGCTTTTACTTTTTGACCAGCCATAGAAATGTTATTTGCTATAGCTTGAGCAGCACCTCTGAAATTAAATTCAGCACTATCGATTGCATTAGCAGCTACAGAAGTAGCTAGTTCATCAAATTGACTAGAAAGGCTTTCTAATCCAGTTACTGCCTCTGTTAATTTTTGTGAATCCGTTTTAAAAATATTTCCCAACAATGACATAATACTTTCCCCTTTCTATCTTTTAAACACCATCTATATTTGTTCCAACTTCATTATCCGTTTTAGCATATTCGGTAGCCGTATCTTTTAAATAATTTGAGAAGTTAGTTAAATCAGCAACATCTTCTAGAATTCCACCAATATCTTCTTGCCATGCTTCTACTAGGCTATCAGCTGCTTTTCCTGATAATAGATTATTGTTATAAATATTACTTAACTCTGTATTTGCATTTTGAAGCATAGTATTTAATTTTTCTTTACTAGATTCAATTGTACTTGCTCCCTTATCAAAAAGAGAATAATCTTTTGCTTCGAAATCAGTCATCTTATCACCTCTATATTCTTTTGGCAGCTAATGCTTTATCTGCTTCCTCGATTTTATCTGCTAGTTTGTTTAAATAAATAGACATAGCTTCGATTTTCAAAATTTTATCTTTTAATTGTGCATCTTTTTCAGTGTAAGAATTACTAAATGCTTCTTTGGCGATTCCATTCCAATCTGATGTATCGGCTGTTAATTCTGTTTTTCCTGCGTCTAAGTCAGCTTTAGCTTGGCGTGCTAGAGTATCTAATTGTTTTGCAGCTTGTCTTACTTCGTCAAAATGACATTCTATAACTGACATAATGTGCCCTCACTTTCTACTATCTTATAATTTATTATAACATATTTTTTTATTTTTAATTATTTTTTAAATATAAAGGGCAATAATTTACAGTTTAATTGATTTTTTTTAAAATAAAAAAAGGCTCTTTAAAAGCCTTTTTTGTGTTTAATTAACATTTTTGGGTTCTTTAAGGGCTTTTCTTGAAAGCCTAAAACTTCTTCTGATTCATGTTTTATTTGGGAATCTTTACCAGAAATAAAGTCTAAGTAATCAACACCTGTATATGGTGTGGTAAAGGAGAAATCAGAAGTTTCTTCATAGTAGAGACCATTGCGATAAGAAAGGGCAAAACCATCAAAATAATTTTTCATATTTTGTTCAGTTAAAGGCATATAACCCTTTTTTAGAATTGTGCTGGCAACATTTAAGCGGTCTTCTGTCATGGTCATAAAACATCCTGGTAGACAGCCAGAAATTCCCATGACTCCTAATCTGTTTAAAGAATTTGTTTTTTCCACAAAAAACTGTCGATAAGTACAATCTACTAAGTATTTTGAACCTTTAATTTTGACAATATTGAAGAAATGGAAGCCATCTCCACCTAAAAGATTAGCTTTTTCATCAAAGCCAGGGTGGATAACTACTTTTTTGCATGGAATAGAATGCTGTTTACAAATTTTTTCCACATAATTTGCGGAAACATAACAATAATTAGTAAAAGATAAATCTTCAATTCCTTTACGATTAAAGATTGGATGATAACTACGAGTAGCTAAGTATCCTCTTGTCTCATGAACGAGCCATGATAATATTTCTTCGGCAGAAGCTGATGATGATGGAGCTGATTTTTCTTTATCTTTTTGATATTCTGGGAGAGATTCAATTATAAATCCTTCAGGAAGAGCCATTTCGCAATCAGTAAGACGTTCTCTAAGAAGAACATAAGCTATATTTATCTTACCATCCATGTAATAGTCAGGTCCTACATCTTTTATAAATTGATAAGCCTTATCTAATTCTTTTTTTGCTTCATCTAAGCTAGGTGCAGTTTTAATGTTTTTAGCATAAGTTGACATTTTATCTAGATAAGACATTTCTTCTTGATATGTTTTTTGAAATATATACATAATAAATCTCCCTTGGACTTGTATTATAACATAAATCTTTATTTATTACTTAATTTTATGTAAAAGAAAAAAAAGAATACTAAAAGATAGTATTCTATGAATTTGAGTTTTCATTCAAATATAAGTTTTGGTAAACTTTGGATTTTTTTAAGAGTTCGGCATGAGTACCATAATTTTCTAACTTTCCTTTGTCTATAATATTGATAATGTCAGCATCAACTATTGTAGAAAGACGATGAGCAACAATTATTACAGTATGATCTTTTACTAAATTATCAATAGTCTTTTTAATATATTCTTGTGATTCATTGTCAAGGGCTGATGTAGCTTCATCAAATAAAATGATTTTAGTATTTAACATCAGCGTTCTAGCAATCGCAAGACGTTGTTTTTGACCACCTGATAAGTTTACGCCACCTTCACCAATAATAGTGTCATATTGTTTTGGTAAAGACATGATGTATTTATCGATGTAGGCTTTCTTACAATATTTTCTTACTTCTTTTAAAGTTACATTTGGTTTTACTAATTTAAAGTTATCAATTATAGATAAATTAAATAAGAATGGTGCTTGTCTAATAATAGAAATGTTTTTTCTTAGATCTTTTTCTGTTAAATCTTTGATATCTATATCATCAATTAAAATTTGACCTGTTGTAGAATCAAAATAACGTAATAATAAGTTAAAGATTGTTGATTTACCATTACCACTCTTACCTACAATAGCAACTTTTTTATGAGGTTCAATTTTTAGAGAAAGGCCTTTTAAAGTGAAGTCTTCATCTTCTGAGTATTTAAACTTAACATCTTTAAATTCAATATTTCCTTTTATTGACTTAACTTTCTTAGTACCAAATTTCTCATCTTCATATAATTCATTATTAATAATTTCACCAATTCTCTTTAAAGAAACAGTTACTTTATTATAACTTACACCAAAATCAGAGATACTTTCTACAACTTCATCAATACGCCAGATATACATTTCTAGCATAATGAATGTGGCATAAGTTATTTCGCCTTGGATAAAGAAATATCCAGCAGTTAGCAAAATAATAAATTGTAGCGAAAAGTAAACTAAATTATTTAATCCGTAATACCAGACTTCATAATTTCTAATTTTTTTGTTTTTATTAAACAAATCTGTTAATTGTTTTAAAATATTTTCTTCTATATTATTTTTGATTCCTAGAGATTTTATCTCTCTGATACCTGTAATATTTTCAGTTGCAACTTTAACGTAGTTGTCAGATTCTTTTTTAATAGACTCTTGTGTCTTCTTTATTTTTGGGAAGAACTTAGTAGAAATAAAGCCCATGGCTACTCCGAAGATAACTATTTCTAAGCCTAGAACCCATGAGATAGAAAATGCTAAAACAGTGATAGCAACTACTACTAGTGCTTTACACAATAATTTAATTAGTTTAGCAAGTAGTTCCATTACACGATCTGGATCTGTGTATAGACGATTGATGAATTCACCTACTCCGATATCTTCAAAAGCTTTAGCTGGTAGATTATCAATTTTATGATATAAATCCATACTAACATTTTTCATAAATTTTAATTCCAAACTGTTATATAGTTTATCTTTTGGTATTTGAAGGATTGCATATAAAATAATGTATGTTCCTTCCCATGAAGCTAGATAAATAAAGAATTGTTTTAAATCTTTTAAAATTAAGAATTCTAGAGCTTTACCCCAGAAGTAAGCTGCGAATAAAACAGGTAAATAAGTTAGAACCACTAAGAACATATAAAGAAATAATTTTAGTTTGTCTTCTTTTATGTAGTGCCATAGAATTTTAAAACTATCCATTTTTTTCATATTATTCACCTCTTTTTTCAAAATAAAAGAGATCACATAATAGTGACCTCTTAATAAGTATTTGTTATACGTTAAATCGAGTGAAAAACATCAAACGTTTTCCCCTCTGGTCATTATTACTTTTTGCCAATATTATTCTGTTTAAATTTTGTTTGTTTGAACTTATCATTCTCATGTTTTTCACTCTCCTTTCCTCAAATTCGTCTTTAGCATATCATACTATTTAATTGGTGTCAACCTTTTTTTGTTGACATAAAAAAGATAAGGTTTGTAGCCTTATCTATTATTCCAATATGATGGGAAGTTAATATAACGATATGGATTAATTGTACTTTGTTGGTATACCGCCCAAGTACAACCTCCTCCTCTATTCCAATCACAGGAAGTTATTTCTAAGTGTAAGTGTGGACCAGTTGAATAACCAGTTGATCCCATACGTCCAAGTGGAGTAAAAGCAGATATAAAGCTTCCTACTTTAACGTTACCATATACTTGACTCATATGAGCATAAGTTGAGTAAATGTAACCATTACCTGTGTTGTGTCTTATTTTTACAACCATAGCACCATATTTATCATAACTATTATAGAATACTTCTCCATCAGCGATTGGATAAATTTCTATTGTTTTATCTTCACTTCCGATATCAATACCTAAGTGACCTCCATATCCATAGTAGCCTTGAGTAATATAGCCATGTTGGATAGGTCTATAATAACCATTAACACTAGGTAGAGAACCACCAGATTCTTGTTGTCTACGATATTGACAAGCTTGAATATCTTCTGTCTTACCGCAGCCTAATTCTTTATAGTATTTAATATTAGCTTGAGCTGCTTTGATTTGTTCTTCTATAGCTGGCATTGTCTCACGTAGTGATGCTGAATCAGCATTTATACGAGCTTTCTCAGCTTCTAGAGAATCTTTCAAATCTTTTAGCTCCTTTTGTTTTTTCTCTAGCTCTTTTTGTTTCTCTTCATTAGCTTTTATTAAATCTTCTAATTCTTTCATGATTTTATCATTATAGTCAGTTAATTGTTCAACTACGGCTAAACGATAAATCATATCAGTAATATCAGTAGCACCAAAAGCATATTCTAAGTAAACATTATCACCATTTGATATTTGATAATATTCCATAATTGTTTTACTTTCAGCACTTTTTGCTTTAATTTCTTGATTACTTTTATCAATTTCATCTTGAAGAGCAGCAACTTCTTTTTCAGCTGATGCTATTTGATCTTCAATATTAGCAATTTTCTTTTTGATAGCAGCAACCTCAGCATCATTTTTTGCTAAGTTAGCTTGCTTCTCTTCTAGTTGTTTAGTATAATTTTCAACTTCTGCTTCAAATTGAGATATTGTCTTAGCTTTTACTTTAATAGGTAGTGCTATTAAAGGAGTCAGCATAAGAATAATTGCAAGTGTGCAAAAAGCTTTTCTTCTTTTCATTAGATTTTTAAATACTTTCTAACGGCACTTGCACTACCAATCATACCAACTAGAATTCCTATTACGATAACGATACCAGAAACAGTATAAATGAACGGTTCTGGTAAAATTAATTTAATTAATTCAGAGAATAAATAACCATTAAAATGTTTATAGAATGTTAAGTAACCATAAGTTGTGAAGATAACTGGAACGATAGATCCTAGAAGACCTAATATCATACCTTCAACAATAAATGGTGTTTTGATAGTGAAGTTACTAGCACCAACTAAACGCATAATACCAATCTCACGTTTTCTAGCGGAGATTGTTAATTTAATTGTATTAACTATTAGGAAGATAGTAACAATAACTAGGGCTATTACAACTCCATAAGTTACTTTTTTAACAGAGTCAAAAGCACTAATTAGTTTTTCAACCATTCCTTCACCATATCTTACAACAGAAACATTTTTAATCTTTTTAATTTTTTCTGCTGTCGCACCAATTTTATTAACATCTTTTACTTTAATTTGATAAGTATCTTTTAATGGACTTTCATCTTCTGGCCAGGTTTCTAATATTTTAGAAAAGACTTCTGATTCATCTTGCATTTGCTTTTTTACATCTGTTTTAGATTGAAATTCAATCTTTTCAATATTAGAAATATCTTCTAAATCACTTTTTACATCTTTGATTTGGGCTTCTGTAACATCGTTATCTAAGAAGACAACTATCGTTAAGTCTTTTTCTATTTCAGAAGTAAAGTTATTAACGTTGAAAGAAGCAATTATAGCAATTGCGACTATAACTAAAGTAATTGTAATACAACTTATAGAAGCAAGAGAAAGGCTAAAGTTTCTGATAACACTTTTGAAAGCATCACGGATACTACGCCCTAGCATTCTGAACAGCTTCATCGTCGTAGCCTCCTTTCTCTTTAAAGGCAACTAGACGGCCTTCTTTTAAAATTAAGACTTGTTTTTTCATAGTGTTTACAATATCTTTATCATGAGTTGCCATAATAATAGTTGTTCCTCTTGTCTTATTAATATTGTCTAATACTTTCATAATCTCCATACTTTTTTCAGGGTCCAAGTTTCCAGTAGGCTCATCACAAAGTAGAAGTTTAGGATTGTTTACTATTGCTCTAGCGATAGCAACACGCTGTTGTTCTCCACCTGATAATTGATCTGGATAATTGTGAACTTTGTTTTTTAAGCCAACTTCTTCTAGAGCTTTTAAAACTTTTTCTCTAATTTCATCTTTTTTTGCTCCAATAACTTCAAGAGCAAAAGCTACGTTTTCATAAACTGTTAATTTAGGAAGTAATCGATAGTCTTGGAAAACAATTCCTAACTTACGACGTAATTTATATACTTTTTTATCTTTTAACTTTGCAACGTCAAGCCCACCAACAATGATTTGTCCTTTAGTTGGTTTTTCTTCACGATAAAGCATTTTTATTAATGTTGATTTACCACTTCCAGATCCTCCTATTACAAATACAAAGGATCCTTTTTCAATGGCTATATTTAAATCATAAATAGCAGTTACACCATTTTTGTATTTCTTTTCGACATGTTTTATTCTGATTAAATCCAAATTTTTTCACCACCTTGTCATCTTGTATTATAACATAATTAAATACAATAGAAAAGAGAAGAAATACTTTCTCTCTCTTAAATCGAAGTTTTCTTCTCTTATTTAACGTTTATAAGTACTGGCATTTACATTATTTATAATACTTATCTTATTACCATCAGAAGTAATTAAAATGTTACCAGTCGATGAATCACTTTGTCGATAAGTAGTAATTCCATAACTGTTTAGTTTAGCTTTATTTTCTGCACTTGGATATTTAGGTGCATAATAATTTGGAACTATTACATATTTTGGCTTAGCAGTACTTAAGAATGTACTAGAAATGTAACCGTTTCCATGATGTGGATATTTTAAAACATCTATCTTTAGGCTTATTCCTAGTGATGATGCATTACTTTGAAGAGCATCAACGCTTAACTGACTACCAGCATCTCCAGTAAACATAAAGGTATTATTTTTATATTTAAGAATGAAGATGAAGGAATTTTCATTTTTGTTGCTACCAATTTTATTAGGAGCTAAGAAGTATAAAGTCATGTCGCCAACTACAACCTTCTTTGGTGGTTTAATAATTTTTGGTGTTTTCTTACTACTTCTTAATGTATCTACAATGTGTTCTTGATCGAATGATGTACAAGTTCCATTCTTAACACAATTGAAGATGTCATCTGGATAATATATTTCACTTACTTGGAAGTTATTAATTATATCTGCTTGAGCTGCAATGTGGTCGTTGTCTAAGTGAGAACCAATCATTAAATCTATTTTCTTAACGCCTAATTGATTTAAGTATGGTATTACTTTTGTACGACAATCCCATCTTCCACTATCAATAAGAATAGTTTTACTACTTGTTCTAATTAGGATTGCATCATCGTAGTGACCACTTGCGATAAAGTGAATTTCAATACCTTTTAGAGCGATGCCTGTATTGCCACCTGTGTTACCTCCGGTATTGCCACCTGTGTTTCCACCAGTATTTCCTCCAGTGTTGCCTCCGGTATTTCCGCCGGTATTTCCGCCGGTGTTACCTCCAGTATTTCCTCCAGTGTTACCACCTGTGTTACCTCCAGTATTTCCTCCAGTGTTGCCTCCGGTATTTCCGCCTGTATTGCCTCCAGTGTTACCGCCTGTATTTCCACCGGTATTTCCTCCAGTGTTGCCTCCGGTATTTCCGCCTGTGTTACCTCCAGTATTTCCTCCGGATGTACCATTTTTGTTTTCTAATTTACAAGTTATTGTTTTAACATTTCCAGCTTTATCATATATTTTTACTTCTGCTATGGCCATTTCTTTACCAATAACTATTTTTGAAACATTGTATGCATTGCCATTTATTACATATCTGTCAATACCAACATTGTCTTTGGCATTAATTGTGATAATTGATTGACCATTTTTATAATATCCACTACAACTACCAGTTGGTGGTGTTTTATCAATTGTTCCAACAGAGATAGTTTGTTCAATACAGTTGTTTTTAGCGTCATAAATGTAGAACTTATATTCTCCGTTTTTTGTTACTTTATATTGAATTGTAGTATTGGTACTCGTTTGACCATTTGGTAATTTTATGTAGTTGTAATATGGACTATCAGTTTTAAATTCAATAACTTTGTAGCCATCAGAATAATTGTTACTTGCAAGACCTAAGCTATAATTCATTTCATATACTATGACCGTTCGAACAGCTTTGGCTTCTTTACCACTACTATTTTTAGCAGTATAGGTTACTTGATAAGTTCCAACATTGTTAGTATTTACGTTACTATCTACTTTAATACTACTAGTAAGATCACCATCTTTACCATCCTTAGCCGTAGCACCAGGATCTGTAAATGCTGTTCCTTTTAGGACATGGAAGGTTTCTCCACCTTTTATTTTAATCATGAACTCATCATAAATAATAACGTATCTTGTTAACTGAGAAGTTATACCATTATAATTGAAGTCATAGGTTACTTGATATTTTCCTTTAGTAGTAGTATCTACTTCTCCTGTAATGGTTACATACTTTCTTAAGTCTTCTTTTGAACCAGTTAGAGAAAAACCTGGTTCTTCGTAAGTGTCACCAATATATAATTTGGTTACTTTATCACCATTTAAACTAAAACGTACTGTTTCTGTTCCAGTAGTGATAACCTCTTCTGCTTTGTTTTCACTTTGTTTGTTGGGTGTGAATAAAAATAAGACTAAGGCAAAAACAAAAACACCGACTGTAATACCGCAAATTATATTTGTTATTTTCTGAGCTTGGGTTTTCTTTTTTTTCTTTTTCTTTTTGTTTTTATTTAAATTTTCAAAACCAAAATTCATATCCATAATACCAAATCCTATCGTTTTCTATTTTTATTATATCGCATAAATTGGCAATAGAAAAGAGAAGATTTTTATTCTTCCCTTTTATTTACCGCCTTGTACTTCATATGAGTCCGTTACTACAAAGAAGGCATGTTCATCTATTAATTTTATACCTTCAGTAACTTGATAATATTCTCTTGTTGGGACTACGGTTAAAATAACTTTGTTTCTCTTAGATAGATAGCCACCTTTAGTTTCAAAAACAGTAGTACTATGTCCTAGTGTACGAATAATGTAGTCTTTAATTGCTTCATCTTCAGAACTAATTATGTAGAATGCTTTATTGTTAGAAGTTCCTAAAAGGACTTTATTAATCAAAAGACTATTTAGATAAATTATTATTCCAGCGTACATAACATTAGTCCATCCAAAGAAAAGACCACCAATTATTACAACAAGAAAGTTCATAACACCACTAGTTTTAGCAATAGGAACTTTATAGTACTTTTCAAATATTTGACTAATTACAGCAAGTCCTCCACTACTATAACCTGTTTTATACATAATACCATTTGCGATACCACTAAGGATACCAGCAAATAGAACAATAATCATAATGTCATTGTCTCCAGTTTGAATAATATCATTTAAAGGAGAAGTTAATTCAACAAATAATGGATATAGTAAAGCTCCAATCGAAGACATAATTGTTTTTTCAACACCTAAGTAAACAAGACTTAAGATAGCACAAGCAATAGCAATGATTAAAATCATGACTGCTGGATCAATACCATAAACATGGTTAGTGATAGTGGCAATTCCGCCAGAACCACCTGTTACTAAGCTTAGTGGAAATAGAAAAATATTATATATTACAGCACTCATAAAAAGGCCAACAATTAATAGTGCGATATTGCGTAGTTTTCTTTCAGTGAGTTTTTTCATCTATTCACCTCCAAAAACTTCATAAGCGTCAGTTACAACGAAGAAGGCTTCTGGATCAATATCTGAAATACCTTCTTTTAGTCGATAATAATCTTTGGTAGGTAAAACACACATTAGAACAGTTTGTTTTTCTTTAGCAAAACCTCCACGAGCATTAAATTCTGTTACACCATGGTTTAATTCTTCCAAAATAAATTTCTTAATAGCTTTTTCTTCATCTGTTACGATATAAAATGCTTTACTATCAGATACACCTAGAATTACACGATCTGAGATATAACTAACAATGTATAAAACAACAATTGCGTACATTATTTTAGTTATACCGAAGACAAACCCTGATGTTAGAACAATAACACCATCAGTGAAAAGCATACTTTTGCCCATACCCTTTTTAGCAAACTTACTAATTATCTGGGTTAAGATATCTGTTCCGCCAGTAGTATAACCAGCTTTATAAATCATACCTGCACCAAAACCAAAAGTCACACCACCAAAAATAGCTGTTAATAAAAGTTGGCTGTTATCAAAGACGATTAAGTCTGTGATGTTGGCAGTTAAACGAACTAGTAATGGGTATAATAATGAGCCTAAAATCGTGGCTTGGGTTTTTTCTTTGCCTAGAAAGAAGTAACTTACAATAAGAAGTAAGACATTTCCAACAAAGATAATCATAGAATTATCCCAACCAAATAACTGATGAAGGATAATAGCTGCTCCGCCGACTCCGTTAGCTACCAAATTATTAGGAGCTAGAAACAGATTGTAGGATAAAGCAACTATCAAACAGCCAACAAAGAAACTTATAAATCTTTTAAGACGTGATTTGTGCTTTATTTGATCTAAAATCCTAAAATTTTTAGTTTGTGAAATAATATGCATTATAATCCCCTCTTTAAACTCGCTTCTATAAATAAGTCTAGATTTCCATCTAATACTTTATCAACATTACTTGTTTCAACATTAGTTCTATGATCTTTGATTAAAGAATATGGATGAAGAACATAACTACGTATTTGAGAACCAAATTCAATATTTTTTTGTTCTCCTTTTAGCTGACTTAACTCTCTATTTTGTTCTTCTATTTTTAACATTAAGAGTTTATTTTTTAAAACTCTAAGAGCTTCTTCCTTATTTTGAATTTGACTACGTTCATTTTGACAAGTTACTACTATTTTAGTTGGTAAGTGTGTAATTCTTACAGCTGAGTCGGTAGTATTAACGCTTTGTCCACCAGCACCTGATGAATGATAAACATCTATTTTCAAATCTTTTTCATCAATTACTATACTGTTGTCTTGTTCTATTTCTGGTGTTACATCAACAGAAGCAAAGGAAGTGTGACGCCTGTTATTGGAATCGAACGGAGAAAGACGAACAAGTCTATGAACTCCTTTTTCATTTTTTAAGTAGCCATAAGCATTAGATCCACATATCATAATTGATACACTTTTAATGCCAGCTTCATCACCATCTTGATAGTCAAGTACTTTTATTTTATAACCTTTTTTCTCACACCATCTTGTATACATACGATAAAGCATTAGAGCCCAATCACAAGATTCTGTACCACCTGCTCCTGGATGAATGTCTAAGATACAATTATTATGGTCATATGGTCCATTTAATAAAACTAAAAGACTTAATTTTTCTACTTTGCCTGGTAGTTCTTCAGTAAAATCAATAATTTGATTGTAGACATGTTCATCCATTTCTATTGTTAATAATTCTAATAAGTCAATATTTTCATTAATAGTGTTTTTTAAATTTTCAACATTTTCGATCAGTTCTTTTTTTTCATTTATTTCTTTAATAATTTCTTCAGCTTTATTACGGTCATCCCAAAAATTAGGAGCCTTAGTTTTTTCTTGTAAGTCTTCTAATTCTTTCTTTTTACTGTCGATGTCAAAGTGACCTCCATAAATCTGTTACTTTATCTAAATTTTCTTTTAAAGTACGTTCAAGTTCTTTTATATCCATAAAAACACCTCTCTTATAGATTGGCTATTATTAATATTTTTTATGTTATAATAATAGCATACTTTTGTCTTTTCAACAACTTAATATTTTGTGAATATTTGTTGTCATTTTGCATATATTATTAGTGAGGAAGGTTCACTATTACGTGTGAAGATCCTCTGTAAATAGATAGAGAGAACATTCTCTCATGAAAAAGAGATATCTAAAAAATATCTCTTTTAATTTTCGTTTTTTAATGACTGAGCTCTTAATTTAATTATTTTAGCAACAATAAGTCCAAATATTGTGATTAAAATAGCAACAATATACATATTTCTAATATAGGAATCTGTTGCTTGATTAGACAATAAAAAAACTTTTATTGACATTATGACAATAATTAGAGCACTTATAGAAAAGGTAAAGTATTTGGTTAATTTACTAATAAACAATAATAGTTCTTGCTTTTCTGTACTCTTAGTAAATTTTTGCCAACTTTTTTTATATTTACTTTGATGATTATTGTTTTTCTTTTTGGTGTCCCTTCCCATATTCTTTTTTTCCTCCATGAGTATTATATCATGAGAAATAAAAAGAGTAAAACATTTCGTCTTACTCTTCTGAGTAGCAAGAATCTAAGGCTTCTTCAAGTTCAGCTATTCTTTCATCTTTTTCTTTTATTGTTAGTTCGTAATTACTTAGAAGATTTTCATAATAAAGATTTCGTTCGTCCTCTAAAATTTTTCCGTAGTTGGCTTTTAGTTTGGCTATGTTTTCAGCCGTTGTGTAGATTTTAATTTCTTGATTACTGTAATCAACTATTTTCTTATTATTTATATCTTTAATAATTGTATTTATAGCTTGAAACGGATTATCTTTACCTTGAACATTTATATATAGATAGTTATCAATTATATCTATTTTAGTGTCATAAACTTTAGAATGGGATGTAACTATTCTAAGATCATTATCAGTAGATGGTTCTAGATAATTGATGTAACGATGATCTAGAACTAAGTCTTCTTGCATTGGAATTGTTTTTTCTTCAGTAATATAGTCACTATTTTCAATACTATTAACCATTTTGTAATTTGGTAAGTCAACAAAGACTAAACCTGTACCAACTCCAAAAGATAAAAGACTTATTAGGAAGATTTTGCCATATAAAGTAGTATTTATTTTATGATTGGTTACAAAATTAAATATTATCAGAAGTAAAACAATGTTGACAGCTAAACAGCTAGCAATACTTACAAATAGTCCAAGGAATGTTAAGGTTGTTTTGATAACTAAGAGAGACAATATTAGGAAGATAACCATTGATATCAAAGTAAAACATAAGAACGCTGCTAAAAAGATAGCAAAGGCTTTAACAACGCCGATAAAGAATTTAAGTAAACCATTAATAAATTTATATCCAGTGTGTTCAGGATCTCTTATAATGACTTTAGTAGTTCCTTTATAAATGGTATTGGTGTTAGTGTTATTTGAAGAATCTTTTTCAGATGGGGTTTTTGCACTATCTTCTTTTACTTCTTCTTTGATTGGTGGTGCTTCTTTAACTATTTCAAAATAGTCTAAGTATCTAGTTTTAAATGTATAAAATAAAACGATGATACTGATTGTTACACAGGCAAAAGTATAGATGCCACTGCTTATTAGATAAATTGGTCTGTAAACAGTAAAATGAAATGGACTTAATAAGCCATATAAAACACTAGAAATAGCTTTTCCAAAAATATACAATAAGATATTAAGAACAACTAATATTACGGCTTCTTCAAAAATACATTTTATTTTCTCTTTAAATTTTAAGCTACCGAATAAATCTATTGTTTTAGTTAAATACATTAAGAAGTCATCAATAAACTTATTAATGTTATTCTTTCCTTGTTTAGTATTATTTATCTCTTTTACATCTTGATGCATTAGTTCATCTAAAGTTAAATTAAATAGCTCACATATTTGTAATACTTTATCCATTTCTGGATAAGCTTGATTTGATTCCCATTTGGAAACTGACTGTCTAGAAACATTTAGTTTATCAGCTAGAGCTTCTTGTGATAAGTTATGTTCTTTTCTTAATTTCTTAAGATTGTCTGCTAAATTCATATTTTTCTCTCCTTTTCACTAAACATTGTAGACTTTCTACCAGTTGCATTCTACCAATTCTTAGTTGTTTTTTGTCAATTGATGGTTGCAAAAGATTTTTTCTATCATATTATTGGTGTTTCAATAAACGATTTTTGCTTTTTTTGAAAATATAAAAGACATATTCCACCAACAATAAAGAGAATGCTACCTAGTAGTTTTATTTGATATAATTCTTTCTTTTCTTCTGATACTTTTTGATAGGCCTTATAATTTCTGTACACAAAATAGAGATAAATTATTATGCTGATTGTAATACTTATTTCGAAAATTTTATTAGCTTGTTCTTTTTCGTGATAGTCATGTTCTATTATATACTTTTTCTCATGTTTGTCACCTGAAATATTTAAAATAGCGACCACTATAAAGACTAGGCAAATAAAATCTTCGAAGTTTAATTCTTTTAAAATTTTTTCATAATCATTCATAATATATTATATTTTTGATTATGATTTATAAAACTTGTTCTTGAATATATTTAATGTCTTCTATTGATTTATCAATGTTAAAGCGACCATTACCTACTGGATAGTAAATGGCATAGAATTTATAATCTTTGCCAGCTATATTTTGAACAAATTCTTTTTTACGGCAAGTAGATACAGATATCTTTTCATTTAAAACTATTGATGAAACCTGATTACCAAATAGGATTATTACTTTAGGATTGATGATTTCAATTTCTTTTTTTAATAGTTCAAGATATTCTTTATAAACGCTATCAGGTATTACTCTAGCATCAACTTGAGTACATTTTCCTAAGTTGGTTATAAAATATTTATGTTTTGTGACATTTTCATAAACTTTTTTACTAAAGTCAACTGTCCAATCACTAGGTTTGTATTTTTTGATATCTTGATATATCTCTTCATCAAGTAAATTGACTTCATAAAATAAATCCCAAATGTTTTTGGTACCTATCCAAGGGGATTTAGGACCAGTCCAAGTTTTTGATGAAGCAATATTTCTACCTGTAGGGTTCATAAAAACAAAACAAATATCGGGATTTTCATTACAACCTCCATTGTATATTGAGGTTAGTTCTTCCGTTCCATACTTTTCTTGCAATTTATCATATTCTTTTTCTAAGTCTTTTAATTTCATGTTTTACTCCTAATTAGCTTATTCGATAATGTCCTTCAATTTTATACATCTTTAATACGTCTTCCTCATAATATCTTTGATAAGGATTAGCATGATGAATAAGGAAAGGCACCCCATCTTTATTTCTTTTATCTGATACGATTCCAATATGACTAGGAAAAATAACAATATCTCCTCCCTGCCAGTCACTAATATCATCTAGTGACGTTGATAAGGAAATAGCATAATTATCAAAATATATTTTTAGATTTCTTACACGTCTAAAATCAATATTTTTATCAACTGTTTTAATATTATATCTACTTCTGTTTTCTCTAATATCCTGATCAACCAATTCTTGAAGGTCATATCCAGCATCTTTTAATCCGAACGCTACTACATCAGTACAAACTCCATAATTATCGTTAGGATATCCTGTATCATAATATTTACTTTTATATTTTGGTTTAGTGGCGATGTAGGTGCGGACATTATTTAAGATATCCGTTTGATCATCTATTCCATCATTATCTGCATCAACACTACTTTTATAGGTTTCTATATTAAAGTCGGCATTAGTATATTTTCGATGTGGTAAGTAATTATAAACATATAAAGCATATGTTGTACCAATTAAAATAGTTAAAAGTAAAATAATGATAATGACAGTTTTATTCTTCATTTGATTCTCCTTTAAATAAATCTACAATTACTCTAGGTATAATTTCATCTCTAACGTAATGTCTATAATCATTTTCTTCTTTACTGCGGCCACTATATAATGATTTATTTTCAACAGTACTATCAGATATACAGAAAAGGACAGCACAATTTAGTTTTAGGACATGGCAACTCTTGAAGAAAGCAGCTGTTTCCATTTCGATTGTGGCAGCACCTAATGATTTTATGTAATCAATATGAGGAAACTGAGCAAAGATAGTGTCAAGACTATAATTTGGAGCTGATACAACGTCTTCACCAGTTATTTTTTTAATTGATTTTCTTAAGGAGTCAGTCAGACTTCCAAAACTAGTTTCATGTACACCAAATTCATCTTTTAGGTCAGCATTTAGGTATCTTGAAGCTCCATCACCACAAATTGAATATGAAGGAATTACTAGCTGACCTATTTTCAAAGAAGTACTTAGTGCTCCAGCAGAACCAATAAATAAAACTCTTTTACATTTTGTTACTCCTAAAGCTAAAGTAGAATCCATAGTAGTTGGAGCTCCTATTGCACGTAGTTCAATAAAAGAAAAGGAAACATCATCTATTGTTATATTATATATTTTATCTGATATTTGTTCTATCTTTGTATTTTCTGACTCAAACATACTATGTGACCACCATGGGGCAATAACTACGTTTTCAAGAATGTTATCATAGCCTTTTCTTTTTTTGATATCACTTTCGCTTGTTCCATATCTGGCGTGAGCTTCTAAAAAATCAGTGTATTCCATATTAGCAATTCCTTTCTTATTTCTTTTTGTGTTATATTAATTCATATATAAGTTCTTTATAATGATGTTAAACTACATTATTTTGCTTTTTAATTGATATTTGGCGATTAAAGTCATTTCTTCAACTGTATTATTATCAACATATGTTTTTCTTTGATAACTAAAATTATGTTTCTTCAAACACACTTCTAATACTAGTAGAAAAATGCCAATATCTATTTTATTAAAATAAGTAATTTTTTCTTCTGGCATTATTCCACTTTTACCTGGTTTCTTATAACGGTAAACCTTAAGCTCTTTTTCTGAACTTTCTACAAACCATGGTTGACTGTTACAAGCACTAGGTGCAAATCTTACAATGTTGGCAATTTCTAAATAATTATAATTTTGCCAGATTTCAGTTATTTCTTTTCTTTCACTCTTAAACATATTTTTTCTAAACATATCTTCTGATACTTTTTTGATAGCAATCATTATTACATAATCTAGGCCTTCATAAGTTAATTCTTGAGGCTTACTCATGCCTAGCCATAAAGTACCTATGTTTAGAGATGGTAGATATAAATCTAGTTGTTCTCCTAAATAGCCAATATTAGTTAAATAATTATCTTTTTTCTCACTGTAAAATAGGAGACAATACTCAGCATGTCTAGGATTAGTTATTTCAGTAGCAGGTACAATCTTTACTTTTACTGTAATATCTTTTACAAGTGGGGTTAGCTGTGTAATCTTTTCATTTATTTTAGCTAGTTCTTTTTCAGTGATGTTTTCTTCAGTTTGGGGAAATTGATGAAATGATTTTCTTTTAAAAATCATTTTATACATATCGTTCAAAATTTTAACTCCTTTCATTTTAAAGACTTTTACAATTCTATTATAACACAAAAACAAGCAGATTTTGTAGTCTGCTTGTTTAGTTAAGTATAGTTATTTTTGTTCTTTAGCCATAGATTTTGCGACTATATAAACACCTGTTAACATTTCACCGATTGAAAGTCCAACTAAAACTCCAGAAAAGAAATCTTTAACATCACTTCCACCAAGTGTTGAGGAGATAAGATAGCAACAAATACCAAGAAAGATTAGTAGAATTTAGGTTGATTTCTTACTTTTTTCCACATTTGTTGTGGATATTTTATTTTTCATTTGTACTAATATCATGTAGTTCATAATTAATGACTTTAGATAGTTCGCTTAAACTAGTTTCTACTTGATAACCAATTTTACCGGCACTGAAAATAATAGTAGGAAAGTTTGTTGCTGAAGAATCAATTACTGTTTTAAAGCTTTTCTTCATACCAACAGGAGAACATCCTCCATGAATGTAGCCAGTTAAATTCAATAAGTCTTTAGACTTTAACATTTCAATATTCTTTTCTCCCACACTATTTGCAGCTTTTTTTAAATCTAATTCAGAAGAAACTGGTACTAAAAATACATAATGATTATTGGATTTTCCTGTTGTGACTAAAGTCTTAAAAACTTTATTAGGGTCTTGGTTTAAATAGCTAGCAACATCAAGCCCGCTTATTGCTTCAGAACTAGAGTAATCATAAACATTAAAATTAATTTTTTTCTGTTCTAGAATACGCATTACATTGGTTTTTTCTTCAACTTTTTTCATAAGAAGCTCCTTATTTGTTATATTTTATTTCTGACTCATATAAATGTTTATATTCGTTGCATGTTTTTAACAATTCACTATGAGTTCCTGAATCTATAACTTTTCCGTTAGATATATAGTATATTTTATCACAGTTTACAATAGTAGAGAAACGATGCGCAATTATTAGAATTGTGTATTCTCTTTTTAAATTATTTAAAGCTGTGGCTATTTTACTTTGAGTTTCATTATCTAGTGCGCTTGTAGCTTCATCAAAAAGAATAATTTCTGTTTTTTGAATAAAGGCTCTGGCAATTGCTAAACGTTGTCTTTCACCACCAGATAAAGTAACTCCTCCTTCACCAATTACCGTGTCATATTTATTAGGTAGAGTATTAACAAAATCATCAAGACAAGCAATTTTACAAGCTTCAATCATTTCCTTGTCAGTTAAATCATCTTTGACAAGCTTTAAGTTATCTCTAATACTCATGTTAAAGATATAGGGATTTTGACTAATAATGGTAATGCTACCTCTGATAGAGTCTTCATCTAATGTATTAATGTTGTATCCGTCTATTTTTATTTCTCCATCGTCTATGTCATACATTTTGCATAGTAAATTGAAGATGGTAGTTTTACCAGATCCACTTTTCCCAACAAATCCAACTGTTTCATTGGCTTTAACATTAAAAGATAATTTGTTTAAGACTGTTCTATCTTTATTATAACCAAAAACTACATCTTTAAATTCAAAGTCACCATTAACTTTTTCTAAATGTTTAGAACCAAATTGTTCTTTCTTGAATTCTTTACTTTCAAGTAGAGAGAAAACTCTATTACAAGAAAGATTGAAGTCTTTTAATTCTTCTAATAAATTAGCTACTGCATACATTAAGGTTCCAAGTATATTATTTCTGTAAGAATATAATACTATGGCTAGTGCTATTGTTACGCTGTGATTTATTAATAAGTAAATCAAGATAATAACAAGTAGAACTTCAAATATTGAACCAACTACTGTTATGGCAAAATTATAGTTCATATGAGTATTACGCATGGCATAGACTTTTTCTGATACCTCATTAATACTTTTTTCTAGTGTGTTTAAAAAAGATGCAGAAGCATTAAGCATTTTAATATCTCTTACACCACGAACAAGCTCGGCAGTTAATCCCATATTTTCTTCTCTCTTATGGCGTAGTTCTTTATCCTTTTCATTTACTGCTCTTACTTTGACAATATTTAAGTAAGCAATACAACTTGCAGCAAAAATGTAAAAGAAGAAGACCATTTTATTGATTATGAAAACAGCGGCAAAAATACCAATATTAGTCAAAATACTTGTGACATTGCCCATCCCAATAGTAAAAATATGAGATAGTTCTTTACAGTCTTCATTTAATCTTTCAATAAATACTCCACTAGAATTATTGTCTAGTTCTTTAACTTTTATTTTTAAGATTTCTTTACTTACGGCTAGTTGTAGTTTTTTAAAGACACCTCTAAAAAATATTTGAGTATTCCTTTTAATGACTAAAGTTTTTATACCATTTAAAATATCGAAGCCAAAAACAATTAGAGTTGCTATTATTAGGCCTTTATAATCTTCATTTGTTAAGGCAGTTAATTGCCTTGCTGTAAACATTGGATATATTACACTAACAAATATAAATAAAAGTGTAATGATAGTAAAAGCATATAAATTTTTTCTATATTCTTTTCCATAATCATAAACTTTTTTTAAATTTTTAATGGTTGTTTTCATTTATTATCCCCTCCTTTAACTTGGTTATTATGTTTTCTATTAGAAATGATATTTCTTTTTGACTAACAGATATGGAATTTGTTGCTATTTGGCATGATAGACCATGAACGTAGAATCTAGTATCACGGTATAATTCGTTAGCTTGCTTTTTAGAAAAATTATATGTGTCCTCAATAAAGGCAATTGTTTCTTGATTTTGAGCTGATAATAAAACCTCAGAAATTGTTCTAGTACCAGCAAGGTCTGACATGAATAAAGCTTTAAAAAGATTAGGATTTTCAAAAGAAAAAGTAGCATAGGCATTACTAATGCTATATAAATAATCTTCTTTGTTCAATCTTTGTTCTACAAAAGAATTATAATAATCGTGCAAATAATCTTTTAATTTGCTTTTTAGTTCAGACATATTGGCAAAGTACTTAAATAATGGTTGAGTTGAACAACCTATATAACTGCATAACGATCTGGCATTTAAGGTCTCAATGTCATTTTTCATAAGATAGTCTTTTGCCTTAGATAAGATTTTTTCTTTATCAAATACATTTTTTCTTGCCATATTTTTCTCCATAAATAACATTTGTTATTTAATATACACAATTGTTTAAGTTTTGTAAAGATATAAAATAACATTTGTTATTTATTATATAAAGAAACACATTAATGTTTAAAAAATATAAAAGAAAAAAAGAGCTTTGATTGCTCTTTTATTGTGACTTTATTTTATTTACAAGTATAGCCTTGATTACTTAATTCTTTTTTTGCAGCATCGTAAGTATCAGCAGAAGTAAATTTATCTGATTTAACATCAGCATCTACTGTAATAACGTTGCCATCAACAGATACTTTTGGATTTATTACATAATCTTCATCTTCTACTGTTTCAACAACTGATTCTTTAGCAGCTTCAATTTCTTCACTTGTATAACTACTTGGAACTTCGTATTGTACACGCATTGAGGCACTTGAAGCTTTGTTATTTTTAAATTTAATTGTAATTGACGCTGTTGTTTTTACTCCAAAATAAGATTGCGAATTAGTACATGTTAATGTTTTTGTGTTGAAAAATAACATGTATGCTGCACCTAATCCAATAACAACTATTATAGCAATTATAATTGGTATAATAGGTTTGTTTTTTGCTTTTTCATTTGTATCAGTTGGAACTGGAGTTGGCATAGCACCAGGTTGTGTAGTAGGTACAGGATTGTTGAATTGTTGTTGGTTATTTTGACCGTTTTCAAAGTTACCATTATTCATATTTTCACTTCCTATTCTACAATGTAAAGTCTATCAAATATATTAAGATGTGTCAAACAAATATACTTTTAATCCATTATAATTAGTTCATGATTTAAGTACGGCATTAATTTATTTAATAAGTCTTCTGTTTTAATACGCACTGTTGCGGTATTTTCATTAGGATGAAATCTAAAATATTTTTTAGTAATTAAAGTTTTATCAATATAGACTGCTATAAGATTATCTTTATCATAAGCCAGTTCCATAATACTAACGGCACCTTTATGAGTTCTTAATATCTCGTTAAGATTGTTTTCTGTTGCAAGATTGATTCTAGGAACACCATATTTTAAACGAAAAACCTTTTCATCAAACATTTTGTCTCGTGGCAAAATAATAAAGAAAAAATGTTTTTTATTTTTGGTACGAAATACTAAATTTTTGATTCCAGGAACATCTATCTTTTTATCAATCAACAACTGTTCTTCTAAAGTTTCAGGATAATAATTGTATTCTACTCTTTCATAATCTATATGAAGTTCATCTAGAATATCATAGCACTCTTTTTCTTTACTTGATGTTATCTTCTTTGGGCGACCTTTTATTAACTCAGTTATTTCAAATGTTGGCATATTGATTCTCTTTTCTTATTAAAGTTTTTTAATATCTATATACATTCTGGCATGATAGTCTTTTTTCTCATAGAATTTTATGGCGTTTTCGTTGTAGGCAAAGACATCAACCATAGAGTACTCACAACCTTTACTTTTGAAGTACTCTTCCATTTTCTCCATAAGTTGTTGGCCTACACCTTTGCTTCTTATTTTACTACTAACTATTAATTCGGTAACCTTGCCTCTTTTTGGGCATTTGTAATCTAAGTAGTCATATTCATCATAGGGAGGAATTGTTCCCATTATAAGTCCAATCACCTTATCATCTTCTAAGGCTAGAAAACATTTACCATCTTGTTCTGATACTTCTTTTAAATCCAGTAGAGCCTTTTTTTCATGATATTCTGGGTGGACATGATCGAGGTTATCTTTATCAATAGATACAATGTATTCTTCTAATTCAACTAATAAATCTCTAACATCTTCTAAATATTTATCATTATATTCTATTATTTTCATACTACTCTCCTGCTTATTTTTTGATATCTATATATGGTTTGTATATTTCTGCGTACTTTTCTAAGCATTCTTTGACATCAAACCAGTAGACATTAGTTAATATTCCATCACTTGGATCTATTTCTGTTCTTTCAAGGACACCACCTAAGGCTTTAAGTGTTTTATCAGATCCTAAATTATTAACGTCACAGTCTAACATTACACGTTTTAGTCCTAATTTTTGAGCTTCAACTAGACCTAAATACAAATTTATTTTATTATAGCCTTTTCTTCTTTCTGTTGGTCTGATCGCATAGCCAATATGGCCACCAAATTGTTGCATACTTAAAGATAAGTTCCATCTAACATTAATCATGCCAACTACTTTATTGTCATTTTTCCTAATAAGAAGAAAGGTTTTGGCTGGACATCTATTTATTTTTTTTGCATACTCTTCATTTTCTGTATTTAAACATCTTTCAAGAGCTTTTTCAAAAGACATATCAGTCAACACCTTATCTAAGGAACCAGAACCATTTATGTCTGAATTGTATTCTACAAACTCGTTAAAATATTCTAATATGTCTTTTTTTCTTTCAAGTGATGGTCTTTCCAAATAAAACTTTTCCATATATATTCTCCTTTGATTATTTTTTAATCCACAAATACATACCTGTTATCTTATCAGGTTTATATTTAAATCCGGCTTTTTGATAAAACCCTTCATTTCCTGCTGTTGGAGTTAATTCAATTTGCATTTTTTCTCCTGGTTTTACATTTGATTCAATCATTCCTTTTAATTTATTAACAATCATCAAGCCATAGCCTTTTCCTTGATATTCTGGTCTTACACAAATGTCTGATAGACAACAAACTATACTGAAGTCACCCACAACACGACCTATTCCTACTGCTTTACCATCTACCATAACTTTTACCATGTACATGGTGTTTTTTAGAGCTTTCTCAACTTGTTCTTTTGAATAACTTTTAAATCCTACAGACTCTATTACGTCTAAGAATTCTTCAATACTAATATTTTCTTCTAATATTACTTCACTCATTTTCTTACTCCTATTTTTAACAACTTGTTTTAACTTGCTTTTATGATAATTTTATTTTAATATTTCAGTATTTATAAAAATTCTTTTGTTATCATAGTCGATAGTTGCTTCGGCATCATAAGGTAGAAGACATCTTGGGACAGAATGTCCAAAATTTACGTTATATAAAATTGGCGTCTCTAAGTCTGAAAAAACCTTTTTATATACTTCTTTATATTCTTCATAATATTTTTCATCTATAGGTTTACCAACGATAAGTCCTTGAACTAAATTGAAAATATTTCTCTTTTTTAATTCCAAAAGCATTTTTTCAAGTTCCTTAGGAGTGGCAGCTACTTCACTAGTTTCTAAGAATAATATTTTTTCTTTCCATTCATCTTCTGTTGGGAATATTTGATATTTTTCATACACTGATGCTTGATCTGCAAATCTTGTTCCCATAAATGATTCATATATACTTTCTACGCATCCTCCATATAGTTTTCCAGTTGCTGTTCCTTGACCATTTAAAGTTTCAAAACCATGTATTTCTTGATGAGATTCTCTTGGTATTCCAATCTCTTCTGGTCCATAACTTTTTCTATCACTATACCAAACTGGGCTTGATTTTATTTCATAAGATTTTCCACCTGTAAAAAATTTTTCAAATTGGTCTTTAGTGTAAGGCAACATTTCATTATCTAACTCTGCTATATCAACTAATAAGCATGGTCCATAAAATGTAGATAGACCTATTTTATTTAACATTAAATGATTATTTGTAGTGTCAGAAAAGCCGGTGAAAATTTTAGGGTTGTTTTTAACAGCTTCAATAAACTCTGGATCATCCATTAGATAAGGTATTGTTTTATAAGTATCAATGCCACCTATTGCGGTTATGATAGCTTTTATACTAGGATCCATAAAAGCATCCTTTAAATCACTTGCTCTAGCTTCTGGGTGTTCTTCAATGTACTTCATATCTTTTAAAGCATTAGGCATTATTACTGGTTCTAATCCATATTCTTTTAGTCTATCTAAAGCAATAGACAATTCATGTTTACAAAATGGCATTCCTAAAAGTCCTCTTGATAGACTAACGATAGCTATTTTGTCTCCCTTTTTCAATCTTTGTGGTTTTAACATATTATCACCTCTTATTTAGATTATATCATACGCTTAACTAATATCTATAGAATAGCTTTTTGACTGTTGCATAAAAAAAAGGCTCAATATGCAATTAAGTCTCTTTCAACGTTATTCTTTTTTAGTTATCTATTTCAACAGCATTAGTAGCAGCAGCATCAGCAGCTTCATAAGTATTAGCAGCTTCATTGATTACTTTATTCATTTCTACTACTTGTTCATAGAATGCAGAGTATTTTTCATGAAATTGTCTCATATAATCTGATTCAATATCACGAGCACCAATACTATTCCAGTGATCTGAAAATAAACCGTTCATAACTATATCTTCATTATCAAATACTTCTTTGATTTGATTTGCTAAATTTAAAATTTCATTTGCACTACTACGTGCTTGTTCATAATTATCTATTTGCATTAAAAACCAATCCTTCCTGCACTACTTGCTACGTCATTTTCAGCCTCTTCTAAGATGTTAGCTGCCCTTCCTAAACCTTCACCTAAATTAGCAACTTGCTCATTAAATGTATTTAACAATACAGCAAGATCTTCATATGCAGCCATAAATTTTTCTCTACCACCACCAGATTTCCAGTTAGAGCCTAATTCATCAACTTTTGCTTTTAATGATGATAATTTTTCACGAAATTCTTCTGAGTTTTCAATTGTTTCTCTACTGTTGCGGTTCATACCACCAAAATCAACTTGTAAACCATTTGTATTCATTAATAAATACCTCCTACTTATTTTCAATATATCGTTTAATTGTTTACTTGTATATATTTTATATTAAAATGTTACATAATTTTACATCTAAATACTTAAACTTGCTAACTGATTTTCTAAATCTTGGATACTTTTAGCAGATGATTTGATAAATTCACCAACTTCACTCATTTTTTCTGCTTTTGCAGTAGCTAGTTCAACTTGACTTGTACATTGAGCAGTAAAATTATTTTTAGCTTTTCCACTCCAAGCCGAAAGATCGCTTGTAACATTAGTATCATAATTTTGAATAGCTGTTTTTATATTGTTGGCAGCTGAACATAACTTTTCTCCTGCTGCTATTACTTCAGCAAAATCACATACATATTTGGCCATTGATAAACTCCTTTCTATATTTCGACTGTTTCATTTCCTGAACTTTGATTATCAGTTGAGCTAGCTAAATTAGTTAATATAGTACTTTCATTTACTATTTTGTTAGCATTAAGGTCAAATTGTCCATTATTTGTAACAGTATATTTAGTCATATCAATATTTATATTATTTTCATTTTCACTATTCCAATTTTCATTAACGATAAAACTAACATTAGATTTAGCATTGTCAGTAGTAGGCTTTTCAAAACTGATACCAACAATACACTTAACTTCTTCACCATTATTGTTTTTGAAAATAATTTCATCACCAACTGTTCCGATTGATTCATTACATAAAACTACATAGTGATCGTCAATCATGGCGTAACCATTGCCATTATAGGTAACTTTATTTATATAGTCGTTCTTTAGCGAATCATCTAATTTATCTAAATTAATACCAACATGATTTACTTCTTCAATTTTATCTGTAATAGCATTTTCATCTTTTTCTTTGTCTTCTGGCTCTGTGTTTGTTTCATCTAATCCCGAAATAGCACTAGCTATTCCAGCTGCTATGCCTCCTGAAATTGTACTTGATGATCCTCCAGAGTAATAACTTCCTGAATAGCCTCCGCTTGATGAACTACTACTTGAATATCCACTACTAGCAGTTTTATTAGTTTCTGTTTTGGCTAGCGTTAATGACTTTTGAAGGGAAGTGTGAGCACTAACTACATTATCAGCATAAATAGATGTATTTTTGAATTTTGTAACACAGGCTTCAACATTTGCGATCATTTGAGCTTTAACTGATGAGAAGTCAAAACCATCTTCACAACTTGTATCATAACCACTTATCGAATCTACAACACTTGAGATTTGATTTGCTAAAGAATTTATTGTATTAGCTCCTGATATGACAGGATCACAATCTAACATAAATACACTCATATATTATCTCCTATTTTGGGTCCCATTGATCAAGACCATATTGTTCAACAATACTAATTAAATTTTCACTATAGGTTTGACTTGTTGCATAACCGCATTGTTTAACAGCGACGCAAGCCTCCTTATAATTAGTAGCCTCTAAAACAGGCTTGTATCTGTCTTTAGTTAACAGTTCAGCATGATCAATAATAGAATCATTTACTGAATCATAATCTCTGAAATCAGCACGTGTTTGATATCTAGTACCATCAGCATTTTGTTCTCCAGTTAAACAATTTACTCTTTTGCCAGTCCAACTACTACCAGCTTTAATACCAAAAATATTGTTACCAATTCTTGATCTACCCCAACCTGTTTCTAGTATTGCTTGAGCAAGTGTTAAAGAAGGTAAAACTCCATATTTATTATAGGTTTCTATGGCACCAGCTTTGATTTCATTTACAAAGTCTAATCTGTAACCTGATAAGTTACCTGGATTTTTATAATCACTGTTGATTGCTGTTTGACTAACTCCATTAAGTTTTAATTGAACTGCTTGATTTGCTTCACTATCAGCATTTTTGTATGTTGCGGAAGCTGTAGTAAGAAAGTCTGCTATAGTTTTGAAATTTTCACCAATAGTATTTAGAGATGTATCCAATTCATTAATTAAATTAACACATTCTTCTGCTACTGGTCCCATGAAAACACTTTCGTTGCTAAGTTTGGTTAAGGAATCATTTAGGCTGGTATTACATTCAGTTACTTTGGAATTTGTTAAAGTAGTAGTAGATATTGCATTATTGAAAATGCCATAATCTGTAATTGAAACTTTATCCATTCTATCACTCCTTATTTATTTCCTTCATATCTTAAGTAACCATCCCATCCACTGCTATAAAATGGAACAACGTTTATTTCTTTACCAGTTGAATCACCATCTTGGCCGTCTCTATCACCATGGGCTCCAATCATTTGTCCATCGCCTATATACATTTCGGTATGAGAATTTTCATCTAATAAAACGTCACCTGGTAATAGGTCTTCTGCTCTTGGTGTACCTGGATACCATGTAAATCCACATTGAGTAAATGATCTTTTCATATTTCCTGTGAATCCTGCTCCGGCTTCTTTAACCGGGATACCCGCATTTTCATAAGCATTGATGACAAAAGATGAACAGTCATAATTTGGATTACCATTTCTTGTCTTTTGTGAGTAACCGTGTGTGTCGTCATTGGCAATGTCAAAGGCCCAATTGATAGCATTTTGAATATATGGAGAACTCGATCTTATTGCATAAGAATTAGAACCAGATGTGCTTGTGGTACTATCTCCATTGATACTAACAGTGGCTAATTTAACAGAGGCAGCACTCTGTAGTTGACTTTCAATTTGAGTTTTTAAAGTTTCCATTTCCGACTCGTAGCTATTCATTTCAGAAAGATAACTACGGGCTGAACTTGTATTATTAGCAGCGTATGCAGTATTGTAGTTACTCTTAGCAATATTATATTTTGGTTTTAGTTCTTTATATTTGGCATATAAATCACAGGCAGATGCAAAAGCTGTGAACTGAGTTTTTAAGCTACTTGCATATTCTGAACTAAAATCATTTGCTTTAGATGAAAAGTTATTATATGAGTTACCTTTCCATGATGAAGCAAGCTCATTTACGCAATTAGAATAATTTGTTATAGCTGAAGTAATACTACTTAAATCAGAATTAACTTGACTTCCACTTACCATATTTACCTCCATTTATTTTATCTTAATATTATTTTATCATTATAAATAAAGGAAAAACAATTTTATTTGTGAAAAGACAAGATGTTTACATTTTTTAGGACATAGTGCTTTCTCTATTATAAATTATTTTTGTTTTAAATATGAAAATAGAGCATTTTGTATGGATGCTCTATTTATTTTTATCTTTATTTTAATTTTTGTAGAGATTAGGCGATTATGCACTTAAAGATGCTTAAGCATTTTGTTTTTTATATACTTCTTGCACATATAATTTTTGATATATATTATACTAATTTTTATTGTTTTTAACAATTGATTTGGTTGAATGTGACTAAATAGTAAAAAAAAGAAAAGTCAACATACTATAATGAATTGACTTTCCTTATAATTATATTTTTAACGCATTAAAGTTAAATTTTTTTGCTATGATGTTACTCTTTAACAACTTCAATATCTCCATACCAGTTTTCGACGGTTCCATAATCAAAATTAGCTTCTGATGGCCCTCCTGTTATTGATTTCCAGTCGAATTTTCTACCTGTTTTATTTACTATTTTTGTTAGAGAAGAATTGTAATTGTCATAAGTAATTTCTTTTCTAAAAGCATCCGTTCCTATACTTGTTACTGTTGAAGGAATGGTTAATGACCTTAGTTTGCAATTTCTGAAAGCATTATTCCCAATTTTTATCAATCCTTCAGGTAAAGTTACAGCTTTGATATTACTATAATAAAATGCTGAGTTAGAGATTGTTTTTACTTTTTCTGGAATTATTACATTGTCAGTTCCATATGCAGCATAACCTATTATATTTGTGTAATCAATTTTGCCATTGTTGTCTCTAGCATAAACGAAGCCAGGTACTAAATTACCATCACCATTGTCTACATATGTAACATAATTTAGCATAAAAGCGTTAGTTCCTATACTTGTTACTGTTGAAGGAATTTTTAACGTGCCAGTAAAATAGCTTACACCCAAAGCTCCACTGGCAATTGTTTTTAGTTTTACACCGTTTTTTTCTGCCGGAATAGTTACATCTTTCTTTTTAGCTCCAGCATAACCTACTAATGTACTATAATCTATGCCGCTTGTAGTTCTTTTATATATCCATGCCTGACTATCATCTTGAACAGCATTTGTATTGAATGCTTGCCCTCCTAGTATTACTACGCTTTGAGGAATTTTTAATTCTTTTATTTTGTTACTATAAAATGCACTACCGCCAATACTTATTACTCCGTTCGGAATATTTACTTTTGAAATACCATCAAAAGCAAAAGCACTACTTTGAATATCAATAACAGTATCAGGTATTACAACTTCCCAGTCACTTAAAGACATTCGTTGAAAAGCTCCTGATTCAATAACTTTTAATTTCACACCATTTATTTCTCCTGGTATTCTAAATACTTTATCTGGAAATTCTGATAAATCACCAATGTAACCTCTTATTCTAGTATAATCATACGAATCACCTTTTTTAACATATAAAAATGATGGGTTTGGGATTGGGTTGTTACAGTACGCGCACGCTCCTAGAGAAGTTACTGAATCGGGTATTATGGCTTCTGTCAATTGATTATATTGAAATGCCGATGCTCCTATCGTTTTTATTCCTTCATCGTATGTTAAATCTTTTATTTTGTTATTAGCGAAAGCCCAGATTTTTATCTCTATTACACTTGATGGAATATGTAGACTTTTAATGTTATTATTTTTAAATGATTCATTACCGATTTTTTTTATTGTGTCTGGGATATAAACACTAGTTATTCCCATGTTTCTAAATGTATAATTGTGAATAGAAGTCACTTCTCTATCACCTATCATACCTGGTATTGTAACATCTGTTCCACACTTTTTTTATAGTATGTAAGTTCTGCTTCCGAATCAGATAAATTTTTAAAACTAAAACATTTCTTAGCTTCTTCTTCGGTTAAACTGTGTCTAGCAGGAAGTATTTCAGTAACGCCATCTTTATTCATTACAGATATTATGTTCTTGCCTTTTATTGGTTGCCTATTATTTACGTACTTTCTGCCGAGATGAACATCTTGGGCAGTTATTGTTTTAGATGATTTTAAGTTTATTTTCCAACCAGTTTGATCACAACTTACCCAATAATAATCATTGGTACCATCTTTATTTAGTGTTATTACAACATATGCATCTAACCAGTCTGAAAAAGGGCTTTTTGTTATGTCACTATTATCATTTAACAAATTGTTTATATGAATATAATAGGTCGTATCATAATCATCAATTTTAAGTGTTTCATTTGTAACCATTGCATTAGCAGTGCTTACAAAACTAAGTGCATCTTGAACATATACTTTTGCCTTAGATTTATTAATAATACTACTTACAGATGGAATTGCTATTGCCATTAAAATTCCCATTATTACTATGACTGCTAGTAACTCTACTAGCGTAAAACCTTTTTTATTACTATACCACATTTTTTCTCACCCTCTTTTACCTGAAGTATACCAGCTTCTTATGCTTTTTTCAACCATTATCAAACGGAACATAAGAAAAGAAAATGTTATCTAATAGTTTAATGACTTTTTATTAGAAATTTGCTACAATTATAATCGGAAGATGGTTTAAATGAATAGTAAAGAGAAGAAAGAAAATAATTATTTTAAATATTTAGATTTTATTAGAGTATTTGCTTGTATTGCAATACTTCTATATCATTTTGGTATATTGAAGGGTGGCTATTTGGCAGTATGTACTTTTTTTGTTCTTAGTGGCTTTTTATCTACCAATTCATTATTTAGTAAAGAAAAGATATCTTTAAAGGAATATTATCTTAATAAATTCTTTAGACTTTATTTACCATTAATAGTAGTTGTTTTTATTTCTATTGCGGCAACTTTTATTCTTAATAAGACATGGTTTAATTTGAAACCCGAAAGTACTTCGATTATACTGGGGTATAACAATTATTGGCAATTATCTTCAAATAATGATTATTTTGCAGGAACGCTTAATTCTCCTTTTATTCATTTATGGTATATTGCAATTTTACTTCAGTTTGATTTGATTTTTCCTTTTATATTTATGCTTTTTAAAAAAATAGGTGATAAATTTAATAAGGTTATTCCAACAATTCTTCTTTCTATTATTACTCTTGCTAGTACTATTTATTTTTGGATTAGTGGAAATAATAATAGTTTAATGTTTACTTATTATAATACTTTAACAAGAGTATTTTCCTTGTTATTTGGTGTTCTAATTTGTTTTATTTACCATTACTATGGAGATATGATATTTAAGGAGTTAAAGAAAAATGTTCTTAGTAAAATTATTTTTTATTTATATATTCTAATTTTAACTGGACTATTTGTTTTTGTTGATTCTAATAGCAGTTTTATGTTTATTAGTATGATTTTAACTACTTTGATTTCTACAAGAATTATCTTATATAGTACTTTAATTAATAATAATTTACCTATTTTTGATAAAGTGATTAAATCTTTATCTAGTGTTAGTTATGAAGTTTATTTAGTTCAATACCCTATTATTTATTTATTTTTAAATTCTTCTATTAATATTTATCTTAAGTATGGGATTATGCTTATTTTAATTATTAGTATATCTTATTTATTACATTTCTGTATTTTTTCTCGTAAAAGTAAATGTAAGATTATTAGATATATTCTTTGTTTTATTATTTTGATTGCTGCTTCATATGGCGTTTATGTTTACTGTTTAAGTGAAGACTATACTGATGAAATGAATGCTTTAAGAGAACAAATGAATAGTAATCAGAAGCTGATGTCTAATCATAAAGAATCTTATTTATCAAATAAGAAAAAAGAAAATGATGATTGGAATGCTACACTTGAAGAACTTGACAACAATAAAAATAATCTTGGTAATGTTGTTACTAATTTACCGGTTGTTGGTATTGGGGATTCCGTTCTTCTCGGAGCAATTCCTAATTTATATAATGCTTTTCCTAATGGCTATTTTGATGGAAAAGTTTCTAGAACAGCTTATGAAGCTAATCGTATTTTACTTGATTTAAAGAACAAAGGTGCTCTTGGTAATCCTATTGTATTTAATCTTGGTACTAATGGAGATTGTCCATATGAGTGTAAGGTGGAGATTTTAAATACTTGTGGTGATAGAGATATCTTTTGGGTTAATACCGTTAATTATACTTATGTTAATGATAGGCTTGCTAGCTTAGCAAATGAATTTCCTAACTTGCATATTATTGATTGGAATTCTATTTCTAAGGGTCATAGTGAGTATTTTGCTTATGATGGTGTACATCTTACTAGTACAGGTAGAGATGTTTTTACCAAAGCTATTTATGATAGTATTTATAATTTATATCTTGATAGATACAATAAGGAGAAAGATGAAATTATTAATAAACATAATGATGATGTTATGAAAAAAGTTACTTTTTATGGTAATGACCTTCTTATTAATTTATTTGAAAATATTAAAGATGATTTTAGTGATAGTAATTTTATTACTTTTAACGATGTTTCCTATGATGTTTTAATAAATAATCTTAAAAAAGATATTAACGATAATAATATTAATCATAAACTTGTTTTTCTTTTTGATAATAGTCTTGAACTAAATACTCTTGAATACGAGAATTTAATTAATCTATGTAAGGACTATGATATTTATATTGTTTCTTTAAATAAAGATATTAATTCTAATTCTATTAAGGGTGATAATGTTAAAGTTATTGATTTTTATAAAGAAGAAAAAACGGTAATGATGCCTGATAACATTCATTTGAATGATAATGGTAATAAGACTTTGGCCTCTATTCTTAAAGATACTGTTTATAATTAGTTTGCATAATTATTGTATTGTTTTTTCGTTCATATAAAAAGGAGTGTTAACAAGACTATTAACACTCTTTTTATTATTATTAAATTTCATATAAATATATATTTTCTTTGTAACATTCATCAAATATATTCCAGTCTTCTTGTCTTATAAACTTTCCACCTAAATGTTTATAAAACTCATTTGAAGGATTGCCATCTAAACACCCTATGATAACTTTATTAAAGCCCTTTTCTCTCAATTTAGAAAAGGCTGCGTTAATTAGAGCTTTTCCATATCCTTTTCCTTTAACAGAAGATAAAAGATATAATATTTGAACCTCTCCACAGTCAGTAAAATCAGTTCTATCTGATTTTTTTATTTTTAGAATTCCAACTACTTTCTCATTTTCTTCTAATACATAATGGTAATCGTCTTGTTTAAAATTTTCTTTTTCCTTTTCAATTCTTTCGGCTCTATTAGAAGAAATCTTTTCTAATAATTTATCAGATACTACTCCGCACAAACTATCATTCCAGCTTGAAATATTTACATTAACCCAAGCTTCACAGTCCTTTAATTCTTTTTCTCTAATAATATATTCCATTATTGTATCTCCTATATCTTTATTTTTTATGTATGACTTATTTTTTAGATTTTAAATTGTCTTATAAGTAATAATTTCTTTATTTTAAATCTTTTTTCATAGGATAAAATCTTAATCCTTTGATACATTGTTCTTTGTCTGTATCTACAAATCCTAAATGTTTATAAATTTCATGTGCATATGGAGAAGAATTGACGGTAAAGAATTCATTGTTATTTAAGGATTCTGCTTTATTATATAACTTTCTTCCTATTCCTTGTTTGTGATATTTTCCATCTACAAAGAATAATGCTATATGCGTGGTGTCTTTAGTCGCAATAACCCCTAATATTTTGTTGCTTTCATCGTATGCTCCATAAAAGTCTCTTGCTTCAACCCATGAAACATCATCAATTGTTTTTTTAAATTCTTTTATACCTTCTTCGGTGTAGTCTGGTGCTTCAAACTCCATAAATACTTCCCAAACTAATTTTAGTGCTTCTGGCATTTCTTCTTTTAATATTTTTCTAATTTCCATTAATATCATCTCCTTTTTTGATTTTAAAATTTTATAGCATTTTCGCATACAATTGATTGGATTAATTATAACACGAAGTTTAAGTGTTCTTATAATAAAGTAGAAGCTTTTGTAAAATCTAAAAAAGTTTAATGTTTTCTATATTTATTAAATTATTATTATCATCAAACTCTGTTTTAAATAGTTCAGGGCTTTTCCAGTTTCCATCAAAAATTAATTTATTATTAAAATATATTTCAATTAACTTTGTTTCTTCATTTAATTTTACATCACACCATTTTTTTAACATAGCTGATATGGCAGTTCCATGTGATATGACTGCGACTTTTTTACCTTTATTATTATTTAATATTTCTAATAAGGCTTCATTCATTCTTTTAGAAACTTCATTGGTAGATTCGCCATTTGGAAGTTTATAATCCCAATTTCGGAATTGTTCTTCAAAAAATATTGATGGTAATTCTGATAATTCATTAACGCCAAATTTTCTTTCTCCCAATCTTTCGTCAACATTTAATGTAATGTTGTTTTTTTCTGCTATATATTTGGCAGTTGACATAGCTCTCACATAATGTGAAGAATATAAAGTTTCTACTTTTGATAAATCAGGATAATTACTCATTTGCTCTGCGTATTTTTCTCCAGCAACACTTAATGGATTCTTTTCATTTCTTATTTGCTCTATTTCATTGACTTTATATTCTCCTAAAAGCTTTCTAAATGGTTGAGAGTGCCTTGAAATGTATATAGTAGTCATTAAAATCACGTTCCTTTCTATTTCATTATATCATGGAGCTATTTATTTTTATATTTCATTTGAAGCTTGCCTTATTATATGAAATGCTTTATTTTCAAAAAAACAGTAACAACAAAAGTTATTACTGTTCTTATACTACTTTATTCCTATTTTTATTATTCCTCATATCTAACTTCACTCATATAATTAAATCCACTTAAAAAATAATCGTATGAATAATCTCTTACTCTATTTTCCATAACATCATTTATAGGTATAAGTGTGTAATTTTTTAATATTACATATTTGTATGTAAACGTTAATACTTCATCATAATATTTAGTTAACATATTAATTTTAACTGTTGTGACAATCTTTTTGTTTGAGTTAGTGTCAAAATAACTCATTAATTCATAGAAGCCTTTATCTGTCTTTACTATTCTCTCGTTGTAGATTCTAATTACTTTTTCTCCTTCATAATTACCGCTTATTTTTTCAATGGTTGGATATTTTTCATTGCCATAGTTTTTACTATACAAAATATTATCTTTTACATAAGCATATTTAGACATAAAATCATAATCAGTTTTTCTACCAAGAAACTCTTTAGAATACTCCCATTTAAGATAATCACTTAAATTATAATTTGCATTTAAATACATATCATAACTATCACTAACTTTATTATCCGTATTATCATCGTGTAGTGTATATATAGTATCATTATAATCGTAAAATTTTATGTCCGCTCCTGAGTTTGGAGTAATATTCATAACCTTAATATTCTTATCTATATCATATACTTTTTTATAAATAAATTCTCCATTATCTAATTTTTGTGGATTAAAAATATATATAGAATTATTGGTTATAAATGAATATTTACTAAATGAAGTATCTTCAGTTAATATTTCCCCACCCTTTAACTTTTGATACTCTTTATCTGGATGTTTTTTCTTAAGTGCATCCAATATTGAGTTTGCACCTGGTGGAGTATGATCATTTAATTCCTGTTTTCCATTTTTAATAATGACTATAGAAATAATACCTATTAATACGATAGATGCAATAATAACATAAATTATTTTTTTATTCTTCATATCACACCTACTTTTCTATATATCCACTTGTTTTTTGTGAATACATATCATCTGTTATAGCTTTATATCTTTTTCCATCATAATCGTCATTAAAGCCATTATATGCTTTATAAATTTCATTAGTTTCAGTGTCATAAACTCTTTCATAACCAAGTGTTGCATCACTTTGTTTTTGACTCATGATATCAAAAGATTTGTTTCTCTTATTCCAAGAATCCATTATTCCATCACTTATTTGATTACCTATTGCTCTAATTTGTTGAAAGTTTTTCATGACCGCATCTTGTTGTTGATTAAATCCATTTATAAAGCTATCTGTGAAGTTAAGTGAAGAACAAATAGTATTCAATGTATCTTGCCAATCTATAAGTTCATCTTTTGGTGTAGTAATAAAAATTGTGTCATATACATTTAGATATTGTATATCTATTTGTTTACCTGAAATTATATTTTCATAAACATAGTATGAACCCACATCATATACATAAGCAGTAAATATGCCTTCACCTTCTTTTCCATTTGCATCTTTAAATGTTGCTCGTAACATATCCCCACCTAAACTGCCTTTTCCTAAGTTTTCACTTACAGTAAAATCAGTTAATGTTGGAAATGTAAATGTGCTAGTGTTATTTAATGTGCCTAAATCATTGAATATTTTATAAAATCCTTCTGTGTCTTTAGTTGCTATTACACTGGTTTTTGCAAATATATTATTGGGATAATACTTTTGTTGCCACTTTTTAGCATCTTCTGATTTATTATACCCTTCAGTTTTCATGTTAAAGAAAAACTGATAAGTTGGATTGTCTGGATTATATACTTTAATTGTATAATGAATGTAATCACCTAATGTATCAACTTTCCATCCTTTTGGCTTTTTGATGGAAAACTCATTTGTTGAATAGTCTTCAAGCTCTATTTTACTGGCTTCAGACTTTACTATTTTTATTTTTGCATCTGGATTTAAAAATCCTTTGGTGAGCAAAATAACACCTCCTATAACGCCCAGAATAGCTACTCCAATTACAACAAGATTTTTTTGTGAAATATTTAACTTTCCTATTTTCATAATATCACATTCTCCTCCTTATTTATTATTATAAGTAAAAATGATAAACTCAACAACATTCTTGACTTAAAAAACATTGTTTTTAGTGGAAAGTTTTTTATTATTTTAAAATGTAGTATAATAATTATGAGGAATGATGTAATATGAAGTTTGAAGAATGCTTAAATAAATATTTAAAAGAGTTAGATTGCTCTTCTAAAAAACTAGCAAATAAATCCGGATTGTCCGAATCAGTTATAAGCAGATATCGTAATGGTTCAAGAGCACCTCAAAAAGAAAGTAAACAAATAAGTAAATTAACTACAGCACTTTTTGATATTGCACAGGAAAGCGGTAAAAATAATTATACTCTTAATAAAATAATAGAGGATTTTAATTCTACATTATCATGTGATAACTTTGACTATGTGTCATTTAGTAATAATATAAATACTTTAATAACATCACTTAACATTAACACTCATGAAATGTCAAAATATATCGTATTTGATGCTTCACATATTTCAAGAATTAGGTATGGTAAATCTAAGCCATCTAATCCAACAGAATTTTCGAACAAAATATGTTCTTATATTTTTAACAGATATAAAAATCCTGATGATATAAATAAATTAATGACAATTATTGGATGCAAAAAAAAAGATTTAACGAATAATAACTTTTATAACACTTTATTCACCTGGCTAACAAGTAAAGCAACACCTGGTAAAAATCAAATTTCTGACTTTTTAAATAATCTCGATTCATTTAACTTAGATGATTATATAAAAGTAATAAAGTTTGATGAATTAAAAGTTCCAAATGTGCCTTTTTATAAGGCAAAAACAAGACATTACTATGGACTTGAAGAAATGAAAGAAGGAGAATTGAACTTTTTTAAGGCAACGGTTTTATCTAAATCAAAAGAAGATATTTTTATGCATAGTTGTATGCCTATGGAAGACATGGCAGAAGACGTTGACTTTGGTAAAAAATGGATGTTTGCAATTGCAATTTGCTTAAAGAAAGGACATCATTTAAATATTATTCACAATGTAGACAGACCTTTTAATGAGATGATGTTGGGTCTTGAGAGTTGGATTCCAATTTATATGACTGGACAAATATCACCATATTATTTAAAAGACTTAAAAGCTGAAGTATATAATCACCTCGATTATGTTTCTGATACTGTTGCATTAACAGGAGAGTGTATTAAAGGCTTCCACGATAAAGGAATGTACTATTTAACAACTAATAAAACAGAAGTAAAATATTATAAAGAAAAAAGTAATCTACTTCTTAAAAAAGCTAAGCCATTAATGGAGATTTATAGAGAAAATAATATGAAAGAATATGAATTGTTTTTAAAAAAAGATAAAAATATACTTTTAGATAGAAAAAGATATCTTTCATCACTACCTTTATTTACTATTTCAGACAAATTACTAATTAAAATCTTAGATAGAAATAAAATATCAAAAGTTGATATTGAAAAAATAATTAAATATAAAACTGAAGAATTAAAATATATGAAGCATATTCTTAAAAACAGTAAAGTAAGTGATTACATTTACGTAATTAAAGAAAACGAATTTAGTGATGATATTCCTTTACTTTGCTTAAACAATTTATTTTACAACAAGAAAATAAACTATACTTACGAAGAATATATGGAACATTTAGCACTTACTAACAAATATTCAGAAAAAGTAGGCAATTATGATATAAATTATACAAATAATAAAACATTTAAAAATATAACTATAACTATTTTAAAAAGCAACTATGTAATTATTTCAAAAAATTCTAATCCAACAATACATTTTGTTATTAAACATCCAAAATTAATTGAATCTATTGAAAATTTCAGCCCTATTGTGATTTAATATGCAAATTGATATTTTAGTAATCTTTTAGACTTTTAGAGCACTTTTGCTCATTAATTAAGTTAATTGTGCTTTTTAAATATAGTAATTCAGAGATGCTTAAAATCTGTTTTGAATATAGAAAAAAGGAAACCTATAGTTTCCTTTTGTGTGTATGATTTCATAAATTATTTAGTTTTTCTATAATATATAAGTTTTAATATCTTAATACGTCTTTTGCGGAATCGTATTGTCTTTTAACAAGTACTTTTCCTTTTGAAGACATTTTATTATAACTTCTATCAAGCTTATCCATAACAAATTTGCTTCCATCATCAATTGATAGTTTTTTCTCTCTATAAACCATGCTTAATAATGAAGGAATACTATAAAAGTGTGCCATTGCATCTGAATCAGCTATACATATTTCTTCTGGTGTTGTTTTTTCTGCTAATCTACTTCCACGATGATTTAAAATACATTTTTTAATTAGTGCAATTTTATCTTCTGGATATTCTTCTTTTAATAAAAGTTCTTCTGCTATTTGGGCACCTATTATATGATGATCCTCTGTATAGCTTACATCAGTAACACTTGCTATATCATGAAAAAGTGCTGCTAAAGATACTATTTCTACACTGGCTTCATATTCATTTGCATATTTTTTAGCAAGTTTATATACAATTTTTATATGGTGATCCCAAGCACCTATCCCATAGGCATTCGTTGGAAGTTCACATCTGTGTTTTACTTCATTATATATTATTTCTTCTGTTGTCAAGTAAATCACCTCATTGTTGTCTACTATTATAACATAACTTTTTTATATTAGCATTTTCTTTTAAGTCTATTTCTTGTAATTCTCCATTTTTAAAGAAATAAAATGGTCTATTACCTAGTACTTCTAATTCATCATCATTAACAAAAATAGCATCTTCTTCTGGTATAGCTATAACGTTACTATTTACCACAGAAAATTCTTTTATTGCGTTAGTAAAAGTGTTTATTCTATTAAGATTTTCTTCTTCTGATAATTTTGATTTTTTATTTGTATAGTGGGGAAATATTGATATACCTTTCATTACATCAAACCCTTTAGTATCATCTAGCTTTACATCATTAGGATCCATTGTAGAAATTATATTAATATCATATCCAAATATAACAGCTCCGGCACTTCCGCCTATAACTATTCCTCCGTTATTTATGAATTTTTCAATTTTTTCAAAAGCACCACTATCTTTAATTCCTTTTAATAGCTTGTACGTATTTCCGCCGCCTATAAATAATGCACAATATTTACTATAGTCTTTTTCAGCTAATTCTTCAAAACTTCTAACCATATCTATTCCGACTAATTGGACTTGAGCTAATTCTCCACATATCCATTCGTAACAACTATCATATGAATGATCACTTTCATCCATAGCTAATGGAATATATAATAGTGGTTTACTATGGTCTATAATTTCATTTAACTTTTTATTTGCAAAATGATTTTGTTCTCCAGATCCTCCACCACATAATATTAATTTCATTCTATCAACTCCTATATAAATTATACCATAAACATTTAGTATTAATTTTGGCTATTAACACTTATTATAATGTTCTTTTCCTCTTTTTATAAACTTTATATCAAAAAAAGAATGCTAACAAAAACTGTTAGCATTCATACTACTAATTATTATTTTTTTCCAGTTATTCCATAATATCTTCTGATTAATTTGATACCTTTTTCAGTAGTGTTTTGTTCAACATATTTTTCAAATATTTCTTTTTGATAAAATGTATAATTTATTTATTTTCAATTTGCTTTGTTTCACTTAGCAGTCTATCAAAATCTGACACATAATTTTTATCCTGTATAACTTTATATTTTTCATATTCATTTTCTGCTTTTTGAGTTGCTTGTTTATGTGAAACTTTTCCTTTTCCTTCTAAAACTTTATAATGAAAAACTTTCAAAGCATTTTCTACTTCATTTTTCCAATCTTCCATATACATAGTTATACTTCTTTCTGCATTATTTTCAGCAATGTCCAAAAATAAGTTTACTAAACTATTCAAATTTTTAATTTCTTGTTCGTTCAAATAATTCTTAGCAATAATTACATCAGATTTTAAAATTTTTCCATTAGGTGAGTTTTCCCAAGTAGTAAGTCCCATATTTTCCTTTTGCGAATCTACTCTGTTATAAACTATTTCAGCAGCAGTGTTTCCAGTAATTGCATAGTGAAATTTATTTTGAATGGTTTTATAAAAAGCTATTGCAGTGTCACTATTCTTATCGTAATCAATGGAACATTCAGCAAATATATCAGTGATTTTCTGATAAAACATTCTCTCACTTGTACGAATTAATTTAATTCTTTCAAGTAATCTTTTAAAATACTCTTGATCAGATTTTTTTGCTTTTAAGAATCTTTCATCATTTAATGCAAAACCTTGAACCATATAATCTTTAATTATTTTATTTGCCCAAGTCCTAAATTTAATTGCTTTCTTAGAATTAACCCTAAATCCAATAGAAATAATCATATCAAGATTATAATACCTAGTATTGTAAGTTTGCTTACCATCATTACCCATATGTGTAATTTTTGCACATGTGCTATTTTCATCTAGCTCTTCATCTTTATAAATATTGTTAATATGTCTTACAATTCCACTTCTATCAATATTAAAAAGTGTTGCTAGCGCTTCCGTATTTAGCCATACATCTTCGTTTTCTAATATTACTTCTACTTTTGTATTACCTTCTTCATCATTATAAAATAAAATGTTCTTTTCATTCCCAATTAATTTTTTATCCATACTTGTCCCCCCTCGCATTTACCATTTTTTTTAGTTAATTTATAATAGATATTATACTATTTTTTACATTATTAAACAATCAACTCACTCGAATTTAACCAAATTAAATCTTCATCTTCAAAATTTAATAATTTTTCTTATGTTTATCATTATTTTGGTTTTTATAAATAGAAAGAATACTAACAAAAATTGTTAGCATTCATACTACTAATTATTATTTTCTTCCAATTATTCCATAATATCTTCTGATTAATTTGATACCTTTTTCAGTAGTGTTTTGTTCAACATATTTTTCAAACGTTTCCTTCTCTATTGGTCTTCTTTCATATTCATCAAATGATTCTTCAGAGAAGTCATCTAATATTGGTGTTTTAACTAGTAAAGCATATAAATCTTCTTTTGTTTTATAATACTCTATTACATGAAGTGGGATTAATTCAACTTCTTTAAATCCTGCATCCATTATTGCTTCATAATCTATTAAACTTATAGGCTTAACATCGTGATATGCTTGGCCTCTTTCAAACATTCTTTTTAAAGACCAACAATCAAATTTATCAACACCTCTTATAATAAGTTGCCCACCTTTTTTTAACGTTTTATATATTTGCAACGGGTCAATTATTGTATGACGTGCTGTTACTAAATCAAAATAATTATCTGGAGTATCCATTTTTAGATTGTCCATAACTCTAAATGAGATATTCTTTCTTCCACTTTGGAATAGATTTTTGTTTGCTGTTTCTATCATTTCATTAGAGAAATCTGTTCCCAATATCTCAGCACAATTTGGAAAATTTTTAAGTACTTTTTCTCCCGCTGCTGTTCCCAAATCTAGAATTTTTGTATTTTCTTTTACACGTTTTTTTATTTCGTCTTCATAAATCCAATTTGTAATTACTTCGCTAGTATAATCAATATCTTCAAAAGACCAATTGGCTATTTTACTGTAAAAATCATGTTCATTTATTTTCATTTTTTATCATCCTCTCTTAATATAAAATAAAATGTGATTGAATATAAAAAGAACCTCCTTTCATGAATATACAACAAAAAACAATCACAAAATTAATGTGTATATTTTTTGTCATTCATGAGGAGATTCTTAAGGCTCTTCATTATTCCTTTAAACATTTGTTTATCTGGCAGTAAAACGCGAATGACTAATTGATTTACTACGTTTTTATTATAACAAATTAATATTAGTATGTCAAAAATCAATATGAGGTATCACAAATATAAACTTTTCTATGACTACCTATTGTTTTAGCAGTACTTCTTTTTCTTATGTAATCATTTTATCACTTTCCTTATCTCTGATTTACATATAAAAATAGAGTATATCTATATAATACACTCTATTCACTCTTTACTTTATCATCAATTTTATTACTTATTGCTTTTAAAGTTTGTAAATACTCTTTTTCTATCGGACTTATTGTTTTTACTTGATATTTCTTATATTCATCTTTTGGGTTGTAGTCTACTGCAGTTGCATATAAATCAAGAACTTGTCTATATAATACTTTTTCAGATGATCTTATATCTTTAATTCTAGCAAGTAATTCTTTCCAATAATTTCCTCCACCATTTCCTTTAAGTCTTTCATCATCCATAGTGAAGCCTTTGATCATATATTCTTTTAATCTTTCAGTCGCCCATCTTCTAAAATTAGTAGCAACTTTTGATTTTATTCTATATCCTAAAGATATAATCATATCCAAATTGTAACATTTAACTTTTCTTTCAACTTTTCGGTTTCCTTCTTTTTGAACTGTCAAGAATTCCTTGACAGTTGAATCTACAGATAACTCTTCTTCATCAAAGATATTTTTAATATGCAAACTTATATTTTGTTTAGTCGTATCATATAAGTCTGCCATCTGTTGTTGTGATAGCCATACTGTTTCATCTTCAAGTTTTACATCTATTTTTGTCATTCCATCATTAGTTTGATAAATTACAATATTATTATTATTATTTTCTTCCATTGTTATACCTCTATTTCTATTAGATTTTAAAAGGTGTCAACAAATATAATCATTGTTCACACCTTTATTTTACTACATATTTTTAATATTTTGTGGATAAGTTCTGAGAACCGAACCTACTTAATAATTTTTTAATTTTAAATATTCTCTTATTTTATGCTACTTTCCACAACATTGTTTATATTTCTTACCAGAACCACAAGAACTATATTTTCTAGTGTTTATAGTATTTATTATATTATCATAACTATTGTTATTACTTTATTTACTAGACTAATAACAGTTTTTATTTATGGTATTATTGGTACTATTAGTATTATCTTTTTCTGTGATTTACAAACAAATTACAAACATTGTTTGCATTTACTCTTTCAACCAACCTTTATTATTTTTTACTTAATTAACTTTTTTTCTAAACAATATGGTACAACTTTATGTTTTAAAGTATTTGATAAAATTTCATCCCCGTTTTTTGATTGATACCATAAGAATTTTTCTATTTCAACGGATGTTGTTAACTCGCCATTAAGGATACCGTTATATTGAAAAACATAAAAGTGAATTGGTGTAACCCCATCACTAGTGGCTATCTCATCGAATTCCATTACTAATTCCAAGGCATTTTCATCAAATAAAGCATCATTAGCCAATTCTTCATGACATTCTCTTATAGCGGCCTGCAATGGTGTTTCTCCAGGCTCAACTTTTCCTCCTATCATTTGATATGTTGGCTTTTTTTTAGGCTTATCAATTAATAAACTACCATTTTTAAAAAACATTGTTCCAACTACATTCATATCATTTCCTCATATATTTTATTATTAATTACTTTAAACTATCTGTCCTATTTTTAAACTTATCAGTTGTTACGCTAGATGAAAATCTTTTTCATCTTGTCACTTACCACCTTCTACAATATTTTCTAAAAATTTCACAACTATTTCCAAGAGTGTTTGATGCTGATGTAAAAAATGGTATAACTGTTTTACCAGTAAAATCATTTTCTTTTACCATTAATAGATACAATAACAAACTAATATTGATATACCTTTCCATTTTTTGTATTAATTTTTTTTCTAATTCTATAAAAATTTGAGGACTATTCTACAAACATTATGTAATTTTTACAAACAAATTACAAACATTTGAGGTTTTTTCAACCTTTTTTTAGTCCTTTCAAATCTCGCAAACCCTTATTTTATGGGCTATTTGCCACAGCACTGTTTGTACTTCTTACCACTTCCACATGTTGTAGAAACTCCCATATTTATAATACTTATAATATTTATAATATTATTGATATTTCAAGGTTTTATCGTTTTGGTAACCTATTATATTTATAATATTTATAGTATTTTTGTTATTATAAATATTTCTCTCTTGCAAACAAATCGCAAACAATGTTTGCATTCATTTACTACGGTCATTATACTATCTATATCATATATTTACCAATGTGCGTTTTGTATTTTTGCACATTCATTATACTATAAATATTTGTTTTTATCAATGAATCTATCCAATTATTTATATTTAATAATTTCTTCTATAATTTCAGATTTTGTTATCTTATCAAAAACATCAGTTGCTAATCGTTTAGATTTTTCTGTACTTGAAATATAATAATTTTCTGTTGTTTCTACATTTCTATGTCCAAGTATATCTGCAACATCTCTTATTTCAATTCCATTTGTTAATATCTTTGCTGCATAACTTCCTCTTAAATCATAGAATCTACATTTTTTAATTCTTAATTCATTATGAATAATTTTAAATGGATATCTTGTTAAATCAGTTCCTACTATTACTTTACAAGATATGGTATCAGAAAAGGTTGCGAATCCTAGTTCATTTGTTATTTATAAAATTTGTAAAACTCTAAAAATCGAAATTAAAGATTTCTATAACTCCGAATTATTCAAATTAGATAATTTAGATGATTAAAAGACCATTCGTTTATGAATGATCTTTTTATTTATACATTCGTATTTATATCTCATTTTTAATAAATTTTTTCCAGAAATTTGTATTTTTAAGAAGTTTATTAA
>CAKPHU010000006.1 GCA_934162125.1 uncultured Bacilli bacterium
TTTAAACATTTTTTAATTATTAATTCATTTTTCATTTGTTTCCTCCTTCTATAACAAATTATATTTTTGTTTTTCATACTTAACATCGCTTTCAAATTACTATTTTTCTTTCTTATCAAACGAAATTAAACAAGCAACAACAGAAAATAATGTTCCAAATAAAATCATCGCAAATCTTCCTATACCATCAATTTCAGTAATAATTCCATAATCTAAAATTCCTATTCCTAAAATCATTAAAGCAATTTTAAATATATTCTTTTTCATAATGTCCTCCTTTAATTATTTGGCTTCCACCTATACATATAATTATACCATACTTTTAAAAACTATTTTTACAAACCTTACATATGAATATCAAAATTAGAATTTTTTAATTGATTATATAAAAGTTGCTATTATAGAAAATTACATAATACAATATACTATATGCATAAAAAACTACAACAAAAAAATAAAAGCAATTAAACTTTTATTATAAAAATATAAAAGTTTGCATCTTTTTACCGAAAAAAGAAAAAACACTGAATTCGGTAAATAATTTTACTCGTTTTTTGTTATACTATATTTAGTAATGGGAGATGAGTTTATAAATGACTTTTACTGAAGCCATAATAGAAAGAATTAATGAGCTTTGTAAGTTGAATCATATAACTACAAATAAGTTGTCTGAGCTTTCCACTGTTCCAGCAACAACGCTTTATGCGTTGCTTTATGATAAAGTAGAAAACCCAAGTTCTAAAAATATTTATAAATTTTGTAAAGTTTTTGGAATAACAATGAAAGAGTTTTATGACACTGAAATATTCAATAAAATGGACTTTATAGAATGAATAAAGCTTGGCGACAATCACTTTGATTGTTTTTTTTATTAAAAAAGTATCAATAAAAGTATAGTTAAATCTTTTTTTGATACTCATTAAAATTTGTTTAGTTTATAATCACTGATATGTATACGGATTGTTAATTGTTCCGTTTCCTGTCATTTCAAAATTGCCGTTTATTGTTACGACTGGTCTTATATAATAACTATTCATTAATAAATTTCTAGTCCAGTCGGTAGGAGCTCCATTTTTATCTACAATAAAAACATTTCCATTTTTATGTGTTGGATCGTAATATGCTGGGGATAATGTCCAGTAGTAATTAGAAATACTAGAATTATATAGGAAATATGATGTATTACTTTTTTTGTAAGCTCCTCCTGCTAAAACAACTTCTTCTGCACTTATTAATCCAATATTTGCTTCAATAATATATTTACTAGGACAAACTAGTATTGGAGAATAATTGTTACTATCTTGACCTAAATTTTCATATGATTGAAAATAATTAACATTCGCATATGTACCTGATGATTTTCTTGTATAATAATCAAAGTTTACACAAAAATTTGATTTTACAATTTTATCAGAATTAGATGCTAGATTATTTTGATACCAATTATCTAAAATTGGTTTAATATTACTATTACCATAAGCAAGCATTTCTTTTGCTAAATCTATTGTATCAGCAGAAGCACTATCTCTATATTTAGATGTTGTTCCACTTATTACACCATCTAATACAATTCTTAGATTACCATTTTCATCTATTTGTAGTATTCTCCATGTGAATCCTCCAAAAGAAACATAGTTATCATCATAATTTCCTCTTAGTAAAATTACATTTTCATTATTTATACCTTTTATAGTATGTATTTCTTTTCCAGTAGCAATATTACTAAATTTTTGCTTTCTTTCTGTTTCTTCCATGCTTTCAATATCTATATGTTCTATATCTTCAACATTACCAGATGGTACATAATTATTTACAAGAGTTGTTTCCATTTGAGTTTGATTTATTTTAAAGTTAAAACCTATATATGATACTAAAGTGTTAGAATCAGGAACAACATTATCTTTATAACTAAAAGTAATACTAAATTCTTTAAATGTATGTGGTTCTATCTTAGTATCTTTATCTATACCAGTTAATGTAAATATTATATTTTGATTACTATAGAATGCATTATCATAAATGGAATTATTAAATCTATATGTTTCGTTATTTTTATTATATACTTTAATTTTATATGTGATAGAGGAGTTCCCATTTGTATTTGATAAAACAACTCTAGAATTTAAAGTGGTACTAGAAAATGTTATTATTTTTGACTCTTCTAAGTTTGCGTCGACATTTGAATCATAATTAACTTCAGTTATAAATAAACCATCTTGTGAAACAAGACTAACATCTCCACTAATATCAAGAGTAATAGAGTTTATTGTGGCATATCCAATAGACATAAATAAAGTTGTAAGCGTAATCAAAAATAAATAAAGTGGCTTTTTATTAATATTTTTATTTTTTATTGATTTATCCATATATATCACCATTTATTTAAAATAAAAGAATATGATAGAAAAGTATCATAATTCAAAATCATTAATTATTCCTCTTTCTATTGCATTTTCTCTCATTTGTTTTTTTATTTTAGATACTTTCAAAGAATAAGTATAAAGAATCTTTGTGTTACTAGGAATTATAAAATATACTCCAGTTTTTTCTTTGTTTTCAGTCATTAATATTGGTTGACCTAGTGTATCCCTTATTTCTAACATATCAGTAAATTCATCTACTTGAAGAACTTGATATCCACTTAAATCAAATGAATTATTTATTTTTTGAATATAACTTTTATAATTGTTAAGGATTTTTTGTAATTCCCTTTGATATATACTTTCAGCTGTTCTTGTTTTAATTATATATTTTACTAAAATCACTAAAATTATAATTTCAATTAGAAACATAACAACTGCAACAACTAGAAACAAAAAGTTAAATGGGGATTTTTCTATACAAGCCATAAAGTTTTCTTGCTTTGCATCTACTAGACTTTTTGAAATATCAATGGCAACTGTCTTGGTAGTTAGTGGAATACTTAAAGAAACAGTTGATGTTTTATCCGTATCTTTAATATCTTCACATTCTCCCAATACCTTAATATTCATAACTATATCAAGTGTTGCTATAGACTCATCTAAATTATATATACTAACAAATTTTTTAATTAAATCATTGTATTTATTATAATCTATGGTTACATCTTCTTTTATTTGTACACTTGATTTACTATTTGAATGATTTATCTTTTTACTAATAAGTGTATCAGTATATTTGTATATTGAGTTTTTAGTATTTTTATCTATTACATTTACATTTGCTTCAATAGAATACTGATATTTATAATCTATATTTTTTTCACTAACATTTAATTTATAATCAAATGTGGCATTAATATAATCTATAAGACTAGCTATATATTGATTATTTGCATCTAGATACTCTTTATTAAAGAATTCATTCTCTTTTAAATAAACTTTATAATCTATTTTACTTTCTTCATTATAAGGAACGTAATAAGTTTTATTCTTTGTTAAAAATAGACACACGAAAGACATAACTATGAATGTTAAGATAAATAACAAACAAGCATAACTTATAATTGTTTTTCTACGTTTAGTTTGATCAACAAGTATTGCATTAACTTGATTCTTTTTCATAGTTAGACTCCTTTCTTTTTATTCTATTTTTATTTATGAAAACATTTCTTTTATCCAAATTGATGGATAACCAATATATTTTATTCTTAATTTTGATATTCCAATAATATCACTATCCACTAAATAATAATCATCAGCACTCATATTGGCGTCCCCTTTAGTGTAATATCTAATACTACCATTTATATCTTTTTTATCAATAACTCTATGTATAATTTGCAATCCGTTTTTTTCAAATACGATGATATCTCCTGTTTTAATGTTTTGTTTATCATATTTAACAAATATTGTTGTATCTCCCATATTAAGAGCTCCTGTCATACTTTTAGAACCAATTACTAATATTCCATATTTGAACTGGCAAGATATTAACATAGTTATTGAAGATAAAACTATTATTAATATAGTAGTCCACACAATCTCTCTTTTTTTATCCTTATAAGCAACTGCAAAATTTGTTTTTGAATAAGTATATTCTAGAAACAAATATATAAAGTATGGATAAATAATTTTTAAAAATGTTCTAAAGAAGATGTATATGTTTGGAGTATAAGGAATAATAAAAGCATATAAAATGGTTATTAGTCTATATACAACAACACTGTTTTTCCCATATCTTAGTGAAATATAATTATAAAGCAAATTACTTGAAATAGATGAGAATACAATAAAACCGATTATAATTAATAAATCATCTAGATTTGAGTAACTATAAACTTCACCATAAATTATTAAGTCAATAAGAACAAATGCAATAAATGGGATTATCTTAGCAAATTTTCCTCGTTGTGCTAGAAATACTTCTCTAATTACTTCAGTTGAGTACACAATGATTGTTATTGGAATTATATAATATAATAAAGCAACTTTACCAAATTTAACCGAAGATTCATAAAAACCAAAGTGTATTCCCATTAGGTAAAAAACTATTAGATAAATAATTCCCATCGCACTCATTACTATTGTTACTTCTTTTTTGTAGTGAGATATAATATTTCTTTTTTTAATTATTTTTTTTAGTATCAACATATAAATAAGAAGAAATATTGACAAATATATCGTTTTGTATATTGTTGACACAAAGAGAATAAAGAAAAGAAATGTAACTAAAATAAATTCAAACACATAATTTTTTATTTTATCTATACCCATAAAATCCCTTCTTTATCTACTTTCTATCAACTATACTACTTTGTTGCACTAGCATTAAATGCAACAGTAAAGTTTCCTGTAACTTCTTCTAAAGGTGCTTTTACTAATTCAACAGTAACAGTTAGTTTCTTTGTTCCGTTAGGAGCAATTGGATTTGTATCTGCAAGTGTTGCTGTAACTGTATAATAATCTTTTGCAGCATCATTTGTTTGTGTTGCTGTTGGATTTGATAATGTTGCGTTGATACCAGCTTTACTGTTATTAGTTATCGTGTATTCTGCAACAACTTTTTCACCAACTGTTTTTAATGATTTAACTGATAGAGTTGCTATTTTTCCGTCGCCTTTAGTAGCTGTATCAGTTTGACCAACTAAAGTTCCTGTTGTTGTTATGCTAGCATCAGTAAAATTAACATCAAAGTTACTATCATCTGGACTAACTGTAATATCACCATTTACTTTTAAGTCAATAGTAGTAAGGGCATAACCAACACCTAAAACTAGTACTGCAACAACTAAAGCAAGAGCAACAAATGATTTTTTCTTTTTCATTTATTTTCACCTCCTCGCACAATATTTTTATGGGAGTAATCTACATAATAGCTACTCCCAAATAACTATCATGCTTTTTAAGGTTAAGATATAAGAATATAAGCTTTGTGAAACTATAATTTATCTCTCTATCTTAATCTTACATTTATAAGTATATCATATCTTTTTCCGAAAACGGTAGTTTTTTTTACTGAATTCGGAAAAAATATATATAAGTCTACTGATTTAATTATTAGTTATTAAAAAAAGTAAATCAAAAATGATTTACTTTGATAAATTATAAATATTTATTACTATTTTGTATCAATTAATAATTCTTTTGGACTTTTCTTTAAATTGCTTGACGAAGATATTAGTAAAGAAATTATAAGAACTATTGACATAAATAAAACCACATATATCATTAATTTTGGAGATATATTAATTTCTAAACTTGTTAGTGTTTTATTAAATCCATCTACTTCAGCTCCACCTCCAAGTTGGCTAGAAGCTGACTGTTTAGCAATTTGTTTTGCTATAGTACCAGTGACTTTACTTAATATGTTATTTCCAATCATACTTGCTGTATAAACAGCTAGAAAGTATGATCCTATAAATGCTGGGATTGATACAAATACTAGTTCAATAACAAATTGTCCGAATATTTTAGCTTTTGAAATTCCTAATGAAAGTAAAATTGCAATTTCTTTTTTTCTAGCATTCATCCATAAAAACAATAGTAATGAAACTGTAACACCTGCAAATAATAATGATCCTGCAAATAATTTATTAGCTATTTTATATATACCTGATATAGACTGTTGTAGTGCTGGGTAATTATTTGAACTTTTAATCAAATTATATTGTTTCCAATCTATATCGAGTTTTTCAATATTTTTAATAACTTTATCTAAATTTTTATCACCTTTTACAAAAAATGTTGCATCTTGATATACTGCAGTATCCTCTGTATTTCCATATACTTTTGCAGCCGTATCTAAATCAGTTATCAAAGTATTTTCGTAAAGTTCTTGGGCTACAGTAACGCCACCTTCATTATGACCATCAAAAAGACCTTTTATCTCAACTTCTACTTTTTCATTTGCTCTTTTTTCATTATCAGCATCAAATAAATTAGATTTTATTTTTATTTTATCTCCAATTTTTAAATTATTTTTTTCTGCTAGGTCTTTATGCATTAAAATCTTGTTTTTATCATTTTCATTTAAGTGTTCACCACTAGATAATTTGTAAGCTCCTGAGATAAACTTATTTTCTTTTGATGAATCATTAACTCCTGTTAACATAACAGCTCTTTTAAAGTTTTTTGCTCTTTCTGGTGATTGACCTGAAAGTGTTTTTTGAGTTTCTATTATATCATTATCAACTAAATCAGCAACACTATTAATTCTTTTTACGTATGAATCAATATCTTTGGATTCAGCAATTTTTTTAATATCTTGTCCTTTTATATTGCCACCACCTCTTGGTGTTCCAAAATTAACTCTTCGGTTTATTTCCATAGAGAAACTATTTGTTATATTTCCAAAAGTTTCTTTTGAAGCTCTGTTCGTAGCATCTTTGATCGATAAACTAATAAGACAAAGCGTTGACATAGCTGTTATAACTAACAATATAATTATTGATTTTAGACTTTTTCTAGTTACATATGCAAATGCATTTTTAATCATTATTGTACCTCCTAATTATTTTTATTTATTTTCTTAAGTTTTCTATCTCTTAATTCTAAAATAATGTCAGCAGAATTTGCAACTTCTTTACTATGTGTTACCACGATTACACACTTATTTCTTTCTTTTGCTAACTTTTTAAGTATTTCAATTATTTCACCAGCAGTATCAACATCAAGATTTCCAGTAGGTTCATCTGCTAAAATTATTGGGGCTTCTGAAACTAATGCTCTTGCAATCGCCACTCTTTGTTGTTGTCCTCCTGATAACTTCATTACATTTCTATTTATTTGACTTCTATCAAGCCCTAATTCAAATAAGATTGTTTCAGATGCATTTTTATTTACTAATCTAACATTTTCGATTGGTGTTAAATAATCAATTAAATTATAGTTTTGAAAAACTAACGATATGTTATTTTTTCTATGATTACTATAGCCATCTTTCTCTATATCATTTCCTTTAAATAAGATTTGACCTTTTTGTGGTTTATCTAAACCTGCTAATAGAGAAAGTAATGTTGACTTTCCTGCCCCTGATTTTCCTATTATTGCATAGAATTTTCCAATTTCAAATTTTTGATTTACTGAAGATAATACTTTCTCATTTGAATTTGAATAATTATATGTTACATTTTTTATTTCTAATATATCCATTTTTAATCTCCTAACTTATTTTTGACAATATTTCTTTTGGTTTTTTAATTAATATCATTAAACTTGCAATAATAACTGATAGAACAATAATTCCAATTAATATTCCGTAACTTTGTAGAAATGTTATAAGATTTAAAATTAAATTATTGTTTTTAAGTAAGCTATCAACCATTATTGTTGAATCATCAGAATTCATAAATCCACCGACTATAATATTTAATATTACATTTCCTATAAACAATGATAATACAAAAGAGGGTAGTGATATAAATAATAATTCAAGTATAAATTGAGTTACAATTTTTATTTTACTTATACCAATTGACAATAATATTCCTATTTCATGTATTCTTTCTCTTAACCATAATATTAATATTAATGACAATACTGTTATTCCACCTATCATAATTGAATATGTCATGATCTTAATAATATGTTTTATTCCATCTATAGACTCTAGTGTTTCTTCGAATACATGGTTATCACTTGAAACACTATATTGTGACCAATCAATTTTAATTTTTTTAATTTTATTTAGTGCAACCTTTATATTTTCTGAACTGTCTGAAAATATTGCAAGTTTATTAACAATTTTGTTATTTTCAGGTTTATTTAATGCTTTTTGACCTGATTCATAATCAATAAATACCATATTTTCACTAAAGTCTGATGATAAGCCAGTATATTTTTCTTGTTTTTTACCTGAAAAGATTCCAATTATCTCAAACTCATATTCTAATTTCTTTTCACTATTATTAAAATCAATTAATTCAAGTTTAATTTTATCATTAAGTTTTAGGTTGTTTTTTTCAGCAAGTTCCTTATGAATAAGAATTTTTCCTCTATCATTATTATTAATATGTCTGCCTTTTATAATAGTGAAAATACCACTACTAAATAAATTATCTTTTTCACTACTATTAGTAGCTTCTACTGAAAGCATATTTTTGAACTCATCTGATAAATCATCTCGTTCTACTAATTGTGTTCCATCTACAACTTTGATGTTTGTAGTTCTAGCAAGTCCCTCATACGTAGTTATAATTTCTTTTATTTCTTTTATATTATCTAATTCTTTAAACTGATTAGTTTCAAAAGTATCACCATTATTTTTAATTATTGATAATGATGTATTTGAAATCTTGTATAAGTTTTTTTCTAAATTATTTGTTGATTTTGTTATATTCAAACATGAATACAAACAAGAGAGAACTACTGTTAAAATAATAAATACTATAATTGTTCTATTTCTTTTTCTTAAAATATATGCTATAGCATTTTTTAGCATTTTATCAACCTCCTATCTTCCGATTTTTTGCTTAAAAAAAGATATGACAAAGCTTTATTTATAATATCAGCCATATCTTTTATTTTTTGCTTAAAAATGTAGACAGCCCAAGTAATTATATTATTTTTTTTTGGCTTTTGTCAATTAATCTAGCAAATTTTTTTACCGAAATCGGTAAATAATTAAAATAAAAATAAATTATTTATGATTTGCTTTTTTGATAACTCTTTTTATAATTATTTGATATTTCTTTATTTGTGAAAACTTTAAATGTTACCTCTCGAACTAATTTAGTCTCTATCATTTCGGCATCCAAATAATTTCCATCTAAATATTCAACTAACAAATCGTATAATTTTTCAATTTCTTTATATATATTTCTTGGAACAGAAACACATTCACTAATAAACATATTCTCCAAAATATTGAGTAATACCAAACAGCCTTCATCTACAACGTATTTTTTATGAATTATCAATTTTATCACCTCTAGTGTGATGTTAACTATTAACAAAAATTATTGCAAGTCATATTTAAAAAAACAAAAATAATTTTTACATAAAAAAACGATTTTTCCTTTATTTTATAAGGAAAAATCGGTGTTTTCTTGGCAGGGGATGAGAGAATCGAACTCCCAACAGTGGTTTTGGAGACCATTATTATACCATTTAACTAATCCCCTATACTTGTTCAAACGGAACAAGTAGATTATAACACAGTAAAACACAAGTTTCAAGTATATATCCAAAATTTAATGTTTAAAAGAACTAGTCTTTTCATCACTACCTAAATGATAATTTACATCTTTATTAAAACAATCAAATGCAGTAGAAACAGGATTTATAATTGCAACATCAGCCGTTAAAACATCAGGCAAAGTATTAATTGCTGACAATTGATTTAGAGTAGTATCCATCATTTTAGTAACTCCATCAATTGTATCATTACTTTCGGTACGATAAATAAAATCATTATTATCATTATCTTTCTCATCATATGCACAAAATCTAATTAATGTACCAATGATTCCTTGAGAAACTTGTTCAACAGTTGGAGTTTTTGTACCAAAGCAAACATCAACAAAAGATATTTCATTATCTTTTATAGCATTCTCTGTAGCTGATGGTATTCTAGTAGCAATAGAATTATGTTCTGTTTTTCTGAAACCTTTTTTTCCACAATAGATTCCAACAGTTTCAACACCAACATTTTGAAAAGCTGCATTTGCTGCTAACGCAAGTTGATCCGATTTATCATTTCTTCCATTTTTATAAGGAGCTAAAATTGCCATCTTAGGTCCTGAAATATATTGCTGATCCAATGATATTATCACTGCATGATCAGTCGTGAAATTATTTTCATTATTAGAATATTGAAACTTAAGACCTTTTTCTATTAAATCTTCACAAATAGCATTCATAAATGAATTGCTACAATCACTATCGTTTATAATAATATTAAGTGAATTTAAATTATCTAAAGTGATTTTTTTCTTTTCACCATCTAAAACTTTATCAGGTTCATCAAATAAATTTTCTATATGTTCATCAATACTCATAATTCCACCTCGTTAATAGTATAAAATAAAACTAAAGAAAAAGTCAAAATAATAAATAAAAGTTGACTAAATATTTACTATATATAATATAGAAAGAAAACTAGACAAAAATTTAAATACATGATAAAACTAATTACATAATGAAAGGAGCTTTTATGAAAGTAGGAATTTTTGGTTGTGGTGCCTATGGTTTAGCCCTAAGCAGTATATTATATGAAAACAATTGTGAACTAATAATGTGGACAAAATTTGCAGAAGAAAAAGAAAATTTAGAAAAGCAGAGAAAAAATGAAGTTTTATTACCAAATTACATTTTACCCAATGAAGTAAAACTAACAACAAATGTTGCTGAATGCATAAAGGATTCAGATTTATTAATAATTGCTATTCCAACGGCCTTCGTAAGTGGTCTTACTAAAGAAATGGCACCTTATATAAAAAATCATCACATTTTAATAGCTAGCAAGGGTATTGAAAAACGCAATGGGCAACTCATCAGTGAAATACTAGAAGAAAACTTAGACACATCTAACATAGCTGTTATAAGTGGTCCTACCTTTGCAAAGGACCTAATCTCAAAAATGCCAGCTGGTCTTACATTAGCTAGTAAAAGTAAAGAAACTATGCAAATTGTTAAGGCTGCTCTTCAAAACAAATATTTAAAATTAAGATGTACAGATGATATTATAGGCGTTGAAATATGCGGAGCTATTAAAAATGTTATAGCCATTTCATCAGGTATTCTTTCTAGCCTTGGTGCTAATGAGTCATCAACCGCCATGCTATTAACAGAAGCAGCCTATGATATGCAATCAATTTTAAAAGCACTAGGTGGTGAAAAAAGTACAGTCTTATCTTATGCTGGCTTTGGTGATTTACTAATGACATGTACTTCAAAAAAAAGTAGGAATTACAATTACGGTATTTTAGTAGGTAAAAAAGTTCCAACTAACGAATTAGAAGAATATTTAAAAAATAATACAGTAGAAGGATATTACACATTAATTTCGATTTATGAAACATTAAATAATAAAAATATAACTATTCCAATAATAGATCTAATATATGATATAGTCATGTTAAATGGTTCACCAGAAGAATTACTCACATTTTTAGTGGAAAAAGATTAAATATAATAAAAAATATGTTATAATTAATTAACAAAGTAAAGAAATTAGGAGGTAAGTATGGATAACTTAATGAAAAAGTTTTTTCGTTCATCAATAGTCACATCAACAATACTTGTTATTTTAGGAATACTTCTATTTTTTAAATCAGAAGCAACTATAATAACAATTGCTTATATAATAGGAGCCATATTAATAGCTCTAGGAGCAGTAGCAATCATTACATTCATTAAAAATACAAATAATGTAGAAAAGAATCAATTAGACATTATCTATGGTGTAGTAACAATTATCATGGGTGTACTAGTAGTATCAACCCCAGAAGCAATAGCAAGTATCATTCCTATAATAATAGGTATAGGTATAGTAATAAGTAGTGCAACAAAGCTACAATACTCATTTGAATTAAAGTCTTGCAATAATCCACAATGGAAAGCAACTATGATAGTATCAATAATAAGTACTATCTGTGGAATAATATTATTATTTAATCCATTCAAAGGTGCGGTTGTTATAACTCAAGTAGTTGCAATCTTTATAATTGTTTATGGCTTATTAGATATTATTTCGACAATAATAATAAAGAAAAATGTAAACGCCATACATAAAGCAATAGAAGAAGAAGTAAGTGAAGCGGAAGTTGTATCAGAGTCAGAAACTGAAGTAGAATCAAAAACAGAAGAAAAAGACAATAAAGAATCAAGTACAACAACTGAAACTAGTAAAAAAAGAAAACAAAAATCAGAATAAACCCAATTAGGGTTTTTTTATTGAAAAAAAACCTATCAAATTGTATAATAAGAGTGAGCGAGGATAAAAATGAATAAAGAAGCACTGAAAATCGGCCAGAAATATGAAATACATGGCTATAAACATGATGGCAAAGTGTATCGTGCTTGGGATGAAGCTGTTTTATTAGAAATTCATGATGACTATTTAGTATTTGGAAATGACAAAACAAAAGTAACAGAAGCAGACGGAAGAACATGGCATACTAAAGAGCCGGCAGCATTATATTTCTTCTACAATAACTGGTACAATATAATAGGACAATATAAAAAAGATGGAATATATTATTACTGCAATATTGCCTCACCATTCATAATAGAAGAAAATACTATTAAATATATAGATTATGATTTGGATTTAAGAGTGTTTCCAGATGGTGGATTTAAGATTCTAGATAGAGGAGAATATAAATATCATAAAAATATTATGAAGTACTCTGATAGGATAGATACAATAGTAAAAAGTGAATTAACTAATTTAATAAACATGGTAAGAAGAAAAGAAATGGCATTTGAACCGGGCCAAATAGAAAAAATTTATCAAGAATATTTAGAAATATTGTCATCAAAACAATAAAAATGAATAAAAAATTATATGTTTTTTATTCATTTTTTTATTGAAAAAGCATACATTAAAAAAGAAAGTTCAAAAAAATTAAAAAAAATTCAAAAAATGTCAAAAACTGCAATTCATTATATATCAACAAAACAGCTAAACAACTTAACGTAGAGTGTCAAAAAAAAGTTTAAAAAAAGTGTTGACTTTAGTAATTTGCTTTGGTATATTAAACGGGCAACTTGCGAAAAGAAGCATGTAAAATTAATAAACAAATGAAAATAAAAAAAATTAAAAAAAGTTGTTGACTTTGTTGAAATCATTTGCTATATTAATGGAGCAGCTTGCAAAAAGTTGTGTAAAATAATGTACAAACGGATGTCAAATAAAAAAATAAAAAAATGTAAAAAAGTGTTGACATTCAAAAAAAAGTTTGATATATTATTGGTGCACTGTGAGAAAGCAGTGGAATGATCTTTGAAAACTAAGCAAAACGTCAATTTTCGAGTAGCTAGGAAAATGAACAAACAAAAATAAAAATAAATTTTATTGAGAGTTTGATCCTGGCTCAGGATGAACGCTGGCGGCATGCCTAAGACATGCAAGTCGAACGAGGCGGCCCAATGAAGAATTTGTACTTGTACAAATTTGGATTTGGATCCCCGCCTAGTGGCGCAAGGGTGAGTAACACGTGGGTAATCTGCCTTTGAGTCTGGAATAACAGTTAGAAATGATTGCTAATGCCGGATGATATATAGAATGATACGTCTTTCTATATTAAAAGGAGCCTCAAAGCTTCGCTTAAAGATGAGCCTGCGTCGTATTAGCTAGTTGGTGGGGTAAAGGCCTACCAAGGCAACGATGCGTAGCCGACCTGAGAGGGTGATCGGCCACACTGGGACTGAGACACGGCCCAGACTCCTACGGGAGACAGCAGTTAGGAATATTCGTCAATGGGGGAAACCCTGAACGAGCAATGCCGCGTGAAGGATGACGGTCCTATGGATTGTAAACTTCTGTTGTTAGGGAAGAACGACCTAGGTAGGAAATGACCTAGGAGTGACGGTACCTTTCAAGAAAGCTCCGGCTAACTACGTGCCAGCAGCCGCGGTAATACGTAGGGAGCGAGCGTTATCCGGATTTATTGGGTGTAAAGGGTGCGTAGGCGGTTTCTTAAGTCTGTAGTCTAAGCCCGGAGCTTAACTCCGGTTCGCTACAGAAACTGAGTTACTTGAGTATGGTAGAGGCAAGTGGAATTTCTAGTGTAGCGGTTAAATGCGTAGATATTAGAAGGAACACCGGTGGCGAAGGCGACTTGCTGGGCCATCACTGACGCTGAGGCACGAAAGCGTGGGGAGCAAATAGGATTAGATACCCTAGTAGTCCACGCCGTAAACGATGAATACTAAGTGTCGGAATTTTCCGGTGCTGAAGTTAACACATTAAGTATTCCACCTGAGTAGTACGGTCGCAAGGCTGAAACTCAAAGGAATTGACGGGCACCCGCACAAGCGGTGGAGCATGCTGTTTAATTCGAAGATACGCGAAGAACCTTACCTGGGCTTGACATCCCGCTGACCGTCTTAGAAATAAGATTTTCCCCTCGGGGACAGCGGTGACAGGTGGTGCATGGTTGTCGTCAGCTCGTGTCGTGAGATGTTCGGTTAAGTCCGATAACGAGCGCAACCCCTATCTTTAATTGCTAACATTAAGTTGAGAACCTTAAAGATACTGCCGGTGACAAACCGGAGGAAGGTGGGGATGACGTCAAATCATCATGCCCCTTACGTCCAGGGCTACAGGCGTGCTACAATGGCTGGTATAATAAGATGCAATACCGTGAGGTGGAGCAAATCTCCAAAGCCAGTCCCAGTCCGGATTGGAGTCTGCAACTCGACTCCATGAAGTTGGAATCGCTAGTAATCCCGAATCAGAATGTCGGGGTGAATACGTTCCCGGGTGTTGTACACACCGCCCGTCACGCCATGGGAGTCGGTAATACCCGAAGGTGGTAGCCTAACCTGTTTACAGGAGGGGGCCAATTAAGGTAGGACCGGTGACTGGGGTGAAGTCGTAACAAGGTATCCCTACCGGAAGGTGGGGATGGATCACCTCCTTTCTAAGGAGTAATTCCTAAAAATGTATTTAAAGTTATTCGAAATTAAGTTTTGCTTGGTTTTGAGAGATTATTCTCTCAGAAATAGTTCTTTGAAAACTAGATATTGTGGTTGTATTGAGAAGACGAGTCTTTCAATACAACGAGTTACTATATTTATTAAGTGTATAGTAATTTAAAATCTCATCAAATTAGGATAGATAATATCAAATAAATGGTGGTTAAATTAGTAAGAGCGCATGGCGGATGCCTTGGCACTAGAAGCTGATGAAGGACGTGACGAACAACGATATGCTTTGGGGAGCAGTAAGTACGCTTTGATCCAGAGATTTCCGAATGGGGGAACCCAGCAGTAGTAATTGACTGTTATCCTGTTATGAATACATAGTAACAGAGAGAGCAACCTGGCGAACTGAAACATCTTAGTAACCAGAGGAAAAGAAAGAAAAATCGATTCCCTTAGTAGTGGCGAGCGAACAGGGAATAGCCTAAACCAGTTCTTCGGAACTGGGGTTGTAGGACTCCTATATGAGAGTAAGAAAATTAAAATATAGTTGAATCAGATGGAAAGTTGAACCCTAGAAGGTGAAAGTCCTGTAAACGAAATATTTTAATCTCTCTGGAGTATCCTGAGTAGGGCGGGGCACGTGAAACCCTGTCTGAATCCGCGGGGACCATCCCGTAAGGCTAAATACTCTCTAGTGACCGATAGTGAACAAGTACCGAGAGGGAAAGGTGAAAAGAACCCCGGAAGGGGAGTGAAATAGAATACTGAAACCATGTGCTTACAAAAAGTCAAAGCCCGTTAATGGGTGATGGCGTGCCTTTTGCAGAATGAACCGGCGAGTTAATGTTGCATGCAAGGTTAAGTTGAAGAGACGGAGCCGAAGCGAAAGCGAGTCTTAATAGGGCGATTTAGTATGTAGTATTAGACCCGAAACCGAGTGATCTAGCCATGAGCAGGTTGAAGTTTTGGTAACACAGAATGGAGGACCGAACCGACGTACCCGGAAACGTGCGCGGATGACTTGTGGCTAGCGGTGAAATTCCAAACGAACTCGGATATAGCTGGTTCTCCCCGAAATAGGTTTAGGCCTAGCCTTGAGATTAAGCACTATGGAGGTAGAGCACTGAATATACAATGGCCCCATCTAGGGGTACTGAGTGTAATCAAACTCCGAATGCCATAGGTAGCATGCTCAGGAGTCAGCGTGTGGGTGATAACGTCCATACGCGAAAGGAAAAGAGTCCAAGATCGCCGATTAAGGTCCCAAAATTTGTGCTAAGTGGGAAAGGATGTGGAGTTGTCAAAACAGCTAGGAGGTTGGCTTAGAAGCAGCCATCCTTTAAAGAGTGCGTAATAGCTCACTAGTCGAGTGACACTGCGCCGAAGATGTACCGGGGCTAAGCACAATACCGAAATCGCGGATTTACAAGTAATTGTAAGTGGTAGGGGAGCGTTCCAAGGGCGTTGAAGGTTGATCGTGAGGACAGCTGGAGCGCTTGGAAGTGAGAATGCCGGTGTGAGTAGCGCAAGATGGGTGAGAATCCCATCCACCGTTTGACTAAGGGTTTCTGGGCCAGGTTCGTCCTCCCAGAGTTAGTCGGGTCCTAAGACGAGGCCGAAAGGCGTAGCCGATGGACAACAGGTTGATATTCCTGTACTATCTATATGACTGATGGAGTGACGGAGAAGGCTAGGAAAAGCCAGTTATTGGATTCTGGTCTAAGCACAAAGGTTTACAATTAGGGAAATCCGATTGTAGGTAAGCTGAAGTGTGATGGTGAAGCTGTTTACAGTGAAATTTTCTGACGCCACGCTTCCTAGAAAAGCTTCTAGGGTTAATCATATAGGTACCCGTACCCAGAACCGACACAGGTGGTCAAGGAGAGTATCCTAAGGTGAGCGAGAGAACCATGGTTAAGGAACTCGGCAAAATAACCCCGTAACTTCGGGATAAGGGGTGGTCACTAATAATGACCGACACTAAAGACGCCCAGGCAACTGTTTACCAAAAACACAGGTCTCTGCTAAGTCGAAAGACGATGTATAGGGGCTGACACCTGCCCAGTGCTGGAAGGTTAAGAGGAGTGCTTAGATAGACGCAAGTCGATGATTCGAAGGTACGAATTGAAGCCCCAGTGAACGGCGGCCGTAACTATAACGGTCCTAAGGTAGCGAAATTCCTTGTCAGGTAAGTTCTGACCCGCACGAAAGGTGTAATGATCTGGGCACTGTCTCGACCATGGACTCGGTGAAATCTTAATACCTGTGAAAATGCAGGTTACCCGCATCAGGACGGAAAGACCCCATGGAGCTTTACTGTAGCTTGATATTGAAGTTCGGTAAGTTATGTAGAGGATAGGTGGGAGACGTTGATGCTAGGACGCCAGTTCTAGCGGAGTCAACCTTGGAATACCACCCTTAACTTATTGAATTTCTAACCTCGACCCATTATCTGGGCCAGGGACAGTGTCTGGTGGGCAGTTTGACTGGGGCGGTCGCCTCCCAAAAAGTAACGGAGGCGCCCAAAGGTTCCCTCAGAATGGTTGGAAATCATTCATAGAGCGTAAAGGTATAAGGGAGCTTGACTGCGAGACTTACAAGTCAAGCAGATACGAAAGTAGGGCTTAGTGATCAGACGATTCAGTATGGAATGGTCGTCGCTTAACGGATAAAAGTTACCCTGGGGATAACAGGCTGATACCACCCAATAGTTCACATAGACGGTGGTGTTTGGCACCTCGATGTCGGCTCGTCACATCCTGGAGGTGGAGTCGCTTCCAAGGGTTGGGCTGTTCGCCCATTAAAGTGGCACGCGAGCTGGGTTCAGAACGTCGTGAGACAGTTCGGTCCCTATCCGATGTGGGCGTAGGAAAATTGAAGAGAGCTATCCTTAGTACGAGAGGACCGGGATGGACAAACCTCTGGTGTATCTGTTGTAGCGCCAGCTGCAGCGCAGAGTAGCTATGTTTGGAACGGATAACCGCTGAAAGCATCTAAGCGGGAAGCCAACTTTGAGATGAGTTTTCCCATACGTATGTAGTAAGATCCCAAATAGACGATTTGGTTGATAGGCTGGAGATGGAAGCATAGTGATATGTTGAGTTGACCAGTACTAATAGATCGAGGATTTAATCATATTTATTAATTTGATGAACACAATATCTAAGTTTTCAGAGAATTATTTCTCTATATATTTTCTTGGTAACAATAGCAAGTGGGGTACACCTGTTCCCATCCCGAACACAGAAGTTAAGCCACTTAACGCCGACGATAGTGAATGCTAAAATAGGAAGTTGCCAAGAATTTTTTTTGTCTAAAAACACTTTACAAAAAAGGTCAAAAAAAACAAAGAAGAGTTGTATAACTCTTTTTTTTTGATATAATAATTTATAGGTGATAGAAATGGAATACAAAATAACAACATATTCAGAAGAAGAGACAATTGAATTAGCACAAAATCTTGAATCAGAAAAGTTTCCTAATATGGTAATTTGTTTAGAAGGAGACCTTGGAACTGGAAAAACTGTATTTACAAAAGGTTTTGCCAAAGCTATGGAAATTGATGAAGAAGTAACTTCTCCAACTTTTAATATTATAAAAGAATACACATCTGGTGAATTACCTTTATATCACATGGATGTATACAGATTAGATGGTAAAGTAGGTGACCTTGGAATTGAAGAATACTTTACAAAAAAAGGTGTAACTATAATAGAATGGGCTGACATGATACCAGATTATCTACCAGATAAAAGATTAGACATCAAATTCAGAAGTTCAGATGGTGACGAAAATAAACGAATCATAACTTTAATTCCACATGGAAGTAAATATGAAGAAGTATGTGAGGCAACTCTATGAAAACCTTATATATAGATACATCGTCAAGTTATCTATATTCAGCTATTGTAAATGATGAAACGATAATTGCTGAAGTAAAAGAGGAACTAGGTCATACACTTTCAGAAAAGGCTTTACCAAAAATAGTTAATCTATTTACAACCAGTAATTTAGTAGCAAAGGATATTGATAGAATTGTAGTAGTTGATGGACCAGGATCATTTACTGGTATTAGAATTGGAATTACTATTGCTAAAGTTTATGCTTGGAGCTTAAACATTCCAATTGTTCCAATTTCAGCATTAGAAGCAATGGCCATATCTACTGAAACATCAGAATTAAAAGTACCACTTTTAGATGCTAGAAGAAACTATGTTTATGCCGCTATATATAATAAAGACAATAAAGTATTAATGGCACCAGCACATATAGAACTAGAAAAGTTAAAAGAAATTCTAAAAGATAATCTTCAAAATAAAAATTTAGAAGACAGTAGCGAATATATAGTTATTACTAATGATGAAATAGAAACAATGCCAGGAAAACGTTGTGCATATGATCCTGACATTGCCAAAATAGTTAAAGAAACATTAATAAAGCCAGCAATCAATCCTCATGCTGTTAATCCTAACTATTTAAAACTAACAGAAGCAGAAGAAAGTAAATTAAATGATAACCATAATTAATAAAAATAATATGAATTTTCCAAATGATGACTTCTTAACAAAAAAAGAAGTATCGACAGAATTAGAAAATAATCCTTATGGAAATTATTTACTTTTAATAGAAAAAGATAAAATAATAGGCTATATTTACTACAGTGATATTTATGAAAGAGCTGAAATCAATCAATTTGAAGTCAAACCAACTCACAGAAACTGTGGAAAGGGAAATGAATTATTAAAATATTTAATAGAAAAACTTCAAAAAAATATTACCTTAGAAGTAAAGCAAACAAATGCTTCAGCCATTCATCTTTACGAAAAGAACGGTTTTAAAAAAGTAGCAATTAGAAAAGGATATTATAATGACATAGATGGAATATTAATGGAAAGAACCATGGAAGAGTGATAAAATGAAAGACATATATATACTTGGAATAGAAAGCAGTTGCGATGAAACTAGTGCTGCCATTGTAAAAAATGGTACAGAAGATATAGCAACAGTTATATCATCACAAATAGATATACATAAAGATTATGGTGGTGTAGTGCCAGAAATAGCAAGTCGTCATCATGTTAAAAACATAACAATAGTCCTAGAAGAGTGCTTAACAAAGGCCAATATGACAATGGATGACATAGATGCAATTGCTATAACATATGGACCAGGTTTAATTGGTTCACTACTAATTGGATTAGAAGCAGCTAAAACTTTAGCTTTTATCTACAACAAACCATTAATCCCTGTGCATCATATTGCTGGACATATTTATGCCAACAGTCTAGTAAAAGAATTACAATTTCCACTTTTAGCCGTAGTCGTAAGTGGAGGTCATACAGAACTAGTAGAAATGCCTAAACATTATACTTTTAATAAATTAGGTGGTACCCTAGATGATGCTATCGGAGAATGTTATGATAAAGTAGCTAGAGTAATTGGTCTAGAATATCCAGGAGGACCAAAAGTAGATAAACTTGCCGCAATTGGAAATAAAACATATAACTTACCAATACCTCTACAAGATGATAGTTATAATTTTTCTTTCAGCGGTCTAAAAAGTGCAGTCATAAATTTGGTTCATAATGAAGAGCAACGTGGAGAAAAAATTCGTGAAGCAGATCTTGCCGCTTCATTCCAATCAGTTGCAGTCGAAGAAATTACTAATAAAGTACATAAAGCTATTGTTGAAAAACATGCTAAAAACATAATTGTTGCTGGTGGTGTAGCAGCAAATCAGGGATTAAGAACCGCAATATCTAATCTAGCAGATGAATACAATATCAATTTATCAATTCCACCAATGAAGTATTGTACAGATAATGCGACAATGATTGCCGCAGCTGGATACTATGCTTACCTTGATGGACGTAGAGCAGATTTAAATTTAAATGCTAAATCACAAGACAAATTGTGTTAAATTAAATACATTTTAATGTATTTTTTTTTATTAGATCATATTTTATGATATAATTACTATAGGAAAATATAAAAAGATATGAAAAGAAGGGGTCCAAATGTTAAAAGCAAAAGTAGGTTATAGTACAAATATAGATAGTTATATAGCTGGAACAGAAGCAAGTAAAATGATTAGTAAAGAACTAAATCCTAAATTTAGTTTTGTATACACTTCTGAAAAAAACAACATTAAAGAAGTAATTAATAGTTTACAAGAAAATATCAAGACTCCATTCATTGGCTGTACTAGTCACAATGGCATAATAGTAGAAGATGGGATTATATCTTCACCAACTGGCTTTGTAGGCATGATGAGCTTTGAAGATAAAAACATGACAGTAGGTGTAGCTATCAAAGAAGCAGGAAAAGATGCCAGAGCTGTAGGAAGAAGAGTGGCCATCGAAGCTGTGGAAAATGCCAAAACAACACGTGCACCAGCATACTTTTATATGGTCGCAAGTCCTAAAACTGAAGAAGAGTATTTAATGGGAATTCAAGATGTAATCGGACGAGTACCATGCTTTGGTGGCAGTGCTGCTGATGAAGAAATAACAGAAAATTGGAAAATATTTACTAATAATAAAATAATAAATGATGGAGTAGCTGTAGCTTTCTTCTATACAGACAACGAAATAGTAACTGCTTTCAATGGTTGCTATCGTGAAACAAATAATATTGGTATAATAACAGAAGTAAAAAATAATCGTGAACTTGTTAGCATTGATGGTATTTCAGCACTTCGTAAATATGCCAACTGGTTAAATAAATCACCATCTAGTTTAAACGGCAAAAAACTATTAGAGATTTCAGCTGTTAAACCATTAGGAGTAAAAGATCCACTAGGTAATCTAACCATAATATATCATCCAATGTTTGGCAATGATAATGGAACAAAGACAACTACTGATGACACAATAATTTTAGGTAACAAAGCTGTAACAGGAACAGCTATAATGCAATTAGAATCCACAGTAGATGAATTAATTGATGCAGCTGGAAATACTTTAAAAGATGTAAGACGTCAATTGTATACAGAGCCAGCAGCTTACATATTAATGCATTGTGGAGCAAGACAAGATGCAATTGGAGAAAGATTGAGTGAAGTTCATAAATTATTAGTAAAAGAAGCCAAAGGTGTACCATTTATAATGGCCTTTACATATGGACAATATGGTTATGATGAACATTCCGCAAATATTTGTGGAGGACTAATGCTTTCATTTACCGCCTTTGGTAAAGATTAAAGCCCAAAACAAAAATATAAACATAAAATAGCAATCATCATAAACTGTCACAAACAAAATTATAAAGCAACAAAAAAACACAACATAATTCAAAATATATAAAAAGTCAAAATAAAACTTTACTAGTTAAATAGTAAAGTTTTTTCATTCTCTAAATTTTAATCTTTAAGCATATGACAAATAACATTAATAACTTCGTTTTTCATCACATCGTAATTCAAAATACTATGTTTATGATAAACAATTTCGTGACAGTAATTTTCCACAATCCCAATAATAATATGAACTCTTTCTTCCAATCCCTCGCCACCAATTCCGTTTTCTCTTAAAACATTTGTCACAGCCTTAGTAGCTTCTATTTCCTGCTCCAAAAAAATTTTATCAATATCTTCATCTAAATGAGCAAGTGCCAACATCTCTTCATGCGCTCTTTTTAATAGTGTATGTTTCTCAATAAAAACATTAAGCATTTCATTTAATAATTTTTCCATATTATCAAGCTTAATTGTGTTATTTTTCAAAATATCTAAAATAGGAAACATAATATCATCCGAATACTTACTAAATCCCTCAATAAATATTTCTTTCTTATCATTAAAATATTGATAGATAATACCCGTAGATACCCCAACATACTTTGCAATATCACTAGTAGTAGTATTAAAATATCCATTATTACACATTAGTTCAAAACCGTTTCTTACTATTCTTTCTCTTTTTTCCACAGATCTTTTTTGAACTGGCATCCTAGTTTCAGACATAATCTCAGCTCCTTATCCATATTATAAGCTAAATTTACGATAGTTTCAACAATACAAAACATGAAATATATTTCATATTAGTTGACTAATTATAACTTAAAGAATATAATTAACATTGAATGTGAAAAAAATGTCATAGTTTAAAGTAATATGTAAAAAGAAGAATAAAATGAGTGAACTAATTAATTTTAAAGACGTAAAGAAAACTTATATCGTAGGTGAAAAAAATTCAAACATTAAAAATCAAAACACAAAAAAGAAGTTCCAGATTTAATTTATTTAAATCATCTTAAAACTTCTTTTTCTATTTTATATACCTTTTCTCAATTTTATCCACAATAATATATAAAAGATAGGAAAGAATACCTAGTATCACAACACTAGTTATTACTAAATTAATATTAAAAACTTGAGAACCATACATTATTAGATAACCAAGTCCCTCTTTTGAAACCAGTAGTTCACCCATAATGACTCCAATCAAACTCATTGAAATATTAATCTTCAAAGCATTAATTATATTCTTTCTATTTGCTGGCAAAATCACTTTTGTAAAAATCTGCATTTTACTAGCTCCCATTGTTTTCAAAAGCTTAATGTATTCTTCATTTGTCATTGCAAAACCTACATAAATATTAATAATTGTAACAAAGACATTTATCATTAAACTCATTACAATAATAGACCTAACACTAGCACCGACCCAAATTATAATTAAGGGTCCAAGTGCTACTTTCGGTAGTGAATTCAATACAGTTAAATACGGATCCAGTATCTTAGAAAGCATTTCACTAGACCACAGTAAGCTAGCAACACCAATTCCAATCACAAAAGCTATAAAAAAACTAACAAGAACTTCTACTAAAGTTATCAAAATATGTCTCCAAAGATTTCCACTAGCAAATAATCCAATAGTAGTTTCAACTACCATACTAGGAGAAGAGGAAAGAAAAGTATTAATAACTTCCGTTCTAGCTAAAAGTTCCCATATTATTAAAAATAATATTAAAATAAAACATCTAAAGAAAACAATAATTCTTTTTTTTCTTTTAATTCTATCTATATATTCCTTGTGCTCCTTACTATAACTGAACATCTAAATCCCTCCAAATCTTTTCATAATAAGTATTAAACTCTTTTGAATAACGATTATGAAGAGGATCTTCATTTTTATTTAATTCAATTTCATAAATATGTTTTATCACACAAGGCCTTCGTGACAACACTATAACTCGGTCTGACATACTAACTGCTTCCGCAATATCATGAGTAACCATTATAGCTGTCTTCTTTTCTTTCTTAATTATTTTATAAATATCATTGCCTATTGCCAGTCTCGATTGATAATCTAATTTAGAAAGTGGCTCATCCAAAAGTAAAATATCCGGTTTCGTAGCTAAAGTCCTAATTAAAGCTACTCTTTGTCGCATTCCCCCTGATAGACTATCTGGATACTTATTCATAAATTCCTCTAATCCGTATACCTTTAACAAATTAACAACATAATCAACGTTTTCTTTCGTTAAATTATTTTCAATTTCTAAACCTATAAGACAATTTTCCAAAATAGTTCGCCAAGAAAATAAAGAATCACTCTGTAACATATACCCAACTTTTAAATCATTATTTAAATTGATGTCACCATCCGATTTTTTTTCCAACCCTGCAAGTATTGACAGAATAGTACTTTTTCCACAACCACTTGGACCAACAATTGAGACAAATTCATTTTCCTTTACCGAAAAGCTTACATCTTTTACAGCCTCAATTTCCGTTTTGAGATCATGATAATTTTTTTTCAAATTCTTAACAACAACTAACTCATTTTCCATTATAAATCAACTTACTATAGTCAATTTTTTCATTTAAAGCACCATAATCTATCATGATATCTTGTAGATGATAATAAGCTTCTTCACTAAAGTTCGTTGTTTTTGGCCATGCCTCAATTCCACGATAACGTTTAATAACTTTCTCCAAATCATCTAACTTCGTATCTGGAAATTGTTTTTGAATTGCTAAAGCAACATCTCTGTCACTGTTGTTGTGTACAAAGTCCAATCCTTTCTGAATAGCTTTTGTAAAGTTTACAATAACTTCTGGATTTTCCTCAATAAATGATTTTCTTGCCGCGTAAGAAGTATAAGGTACAATTCCTCCATATTCTCCTAGACTAGCAACTACAAAACCACTTTCTTGTTTTTCTATTTCTAATGCAGTAGGTTCTGTTAATGTAACAAAAAAGAATTAACAACAACTACAAAGCATATAATTGAGTGGAGGAAATATGAACAAAAAATGTCAATTGACAACAGAGATATATTACCATTTATCACTTTACGTAAATAAAGAATTACTACGGCAAAACATCATTAATGAAATAGAGTACCACAAAATCAAAAACTACATAATAGAGGCCTTAAAAGAATAATGGACCTATATTCAGTACGTCAAAAATTACAAGATGGTACTTCTCTAAATGATCTGCCTTTAAAAGTAACTGTTTACGTTAGAGTGTCAACCGACCATGAAGAACAAAAATCATCACTAGAAAATCAATTAACTCACTTTACCAACTACATAAAATCAAATAAAAATTGGATCTTTGTTCAACCATACATAGACGAAGGTATAACTGGTACTAGTGACACCAAAAGAGAAAACTTTCTTAAAATGATTGAAGATGCCAAAAACAATAAATTTGACTTAATAATTACAAAAGAAATATCTAGGTTTTCCAGAAATACTTTAGATAGTATTAAATATACTAGACTTCTTTTATCTCATGGAGTAGCTGTCTTATTTTATCAAGACAATATTAATACTATTTATTCCGATTCTGAACTTCGTCTAACAATTATGGCTTCTCTTGCTCAAGATGAAATAAGAAGACTTTCTGAACGAGTTAAATTTGGACTCCATCAAGCAATCAAAAATGGACACATATTGGGAAACGGACTATATGGCTATAAAAAGAAAAAAAATAAATTGATTATCATTCCTGAAGAAGCAAGTATTGTCAAATCAATTTATGAAATGTATTATTACGATAAATATTCCCTAACGAAAATAGCTCAAATATTAAATGCAAAAAAAATCTCCAAAGACCAAAAAAACACTTGGAGTTCCGTCACTATCTCCCGAATAATATCAAATCCCAAATATAAAGGATTCTACTGTGCTCATAAAAGTGAAGTAATCAATTACATGACAAAAAAAGTTCAAAAGATTCCTGAAAGTTCCTGGCAACTTTATCCATCACCTCTAAAAATACCACCAATTATCTCTGAAAAACTATGGACTGAAGCAAATAAAAGATTAAAGTCCCGTCAGAAGCCTCGTCAAAAAACTAAACTCGCTTATACTTCCTACAAAGAAGAAACATTCCCAATTAATATATATTGCGAGCATTGTCAAAAAAACTATCTCTACAAATCAACATCCCAATCCTTCTACTGTGAGACATATCTCACTAAAGGTAAAAAGTTCTGCAATTCTCCCATCATCAAAATAACTGAATTAGAAAAAATTATGAAAGACTTTATTCAAAAAACAAATATTGACTATTCCCCCTTAACTGACATCTTTACCGCAGCCCTAACTTCCACAAAAGATCCCACTCAAGAAATCTTAAACAAAATAACCAAACTAGTAACACTTCAAAATAATCTTTTAAATCTAAGACTAAACAATGAAATAACCAAAGAAGAATATCTAGAAAAGAAAGAAAGTTTAAACAGCGAAATAATAAAATTAAAAATCAAAGAAAAACAAATATCCGAAAACCACTCTAACACTAAAAACATTCCTACTATAACAGCAGCAATCTCCAACATATTAAATTCCCCCGCAACAAAATCTAAACTATTTTCCCTCTTAGCCAGTAAAATAATAGTTCAATCATCATCAACTAAAGAAAATATTAACCTAGAAATTGATTTGAAAATAAATCCATCAATCCACTTTAACTACATTTTCCAAAGAAAAACTAATAAATATGGCACCAAAAATATAAAATACAATATTTTCTGTCTATCAAGTAAAAAAGAAATGTAAAGTTGTGAAAAAATTTTTTGTAAATAATATGAAATAAAGAAATTTTGGTATAATAATAACAAAGGGAGGATAAATATGGAAAAGATAAAAGTATTTCAAATCGGCTGTGGAAAAATGAGTAAATATACAATGCGTTACGTATATGAAAAAAATGCCGAAATAGTAGGAGCTGTTGATATTAATCCAGCAGTTATCGGAAAGGATATTGGAACTGTAATAGGAAGTGGAGAATACAATGTTACTATTCATAGTTTAGATGAATTAGGATCTCTATTAGATGAAACTAAACCTGATATAGCTGTTGTTACAACTATGAGTTTATTAAAAGATGTTAAAGATGTTTTAATGACTTGTGCTAATCATGGTATTAATGCTATTACAACTTGTGAAGAGGCTTTCTTTGCTGAAAACTCTAATCCTAATGATTGGAAAGATATTGATGAAGCAGCAAAAGCTCATAACTGTACAGTAACAGGTTGTGGATATCAAGATATTTTCTGGGGTAATTTAATCAGTGTTATTGCTGGAACTACTCACACTATTACTAAAATAAAAGGATCATCATCATATAATGTTGAAGACTATGGAATTGCTTTAGCAAAGGCTCATGGTGCTGGACTAACTATGGAAGAGTTTGATAAAGAAATAGCTTCAGTAGATCGTATGAGTGATGAAGAAAGAAAAGCACTAATTGAATCTAGAGAATATGCTCCATCATATATGTGGAACACAGTAGGATGGTTAGCTGATAAGTTAGGATTACACATCACAAGAACATCTCAAAAATGTGTACCACAAACTTATAAAGAAGACTTAAATTCTACAACTTTAAACATGGTTGTTAAAGCAGGAGATGCTACTGGAATGAGTGCTGTTGTAACTGCTGAAACAGCTGAAAACATCATTTTGGAAGCTGAATGTATTGGTAAAGTATATGGACCAGATGAATTCGATAAGAATGAATGGACTATTATGGGAGAACCAAACACAACAGTAACAGTTCAACGTCCATCAACAGTTGAATTAACATGTGCTGATATTGTAAACAGAATTCCAGATGTTATCAATGCTAAAAGTGGCTTTGTTCCAACAAGTCAAATGCCTGAACCACAATATAGATTAAATAGTCTAGATAGTTATTTAAAATAATAAAATATCAAAAACACAAAAACAGACATTTATCAAAAAAGTGTCTGTTTTTTTATCTCCATCTTGTATCGAAAAAAAAGTTGTGCTATTTTTACTATATATTGTAAATAATAGTAGAGAAGGTGATTAAAATGTTAAAAAGCAAAATAACAAGACATGGTAAAAAATCAATCTCTGTCATAATCAGTACGTACTTTTTTATCATTGCTTTTTTAATAGTAAGTCTTGCTTTTTCTACTAACAGTTCTTCTCTAGCTGTAAATGGAGCTCTTTTAGTTAGAAGTTCAGAAGACGTTAGAATTACTAATGTCCAATTAAATAAAGCTGTTCTAAATTCGGCTAGTCAAACGGTAACTCCATCGTATACAGTTCACACTGTAGAAGGCGGAGTCAGACTAACTACAGGTTTTTCTCAAATAGTCTACGACGTAACAGTTACAAATTTATCTTCTCAAAACGTTTTAGTAACAAACGTCTCAGCAGAAAAATGGTCTAACGATAATATGCAATACACACTTGAAAACTTAGTAATTAACGAGACCGTTATTCCTGCCGCCAGCGAATACACTTTTCAAATAAAAATAACTTTTAAAGATGGAATTGCTGCTAAAATAGCCGGTATTGCTGAAACAATTATTGAAAATGTCATGGGAATTAGTTTAAACCTAAATCTAATGTTAGACTTTACTTTCTATAAAATGCCTCAATATAATCTTTTGGTAAACGCCACTCCAAGTGATGCTTTAATCGTTTTTGAACAAAATAATAACATTATTGAAACTGGTAATGGTAGTTTAAGTCATGTTTTTGATGAAAATTCCACAGTAACATGGAAAGTAACAAAAGATGGCTATTTTCCACAATATGGTACTGAGAAAATGACAGATCACATTGTCCGGAATATAACACTGACAAAGTTTACTGGTTACACATTTACTGTTGTTCCGAATATTTCTGATGCTGTTGTTACTCTTTCTATAAATGGTAATGTAGTTGCTACAGGTCAAGGAACTCAAAGCTATCAAGGAACAGAAATTGTAACTATCGACTATAGTGTCACAAGATATGGTTATGAAGATGTTACTGGTTCTTACTTAGTTGATCAAGCAGACTATACTTTAAATGTAACGCTAGTTCCTACTAAGACAATTGAAGGAACATTCTGTAATGTAGATTCAACCGTAGCTTTAGAAAGTACATCTGAAGTTTATAAAACTGGTTACTATCTAGTTGATTTATGGGGCGGCTCTGGTGCTGACAAATATAATGTAACCGCAAGTAATACAGGTTATGGTGGAGCTGGTGCTCACATCTACGGTATCATTGAATTACAGCAAGGAACTACTATTCATTACACTATTGGTGGTAGTGGACAAGTAGGTCAATTAGGTGGAATAGCCGGAGGTAACGTTTTAAAATCTGTAGCTGGTGTAAATGGAGGTGGTTCTCCTGACCAGGATATGTCTGGATCTGGTGGCGGATACACAGCCTTTATGATAAATAATGAAACTATTACTGAAGAAGATATTTCATCAGGTAACGTCCTATTCATTGCTGCCGGTGGTGGCGGTGGAGGCGGAGCTAGTACCAAAAACGGAACAACAACATGTGGAAACGGTGGAGCTGGTGGTGACTTTTCTTCTGCTAGTACATCTATCACAGGTGGCCTAGTATTTAATGGCTATGATGGAACTAGTGGTGGAGTAGATGAAAACATCGGAACTGGTGGTTCAACTACTGGTGGAACATGTTCTGCCTATGATAAAGCTGTAGGTTCTTTCCTTGCCGGAGGAACATCTCATGCTAAAGGTGGAGCTGGTGGAGCTGGTTACTACGGCGGAGCTGGTGGAGATGGAGCTGGAAACAGAGCCTCAAAAGCATCTGGTGGAGGCGGTGGTGGTTCTTCATTCATTGCTAGTTCTGTAATATATAAAGATTTACCAGAAGACGTTCTTGCTAAACTAACCACTACAAATTCAAGTACTACTGGTGGTAGTATCACAATTACCTATTTAGGTGCTAGTTATTAAAAAAATACAAGTAAAAGAAAGTCAAAAAAACGGCTTTCTTTTTTTGATGGTTTGCTAAAGTTTAGAATCTATGTTACACTAATTATACTAGAAATAATAGGAGGAGCAAAATGAAAAAGACAAAGTCTAAAAAATCATTAATTATTACAACTGCTACCATCTTATTTACTATTTCTTTTATAATTTTAAGTTTAGGCTTTTCTGCTAGCAGTTCTAATCTAGCTGTAGATGGAAGCCTTTTAGTTAGAAGTGATGAAGATGTTCGTATAACTAATGTTCAACTTAATACTAAGTTTCTTCAAGCTGCTTCTCAAACAAAGATACCATCCTATACAGTTCATAGTGTAGCAGGTGGAGTCCGATTAACAACCTCATCGTCACAAATTGTCTACGATGTAACCGTTACAAATTTATCATCACAAGATGTTTTAGTCACAAGTGTAAACGATCTAGAGTGGTCTAACATCAATATGCAATATGAATTAGAGAACTTAGTAATTAATGAGACTAAAATTCCTGCAGCCAGTAGCTATACCTTCCAAATAAAAGTAACTTTTAAACCAAATATCATTTCTAAAATAATGGGTCTAGCTGAAACAATTATTGAAAATGTTTTGGGAATAAGTCTAAATCTAAATATGGCCTTAGACTTTACGTTCTATAAAATACCACAATATACCTTAAATGTTGTAACAGATCAAAGTGATGCCACAGTTATTTTTGAAAAAGATAGTGCTGTAGTCGCCACAGGTACTGGTAGTCTCCAATACTTATTTGCAGAAAATGATAATGTAACGTGGACTGTTACTAAAGAAGGATACTATCCACAAACTGGCACTGAAACAATGACTGAAAATATCACAAGAAATATAACAATGAATGTAAAAGGACTTCATACATTTACTGTGGTTCCAAATATTGAAGATGCCGTTGTAACCTTAAAAGTAAATGGTGAAGTAGTGGCAACTGGTCAAGGAACTCAAAGTTATAGTGGGCCAGATCAAACTGAGATTGAGTATATAGTAACTAAATTTGGTTATAAAGATGTAACAGGAACATATCAATTAAATCAAGCGGATTATACTCTAAATGTTACACTTGAATCTTTAGAACAAATAACAGGTACTTTTGTTAATACGGATTCCACAGTAGCGACAACTGGCAATGCCACAGTGAATTATGAAGGATATTATTTAATTGATATCTGGGGTGGATCAGGAGCTGATAAATATAATGTAACCGCAAGTAATACAGGTTATGGTGCTAGTGGTGCCCATATATATGGTGTCGTTTATCTAAAATATGGCAGTACAATTTATTACACCTTAGGTGGCAGTGGACAAGTATGTCAACTAGGTGGTATTTTAGGTGGAAACGTACTAAAATCTGTAGCTGGAGCTAATGGTGGAGGAATACCAGATGAAGATATGGCTGGTTCCGGTGGCGGATATTCTGCCTTCGCTATCAATACTACTACTATTACAGAAGCTGATATAACAAGTGGTAATGTTTTATTCATTGCTGCCGGTGGAGGCGGCGGTGGTGGAGCAAGTACCAAAAATGGAACAACTCCATGTGGAAATGGAGGATCTGGTGGTGACTTTAATTCTGCAACATCTACAATTGATACTGGAATTGTCTTCCATGGTTATGACGGAACAATAGGAGCAGGTGGAAGCGAAAAAAATATTGGCCATGGTGGAACAACAACGGGTGGAACTTGTGCTGAGTCCAACGTTTTAAGGGGAAAATTCTTAACCGGTGGTACTACCCACGATAAAGGTGGAGCTGGTGGAGCTGGTTACTATGGAGGAGCCGGCGGCGCCGGTAATGGTTCAAAAGCTAGTAAAGCATCATCTGGCGGCGGTGGTGGTTCATCATACGTTTCAAACTCCGTAACTTACACCAATTTATCAGATACTGTAACTGCACTTCTAACTACATCAAATCCAAGTACAACAGGTGGAAGTGTTACAATATCTTATTTAGGTAAAACATATTAACAGTAGAAAATTCTACTGTTTTTTTATGTCTTACTATTTACTTTTTGTAACATTAACATCAAATAATGTCACAAAATCACCATTACCACCTAAAAATGCTCCACCCATTGCCGCAAAAGCAATAGAAGTATCAATTGTAAGATCTTCCTTTGGATCAATACCATTTTGTTTCAATGACCATTCTAAGATCATCTCTGGCATTCCTCCAGCTCTTCCTCCTATAACATTGCTACCTTTCATATCTGCTAAAGAAAAATCTTTATAATTTTTCCTAGCTACAATAAAAGAGCCATCTTTTTGTGTTAATTGTGCAAATGTTTTTAAATAATCTTTTTCTTTAGCATTATACACATACATTGTAGCTTCACTACCACTAAAACCAATATCAGCATCCCCTGATAAAACTGCAGCCGTAACTTTATCTGCTCCAGCTGTTAAAATTAAATTAACATCTAAGCCAACTTCTTCAAAATATCCCTTTTCTAATGCTACATATTGTGGTGCATAAAAAATAGTATGAGCAACTTCAGCTACCGTTATTTTCTTATTTTCACTTTTCTTTTCATCATTTACAAACTTAGCCGCAACCATTACACAAACAAGTAATATACAACCTATAAATAATAAGACTTTATTTTTCATAAAACTTAATCTTCCTCCCTAAAATAATATATGAAAATTCCTTGAAATGTGTTATATTAGAAGAAAGAAAATAATAAGGGAAGTGCCACTATGAGATTAATGATTATTTCTGATATACATGGTATTAAAACAAACTTAGGAATTATAAAACATCGTTATACTGAACTAAATTGTCAAAAATTAATTGTTTTAGGTGATCTATATGCGGGACCTGATTGTGAAGATCGAGACGTTGATTTTGTTCGTTCATTTTTAGAATCATTTAAAGATAACATGATTTGTGTTTTAGGGAATTGTGATATTTTTGTGAATCCTGAATTAGAACCTTTTCCAATTGAAGGAACTCTTGCTAAACTTCAAACAGTCTACAGCAACATCTATTTCACTCATGGTCACATCTATTCTCCTAAGAATTGGAATAATCATAACAGCATTCTAATTTCTGGCCACACTCACGTACCTTCAATTTTTGAAACTAGTACTAATGTCTTTATTAATCCCGGCTCAGTATCACTTCCACGTAATGGTTCTAAGGCCACCTATCTTTTCTGCAATGATAATGAATTTACCATTTATGATATGCAAAATAACATCATTAATCATTTAGAATATACACCTAAATCTACTTATATTTCATAACAGAATAAGAATATTTAAATCTTATTCTGTTTTTCATTTAAAACTCTTGTATTTTCTTAATTTTTTAGTAAAATAGTGTGTAAAAAGAGAGGCTAATGACTAAATAAATAGCGAAAAATAGCCTCGATTATAAGTAAAACTTGCAAAATTTAAAGAAATGTGATATAATGTGTACACATTGAGGGGGGAAGGTAAAATGAAAAATATTGCAAAATTAAAATTACTTATTGTAATGATTTTCACAGGTTTATTATTTACAACAAATATTATGAGCGTTAATGCAGCTGCTCAATCATTAAGTTTAGGTGAGGGTGTTAAGTTACCAGCATACTTAGGTAACGTATCATTCTACACAAAAGTAACAAAAAGTGGTGACTATGTTTACTGCTTAGATAAGACTAAAAAGACATCTAAAAATGTTACTGCTAACTTAGTTGGTGAAATGGATGCTGGATTCGCTTACTTAATCACTAATGGTTATCCAAATAAGAGTATCACTGGTGATAAACAAAAAGACTACTATATTACACAAACTGCAGTTTGGTGGTATCTAGACGATACAACTGGTAGTCATAACTTAGACAACAGTTTTAAAAGCACTGCTGCTGATAATTACAAAATTCGTAGTTATATAATTAATTTAGTAAATGGTGCTAAACAAGCTAAAGCTAAAGGTTATGTAACAACAACTTTAACAGTAAATCAAAAAAATTCAGAAATGGCTTTAACAAGTGATGGAAAATACTATCAAACAGTTCTTGTTAAACCAACAGTTAACAATATTTCAATTTATAAAGTTAGTGCTGTTAGTGCTCCTAATGGTACTCAAATAATTGATGCTAGTGGTACTGTAAAAAATACTTTTGCAGCTAGTGAAAGCTTCCGTGTAAGAATTCCAGTTGCAAACGTTAACAACACAACATCAATTTCAATCAAAGTAAGTGCTACAGGTACAGTTAATAAAGCATATCAATACAAACCAACAAACACAACAATGCAAAACTGTATGCCTGCTTACTTACAAGCAGATAATCAAAACGTTGAAACAACAATCAAATTTAATATTACTGCTTCTAAAACAGTAAACATCATTAAATTAGATTCTAAAACAAATAAACCATTAGCAGGTGCTACATTAGTAGTTAAAGATGCTGCTGGTAATAAAATTGATAGTTGGATAACAACTACAAATGCTCACATTATTAGAAACTTAAAAAATGGTACATATTATGTAAGTGAAGTATCTGCTCCACAAGGTTATAAATTATCAACAGAAACAGTTAAATTTACTGTAACTGATGATACAAAAGAACAACAAGTTAAATTCTATAACACACCAAGAACAAGTGTTGTAACTATTACTAAAATAAATGGTTCAACAGATCAAGTCTTAGCGGGTGCCGTTCTTGCAGTTAAAGATTCAACTGGTAAAGAAGTAGCTCGTTTTACAACAACTACAAATGCTCATCAATTAGTTGACTTAGCTCCTGGTACTTATACAGTATATGAAGTATCAGCACCAGCTGGATTTAAGAAAAGTGATGAAGAAATTACTTTCCAAATTGATAATAACAATTTATCATATCAAGTAACATTTAAGAACTATCCTGAAGTAGTTGTACCAGATACAGCTTCAAGTAGTTCATTACTAATGATGGTAGTAGGTATATTCTTAATCGGCGGAACTCTTGGATTCGTACGTAAATATGCAACTAAATAAAAAAAATGAAAGAGTCTCTCCTAGTACAATTTCTGCCATATGTGCAATAATAATACTAATTGGAGGATTCTTTCTTTCATATAACTATATTCAATCAAAAAAAATAATTGCCTATGACTATATGGCTAGCGTGTTCTATAACGGTAACGAATTAGTAGTAGGTACAGATGATAATAATGTAAGGGAGAACGAAACAGCCGTCGAAGATATCAATGTAACAAATGAATATATCGGTTACTTGAATATACCAAAGATCAATTTAAATAAAGGTTTCTTAAGTCAAAAAGCTCCTGATAATAACGTTGAAAAAAATATTACAGTTATTGCAGGATCGACTTATCCTAATGTTGACAAAGGAAACTTAATTATCGCAGGTCATTCTGGAACAGGCTGGAAAGCATTCTTCAATGACTTGTACAAATTAAATATTGGTGATATTGCTAAAGTAACATTCCGTGGTAAAACTTACACTTATAAAATCACTAATATTTATACTCAAGAAAAAGTTGGTACAATAGCAATTTATCGTGATTACGATAAAACAACTTTAACATTAGTAACTTGTACTAACAACAGTTCTACTACACAAACAATCTATATTGCCGAACTTGAATCAGTAGAATAAAAAGAAAAATTAAAAGGGGGATGGGATCATGACAAACATGTCATTTATAGACAAACTTAATGTTTTATTTAATATTACTAAATCATCTATGACATATTTAATTGTAATAATTGTACTAGTAATTTTAGCCAGTATTTTAATGACACTAAATAAAAAAAATAGTAAAAAAGCCAGAAACTTCTTTATTATGATCTATGTCATGATTGCTGTCTTCTTATTAGTTACATATCGTAGCAATCTAACAAATATGTTTGATTATATGATGAACAATTTCTTCATCGCAATCTACTTTCCAAACTTAGCAGTTTATCTAGCTGCTATCATCGCAACAAATATAATTTTATGGACTAGTATTTCTAATCCTAGAACATCAAAAATTGTTAAAAAAATCAATATCTTAGCTTTTACAGTAATAACTTACATCTTAGTTTTAATTCTAAATACTATTAAGACAAATAACTTAGACGTCTTTACTCAAACATCAGTATATGGTGACAAAACAGCACAAGCTTTAATTGAATTATCTAGTGTTATCTTTATTGCTTGGATTATCTTCTTAGTATTATATTCTATTATTAGAAAATATATTATTAGAAACAGAATGCCTCGTCGTGCTGTATCTAGACAACCAATTAAAATAGAAGAACCAATAATTAAAGATGACTTAGTACCAGTTGCAGCTGTTCCAGTTAAAGAAGTTAAAGAAAAACCATATCGTGAAATTGAACCACCATACTATGTAATGGCAAGTGATAATCAAATTAAAGTTCAAAAAGTAAAACGTGAAACAGCAGAGTATGACAAGTTATTAACAATAGATGATTACAAATTATTACTTGATGTTTTAAAGAAAGCAAAACAAGAACAAATTGAAAAAAGAGAACGTGAAGAAAAGATTAGATTAGAAGAAGAAAAGTTACGTGAACTAAGACAAATATATCAAAGTATAAGCTAAAGCTTATGCTTTTTCTTTGCCATAATATCCAAATTAAGCTATAATAAAATTAGGAAGTAGGTAAGAAAATGAACTTAGAAGATTTAAACGATAAACAAAAAGAAGCAGTACTCTATAATGAAGGACCACTTCTTATCATAGCAGGAGCAGGAGCCGGTAAGACTAAAACACTTACTACTAAAATAGCTTACTTAATAGATCAAGGATATGCAGAACCATATAATATTCTCGCAATCACTTTTACTAATAAAGCAGCCAAAGAAATGAAGGATAGAATTTACTATTTAATTGGTAGTGATGCTAAAAAAATTCAAGTATCTACGTTTCACAGTTTTGGTTTAAAAATCTTAAGAGAGAATTTTAAATCTCTTGGATATGATGCTAATTTTGTTATTATGGATAGTGACGATTCTTTAACTGTCGTTAAAAAGATTTTAAAAGAAATGGATTGTGATCCTAAAATCTATAATCCACGTGCTATTAGAAATAAAATTAGTAGTTGTAAAAATGAAATGTTGTCACCACTAGCATACGACAAATTTGCCATAAGTGACTATGAGAAAATAGTACAAAAAGTTTATGCCAAATACGAAGATAAATTAAAGAAAAATAATTCTGTTGATTTTGATGATTTACTTCTTTTACCATTAAAACTTTTTAAAGAGTACCCAGAAACTCTAGAAAAATATCAAGACTTATATACATATATTTTAATTGATGAGTACCAGGATACTAATGAAGCTCAATACATTCTAACTAAGATGATTAGTGAGAAGTACCAACATATTACTTGTGTAGGTGATGATTCACAGAGTATCTACAGTTTTAGAGGAGCTAACTATAAAAATATTCTAAATTTTGAAAAAGATTATCCTAATGCTAAGACTATTTTACTAGAACAAAATTATCGTTCTACTAGTACTATTCTAGATGCTGCCAATCAAGTAATTAAAAATAATCTTCAACGTAAAGATAAAAAGTTATGGACAGCACGTGGCGAAGGTGAAAAGATTAAATACTATCGAGCATACAATGAAAAAGATGAAGCCGCCTATGTTATTAGAAAAATCAAAGAACTTGTTAATAAAGGTGTTGAATACAAAGACATAGCTATTCTCTATCGTACTAATGCCCAATCACGTGTCTTAGAGGAAGAAATGTTAAAAGAGTCTTTACCATATCGCGTTATTGGTAGTTTTTATTTCTACTCTAGAAAAGAAATTAAAGACTTAATTGCTTATTTAAGATTAATTCATAACTCAAAGGATAATGTCAGTCTTCTACGTGTTATCAATACTCCTAAAAGAGGTATTGGTCTAAAGACAATTGAAAATCTAACTATGAAAGCAGATGCAGAAGGTACTAGTATTTATGATGCTATTACTTCTGGTAAAGAACTAGAGTTTAAACATGTCATAGAAAAATTAAAAGCTTTATCTGAAGAATTAACTTTAACAGAATTAATTGATAAAGTTCTAGTATCTACCGGTATGAAAGCTGAACTTGAAGCTGAAAAAAGTCTCGAGTCTGAAATACGTCTAGAAAACCTAGAAGAGTTCAAGTCAATCACTAAATCCTTTGAAGAAAGAGAAGGACTAATTTCTCTTGAAGATTTCTTATTAGAGATCAGTTTAATAAGTGATGTTGAAGAATATAAAGATGATCCAAATAGAGTAAGTTTAATGACTATTCACTCCGTTAAAGGACTAGAATTTAATCATGTCTTTGTTGTAGGACTAGAAGAGGGTATTTTCCCACATATGAATTCTTTAATGGAAAATGCTGATCTTGAAGAAGAACGTCGCCTATGTTATGTCGCCATAACTAGAGCTAAAGATGATCTACATCTAGTCAATGCTAGGCGTCGTACTCTTTTTGGTAAAGAACAAGTTAATCCTGTTAGTCGTTTCATCAGTGAAATAAGTCCTGATTTACTAGAAAGTAATGCTCCAAATGAAATACCAAAGAAAGAAGAAAAACTAGAACCATCTGAAGTCTTTAGAGATGAAGAAGTTGATTATCAAGTTGGAGATTATGTATACCATGAAACATTTGGTACTGGTAAAGTAGTAGAAGTAACTAATACTCTTGTAAGTGTTGCCTTTAAGCATCCACATGGTATTAAAAAATTAATGAAAAATCACAAGAAATTGTCTAAAGTATAAATTAAGGAGGAAAAATGAAAGACATAACCCTAGTAATATTAGCTGCCGGAATGGGTAGCAGATTTGGAGGCCTAAAACAAATTGAACCATTAGGACCAAATGGAGAATTCATTATTGATTATTCAGTATATGATGCCATTAAAGCCGGTTTCAATAAAATAGTTTTCCTAATAAAAGAAGAAAACTATGAAGTCTTCAAAGAAACTATTGGAGCCAGAGTAGAACCACATATTCATGTAGAATATTGTTTCCAAAAAAATGATAACATCCCATCCGGCTATGAAATACCAAAAGAAAGGACTAAGCCATTAGGAACAGCTCATGCCATATTATGCTGCAAAGATAAAGTAAATGAACCCTTTGCGATTATAAATGCTGATGATTTTTATGGCCGTGATGCTTTTATGAAAGCCGTTGAATTTTTAAGTAAAGAACATAAAAGTTCACAAGAAGAATATGGTCTAGTTGCTTATAAAGTTGCCAATACAATGACCGAAAACGGTTCAGTTAAAAGGGGTGTTTGTGAAGTCAAAGACCAGAAATTAGTTAAATTATGTGAAAGTGTTGTCGAAAAAATAGATGGAGAAATAATTGCTAAGCCATTAAATGGTAGTAAGGAATTTACTATTACACCAAATGACTTAGTATCAATGAACTTTATTCTGTTTAATCCAACTATCTTTACTTATATTGAGAAAGGCTTTGCTCCATTCTTAGAAAAGAACAAAAACAATATGGAAAAATGTGAATATTTGATTCCAGATGTCTTATTTGATGCAATTGAAACTAATTACGCTACTGTAGATATCTTAAGCACAACATCATCATGGTATGGTGTAACTTATAAAGAAGATACTGTTGGAGTACGCAAAGCTTTAAAAGAATTAGTAGATAATGCTACTTATCCTAACAATTTATGGGATTAATGTTATAATATAAAAGAAATTTACAAATAATGAGGTGCTTTATGAAAGAAAGAATGAATGAATTAATTGATATTATTAATGAAGCGGATTATAACTATCATACTCTTGATAATCCTACTATAACAGATCAAGAATATGATAAATATTTACGTGAACTTTTTGACATAGAGGAAGCACATCCAGAGTGGGTTAGACCAGATTCTCCAACTCAACATGCTGGTGGACAAGTCATTGATGAATTTAAAAAAGTAACTCATAAAATTCCAATGATGTCCTTAAGTGATGTCTTTTCTGAAAGTGAAGTAATTGCTTTTGATGAAAGAATCAAGAAAGAAGGAATAACTCCTGAGTATGTTTGTGAATTAAAGATCGACGGTTTATCAGTTTCTCTGTTATATGAAAATGGTGAATTAGTTCGTGCCGCTACTCGTGGGGATGGAACAACAGGTGAAGACATTACTCATAATGCTAAAACTATTAAAGTTATTCCCTTAAAATTAAAAGAAAAAGTAAGTATTGAAGTTCGTGGCGAAATCTTCATGAATAAAGAAACTTTGAAAAAGTTAAATGAAGATCGAAAAAAGCATAATCAACCCTTACTTCAAAACTGTCGTAATGCTGCAGCTGGATCAATTCGTCAATTAGATTCCAAAGTAGCAGCTGAAAGAAAACTAGATAATTTTATTTATCATTTACCTAATCCTCTAGATTATGGAATTCATACTCATGAAGAAGCGCTTGAATATATGAGAAGTCTAGGATTTAAAATAAATCCTAACAACAGAGTAGTTAAAAATATTAATGAAGCCCTAGCTTTTATTGAAGAAAAAGGTAAAGAACGACCTAATCTTCCTTATGATATCGATGGAATTGTTATTAAAGTAAACAATATTGATGATCAAATACGTCTAGGCTATACTGCTAAATATCCTAAATGGGCTACTGCTTATAAGTTTCCTGCTGAAGAAGTATTGACTAAATTGACTGATATTATTTTTACAGTAGGTAGAACTGGTCAAATTACTCCTAATGCTGTTCTAGAACCTGTAATAGTTGCTGGTTCAACTATTTCTAGAGCAACTCTTCATAATGAAGACTATGTTAATGAAAAAGGTTTAAAAATAGGCGATATCGTCTCTATTAGAAAAGCAGGAGATGTTATTCCAGAAGTCGTTGAAGCTAAAGTAAAGCGTAGAACAGGTAAAGAAAAAGACTTTGTTATGATTACTGAATGTCCTATGTGTAAAACACCTTTAGTTAAAAAAGAAGGACAAGTAGATTACTACTGTCCAAATAATAAATGCCCTGCTCGTCATATTGAAAGTCTTATTCATTTTGCATCCCGTGATGCTATGAACATCGATGGACTAGGTGATTCTATCATGGAAGACTTCTATAATTTTGGTTTTATTGGTAATATTGCTGACATTTATTCTTTAAAAGAACATGCCAAAGACTTAACTAGATTAGAAGGATATGGTGAAAAGTCCATTAGTAATCTTTTAAATTCCATCGAAACAAGTAAAGAAAATTCCCTAGAAAGACTTTTATTTGGATTAGGTATTCCTCATGTAGGAGCTAAAACAGCTAAAATACTAGCTACTAACTTCCATACTATGGATAATTTAATGTCTGCCTCTTTAGAAGAATTAACCACAATCGATGACATTGGTGAGATAATTGCTAAAAGTATTATTTCTTATTTCAATGATAATCATCATCGTGCTATTGTTGAAGAGCTAAAAGACATTGGTCTAAACATGGAATATTTAGGTAAAAAAATTGAAAAAAATCCTAACTTTGCTAATAAAAGCTTTGTCTTAACTGGAACATTATCCAGTCTTACTCGTGATGAAGCGAAAGAGATCATTGAAGAAAATGGTGGTAAAACTGTTGAGTCAGTATCCAAAAAAACTTCTGTTGTCATAGTTGGAGATGCCCCAGGTAGTAAATATCAAAAAGCGCTAGACTTAGGAATTGAAATTTGGAATGAAGAAGAATTCAAGTCTAAGTTTACAAAATAGCAAAAATTTGCTATAATATGACCCATAAAAAGGAATGGTGATTTAAATGGCTCGTAAAAAGAATTTAAAACTAGCTGATTATAATGAAGACACTATAAAAGAAGAAAAAGAAAAGTTAGTAGATGAAGAAGAATTTACTGATGATTATGAAGAAGAAACAAAAGAGGCTAAAACAGATCTAAAACATCAAAATAGAATTAAACTTGCAATCAATATTGTTTTTGCTGTTATCATTATTTTAATGATTATGGTTTCTTTTGATGTAATATCTGTTGGTAAATATGAAAAAGGACCATACTTCGCAATAAATACAAAAACTATGGATGACGGTGGTACTAAGATCTATTACGGACTAGGTTACAAAGTTATTAAATATAACCAAACTCAAGGTCGTCGTGATATCCAAGTAGGATTCTGGTCTATGGCATATTCAACAGAACCAACTGAGACAACTGCACTTGATTTAGCAATCGAATTCAATAATGATCCAAAAGAGACTTATCAAAGATTATATAAAGCATTCTTAAGAGTATCTGGAACCTATACAGGTTTAGACGAAGATAATAATGTAATTGTTTCTTATAATGACCCTGATGGCTCTTATACATTAAATATAGTTTGTAAAATGGCAGAAGGTATTGATATTCCTGAAAATAGTGAAAATGCAAAAGCTGTTATTATTGGAACCTTAAGAGATTTTAAATACAAAACAGATACTACGCCTAATACAGTTTATATGAGTGATTGTTTCATTGAATTTGAATAAATAAATATTAAGATATGATTCCTAAGATAATGCCACAAAAGCATTATCTTTCTTAATTTACAAGTAAAAATAGAAGTGCTATAATATAGAAAGTTAAAGGAGGAGTTATGATGGAAGAAAAATTAACAAGAGAAGAAGTTCTTCATGTTGCTAATCTAGCACGTATCGAAATAGATGAAGATGAAATAGCAATGTATCAAGTTAAACTTAAACAACTTTTAAATGAAATAGAAAAAATAAATGAAGTAGAAGACTATGATGAGGATTTATTAATTTGTCCAACAGATAATAGTTGTGCTTTAAGAGATGATGTAGTAGGTGAAATGCTAGATCCAAAAGAAGTATTAAAGAATGCACCAAGACATAGTGGAAATTATTTCTCTGTGCCAGTTGTAATTAGTGAAGTAGGTGATATGGGTGCCTAAATATTTAGATAAATCATTAACTGAAATAAATGAATTATTAAAAGAACATAAAATAACTCCAACTGATTTAGTAGAAGAAGCCTTTGCTAATATTGAAGAACATCAAGATTTAAATTGCTTTATTACTTTAGATAAGGAAGGTGCTCTAAAAAGAGCTAAAGAACTAGAACAAAAAGAGGTAAGTGGTCTAACTTATGGTATTCCTATTGTTCTAAAAGATAATATGGTAACTAAAGATTTAAGAACAACTGCTGCTTCTAAAATGTTAGAAAACTTTATTCCAATATATAATGCTGACGTTGTTGATAAAGTAAATGCAGCTGATATGATTATTATTGGTAAAACAAATATGGATGAGTTTGCTATGGGATCATCAAACAGAACATCTTATTTTGGAACTGTTAAGAATCCATGGAACTCATCACGTGTTGCTGGTGGATCATCAGGAGGAAGTGCTGCTGCTATTTGTAGTCGTATTGTTCCTTTTGCCTTAGGTAGTGATACAGGTGGTTCAATTAGACAGCCATCCAGCTTCTGCGGTATAGTTGGTCTAAAACCTACTTATGGCCGTGTTTCAAGATATGGTTTAATAGCATTTGCCTCATCTCTTGATCAAATTGGTCCAATGACAAAAAATGTTTATGAAAATGCGGTACTTTTAAACAAAATCTGTGGAAAAAGTTCTCATGATTTAACAAGTGTGGAAACTAATGAAGACTTTACTAGATTAATTGGTAAAAGTATTAAAGGCATGAAAATTGCTATTCCTAAGTTTTATGTTAGCGATGCAATTGATCCTGAAATAAAAGCCGAACTAAATAAAGTAATTGCTGTACTAGAAAAAGAAGATTGCCAAATAGATTATGTTGATATTAAATACATCGATAAAGCAGTTCCTCTATATCAAGTTATTGCCATGGGAGAAGCTAGTTCTAACTTAGCTAGATTTGATGGTATTCGTTATGGCTATAGCTATGAGACTCCAGAAAATATTGAAGACTTATATTTAAAAACTCGTAAGAATGGTTTTGGAGACGAAGTAAAAAGAAGAATTATGATTGGTAGTTATCTTTTAAGTGGTAAGAATGCTAAAACTTATTACAATAAAGCTCTTCAAATAAGAGATGATATGCGTAATAGTTTCTTAGAAGTCTATAAAGATCATGATTTAATAATAGGACCTACTAACACAACAGTAGCTTATGAACAAGATAAAGGCCTAGATGACGCTATCAAGTCATTTATGGATGATGTTCTAACTATTCCTGTTAATATGGCTGGTCTTCCTGGTATGAGTGTTCCAATTGGATTTAATAGTGAACATTTACCTATTGGACTTCAAATAATTGGTGCTCCATTTATGGAAGCAAAAATGTATCAGTTAGCAAGCTTTATCGAAAAAACTGCTAATCTTGATTTAAATCCTTATCACACTGGAGGGAAGAAAAATGACTAGTTACATTCCAACTATTGGTATTGAGGTCCATGTAGAACTAAAAACTAATACCAAAATATTCTCTAACTCTAAAAATGGTTATGGCCAAATGGCTAACTCATATACAAATGTAATTGATTTAGGATATCCCGGAACACTTCCAACTTTAAACATGGAAGTAGTAAATTTAGCTATTAAAGCCGCAACTGTTCTAAATTGTAAAATAAGAAGAAAAATGCACTTTGATCGTAAAAATTATTTCTACCCAGATAATCCAAAGAACTTTCAGATTACTCAAAGTAGAACTCCAATAGGTTATGATGGCTATGTAGAAATAGAAGTAAACGGGACAAAGAAAAAAATTGAAATAGAAGAAATGCACATTGAAGAGGATACATGTAAGAGTACTCACCGTGGTGATAAAACTCTTCTTGACTTCAACCGTGCTGGAGTTCCATTAATTGAAATAGTAACTAAACCATGTATTAGTAGTTCTGAAGAAGCTAAACTATATCTAGAAAAATTAAAAGAATTATTATTTTATAGTGATATAAGTGACTGTAAGATGGAAGAAGGATCTATGCGTTGTGATGCCAATGTTTCTATCCGTAAAAATGAAAGTGATCCATATGGTACTAAATGTGAAATTAAAAATATTGGTTCTATCTCTAATGTTGGTCTAAGTATTGAAAAAGAAATTATTCGCCAAGCTAAATTATTAGATAATAATGAGACTTTTAAAGAACAAACTCGTCGTTATGACGACAAACTAGGCGATACAGTCCTAATGAGAGTAAAAGAAACAGGTAATGATTATCGTTACTTCCCAGAACCAGATATTCCATACTTATATGTAACTGAAGAAATGATTAGTGATGTTGCTAAAACTATTGGTATGCTTCCTGATGAAAGAAGAGAATTATATCTTTCCAAAGGAGTATCCCTAATCAATGCTAATAAACTAATTCAAAATAAACCATTAAGTGATTACTTCAATAGTTTAATATCTTTAGATATCGATTTCAAAGTCGCAAGTAACCTTTTATTAGGAGACATTTCTGCTTACTTAAATCGTACTGAAAAGAGTATCGAAGAAACTACCTTAACTAAAGAACGTTTCTCTGACTTAGTATCTAAAGTATCTTCTGGAACTCTAACAAGTAAAAACTTAAAAGAAATACTTGATAAAGTTTTAGAAGAAGAATCATCAATCTCTGATATTATGCAAGAAATGCATATTGAAAACATTACTGATGATAAAGCTATTCGTGAGCTAATTCAAAGAATAATAAAAGAAAATCCTACAACAGTAGCTGACTATAAAGCTGGTCATGATCGTGCCCTAAAATTCTTCATGGGACAAGTTATGAAAGAAACTAAAGGTAGTGCTAATCCTCAATTAGCAATGTCTATTTTACAAGAAGAGTTACACTAATTTGACAATTGATAAAAGACTTTTAGTAGTGTATAATTAAAATACTAGGATGTGATTAAATGAATTATCTAAAAAGAAATAAAAAGACAATTATTGCCATTGGAGTATTTCTTCTTATGGTAATAGTTTTGGGTCAAACTAAAAAAATATTTTTCCCAGATCAAGCCAAAGCAATTTATGGTAATAGATTAGATGGAATCGAAAAAGTAACTATTAAAAAGGACATTGAGACAGATATTAAAGCTCAATTATCTGATGCCAAAGTTAATAAAGTATCTTATCGTCTATCTGGTAAAACAGTAGAAGTCGAGTTAACTGTAACAACAGAAGCAACAGTTGATGAAGCTAAAGCATACGGAAATAAAGTATTAGAAGCTTTTACTACTGAACAAAAAGCTTACTATGATTTCCAAATCTTTATCTTATGTGAAAAAGAATCTACTCAATTCCCAATTATTGGCTATAAACATCATAATAAAGAAGCCTTAACTTGGACTAAAAATAGGAGTTAATAATGAAAAAGAAAATATTATTGATATTACCTCTTGTAATCGCTGCTGTTACTTTCATTTTTGTCTATCGTTATTATAATAAAGAAGATAAAACTACAACATTAACAGTAAAAGAAAAACAATGGGTACAAAGAAATAGTAATAAAGAATACGATTTTGAAATTATAAATGATTATCCCTTATATGGTCTAAATGGAGAAGGAATTATTTTTAGTTTTATCTCTGACTTTGAAGCTAATGTTGGTATAGAATTTAATAAAATTCCTTATTTAAAAGATTCTAAACCAACCACTAAAAGCTATCGTATTGAAGTCCTAAATAATAGTGATAAAATTGGTAAGAATAGTCTTTCATTATTTAATGATAACTATATTGTTGTTGGTAAAACATATGAAAGAATTAATCATACTAGTGATTTAAAAAATATAACTTTCGGTGTCTTTGAAGAAGATGCTGATGAAGTAAGTTATTACTTAAAAGGTGGTAGTAACTTATCCTATAAAAAGTACACTGATATTACTAGTTTATATGATGCTTTAGATAAAGATGAAGTAAACATGATTGTTATGCCAAATATCATGTATTTAAACTATACAATTGAAAAAGATAAATACTATATCAATTATTTCATTACTGAAATGACTAAAAAAATAGTTCTAACTTTAAGTGATGATAATAAAGAATTAAATGAAATTGTTAAAAAGTACTACAACAAATGGAAACTAACTAGATATGTAGAAGAATATAATGAAGCATACTTAGATTATTATTTATTAAAAAATAACTTATCAGCTAAAACTAAAGCTTCACTAATTTCTAAAAACTATACATATGGTTATGTTGAAAATGTTCCATATGAAAAGAAAGTAAATAATAGAGTTGCCGGTATTGCAGGTGAATATGTTGATCGACTTGCTCGCCTAACAGACATCAACTTTATCTATAAAGAATACAAAACAAAAGATGAATTACAAAAAGCTATTGATAAAGGTGAAATAGATTTATACTTTGACTATTATAACTATAATAATGATAAATACTATTCAACATTATCAACATTTGTTGAAGAATACGTTGTTTTAGGTTATCAAAAAGATAACCATGTCGTAACTTCTTTTGAAAGTCTAAAAGATGAAGACATCGTTATGTTAAAAGGAGATTCTCTTTATAATTATTTCCAAACTAACTCTAAAGCAAATATTACAGGTTATGATAATATAGATGAATTAGTATCAAAAGCTGGAAACAAAATGCTAGTTCTTGATCGTGAAATCTATACTTATTATCAAACAACTAAATTTAAAAAGTACAATTTATTATACTTAGATACTATGTTAAACGATTATAAGTTCATGGTTAAAAAAGATAATGAAGCTTTCTATGATCTATTTAACTATATTATAAATACTAACTCATATTACAATTATCGTAATAGTGGTATTGAAAATTTAAGTGCATCAATCCTAGAAGAATCAACATTATCTCAAGTATATACTATTGTTTTAGCAATAATTTTTATTCCTTTAGCAATAATAGGTATAATTTATTTACTATATAAACGTAAACGTAAAGTTAAAAAACTAAAGAGTGCAGAAAGACATAAATATACTGATATGTTAACATCTTTAAAGAATCGTAACTATTTAAATGCTAAATTACCAGAATGGGAAGAATGTAAAATATTCCCACAAGCTATTGTTATGGTTGATTTAAATAATGTTAAATATGTTAATGATAATTATGGACATGAAGAAGGCGATCAATTAATCATTAAAGCTGCCGCTATCTTAGTAAATACTCAGCTTGAAAATAGTGAAATAGTTCGTACTGATGGTAATGAATTCCTAATTTATTTAGTAGGTTACAGTGAAAGACAAGTAGACACTTATACTAAAAAATTAGGTAAAGAAATGAAATCACTACCACATGAGTTTGGTGCAGCAGTAGGTTACAGTATGATCATCGATGAAATTAAAACAATTGATGATGCTATCAATGAAGCCACTTTGGAAATGATTGCTAATAAACAAGACTTGAAATAAGAGGATGATGAAATGAAGCAAGTTAGAGGTATCTTTAAAAAGGTCATTGAATTAGTCAAGAAACCTGAAATGAGGATTCTTCCAGGTCAACTTGCTTTTTTCTTTGTCATGGCCTTTATTCCAATAATAACTTTAGTTGGTGTCATAGCTTCTCAGTTCAATATATCTACTGAAGCACTTCAAGCTTCTCTAGACATTGCTATGCCCAGTAGTGTTTCTAACCTTATAGTTAGAATGATTTCTTCCGAAGGATTTAATTTTAATATTGGTGTTTTCTTAGTATCAGCTGTTATTTTAGCTTCTAATGGTACTCATTCCATAATTATTGCAGCTAATGAAATATACAAGTTCGAACCAAAGGACTTCTTCAGTAGAAGACTAAAAGCTATTTTGATGATTTTAATTTTAGTAGAAGTAATCTTCTTTATCTTAGTAATACCAGTCTTTGGTGATACTATCTTTGCTATTTTAAGAGCAGAAGCCCAAAATAAAAACTTTATTGAGTTCGCTTATAAAATATATCGACTATTAAAATACCCAGTAAGTCTTATTATAATTTATCTAAATATTAAACTAATTTATACAATTGCTCCTGATCAAACAATAAATAGTAAAACAACAACTAAAGGAGCAATATTCACTACTGTAAGTTGGATTGTTTCAGCAGAGTTATATGCCTATTACTTAGATAATTATACAAGATATGCTGTCTATTATGGTGGCGTGTCTGGACTAATAATTTTACTATTATGGATTTATATGCTGGCCTACATTTTTGTCTTAGGACTATCTTTAAATGCTGCTGACTATAATACAATGAAGAAAGAGGAGTAATCCTCTTTTAATTTGACAAAATGTCTCTAAATATATAGAATATAACACTAGGAAAAGAGGCAGACTATGACCAAAGAAGAACAGTTAGTAGCATCAATCGTTACAAATCATGAAAAATTATGTCGTATTGTAGGTAAAAATATCAAACACAGAGAAGAAGTACTTGCCATGACTAAATCTTGTTACCAGGCACCTATGGCTAATGAGATTGCTTATCCTGCATACTTTGACTATTTAGAACAAGCTAAAAGAGGTACTCTAAGTCCTATTAGTCTAGATAAAGATTATACGGTTGATATAACTCCAACTATTAGAACTTTAATTAATTATTATAATTTTCTTCTAAGCGAAACAGAAGAAGATATTAGAACTTGTTATAAAAATGCTAGTGCTGGCGATCAATATGAAAAGCAATATTTAAGAGAACTTTTAAAAGCTTATGAAAACGCTACTGGTAAAACTGAAATAGATCATGAAATGATTAAATGGTATGCCAATCGTAAAATAGCTGGAATAAGTGCCTTTACCGAGTTAAAAGATTCACTAGGAACAGACTTTTCACATGATGCTGAAATAATGTGCGGTCTAGTTGATTCTCTAACAGCTAAAGATCGTAAGAAAACACTCATTACTCCATATCTACATCCAGGTAGAGTAGAGGCAACTATTCTCAATGGTAAACTAAGAGTCTATAATCGTGAAGTAATGAGTATTGGTAGAACTAAAAATACCACTTTAAGTCTTCGTGATGGTATAACTGGTTTCATGATTTTTAATCCAACCACAACAGAATACAATAATTTACCAGCTTGGAGACTTCTTGTAAATCAAGGATATGACTTACTTATCATGAATTATGGATCTATCTATGATGCAGATGTCAGTCAAAAAGAAAAAGCTGTAAAAGTACTAGCTAAGACTCTTAATACTAAAGCTCAAACTGCTTTCAATAGTAGTCTCAATACATATTCCACTGAAATCTATATTTCAGGACACAAAAAAGATAAATGTTAAGATAACTAAATAACTGTTGCTTAAATAGTACTTAAACGATAAGTGCCAATATTGAAAAAAATAATCAATAATGCTATAATACAAGATAAGAGGTTAAGTATATGAGAAAAATAACATTTAAAGCTAAAAATTTAAAAGATAAATTAATCAAAAAACTTAAACGTGCTAAAGAAGAGCATCTTATTAAAGAGTATTTCAAAAACAACATTCTTTTTATTACATTTGTCTTAACATGTGTTTTTAATGCTACTTTACTAAGATTCTTATGTATTCACAGTCTAAACAATTACTTATCAGTAAAAGCCGTTCTTGGAGATTTAGCTGTTGTTGTAATAGTAGGATCATTTGGTTACTTATGTAAGCCTAAAAATAGATTTACTTATTACTTAGTATTTGATATTTTCTTTAGTGCTATATGTTTAATTAATTCAGTTTATTATACATTCTATTCATCCTTTGCCTCAGTATCAATGCTTGCATTAACGCAATACATTGGTGATGTTGGTGATGCTGTCGTAGAAAATGTTCTTCAATTAAAAGATCTTGTCTATATCATTGGACCAATAACTTTAATTGCGGTGCATTGTAAATTAAAGAAAAAGAATTATTATAAAAATATTGAACCAAAAGGTACTCGTAAAAAGAAGACAACCGCAACACTATGTGGTGGAGGTATAATCCTTGCTATCTTCCTTCTAACGATGACTTCTCTAGATGTTTCTAGATTTATTAAACAATGGAATAAGGAATACATCGTAATGCGTTTCGGTATTTACATTTATCAAACTAACGACTTATTCACATCAATTCAACCAAAACTAAATTCTATGTTTGGTTATGACAAAGCTGTAAAGAGTTTTAATGAATACTATACTGATAATGAAACACCAAAAACTAATGAATATACTAATATTTTCAAAGGTAAAAACATTCTAGTTATTCATGCTGAAAGTATGATGAATAATGTTATAGGTCAAGAATTTAATGGTGTACCAGTCAGTCCAACTCTAAACAAATTATCTAGTGAAGGAATGTACTTCTCTAACTACTATTCTCAAGTAAGTGTTGGTACAAGTTCTGATACTGAGTTAACATTCTCTACATCACTAATGCCAACAAAGAGTGGTACAGCCTTTGTAGCTTATGCCAATAGAACTTATAATTCAATTCCTAAACTTTTAACAGACCAGGGCTATTATACATTTAGTATGCATGCCAATAAAGCTGATTTCTGGAATCGTCGTACAATGCATAAAACTTTAGGATATCAAAGATTCTATTCTAAAACAGATTATACAGTAACTCCTGAAACATCTATTGGATTAGGATTATCTGATGAAGAGTTCTTTACTCAATCTATTCCAAAACTACAAGAAATAAATGAACAATATAAGAACTGGTACGGTGTTATGATTATGTTAACTAACCACACACCATTCTCAGAAGTTGATAAATATGGTGAATATGCTGTTGATTTAAAAGAAACAGTAATTGATGGAAATGGTAATGAAACAGAAGTAACTTATCCATACATGGAAGGTACAAAATTAGGAAATTACTTTAAATCAGTTCACTATGCTGATGGTGCCTTAGGACAATTTATTGAAGAGTTAGATGCTGCAGGTCTTCTAGATAATACAGTTTTAGTACTATATGGAGATCATGATGCAAGACTTCCTAGAGCAGATTATGAAAGATTATATAATTATGATAAAGAAACAGATGCTATCTTATCAAAAGATGATCCAAACTATACACCATATGGTTCTTATCAATATGAACTAGGTCGTAAAGTTCCATTCATTATTTGGACTAAAGATATGGCTGGCACTAAATACAACATGAAAGTAGATGAAGTAATGGGTATGTATGATGCTATGCCAACTATAGGAAATATGTTTGGTTTCTATAATAAATATCAATTAGGTCATGATATATTTAATGTAATTGGTAACAACATTGTATGTTTCCCTAATGGTAACTGGTTAACTGATAAAGCTTACTATAATAGTCAAAAAGTAGAGTACTTCTCAATTAATGGTGAACCAATAAGTGAAGAGGAAATAAAGAATAATACAGAGTACACCAATAAACTATTAGATGTTTCAAATAACATAATTGTATTTAATTTATTAGCTTCTGACAAGGAACAAGAAAAAACCTTACAAGAAGTAGAGAAAGGAGCATAATATGAAGTTAAAGAAAAAAGTAAAAAAAATAATTCTAATTGTCTTAATAGTCTTAGTTCTAGCAGCAGGTGGCTTCTTTGCTTATAAGAAACTAAGTACTCCTAAAAAGCCCCAAGAGGTTAAAATATTGAAATCTATTGATGATTACAAGTATTCTTTAAAAGATAATAAGAGTAAAGCTTATAAAGCTAAATTTGATGAATTAGTTGATATCTTAACTGCTGATGAAGTTGATGAAGAAAAGTATGCTTCTAAAATAAGTGAAATGTTTATTCTAGACTTCTATAGTCTTGATAATAAATCAGCTAAGACAGATATTGGTGGAGTAGACTTTGTTCATCCTAATATTTTATCTAACTTCTTAGAAAATGCTGAAAATACTTATTATAAGTACTTAGAAAGCAATATATACAACACTAGAAACCAAAAACTGCCAGAAGTAGGGGAAATCGTTATTAACGCTGTAGAGAAGATTACATATGCTTATAATGATACAGTAGATGAGAATGCTATTAAAGTAAATGTTAGTTGGACATATACAGATGAGTCTTTTTCAGATTATCAAAAACAAGCAGTTCTAACATTTGTCCATGATGGTAAGAAACTATATCTAGTAGAATTAAAGTAGATGCGAAAGCATCTATTTTTTTGTATAAAAAAAGAACTAAATTTAATTAGCTCTTTATTCATCCTTCTTATCATCAGGTGTAGGTTCTGGTGTAGGAGTAGGTGTATCTTTATTATCATCCTTACCAGTATCTTTATCTTTGTCTTTATCTTTATCGGTATCTTTATCTTTATCAGTGTCTTTATCCTTGTCAGTATCTTTGTCCTTATCCTTATCCTTATCCTTATCTTTATCTGTATCTTTTTCATCATCTTTAGTAGTCTTATCATCTTTACTCTTACCATCTGAAAGAGTAAGAACTAAAGTATCATTAATTAAATCAACTCTTTTTCTAAATGGATAATTCTGAGCAACTACTGTACCAGTCTTATCACCAATAAAGCTAACTTTTAATCCTAAGCTTTGAGCTGTTGCTCTAGCAGCTGCCTCTGTATCACCTGTAAAATCAGGTAGTAGAGTATATAAAGTATTTCTAGCATAAGGACCTTTACCAATAATTTCTTTCTCATATGGCTCATTAATTGAAAAACTAAATGTCTTAATAGCTTCAACTCCTACAAGTCCCAAATTCTCTTTCATAGTTTGTACAATATCTTTTCTACTATATTCATTAGGAATGTAATCCCATAAAACACGTCTTGCTCTTTCATCATATATCATTTGACCATTACCAGCTAAATATAATTGTTGAATATTAACTAAGTCAGCTTCTGGAGAAGAAAGACTCTTTAATACAATATCTTTAGCAATATCATAGAATGATAACATTTGCTTAGTAGTTAAATTAGTATCCATACTATTAGAAACAGTATCTAAAATACTCATAAATTGACCAACATCTTTAACATCTTTAATCTTATTTGCAAGAGCTAAAACAATTTCTTGTTGATGTCTATTTCTACCAAAATCTCCATCGATTAAATCATATCTATTTCTAGCATATACTAGAGCTTGTTCACCATTTAAAGTTTGATGACCAGCTTCTATACAAACCTCTCCCCATCTTGAAGAATCGTCTGTGCAAAGTCTTTGATCAACATCCATTTCAATACCACCAACGGCATCAACTAATTTAACAAGACCTTTAAAATTAATCTTTGCATAATAATCTATATTAATACCTAAATAATTTTGAATAGTATTCATCATACAATCATTACCATAAGCTGCAGCATGTGTAATCTTATTTTTTGGTTTACCACTCCAACAAGCAATAGGAACATATGAATCTCTAGGAACAGATAAAATAGTAGCATTCAAAGTTTTAGGATTGAAAGTCATTACAATAAGTGTATCTCCATTCGCAATAGCATTCTTAGGAAGAACTTCTTCAGTTGAATCAATTCCCATTAAAAGTATTGTGAATGGTTCAGTTACTAACTTACCAGCCGAAGCAGTCTCTACACTAGATGTTTCTGATTCCTTCATTTGCTTTTCTTTACTTGTAATAATTCTTGTATCATCTTTAATATTTTCATATCCTGGCATTAAACTAAATGTTTCAGCATAACCAGTTGGTAAGAAAGCAGCATTTATTTCTCCCACATATAAATCTGTAATCATACTAGAATAATCATCATAATTAACTATTTCATTATCATCATTTAAATTATTTTCTTTAATTATTTCCATCGGAATAATATATCCATCAGGAGACTTTTCATTATTATATATACCAATCTTTAAATTTTTAATATCTTTAAGTTCTTTTATTTCAGTCTTACTTAGAACAACAATACTAGAAGAGTAGGTAACCTTATCATTATTTAAATTATTAAGTTTACCCATCAAGTAGAAGATAACTCCACCAACAGCTAAACATACAAGAGTATAGATAATTAAGAAAATAATAAAACCAATTCTTTTTGATTCTTTCTTTTTCTTTTTACCTTTCCAAATACCTAAAGTCTTAAGAATTATTATTAAAATACTAACTCCTAAAACTCCCATTACTATATATCTAATTAAGTTCTCAATCGACTCTAAAGAATAAATTTCATATATTGCAAACAAGCCAGCACTAACTGCTAACACTGTAAGTACTAGTACTATAATTCTTATAATAGGTTTCGTTTTATTTGTTTTTATGTCTTCTTCTTTTGCCATAATAACCTCCAATTATTAAACATCTATTATCTAATATTATACTCAATTTAGTCAAATATATCAAGTTAGCTCTTATAATAACTCTGAAATCTTTATATACAAAACATTATTTAAAAAAATGCTGTCAAATGATGTCAAAAGTTCTAATAATTATCTCTAATTACTTAAATATTAACGTCTATATTGATATAATATAATTGACTAATAATGGAGGACTAGCATGAAAAAGTATTTAACTTGTTTAACTTTTATGTTTGTAATCTTTTTCTTGAACACTATAAACGTTCAAGCTTTTTCGTCTAGTGATTATTATAACAAAGACTTGTGTGGAACTTACGAAGTGGCTGGTTTTCACGCTGATGGAGTAATTGATCCAGTTGCTTGTTATGGAACTTATGAAGAGGCTAAACAATTTATGACTGAAAATGGTGCTGATGATTTAGCTATAATGACTAAAGTAAATGGTGCTACTAGAATTGTTGATGCTAATGTTGCTCTTTTAGATTTAAGTGTCAGCCCTCAAGCTATAACTTATTTCTATCGTGACGCTAATCTAAGTAGTGATACTTATACTTACATGGATACTGGTTCTCTATATGGTGGAGTAGATGGTTATCTTCTTCAAACAGTTATTAATAGTAATGGAGTATGGGTAGGTAAAGTTTTAACTGGTGGTTGTAGTGCTTGGATAAGTTATGAGAATTATGAAATAGTTCCTATCACTTGGATAAAGTCTTCAAGTAGTTATACAGTAACTAATGAATCTATAAGACATAACTATGTTGCTAAAATTCAAGAAGAATATTATAAATCAGCAGGTAGTACAATTGGACCAAAACCAGATATGTTAGATGTTGGAACTTATTATAGTTTTGATGGTCATTATTTTTATAAAGATCTAACAACAATGATTAAAGATTATCGAAGTGATACTAGAGCAAACTCAGTTAATAATAGTAACCCTTATTATAATTATTATATGTTTTTATCAACACATACTAAAACGAGTTATTCTAGTGCTAATATAGATGAATATATTCGTGACAATATGGGAATAAAACAAGATGTTTATGGAAATGCCAGTAATGGTAGTAACTCTAGATTATATGGTAAAGGTGTTTTCTACTACTATGCTCAAGAGAAATATGGAGTAAATGCTATTCTTTCTCTAAGTTTAAGTAGAAATGAAACAGGTAACGGTCGTAGTAATCTAGCAATTAATAAGAATAACGGCTTTGGTTTAAATGCTGTAGACTCTAATCCTTATTATGCAGCTAATCAATATGCTTCATATGCTTCAAGTATTTTAGGATTTGCTTCTAAATGGGTAACATATGGTTATGCTCGTCCTTATGATTGGCGTTACTTTGGACCTCAATTTGGAGATAAGATGAATGGTATGAATGTTAAATATGCCTCAGATACTTATTGGAGTGAAAAGATGGCAGCCAACTACTATTCATTTGATAGAGCTAAAGGTTTACAAGATTATAACTATTATCAATTAGGAATTCTAAACTATAATCAAGATGCTTATAGTGGACCAACAACTAATTCAAGACGTCTTTATAATTATCCAGAAGCAGGAGATGCTGTTGTTATTGTTGGTGAAGAACAAGGTGATAACTACAATGGTAGTAATATCTGGTATAAAGTAGTAAGTGATTTAAATATTGATTCAAGTTATAATGAAATAACTTCAGGTGATTATAATTGGAATGCTTATGCTTATGTTCCAGCAGCTGCTATCACAAAAATCAATAAAGGTAAAAATGGTTATATATCTCCTAATGAAGTAACTCCATATCAAGATCAAACTTATACTTATGATTTACTTGATGCTGGTAACTCCATTAATTATAAAGTTGGAATTTCTACTACCAAAACAAGTTATTATTATGATTCCTTACTTCAACAAGCAACAGGCAGTACTCTTCAAAAAGATCGTTATGTTATTGTTTCTGCTATTGCTTATAATGGTAAAGATCCAATTGCTTACTTAGTAAGCTCCGATTACAAATATGATCAAAAACATTGGGTAGATGCTAATGCCATAAACTTGATTGTTTGTGATTATGCTGAAATATCTGTCAATGCTAATGGTAATCAATTCACATGGGTAAACACTGATACAGTTGAGACAGCTTCAACTGTTATAGGAGGCCTATATACTCATGCTTTTGTTCCAATATTAGAAACTAAAGTAGTTGATGGCGATACCTGGTATAAAGTACCAGTAAGCTTAACTACAAATTCTAATGTCTATGGTTGGACCTTAGGAAGTGATCCTACTATTGCCTTCACAATGCGTAAGTCCACAGTCGCAAATAATCCTCCTGAAATAACTGCCACAGACAAATCAATTGTTCAAGGTACAGAACTAGACTTATTAGCTAATGTAACTGCCACAGATAAAGAAGATGGTGATTTAACTAAATCTATTAAAGTAACAGGTACCGTTGATAAAGATAAAGTTGGTACTTATGAAATTACTTATAGTGTTACAGATAGTAAGAATGTTACTGTTGAAAAAACAATTACCATTACTGTAACAGAAAATAAAAAACCAGTTATAAATGCCACAAATAAAACTATAACTAAAGGTCAAGACTTTGATCCATTAAAAGATGTAACCGCAACAGATGAAGAAGATGGTAACTTAACTTCTTCCATTAAAGTAACAGGAGAAGTTAATAAAGATCTAGAAGGCATCTATAAAATAACTTATAGTGTTACAGATAGTTATAATCAAACAGTAACTAAAGAAATAGAAGTAACTGTTGTTAAAAATCAACTACCAGTTATAAATGCTAAAGATCAAGAAATATATCAAGGTGATACTTTTGATCCAAAAGCTAATGTAACTGCCACAGATGCAGAAGATGGTGATTTAACTTCAGCTATCGAAATTGTTGAAAATACTGTTGATACTACAAAAATAGGTGAATATAAAGTAATTTATAAAGTAGTAGATTCTTCTAAAGATGAACAAATAAAAGAAATAAAAGTAACAGTTGTTGAAAGAAAGCTAAAAGAAGTATCAGGAATCTTATATTTTGATTATTTAAAGAAAGTAAATAATAAACTACAACTAAGAGGTTACTTAACAATATCTGGTATGAATAATACTTTAGATGAAACTATTAATTATAAAATAATCTTTGAAAATGAAAATGGTACTACTTATGAACAAAAAGCAACTCGTATTACTGATTTAACAGGTATTAATAGACCAATAACTAAAGTAGATGAATATACTTATACACATTCATGGTTTACTATTAATATTGATATCGATAGTCTTCCAAAAGGAAACTACAAAATGTATGCTGTTGCTGAAAGTACTAAGACTTACTCTAAAGCCTTAGTAACTAACAAACTATACAAAACTGAAATAACTAGTTATAGTACTAAGAAATCAGTTGTAAATATTAAAAATAATTATGCTAATAGAACTTCAGCTGTAACCTTATATATAAGGGATTCTTTCCCAAAGAAAACAGTAGGAAGTTACTTCAATCAATTTGATGTATGGCGTACTCTAGAATTTACTGATAATAAACTCCATATAAAAGGAGCTTCATATTCTTATGGTATGGATCTTTCTCCAGACAAAACTGTAGAAAGAAAAATAATCTTTGAAAATAAAGAAACTCTAAAAACATATGAATATGACTTATCAAGTATTACTAATGGATTATATAAAGTAGTTCTACCAGAATCTGATAATCTTGATAAAACTAGAGCTTGGTATGATACCACAATTGATATTTCCAACTTAGAAAAAGGTACTTATACAATCTTTATTACTACTAAATCTAATCTAACTGATATCTCTGAATTAACTGATAATTTAAGAAGAGATTTAAGTGAAAAGAAGGCTACTATAAATGATAAGAATTATCAATTTAAATTAAATACATCTGATGGTAATAAAGTAGAACTAATAGTTAGTTAAAGAGAACAAATAGTTCTCTTTTTCTATGCAATAATATATAATAATTACATGTGTGTAGTAACTAGAGTAGTAAAATGAATTATGAATTAAATGATACTAAAGAAAATATTATAAAATTATTAGAAACAAATGACATAGACCGCAATAAATACTTACTCAAGTTTTTAAAAATTATGAAGAATAATTCTTCGCATCAAATATTTTCTTTAAATGGTAAATGGGGTAGTGGAAAAACTATTTTTATCAAAAAGTTAGTAACTTTAATAAGATATTGTTCTATGTATAATCAAGGTAAAATAATAAGAGAAAATGTCTATAGTCAAGATGAAATATTTAATGAAGCAGATATCTCTAATATGGAAAATATCTTAAAGAATAGTCCTAGTTATAGAGAGTTTAATGAAATAGTAAAAGTAGATCTTATTAATTGTATATATTTTAATGCCTGGGAACATGATGATGAAGATGATCCTATCTTATCTATTCTTTATACTTTAATTAAAAAATATAACTTACAAGATAAAACTACTAAAATAGACTCAGGCACCATAACAGATAAAATAAACTTTATTATTAAAACAATTTCAATGGGAAAAATAGATAGTAGTGATATTTTACGAGTAGAAGATCTATCAACTAGCATTAGAAGAAAAGAATCTTTAAAAGAAGCCATAGATACTACTATAAATAATTTAATAAGCGAAAATTGTAACAAGCTAATAATCTTTATTGATGAACTAGATAGATGTAATCCTAGCTATGCAATTAGGCTCTTAGAAAGAATAAAACATTATTTTACTGATGAAAGACTAATTATTATTATCTCTACAAATCTAATAGAACTATCTAACGCTATTAGTGCTATTTATGGAAATAAATTTTCATCATCTGCATACTTAGATAAATTCTTTGATGCTAGACTTGAACTTCCTAAAGTAAATAAAAACACTTATATAGAAATGTTAAACAATATTTTCAAATTTCAAGGAGGTAGTTGGTTTTCCACAACAATTAGTAGTTTTATTAAATACAGTAACATGGAACTACGAGAAATAAATAGATATTTAGGTACTCTTAGTTTCTTTGAAAAGAGACTTACAAATAGTCAAGATATGATCGAAAGATATATAAACTTAATAAATGTATTATTTATTCCCTATGCAATAGGTCTATATATAACAGATGTGAATAAATATACAGAGTTTAAAGATAAAAGAGGTTGGAGTGATTTAGAAAAGTTTATTAGACATGATGAAAAACTTATAAAACTATGTAAATATATGATTTATAGTAATAAAGATGCAACAACTCCTGAAACTCTAGAAGAAGTTAAAAAATTATATGGTTTAATGTTTGATGAAGATTATCGTGATAAAGTACCAGAAACTGTCATAGGTGGAAATAGAATCTATGGTGATGTCTTTAATTACTTAGAAGATAAAATGTCTCTACTAGGTTCACTATCTGATTTTGGAGAAAGAAATTAATTGTGATATAATAATAGTGGAGGTAATGATATGAAAATTTTAGTAACAGGTGGAACTGGCTATATTGGTAGTCATACTTGTGTAGAACTATTAAATAATGGATATGAAATAGTTGTTATCGATAATTTTTCTAACTCTAAAAAAGATGTTGTTGAAAAGATTAAAGAAATAACTAAGAAGGATTTTATTTTCTATGAAGGAGATGTTTGTGATCCTGATTTACTTGATAAAGTATTTACAGAAAATAAAATAGATGCCGTTATTCACTTTGCTGGTTATAAAGCAGTTGGAGAATCAGTTGCTAAACCTTTAAAGTATTATCACAATAATTTAGAGTCAACTATTTCTTTACTTGAAGCTATGACTAAATACGACTGTAAAAAGATTGCCTTTTCTTCAAGTGCAACAGTTTATGGTAAACCTGAAAAATTGCCAATTAAGGAAGATTTTCCACTTTCTACAACTAATCCATATGGAACAACAAAATTAATGATTGAAGACATTCTAAGAGATGTTTATAAATCAGATAATACTTGGAGTATTGCTATCTTAAGATACTTTAATCCAATCGGTGCTCATGAAAGTGGTCTAATTGGAGAAAATCCAAATGATATTCCAAATAACTTAATGCCATATATTGTTAAAGTCGCTACAAAGGAACTAGAAGTATTATCTGTTTTTGGCAATGATTATGATACACATGACGGAACTGGTGTTAGAGACTATATCCATGTTGTTGATTTAGCCAAAGGACATATTAAAGCTATTGAAAAAGTTATGAAAGACCAAGGCCTAGATTCTTACAATTTAGGAACTGGAATAGGTTATAGTGTCTTAGATCTTGTAAATACTTTTGAAAAAGTAAATAATGTCAAAGTAAATTATAAAATTGTAGGAAGACGTCCAGGCGACATAGATGCTTGTTATGCTGATCCAACATATGCTTATGAACAATTAGGTTGGAAGGCAGAAAAAGGTATTGATGAAATGTGTAGAGATGCCTACAACTATGTTATTAAAAATAAAAAATAAAAGCCACAAAAAAGTCAAGAACTATGATTCTTGACTTCTTTTTTTTATTTAACAATTGTTAAGTAAATATTATCACAACTAGTAAGAGATTTACTATCGTAAGTACCAGAATTACATACAGCACCAGAAACAGAATCACCATTACTACATTGATCTACATAATTAACATATATTTTAAAGTCTGGATAGGCAGCCTTTGTCGCATTAAATGTCTGAACTCCTGTATTTCCTTGTTGAATATAGAAAACAGCCGGTCTACAAGTTGGAGTAGGTGTAGGAGTAGGCGTTGGATCTGCAGGCTTAGGACCATTACTTAATGTAACTGTTACTGTTGTTCCTTTAGATACTTCACTACCTGAACTAATAGATTGACCAATAACAGTACCAGCTTCACTATTACTATAACGATAAACAAAGTTAACATTTAAACCTAATTCATTAAGTTTATTCTTTGCTGCATTCTTACTCATTCCATTAACATTAGGAACTATTATCTTTTTACCATTAGAAATAACTACAATTACTGTATCACCATTTTTAATAGTATCTCCAGATTTATAAGAATATCTAATTACTTGTCCAATTTCTACAGTATCACTAAATTCATACTGTTCTTCATACTTAACTTCATATTTATCTGCCCATTCTCTAAATGCAGCTAAATCAGTGGTCTTAGTCATCTTTAATTTACCTTTACTTAAAGTAATCTTAATAAGTGTACCTTGTTCAACAAATTCACCTTTCTTATGACTAACCTCTAAAACATCATTTTCTTTACTATCATCATCATATTTATCACTAAAACTAATCTTTAATTTATTCTTAATTACCCAATTAGTAATATCTTCCAAACTCATTTTCATCAAATCCGGAACTTCTATTTTAGGACCCTTACTAATTGTAATAACTAAAGTCTTTTGTAATTCATTAGTACCATCAACAGATACCATACTTCCAGCTTTTATACTTTGCTTAATAACATATCCACGTTTAACAGTATCTGAAAAATCATAATCAATTTCATACTTAATACCATTTTGTTTTAAATAGAACTCTGCCTCAAATAAACTTTTCTTACTTAAATCTTTTAAATTAACTTCGCTATATCCACGTTCTTCTCCATAAGAGAAAGTTAATTTAATTTCTTCATTACGAGCTATATTACCACTTTTACTTTGTTCAATAACAGTATTAACTGCTTTATCAGATTTTACAAATTCTACAACCACATTACTTAAATAGTTTTCTTCTACGAACTTAATAACTCTGTCACTGTCCCATCCTAACATACTAGGAACTACAACTTCTTTATAAGGATTAGGGCCTTCACTAACTACTACTGTTAGACCTTTAACATCTTTTAATTTAGTACCAGCTCTAACACTTTGATTAATTATATAATACTCTTCAACTAAATCACTGTATTCATAAACTTGATTCAAACTAATCTTATTATCACTTGCCCATTTAACAGTATAAGTTAGATCTTTATTACTAAAATCTTCCAATCTCTTAATAGTTGGTAGATTAATTATATTAAAGATATTTAAAATACCAAATACATGATAAATTAACAAAGTCATAATTGCGAGAACACTACCAGTTTTCTTCTTACTTGGATTAGTACTAATAACACCTATAAATATAATTGTAAAAGCAAATACTAATACAGCACTTATAATATCACTAACACCTTCAAAATTTAAAAGTACACTGACAAAATAAGCAAGTCCAGAAAGTAAAACTACTACAAGTAAGAAGCTTACAAAAGGACTTTTTTCTTTATGCATATCAATTTTTCCTCTTTCTTCTTTCTCTTTCATTTCTTCTCGAAGTAATTCTTTCTTTTTCTTATCATTTTCTTCTTTATTTTCTAATTCCCTTTTTATTGTATCTTCTATTTTATCTTTCTCTTTATTATCTTCTTTTTTATCTATAACTTCTTCTACAACTTTTTCTTCTTTTTTTATTTCTTCTGTAGAATTGTTCTTCTTTTTACTATTACTTTTTTTAGCCATTCGCATCACCTCGACCTTACTATAATTATATAATAAAAGAGTCAAAATAGAAACAATTAGCCTAATTATATATGTCAATTAAATTGTAAAACGTTATGATATTTGTTATAATTATAAGGAATAGGAGTAAAAACATGCAAAAAGTAATAAAAGAAAATTTGTCTAAATACTTATCTATTTTTCTAATACTTCAACCAGTGCTAGATATGTTAACCGGAATATGTCTTCATATTTTTCATCTAAACATTACTTTAGGAATTATAATTAGATTATTATTTCTAGCTTTTATTGGTTATATTACTATATTTATTTATAAGAAAAAGAAGCCTTTAATTTACTACATTATTTTCTTAATTTATATGTGCTTTTACTGTCTTGGTATCTATTTATATAAAGATGGAGTAGGTCTATTTGCCGAAATGCAAGGACTACTCAGAGTATTCTATTTCCCATTATTACTTCTTTCTTTATATGAAATAAAAGACGAATTTAAAATTAGTAAGTTAACTTTATTCACAACATTGAGCCTTTATTTACTATTTATTTTTATACCAGTAATTTTCCATGTTGGCTTTAAAAGTTATGAAATAACAAAGAGCGGTACTCTTGGATTCTTTAATTCAGCTAATGAGATATCTGGAATTATATCTATTTTAACTCCAATTATTTTTATTATTTTCACGACAAAGAAGAATCCAATTATAAATACAATTTATACTTTGACATACTTATTTGTTATCTTAACCATTGGAACTAAAACACCATTATTATCTTTATTTATAACTGTTGGTATGACTATTATCTGGTTAATAATTAAGAGTTTTAAAGAGAAAAAATATAAAATGTTACTATCTTCATTTTTAATAATTGTAATAAGTATTATAGGACTAGTCATTGTTATACCAAAAACGAATTTTTATAAAAATATCATGGTTCATCTAGATTATCTTCATATTAAAGATATTTCTGATATAACTGAAAATAAAGAAGTAATTGACCATTTTATCTTTAGTGAAAGAATTACTTTCTTTGGAGCAGAAAAGTCTCGTTACTTAAGCACAAGCTCTTATGAAAAGTTATTTGGAGATGGCTACTTGCAAGATGGTAAAAGAGTGAAAGATATTGAAATAGATTATTATGATATTTATTTTCATCATGGCATTATTGGATTTTTAATCTTCTTTATTCCTTATTTATATATTTTGTTTAAAGTAGCAGCTGAGCAAAAGAAAAAGAACTATACCAACTATATGCTAAATGTTTCTCTATTACTAGCAATAGTTCTATCATTCTTTACAGGACATATTATTACGTCACCTGCTGTTAGTATTTTTGTAATTATGATCATTTTAGAATTATCAAATAGTAAAAAGAAAAGATTATTATTTGCTATTAAAGATCTAGAAATAGGTGGCATTGAGACGGCAATCATCAACTTATTAAATAATATGAATTATGAAAAGTATGATGTAACACTTATTATGGAAGAAAGAAAAGGCACACTTCTTAAAAATGTTAATGAAAATGTTCATATTCAAGAACTAAAAGTTTCAAATATTTCTAACGTTATAATTAGAAAAAGTATAAATCTGCTTCGAAAACTAAATTATGAAATTCTAAATTATCATAACTATGATTTTAGTTGTTGCTATACAACATATAGTCTATCAAGCAATAAAATAGCAAGAATCGCCTCTAAAAATAATTCGTTCTATGTTCATAGCAACTATAAATACATTTATGAAATGTCTGAATTCAAAAAATTCTTTGAAGAAAGACATATTAATGACTTTAAGAAAATTTTCTTTGTTGCTAATGAAGCTAAAAATGATTTTCTTAAAGTTTATCCAAATCTAAAAAATAAATGTATGGTTTTTAATAATTTCGTTAGTCCTAATATGATAATTGAAAAAAGTAAGGAAAAGATAGATTATAAAAAGCCTAAAAATAAAACACTATTTGTTTTTGTTGGACGTTTGGATGATTCAGCAAAGAAATTATCTCGAGCTATTCTTTTAATAAAAGAACTAGAAAACTGTGAACTACTTATAGTAGGCGACGGACCAGATCGAGAAATGTATGAAAAATTAACAAAAGAAAATAAATTGACGAGTAAAGTTACTTTTGTTGGTAAAAAAGCCAACCCATATCCATATATGGTTTTAGCTGATTATATTATTTTAACTTCAGACTATGAAGGATTCCCTGTTACTTATTTAGAAGCAATAACCCTTCATAAAAGATTAATAACAACGATAGATGTTAGTGATGAATTAATTAATGTTGGAAAAGACTATGCAACCATAATTTCTAAAGAACAAAAAGTTCTTGTAAAAGACGTAAAAAAAGAATTGAAAAATCCGCGTGAAATTAGGAAGATAGATATTAATGATATTCAAGAAAAACGTCTAAAAGAATTAGAAAAAATATTTGATGAGGTGATTTAATGCCTAAGTTTAGTATTATAATACCAGTTTATAATGTTGAAAAATATATAAAAAAATGTCTGGATAGCGTATTTTCACAAAGTTATAAAGATTATGAAGTAATAATTATTAACGATGGAAGTACTGATAAAAGTATGGATATTGCTAAAGAATATAGTGTCAAAATTATTAATCAAAAAAATAAAGGTCAAAGTGCTGCTCGCAACAATGGAATAAAACATGCAACAGGTGATTATTTAATATTTCTTGATAGTGATGATTACTGGGAAAAAGATCTTTTGAAAGAACTTAACAAAAGTTTAAAAAATAAACCAGATGTTATTCGATTTCAAATAAATGAAGTATATGATGATGGAAAGATAAAATCATACAATGAGTCACCATTCACAAATGCAAATGGACCAGAAGCTTTTGAAAAAATATGTAAATATCATTTTGTTGAAACAGTTTGCTGTTACTCTGTAAGAAGAGAATATTATATTAAAAACAAATTCAAATTCGAAGAAAATAGACTTCATGAAGATTTTGGCCTTATTCCTCTAATAATTATGAAAGCGGATGTTGTTAATTCTATTTCTTACTTAGGATATAATTACTACCAAAGACAAGGAAGTACAATGAACAGTATTACATATGAAAAAGCTAAAAGAAAAGTCTCTGATATGTATTACTTCTATAAGACTTTAGAATTAGAGGCTGATAAAATGGAATGCAATACAGCAGTTTTTAAAAGCTTTATTACTAATAGTATGATACTAAAAATTACGGAATTAAATAATAAGGATTATCATGAATATTTAAAAAAGCTTAAGAAAGATAAAGCTTTTGACAATATTTTGGCTGATAACTTTCCTAGAAAGATCAAAAAAATCTGTTTAAAAATAAGTCCAAAACTTTTTTGGAAAATAATGAGATAATATTAGTTAGGTGGGAGAAAAGTATGGTTGATATAAGTATAATAGTGCCAATTTATAATGCTGAAAAATATTTAAACAAATGTCTAGATTCATTAACAAAACAAACAAAAAAAGAAATAGAATTTATCTTGATAAATGATGGCTCAACTGATAAAACAGAAGAGATAATCAAAGAGTATCAAGATAAAAGAATAAAGTACTTTAAAAATAAGAATCAAGGAATCGGTAAAACAAGAAATTTTGGTATTTCTAAGTCTACTGGTAAATATTTAATGTTTGTTGATAGTGATGATTACTTAGAAAAAGATGCTTGTGAAATACTTTACAAAAAAATATCAAAAGAAGGATCAGATCTTGCTATCTGTGATTTCTATAAAGTGTATGAGAATGGTAAAACAGAAGAAATTCATTTACCAAAGTTTTCAAGTACTACTTTAAAGAAAACTCCAAGTCTTATCAATGACATAAATTTATCACCTTGGAACAAAATGTATAAACGTGAACTTATTACTAAAAATAATTTAAAGTTTATTGAAAATTTAAAATATGAAGACGCACCATTTGTAATTAATGCTATGGACAAGGCTAAAAAAATAGTAAAAGTTGATGAATGTTTAAATTACTATGTAATTCATGGTAATAGCGAAACTACTGTACGTGATAAGAAATGCTTTGATATTTTAAAAATAGTCGCAATAATTAGAGAAAATCTCAAAGGAAAGAAGTATTTAAAAGAAGAAGTTGATAAATTAACTGTTAGAATACTTACAAATTATACAATTCAACAAAGAAATCAAAAAGATAAAAAGATTGGATTAGAGTTCGTTGATGAAGCCTTTAAATATCTTAAAAAAGAAGTACCAGACTATAAGAAAAATAAATATTATAAAAAACGTGGACTTTTAAAAAGAACTATTGAAAAAAATAAAATATTAACTAAACTTTATTTAAAATTACATCGAAACAAATAATGTCGTAGTTTGACTATTAAATATAGGTTTGCTATACTTATTAGTAGTCAGTAGGGAGGATGAAATATGACAGCCTTAAAAAACATTTGGGCCAATTTTAAAAAATATGAATTTCTAATGTCCCAATTAATTTTAAGAGATTTTAAAGTTAAATATAAACGTTCAGTATTAGGAGTATTATGGTCAATCCTACAACCAGTATTAATGATGACTGTAATGGCTATAGTATTTTCTCATATGTTTAAATTTAAAGTAGAAGGAACAAATTACTTAGTATATTTAATGACAGGTTTAATAATGTTCAGTTACTTCTCAGAAGCATCATCAAATGCCATGACTTCTGTTGTATTTAACTTTTCATTAATTAATAAAGTATATATACCCAAATATATATTTCCTATTTCAAAATGTTTATTTGTAGGAATCAATTTCTTATTTACTTTAATACCATGGTTTGCAATTATCCTATTGTCATTTGTAGGATTAGGTCAATATCCAGCAAGTCTTAATTGGTGGTACTTATTACTCCCATACATTTTCTTGTGTCTGTTTATGTTCACACTAGGTATTGGTATGATAGTATCATGTATTTCAGTATTCTTAAGAGATATGTTCTATATTTATTCTATAATAATAACAATTTGGAATTACTTGACTCCAGTATTCTATAGTATCGAAATATTACCACCATCATTACAAACTTTATTTAAATTTAATCCATTATATATGTTTATAAATGGTGCAAGAGAAATAGTCTTATATGGTAATGCACCATCACTATTAAATATTGTAGCAATGGGTGGAGTTGCAGTACTAACAATGATAATAGGACTATTTGTCTTTAAGAAGAACCAAGACAAATTTATCTATTACATTTAGAAAGCAGGTGGGTATATGATAGAGTTAAACAATATATCAATGAAATTTAATTTAGGAATTGAAGCCACTTCTTTTAAAGAAACGTTTATTAATTTATTTAATAGAAAGAAAAGAAAAAAGGTTAACAATGAATTTTGGGCTTTAAAAGATGTTTCTTTCAAAGTTGAAAAAGGAGAGGTTATTGGATTAATTGGTAGCAATGGTGCTGGTAAATCGACTTTATTAAAAGTTGTCAGTGGTGTCATGAAACCAACTAAAGGAAAAGTAACTGTAAAAGGTGTAATTTCTCCTATGATTGAACTAGGAGCTGGAATGGATCCAGAGTTAACTGCCCGTGAAAATATTTATTTAAATGGTGCCATTTTAGGATATTCAAAGAAATTTATTGAAGACAAGTTTGAAGAAATAGTTGAATTCTCCGAACTTAGAGATTTCTTAGATGCTCCGGTAAAAAACTTTTCATCAGGTATGACAGCTAAGCTTGCTTTCGCAATCGCAACAGTAGTTGAACCTGAGATATTAATAGTAGATGAAATATTATCAGTAGGTGATATTAAGTTTCAAGAAAAAAGTAAAAATAAAATGATGGAAATGATTAAAGGTGGAACTACCGTTTTATACGTTTCACACTCTCTTGATTCAATTAAAGAATTATGCGATCGAGTAGTTTGGCTAGATCATGGTCATGTAGTTAAAATTGGACCTACAAAGAAAATATGTGATGAATATTATAAAGCACAAATGAAATAAATTTGTACTCTAAGCAATTAACAATCTAGGAGGTAGTAAATATGAATTTATTAAATAAAAAATGGATAAAATATAAGAATAATAATGTTAAAATACATAAAGAAAATGGCAAGCTAATAATAGAAAATAACTCTAATAGACATGGTTTTGTATGCTGTACACACATCTTTAAGAAACAAGATGATTATGATGTTAAGTTAAATTTTGAAGGAAAAGTCTTAAATGGCGAAGCTGCACTTTTAACCGTTTTAAATAGAAAAAGAGAAATATTGGCAGAGGGAACACTTAATTCTACTACATATATTACAAATCAAGTTTTTAAGTACTATATAATAGCTATCAAAATTTTTCAAAATACAAAAATGGAAGTAAGTAATGTTGAATTAGAAAATGTACAAAAAGTAGAAGATATAGTATTTAAAGATTTTAATAGCGATGTATTAGTAATAACACCTAGTTATCCTAGTGAAGAGCATAAATATATGGCAGGATTTGTACATTCAAGAGTAAGTGAATATAAGAAAAACAATATTAATGTTGATGTTGCAGTTGCCTATAAGGATTATAATAGTATAACTAAATACACTTTTGAAGGAATTAATGCAGTAAGAATGGATTACAGTAACTTAAGATCTTTGCTTCAAAGAAAAAAATACAAAAAAATATTAATCCATTTCTTCACAGAAAAATATTTTAATGTATTAGAAGGATGTAACCTAGATGATACCGAAATTTTTGTTTGGGTACATGGTCCAGAAACATTATATTGGGATTCACCTCATTTTACTGCAAAGTATTATGAACCATTAGACAAAATAACTGAAGAAGAAGAAAAAGAATATTTACACAATGATACAATAATAAAAAAGATGAATGAAAAGCCAAATGTTAAATGGATTTTTGTATCACAATGGATTAAAGACAGAAGTGAAGACCTTCTAAAAATAAAATTTAATAATTATGCAGTTATACCAAATATAATAGATACTAAATTGTTTAAATACGAAAAGAAAAATGAAGAAAAAATGTTAAATGTTTTTGTACTAAGAAGATATGATAATATTAATAAATATGCTGTTGATATTGTTGTAAAAACAATTCTAGAGCTTAGTAAAAGAAAATGCTTTGACAAATTAAACTTTAACATCTACGGTACAGGAAGTTATTATGATGAATTATTAGATCCAATAAAAAAATTTGATAATGTACATTTTTATAAAAGCTTCTTTACACACAAAGAAATAGCTGAAATTCATAGTCATAATGGTATTGCACTTTTCCCAACTCGCTATGATGCACAAGGTGTATCAATGTGTGAAGCTGGTAGTTCAGGCTTACTAGTTATTTCATCAGAAAATGACGCGATAAAAGAATTTATTCCTAGTAAGGATGGTAACATAATAGAAACAGAGAATTATGTTAAATATGCAGACTTTATAGAAAAAATTATTAAAGATAAAAAATTATTTAATAAAATAACAAAAGAAACATCAGAAAAAATAATAGAAAAATGTTCGTATGAAGCTACAGTAAAGAAAGAAATTGAATTAATTAAAAAGGAATATGTTGTTAAAGAAAATAAAAAGAAATTGCCAGAAATGGATAAGAATCCAATCCTTTCAATAATTATTCCATCATATAATGTTTCCCAATACATTTATAAAACACTAAAAACATTGTTAATTGGCAATGATAATAGTAAATATTTAGAAATCCTCGTTGTAAACGATGGCTCAAAAGATAATACTAAAGAAGAAGTTAATAGATTTATAAATGATTATTGCAGTAAAAAAGGATCTATCGTTAGACTCGTTGATAAAGAAAATGGAGGACATGGTTCTACTATCAACGTTGGTATGAAAGAAGCTAAAGGAAAGTACTTCAGAGTAATAGATGGTGATGACTGGGTAAATACTAGTGACTTTAGTAAGTTAATAGAAATATTAAAGAAAGAAAAAAGTGATATAGTTGTTACAAATTATTCTGAAGATAGAATGGACAGTAAAGATAGTAGACTAATACAAAAGAGACTTTATGATTTTATGACTCCAGGACGTGTCTATAAATTTGATGATTTATGTGGTGATGATGGTTTTGAAACATGGGGACCTATATTAGCAACAGCAAATATAAAAACCGCAAAAATTAAAGAAGCAAACTTCCAATTAAGTGAAAAATGCTTTTACGTAGATATGGAATTTAACACATTCTATTTACCTGTAATAGAAACTATAAGCTATTATGATTTAGATATCTATAGATATTTTATTGGTAGAGTAAATCAATCAATAAGTCTAAAATCATTTGTAAGAAATATTAATCAACATGAACATGTTATAGATAATATTCTAACATTTATTTCCAGCCATGAAATTAGTGAAGCAAAAAGAAAATATATATATAAAAATATAGTTGATCCAATGATTGTTGCTCATTACTCACTTTTAACTGATACAATAAGAGATAGAAAAAAATTTAACTCATTCGACAAAATGTTAAAAAAACATTTATCTAAAGAAAAATACAATTCATATTCAGATAAAGTAAAGTTTTTAAGAAAAACAAATGGTATATTTATTAATGCATCATTTTACATTACACAATTTTGGAGGAGAAAATGAAAAAAATAAAAGTAATGAGTGTTTTTGGAACACGACCAGAAGCAATAAAAATGGCCCCACTAGTAAAAGAACTAGAAAAAAGGAAAGAAATAGAATCAATTGTAGCTGTAACCGCACAACACAGAGAAATGCTAGACCAGGTACTAGAAACATTTAAAATAACTCCTGATTATGACTTGAACATAATGAAGCAAGGACAAACTTTAGGAGACGTAACAACAAGAGCACTACAAGGACTTGAAGGAGTAATTAAAGAATGTAAACCAGATATTGTTTTAGTTCATGGTGATACAACCACAACTTTTGCAGGAGCACTTGCTGCTTTCTATAATCAAGTAGATATAGGTCACGTTGAAGCTGGCCTAAGAACTTATGACAAATATTCACCATATCCAGAAGAAATGAATAGACAAATGGTAGATTGCATGACAGATATGTATTTTGCTCCAACAAAATTAAGTAAAGAAAATTTATTAAAGCAAAATATTGCTGAAAATAAAATATATGTTACTGGTAATACTGCAATTGATGCTATGGATACAACGGTAGATAAAAATTATAAGCATGAAGTAATTGATTGGGTAGGAAATAGTAGAATGATTCTTCTTACCGCTCACAGAAGAGAGAACTTAGGAGAACCAATGAGACATATCTTTACAGCTATTAAAAGATTGGTTGATGAATTTGAAGATATTAAAGTGGTATATCCTATTCACAAAAATCCATTAGTCAGAGAAGTTGCAAATGAAATTTTACAAGGTAATGAGAGAGTTAGATTAATTGAACCACTAGAAGTTTTTGATTTCCATAATTTTCAAAATAAAAGTTATATGATTATGTCAGACTCTGGTGGAATTCAAGAAGAAGCACCTTCTTTAGGAAAACCAGTATTAGTTTTAAGAGATACTACTGAAAGACCAGAAGGAATAGAAGCTGGTACACTAAAATTAGTTGGCACTGATGAAGAAACAATCTACAAGGAAGCTAAAAAATTATTAACTGACAAAGAAGAATACAATAAAATGAGTAAAGCATCAAATCCATATGGAGATGGTCATGCATCAGAAAGAATTGTAGATGCAATCATAGCTAAATATTCAAAAAAATAGGAGAAAGATTAATGAAAACAAAATACTTAATTATAGGAGCTGGAATATCAGGCTTAACTTTTGCTAATTATTGTAAAGGTGAATACCTAATAGTGGAAAAAGAAAATGAAGTTGGTGGCTATTGTCGTACAATCAAAAGAAATGGATATGTATGGGATTATGCTGGACATTTCTTTCATTTTAAAACTGAAGAGTTTAAAAAGAAGTTTTTAAGTAAAATGTCAAAAAACGATATTGTATATAACGATAAATGTACAAAAATCTTATATAAAAACAATTTGGTTGACTTTCCTTTTCAAACAAACATACATCAATTAGAAAAAGAAGAATTTATTGACTGTTTATATGATTTATTTAATAAAGAAGAAAAAGATAGTTATAGTAACTTCTTAGATATGTTATATGGTAAATTTGGTAAATCAATTGTTGAGAAATTTTTAAAACCATATAATGAAAAATTATATGCCACAGATCTAAAAAATTTGGATGTTGATGCTATGGGAAGATTTTTCCCTTATGCCGATAAAGAAGCTATAATCAAAAATATGAAAAAACAAGAAGTTAATTCATATAATAGTAGTTTCTTATATCCCAAAAATGGAGCATTTAGTTTCATAAAAGTTTTATATGATAATCTAGATAAAGAAAAGATTTTGCTAAACAGTACTATTATAGAAATAAATACAAAGAAAAAATATGCTGTTTTATCAACTGGTGAAAAAATTGAATATGAATATTTGATAAATACAATGCCACTTAACAAATTCTTAGAATTATTAGGTGGATATGAAGAACTAATTGATAAAATGTCTTATAATAAAGTATTAGTATTTAATCTAGGCTTTGATAAACCATCACCACTATGTAAAAAAGAACACTGGCTATATATTCCAGATCAAAAAACAAATTATTACAGAGTGGGATTCTATAATAATATTCTTGGTCAAGATAAATTAAGTATGTATATTGAAATAGGCTATGGTAAAAATCAAAAAATTGATAAAAAAGAAATTGACAGGCAATTAAAGTTAACATTGAAAAATTTAGAAAAAGACAATATAATTTCCAAAGATATGAAATTGGTTGATTATGAGTCAATAATTATGGATCCAGCTTATGTTCATATTGAAACAGAAACAACAAAGAAAATAGAAAAAGCAAAAGAAAAACTAGAAAAAAATTCAATATATACAATAGGAAGATATGGTGCATGGATTTATAATAGTATGGAAGATTCTATGGTAGCTGCAAAAGAATTAGCTGAAAAAATTTAGTATCAATATAGTCATAAAACATCTAAATCACAATTATTAGATGTTTTTCTATGAAAAAATAAATATTATGGATTCGCAAACACAAAAAAGACATCTACGCAAGATGTCTTTTTTTCTTATCTAAAATAATGTAACCTATATAAATAACTAAAGCTATACCTGATATAATTAGTCCTTCTTTCAATCCGTAAGGGAAATAATCAAATTCAATATCATTTTCCCCTTTATTAACCTTAACTGCCATAAAGCCATTGTCAGCTTCAATTATTTCTAATTCATTGCCATTACATGTAGCCTTCCATCCTTTATCATAAGGAACAGTATACAATATAATACCATCATCACTTGCCTCAAACTTATCTCTAAAACCATTCTTTACAAACTTAAATTCCTTATTTATTAAAGTAACATTCTTACCAAATAAACTCTTATATTTATCAATATCTTTACTACTAAGTATTATCTTATCTCCTAAAATATTCCATTTATCATTAGTCTCTAATAACTTAAATTCATCCTCTGAAATATAATCATTTAACACAATCCCTATATCCATTGCTTCCTTATTTAAATATATCTGATAATTATCAGTTTCTCTTTCTAATACATAACCATACTCACTCATATTAGTCCCTTTTGCTGTAACAATATACTTAACACCAAAAAAGTCATTAAGCACCTTATCACTAGGTTTTACTAAAGTAGATACTACAATAGGGTAATCAATACTATTATAGAACTTAAAACTACCACCACTAAGATTAGTATTAAAAGTATATAAACTAATATTTTTATAAATCATTCCGATATTAGCAGAAATACTCTCATCAGAATTTGTTCTAACCAATTCATCAAACTTAATTTCCTTATAACTATTTAAGTAATTAACATAAGAATCAAAACTACTATCCTTATATTTATATACAATACAATTTCCCCAAACACTGACAAATAATATTACACCAATCATAACGTACTTAAATGGTTCCTTTTTCTTCATAAAAATTAAATACATCATAACTAGATCTATAATCATTCCAACAATAATTAATACTAAGAACTTAGGGCTGTGTATTAAAACTAAATCCTTATGAATTTTACTTAGTAAAAATGAAACTATCAAAAGAATAGGTAAACTACTTAGTGAAATTAATAAACCAGGCTTAATACTTACTTTTTCCTCTAAACATTTTATAGAAGCGAGACTCATTATTAAACTAGCCATATAAAACCATCTTGCATAATAATTATTTCTAAATAGAATAAAACTACTATTCAAAATAGGTACAAACATAAATAATAATAAAACAAATATAAAGATTGATAAACCTTTCTTCCTATTTTTCCAAACATAACTTATCCATAAGACACTACCAATAAAAGGTAAATATAACTCAACACTACTAAAATTACCTTTGGTTAAATAAGCTCTAGGAAACATAACATCAGGTGGAAAGAAGAAACTTCTAAATATTTCTATATAATTAAATGTTGCATATTTAAACATTCTAAGAATAGTCCAACTACTACCAATTCTAGGATTAGAAATAGTAAATAGTAGAGAAGGTACTAAAGCAAAAGCTGAAATTAAAACTCCCATAGCTCCTTCAAATAAAACACCAAAGAAGCTTTTAAAACTAAATTCATATTTCTTTGTGAATACCTTAATCAAATAATAAATTATTACAAATACAACTTGTCCACCAAATAAGAACCAGTTAGTTATAGCGTTTAAAAGTACTACTAAACCAAACCATCCATTCTTCTTATCATACATTTTATTATCCAAAGTATAAAGCATCAATGGGAATAGAGCTACTGAATCATAGAAATGAAACAAAATATTTGTAAGTTGAAATCCTGAGAAAGCATAAAGTGCTGAACCAAGAACTGCGTACTTCTTATCTTTTACATACCTCTGTAAAAATAAATATGAAGTCAAACCAGCAATTCCAAACTTTAATATATTCAAAATACTACATACATAAGGATACCATCTTGCTGGAAACAAATAACTAATTAAACTAAATGGACTAAATAAATTATAAAAACTAAATGTCGCAATAAAGTTACTACCAAGTTCATTAAACCAACACCATAAATAACTATTTTCTTTTAAAGAATAATTAATCATCTCTCCAAAAGTAACTTGCTGTGTATTATAATCGGCCATTAAAGCGAAAATACCTTTCCCAATAATCATATTAGGAATAATAATTATCATACCTAGTCCCAAAGATAATAAAAAAGCACTAAGTAAATAATTGTTCTTTAATATATTTTTTAATTTCATACATCTCACCACTAATATCTATTATAAATTAATTATTTCTATATATCTAGACTTATCTAAAAAAACAATAAAGACAACTATTTATCCTAGTTAATTATTATAAATTGTGAACATATACTTTATTAAAATAAATATTTTCATAAGTTTATAATATTTTACTTATTTCATAACTTTTGTTATAATAAAGCTAATAAAGGAGCTGACAGGTTATGAAAAAGTGTGCACTTATAATGAACCCCGAAAGCGGTAAGGTTAAGTCTATTGGTGGTATGCGTAAAATATATGATATTCTTCGTAAGTATGGTTATGATGCTGAAATAAAATATACTAAAGCCCCAAGAGATGCCACTAGAATTGTTAAAGAACTACCAGATGACATTGATCTATTAATAAGTGCCGGTGGTGATGGTACTCTAAATGAAGTAGTAACTGGTAACATGGCTCGCAAGAAAAGACTTACTATGGCTAATCTTCCTATGGGAACAACAAATGATGTAGGTCATATGTATGGTCTAAAAAGTAATTATCTTGAGAATCTTGAAAAGATCTTAAAAGGAACTGTTAAAAATGTTGATATTTGCTATCTAAATGATGCCCCTTTTATTTACGTAGCTTGTCTTGGCGACTATATTGATATGTCTTATGACACTCCAAGAGAACTAAAGAAAAAATATGGCAAGCTAGCCTATATTATGTATGGCCTAAAACAACTTCGTAACAAGATAAATACTTATCGTATAAAATACAAGATAGATGGTAAAACATATACAGGATATTATTCCTTCATCTTTATCACTAATTCATCTCGTGTTGCGGGTATGAATGATATCTACTATGATATGAAATTAGATGATAGGATGTTTGAAGTAGCCTTTGCCAAAGTAGAAAATAAAAAAGAAATGCTAAAATTATTAGTTCAAGTAAGTACTCATCAAATTAAAGATATTCCAGGATTTACTTACTATCAAACTGATAACTTGGAACTAGAATTTATTGATCCTCCAAAAGTATCATGGTGTCTTGATGGAGAAGAGTATAAAACTCCTATGACTAAATTTTCTTTTAGAGTAGATACCTCTATGAAAATGTTATTACCCCGTGAAAATATAAATAGATTATTTAAAGAAGAGTGATAATATGAAAAAGAAAAAATTAAAGAAAGCTAAAAAGACCTTAATTACATACTTTGTTTTAAGAGTATTAGTAATTGCGTGTATGGTAGCTCAAAGTATGAATGGTAACTGGGAAAACGTTCTTCTATGTGTTCTAACTTTATTATTATTTACCATCCCAACTATATTTAGTGAAACACTAAATATAACTTTACCATCCACATTGGAAACTATTGTCTACATTTTTATCTTTGCTGCTGAAATATTAGGTGAGGTACAAAGTTTTTATACCCATGTAATATATTGGGATAGTATTCTACATACTATTAATGGTTTTATCTGTGCCGCAATTGGTTTTTCTTTAATTGATTTATTAAATACTAATGATAATATTCATGTTAATTTATCTCCTATATTTGTTTCTATTGTCGCAATCTGTTTTTCAATGACAATTGGCGTAATTTGGGAATTTTTTGAATATAGCGTAGACAAATTATTATTAAAAGATATGCAAAAAGATACTATTGTAAAAACTATTTCATCTGTTGCCTTAGATGAGAAAAAAGAAAATAATCCAATAGTTGTTGATAATATTGAGAAAACCATCATCTATACTAAAGATAAAGAAGTAGTAATAGAAGATGGTTACCTAGATTTAGGAATTAATGATACTATGAAAGATTTATTCGTAAACTTTTTAGGTGCAATCACGTATTCTTTAATCGGGTTCCTATATATAAAGAATCGTGATAAATATCGTTTTGCTGAAGAATTTATGTTAAAACGACGTAAGATAGAAGAGTAATGAGAAGGTGTGCAGTATATGTTTCACAAGAAAAAAGAAACAATTGATATAATTGATGAAGATAATGAAGGAAAGAAAAAAAAGAAAAAGAAATCTCCTAGAGCTAAAAAAAGTCTAGAAAAAAGAATTGCTATCAAACTATCTCTATGTATAGTTTATTTAATTGCCATAACTATTTTAGCAGTTTGTGCTTATCGTATTTATGAAGATAAAGTAAAAGTAGTACCATGGGAAGAAGTAACAACTTCTGATGAATATTCATATATAGTAGTTTCTAAGATGAGTGAAAAGTTTGCTTATTATTCTACGAATAAAAAATCTATTCACTTTGTAATTGAAAAAGAAAAGACAGGTCAATGGCATGCTTATTTAATTGCTATTGAAGATAGTGACTATTCTAAATTTAAAGATATTATTGACTACACTTATGATCGAACTGATAAACTACCTGAACCAAAGAAAGTGTTTGGGTATCCAGTTTTAATAAATGATGAATTAAAACAACTAGCACTAGATAATATTAATAATTTTTTACCTGCTGATAATGAAGTAGAAATAACGGCTGATAACTTTGAATCTTACCTAACAAATAGTTATTTAGATACGACTCTAGCTAAAGAGGATAATTTTAATATTCCATTATTCGCAATATTAATGACTTTAGTTATTGTTATTGTTTTATTTATAATTACTATCTGTGATCGTGATCATATTGCTGATGATTTAGATGATATATTAATCGAAATAAGAAAAAAATATTTGAAAAAGTAAAGAAGGCTAAACTATGGAATTTGTAGAACTAACAGAAAAAGAATATCGTAAATTTTGGGAAAATCATCCTCTAAAAACTTTTTTATCAGCGCCAGAAATATCTAAACTTAGAGAAAAGTCTCATTGGCAAACTTATTTTGTTGGTGTCAAAGAAAATAAAAATGTTTTAGCGGCTACAATGTTATTTTCTCATGCCCGTCATTTTTCTAAGAATGAGTTTTATTCTCCAAGAGGCTTCTTAATTGATTTTAAAAATAAAGAGTTATTAAATTTCTTTGTAACAAACTTACGTAAATTCTTAAAAGAACATCATGCTTATGTTTTAAGAATAGATCCATATGTTATTTATAAAGAAAGAGATATTGACGGTAATATCGTTGAAGATGGTGTTGATAACACTGAAGTCATCAATAATTTAAAAAGCCTAGGTTTTAAAAAAGTCCCAGATAAAAATCTTGAACAAGTAGGTTGGATGTTCTCTCTAGATCTAGAAAATAAAACTGAAGAAGAAATTTTAAAAGAGATGAAACAAAATACTCGTAACATTATTCGTAAAACTGAAAAGTTTGGCATTGATATTAAAGAACTTTCTTACGACGAATTAGATAGATTTCATCAAATACTAGAAGAGACTGGCGCAAGAAAACATTTCAATGTAAGAGACGTTTCTTACTACCAGGAAATGTACAAACTATTTCATGACAAAGGCGAAGTAAAATATTTTGTCACTGAATTAAATTTAAAAAAGTATCTTAAAAAATTAGAAGACGAGATTTCTGAGAAAAATGAAAAAATTGCTAAACTTAGTTCTTCTAAATGTAATGACAAATTAAGAAAGAATTTAGAAGAAGATATTGCTAACTTAAATAAAAGAAAAGAAGAAGGGGAGAATATTCACAAAGAAGCTGGTAAAGATATCATTACTTTATCAGGTTCCATGTTTATCTTAATCAAACCTGAAATAATTTATTTATCTAGTGGTAATTATGAAGAATATTTAAAATTCAACTCTCAATATCTAATCCAATGGGAACTAATTAAATATGGTATTGCTAATGGTTTTAAGAAACATAACTTTTATGGCATTCCAGCTAATATTAATACTCATCCTAAAGATTATGGTATTTATCAATTTAAACGTGGCTTTAATGGTTATGTTGAAGAATTAATTGGTGAATATGAATTGCCAGTTGATCCTACATATTATTTATTCAAACTAATTCATAAAATAAAAGGAGTAAAGAAAAAATGAAGTACACATATAACACAAAAGGAACTTGTTCTACTAAAATAGATTATGAAATAGAAGATAACAAAATTCATAATGTTACTTTTACTAATGGTTGTAATGGTAATTTAAAAGCTATATCTAGATTAGTTGAAGGAGAAGATGTTGACAAAGTAATTGATCGTCTAAAAGGTGTAACTTGTGGTTTTAGAGAAACATCATGTGGTGATCAATTTGCTAGAGCTTTAGAAGAGTCAAAAAACAAATAAAAGGGGAAAACTATGATTAGTAAAATTATTATAATAATAACGGCACTTATAATTATTTATAGCTACATACGTTTAGCTATAATGTATTTATCATTTAAAAAGAAAGAACTACCAACAAGTGCCTATGAAAGAGTAATTGCTTTAACTAAAGAAAACAATGGCATTCACTTAGTAGAAACAAAGAGTACTTTTAATAGTTATAACATCAGAAGAAAAGTAATTAAACTAAATTCTAGTACCTATAATTCTAAAGAAAATTTCCCTAATTTGATTGCTACTATATTTTCTAGTTATTCGCTAATCAATAATAACTTTCTAAATATCTTATCAAAGTTCAATTTTTCTTTAAGATATTTAACCATCATTCCACTTTTATCCATCATAGTCTCTTCAATAGTTACAACTCCAGCAGATGCTAAAATAGCTCTAATAATTTTAATAATATTTTTAATTTATTTATACTACTTATATGACTTGAATTATCAAGCTATCAGTAATTTAAAAGAAAAACCAGAAGAATTAATTAATGACCTTAATAACTATATTATGTGTAGTAAATTATTTTTCTTTGCTATTCTTCTAGAAACTTTAGCAGTCTCTCTAATTCTTTTAGGTTTCTAAAAAATAATATAAATCATAAATCTGTTCAAACTATTAATAATCAAATTAATAGTTTTTTTCATATTGACTTTACTCACTAAATATTATATTATGAACGTATGAACATTTAATCATATGAAATGAGGAAAAATTATGAAATTACATAGTAATGAATTATTATATGGACTTAGTGAGTTTTATAAAATATTTGGTGACCAAACTCGTCTTAAAATTTTAGATGCTCTCACTAATAAACCTTTATGCGTAAATGAGATCAGTGAATTATTAGATATGAATCAATCTGCTATCTCACATCAATTAAAAAACTTACGTGCGTCAAACTTAGTTCGTACTGAAAAAGTAGGCAAAAATGTCTACTATAGTATCAGTGACGATCATATCAAAGTTATTTTAAATTATGGAATAGAACATATTATGGAGGTAATGCAATGAAAAAATATTTAAATGAAGATATGTTTAGAATTATTATAAGTATTATTCTATTTCTTATATCTTTAATTGTACCTAATCCTTTTAAATTAATTATTTTAATAGTATCTTATATAATTATAAGTATTGAAGTTTATGAAGAAGCTTTAGAAAATTTAAAAAAGAAAGAGTTCTTTGATGAAACAACTCTCATGATAGTCGCAACAATAGGTGCCTTCATAATTGGAAACTACACAGAAGCTGTTATTGTTATGCTTTTATATGAAATAGGAGAGTACTTATCAGATTTAGCTGTTTCTAATAGTAAAAAGTCAATTACTAAATTAATGGATCTACGTAGTGATGAAATAAGTATCGTTGGTAAAGATAATGAAATAGAAAAGAAATCTATTAAAAAGGCTGTCCTTGGTGATATCTTTGTTGTCCTACCAGGAGAAAGAATTCCCCTAGATGGTATTGTTGTGGAAGGAACATCTAGTGTTGATACTTCTAGTCTTACAGGAGAAAGTCTTCCTCGTGTCTTCAAAGAAAATGAAGAAGTTCTAAGTGGTTATATTAATCGTGATTCTATTTTAAAAATTAAAGCCACAACTACTTATAAAACTTCAACCGCAACTAGAATTATTGAATTAATTGAAAATTCTAACAGTAAGAAAACTGATACAGAAAAATTTATTCATAGATTTGCCAAGATATATACTCCAATTATTATGTTACTTGCACTTCTAATAATTATTATTTTCCCACTATGTGGCTATGAACTAAAGACAAGCGTTTATAAATCTCTAGTCTTCTTAGTAACAGCATGTCCTTGTGCTTTAGTTATTTCTGTACCTTTAGGTTACTTTTGTGGTATTGGTGCTGCTAGTCGTGAAAAAATCATTATTAAAGGTAGTAAAGAACTAGAAAAGTTAAATAATATTTCTTATCTTGCTTTAGATAAAACAGGAACTATTACTGAAGGAAGTTTTGAAATAACAAATATCGTTCACGAAACTTTAAATGAAGATGAGTTCTTATCAATAATTGCTTCAGCTGAAGAAAAGTCTCTTCATCCTATTGGAAAATTAATTAAAGAATATGATTTTGAATATGACAAGAAAGATGTCAAGAACTATAAAGAAGAAGCTGGTAAAGGAATAAGTTGTACAATTGATAAACAAAAAGTCTTAGTCGGAAATGCTAAACTTCTAACAGACTATAAGGTTAACTTTACACCAGTTGACACAACTGAAACTATAATTTATTTAGCTCTAAATAATAAATATGAAGGATATATAACAATATCTGATAAAATTAAAGAGTCCAGCAAATCATTAGCTGAAATGAAAAATTATTTTAAAGACATTGTAATTGTCTCTGGTGATAATCTTTCTAACGTAGAAGATATTGCTAAGAAATTAGATATTGAAACATATCATGGTAACTTATTACCATTAGATAAAGTCGAAGTAATTAAAGATTTACAAAAAACAGGTAAAGTAATGTTTGTTGGTGATGGTATCAATGATGCTATCGTTATAAATGAATCAGACTTAGGTGTTTCAATGGGGAATATTGGTAGTGATGCTGCAATAGAAGCTAGTGATATGATTATTATGAATGATGACTTATCACGTGTTAAAGTAGCTCTTGACATTGCTAAAGCTACTAGACGTAAAGTAATTGAAAATATTACATTTGCTCTAATTGTCAAGTTTACAGTCTTAGTACTTGGACTTCTAGGTATCAGTACTATCTGGATGGCTGTATTCGCCGATGTTGGTGTTACTTTCCTAGCTATTCTTAATGTCTTAACAATCATGTGGAAAAAATACTAAAGAGGTGTTAAAAATGGAACTAGTAAAACTAGGTGAAAAAACTTATTGTATAAAAAATAGAACTAATATTGGTATTTATCTTGAAGATGACAATAATATCTGGTTAATTGATACAGGAAATGATGATGATACTGCCAAAGCAATTTTAAAAATTGCTGAAGAAAATTCATGGCATATTAAAGGTATTATTAATACTCATTCCCATTCCGATCATTGTGGTGGCAATAACTTAATTGAGAAAAGAACTAATTGCTTAGTTCTAGCTAGTCCTATTGAAGAATATTTCATTAGAAATAATGACTTAGAAGGTCCCTTCCTTTATGGAGCTAAACCATTTGAGAATATTATAAGTAAGAATGTCAAAGCTAAAAACTCTCACAATGTAAAACTTGTGACAGACTTCTTACCAGCAGGTCTAGAAATAATTTATCTACCTGGACACTGTTATAATATGATTGGAATTAAAACATCTGATGATGTTTATTTTCTAGGAGATGGCTTAATCAGTAGTGAAATAATTAATAAGTATCATGTCTTCTATATCTATGACGTTGCTTCCTATTTAGAAAGTCTAGATAAAATAGAAAACCTAACCGGTAATTATTTTATTCCTTCTCATAGTGATATTCTAACTTCAACAAAAGCTCTAATTACTGAAAATCGTAATAAGATGTTCGAAATAATTAATGCTATTTTAGACTACTTAAAAGAAAAACATGTTTTTGATGATATCGTTAAACATATCTTTGATCATTATAATCTCCGTATGAGTAATATTCAATATTACTTAGTAGGTGATTCAATCAAAGCTTATCTTGCTTACTTAATTAATAATGAATCTTTAGAAACAGTAATTGAAGATAATTATTTCTATTTTCACACAATAAATAATTAAAAAAAACCTCCTAACTATGATATAATAATCATATAATTAGAGGAGGTTTTTTGTATGGAAAAAGAAACTAAAAAGAAAAAAACAACTAAGAATGTAAAGAAAGAATCTAAAACTAAAGAAAAAGTAGTTGAAAAAGAAATAGAAGTTGAAGTTACAAAAGAAGAGAAAAGTTTTTTTGAAAAAAGCAAAGATATAATTGCTATTGCTTTAATCGCAATTCTTACAGCTGTAACTCTTATTTCTACTAATATAAAAAAGAATGAACCTACTGAGAAAATTAATTTTATTAATTATGGTACTATAACTGAAGTAAGTAATTTTAAAGATACTTTAATAAGTGACTATCAAACTTATGAAACTTTTATTAATTATTATGAAGTAGAATCTAAATTAACTAAAGCTGATTTTGAAAATCATAATTATCTAGTTCTAATGCCAGAACAAGATTATTGTAGTGGTGCTCTAGAAGGTATAAGTAGTGTTACAAGAGAAGGAGATACTCTTATCTTTGCTTTTGATATCAAAGCTTCTTGTGGACCATGTGCCCCAATATATAACCTATATTTATATGAACTTGATAAAAATACTTTACCACCAACTTATAAAGTTAATTATGAATATAATCAAGTAAATACTTTAAACTGTGATGAGAATATAGCTTATAAACCATTAATCTATTTATATCCTGAAACTACAAGTACTGTAACAGTAGAACTAGGACATAAAGAAAAATTAACTACAACTTATCCAGAATATAACAATTTATGGAAAGTAGTTGCTTCTCCTAATGGAACACTTAAATATAATAATCGTACTTATTATGGTTTGTATTGGGAAGGTCTAAATACCACAACTACTATGCATGATGAAGGCTTTATTGTAGCTGGTAGTGATACAGCTTCCTTCCTAGAAGAAAAGCTTGCTATCCTAGGTTTAACCGACAAAGAAGCTAATGAATTTATCATCTACTGGTTACCAAAGATGGAACATAATAAATATAACTACATTTATTTTGAAACTGCATCTGAAATTGAAGACAATATGCCATTAAAAGTAACTCCAACTCCAGATAGTATTATTCGTGTTATGATGGATACAAAACCTCTAGATGAAAAAATTACCATCTCAGAACAACAACTTACATCACCAACTAGAACTGGTTTTACAGTTGTAGAATGGGGTGGAACTATTATAAATAATTAGGAGGTATACATGCTTGAACTAAAGAAAATAACTAAAATTTATGAAACAGAAACTATTACTCAAAAAGCTCTAAATAATGTTAGTATTAGTTTCCGTGAAAATGAATTTATTTCTATTCTAGGACCATCTGGTTCTGGTAAAACAACACTTTTAAATATCATTGGTGGCCTAGATGACTATACTAGTGGAGACTTAATTATTAATGGTAAATCCACTAAGGAATACACTGATCGTGATTGGGACACTTATCGTAATCACAGTATTGGTTTTGTCTTTCAAAGTTATAATCTAATTCCTCATCAAAGTGTAATTTCAAATGTAGAATTAGCTCTAACATTATCTGGTGTCTCTAAAAATGAACGTCGTAAAAAAGCTGAAAAAGCTCTAAAAAAAGTTGGACTAGAAGAGCATATGTTCAAACGTCCTAATCAATTATCTGGTGGACAGATGCAACGTGTTGCGATTGCTCGTGCTCTAGTAAACGATCCAGATATCTTACTTGCAGATGAACCAACTGGTGCCCTTGATTCTAAAACAAGCACTCAGATAATGGAACTATTAAAAGAAGTAGCAAAAGACAAATTAGTTATAATGGTAACTCATAATGCTGATTTAGCTAAAACTTATTCAACTAGAATTATTGAATTAAAAGATGGAGTTATTAAATCGGATAGTAAACCATTTGATGGTAAAGACAAAAAAGATTTATCTAAAAGTAAAACTAAAAAGACTAGTATGTCTTACTTAACCGCTTTATCACTAAGTCTAAATAACTTAATGACTAAGAAAGGACGTACTATCCTAACAGCTTTCGCTGGCTCTATTGGAATTATTGGTATAGCTCTTATCATGTCTTTATCCAATGGTATTCAAGAATATATCAATAAAACAGAAGAGGAAACACTAAGTTCTTATCCACTTTCAATAGAAAAAGAATCTGTTGATATGTCTGCTATGATAGAAGCCATGGCTGGACAAAAAGAAGAGAAAGAATATAATGATGACAAGATTCACTCTGTAAATATTATGGGTGATATGCTAACAACATTTACTAATAAAACTCAAACTAATGATTTAAAGACTTTCAAAAAATTCTTAGAAAGTGATGAATCAAATATTAATGACTATTTATCAGCTGTTAAATATGGTTATGGTACAACTCTAAACTTATATAAAAATGATTTAGAAAATGTTACTCAAGTAAATCCAACAACTATCTTTAGTGCTTTAGGAATGAACTTTAGTACTGCTAGTGTCTACGATAGTTACATGTCTAACTATGATGTATTCTATGAATTAACAGATAATGATACTCTAAATCATCAGCAATATGATTTAGTTGCTGGTTCATGGCCAAAAGAATATAATGAAATGGTCTTAGTAGTTGATAAAAATAATCAAGTAACAGACTATACTTTATATAGTTTAGGTATTCTTGATCAAAATGATTTAAAAGAACAATTTTCTAATATGGTTTCTGGTAAAGAAGTAAACTTTAAGGAGACTTCTTACGATGTAAATGATATTATTGGACTAAGTTTTAGATTAGTATTAAATACTGATTATTATAAAAAATCTAATGGTATTTGGGTATCAATGGAAGATAATACTGACTATATGAAAGAAGTTTTAAAAAACTCTGAAGAAATTAAAATAGTTGGTATAATCAAACCAAATGAAGAAGCTGTTGTCTCTTCAACTCGAGGAGGAATGGTAGCCTATACTCATGACTTAATGACTCATTTAATTGAAAGAATAAATGAAACTGAAATAGTTAAAGAACAAAAAGAAAATCCAACTGTTAATATTTTCACAGGTAAAGATTTCAGTACTAAAACATTTGACATGTCTTCTCTAACTTATGAAGAAAAGATGTTATTAAGTAGTATGAGTCAAGCTGAAATAGCAGAATACTATAAAACTATAACTGAAAACTTAACTTCAACTTATGAAGAAAACTTAGATAAATTAGGTGTTGCTTCTCTAGATGATCCAAAGACTATTTCTCTATATCCAAAAGATTTTGATTCTAAAGAAGAAATAACTAAAATTATAGATGACTACAATAAAGGTAAAGATGAAAAAGATCAAATCAAATATACTGACTTAGTTGGTATTATGATGAGTTCTGTTTCTACAATAGTTAACGTTATAAGTAGTGTTTTAATTGCCTTTGTTGCTATATCATTAGTTGTATCATCAATAATGATTGCAATTATTACTTATATATCTGTAATTGAACGTACTAAAGAAATTGGCATATTACGTGCCATAGGTGCTAGTAAAAATGATATTTCTAGAGTCTTCAATGCCGAAACTTTAATTGAAGGTCTAACTGCTGGTGTTCTAGGTATCTTAGTAACAATACTTTTAAATATTCCAATAAATATTATTATTAAGGATAAAGTAAACATTAGTAATATTTCTGTTCTACCAGTAGATGGTGCTATTATCTTAATTTTAATTAGTATCTTCTTAACTGTAATAGCTGGTTTCATTCCTGCTAAAATAGCATCTAAAAAAGATCCAGTAGAAGCCCTAAGAACTGAATAATAAAAGAAAAAAGAATGACAAGCCTCATTCTTTTGTTCTGCCATCAATTTACAACTTTAAAACATCATGCTATAATAACTAAGTAAAGGATTGATGATTTAGCTATGAAGTCAAAGAATACTGAGAATAATTCAGAAATAATTAGAGCTGCTATAATGTACATTGTATATTTAGTACCAGTACTCTTAATATATTTAATAAAAGGAATTACTAAAGATGTAGCAGTAGTCTACATAATTAGAATAATTTGTTATCCATTAGCATTTACAATTATAACTTATCTAATAATGGAAATAATAAAACAAAAGAAAGAAAAAATAAAAAAAAAGTAGGGATAAATATGATCAGCAAAGTATATTTTATAAAAGAAATAAATAAAGAAAATTTAGTAAAAATCTATGATGCTTTAAATGTATCATTACCAGAACCTGTTGCTATTAAAGTTCACTCTGGTGAAGCTGGTAATCAAAATTATCTTCATCCAGAATTTTATAAAGATATTGTTTCTCATGTAAATGGTACTATTGTTGAATGCAATACTGCTTACGATGGAGCTAGAAATACTACTGAAAAGCATCAAAAATTATTAGAAGACCATTTATGGACAAAATATTTTAATGTTGATTTATTAGATGCCGAAGAGGATTTAAAATTAGATATTCCAAATGGTAAAGTAATAAAAGAAAATTATGTAGGTAAAAACATTGAAAAATATAATTCTATGCTTGTTATCTCACATTTTAAAGGACATCCTATGGGAGGATATGGTGGTAGTTTAAAACAACTTTCAATAGGTTGTGCTTCAACTGCTGGTAAATGTTTAATTCATACTGCGGGTAAGACAAATGATCAAGCTAAATTATGGGACAATATTGCTCCACAAGATCGTTTCTTAGAAGCAATGGCAGATGCTGCATCTTCTGTTATTAACCATTTTAATCACAACATGGCCTATATCAATGTAATGTGTAATATGTCAGTTGATTGTGATTGTTGTGCAGTGGCTGAAGATCCATGCCTAAAAGATATTGGTATCCTAGCTTCTCTAGATCCAGTAGCAATCGATAAAGCTTGCATAGATTTAGTTAGTTCTTCAAATGATCCAGGTAAAGAACATTTCTTAGAAAGAGTAAATTCTAGACATGGAACTCATACCATTGAAGCTGCTGAAGAATTAAAATGTGGAAGCACTGATTATGAATTAATTGAATTATAAAAAATAAAAGAGGAGGGACATTATGAAAAATGATGATTATATGAATGTTACATATGATACTCCTAACGAATCAGATAACTTTCAGTTTCCCATTAATCCGGATGATCCAAATCCTTTTAAAGAAGTACCTGCAGATCGTACAGATGGTAACTTTAAAAGTTTGATGTCTGATGATATGCGTGCTACTTATTTAAATGATGAAATAAATAAGCTAGACAGTGGAGAAGAAAGTCCTTTTGATGAGAATGGAGAATATCGCAACAATACAAATATGCCTCCAATTGTAAGTGTAGTAGAGCAACCTAAAAAGAAATTTTCTTTTAATTTTAAGTTAGACACTAAGAAGAAAAAAATATATGCCTCTATTGCTGCAGTTGTAGTAGTTGCAATCGGCGTTATCTGTGCTATTCTTTTACCTAAAACACCAGAAGAACATCGCCTAGAAGAGATATATAATCCGAAAAAATTAATGATTTATGAATATGATAAAAACTATGGCTATATGAATAGTAAAGGTAAAAAAGTAATAGATCCAATATATACATATGCCGATAGTTTCCACGGTAATTATGCTGTTGTTAGTCAAGATGAAGCAGATGCAAAAAGAGAAAATAGACGTTATCAAATAATTGACAAAAAAGGACGCGTCAAAAAAGAAGTATATAGTACTCAACCTAAATATTATTCAGACTACTCAGTATGGTTAATAGATGGTATTATCTATGATAAAAATCTCAAAGAAGTAACAACTCCAGATAAGACTTACGTTTACTTAAATTATGGTTATTTTTATAGCTCTACTGAAACCTATTTCGAAATAATAGATTATCAAAATAATGTTATATATACTGAACAAACTAGTAAAAAGTTAACTGCTGAGATATCTATAAATGATAATTATGAAGCTGAATATTACGTAATGACTAGTCGTCAAGATGGAACTAATAAAGTAATAGGTCTAAAATCTAAAAACGTAGTATACAGTATCATTGATGGTACTAAAGAAAAATTGAGTGTTAAGAATGATAACATTTTCAATGTCATCTCTAAAACAGATAATAAAATTGCTAAATGGATCTACTTAGAAGATGGTGGAGTAGCATATGAAGTATCTTCTGATGTTGTAAATATGTCATTCTATAACTATGATAATAGAATAGTCCTATTAGATTATGGAGAAGATTATGCTTCTAAAGGAAAAGAGTATCGTCTTATTTATTATGATATAAAGAATAGAAAAGAATATACTGAAGAACCTAATCCAATTAACTTAGAAGTAAGTTCTATGGAAAAAATATATGGTTATCGTCCATATAGTTGTGATAAAACTATTGGACTTAATAAAGATGGACTTAAAGTAACAGAATGTTACTATGATAATATCAATTTCTTAAGTAAAAACTTATATAATTATATGTTAAATGAAACTGGTAAACGTCTAGCTTTATTAACCCAAAATGATGAAACATTCTTAGTTGATTTAAATACTAAAAAAACCGTTACTTCATTTAATACTAAAAAAGTTCAAGATAACGGTAATTCTAGTTTCTTAATTGGTATTGTTAGTAATGAACAAACTGGCAAAGCAAGCTATATTGTTTATAATGTTATAAGTGGTAAATCAATTGTAACTAGTGAAAATGAAGCTGTTACTATTAATCCTAATTATGTCATCGTCTTTAATGATGAAATAGAAACATACTATAACACTAAGTTAGAAAGAATATATTCAAATAGAAAAAAATAGACTACATCAAACGATGTAGTCATTTTTATAATTCTCCTCTTAATAAAAAGAAGAAAAAGAAGAAAATAAATAATGATATTGTCACAATACACCAAACATTGATTATTTTTCGGTAAAGTTCAAATTTTCTTTTCTCTTCAGCGTCCATTGAAGTAGGTGTATTACTAGAACTATCATTACTAGAATAGTTATAGTCGTCGTTATTTGAACCATAATCATAATCAAATTCATTACCTACATTACTATTGCTATCATTATTATCGTCATAATCATTAAAGTTATTAAAGTTATCGTTCATTATTTCACCCACAATCTATTAAAATTATATAACGTAAATAAATATCTGTCAAAAAAATCTAATTGATATGCTATAATTAAATTAGAAAGGATGTGAGATTGTGCCAACAATTTTTGATCACGTTAAATACTATCGTAACCGTAGCTTTAAAGAAGTACCATTTAGTGATGTTGATGCCTTAGCTTTAACAGAACTTACTTTCTTAAAGTTAGATGCCGACATAGTCGCACAATTGCCCTTAACTTTAGAAGAACTTGGTAAATTATATTTTGCCAAAACTAAGAAGAAAGATCTTAAAGGAAAATATATTGTCTACATTTCTAGTTATAACTTATTTTTATCTATGTATGATGCCCCTAGATATAAAAATATTATTGTCAGTGATTATGCCAAAGAAGAAGATAAGAATACCCAGTTTGGAGCTATTACTTTCCGTTATTTTTCTAAATGGGTCTATGTAAATTTTGAAGGCACTAATGACAGTATAACTGGTTGGAAAGAAGATTTTCTTCTAGCTTCTGAATTTCCATTAGTATGTCAACACTTAGCTTCTGAGTACTTGAAAAATACTATTAAATTAACTGATAAAAATATTTATGTTGGAGGACATTCTAAAGGAGCTAACTTAGCTATTGCCTCAGTTTTACTAGCACCGCCAATTTATCGTCAAAAAATAACTAAGATCTATGATTTTGATGGGCCTGGTTTCCAAGAAAAAGTCTTTAATAGTAAAGCCTATCAAAGTATCATTAAAAAAATCGTAAAATATGTTCCAGAACTAAGTTGTGTTGGTATGATACTTTACTCAGTACCTAATCCTATCGCTGTCAAAAGTAACGCCAGAGGTATTCTTCAGCATGATGGATGCAGTTGGGAATGTTATGGTTCTTATCTAGTCGAAGGAGAACTAAATTCTAGAAGTCTTGTCTTTAGAGATGAAATAAAAGGCTTTGTCCATGCCAATAGTGAGGAATCTCTAGACAAATTCGTTAAAACAGTCTTTAGTGTTTTAGAGGCTGCCGAGATTACAAGTATTGAAAAAATAACTATTTCTAAGATAGTTAAAGGTATAAATTATGCCAAAGAATTAAAAACAGATGAAGAAACTAAAAACAAATTAATAAAATTGTTAAATATGATCTTATCTTTATATAAAATATAGTAGGAGGATAAAATGAAAAAAATATTTATAATTATAGCTTTTATTTTCTCTTTAAGTGCTGCCATATTTCTAATCTACTTTGTCAATCTAAATAGTAAATACAAATTAACATTTACAGATGACTATTACACTATAATTTCTGGACTAAAAAATAAGGAAAGAATTAGTATTGAACACAAAGAAACTGATAAGGAACTTTTCACATACAAAGATTTAAGTATGGAAAATATCTTTAAAAACTTTAAAAAAGATGAACGTGAAGAATTAAAAGACTTAGAAAGATATCTTTTAACTGATGATGAAGACAATACCGTAGCAATATTTAATATTGCCTATGAGAACACATACCTTAACTGGTCTAAAACATCTGCGAGTATTTATGGTATTGAAGATAAGACTTTCCAAAGTATTGATCCAAAAGTAGTAGAAAGTCTAAATTTAAAAAGCGATCTTGAACTTTTTGATTATCTAGTTGCCTTACCAGACAAAAAGAAGTTTATTGAAAAGAAGAAAATAAAAGAAGCAGATTATTATCTTGCGACATACTGTGATATCGTAATACCTAGAGTAAATGAACTAAAAACAATTGAAGGTGACTACTCTGGTTATATCTTATGTTTAGATGACATTTATGAAGTATCAATCTTTGATGATGACAAACGTTATATTCTAAGTTTTTATGGTGAATATTTTAATTTAGATATGATTCAAAATCTAATTTCTACAATAACAATTAAAAGGTGATAAAATGACAAACAAAATAACAATTGGTATCTTTAGTGATTCTTTTTACCCCATGACTGATGGTGTTGTTATGGTTGTGGATAATTATGCTAGAAGACTAGCAAAATATGCCAATGTTATAGTCTTTGCTCCATCGTATTTTGGGAATAAATATGATGATAACGTTTTTCCCTATAAAGTAGTGAGATGTAACTCACTAAAAGTATTTTTCTTGGATTATTCACTACCAACACCTAAGTTGGATGCCAAGTTTAAAAAAGAAATAGCTAAATACAAACTTGATATTGTTCACATTCATTCTCCATTTACTTTAGGTCAAGCCGGCTTAAGCTATGCTAGAAAAAATCATGTGCCTTGTGTTGCGACTATGCATAGTCAATATCGACAAGACTTTGAGAAAGCCGTAAAGTCTGACATTTTAGCAGATCGTCTAACTGCTAAGATAATAAAAGTGTTTAATAAATGTGATGAATGTTGGGCAGTAAATAGTCGAGTAGCTGAAATTTATTATCATGACTACAAATATAAATGCCTTCCTAGAGTTATGAATAATGCGACAGAGATGCACCCTGTCCCAGATTTAAAAGCATCTAGGAAAAGAATAAATGAATTATATAAAATAAAAGATAATGAAAAAGTCTTTATCTTCGTAGGAAGAATAAATACTTTAAAAAATATTTTCTTCATTGTTGATTCTTTGTATTTCTTAAAGAAAAAATCTCCACATCTAAAATTTAAAATGTTATTTGTTGGGACAGGTCAAGATGAAGATAAATTAAAAGAAAAGATAACAGAATTAGGTCTAACTAAAGAAGTTCTAATGTGTGGAAAAATAACAGATCGCAATCTTCTTGCAGATCATTATGCCAGAAGTGATTTGATGCTTTTTCCATCTATCTATGATGCTTCATCTATTGTTCAAATAGAAGCTGCATCTCAAAAAACACCAACAGTCTTTTTAGAAAATACTGCGACAAGTGCCACAATTGTGGACAATGTAAATGGTTATCTTTCTAAAAATACTATTGAAGATTATACAAATAAAATAATCGAAATCTTAAATGACAAAAAACTTTATCAAGAAGTATCTGAAAATTGTTTTAAAGATTTATATAAAACATGGGATGATGCTGTTGATGAAGCTTACCATTTATATCAAGAATTAATTATTAAAAAGAAAGAGAGGAATTAAAATATGCGCCCAGAAGTTTTAGCACATTTAATAGAAAATGTTTTTCCAAACTACTATCTAAATGATGAAGGTCATGGACTAAGTCATATAGCCTATGTTTTAAGAAGAAGTATTTACTTTGCTAAACAAGCAATGAAAGAATATCCAGATATAAATTTGGAGTTTGTTGAAGTGGTTGCAATATATCATGATGCCGGTCACCACATTGATAAAAAGAATCATGAAAAAGTCTCAGCTGAAATGTTAAGAGAAGATAAAGAATTAGAAAAATTCTTTACAGCTGATGAAATAGAATTGATGGCTGAGGCTGTAGAAGATCATCGTGCATCTGCTGATCATGAACCAAGAAGTATATATGGAAAAATAGTTTCAACAGCTGATAGAAGTAATAGTATAGAAAATTGTTTAGAAAGAACTTATACTTATAGAAGAAAAAACTATCCTGGTATATCAGATGATGAGATATTTGAAGGAGCATATCAACATCTAGTTCAAAAATTTGGCCCACAAGGTTATGCTAAATTTTATTTTCATGATGAAGAATATGAACAATTTTTAACAGATATTAGAAGTCTTTTATCTGACAAAGACAAATATATTGAAACACAAAGAGAATTTATAAAGGAACAAAAAGCCAAAGGAAAAATAAAAAAATAAAGGTGAAAATATGAAAGTACTAATCGGAACAACGAATCCGGGTAAAATACAAGGAGCAAAAGAAGCTCTAGAAGTCTTTTTTAAAGACATTGAAATAACAGGAGTAAAGGTACCATCAAACGTAGCTGATCAACCTGTAAATGAAGACACCTATAATGGTGCCAGAAATAGAGTAGATAATTTAATCGAATATGCTAAACAAAATAATATTGAAGCAGATTACTACTTAGGAGTAGAATCTGGTATTTGTAATTTTTATAACACATGGATGATTGTAAACTTTGCAGTTATAAAAGATAAAGATGGTTATGAAAGTGTAGGAATAGGTCCTGCTTTCCCTGTACCAAAAACTTATGTAGAAGAAATAATCGCAACTAGTCTAGGTCAAGTTCTAGATAAGATTTATTCAACAAGTGCCTCAGGTCAAGGCAAAGGTGGTGTAAATTCTCTAACACACGATTCAATTAGTAGAATTGATATTACTAGAGAAGCTTTCATAATGGCCATGACTCAACATGCCAACGGTAATGTATGGAAAGATGATAAAAAAGAAAAATGTAAAATAAAAGAGTAGTAAGGAGTTCAACATGAAAAAAAGAAAATGGCACAGCTTAGAAAAAAGTGAAATAATCAAACTTTTAAATAGTAAAGAAACTGGTTTAACTAAAGAAGAAGCTAATAAACGTTTAAATAAATATGGTAAAAATGAATTGCCAAAAAAGAAACAAGATTCTGTTTTTAAAATATTTTTTAAAGGCCTTCTAGATCCAATTGTTATTCTTTTATTAGTTGCTATGCTATTTTCTTTTCTAATAAATGAAACTATCGATGGCCTAGCAATAGCTTTTATTATTATCATAGACTTAATACTTGGAACTTATCAAGAATGGCGTGCTGAAAGAAATGCTGAAGCACTATCCAAGCTTATAGAAGTAAAAGTAAAAGTTATGCGTGACAATCTTTTACAAGAAATAGATTCTAGTGAAATAGTTCCAGGAGATATTATTTATCTTGAGTCTGGAAGTAAAGTATGTGCTGACGCTAGAATCCTAAATTGTGATAATGCAACAGTTGATGAAGCTGTCCTAACTGGAGAAAGTCTAAGTGTTACTAAAAATGCAAAAGAATTAAAAGATGATACTATTCTAGCTGAGCATACCAATATGGTTTATGCTGGAACTAGTGTTTTAACTGGTAGAATTACAGCTATTGCTGTTGAAACAGGAGCTAACACTGAAGTAGGTCAAATTGCTAATAAAGTGGCCGAAACTAAAGAAACTAAATCTCCATTAACAATAAGAATGGAAAAGTTCTCAAAACAAATAACTATTATTGTAATTATAATTGCCATTCTATTAACAATTTTATTATCTTTAAAGAAAGTACCAGGTACAGAAATATTCTTATCAGTAATAGCTTTATCTGTATCTGCTATGCCAGAAGGTCTCCCATTAGCATTAACTATGGCTCTTACTATTGCATCCAACAGAATGAGTAAAAAGAATGTTATCGTTAAAAGATTAAACTCTGTTGAAAGTCTAGGAAGCTGTACAGTAATTGCTTCTGATAAAACAGGTACTCTAACAGTTAATGAACAAACTGCTAAAAAAATACTTTTACCTGATGGTAAAGAATATGAAATAACTGGTACAGGTTATAATGATAAAGGAGAACTTATTAGTAAGAATTCTTCATCACTAGAATATGCCAAAGAAATTGCTAAAAATGGCGTTCTAAATAATGAAGCAAAATTATATCGTGAAGGTAAAGAATTTGAACATTTTGGTGACTCCATAGATATTGCTTTTCTAGCTTTAGGTCTAAAAGCCAATGTAACGATTGAAGATGTAACTATTACTAAAAAGATTCCTTATGAGTCTGAAAAAAAATATTCAGCTGTTTTCTATGAAGAAAAAAACAAACTATATTGTACTGCCAAAGGATCTGTGGAAAAAATATTAAGCTTTTCTACAACTATGCAACTAGGAAATAAGAAGGTTCCTGTAGATAAAAAATTAATTGAAAAACAAAATGATGAACTAGCAAGTGCCGGTTATCGTGTTATTGCTGTCTCATCAACTGAAGTTTCAAAAGATAATGAATTAAAAGTAGAAAATTTAAACTTCCTAGGACTAGTTGCCTTTATCGATCCAATCAGAGATGAAGTAATTAATTCTATTGAAGAATGTAAAACTGCTGGAATTAAAACTATCATGATTACAGGAGATCATCCTTTAACTGCTTTTGCGATTGGTAAAGAACTAGGTATGATTGAAAACTTTGATGAAGTAGTAACTGGTAGTGATGTTGATAAATATTTAGAACTAGGAACTAAAGAATTTGATAGTTTTATTAAAGATAAAAAAATCTTTTCTCGTGTAACACCACTAAATAAATTAGAGATTGTTGAGTCATTCAAACGTCAAGGTGAGTTCATCGCTGTAACAGGTGATGGTGTAAATGATGCTCCCGCCCTAAAAGCTGCAAACATTGGTATTGCCATGGGTAGTGGAACTGATGTAGCAAAAGAAACTGCATCTATGATAATTTTAGATGATAATTTTAAATCTATTGTTCAAGGAATTAAAGAGGGCAGATGTGCTTATAGTAATATCCGCAAAGTAAGTTATATGCTTTTATCTTGTGGACTTGCTGAAGTATTATTCTTCGTCGCATCAATCTTATTCGGACTACCTATGCCTCTTGTCGCAATTCAACTATTATGGTTAAATATTGTAACAGATGGTCTCCAAGATTTTGCTTTATCATTTGAAAAAGCTGAACGTGGAATTATGAAAGAAAAATCTCGCAATCCAAAAGAAAATCTATTTAATAGAGCTTTTGCAGAAGAAACAATTATTTCAGGTCTAACTATTGGATTACTTGTCACATTCTTATGGATTTTCTTATTAAAATACATGCAAATGGATGCTCCACAAGCTAGAAGTTATGTTATGACTCTTATGGTATTCATTCAAAATATGCATGTTCTAAACTGTCGTAGTGAAAAGGACTCAGCCTTTAGTATTTCTCTAAAGTCAAATTATTTAATAGTATTCAGTATAGCTAGTGCTGTTATCCTACAAATTGTCTTTAGTGAAGTACCAACTCTAAGTAGATTCCTACAAGTTGAAAGTATTCCAGTTGCTCATCTAGCATTACTATTTGTTATATCAACATTCATAATCTTTGTAATGGAAATATACAAATCTTTTAAATACAAACGTAATTAAGTGAAGTTTTATAGTTTCACTTTCTTTAATCAATGTAACTTCATAAATAAAGGAAAGATGTCTATGAATCAAGAAAAATTTGGTAAAATAATAAAAAAAATTAGAAAAGAACATCATTTGACTCAAAAAGACTTAGCTGATAAATATAATGTAACTTATCAAGCTGTCAGTAAATGGGAAAATGGCCTTAATATGCCAGATATATCTTTAATAAAAGAAATTGCTAAAGATTTTAATTTGAGTTTAGATGACTTACTAAATAGTAAATATAAAAAGCCTTCTAAAAACATAATTTATATTTTACTCACAGCTATCTTTATCGTATCAGCCCTAATCATTACCATTATTATTAGTAATAGAAATGAATTTGCTTTTAAAACAATCACTACTAATTGCGATAAATTTACTATCTCAGGCAGTCTTGCCTATGATAAAAATAAAACAGCTATTCATATTTCTAATATAAATTATTGTGGAGGGACAGATACAAAAATATATAAGAAAATAGAGTGCACTTTATATGAGAAAAATAAAGACATTACTAAGACAATTAGTAATTGTACTTATGCCAATAAAGAAGACATAACTTTAGAGGAATATTTAAAAAATGTTTCTATTACTGTGGATAATTATAATAGAACTTGTCCAGAATATAAGAATAATGATTTATATTTAGAAATAAATGCTACTAATAAAAATAATGAAATAACTACTTATATAATTCCCTTAACATTAGAGGATAAATGCCATAATAATTAACTCAACTTTATGTTGAGTTTTTTCAACTTCTGCTTTATTTAAAATCTTCTTTTTTTATTGTATGTTTATTTATGAAAAGGAGAAAGGAAAATGAAAAACAAAAAAATATTAATTATTAGTATTATTACTAGTATCATAATTGGAGGTCTACTAAGTTACTTAGTATTTGGAAAAACAATTGAATATACTGATAAACCTCTACCAGCTCCAGAACTATCTGAAGGTTTAAGAGGAAAGTATGGAATTGATAAAAATATTAATGAAACAACTATTGATAACTATTTAAATCGTAGTGATACAGTGTATCGTGATGTTCGTATGTTAGTAGACAGTGCTTCATGGGAAAATAAAGGAGGAGATCGTTATTTAACTGGATATATAAAAGGTTTTGAAGTAATCCCATCACCATATCTTGCCAGTTATACAGATGCTTATATTAAACAAAAAGAAAAAGAAAATGTTTATGGCCTTTATACAGGTAAAACACTTTTTACTTTACAAGATGATGGAACTTACACACCAAATTATAAAGAATCAATGGAAATATTAGAAGCTATTTTTCCAAAAGATAAAAACATCTTCATAATTTGTGGAGCAGGAGGCTATGCTGGTCAAGTAAAGGATATGTTAATCTCTCTAGGTTGGAATAAAGAACTAGTACGTGATATTGGTGGTTACTGGTATTATAATGGTAAAAACTCTGTTCAAGTAAAAGAAACAATTGATGGAAAAGACTATTATAATTTTAGTAAAGTACCTTATTATAATATTGATTTCGATTCTCTTCACGAGGTCTAAAATGAAAAAAATAATAACTGCACTTATACTAATACTACTTTTATTCACAACAGGATGCACCAAAGAAAAGTTCTATTTAGATTCTAAATTCTATAAAGAAAGTAAGTATATAGATTTAACAAAAGATGAGTATAATTCACTAACTGATGAAAATTATATAATATATACTTATAACAGTTATTGTAATTTTAAAATACCTTGTGACAATATTTTTAAAGAAACAATGGATAAATATAATCTAAGTTTTTATTCTATGCCATATAGTGACTTAAAAGAAACAGAACTATACAACACTGTTAAATTTGCTCCATCAGTAATTATTATTAAGAATAAAAAAGTAGTTGCCTACTTAAAAGCAGATAGTGATGATGATTATGATAAATATCAGGACTCGGAATCTTTTACTAACTGGTTAGAAAGTTACATTTATTTAGAACCACAAAGTACTTAAAAGCCTTCGCTAAGATATGTTATAATAAATAAGAAGGTGATAACATGCAAGAAATAGATTTAAATAATTATCCTAGAAAGAAAACTTATGACTGGTTTAAAACATTTAAAAATCCTACTTATGGTCTAAATGTAACTATGGATATCACTAAGTTAATTAAACATGTCAAAGAAACTAAAGAATCATTCTTTATTGATATGTTATATATTGTTGTGAAAGGCCTAAATAGTGTACCTGAAATGCGTATGCGATTTGTTGATGACAAACCAGTTATATTTTCAGATATTAATCCAGCTATCACAGTAATGACTAAGAGTGAAATATTTGAAAATGTCCGCTTTGAAAACAAAGAAACATTTAAAGAGTTTTATGCCACAGCTAAAAAATACATTGATGAAGCTAAAGAAGAAACAGCTCTTACAGAAGGCAATTATAATGATGCAGTCTGGAATGAGTACTACATAACTTGTCTTCCATGGTTGACCACAACAGCTTTAACACATCCAATACCAGAAGATTTAAGTTCTCAAACCGTTCCACGTATTTGTTGGAGTAAATACTATGAAGAAAATGGTACTTATAAAATATCTCTAAATATTACAGTAAGTCATATCTTTGTAGATGGTTGGCATTTATCCAAAGCATTTAATAATATTCAAGAACTATTAAATAATGCTGAAAACATTTTAAAATAATAATAAAAAAGTAAAAATCAGTTAAGCTGGTTTTTATTTTGTCTTATTTATGATAATATAAAGATAATAAGAGGTAGAGTAGTAGGAGAGTAATATGAAAAATAGAAAAGGTTTTACTTTAGTTGAACTATTAGCTGTAATAGTTATCATGGCAATTTTATTAATGGTTGCGATACCTGCAGTAAACAATATCTTACAAGATGTAAGAAAAAGAACATTTGTAAATGAGGCAAAGACCATTTACAATGAAGCAATGAATAAATATATTAGTGAGTCATCTCAAGGATTTGAACTAAAAACCATTAGTTCAGAAGATGATTCAGCTATTGAAATGACTGGAGAGAAATTAGATTACTGCGTTATTTTAGATGACAAGGGAAAAGTAAGTAAATTAGCCGTTGGCAATGGCAGATATTATTTAATGCTAGATCAGGTAAAAGACGTTGAATCAATAAAAAAAGGTGATGTTCATGCTGGAAAGTTAAATAATATTGAGTGTACTGCTAATCCCAAAGATCTTAAACCAACAATAGAATGTGAATACAATGGTCGACTTAAAGAAGGTGCAGGCTATGTTAACGGACAATATACATACAGATATGACGGAAAAACAGGATGGTCAATTAGATTAACAAATCGAAATTCGACAGAGGTCGTTGACAGCAAAATTTGTACTACTATAGCAGGCAAGCCTATAGTTGATACTAGAAGTATGTTTTTTACCAGTAAAGCAAAGTCTATTGATATATCCTCGTTAGATACAAGTAATGTAACTGATATGAGTTATATGTTTTATAATACTCCATCAATAAAATCATTGGATGTAAGTCATTTTGATACAAGTAAAGTAAAAAACATGGCAAGTATGTTTTATAATTGTGGTGCAACAAAATTGGATGTAAGTCATTTTAACACAAGCAAAGTGACTAACATGAACGATATGTTTAGTAATACGAAATCAACTACATTAGATGTAAGTAATTTTGACACTCATAATGTTACAGACATGAGTTCCATGCTTTCAGCCACAAAAGCAGAAAAATTGGATGTAAGTAAATTTAACACGGATAAAGTAACGAATATGGAAGGTATGTTCGCAGGTACCGTTGCAAGTGTAATAGATGTAAGTCATTTTAACACAAGCAAAGTAACGAATATGAGTCGGATGTTTGCTTATTCAAAAGCTGATGTACTAGACGTACATAATTTTGATACAAATAACGTCATTAATATGAGTGGTATGTTTAATAATAGTTCTGCTAAAGTTTTAGATGTAAGTAATTTTAACACAAGCAAAGTGACTAACATGAGTGATATGTTCAATGCTACAAAAGCAACTACATTAGATGTAAGTGATTTTGACACCTCTAAAGTGAAAAATATGAGCCTTATGTTTTATAATAGTAACGTTCAAACATTAGATATAAGCAAATTTGACACGAGTAATGTTACTGACATGCACTATATGTTTTACAATGTTAAAGTACCTATATTAGATGTAAGTCATTTTGATACACGTAATGTAACTAATATGAGTGGAATGTTTAAAAATTGTAAGACTACTGTTCTAGATATAAGTCATTTTGATACTAGTAAGGTAACAAATATGAGTAGTATGTTTGAGGCCTCAAAAGCAACTACACTTAATTTTGATAGTTTTAATACAAGTAATGTGACAAATATGAGTTATATGTTTGATCGCAGTTCTGCTACAGTATTAGATTTAAACAGCTTTGATACCAGCAAAGTAACAAATATGTATGAAATGTTTAATGAAAGTGCTGCAACAACAATTAATGTAAGTAGTTTCAACACCAGTAATGTAACAAGTATGGAAGCAATGTTCTCAAATTCCAAAGCAACTACACTTGATTTAAGTTCTTTTGATACGAGTAAAGTAACCAATATGAAATCTATGTTTTCTAGAGCAGCCGCAACAAAAGGTTATGCCAGAACACAAGCTGATGTAGACAGACTTAATTCTAGTGAAGGAAAGCCTAGTACCTTAAATTTTACAATTAGAAAATAGAATTGCTTTCCTTAAGTAAAAAATGATTCAAGTAATCGTATAAACATTATAATAAAAGAGTAAACATATTTTATTATTTTAAATCAATCAACAAAGCAGGTGTTAATAATATGTTATTTAATAATATTTCATATATTGCTATATTCTTTGAAGACAAAGATACTTTATCTAAAATTAAATCATTGGAAAGAGAGCCTCTTCCAATTACTAATGACATTCTTCATTGTACTCTTAAGTATCATCCAAAAGAAAACGAATTATTTTCTGAAATAATTGGTAAAGAGTTTACTATCAAATTAACTGGTTACGCCTCAAATGGTAAAAACTCAGGTTTTGAAATAGAACTTCCAACAGAACTAGAAAAGTATTACATAAATTATGATGAAGTCACTAATAAATTAAAGACACCTCACATAACAACATCTTTATCAGAAGGAGCTAAAGCTAAAGACACTAAGGATTTAAACTTTATACCTTTACCTAAAACAGAAATAATTACTGGTAAAGTAGGGTACTGGATAAAAGAAAATAATAAAGGATATATTTCTTATGAAAAATAACACAAAAAAGGTATCAGTTAATAAATTTAGTTGATACCTTTTATTTATAATTTTCCATTATTAATTTAACTAAATCTTTTGCAGACTCTGCATTAATAAATTCTTTTTGTCCTCTAATTATTTCTTCTTGCTTTTTTTTATCATTTAATAACTTTTTACAATTATCTATAGTTTCATCTTTACTATCACATTTTATTCCAATTCCGTTATCATTGAAGAAGTTCGCATTATAAGTCTCAATACCTGGAATAGGGAAAATATGTAATAACGGTTTTCTCATAACCGCAACCTCAGTAGAAGAAAGACCGCCTGGTTTTGTCATTACAATATCAGCTGAATAAATCAAACTATTAATATTGTGAACAAATCCTAAAACAATTAATTTGTCGTCTCCAATTCTACCCAATTCATTATATAAATCTTTGTTAGAGCCACATACTACAATAATCTTAATATTATCTTCTTTCAATAATTCATGAATAATTTCTGAGACTCTCCCAAATCCCATACTACCAAGCATTATTAAGACAACTCTTTCTTTCATAATACCTAATTCATCTTTTATATCATGTGCTTCCCTAATAAATTTTGATGAAACTGGGATCCCGCTATTAACAAGAACATTCTTATCAATACCTTTTTTAATAAACTTATCCTCTAGACCTTTCTGCATAATTAAAAAATCTGGTTTTGCTTCTTCTAAAAATGGACAAGGTTCATAATCAGTCGCAATTGTAATAAAAGGTATTTTATTAAAACGTTTATCTCTATTAATTGCCGTAAGTGTTAATGCTGGAAATAAATGTGACACAACAACTAAATCAAACTCATTTTTTCTTACATATTGAGCCATTGCCTTCTTATATAATTTATTTACCAAATAAACAGGACTAGTAACTTTAGTCTTACTATAAAGTTCTCCTAATTTATAAACATTCTTAAAAATATCTCCATTAAGTCCTAATGATGACAAATATAATTTTTCTGATAAGTCCTTTCCTTTAACGTTCACAATATCAAAGAAATCTTTAAATTCACATGAGATATTATTTTCTTTTAATTCTTCTTCCACATATCTAGCACATGAGTTATGTCCTCCACCTGTACTACAAGAAAGTATTAATATTTTCATTTAGTCACCTCTAATACAATTGTAAACTTTTTCTCTTAAATCTTCAATTCTCTTTTCTTCTCCAAGTTCTAAGTCTGGATAAATAGGATCTAAAATAACTGCTTCGATGCAAGGCTTTCTTTTATATAATCTATAAATACCATCCGGTTCTCTAAAAACAAACTTAATAGGTTGTACTCCAACTACTGCTTTAACCGCCATTTTAAATGCCCCATACTTAAAACTTCTGACTTTATCATAATAAGGCCACATTGATCCTTCTGGATACATTTGTATTGTTTTATTATTTTTTAAAGCCTTATCGATCTGCTCATAAAAACGTACTTTTTGCTTCTTATCACTAGGAATAGGAAATGCATGTAGCAATCTAATTAAATGTCTAATTACTGGTATTTTAAAATTTCTCTCAATCGTTGGATAATAAACACTTCGAGGATAATATATTAATCCTATAAAAGTACAATCAAGTGGATGAATATGATTAGAAACAGAAACCACACCAGTATCCTTTACTAGTTTATCTCTATTTGTAATTTTATATCCAAAGAAAATCTTATTAAAAATAAAAAGGATAATTCCAATCGGAATTAAGGCTATTTTTGAAAATAAATTAAAGATAAAAGAAGTAGGAATATATTTGTAATTATCTTTTATCTTGAACTTTAATGGTTCCCACATATGGAAAACATGTTCATCTTCTTTTAAGTTTTTAAAATTGTAGTACTTCATTCGATCACCTAAGTATTAAGAAGTATATCATAAAACTTTTCATCTGCAAACAGAATATAAAGTAAACATACAAACAATAAATTTATGTCTATATAATAAAAATAAAATATAGTATTATATATTTAGGTGATAAAAATGAAAGTCTTAAGTATTAAAGAACCATTCGCAACTTTGATTAAAGAAAAGAAGAAAAGCATAGAAACTCGTTCTTGGAAAACATCCTATCGTGGTGAACTTTATATCCATGCCAGTATTTCTAAAGTGCCTGAAAAACTAAAAGAAAGAGAAGCTATCAAAGAAGTTTTAGAAAAGTTTCCTCTAAATTATGGCCATATAATTTGTAAATGTAATCTAGTGGATTGTGTTTATATGACTAAAGAATACGTTGAATATATGAAAGAAAACTCTAGTGAGTATCCTTACGGTGAATACAAAGAGGGAAGATATGGTTGGGTATTAGAAGATGTTATTCCGCTAGAAAAACCTATTCCTGCCAAAGGTAATTTAAATATTTGGAATTATTACAATGAAAATGAAATTCTAAGTCTTATGCAAAATATTAAATATGGTCATCTTGATCAAAATGCTCAAATAACAAATGACTATTCTAATTATTTATTATCTTCACCTCAAGAAACTATTAAGACTGGTATCGGAATATGTTGGGATCAGGTAGAATTGGAAAGATCCTATTTTCAAAATACTGGCTACCAAGTTCACACTTATATATTTATTTATTACAATAATAAAGATTGCCCAACTCATAGTTTCTTAACTTATGAAAAGAATGGCAAATATTACTGGCTTGAACATGCCTATGAAAAATATCAAGGTATTCACTGCTATGACACGCTAAAAGAACTACTTAAAGATGTTGAAAATAAATTTGTTAAAGATACTATCAAAGAAGACTTTGAACCACAAAATCTTTGCCTTTATGAATACAGCAAACCAAAGCCACATCTATCTGTTTCCGACTTTTTCAAGCATTGTGAAAAAAATAAACCATTAAATATCGAAAGCTTGTAATAAGTAATTTTCTTTGACGTCTTTTAATACGAGTACTCAAAAATATTGGAGGATATGATTATGGAAGATATTGATATAGTTAACCTTATTTATAATCGAGATGAATCTGGTCTTTCTGCAACTAAAGATAAGTATAATTCTCTACTAACTACCATTTCTTATGAAATACTAAAAAATAAAGAAGATGCCAATGAATGTGTAAATGATACATATCTAAAAACATGGAATTCTATACCACCAGCTAAACCCACTTATTTTAAAGCTTTTATTTGTAAAATAGTTAGACAAACATCTCTTGATAAATATCGTTTCCTTCATCGAAAAACTAGAGATATTTATAATAACACCTCTTTAGAAGATATCTCTTATGAAATTAGTTCTAAAGAAAATACTGAAAGCATTTTTAATGAAAAAGTTCTTAATGAAAGCATAAATAACTTCCTAAATAGTTTAGATATTGAAAGTAAAACACTATTTGTTCGCAAGTACTTTTTCTTAGAATCATCATCTTCTTTAGCAACTCGTTTTGAAATAAATGAAAACTTAATCAATGTCAAATTATATCGACTTCGTAAAAAGCTTTTAGCTTATTTAAAAAAGGAGGGGTATTCAGTTGAAAAAATATAATTTAATCAATGCTCTTAATGAAATAGATGATCAAATAATTACAACTGTCTCTAATATTGATACTAAAGAAAAATTAAAGGATATGAAGGAAAAGGAAAAATTAAAAATGAAAAACACAATTTTTAAAATACTAGGTGCAGCTATGGCTTGTTGTTTAGTTTTAGTAACCTATATTGCTCTAAAACCAGAGACAACAACTATTGCTAATCCATTAATTGAAGTAAAAAGTGCTGCTGAGATGAAAGAGCAATTAGGCTACAATGTCCCAGTACTTGAAAAAGAAGTAGAAACTTACATAGTTATTGTTGAAAATTCAGAAAAACATGGTCGTATAATTTATAAAGATGGTTCTAGATTTGATATAGAAAAACAAACAAATAAAGATGTAAGTGGTATTTATGGTGGAACTCTTGTTAAAGAAGAGACTATCTCTAATATCAAAATCAAATACTTTACAGAAACTACTAACTACATGATCTGGTCAAATAATGGATATTCTTATTCTTATGATAGTCCATCCACAATAGATGATGCTACTATTCAAGAACTTATAAACTTAACTAAATAATAAAAGGTTTCAAAATTGAAACCTTTTTCTTTTAAAAAAATATATACAAATATTGTATCACATGATACAATATAATTGAATAAAGAAGTGAAAGAGGGTGTGGTATTGCCAAAAACTTTAAAAATTACTAAAGAAATGATTCTAGATACTGCTTTTGATATTGCCAAAGAAGAGGGCATGAATCAAGTAAGTAATCGTGAAATAGCTAAACGACTTAATTCTTCTATTCGTCCAATTTACTATCAATTTTCTAACACAGAAGAATTAAAAAAGGAACTCTATCAGAAAATTGAAAGATATTTTTATCAAGTCATTATGGCTGATTTAAATGATAGTATGCCTCAATACAAACAAATTGGTATTAACTATATAAAATTTGCTTGTACCGAAAAAAATCTATTTCAAATACTTTTTATGAGTAAGGGAGACTACTTTTTAGATAGTTTCGTCTCTAAAGATGCTAAAGACTTTTCTGCTATTTCTAAATTAATTAAATTAAGTACTAACTTAAATGAAGAAGATATCGAAAGTTTCCATTTAAAGATGTGGATTTTTACTCATGGTATTGCCACTTTAGCAGCTAAAGGTACTATTACTTTTACACCAAAACAAATTGAAGAATTGTTATCTTTAGAATTCCAAGCACTAATGCTTTTAGAAGAGAACCCAGATAATAAATGGGTATTAAAAAAGAAAGAGGAGATTAAAAAATGAAAAATTATACACGTATGTTATGGGGCTTAATACTTATAGCTCTAGGAGTAATTATTGGAGGTAATGCTCTAAATTTATTTGATATTGATATATTCTTTGCTGGCTGGTGGACATTATTTATAATCATCCCAAGCTTTATTGGTATTTTTAATGATAAAGATAAAACAGCTAACATCATCTTTTTTGTAATTGGTATCTTACTATTACTAAGTTGCCAAGAGATAATAACTTTTGATCTAGTATGGAGTCTTTTAGCTCCAATAGTTCTAATAATTATTGGCTTATCATTTATTTTCAAGGATGCTTTTTCTGAGAAAATCAAAAAATTAAATGCTGAACATACAAAAGATGACACTTATTGGGCAACATTCTCTGGTCAAGAAGTAAAAGCTGATAAAGAAAAATTCAAAGGTGCTGATATGAACGCTGTTTTTGGTTCTATTAAATTTGACTTAAGAGATACTAAAATAACAAAAGATGTTACTATTAATGCTACTAGTATCTTTGGTGGTATTGAATTAATTTTACCAGATGATGTTAATATCAAAGTAAGATCTACTTCTATCTTTGGTGGTGTAGATGATAAAAAACAAAAAGGTAGTTTAAATGAAGATTCCAAAGTAATTTATGTAAATGCTACTTGTATCTTTGGAGGCGTAGAGATTAAATGACAAGTACTCAAAGAATAATTAAATATTTAGCTCTAGCTTTTGCACTTTTCTTAATAGTCGCAATTTTGACAACAATCTCAAAAGTTGGTAAAGCTATTGTTTCTCATACTAAGTCTAATTCAGATAAAAAGATAGAAGATGTCTATATTTGGACAGAAGAAACTATCATTAATGATTTAAATATCGATGTCGCAGCTTTTAATATTGAAATAAAGACAGGAGATAGTTTTCGTGTCGAAAGTTCTAAAAAGAATATTAAATGCTATGTTGAAGACAACATCTTAAAAATATCCGAAAAAGAACATGTAGTTATTAATTCAACTCCTGATCGTTTAATTGTAACAATACCAGAAGATGTAACTTTAGGAAAAACTAAAATATCTAATGGTGCCGGAACTCTAAAAATATTATCTTTAAAAACTAAAGATTTAGATTTTGATTTAGCCGCAGGTAGTATAACAATTGACTACTTAGAATCAGAGAAAGCCAAAATAGATTCAGCAGCTGGTAAATTTACTTTAAAAGATGGAACTATTGGAAAACTAGATTTAGATCTAGCCGCAGGTAGTGCAACACTTACAATGGCCTTAACTGCTGATAGTAAAATTTCTGCTGGAGTAGGTGAACTAGAAGTTAACTTAAAAGGTTCTAAAGATGATTATGCTTTAAAACTTACTAAAGGTGTTGGCACTATTACTGTAAACGGAGAAAAGATTAAGAACGATAGAGTAATAGGTTCTGGCGATACAACCTTATCAATTACTGGTGGAGTAGGCACTATTAAAGTAAATAATATTTAGAAAGAAGACCTAAAAAGTTTAAAAAGAATAAATAGAAAGGAATTTATATATGATCGAAATAAAAAATGTTAGTAAAACCTATAATGGTAAAAAGAAAGCATTAAAAGATGTTAGTTTTACTGTTAACAATGGTGAAATATTTGCTTTTATTGGTCACAATGGAGCAGGTAAAACAACTATGATTAAGTCTTTAATTGGTATCTTAGACTTTGAAGAAGGAGAAATCTTAATAAATAAAAAGTCTATTAAAGATGATCCTATCGCTTGTAAAAAAGAAATGGCTTATGTTCCAGACAATCCAGATCTTTATGAAAATATGAAAGCTATTGATTTTATCAACTTTGTTTGTGATATGTACGAAGTACCTCAAACCGAACGTACTAAAAATATTGAAAAGTATGCTAAAATGTTTGAAATGCAAGACAAGTTAAATGATGACATTTCTAGTTTTTCTCATGGTATGAAACAAAAGATAGCTCTAATTGCTGCTCTTGCTCATAACCCAGAAGTCCTAATTATGGATGAACCATTTGTTGGACTAGATCCTAAAGCTGTTTATGATATGAAAGAAGTTATGCATGAAATGGCTAAGAAGAAAAAGACAATTTTCTTTTCAACCCATATCTTAGATGTTGCCGAAAAATTATGTGACCGTGTTGCTATCATTAAAAATGGTCAAATAGTTAAATGTGGCACCATGAAAGAAATAAAAGGTGATGAGTCACTAGAACAAGTATTCTTAGAATTGGGTGATAAGTAATGAAAACTCTATCTTTACTAAAAGCAGCTCTAAGCCAAGATATGAATATGTTTAAATATAAGACTGCCAAAAACTCTAGTAAATTAACAAAATTACTATTCCCAGTCTTTCTCTTTATCATAGTTTGTTACTCTATTGGAGTCTATACTTATATGATAGCAGAAAAACTTCATCCATTTAATTTAACTTATATTATGTTAACAATCATTTTTATGACAGTTACACTTTTAACTTTTATGAGTGGAATTTATAAATCTCAAGGTATTTTATTTGAAGCAAAAGATAATGATTTATTATTTTCTCTTCCAATACCTAAGTCTAAAATCTTATTTGTTAGAGTATTTAAGCTTTTAGCTTTCCAATACATTTATAATTTGATGTTCATTCTACCAGCTATTGTAACTTATATCTATTTTGAACATCCATCTATTTCATTCTATCTAATATCATTCTTAATGACTTTTCTAATTCCTATCATTCCTACTATTATTTCTAGTGCGATAGGTTACTTAATAAAGTTATTCTCTAGTAAATCACAATTTAAAAAGATTGTTCAAACACTTTTATCAGCAGCTATTTTTATGGTTATCTTCTTTGCTAGTGCTAATATGAATAATTTCCTACAAGAAATAGTTGTTTATGCCAACAATATCAACGAAGCAATAACTAAAATCTACTATCCAGTTGGATTATATATTAATCTTATAACTGATTTTAATATTCTAGATTTAATAAAAATCTTACTTGTTAATCTAATACCTTTCATTATCTTTATTATGTTAGGTGCTAAATACTATTTCAAGATTATTTCTAATTCTAAAGAAACATCCACAACACGTCATAAAAAATCACTTAGTTATAAAACTCAAAGTCCAATTAAGTCTTTAGCTATCAAGGAAATAAAGAGATATTTTTCATCTCCAACATACATGTTTAATTCTTCATTTGGTCTTCTATTAGTTATAGTTTTAACTATTGGAATTTGTCTTAGAGGTCCTAGTATTATGAATTCTTTACTACAAGGATATCAACTAAAAACTGATACTTTATCTCTTCCAATCTTATTTTATGGTCTTATCTTCTTTGGTACTGCTATGACAAGTATATCTTCATCAAGTATTTCTCTAGAAGGTAAAACAATAAATATTACGAAGAGTCTTCCAATCAAGGAAACGACTATTCTAAATTCTAAAATATTAATGTGTTTAGTAATTGAAATGCCTTTTATTCTTCTAAGTGAATTAATCTTTGATATTGTTAATAAACCATCTTTATTCTATATCATTGTCTCATTAATATTACCTCTAGTAATAATTACTTTAAATGCAAATATTGGTCTTTTAGTAAATTTAAAATATCCTAAATTAAATGCTTCTAACGATACTGAAGTTGTTAAACAAAGTATGTCATCAATGATTTCTGTATTTACTGGTATGATGAGTGGAGCTTTAAGTCTTATGTATTTCATTCACTTTTCTAAATACTTATCAATAACTAATTTAATTATTTTAAATTTAGTAATTCTTACTATTATAGATATTATTGTCTATCTAATTTTAATGAAAATTGGACCTAAAAAATATCGTGACTTAAATGTTTAATTTGGAAAGGAGTTAATATGTCAAATATAATTGAAGTAAAAAATTTAACTAAGAAATATAAAAATTTAACTGCAGTTGATGATTTATCATTTTCTGTTAAGAAAGGAGAAATCCTAGGTCTCTTAGGTCCTAATGGTTCTGGTAAATCTACAACTATTAATTGCTTGTTATCTTTAATTAATCATGAAGGATCTATTAAAATATTTGGTAAAGAGATAAAACCAGATTCTTATGATCTTAAATCTAAAATAGGGGTTATCTTTCAAGAAGTTGCTGTCTTTGAAGAATTAACTGTCTATGAAAATATTGATTATTTCTGTGGACTATATATTGAGTCTAAAGAGAAAAGACAAAAGTATATTGCTGATGCTATAAAACTAGTAGGACTAGAAGATTTCACTAAGTTTTATCCTAAACAATTATCAGGTGGTCTTCTACGTCGTCTAAATATTGCTTGTGGTATTGCTCACAAACCAGAACTAATTTTCCTTGATGAGCCAACTGTCGCAGTTGATCCACAAAGTAGAAATAATATTTTATCAGGTATCAAACATCTACGTGATGAAGGTGCAACTATTCTTTATACTACTCACTACATGGAAGAAGTAGAAGAATTATGTGATCGTATTATCATCCTAGATAAAGGAAAAATAATTGCTGAAGGAACAAAAGAAGAACTAAAATCACTTGCTGGTATTGAAGAAAAAGTAACAGTTGAAACACTTGAACTTAAAGATGAAATAATCGAAAAAATTAAAGACATGAGTAAAGTAGATGAAGTATCATATAATGATAATCTTCTAATTGTAACATACAAGAAAGGTAATAATAATTTAAAGAAACTAATTGATTTCTTAGAAGAAAATAAAGTTGTATACTCTAAAATATTCTCTGAAAGACCAACTCTTAATGATGTTTTCTTAGAATTAACTGGAAAGGAATTAAGAGACTAATGTTTTATCATAATTTTAAATATACATTAAAGACTCTTTTAAGAAATAAAGGCTTAATATTTTGGACTTTTGCCTTTCCCCTTATATTAGGTACTTTCTTTCATTTAGCTTTCTCAGATATTGAATCTAAAGAAAGCCTAGATATTATAGATATTGCGGTAGTTGAAAGTAGTGACTTTAAAAATAATGAAATATTTAATGAAGCCTTACGAGAACTAAGTAAAAAAGATAGTTCTAATCAATTATTTAATATTACTTATACAACCAAAGAAAAAGCTTCATCACTATTAGAAGACTCTAAAATATCAGGTTATCTTACTTTTAAAGATGATTACGTTAATATTACCGTCAAAACAAATGGAATCAACGAAACTATTTTACGTTTTGTAGTTAGTGAAATAACTAGTGAAAAAGAATTAATGGAGACTATTATAAAAACAAATGTTGAGGATAGTATCAAAAATAATGTAAGTATAGATTACTCTAAAATAACAGAAGATGCTCTTAATCTTATTAATTCTACTGAAGTAAATATTAAGGATGTAACTAATTCTAATATAAGTTATACAATGATTGAATATTATACTTTAATTGCAATGGCTTGTATGTATGGTGCCATTCTAGCTATTTATACTACTAATAAAAAATTAGCTAACATGTCTAGTGCTGGTAAAAGAACATCTATCTCTCCAGCTTATAAAGGTAAGACTTTACTAGCTAGTTTGCTTGCTAGTTATCTAGTTCAAATCCTTGGAATTGCTATTTTATTCATTTATACAATCTTTGTTCTAAAAGTAGATTATGGTTCTAGACTCCCTGAAACTATTCTTCTAGCACTAGCTGGATCTCTTGCCGGACTATCTCTTGGAGTTGCTCTTGCTACTTTACTTAAAACAAATGAAAATAATAAAACTGGTATCTTAATATCTGTCACTATGGTATGTTGTTTCTTATCTGGAATGATGGGTATAACTATGAAGTACGTTATTGATAAAAATGTCCCATGGCTTAACTGGATTAATCCTGCCAACATGATAACAGATGGCTTGTATTCTCTTTATTACTATGAGACACTAAATCGTTATTATTTTAATATTATAAGCTTATTAATTTTCTCATTTATCTTACTATTGATGTCTTATCAAGGATTAAGGAGGCAAAAATATGACAGTATTTAATACGTTTTGGAAAGTCATTAAAAAATATAAAGGCTTTATAATTCTTTTTACTGTAATGCTTGTTGCCTTCGGTGGTATTAACACTCAAACCACTAATACACCTACAACATATGCCGATACTAAACCAGATATCTTAATAGTAAATAATGATGAGAATAAAGGTCTAACTAAAAACTTAGTAACTTATCTTACTAAGAACAGTAATGTAGTTAAAATAAAAGATGATGAAGATGCTAGAAATGATGCACTATTTTATAGAGATGTAAATTATATAATTTATATTCCAGAAAACTATCGTAGTGACATTCTAGCTGGTAAAACTCCTGAAATAGAAATTAAAAGTGCAAAAGATTATACTTCTTCTTTTACTGAAATGATGTTAAAAAGATATTTAAAGACTCAAAGTATTTATCAAAAGTATTATCAAGATGAAGATCTTTTAATTGATGCCATCAATAAGAATATGGCTAATAGTCCAACTATTACTATGACTTCTAAAGTTGATACTAATTTAACTTCTAAAGTATCTCGTTATTTTAACTTCTCAAGTTATAGTATCATGGCTGTAATTATATTTATTGTTTGTACTGTTCTAGCAAGTTTCAATGAAACTACTCTTAAGAAAAGAACTGTTATTAGTAGTATGAATTATAAAAAATATAATTTAAATTTATTAAAAGCTAGTTCTATCTATGGATTAATAGTATGGATTCTATATTGTTTAATTGCTCTTATCTTATTTGGTAAAAACATCTTAACAATAACTGGTTTACTATTTGCTTTAAATGCCTTAGTATTTACTTTTAGTGTCCTAACTCTAGCTTTATTAATATCTAGTCTAACTTCTAACAAGAATGCTATTAACGGTATTATGAATGTTCTAGCTTTAGGCTCTGCCTTTCTATGTGGTGCTTTTATCCCAACTGAATGGTTACCAGAAACAGTTGTTAAAATATCTCATATTTTCCCAGCTTACTGGTTTGTAAATTCTAATGATATTTTCGCAAGCTTAGAAACTATTTCTCTAGAAACATTAAAACCAGTCTTTATTAATACTGGTGTAATTCTAATATTTAGTATTGTCTTTATCATTTTAAATAACATTATTACAAAGAAAAAGGAGAGTGCGTTCTAATGGATATTTATGCAGTCCTAAAAGAACTAAATATTCCTTACACTGAAGTTACTCATGAAGCAGTTTATACTATTGAAGAAGCTAATGAAAAAGTTCCAGAAATTGCTGGAGTAGGTTGTAAGAACTTATTTTTAACAGATCATAAAGGTAAATATTTCTTAGTATTTATGGAAGAAAATAATAGAGTAGATCTAAAATCACTCGCAAAATTTCTAGGAGTTTCTAGACTATCTTTTGCTAAAGAAGAGGATGTCAAAAATATTTTAGGACTCATCTCTGGTGGCCTAACTCCTCTAGGTATTATTAATGATTCAGCAAATAGAGTAGTTCTAGTCCTTGATAAAACCTTAGAAAATACTAATGTTTTATGTCATCCAAATACTAATACTAAGACTATGTCACTTTCATTTTCTGATTTAATAAAGTTTATTGAACATGAAAAACATACGTATATATATTTTAATGATAATAACTAATTTATCGCAAAAAAATAAGGACATTTCTGTCCTTTTTATTTGTTTTTCTTTTTCTTTAAAAGTATTGAAGCTAGAATTATAATAATGATTGCCACGATTATAGCAATAACTCCCATCCAACCTAATGCTGCAACTATCTTACTACCAAGAGACATTATAATACCAGCCAAAATTACACCTAAACTAACTGCACAAATACTAGTTTTAAAATCTAAATTTAAAAAGCTAGCCGCAAGAGTTCCTGTCCAAGCTCCAGTACCAGGAAGAGGAATACCAACAAATATTAAAAGTGCCCAGAAAATACCATTATTTCCTGCAGACTCTTTTAGTTTCTTTCCGCCTTTGTCACCTTTCTCTAAACACCAGGTAAAAAAGTTACCAATAACTTTCTTATCTTTTCCCCATTCCAATACTTTCCTCGCAAAAAGATAAATAATTGGAACCGGTAATATATTTCCAATAATAGATATTGGATAGTACCATAAAATATCAAGTCCCATACTTTCTGCAATAGGTATTGCACCTCTTAATTCAACTATTGGTAACATTGATACTAAAAATACAATTAAATATTTAACTAAAATAGAACTTCCCATATTGATCTCCTTTTATTTTACAATTCAAAACAATTGTATCATGATTTAACTCTTAGTAAAAGATATAAATTATTTTAAAAATTAATTCCAATTTATTGCTTAATTAATTAAGAAGTGCTACTATTATTCTGGTGATAGTATGAAAAAGATATTGATTTTATTGTTAGCTGTCTTTCTATGTTTAACAGGTTGCGAGGATAAGAAACAAGATACTCCAGTTACTCCTAAAGGTTCCGAAGAAACAGTTGCAACACCAGAAGAAACTCCAGAAGCAGCTGAACCATCAGAGAATGTTACACCAACTGAACCAACCCAAGTTGAAACACCAGTTGAACCAACGCAACCTGAAACACCTGCTGCTCCAACTTGTACACCTAAAAAGTTCTCTGGTACTTACAGCTATGTTTATGAAACTAAAGAGGCTTGTCAAAAGAATGGTAATAATGACTATTTTACAGTTCTTGATACCATCAATAGTGAAGTAAATGCTTATGGTTGTGATGAAATAGTTGATGATTGTGGAACAACATATTATGGTGTATTCTTCTATGTTTATGAAGATGATATGCAAAAGAAAGTTTACTACTAAAAAGTAAATTTTTTTTTGGAAAAATTATTCGACACTATTCTCCAAAAAACGATTACATGATACAATTGACATAGTAGAGGTGAGTGTATGAAAAATAAAAAAACATTATTAATTATATCTTTATTATTAATACCAATAATTGCTTATGCTAAAAGTGAAGAATTTCTTTCTATATCTACAGCAATATTCATGGAAGCTTTTGTATCAATACATATGTCTATATTTGTCCTAGGACCATTAGCTAAAATATTTTTTGAAGATAATAGTAAAAGAGCCTTTTGGACAATGTTTGTTATCAGAGCCATTGTCTTACTTTTCTGTGACTTCTTTATATCAACAGTTATTGCTATGGTAGATTTCTTTGCTGTCTTCGTTGGAGCTTTTTTAGTAGTCCCAATATGTGCTTTAATAACCAAAGCTTCAAAAAAAGATGCAACTAATTTAGTTCCTGTTTCACCTCAAAATACTCCAACATCTACAAATCTAATTGTCTGCCTAAAATGTGGTGCTGAATTAAATCCTGCTAATGACTATTGTCCACATTGCGGAACTAAATTAACAAAAAATGTTGTTTCAAATAATTTTATAGCTCAAACAAACCAGGTAAATGGTATAGAACTAAAATGTGCTAAATGTAATGCTACTTTAAAAGTAACTGATAAGTTCTGTTCTAATTGTGGAGCTCCATTCAGTGATGATAATGTTGTTGTAACAGAAAATGCAGCAGCTAAAATTGAAGTGCCAGTAACTACTTTAACAGATCCTAATAAAAAAATAGTTAAACCAACAGATTTTGATAGTATATATTCTGGAACCAATGCACAACTTCTTGAAAGATTTATTCAAAAAGAAATGGAAAAGGCTAAAATAGATCCAAATAGCAAATTAATTCCTGCTGATATCTTAAAAAGAAAAAAACTTCTAAATAAGATTTTTACTTTACTTGTTTTTATCTACATTTCTCTAATATTTTTCCATTTCCCATTAGGTACCTATGTACTTGGTCTAATAATTTTAATAATTTTCTTTATCCTAAGTAACAAATATAATCTTATGAAATACTTAAAAAAAGAAATTGAATCACGACCTTCTGAAAAAATATCTAATATTGTTAGATCAGTAAAGAATTCATTCGTCGAAGATGAACACCCAAATACTCGTTTTATTTATATTGCTGTTGCGATAATCTTACCGCTAGTCATTTTTATCAATCCACATATTATGTATGAAAAAACTGAAGGTGGTTATGCAGTTAGATTCTATACTTTTGGTCTAACTAATTATACAACCGCAACTATTCCAAAAACTTATAAGGGTAGTCCTATTGTAAGCCTAAGAGGTAATACTTTTTCTAATATGCCATTCTTAGAAGAAGTTTCTCTTCCAGATACGATAACTGAAATAAGAGGGCAAGCTTTTAAAAATTGTCGTCAACTATCAAAAGTTAATATTCCGTCAAAACTTGAATATTTAGGTGGCGGAGCTTTCTATAATGCTAAATCAATTGAGAGTATTGAACTACCTGACACACTAACTTATTTAGGCGGTGAAGCATTCTATGGTGCCAGCCGTCTTGAAACAATTAAATTATCTAATAATCTTACTGAAATAAGAGGAGACACTTTTGAATATTGTTCAGCTCTAAAAAGTATCACTATTCCTGATAAAGTTACTAGAATAGGTGGACATGCCTTCTATGGAGCAACATCTCTATCAAGTGTTATCATCTCTGAAAAAAGTCAATTAAGAGAAATTGGTTCATCTGCTTTTAGACAATGTGTTAGTCTTTATAGCATCACTTTACCAGATAATACTTATTATAATGAAAGAGCTTTTAAAGAAAGTCCTACATATATTAGACGCTTCTCAGATCCAAAAGATGAATATGGTAATTCTAATCAAGAATCAGAAATATCAGCTGAAAAAGTTGCTCTTCCATACACAAGTGATTACTTACTATATACTGCTGCAGCTAAAAAACAAACCTTACTTCTTGATAATGATTTAAAGCTAGAATATGAAATTGGCGACAAGGTTTATCGTACAATCTACATAGATGGAAAACTATATAATGAATCACGTCTATCTGGAAAAATAAATATAAAAGTTTATCTTTATGATGAAGATTATAATGAACTAGGTATGAGTGAAGAAGAAATAAGATTATCAGGAATTTCTATAAAATATCTTTTCTCTTCAATTGCTAATGACAAGTTTATTGATACTGATCCATGTTATTACAAAATAGAAATTTCTGAATTAACACAAGATTAGGGGGACATATGAATTACAAGTATATACATTTGTTATACGTACCTACCATGGCCTGCAATATGGCTTGCAAGTACTGCTATTTAGAAGATAACACCAAGGATGACTGGCGTAACTATAATGCTCTAGAAACTCTGGACTATGCTATAAAAAAATTTAAAGATGCTAACGTCATTCCATTTAATATTTCTCTTCATGGAGGAGAAGTCACAACACTATCCAAAACTGATTTCCATGATTTAATTGAATACATTTCTACATATTATCATGACAATAAAGATCTAATTACCTCAGCTGGTTTTAAAATAGGGAATCCACATATTAAAACTAATCTATATAACTTAGAAAAACACTTAGATACCATCAAAGAATTCAATGTTTCAATTTCTGGTAGTCTAGATCTTCCTTTATCATTACATGATGAATATCGTGTTACTAAAGACAACAAAAAGACCCTAGATCAAATATTTAAAAATATTGAATTATTAAGAGATATTCCCAATAAGAAAAAAGTATCAGCCACTATCTTTAAAGAACACTATGAAAAAATTGATGAAATAATTTCTGATATTAAATATCTTCATAAAAATACTTGTCTAGATATGAATGATTTCAATTTTATGATTGGTTTTGATTATAATTCTAATGGACTTCTTCATCATATGACTGAAGAAGAGCAAGTCTCTTTCTATGAAAGAATGAAAAAAGAATTCACTGGAACTGATTTAGATACAGGCTTAAATGGTCCCTGGTTTGCTGAATTCGGTCCAGAATATTGTACTAACTGTAATAACTGTGGAGAAAAGTTCTTTCTTCTAGAAAAGAATGGTGACATTTATTCTTGTGTTCGTGGTCAAAAAAATCCTGACTACTATTATGGTAACATCTATAAAAATACTGTTGAAGAGATCTTAAAAACAGCTTTCAATAAAATATTTTTAAATCATAATAAAGCCCCTTTAAATGAAGAATGTACTAAATGTGGTTATCTTTACTTATGCAAAACAGGTTGTCCTTTTGTTAAAAATACTTATCAAACAAATAAAAGTTATACTTGTCGTCTTCAACAAGCTCTCTATAAAGATCAAAACTATTCTCGTGATGAATACAACGAAGAAACTGTTTATAAATATATAACTGAAATGCGTCTAGAAAATTCTCTTGATTATTTTCCTAAAGAAGTAAAAAAAGATTATCCAACTTTATCAGAAATAATCGCATCTGATCAAAATCTAAAATATATTTATGATGATAATAGTTTCATTTTAAAAGTAGATGACGAAGAATATCCTTTATCTTCTCAAATTACTAAGAACTTTCGAGATATCATTTATCTATCTCCTATATCAAAAGTAGAAATTTATCTAAAGAAAAATCTTCTATCTGAACAATGTGACTATCCAGAGAACAATTCTCTTTACATAATGCTTCTATCTGGTTCTCTAGTAACTTATGGAGATGAACAAAGAACTAAACAACGTCATATTGCTACTCACCAAATTTATAAAGGTGTCCTAGACAACAATTCATCATCTGATGATGATTATTATAAATATGATATAACTAATTTAATAAGAGAGTACAAGAATGAATATTCTAAAGAAGAGCCTAATAACCTTTTCTTTACTACTTCTGCTTTAAGAGACTATCATTACTTAAAACAAAAAAATAATGCTTATTATCATATTCAAGCAATCAATTTACCATTTCAAAATATTGAATTTTATTATATTGATAAGGAGGAGATATAATGGATAAAGAACCAGAAACATATGAAGAGTTAATGCGTATGAAAAGATGTGTTGAATTAACAAAATATTATTCCCTAACTAAAGAAGAACTAGAAACTATTTATAATTTTCTAAAAGAAAATCCAGACGCTAAAATAGTAGGGGATACCAAAAACATTTCTTTGATTAAAGGTGCTAACACTGCGGCTGCCATGACTATTGCTTCTGTTTGTATTTCAACTATTGATGGTATAGTTATGAACAATAAAGGATATACAGTCATACCACACTACACACCATCATCAGGATCAGGTGGTTATGGTGGATCATCATCTAACAATAATAATAATAATAACAATAACAACAATAACAATAGGTAAGGAGTAATTATGTCATATATATCTGAAAATCTTCAAAAAAAGAGACTTCAAAAATATAATATAAATATTAATACTAAATATATTGTTGGCTCTAAAATCTTAGAAAGAAATACTAATGATACTAATAATGATGATATTATTAATGGTATAAGATGTGAAAAGAATTACTACATAGGTCCTAATAAAGTTCATACTGAAAAAATATTTGATTCAAGAATTGAATATACTTACATTTCTAAAAATGAAGAAAACACTTCTTATAAGTGTCCCAACTGTGGAATGACTTCTAAACTAAAAGATTTCTTAGATGGTTGTCCATATTGTCATACTTATTATAATATTGAATATCAAGATAAAGATTTAGGTAGTAAATATCATTATGATTTAGTTCTAAAAAATCCTAAATATCGTCTAATTACAGCTATTGTTGATTTAATAATAAGTATTATTTTATCTTATTTCTTTATTATATTTACTTCTAGAACTTTCAATATTTATGATCTGTCTAAAGTATTTATTTATGGTATTATTTTATCTTTGATACTATATTATTTCTTCTATATACTTGATGCTTATATTGTTCTAGGACCAATTAAAAAATATAAAGAAAAGCAAAATAGTCTTCAAAAACAGTTTTGGGAACGTACTAAAATATCTAAAAAGACATTCTATAATAATTTAAATTATGAAATAAGAAAGAAATATTATAGTAATGAAAATATTATTGATTATGATATTCTAGATTTCACTAGTTTTGAAGAATACTATGAAGATAAAAAATTATTTGTCACAGTAACTGCCGAAGTACGTCTAGTTTATTATCAAAATAATAAAATAACTTCTAAGTATTTAAAAGATACTTATACTATGGAAAAGATAAATGATGATCCTGCCAAGCTAGAAAAAGGCGCTAATATTATTAAATGCCATAATTGTGGTGCCTCTGTTGATGTAACTAAAGGAAAATGTGACTACTGTGGTACTGCTATTAAGTATTTTCAAGAATGGATTATAAAGTAGAATTTATCTACTTTTTTTCTTGTTTAGTAATATTTTTCTGCTAAAATAAAAATATTATCAATTGATTCGACCGCTTTTCGACCGCTTTTCGACCAGCACTGTTTTTTGTATTAAAAAATCGAACTAAAAAGTTCGACTAAATATCAATTTTGAGCTATAAAGGTTGAAGTCGGACAACCTTTAATATCTAAATTATATGTAGTAATAAACTACTAACTAATATAAGTATACCATGAAAACACCTAAGTTTAGCAAAAAATAGATGATAATTATTAAGCAGGATAAAGTAATTGATAGCACCACTATACTTAATGTCTTATAAATAAAGACTTTATAGTGCTATCATTTCTTATTTTGCACTTGCAAAATTGAGTTAAAAATATGTAAGAACTTTACCATATTATTGATTTTAATCTTTTGATTAAAGCGTTTGTGAAGTTATATTTTTTCCCAAGGGTTGGATATAGTTATAAAAAGTTGGATGAATCTTGGAGGCTTTAAGCTAGTGATAAAATTTGTCCAAATAATGGTATAATTATATATAGAAGCGACAGATAAATAGTAATTTGAAAGTGAACTAATAGTATGTTTAATATTAGATAAAAAATTG
>CAKPHU010000007.1 GCA_934162125.1 uncultured Bacilli bacterium
CCGCCTCCGCCGCCGCCTCCGCTAGGATAGCCGTCTCCGTCTGTACCATTTGGATCTCCAGCAGTTCCGTTTCCTGTATCTGATGGTAGTTCGCCTGTTATAGTATCATCTGCTGAAGTTGTTCCTCCTCCAAATAATGATGGCATTACATTTCCTTGTTCAAGCTCTACTGTTCTCCAGAATTCAATAGCTCCTCCTGTTGCTTTTCCAACATTGTTAAGGAATTTTTCTCCTTTTGTTGGAACTGCTTTATATACTGCATCTTTTGCTGCTGCAGCTGCATCCTTCTTAAAGTATTCAACTGCTGCATCCATTGCTTCTTTTTCAGCCTTTTCTCTAATTGCTTTTTCACCAGCTTCTTTTATTAACTTAGCTTCAGCTTCAGCAACTGATGTTCCTGTCTTTTGTGCCATCTCTTCAGCAGCTTCTTTAAGACTCTTTTCTGATACTTCTTGAATTGCTGTTTCACTAATTTCTTTTTCACCTTTTTTGAATATACGTTCAACAGCTCCCTTAAGGCCTTTCTTTGTAGCTTCTTCTTGTTCCTTTTTCAATGCTGCTTCTGCGGCTGTTTTATAAGCTTCTTTACCAGCCTTTTCAATTTCTTCAGCTGTAGCATCTTTAATTGCCTTCTCTCCAGCTTCTTGAATTCCTTCTTTAGTATATTGTTTAATTGCTGCTTCTGCTTCTTCTTTAGCTGCTGCTTCAGCACTTTCTTTTACTTGTCTCTTTATTAAAGCTTCTTCTGCTTCTTTTGCGGCTTTTTCTTGTGCCTCTTTTAGTGCTTTTTCTTCAGCTTCTTGAAGAATTGCCTTCTCTCCAGCATCTTTGATAGCTTTTTCTTCGGCTTCTTTAGCGATGGCTTTTTTTCCTGCTTCCTCTATTTGATCTTTAGTTGCATTTTCAAATACGTCTTCGCCTACTTCATCCATTACTTTCTTAGCAGCATCTTTTACTTCTGCTTCACTAGCATCGGCTACTGCTTTCTCGCCAATCTTTTCTATTGCATCATCGCCAGTTTCTTTTAAGGCTTTTTCGCCGGCTTCGCGAACTCCTTTATCGCCAGCTTCTTTTAAGGCTTTTTCTTGGGCTTCTTTAAGTGCCTTTTCTTCGGCTTCTTTGATTGCCTTCTCTCCAGCTTCTTGAATTCCTTTATCTCCAGCATTTCTTAATGCTTTATCTCCAGCATCCTTTAATGCTTCTTCTGTTATTTTTGTTCCGTCTTTCTTTGCAGCTTCTCTTGCCGCTTTTTCGGCATCTTTTCTTATTGCTTTTTCGCCGGCTTCTCTAGCTGCCTTTTCTGATATTTCTTTTGCACTCTTTTCAACTAGACCTTTATATGCTTCTTTTTGAATTCTTTCATGTGCTTCTTTTACGGCTGTTGCAGCAACGTCTTTAAGATTTGTTGTTATAGTAACCTTATTTGCTTTTGCAAAATCATTCAACTGTTTAACCAATAGTTCAGGATTACCAAGAACTTGTTTTGTCATTCTTTCTACTTCTGCACCAGTAAAGTCTGCACTTGCTTTTGTAAATACCGTTTCTAAACCTTTTTGTCCGTTTTCTACAATACCTGCTTTTACTTGTTTTTCTACTCCGTCTTTTACGAATTTTTCAAAACTTTCTACGGATGTATCTCCAATAGCATCTTTTACTATTCTTCCTGTAACATCTGGTGTAAGCTGTTCTGCTGCTTTTCTACCAAGTTTTTCAAATGCTTCATTTCCTACTCTTTGTGCTGCTTCTTCTGTTAACTCTGTACCAGCTTTTTCCACAGCTCTTTTTGCAACTCTTTCTACAGCTTCATTTCCGGCTTTTTGAATAGCTTCTTCTGTTATTTCTGTTCCTGCTTTTTCGGCAGCTCTTCTTGCTAGAACTTCTGCATTTTCTCTAACCATTTTTTCACCAAGGTTTTTATATGCTTCAGTTGTTGCAGTTTCTGTTAACTCTTTCGTTGCTTTTTCGGCAGCCTCACTCGTTATGTTTTTAGCTGCTGCCTCTCCTGCTTTTTGTGCACTTGTTTCAATTGATTCTTTTGCTAGTTTTTCTCCAGTTTCTTGAATTACTTCTGCACCTGTTTTTACAGCGGCCTTTCCAGCTCTTGCTGCTTTTATAAAGTCTCCTACTTTATCTACTGCTCCACCAATTAAGATTTCGCCTGCAGCTTCAATACCAGCTTCTCTACCACCTGCTTTTAAGGCTTCTTCATAGCTCATACCTTCTCGCAATGCTGTAGATGTTCCTCTACCCATACCAGCAAGACCGGATGTTGTAGCTTCAAATGCCATTCTTCCTACTCGTTTTCCACCTTCAGTTGCAAGCTTAGCGGCTAAGTTTCCAGTTCTTTTGGCAGCATTTCCAACTATACCTCCACCAAGCATTGAAAGTCCAACGTATGCAGCAACTGAACCTACACCTTTTATTATGTTTGCTGCTGTACTGTCATGACTATAAATACTGTATTGATCCAAATAGTTATATGCTCCACCGAACATTTTATCGCCAACAAAGTCGACTGCAGCTTTATCAAAAAGCCATTTTGCTGCAGAATCCCAGCCTAATGCTAAGCAACCAGCTCCAACTAAACTGAAGGCACCATCAAACAATCCTTCTACTACGCCAAGAGCTCCATCAAGTAAATTTAAAGCTCCCATACCCATTGTTCCAAGAACTTTTTGCCATCCTTTTGGTTCTACGAAGTCTTGAACTTTTTGAATGTTTGATACAATAATTCCTGCAGCTGATGTAAGATTTACACCTATGTTATTTACGCCAGCACTTGCTGAATCTATTAGTGCTGTTGATGCGCCAGAATCAAATAATTCTACACCTCCTAGTGCTGAACTAACATTTGACAATGATGTGATTGCACTGCTTAGTGAATTTACAGCATCAGTCATACTATCTAATGCTGATTTAACCTTCGTTGGTCTATATACAAAACTATCACTCATACGTGTTTCCTCCTAATCAGAATTTTTCTTTTGGGCTGCTGCCGCTGCTGCTGCAGCTTTTGCATGTTCTTCCTCACATGCCTTTGCTGCTGCTTCTGCTGTTGCCTTTTGTTGTGAACTTTGATTATTTGCATCTGCCATGATTGTTCCTGATAATCCTTTAATTTCATTCATACTTGCGTTGCCTGATTTAATTATATCGCTAAATGTGTCTAACATTGTTACTCCACCAAAATTAAATTCTTTTTCACCGCAATTATCGTATGCATTATTTATTTTTTTTTGTGCATTTTCCATGTTGTTTTCTACTGCTGCTAAACCATTTAGTGCAGTGGCCACATCATCTGGATTTAAATATTTCCATGTTTTGTTGCATACGCTGCATGCTACTGTTAGTGCTCCCATTATACTCACCCTTTCTATAAATAATGTGTAGTAAACAGAAAAAAGTTTTTTCTATTTACTACACATTACTGATGTAATGTGTTTTGTTTTTTATCCAATTTCTAAATGTCTACATTTGCACTATTTGCATAGTCTTCTACTTCTGTAGCTGCTGTATGGATATCTTGAGCGTTTGATGCAATGTTTTCTAGTACTTGGTTAATATTTTTATTATTGAAGTTTATCCAAGTTTCTTTTAAATTCATTGCCCAGTTAACATTTGAAATTGGTGCACTGTTATCTCCAGGATCACCAATATTATCGTCTACTACTTTGCTTAATTTTCGTAGTTGTTCTTGCATTTCTTCTACTGTTTTCTTTATAGTTTGGACGTTTTCTTCTACTCCTTGGGTGTTCATTCCAAGAATTTCATCATTCATTGCCATTCCTTATCCCTCCTTTAATTAGCGTTTGTGCTTGCATTATTTCTTATTGCTGATGTTGCGCTTTCGTTTGTGTCTTGTAGAGCATTTCCCTTTTGACCACAATATGATTGGCAAGTGTTAATTGCTTCTTCTGCATCTTCAAATAATGCTTTATGACTTTCATATTCTTGTAAGATTGCATCTGCAGCTGGTCCTTTAATGTTTCCTGCTTTGATTTCATCCATTACTTTTAATAATTGTTCCTTATTTTTTTTGAACTCTTCTCCAGTAGTCATAAATTCATTTTGTACTGATTCAATTGAAGATAAATCTGCTTTGATTTCGATATCTGCCATTTAGCTCACCTCCTATAATATTTCATAAAGATATTTTCGTATCCTTGTCAACCGAACCATATCCTTATGTTTTCATTTTACTATCAAAATTTTTTTATATCAAGTTTTTTCTAAAAAATATGTAAAATAATTTACTTTTTTACTTTTTTTAAAATACTTTTGATATTACGAAAAAAAAGAGAACTATTCGTTCTCCATTAAACTTTCATAAACTTTTTTTAATTGCTTACCTACTTCTTTGATATCTCTTTCTTTAGCTATGTTGTAAGCATTATTTCCAATTTTTGGTAATTCATTATTAATTATTTTTTTTATTTTATCTTCAAATTCATCAACATCTTTGGCTTTGTAAACATTTTTTCCGTCTGTTAACCAGTCTTCAAAGATTGGAATATCTCTTACAATAGCTGTTGTTTTACATGCACATGCTTCAATGATTGGAATTCCTTCTGTTTCTTCAAATGTTGGAAATAAATAAATATCACAACCATTCATAGCATCTCTAATTATGCTTTGTTCTACATAGCCAGCAAAAACTAAGTTTTCTAGTTTAGTATTTACTGCTTCTCTTACATCTTTAGTAGCTGCAGCTAGAGGACTATAACCAAACCAGATAAATTTGTATTCTGGTAATCTTTTAGCAAGTTCTACAAAGTCTACAATACCTTTTCTGGTTATGTATAGACCTATCCCTATTATTACTTTATCATCTTTTGTATAACCATATTTTTTTCTAAATCTTTCACCGGCTTGTTTATCTTCTTTAAATAAGTCTAATTCTATTCCATTAGAAATAGCATATATTTTCTTTTTAATACCATAACCCTCAAGAAGTTTTTTAGAATATGGTGTTGGGGTTACTATTACATCTCCTAATGAATAACACTTAATCAACCATTTTTTAAACAAGTGGGCTGTTTGCTTAGCTAGAATAAAGCCGTTTTTATAATCTTCTTCTGTACTGTGAGCATGATAGACAACTTTTTTACCTTTCTTATGAGCATTTTTAGCTAAAAAGTAAGATTTTGGTCCATAAAAATTAATATGAACAATATCATAATCATCTTTTTTATTAGTTGTATATTCTACTCCAACTGATTCTAAGGCCTTCATTTGATGCTTGATTGCTTTTCCTAGTCCACTTTTAGAAGTGTATTTTTCACCTTCTGTATATAGTAATACTTTCATAATTCACCTGCTTTTATAGATTTCTTTTACCACATCTACTACAATATTCTCCATTTAGAGCTCCACCACAATATGCACAGAAGTTTTTATCATTGATGCCAGTTGCTCTTCCTTGCATAGCAACATTAGTTAGATCATTTGGTCTTGGTGCTGATGTTGGCATATTATGTGGAATTTTTATGTCACCTGTTCTTGTGAATTGGGCAAGGCGATAATTGTGTTTTGCTACGACATTTAACTTTTTAATTGCGTTGATGTACATAAATATGACAAAGACAACAAATACACATAGGAATATATTATTGTTAATAAAAAGGCAAAAGTCAAAAGTACCATGCATGACTGTTGGTATTAAAATACTTTTGAAAATATTCAATTTCATTACTTGAACATTTCCTTTGATTGAGGCTATTTTGGCAATACTTAGGTAATAACCCATAAATAGTCCAAAGCAAGCATGTCCTGGCACAGATAATATACCTCTTGTAATTCCTGTTATAAAACTTTTGTTGCCTACTACATATAAGATATTTTCAAATGCAGCAAATCCTAGAGCAACAAAGATTGAATAAACTATTATATCGTATGCTTCATCAAATTCTCTGTTTTTGTATCCAATGGTATAAGTCATAAAGAACTTGCAGCCCTCTTCAATTAAGGCAACACCAATAAACGAGTATAATAAAATTTCAGCAAATGTTGATTCATCTGTTTTATCCATAAATGGTAATATTGGAGTGAGCAATTCACTGATAAACAGTACTAAGAAGCAAGACATTATACCACCTAAAAATAATCTTACTAATAAACTTGTTGGCTCTTTATTAACATCCTTGTTGTTTATATATTTGAAAATTACAACAACGGGTAGTAATGCTATTATAAATAATAGAATTGTTGTAAAAATACTAGAATCACTTTCCATATTGCCCTCCTTATCCCTATATTTTGATTATATCATTTATTTTAGAAGAAGCTAGATTTTTTTTGCTATTTTACATGTTGCTACTTATTTGAGAAAATATATGGTGATGTTGGCAACAAAAAAACGTTGATTTCTCAACGTTAATTTCAATATGGTGGAGCATAGCGGGATCGAACCGCTGACCTCCACGGTGCAAACGTGGCGCTCTCCCAGCTGAGCTAATGCCCCAACTGCTAATCACAGTCAGCAATAGAATTATAGCATAGCAATTTTTTCAATGTCAACACCTTTTTCACTTTTTTTGATAAATTCTTGCTAAATAGTCCTTTTCTAGGTAGTATTTACCATTTATATTAAGTAAATGACGATTATTGCGATAAAAATTATTTTTTGAATTGATAAGTTTACTTTTAGTAAAATGATAGTTATTAAGATATCTTTCTAGTAAAAATTTATTATAATACGTTTCTAATTTTTTATAAGACCTAATTATTTGAAAAATTAAATATATACTTATTATAATGACATTTATTTTTAATTCTTGATATGTAAAGATGAAAAATAATATTAAGGAAACCATACTTAGGAAAAACGTTAATTTAAAATTTAATTTGTAGGGAAAATAGTAGGAAGTTATGGTATTTAATATTCTTCCACCATCAAGAGGATATATTGGTAGTAAATTAAAAAGAAGAATACCGTAATGATAGTTTTTGACGAGAATGGTATTGGACTCAATTTTAAGAAGAAGAAAATAGGCAATAAACTGAAATATTGGACCGGCTAATAGAATAATTAATTCTTTTAATTGACTATAATTTAGTGGTATTGATAATTTTAGTATGCCACCAGTTGGATAAAATTTTATTTCTTGAACTGGCAATTTATAAAGTCTTGCGATTGTGTAGTGACCTATCTCATGAATAAAAAGAAGAAAAAATATAATTAAAAAATCTTTGAAAGTGGCTGTAAAGATGGAAATTAAGGCAAAAAAATAGACTGAAATATCTATTTTTATTTTAGATATAGTCTTTATAATTTAGATATTCTCCATTTTTAGAAAAAACTAAATATAACTTGTTGTCTTTAGTTTCTCCAAGAAGAGTTCCTTTTTCAATATAGTCGTATAATTTTAGATTCATAGCATTAATATTAGCATAAAATACTTCAATGCCATCGGCTTGATCTATTATTACGGTTGAGCCATACTCTTCTTTTTCTCCAATAAACACTACTACTCCACTTTCAAGAGTTGGAACCATATAGTTTTCGTTTACAGTTAGCACCACACCATCCTTGTAGGTATTCTCTTTGGTATATGTAAGGTGTTCATTGAAAACAGGCTTTTCTTCTGCTATTATTTTTTCAACTGGTACAATATTTCCAAAGTATTTTTCATAAGTTTTCTTCAATTTAGCAAAACTAATATTTTGTTCATAAATTACTTTAGTTATTTTCTCCTTAAATGTAATATCTTTTTTGACACAAATCATTCCAGCTAAAAAAATTAAGGCAGTAGCAAGTAAACGATTTAGAAATTTTTTGACATTGGTTTTTAATACAAGTTTTCTTTTTACAGTTTTATTATACATGGTTTCCCTCCTACTTAAATTTATGCATAAAAAAAATAAATATACTAATTTATATTTACTTTTTTATATTTCTTAGGTAGTAGTTTTATTATCAAAAATACTATTTCTACATAGATAATGTTTAAAAGCAGACTGTGAATAATTTTGTAGAACAGTGCCCCCATTGTGATTGGGATTAGATTAAACGTTACTAAAATGATGGCAGTTAATACTTCATATAAAGTTATTGTTATGGTAGTATAAATTGCTATGTTAAGACAATTTGTTTCTAGATATTTATGCATATATTTGATTGCCACAGCAAGTCCAAGAAAGATAATTGCATTGTAGAAAAGTAAGTTGGTATATAGTAAGTCGTATACAAGTCCAGTAATAGCTGCTGTTATGTAATAATTCTGCTCTTTTTTGATATTTAGTGGATAAATTAAGATTAGTGATACGATTGTTAACATTGGCGTAAATAGCGATAGAGCATTTGGTGTGTATGGCAGGATATTTGAAAGTAGTCCGTCTAGTAGTATAGAGATTATGACAATTATTAGAGAAAGCATTACTTAGCCTCCTTTAATACGGTTACATAATGAATACTATTAAAGTTTTGTTTGGTTTTAATGTAGACATTACGGCTAAGGTTATATTTGTCACTTTCTATTTTTTCAACTGTTCCTACATATATTCCGGCTGGGAATACTTCACCTAGTCCACTTGTCACTACTACATCGTTTTCTTTAACAGGGATTGTTTTATCAACACCTTCAATTTTTAAAAGGTTGTTTTCATAATCATAGCCATTTAGGATGGCATAGGTATCGTTTCCTTCTAATTTTATGGCAACACTTACTTTGTAATTTACATCATCTGAAGTAATTAGTTTTACTTCACTAGTAGTTGGATAAACCTTTGATATTTTACCAATTAGACCGTTAGCAGTTATTACAGCCATATCTTTTTTTAGACCATTGTTACTTCCTTTATCAATTTCTAAGGTGTTAAACCAGTAACTTTTATTTCTTGATAGAATTGTAGCGTTTTCAATGTCATATTCTGTTAATGTTTTGTTTAGTTCTAGAAGTTCTTTAAGTTCTTTAACTTCCTCTTTTAAAGTGTCGTTGGCATTCTTTTCTATTGTGCAACTTTTAGTTTGATCCTTGTCTTTAGACTTTTGGGAGTTTGAAAATGGATAAATTGTTAGTTTTTGGAAAAAATTGGTAATTTCTTTGGAAACTTTTTCTGGCATAGATACGTCTCTAGTAAATGTAAGAGAGATGGCTAATAGGATTAGGATGGCTAGCGATGTGGAGATAATTATCACTGTTTTTTTCCTTTTATCTAGCTTTTTTTTATACATGTTAGTTAGGCCTCCTTGTCGATTTAATTATAGTATATTTTAGAGTTAGGAGCAATTAAAGATTTAAAATATTGTTATGTTCATAGAAACTATAATAAGAATCATCTCCGATTATTAGATGATCAAGGACTGGTATGCCCTGAAGTTGTCCTATTTTTACTAGTTGATCTGTAAAGGCTATGTCAGCTTTACTTGGAGTTAGATCGTTGCTTGGATGGTTGTGAAGGCAGATGATGCTGGTGGCACTTACTTTGTAGGCCTCCTTGAAAATTTCACGTGGATGAGTAGTACTGCAGTTAATTGTACCCATAAATAATAATTTCCTTTCAATTAATTCTTGTTTGTTATTTAGATAGAAGCAATAAAATAATTCTTGTTTTTTGTCTTTGAAGAGATAACGTGATGCACTATATATTTTGGCTGGATTATTCATTTTTAAGAGTTTTTCAGTTGGATTTAAATAGATACGTTTTCCTAGTTCTATCGCGGCAAGCAGTTCAAGGGCTTTTACCTCACCTATTCCTTTTATTTGAGTTAATTCGTTTAGAGAAATATTTTCTAAATCTTTTAAAGAATATTTTTTTAGGATTTCAAGTGCTAATCCTGTAACACTTTGACTTTTTGTACCAGTCTTCAGAATGATTGATAGAACCTCTGTATCACTTAGATTTGAACTTCCTATGCTTTTTAGACGCTCTCTCGGACGTTCTGATACTGGTATACTTTTAATTGTATTGTAAATAATATCACCCTTTTATATTATTTAACAAAAATGATGATCAACTTTCTTTTCTTGTAATTTCTTCATAATTTGCTAGGACAACTTCTTCGATTGTTAGCATTTCACTTTCACTGATGTCGTTGTTGAGAAGTAAATCAAATTGAGTAACGTTGTTGTAAAATTCTTCATTTTTTAATTCAACTTCTTTTATGTAAACTTGATAACCTTGATTTTCATAAAGTTGTTTTAATTTTTCAGCAACTTTTAAATTTTTTGTGATACCCAAATATACATAGTATTTATCATTTGTCTTTTCAACTAGTTTGGTTTCAATATTTTTAGTGTTTTCAGCTAAATTTTCTTCAGATGAGTAAATTCCTTCTTGAAGAAAGTAATATGATTCGCCTGTTTTAAAGGTGGGGAGAGACTTAAAGTTTTCAATGTTTAGATATTTTCCTAGAACTATTCCTACTATAACTGAGATAAAACCATAGATTATTGTTTTCTTCATATTATCACCGTGATTATAGTAACACTTGTAGAGGATAGTTTTATGTCGAAAAAAAAGCAATCTTCTAAAAAAGACTGCTTTTTTTGCTATTTTTCTAATAATGCTAATTTTTCAATTTCCTCAGCTAACTTCTTACGATCTAGGTCAACAATGTTACTTGGAGCTTTGTTTACGTAGTTTTCGTTAGCAAGTAATGCTTGACGACGAGCAATAGATTGTTTTAATTTTGCAATTTCTTCTTCTTTTGCTTTAGTATCAACTGCTTCTTGTTCAAAGAAATATGTAATATTAATATGTGCTGATTTATAATTGCAACTTACCATATTATCAGGATCTTCACTGCATAATGCTTCTTCTGTTATCTTTAATTGGGAAGCATATATTTTAATTAATTCTTCTTTGCAGATGAAGTTTACTTTAGCTTCTTTTGTTATTTTGTTTGAAGCTTTTAAATTTCTGATGGCAACAATATCTTCTAGGACACTTTCTAATTCTTCTTTTTCGTCCTTGTAAACTTCTTTTTTGTTATAAGTAGGATATGGTGCTATCATAATTGACTCTGAATCTTTAATTGGTAATTTTTGGTATATTTCTTCTGTTACATATGGCATAAATGGATGTAATAGTTTTAAAATGTCAGTTAAAACTTCTAGAAGAACACTCTTTGTTGTAGTAGTCATGTGACCTTTTGTTAATTCAATATACCAATCACAGAAATCTTCCCAGATGAAGCTATACAATTCGTTTCCAACATTGTGGAAATCATATTTGTCCATATTTTTGATGACATTCTTTATTAAAAGATTTTTCTTTGTTAAAATCCACTTGTCATATAGAGCTAACTCTTTTGGATTTATTTCTTTTTCTGTAAGATCAGATATGTTCATTAAAACGTAACGTGAAGCGTTCCATAACTTGTTGATAAAGTTCCATGATGATTTAACTTTTTCTTCATCGTAACGTAAATCCATTCCTGGAGCTGAGTTTGTTGTTAAGAAGAAACGTAAAGCATCACAGCCATATTCTTTTATGACATCCATAGGGTCAACTCCGTTGCCTAATGACTTACTCATTTTTCGACCTTCTTTGTCACGGATTAAACCGTGGATTAAACAGTCTTTAAATGGGCGTTTGTTAGTGAACTCTAGGCCTTGGAAAGTCATTCTATTTACCCAGAATGGGATTATGTCATAACCTGTTACTAAGACATCGTTTGGATAATATCTTTGAAGTAGCTCAGTATTTTCTGGCCATCCTAAAGTTGAGAAAGGCCATAATGCACTAGAGAACCATGTGTCTAGAACATCTGGATCTTGTGTCCAACCTTTTCCTGGACAATCTATTTGGACTTTTACTTCATCATCTTTATACCATGCTGGTATACGATGACCCCACCATAATTGACGAGAAATGCACCAGTCATATGTTATTTCCATCCAGTGATTCATTATTTTTTCATAGCGAGGTGGAACAAAGTTAACTTTTGTATCTTTATTCTTTTGATTTTCTAGAACACGGTCTGCAAGTGGGCGCATCTTTACGAACCATTGTTTTGATAGGTATGGCTCAACTACGGCATCACTTCTTTGACTATGTCCAACAGAGTGAACCATTGGCTCTATCTTTATTAGTAGGTCGGCAGCTTCTAGATCTTTTATTAATTCTTCACGACATTTTTCACGACTCATACCACAATATTTTCCAGCATTTTCATTCATAGTGGCATCTGGATTCATAACAATTATTCTTTCAAGATTATGGCGAGTTCCTACTTCAAAATCGTTAGGATCGTGAGCTGGTGTTATTTTAACAACTCCTGTTCCAAATTCTGGATCTGCATGTTCATCTGCTACTACTGGAATTAATTTATTAACGATAGGTAGAACTACGTTCTTACCAATTAGGTGTTTATATCTTTTATCTTTTGGGTTTACAGCAACGGCAGTATCACCAAATAGAGTTTCTGGTCGTGTAGTTGCAACCTCTAGGTATTCATCTGTTCCTTCGATGAAGTATTTTATGTGATAAAAGGCACCTTTATCTTCTTTGTAAACAACTTCCTCAGTTGATAGAGCTGTCATTTGAACTGGATCCCAATTTATGATTCTTTCCCCACGATAGATTAGACCTTTGTTGTATAAATCAATAAATACTTGATTTACTGCTCGGTTTAATCCTTCATCAAGGGTGAATCTTTCTTTTGAATAGTCAACAGAGATTCCCATTTTTGCCCATTGTTCGTGGATTGTGTTAGCGTACTCTTCTTTCCATGCCCATGCTTGCTTTAGCCATTCTTCACGTTTCATGTCTCTTGGATTAATACCTTGTTCTCTTAATCTGGCATCAACCTTTCCTTGTGTTGCAATACCTGCATGGTCCATTCCTGGTAACCATAGGCAGTCATAACCTTGCATTCTCTTATAGCGGATAATAAGATCTTGAAGAGTGACATCCCATGCATGACCTAAGTGTAGTTTTCCTGTAACATTTGGTGGAGGTATAACTATACAAAATGGTGTTTTTGTACTTTTTTCATCACACTTGAAATACTCTTTTGCTTTCCATTCATCATATTTTCCTTTTTCTACTTCTAGATGGTTGTATTTTTTATCTAGCATTTTTCATCACTCCTTTATAAATAAAAAAATCTCAGTCTAAAGGACGAGATTTTCGTGGTACCACCTTAATTTAATATCAATACTTCTTTGATAGATTAATATTCTTCATTTGATAACGGCTTCTAACCGGGATTACTTACTTTATTTCAGAAATCATGCTCCTCTGCTACCTTCATTATTTGATTATGTCCATTTTCACCTAGCCATGAACTCTCTGCAAAAATCTAAATAATTACTCCTCAGATTCGTCGCATCTATGTGTTAGTATAGCCTATTTCAGATTATTTTTCAATATTTTTTTGTTTTTTTTGCACAGAAGGTAAACTTTTGATTTTGGTGGTTTGCTTTAATTGCTGACTGAATATTTTTGATTTTAGACTTTTTATATGGTAATATAGTTTTACGGAGGTAATTATGAAAGTTGTTAATAATGTACAAAATATAAAAAGAGATGACTATATTTCTTGGGATGAATATTTTATCGGAATTGCAAAGTTGTCATCAATGAGAAGTAAAGACCCTAGTACACAAGTAGGATGCTGTATTGTTAGTCAGGATAATAGAATTTTGTCAGTCGGCTATAATGGTGCTCCAAATGGATTTGATGATGATTTGTTTCCTTGGGGACGTATTGGTGATAGTCTTGACACTAAATATATGTATGTTTGCCATAGTGAATTAAATGCTATTTTAAATTATCGTGGTAATACTCAGGATTTGCAAGGTGCTAAAATTTATGTCAGATTTTTTCCTTGCAACGAATGTGCAAAGGCAATAATTCAGTCTGGGATTAAAGAAGTTATTTACTCACATTCTTATGATTATGATAATCATAGCGATGAGATGGAAGCTTCCATTAGAATGTTTGAAAAGTGCGGAGTTAAGTATCGTAAATTCGAAGCAAATGAACGTAAAAGCATTATTTTAACATTAGATGATTAGATAGAAGAAATTTATATAGTTAGGAAGAAAAAGCTACACACTTTGTGATGTGTAGCTTTTTTTGTTGTGTTTGTTGACTTTTACTTATTTTTCAATTTTTTCTACGTCTGGATATGATTTACCTTTTAAGTCTATTACCGCCTTTTTTATGGTTAGATTGTGAGATAATTTTCCAGAATCTGGATCACTAATTGTTTCTGTAGTAACTATTTTTTCTATATTAGACCAGCCATCAATTACTTTTCCAAAAGTAGCATATTGTTCATCTAAGTATGGGGCATCGTCCAGCATGATGAAAAATTGACTGCCTGCCGTGTCATTAGAAATGCTAGTCCTTGCCATAGATACAATGCCTTTTGTGTGTTTTAAATTGTTTGTAAAACCATTTGATGTAAATTCTCCTTTGATTGTATATCCTGGGCCACCAGTTCCAGTACCGCTTGGGTCTCCTCCTTGCAAAACAAATCCTGGTACTAAACGATGAAATGTATTGTTGTCGTAAAATCCACTTTTAACTAGTGAAATGAAATTATTTACAGTGTTTGGAGCTATTTCTGGGTATAGTTCGATAACAACTGAGCCATAATTTTCTATGTACATAGCTACAACTGGATTTGTTGTGTCATATTGTGTTAAAGATAATTCATTTGTATTTTGTGTATAATCAATATTCAAAAGATTCTCCTCCTTTTTTTCTGAATTTTGTGTACATCCATATGTAAAAATTGTAATTATCATTAATGTTGTTAGTAGTAATATTTTTTTTCTCATTTTATTCAGCCTTTTCTTTTTATAATTTTATGTTACGTTGTGTAATCTATTCTGCCATTTTTTTAATGATGTCTCTTGCAGCTACTAGACCAGTTGCGGCCGCTGTTACAATATTTCCAGCCTTGCCTGCTCCATCTCCTATGAAATATATATTATTGTTAGAAAGTTTAAAATTATTATCTGTCTCTATTTCATTACTGAAGAACTTTATCTCTGGTCCATATAATAATGTGTCATCGTTAGCAACACCTGGTATTATTTTATCTAGGGTATCTAGTCCTTCTATTATGTTTGTAATGATACGATGTGGGAGAACAAGTGCCAAGTCTCCTGCAACACAGTCTTTTAAAGTAGGTTCAATAAATCCTTTATTTATACGATGCCATTCACTTCTTCGACCACTTCTTAAGTCTTTTAATGATTGAATAATTGGCTTTCCATCACCTAAAACGTTTGCAATTCTAGCGATGGACTCACCGTATAGGCGAGTATTAGTTACTGGTTGAGTTAAATTTACTTTTGATATGAAAGCAAAGTTGGTATTGGCACTCTTTTTTTCCTTTAATGCATGACCATTTACACAAATATAGCCATAATAATTTTCTTTTGTAACATAGCCTCCTGGATTTGTACAGAATGTTCTTATCTCGTCATTGTATGTTTTTGTTTTTATAAAAATTGTTGGATCATAAATAACATTTGTTATGTCTTCCATAATGTCTTTTCTAACTTCTACACGAACACCAATTTCTATACTTTGAGATAAATATGGAATATTGTATTTGTCAGCAAGTTCTTGGACCCACTTAGCTCCAGTTCTACCTGGTGCTACAATTACGTTTGTGGTTGTTAATGTGGCCTCCTTTTTACCTGTTAAATAAGTTACTTCATGAGTATTTTCGTTCAATGTTTTAATGTCTGTAACATTTGCTCGATCTATTAGTGTGACATTATTTTTTTCCAAATATTGGCAAATTCCTTCAATATATTCTGGAAGATGGTCACTTCCTAAATGTTTTTGTTTTATTAAAAGTAACTTAGCTCCAGATATTGCCACTTGTTTTCTTATCTCATTGGCCTTTTCTTGATTGCTTGGGTACACTTCAGCATCCATTTTGAACTTTGTAAAAATTTCTTCAGTTTCGTCAATAAGCTTGCATGCTGAACTTTCTGGCATATATTTTGTTAAATCGCTTTTTCCTAATCGTGGAATGAAATTTAACTTGCCATCTGAAAATGTACCTGCTCCACCATAGCCTGATAGGATTCCACATGGGTTACAATTTTGGCATGAAACTCCTTTTTTGTTCATAGGGCATATTCTTTTTGCCACTTTAAATCCTTTGTCTAAAATTGCTATTTTTAAATTTTTGTTCTGTGTTATTAATTCATAAGCACTAAATAAACCTGCCGGCCCTGCACCTATTATTACAACATCATATTTCATTTTATCACCTACTTTTTTATTTTAACATATTTCTTAATCTTTTACTATTTATTTGTAAAGTTGGGGCGTTCTTTCATTTTGCTTGAAGGTTTAATACTTTTAGTTTATCATTTTCTATGGTACAATGATTATGGTGATAGTAGATGACAAGAGAAAAACTAAACCAAAAAAAGCAAAAGGAGATTTTTGCTGAAGAAGGAAAAGAAAAACGTAAGAAAGTTTTTTTTATTACTATAAAAGTTTTACTCATTATCACAGTGTGTGTTGCATTGTTTTATTGTTTAAATACTTATATTTTTACTGGGAAGTTAATAGTTAGGGAATATAGAATTACTAGTGACAAGCTTTCTTCGGAGTTTGATGGCTTGAAGATAGTTCAGTTTTCTGATTTACATTATGGTACTACTGTAAAGATGCCAGAAGTAAAAAAAGTAGTAACAAGAATAAATTATTTACAACCAGACATAGTTGTTTTCACAGGCGATTTAATTGATAAAAACCATAAAATCGATTCTAGTGAACAAGAAAAAATTATAACTGAGCTTTCTAAGATTAAAGCTGCTATTGGTAAATATGCAATTGATGGTGATGAGGACGAAAAATCTTTTTATACAATCTTCAATCAATGTGGATTTTCAATTTTGAACAATAGTTATGACTTGATTTACAATAACACTAATGATCCCTTGCTGCTTGCTGGCGTTAGTAGTAGCTTAAAAAAGGAAAATAACCTTGATGAAGCTTTGAACTACTTTTCTGGAGAGGGTGTTAATAATAATATTTATACTATTGTGTTAGAACATGAACCTGATTTGACTGATGATGTTTTAAATAAGCATTCTGCTGATTTGATTTTGGCAGGTCATTCACATAATGGAAGTATTAGGACACCTTGGAAAAGTACTATTTTTAAAGTTGTTGGTGCTAATAAATATGATAATGAATATTATAAATTTGAAAATTCCGAGTTATTTATATCAAGTGGAATTGGAACAAATGGTAGCGGCGTAAGATTGTTTTGTATGCCTTCGATAAGTCTATATAGATTATCGAGAGAATAATTGTTTGATCTTAGTAAAAAGAGAGTTGCTTTTATTCTCTTTTTTTTCTGTTTTTGTATAGACTGGAATTGCACCTATTTTTTCTGTATTTAAAAATATCTGAATCTCCCCAATTTTTGAAGAATTATTTTCTATGTTTTCATAAGTTATTTCTGTTGTTTTGATTGATTTTGTTTCAGCTTTTGTCAATGGATATGTAAAAGATGTTTTTATATATCTTTTTTTCTTTATATTTTTAGAGTTTTTATTATATATGTTTTTGTTAATTATTGTTACAGACTTGTAACTGTCAAATAATTTTTCATATAAACGTTTATGATTGTTATATATGTCAGGATCTTTTAAAGTTACTATGGATAGGGTTAAATTATCTTTTTTAGCAACACTTACAAAGGTTTTACCAGCATCAGGCGTATAACCATTTTTTCCACTTACGCAATACTTGTATTCTTTTAACAATTTACTTCTGTTGTACCAGAGATAGGTCTTATTTTGCGATGTTGTTACATATTTCTTAGTTGATGATATTTCTCGATAGGTTTTGTTTTGGTAAGCGTATTGTGATAATAGAGCCATATCATAGGCTGTAGAATAATTTTTTGTATCATCATCTAGGCCATGTGGATTAGAAAAAGTTGTATCATTCATACCAATTTCTTTAGCCTTTTGATTCATCAACTTGACAAATTCTTCTTCACTTCCTGATGTTGTAATTGCTAGGGCCATTGCTGCATCATTTCCGCTCCTTAATATCAATCCATATAGCAAATCCTTTACTTGCATTTTTTCACCTAATTCTATATATATGTTTGTACCATACATTGTTAATATTTCTGGACCGATTTCCACAGTTTTATCTAAATCGTTTTTTTCAATTGCAACAATTGCAGTCATTATTTTTGTTGTTGACGCTATTAATCTTTTGGTATGCGAATTTTGTTCATATAGTACTCTGCCAGTTTCTATGTCAATTGCGATGGTGGATTTTGCAGTATCTGATATTGCTTTAACAGAAATGGTAAAATTTTCCAGTAATATAATTAACAATATAATTATTTTAAATAGTCTCTTTTTCATTAACTCACCCTTTTTATAACTATTACTCTACACATTTAATTATATTTATTAATTTTTTTTTTAGAATTATGTGGGTTAATTATTTTTTTCATTAAATAATATATTGAGGTGATTACATGTTTGATGAAAATAATAGTATTATCTGCTTAAAGGAAAAATTTTTAAGCATAAAAAATAAAGGATGGATTAAATCATCCTTTAATGGTTGGGGAGATTGTGGCCTGACCTTTGAGAAAGAACTTGGGCTCTTTAAAAATGAATTAGAGATCCCAGACTTTATGGGAATTGAAATTAAAACAAAAAATGCATTTAAACGTCCTTATTTGTCATTGTTTAGTTCCAATTTTGATGGGAAATATTTGTTTAACATTGATGACTTTGTCACAAAATATGGTTGGCCTGATGAAAAAATAAAAACCTCCAATGTATTTTACTTAATAGCTAATGCTAAAACTTTTATAGAGACTCCTTCTGAGTTCAAGTTTAAACTTAAAGTTAATTATAATTTGCAACAAGTATTTTTGGAAATTTCTGAAAAAAATAATTATAATATTACTTCTTTATATTCATGGAGTTTTGATATTTTAAAAGAAAAAATTGATAGAAAATTGAAATATATGGCATTTGTTGAAGCAAAGAGAAAATTAGAAAATGGAAGTATTTATTTTTGTTATGATAAATTAAGTTTATATTGTTGCAAAAACTTTGATACTTTTTTATCTTTAATAGAAAATAATATAATAACTGTAAGGTTTAATATAGGTTTGTACACCGATGAAAAAAGATACGGAAAGATTCACAATCATGGCATTTCTTTCCAAATTTTGGTAAAAAACTTAAATTTATTATTTGATTCTATGTCATTTTAGTTCTTTCTTTTCATATTAAAAAAATCCCATGTTATTAAAGTACATGAGACTTTTTTATGAATTATAATGCAAGGGGTTGCATTAAAACGTTCTGAAATTGTCCTAAGCAAAATAAAAACGTTGATTTTTCAACGTTAAATTCATAATGGTCGGGAAGACAGGATTTGAACCTGCAACCCCTTGGTCCCAAACCAAGTGCTCTACCAAGTTGAGCCACTTCCCGAAAAAAATGGTGCGCTCGAAGGAATTCGAATCCCTGACCTTTTGGTTCGTAGCCAAACGCTCTATCCAGCTGAGCTACGAGCGCATGTATACGCTTTTGTCTGCGCACATTTAAATATTAAAATGGTGGCTCCAGCGGGAATCGAACCAGCGACACAGGGATTTTCAGTCCCTTGCTCTACCGACTGAGCTATGAAGCCAATAAAAATGGCGGTCTCAACGGGACTCGAACCCGCGATCTTCTGCGTGACAGGCAGACGTGTTAACCAGCTGCACCATGAGACCAATTATAAAAATGGTTGCGGGAAGAGGATTTGAACCTCTGACCTCTGGGTTATGAGCCCAACGAGCTACCGGACTGCTCTATCCCGCGATATAATTAATGGCGGAGGAAAAGGGATTCGAACCCCTGCGCCACTTGCATGACCTCCCGGTTTTCAAGACCGGTCCCTTCAACCAACTTGGGTATTCCTCCAATTTATCATCTTTTCCAGACGACAAATTGATTATAACATAGTGTTTTTTGATATGTCAACAAAATTCACATATTTTTCATATTATATGCATCAAAATTGCAAATATGTCGACTTTACCGATTACTATAAATAAAAAACTCAACTAGAGTATCTAGTGAGTAATTTCAGATGGTGCCTAAGGCCGGACTTGAACCGGCACGAGGGTTGATTCTCGCAGGATTTTAAGTCCTGTGCGTCTACCAATTCCGCCACTCAGGCAATGGTGACCTGTATGAGATTCGAACTCATGACCCTTTGATTAAAAGTCAAATGCTCTACCAACTGAGCTAACAGATCATATTATATGGCTGCCTCGGTTAGATTCGAACTAACGCATGTCAGAGTCAAAGTCTGATGCCTTACCACTTGGCTACGAGGCAAACTTAAGTGGTGGAGAGAGATGGATTCGAACCATCGAACTCAATGAGAACAGATTTACAGTCTGTCGCGTTTAGCCTCTTCGCTACCTCTCCAAAAAAAATGGTGCCGAAACCAGGACTTGAACCCGGAACCTACTGATTACAAGTCAGTTGCTCTACCAATTGAGCTATTTCGGCAAACATATATAAATGGTGGGCGATATAGGACTCGAACCTATGACCCCTTGCTTGTAAGGCAAGTGCTCTAACCAACTGAGCTAATCGCCCATTTATGACCAGTTGACAGTATTAAATATACCAATTTATCTTTAATTTGTCAACAAAATTTTCATTTTTTTGCATTTTATTTTGTTTTTTTTAATTTTTATTATCTATTATTTGTTTTTCCTTTGCTTCAACCCATTCATTAAGCTTTTTCTTCAACGTTAAAAATCCTAATGGTGTTTCTATTATTTTATTATTTTTTTTTCTTGTGATTCTATAATCAACATCTTTTATTGTTAATTTTACTTGGTGGGCTCTTGGATTTTCAGAAATAACTTTTGCTCTTATTGTCTCCCCTATTTTTACATAATCATTTATATTTCTAACATAGTTACTTGATATTTCAGAAATGTGTATTAGTCCATTATAATATTCATCTAAGCTTACAAATATCCCATATTTTTCAATGCCAGTTACGCAGCCTGTGACATATTCACCATCTTTATACTTTCTCATTTCTAATACACCTTCTGTGTTGATTATACCATATTTTCTATACTATTATCAACAAAGTTTCTTTACTTATAATTATTTTAAATGTATAATTGTTTTGGTGATTTTTTATGGCAGCAAATACTGGTATTGTAACTAGAATTATTTCTTTAATTGATAAAATTAGGCCTTTCTTGATAAGTGATGGCGGAAATTTGGAATTTATAAAGTTTGAAGATGGAATTGTTTATGTTTCTCTTACTGGGGCTTGTGCTGAGTGTCCTATGATTGATGTCACATTAAAAGATGGAATTGAAGAAATGATTATTAATGAAATTCCTGAAGTTAAAGAAGTTAGAAATATAAGTAATAATTAAGTTATGGTGTATTGTTCACTGTAATCTTATAATTATTACTTATTTTTTTATCCACTTTATCATTGCAAGTTTGCCATAATCTTTTAACTGTTCCTTTATTGTAAGTAAAAATTTTTCATATTCTTTATTTCTTTCTACTATTTTTAATATTTCTTTTTCATTTAATTCAGAATTTAAAATTTTATCATATATATCAAAATAGTAATTTGGATATAGCAATCTGCTAAATAGTAAATATGCAGAAGTCTCATTTTTTATGTATTTGTTTATCAATGTTTTTGCTTCTTCCAAGTTATCATTTTTTTGCCAAAAAATGGATTTTAAATATTCTCCTATTTCTCTTTCTCTATAATCCACTATAATATTAGTTATATCTGTAAGATTACGATTTATTCTCTTATGGCAAATTATTTTTTCAATTTCTGGTATATCTGCTACTATCATAGCGTAATTGTATAATTCAATAGCATTTTCTGTTAATCCAATATAATAGTCTATTGTTTCTTCAATAAGTTTATATTGATTATTTATGTGAGATAATTGATACTCATAATAGTCTATTTTTTTTGCCCATAACGTATTCCAATTGCTGCGATCTAAATTGGTAAATTTTTCCAATTTTGGTTGTTGAACTAAATATTCATCTATATTTATATGTTCATTTGATTTTTCTGATATTTCTTCTAGAATATATATTTTACCATTGTATGGTGTAAAATATTCGTTTTTTACATTTATAACAACATTATTGAAATATTTAAGCTTATTTGTTAATTCTATAGCCTCTATGCATTCTTCAGTATTTTCAATTGATACAAATATATATATTTTGTTTGTTGCTATATCAATTATATAGTTTTTATTTTTAACCTTATTTAGGTGTATGTCATTAAAATTATAATAATATAAAATTGCATTTTTCATCTTATCAACTCTATTTAATTTTATGACAAAAAAAAAGGAAAATTACTTTCCTTTTACTGAACTTTTTTCTGCTGGCTTTGTATCTGTAAGCATGGCATTTAATGCTTCTATTGATGACGCATACGCTTGAGTAGAATCGTTTATTTGTTCACGTTGTCTACGTAGTGCATCAATTTCAGCTTTTTCTTTTTGATTTTGTTCAGCAAGCATTCTATTTTGTTCTTCTACTGCTCTATATTTGTCTTCTAGCTCTTGTTTTTTTCTCATTAAAGCAGCTTCTGCCTCTGTTGTAGCTTGTTCTTCACGCATTCTTTCAGCAGCAATTGATTCGCTTTCTTCTCTACGCCTTGCTACTTCCATTGCTAATTTATCAATGTCTAACGCTTCCATTTTTAATGTGCCAAAGCCTTCTTGTGGAATTGCTGGTTGACTCTCAGGTTCTACCTTCTTTTCTACTTCTGTAGGCATTACCTTTGGTTCAACAACATCTTCCTCCACTTCTTCTGATTGTGCAATTATAGCTGGTTCGGCAGGTTCATATACTGGTGTTACCCTAACCTCCTCTTCTGCTTTTTCTGCAACTTGTTCTTGTCCCTTAGAAGAATATTTTTCAATCTTTGCGATTGAAGTTTCATTTCTATTTACTCTCAACATTTCTTTTTCAGCTGTTACTGGTTCTATTTCAGCAACTGCTGGTTCTATTTCAGCAACTGCTGGTTCTATTTCTGCTACTTCTATAGCGATTGGTTCTGCTTTTTGCATGTTTCCAATCATATTATTTCTCATTTTTTCTTTAACTTTTAATGCTTTGCTAGCTACTTTTTTTCCTAAAACTTTTCCTTCTAAAGCAAGTAAATCTACTTGCTCACTTAATTTAGCAGAACGAGGTTTTAACCTACTTACTTCATTACTACTTATTTCTGCTGCCTCTTCTTGTATTTCAGGAGCACTAGTAACTGGTTCAGCTGCTTTTGCTTTTGTTTCTTCAACTTTTTTACCAAATTCAATGATTTTTTTTAGAATTTCAACATAAGATGTATCTCTTAGTTTTATTCTCTTTGGTGCATCGTTTTGGAAAACTGTACCTTCTGTCCAATTGATTAATGTTATTTCCGTTGGCATACTAAAACCTCCATTTACTATTTATTCTGATTTTGATAATTCTCTCAATACGTCTTTTATTCTGTTCCACTCTTCTTCTGTTTCAACGCCTAAAAGTTTAGGCTCACTAGCAGAACGATCTATATTTGACACATATACTGTTATATTTTCATTCTCATCTTTTTCATTTTTTGTATATACCACATACTCTTTTTTTGTATCTTTAAATTCAAATGCTAAGATAACTTCTACTTCTTCTATAGATCCATCTTGTGACACGATTGACATTATTTTCTTTTCAACTTGTTGATTTTCTATCATGTTATGTCCTCCCTTATTATCCATATATTATAAGTTTATCATAAATCCATATAAATACAATAGTTTATTTAATTTTTTTTAGTAAAAATGTTCTAGCACCATAGCTACAATAATTCTTTTTATATTCCTCTAAACCTTTGATATCATTTATTTTAGTGGCCTTTTTATTTGAAGAGTCATTGTATCCTTTCAAGCGCACTTTGTCATAAGAAAAGTCGCCAAAAATATAGTCAAAATCTGCAAAGTATTCTGTTACTTTTTCATTCAATTCATCAACATTTATGCAATCTGCAACATTTTCTATAACTTCATATTCTATTTCATTAAGTATTATTTTTTTCATACTGCACCTCTATTTTTATTATATCATGTTAATTTGAGATTGGCAAAGACACCTCAATTGAATTTTTTTCTAAAAAACTGCGCAGATAATCTGGAACTTCGCCTTGAATTATTTTTATTGTTATGGGGGCCTCAACGGTGCTTACTACTTTTTTCATAGTTAATGGAGTAATGATTTGAACACTAATTTCCGTATGCAAGTACGCTTCATATATTGTATTATTGACTCCATAACTAGTTGCATTTGTTTTTAGTGAGGAACTTATTTGTCCTAAAAAATTTATTTTTATAGGAATTTTTGGACAGGTATTAATGAAAAATGGATTGTTATTAATGCTTTTTAAAGGTATTAAATAGATTGTTCCTAATGATAGTGGTGATGACGCTGGGTTTTGTAGACTGTTTTTAAGTTCTGAGTTGTTTGTGCCGTTTGCAATCAGATTATTTAGATTTTCTTCTAACTGATTGTTTATTTTTTTTAACAAGTAATTGACATATTGTGTATTGTAATCTAAATAGATTTGATTATTAATTTCATTTGTAATAAATAAATTATTTATTTCACTGTCCTTTAGAACATCATTTATGGTGGAGTCGACTATAGAATTGGCTAAGCTACTGGCTTCAATTTCCAAATATTTATACAATTTTGGTTCCACTTTTTTGCCATAACTAAATACTAGAATATTAGAAAAGAAAAATGCTGTTATAAAAATCAATAATGTTATTTTAATTTTCTTCATTGTTGCCTGGTTTTACTAATATAACATCCTCACCTATCTTGTTTATATCTTGCCATTTTATTTCAATGTCATTATCACGATTGAAGGAAAAAAATGTTTTGCCAACCTCTAAGACCAAACTCTCTATATTACCATTTTCATTTATATTGGCATCTATTATATTTCCGATATTTTTTCCATCTTTTAAATTCACCACATTCTTTGTTTGTAAATCAGATAAGCGCATATAATCACCCACTCTATATTATGCGAAAGTTATTATTTTAGGACTTTTTTCAATTCTTTTATAGCTTTCTTCTCTAGTCTGGATACTTGTGCTTGACTGATATCAAGTTCTTTTGCCACTTCCATTTGAGTTTTACCAACAACATAACGGTCATCAAGAATCTTCTTTTCACGATCTACTAAAGAATTGATTGCATCTGTAATGGCAAGTTGATTAGGGAAGTCGGCTGTTGAAAGATGTTTGTCTTCGATCTGATCAAAAAGATAAATAGTATCACCGCCATCATTGTAGATGGGTTCTGAGAGACTGACTGGTTCTTTTAATGATTCTAAAGCAATCACTATGTCCTGTTCTGGAACTTGTAGATTTTCGGCTAAGTAAGAAAGAGATGGTTCCTTGGCATAAGTAGCAATGTACTTTTCTTTTAGGTGAAGTGTTTTGTAGGCAATATCTTTTATTGAACGGCTAATTCTTATGGAATTATTATCTCTTATGTAACGGCGGACTTCTCCTAATATCATAGGCACAGCATATGTGGAAAAACGCACTTCATGAGTAAGATCAAAATTATCAATCGCCTTAATAAGTCCTATGCACCCTACTTGGAAGAGATCGTCCATATTATCTATGTTACGATTCGTAAATCTTTTTAAAATTGACAATACAAGCTTTAAATTTCCTTCGACAAGTAAGTCTCTAGCAAAAAGATTGCCAGATTGGTATTCCTTAAAAAGTTTTAGCATTTCTTCGTTTGAAAGTACTTCTATGTTATTGGTGTTTAATCCTGTTATTTCTACTTTATATTTAGACATATAAAAACCCCTTTCTTATCAATTGTGATAGAAAGGAGTTGTTTTTATTCAAACATTTTTATTTTTCTAAATAATCGGCACCTTTGTGAGGCTCTTCTCTTAATAAATCGTTGAAGTTTTGCTGACGTAGTGCTTCATAAATAACGATTGCCACACTATTAGAAACATTAAGAGCGCGTACTTTATCAGTCATAGGAATTCTTAAGCAATGATCTAAGTCATCTTTTAAAATTTCTTTAGGTATGCCAGTGGACTCTTTTCCAAAAATAAAGTAAAGTTCCTTGCCTTCTTTGTTGCTGTAATCAAAACTGGTGTGTGGTTTTCTACCATAACGCGTTAAATAATAATAAATACCTGGATTTTTTGATTTGAAATCAGCATAATTTTCATATGTTTCATAATTTAATTTGTCTATATAATTTACACCACTTCTTTTTAAATGAGCATCATCAATAACAAATCCAAGAGGCTTTATCAAATGAAGCTTAGTATCTGTTGCGACACAAGTACGCATGATGTTGCCTGTATTTTGGGGAATTTCTGGTTCAAATAAGACTATATTGTTCATAATAACACCTTCACTTTAAAAGGAGATTACTCTCCTATTTTGTTTAATTCTATGTAATGTTTAACTTTTGTTATGCTCAATTTGCCATCTTTTTCTTGAAGCATATTTGCGACATTTGAATTGTCAAAAGTTACTATGGCAGGATATTCTGCCGTTAGAACATATTTATATTTATACTTATTATTGAAATCAGTTAAGAAAGCTGTTTCATCAACACCACTTAAATTTAAATAAATAATGTCGTCTTGTAAATCTTTTTTCTTGATTAGTTTAATAAAATCATTCTCAAAATTACGGCAGTTTTGAGATGATGCTGTGCACATATAAATTGTACTGTTAGGATTTTCCATTATATAATGGTCAAGTTCCTCATATGTTATTTCAGAAAGAGTTCCTCTTATAACTGGAATTTCTTTTTGATTGTCACTATATACACGATAACAATCACATAGATATAAGGTTAAAGTAACTGTTACAACTACTAGCAAAAATAAAATTAAATAATTTTTTACTTTTGTGTTATTTGGAACATTTTCGATAGTTTTCTTTAGATTATTTAATTCTTTTTTAGTATTTTTGTTTGACATTTAAACACTTCCTATCAATATTAGTTTATCATATTTTATTTTATTTAGCACTATAATTTAGTATTTTATGACTGATATTTGTTAATTGTTTCGGCAATTTTTCTAGAATCTTCTGTTGTGAAAGTCAAACGATAATTACATTTTGCTAGAAGATATTCACTGGTGATTTCTTCGATAGCGAAATTCTTTATGTGAGTGTTCACGCCATCAAAATACACTGGAAATTTCTTTTCCTTGATGTCAATTAAATTGTAAGAATAAACTCCTTCATCTAGTGATAAAACATTTCCTTTAATTATCATATTTTCAACGCGACCATAGGCAAATATTTCCACCTTTGGATAACATGCAAATTTGGCGTGATAGTCGTGAATAAATTGTTCCATTTCTTCTTCTGTTAACTCAACTGATAATGTTACAGTATCAATTCCTAATTTGTACAAATAATACGCTGTATAAATATTAAAAACATTCATACCATAATCAGCAATTATATTTTTGTAATCATTATAAATAGCATAATCTGAAACCAAAAGGGAATCTTTGTACAATGATTTAGGATTATACATGCAACGAGGTAAAGCTAATACTAGGTTGCCTTGATCTTTATATTTTTCATAGAGTTTCAAATCGTAAACATAAATACAATTGATGTTGTACCCTAAGCAAGACTGAAGTTGTTCTTCTGTGGTTACAGCAATTTTCATTATGTTAGAAGATTCAGTTGGAGCTGGAGAGAAATCTACTTTACTTACAAACGGTTCTATTTTTGGTTGTTCGCGTAAAGTTATTAGCTTTTCGACAACTTCACGACGCAAATCATTTATATCTTTAATTGGGATAAATATATTTTCATCTGATTTTAAAGTTATTTCTTGACACTTGAAAGGAGTTTCTCCTAATTTAGTTACTTGTTCTTTTAGGCGGTCTACAGACAATGGTGCATTAATTGATCTTTGAACTATAATACCTGTGGCACTTACGGAATTTGTACCATCTGAAAAAGACATTTTTAAATTATTTCCAATAGTCGCAGTTACTTCAATCGTAATTGGAATTTTCTTTTCTGGTAATTTTTTCAAGTAAGAAAGCAATTGATAATCTTGTGTTTTACATACAATATCATTTTCCGTTAAATTGATTTTATTATCTATATAGCAAATGTCGTTAGAACTACTAATTAATTTATCTTTTTCATCATATAGATAGTTAACTATTAAGCCTTTACCACTATTTAAAAATCTGATTCCATCTTGTTGGTTCAATTGATGATAAAGTTTGATTTTGATTTTATCTTTAGTGACCTCTAGAGTCTTACCAATTTCTAGGCCAATATGATTTGGAGTTTTTATATTCATTAATTCTTTATCTGTACAATTGAAAAGACGTCCTTTAGTAAAGCCTCTATTAAATAATGTTTTTAGTAGATCGTTGTTAGTCTCAAGATCAGTTGTAGAATAATTATCAATTAGTTCTCTATAAAATCTTGTTACAAAGCCTACATATTCTGGGCTTTTCATACGACCTTCTATTTTGAAACAATCGATGTTACTTTTTAGAAGTTCAGCAAAATTTTCAGATGTATTTAATTCTTTGGTGCTAAGTAAATACTTATTTGTAGATAATATTTCTCCGTCTTTTTCAAGACTATATGGTAAACGGCAACTTCCGGCACATTCCCCTCTATTGCCACTTCTAGTACCAATCATGCTACTCATAAGACAGCAACCTGAATAGCAAATACAAAGAGCACCATGAACAAATACTTCTTTTTCTATTGGAACAGTTATTTTATTTATTTCTTCCAAGCTCATTTCACGTGAAAAAACAACTCGTTTTACTCCGAGTTTATAGAACAATTCAGCTGTTTCACTACTTGAAGTATTTGCTTGAGTTGAGGCGTGAATTTCTAGGCGTGGGAACTTCTCACGGAGTAAGCAGATCATACCAAAGTCTTGAACTAAGATGGCATCTACTCCGTTGTTATGAAGAAATTCGGCTTGTTCTAAAAAGTCATCCACCTCATTGTCTTTTACCAAAGTGTTCATGGTTACATATACCTTTACATCATACAAATGGCAAAACTTGATGGCTTCAACTAGCTCTTCATTGGTAAAGTTTTGAGCAAATTTGCGGGCACCAAAAGTCTTTCCAGCTAAGTATACAGCATCGGCACCATTAAAAACTGCTTGCTTTAAACATTCCATATTACCTGCTGGAGCTAATAATTCGTGTTTCATAATCCCACTTCCATTCTAGGTAAATTATAGCAAAATTATTTTGATGTGACTATATTTTATTGTACTTTTGCTTTTAAAATTTCAATCTCTTTGTTAAGTGCTTTAACCATTTTGGTTAAAATAGCAATTTCAATGTTTTCGTCATCTTTTTCTGATGATGATTGAGATGGACTTTCGGAATCATATAACTGACGGAAGTAGGCATTGGTACAAATGACTTGGGCTGCAAGCATGAGCCAGTTTCCTAAGGCATTTTGCTCTTTTGCATTTAAGTCATCTAATAGTAAATAACCAACTACTACTGCACTAGCAGTTGAAGCTTTAGGCGGTAAATTGGGAATTCTATTCATAAAGCTCCTTTGTATTTATATCAAAATTTAGTTTATTTTAATATAAATAAAGCACTTAACTAAGAAATAGGCATAGATTATTATAGGTGAGATGTATGAAAATAAAGCATCCTTTCTTTTGTAGGTGTAACTCTTGTAAGCAAAAAAGAAGAAGTAGTGTTTTATACTTGGTGGGTATGATAGTTGTTTTTATTATTTTATTTTATCAAATGCTGTTGTTACTTTTTATTACGACAAGATTTAATGTGATAATTTTACTTTTTGAATTTATGTTATTGTGCTTTCTGATCTTCCTCATTATCTTTTAAAACAAAACTTAGCGATTTTAAGACATAGTTTACAAATTTACGAGTTGTAATTATATTGACAAGATTATCTTTTTTGAACTCTAGTTTTGGCGGAATTAAAATTAAGGATTCAAAAAGTAGTTTTTCGGAAGGTGTGTACTGATATTTACTTTGATATAATTCAAATAGACTTTTCATTTCCAAATTGTCGTAATCATTGTGAAAAAAGTTTAGAAAATCATAAACTACTAGTCCTTTTTTGGCATTGTTCCAATTGATTAAAAAACTATCGTCAGATATTAAAAAATGGTCTAGTGAAATGTTGTTATGAAGAAGAACATGACGTTCTCTTTTTTCATTTTTATGGAGACTGTACCAGTTGTCAAGACTCCTTTTCGCATTATCTAAGGCAAAATAGACACTACTAATGTTTCGAATTAATAGATAATCAGCTGGGGACATAAAGACTTTATTTTCGATATAGTCCTGTAAGTCTAGATAATAGTTCTTTAACTCAGCGATTTGAGCCGTTTTATTTTCATATATTTCCTTAGTCTTATCTAAATCCGTATTTTCATATGAAGTTGTTTTATTATGAAGAAGTGCCATAGTATATACTAAATCTATGGCTTTATCAGATGCTGGCATCTTTTTTTCTATAAGATACGGATACATTTCATATTGATTGTTTTTCAGAGGAATGGGAGAAAGATAATTGGAAAAATTGCGACTATCTAAGTAATCATAAGTTTCGGTAGTATTATTCTTTTTAACTTTCAAAGTATATGTTCCTTGATCTGTTGTTAGAACTTTAAGAGTTTTTAGATAATCTATTTTAGATATTTTAAGTTTTAGTTCTTCAAGTAGTTTTGCTTCAGTTTTCATTTGTGGTTGGAATTATTAATTTTGTACCTATCTTTAAGGAAGAAAGATCATTATATTTTTCTAGTTCCTCTTTAGTTGTTTTATATTTTTCAATGATACTTTGAACGGTTTCTTCTTCTCTAACAATATAAATTGAATAAGTAGAGAAAGTTTCTTCTGCATCTTTTAGTGATGAAAATAAGGCACCAACATTTTCGGTTGTGGTTGTAGTTTCTGTTACAGTTTTATTAATTTCTTGCTCTTCTGTGGTAGAAATATTATTTTCTTTGGCAGTTTCCATTTTATTCTCCTTTGTATTTTGAGTAATCTCTTCTCGTGGAGATGTCTCTTTTTCTGGTTCTTTTTTAGGTGGTTCGTCTTCTTCTTCAATGCAACGTTCTTTTTCTTCCTCTATTAATTCTAGGCCTTCTACTTTTACATCAATATAGCAGACCATTGTATCATCATTTTCTATTTCATAATAGAAATCAGCAATTTCAATTTTGGCAGTTTTTAGGTCTAGTTTTTCATTTAAGATTATCTCAGCTGGAATTTTAAAAGAAAAGTCATCTTCTATTCTTGATGCTTCCGTTAATTTATATTTTCCAGAAACAGTAAATTCTCCTGTAATATTACTTTCGTCAACAAATTTTAAATTATCGTCTAGTGAAATTGCGGTTACTTCCCCTATCATTGAGGAAAATTCTAATTCTTTTTTAAAAGATATAATTTTTTTCATAAAAGCCTCCTATTCAATAATATGAAAAAAGAAGGCTTTTATGCCTTCTTTTTAGAGGAAAATTCTTTAAATATGGAAAAGCTTTTTAGCTATTTCTTCATAGCTTTCTACAAGAATAAATTCAATATCAGAGCTTACTTCTTTAGGAATTTCTTTTAGGTCTTTTTCATTTTCACGAGGAATAAAGATAGTCTTAATTCCAGCACGATGAGATCCAATTACTTTTTCTTTAAGACCTCCTATAGCTAGAACTCTACCACGTAGGGTTATTTCTCCAGTCATGGAGATACTTTTTTCTACGGCTTCTTGTCTTAAAAGACTGATCAAAGCTGTTGTGATAGTAATACCAGCAGATGGTCCGTCTTTATTGATGGCACCCTCAGGAAAGTGAATATGAATGTCATTTTCTTCTAATAATTTGCTATCTATATTAAATAACTTAGTATTTGCTTTTATGTAACTTAAGGCAATACGACATGACTCTTGCATGACATCGCCTAGTGAACCAGTAAGTATCAGTTCACCTTTTCCCTTAAACATTGTAGCTTCAATTGGAAGAATATCACCACCATAGATAGTGTATGCCATGCCGTTAACAACACCTATTTCTTTTTTAGTTATATTTTCTAAGTAAGAGAATTTTTTCTCACCTATAAAGTCAACTAATTTTTCTGGTGTAATATCAAAAAATGGACAGTCATTGTCTAGTAGAATTTTCTTAACTATTTTACGGAAAAGACTTGCTATTTCACGTTCTAGTTCACGAACTCCTGCTTCTTTTGTATAATTTCTGATAATTGTCATAATGGCTTCGTCACTAATTTGCACTTGGAGTGGTGTTAGACCGTGAGCCTCTAACTCTTTAGGAATAAGATGTTTTTTAGCAATATCTAGTTTCTCATACTCTGTATAACTAGTTAAATTAATTATTTCGAGACGATCACGCAATTCATATGGAATTTGATCAATATAATTAGCTGTGGCAATGAAAAGAACTTTAGATAAGTCAAATTCCTCTTCAACATAATGATCTGAAAATTTACTGTTCTGTTCAGGATCAAGTACTTCTAGAAGACTACTTGCAGGATCCCCTTTGATATCTTTAGTCATCTTGTCTATTTCATCTATGATAAAAACTGGATTTGTGGTACCAGCACGTTTCATACCTTGAATGATGCGGCCTGGGCAGGCACCGACATAGGTACGACGATGACCAATTATTTCGGCTTCATCATTAATACCGCCAACACTTATCTTAGCTACATTCCTATTTAGACTCTTAGCAATACTAATTGCTAGAGATGTTTTACCTACACCAGGAGGACCAACTAAGCAAATAATTGGACTACGATGATTTTTGGTATTTTGCTTTACGGCTAAATATTCAATTATTCTTTCTTTTACTTCATCTAAAGCGTAATGGGAACTGTCTAATATTTCTTTTACCTTAACTAAATTTTCATTGTCCTTTGTATAAGTGTTCCATGGTAGAGCTAAGAGACAATCTATATAGTCGCGGATCATTCCTAGTTCTGGCGAATTACTATTAACAGTCTCATAACGAGATATTTCGTGAAGAATACGTTCTTTTACTTTGGCATTGCATTTTAGTTTGTTGGCTTTCTTTTTTAAAGAAGATATTTCATCATCTTTGCTTACTGTATCGCCAAGTTCTTGTTGCATTAGTTTGATTTTTTCACGAAGAAAGTATTCTTTTTGGGCATTATTTAATTCTTTCTCAACCTCTGCTTCAATACTTTGTTCTAGTTTAATAAATTTTAGATCTTCATTCATGTCTTTGATTAGACTTTTGCAACGATCAACAGGATTTATTATTGTTATATATTTCTTTTTACGTTTATAGTCTAAAGTTAGGAAAGAGGCTACTAAATCGCATAGTTCACTAAGACTGTTGACAGTGCTTAATTGACTGATAATAGCATTTCCCATGTAAGGTACTTTATCTATGTAATTTTCAACGGCCTTGATTAAAATATTTGTATAATTACTTTCAGCTTTTGTTTCAGTTAAAGTTATTTCACTGTATCCAGCATAGAAAAAATGTTCATCCTCATTGGCACTATAATTAGATATTTCAACACGACGTAGACCTTCTAGTACTACTCTAGTTTTACCATTTGGAACATTTAATTTAAGCTTTAAGCGACCTAAGACACCATACTTTGGAAGAGACGTAATATTATAGTCACTATCATCGATAGGGTTTACGATTAGAACTAAATCATCCTCTATTTTATCTACGATAGATACCATATCTTTATCATAGGTGTTATCATACTCAAGGCGCACTTCAGTATTGGGGAAGATAACCATGTCATTAATAATTAAAACTAATAATTTATCATGCACGATTATTCACCTCCAAGTTTTTAATACTGCTTACTATTATATAATAAAAATTGTTTTTTTCAATGAAATAAGACGAAATTTTACGTTTTTTTTCACAAAACAAAAAGAGATTTTTGAAATCTCTTCTTAACTTTACTATTTATTTAATTCTTTTAATTTTTCAATAGTTTTACGCATCTCTAAATCATATTGGATCATGTCTAATCCACCAAAGTGATTTAAGAAATCTGCTTTTTCCATTTGATATTTTTCTGCTAACTTAGTAGCTTCAGCATCAGCTTCTTCTTCAGATACAACTATTTCTTCTAAGTTCATTATTTCTTCTAGCATTAATCTGTATAAAACATTTGAATATGCTTCTTTTTCTAATTGTGCTTTTAAATCTTTTTCAGTACTATTAGTGAATTGATAGTATAAATCTAGAGAAATGCCTTGCATCTTCATTTGGTCTTCGAAACGATGTAATAGACGATCTACTTCTTCATCAACCATTTCTTCTGGAATTTCAACTTCAACATTCTTACCTACTTCTTCTAGTATTTTGTCAATGTAGTCGTTTTCATTGTCCATTTCTTTTTGAGCAACAAGTGAATTTTTGATTTCAGCACGTAATGTTTCTTCTGAATTAACACCTTCCATGCCTAAATCCTCAAAGAAATCTTCATCTAATTCTCTTGCTTGTTTTGTTTTTACTTCATTAACTTTTACTTTGAAGACAACAGCTGCTCCAGCTAAATCTTTTGCTCCATAATCTTCTGGGAAAGTTAAATTTAAATCTTTTTCTTCACCAGCACTCATACCAATTAATTGTTCTTCAAAACCTGGAATAAATGTGTTTGAACCAATTTCTAGAGAATAATTTTCTCCTTTACCACCATCAAATGCTACACCATCTTTAAATCCTTCAAAGTCGATTATAGCTAAGTCGCCATTTTCAATTTTGCCATCTTTAGTTGCAAGTTCAGTGTATCTTTCAAGTAAGTGAGATAACTCATGATCAATATCTTCTTCTGTTACTTCAACTTCTGCTGGTTTAATATTTAAACCTTTATATTGTTTAATTTTTACTTCTGGTTTTGTAATAATTTTAAAGCTGAATTCAACACCGTTTTCATCAATGCTCTTTAAATCAACACTTGGTTGTACAACTGGCATTAACTTAGAGTCTTCTAGAGCTTTTGTATAAGCTGCTTGTAAAACAAGGTCAGCAGCATCTAGGAAAAGGGATTCTTTACCAAATTTCTTTTCATAAACATTTCTTGGTACTTTTCCTGGACGGAAGCCATCTACTTTTACAGTTTTTTGCTTTTTAGCAAATACCTGGTCTAAAGCTTTTGTCCATTCTTCTCCTTCTATTTTTACTTGTACATCGTGTACATTAGTTTTCTTTGATTCTTTTTCTACAGTTTCTTCAGTTTTAACAACTTCTTCTGTAGCTTCTTTTTTTGCTTTTGCCATATTATCCCTCCAACGCTTAATATTATATCTTATATTTCAAGTTAAGACAACCTTTTTTATTATTGTTTTGTTGATTAAAATTTTCTTTTTTTCCTTATAATTCACGTGAAGTTTGACATTTTAAAATCAATATGCTAGAATTAAGTCAGTTATGAAAGCTATGAGTTAGATTAGTAAATATCAATTTAAATTTTAAGAGAGCAGCAGCTTGGTGGAATGTTGTAATTTATGGATATTGAATGGACTAATGAGTGCTATTTTGAAATTAGTAGGAATGGCCGGGGATTCTTCCCGTTATAAGTTGAACGTATATGGTGGTATATGTCTATTATTAGGTGGCGCAAGATTCTTGTCCTATTATTAGGAGAGGAATCTTTTATTTTTGGAGGTTAATTATGAATTTTACTAAACGATGGTGGATTTTTAAATAAGAATATAAATTGATAATAAATAATTTAATGAGGAGTGATATGATGAAAACAATATTAACTGGACTTCGTCCAACTGGAAATTTACATTTAGGACATTATTTTGGAGCATGTCAAAATTGGGTAAAAATGCAAGATGATTATGATTTTTTCTTAGAAATTGCGGATGTTCAAGCTTTAACTGATAACTTTGATAATCCTGACAAGGTACGCATTAATGTTTATGAAATAACAAAAGACTTATTAGCGACTGGAATTGATCCTAATAAAGTAAACTTCTTTTTACAATCTAAGATACCAGAAATTGCAGAGCTTACAGTTTTCTACTCTAACCTAGTTACAGTTGCAAGATTGCAACGTAATCCAACTGTAAAATGTGAAATAGCTCAAAAGAAAGAATTATTTGGTAATGATGGGGAATCTATAACTTATGGATTTTTAGGTTATCCAGTTAGTCAAGCTGCGGATATTACAGCTTTCGATGGTGAGGTTGTCCCTGTTGGAGATGACCAAATACCTTTAATTGAACAATGTCGTGAAATAGTACGTAAATTTAATTCTATTTATGGAGAAACTTTAAAAGAGCCTGTACATTATTTGAGTAAAACTACTAGAGTAAAAGGATTAGATGGCAATGAGAAAATGGGTAAAAGTTTAGGAAATGCTATCTACTTAGTTGATGATGATGAAACAATCAAAACAAAAATAATGGCTGCTATTACTGATCCAAATAAAATAAGAAAAGATGATCCAGCAAATCCTGATGTTTGTATGGTTTACTATTATCATAAATTGGTTAATAAAGAAGAAAATGTAGAAAAAGTATGTAAGGAATGTAAAGCTGGCGAAAGAGGTTGCGTTCAATGCAAAAAAGAACTAATTGAAGCAATGAAAGAATTTCTTAAACCTATTAAAGAAAGAAGAAAGTATTATGAAGACCATCCAGAAGAAGTTGATAAAATACTTAATGAGGGAACAGAAAAAGCCAGGGCTAAAGCTAAGGAACAAATGAAAAAAGTTAGACATGCAATGAAAATAGACTACTAAAATGTAGTCTGTTTTTTTGTGTTGGAAATTTTTACTATTTCGTATAAGTCATCATATTTTGATGAGTACTCTTTTGATAAGAGATTTATAATTTTCTGATATCTTTTAGCATAAGAAAAGTTATCAGTGAACAGTTCTTCATAGAGAAAATTAAATTTGGCATAATCTTTCTTCTCATTTAAAAGTTGAAATTCTTTTAATAAGTAATCTCTTTTAAATATTTCATCTCTTGTTAAAAACAAAGTTGAGGCCTCTTCATTAATTACTTCATAATCTACATTAGTTTGAGTAAGAAGTTTGGATTCATCGATAACCTCCTCTTCTTCATCCAAAAGAAGTGAACTTTTACGAATTGAGATTCCAGTATTGTCAAATTCTAAGGCAACTGCCCTATTTAAATCAGTAAATAAAGTTGCATACTTTAAATCACGATGATTGTAAATACTAGTTGAATCTTTTATTTCTTGAAGAAAAGAGTTTGACACTTTAATTTTAGAACTTAAGAGAGATGTCATCATTTTAGTTGGTATTCGAATAATTGGTATTTTTTTTACATGGTCAATACTGTCTTTTTCTTGCCATTCATAAAATTCAATTAATGTGTTGGTTGGGAAAAAATTTAATAATACATCATAAATATAATTCATTTTTTAGGCTCCTTTTTACGATAGATAAGTAAACTACATATTAAAAGAGAAATTATAACCATATAAGGATAAGGTTTAGAGAATAGAAATAATAAGTAGTCAGTAATAGTATAGCCAAAAGATAAGAGATTAATGTATAAAATAAAATATGTTAAATTATAAATTAACACTAAGTAAAAGAAAATGAAAAATAATATTTTTGTCATACTAAAATATATACGAAGAGCATAAAAAAAAGACTAAGAATTAGTTTAAAAATTCTTCATCTTTTTCTTCTTTGGGGCTAGCAAGTTTTGCGACTTCTACTTTGTTGATTGTTTCAAATTTCTTAGTAATCTTATCAGTTGTGATAGAGACATTTTCTACATCTTTATTAACTGCTTGAATACTGCGTGATAGTTTGTCCCATCTTTCCTTGTAGCGAGCAAACTCTAAACTTAATTTGTTTAGTTCCTCATGAATTATAGAGGCATATTTATCACGTTCAAGATTTTTAATAATCATTTCAATAACAGTTAAAGTTGAGATTAAAGTTGTTGGACTAGTAATCCAGACTCTTTTCTTGTAGGCATAATCAATAATATCTTGATGATAAGCATTTACTTCAGCAAAGATGGCTTCGGCTGGTAAGAAAAGAATAGCTTGATCTGTTGTTTCGCCTGGTATTATGTATTTACTACTAATGGCGTCAATATGTTTTTTCATATCTTGTTTAAATAGTTTTTCATAATTATCACGATCTCTTTGAGGTAAGTTTTTATCAACCATCATTTGATAGTGTTCAAGTGGGAACTTAGAATCGATAGCAATTGTACCTAAAGGTTCTGGAGCAAAAACAACAGAGTCGGCAATTACTCCTGTACTAAGAGTATATTGTAGACGGAAAATCTGATCATTTTTCTCACCAAAAACACTAGTTAAAATATGTTTTAGATTTACTTCACCAAAAATACCACGAGTTTTTTTATCTGTTAAGATACTTTGAAGACTAACTATGTCAGTGGATAATGTTTCAATTTTCTTTTGAGCCTCATCAATTTTAGAAAGTCTTTCTACAACATTCATAAATGTTTTATTAGTTTTTTCAAAATTTTGGTCTAGTCGTTCATTGACCTTTTCGTTGATTGCAAGAAGACGTTTTTCTAGTTGTTCATTTAGAACTGAGAAGTCTTTATTCATAGAGCGACTTAAATCATTTTTGAAATCTCCCATTTCTTTAGTTAAAGATAGTTCTAGGCGTCCTAGACGTTCCGTTATATTACTTTCGTTGATATTTTTTGAAAGTGATATAACAGAGATAATTAAAAGTATAATAAGTAATGCAATTATAATATATTCCATGTTTCCTCCTAATCTAAATTAGCATTTTTACTAATTATTTTTGATATTATATAAGCAATTGTAATCATAATACTTAGAACTATTAGTACTTTAATATCAGTTAGACTTTCTATTAAACTTTTACCAATATAGCTCCAGAAAATAGTCATAAATATTTTACCTATTATGATTGCGAAAACAAATTTCTTTTGATTGTATTTGGTTAGACCAGCTAGGATATTCATAAGGTAAGCTGGTGTAAAAGGAAGAGTCATCAAAATAGTTAGGTTTGGTAAAGATAATGTTTGAAATTTTTTGATACCTTTATCAATTTTCTTTTGAAAACGCTTCGTAAATATTTTATTGGATATTTTGTCTGAGAGATGATAAAAAATTTTATAAGATATATAACAACCTAGTAGTGTAGAAAAATAAGAAAGACACATTCCTGGTAAGAGACCATAAGCAGTGGTATTTAAAGCAATCATGGCTCCTAAAGGAATTATAGGGAGAATCGATAAAAATATAGTTAAAAAACAACTTATTAATGGTCCTCCATCAGCTACTAGTTTGGTTAAAAATTCTAAGATGTCTGAGAGGCTTTGCATATTATCACCTTCTTTATAATTATAGTATAAATTGTCTTAAAAAAAAAGCTCTTAGTTGTTAGAGCTTTTATAACCAGTGTAACCGGTGTCAATACTAATTGTTTGGTATCCATAACTATTTAGTCTGTTAGAAATGAATTTACTAGTTGAACCATATTCGCAGTACAGATAATATGTTTCTTTCTTAGATAAATACTTTTCAGGTGTTAGAAGTAAATAATTATATGGTATGTTGATAGAATTTTTAATGTTACCATTTCTATATAAATAGTTACTTCTTAAATCGATAATATTTAATTGTTCCTTAGCCTGCTTAGCTAAGAAGTCAGTCATAGAAATAGTCATTTTTTCACCCCTACTATATTAGATGAAAAAAAAGAATCTATAGTAATTATAGACTCCTATTTAACAAGATATGGTGTTTCTTTACTTCCATTTCCTGAAGTTATTCTAGTATTAGAACTAATTTTTATGACTGGACGAACTGACTTGTATTCACTAGTTTTACTTACTTCAATAATTCCTCTTTCAGAAATTGAGTAACTTTCATAGTTTGTTGAACCAACTGGTGTTCCAGTCCACCAATTATATTTTGTTTTTAAATAATTGTAGTTTTGGCATTGTTTATTTTCACTTGTTTTACATGCTGGATCTGTACTAGCATTAATGTAGTCTGATAATTGTAGTAATCCTAAGTAATATTCTTCTCCTTTAGTAGCACACTCAACAGTACCATTATTTTGTTCAGTTTTAACTTTTCTAGCACCTACGCATGGAGTATATTTTAGTAACTTAGTCTTATCATTTTCTGATAAGAAGATGACACCTTTATCAGTAGTACTATATATTTCTATTAATTTTTCTCTTATTCTACTAGTAGAATAATTATTCATTCCAACATTATATTTTAAAGTTTCGTTATAACGATCATCCCAAGCAGAACCATAACCAGCTTTATCATCTTTAATTAAAACTATGTTATTTGAAGAATCTACTTTTACGATACGCCATAGAGATTTTTCCATTTGAACATAATTATTTACTTGTTCTCCACGGAATACTAATTCGTTATTCATACTGTATAGTCCATAACCTGTTGTGGTTGGGATACTATCAGTTGTGATGGCAGAACCTAGTGTTTGACTACTATAATTTTCTCCACAATTTAAGTATGGTGTGTAAGCGTAATCTGCACCAGATTTAGTTACTTGAACTTTACCGGAACAAACAACACCTTTACCAGTATATTTTGATAGGTCTTTCATTTTTCCTGTTGCGGCTAAAGTTCCTGCTTCTATTTCTACTATTTGATTTTCATCAGCAGGTAGGCTACTTGGATTTTCAGTAAAGTATGATTTAGCTGCATTTGTCATAATAGTTTCAATATCTTCATAAGAATAATTCTTTTGACTAAATAATGACACTATCCATAATAACAGTAGTAAAGCAATAATACCACCAATTACGATACCACCTACTTTTATTAAAAAGCTTTTCATATCGTTTTTGGCATTATTTGAAGATCCTGACTTTGAAGAACTATCATCATCTTCTTCATAATCATCAATTATTAAATCATCATTTTCTTTTTTTTCATCTTTGAAACCAAAACTAGTACTCATATCTTATTTTCCTCCTTTTAATTATCGAAAAAGTCATCAAAGAACTCATCATCGTCATCGTCTGGAATATTAATTGCAGGAGCTGTAGTTGGAAAACTTTGTGGTTCTTTGGCAATTTCCGGTATAGCATTGTCATTTGTGTTTAGAGTGTTATTAGTTATTTCTTTGTTATCTAACACTTCTATTTTATTGCTGGCAATATCTAGAGCATCTGTTTTAGAACTGTTCAAGTCAACAACAGGAGTTTCAGCAATTTTTGCCTTAGCTGCCTCTGTCTCTTTTTCACGACGTTCTTCCTCTTCTAACTCAGCTATTTTAGCATCGATCTTTTTAACTAGTTCATCAACATCAAAACCAAAATCATCATCTTGATTATAATTTGGATTAGGTTCTTTTATTGATTCTGGAGCTTTTTTAGGAAGACTACTAAAATCTTCGATAGGTTCAAAAGATCTAACTGGCTCTTTAGGTAAATTATTATTAAATGGTACTTCTTTTACCTCTTTATTTATGTTAGCATAACTTGATTTTAAAGGATTTTCTTCCGGTTCAGAATAATTATTAGGGGCAAAAGTAGACATTCCTCTACCTATTGGACGACGTTCATTAGTAGTTTCACTTAATTGGAAGTCTTTAACCTTCTCTTCTGGTTGGAATGGACCACCTAATGGTGCTGTGTCATCACCTGCTGAATTCATCATTTCTAATAATTTCTTCTTTTTTTGATCTTTTACAAACTTTTTAATATCAAAAGTATGAACTTCATGTTTTGGTCTTTGTGGATATTTAGCAAGTGGATATTTTCTACCCCAGTCTATTTTGAAGTTTGGTGTTAATTTTGTTTTAAATGGTTGTTTACGCATACGAAGAATAATTGTTTCAAACTGTTTCATACGTTGTAAATCAGAAACTGTTACTAATGGAGTTGAAGCTGTTTTATCATCTTTTTTAGATTTTACTTCACCACACATCTTAGATATTTCTTCTAGGGCTTTAAGTTCTGTTGTAATTAAGTAAACAATATTTCCACAGTTACCACGAATTGTTTCGGCATCATCTTTACCATATACTGAATCTAGTTGGGCAAAGTTTTGAATAATCATAGTAAATCTAACTCTTCTAGAACGAGCTGCAGTAATCATAGTTGTTACATCTTTTAGAGGAGGCATGTTGGCAAACTCATCAAGAATAAAGTTAGTTCTAACTGGTAATTTTCCACCATGTTTTTGAGCTGTTGAAATTAAAGTTTCATAAATTTGTTTTAATAAAATAGTTACTAAAGAGTGATATGTTTTCTTTTCATCTTGAATAACAATAAATACAGCAGTTGGTTTTTCACCAATACTTTCTAGATCTACACTACTGTAAGATAACATTTCACTTAAATTATCACGAGAGGCAAATAGTTTTACCTTTTGTTTAAATACAGATAAGATACTACCCTTTGTTTCTGTTGGAGCCATTATAGTACTTGAAGCATTGATAGCAGCAGCACTTGCAGGATCTTTCGCATCAAAATACTCTTTTATATAAGTTGATCCACCAAATTTTTCTTCACCAACAGTTGTTGCTAAGGAAATACTGTTGATATTGATTTCATCTGGTTTTGCATCTTCAAAAAGGCCTAAGGCAATACCTGAGAAATAATCTGCTGATGTTTTTTCCCAGAAAGGGTCAGCATTTTTATTGCTTTCATCATACAAGATATTTAGGGCTAAGTCATCTAATAACTCAATGGCTTTATCATGATTACCGTTCTTCCACATTTTATAAGGTAATGTCATTGGATTCCAAGCATTACCATTTTGAGGATCACGGAAGTTTAATAATAATATTTGATAACCACGGTCTCTTAACATTAAGCTTGTTTTTTCATATATCTCACCTTTTGGGTCAGTAATAATTATTGATTCACGGGCTTTTGCTAAACTATGAACTTGTGGTAAAACGAAACCTTCAGTTTTACCTGAACCAGTAGCACCAATTATTAAGGAATGGTACTCACCATTATCTACCCACATCTCATTTTCTTTTAAAATTAGAGGAAGACCAGCCGCTTTGGCATTACGTTGATGAATATCTACACGTTCTAGTTCTTCTTGAATTTCTTTTTCTTTTGCCCAACGAGAGTAACCTTTGTCTTTCTTCTCAGTAGTTATACCGATACCTTTTTCACGTTCAAAGAAATAAGAACTAACACTTAAGAATAGACCTCCTAATAATAATATATAAAGTAATATTGTTGGTCCTATGTAGCGTGGTGAAAAAGCAGGAAATGGATTTATTCCTGATAGATGTCCTTCTGAAGCAAAGGTACCTAAATTTACTACGGCGATGGCTACAAAATATAGTAAGACAGCCGCAAAAATTCCAAACATCATCCAATCATGTTTGTCTGCTCTGAATTTGAATTTCATGAAGATACTTCCTTTCTAGCACTTATTATATCATAACTTATTATAAAATTAATTATTAATTAATATTTTAAATGAATCTTTTTCAAACTTGTATAAAGTTTCCATAGTACCATTTTCGCTATATTTGCCACATGATAATAATATTTCATACTCTTTATCACCATCGGCATCAAAAATGGCACTTATATATGGCTTACAGCCGTTAAAACCATCATTATTTTCTACACTACTGTACATTGGATAAGTTACAGAGTTCTTTTCCATGAAGACAATCGTAAATATTACATTAGGATTTGTCTCTAAAGGAAATACATTACTAAGTAAATAGAAATTTTCTATAATTCCATCACCATCATAATCTATACTTACTAAATCTTTGACTGTGTACTCTTTTTGATCTGAAGCAAGACCATTTTCAGTTAAAACTTTATTTATTTCATTATAATAAGTAATTTCTCTAGTAGTGAACTCTTTAAAATTAAGTTCATAATTAAGATTAGAAGCAATCATATTACCATCATAATTTATAGGATTTTTTTCAGAATCAAATAAGTACCATTTATTTTCACTGTTCCATAAGAAATATGTACCAAAGTAAGAATTAGATAAATATACTTTATATTCCTGCCAAGAAAGTCCTTCTATTTCGCTGGCATAACTTATATTACGCCAATTACCATTTTCTACTTGCCAGATAGCATTATTATCAATTATTAAAGTACCATTCTTTTTACTTTTAGCGATACTATCTCTACCATAGATAAAATAAAATATTAAGAAATATATAGCTAAAATTACGACTAAAATTAGATATTTACCTTTTTTCATATTCACCATCCTATGATACTGAAAAGTAAGAAATTACACTAGTATTTTGCCAATTATATTGAGCCCACATATTAGTTGATGATGAACCAGGATCCATCATATTGATAGTGTCACCAGTTACGTTATCAATAGCAACCCAATGTTGTCCAGTATTACCTTTTACTTCGGCAACTACATAATAACCTTGTGATACTAAGTTTCTAATAGTATTTAGCTTTTGTTCTTTACTTAAACCGGCTAGGCTATAGTTAATTTGAACTGGTCTAAATTTAGGAGCAACAGAGGTAACACGATACCAGGCAAAATTGGCACCACTGAAACCACCATTTTTATTTAAAGCTGTAACGAAAGTACCTGGATTAAAGTCACCTTGAACATTAGTTGGTACTCCACTTTTAGCTATTAACATGGCAACTGAAGTTACTAAGCAACCAGCTGAGGAGATAGTTTGATTACTTTGTCCAAGACGAACTGAACCCCATTTGGCATCTTTTTGTTTCCAATTGGCATATGGTCCACTTGAAGTACTACCACAAATATTGCTGGCAGAACCACAACTACTTTTGCTGACATTAGTAGCAGATGGATATAAAGCAAGTAAAATTTGTTTATAATTATAACCCTTTTCAGCTAAAGCTTTAGCTTTCTTTTGAGTAGAACTAACATAGGCAGTACTTACGATATAGCCTTGAGAATTGACTAGAACCTCACCTGCTGTTTGATTAGCTAAAGTTCTAATTTTATGATTGCTAGCTAGAGGTTGTCTAGTTTTACATGAACCAGCAATGATCCCACTTCTTACAATACCACCTTGACTCTGAGTACCAGAGCAGTCATAAGAACAACCAGTATTAACATTACAGAAAACCTGATCGGCTACACATGAAGATATTTGGAGAATCCATTGACCATTTTCCTGAGCTAACTTCTTACCTGTTTTCGTACCCATGCCAGTTGGTCTAGATAAGGCAAAACTACGAGCCATGACCATTTGAGCTTTGATGGCTTCATCTGGATAAGAAGTACCAATCTCGGCATAAACTACACCCATTATGTATGATTCAAAATCAACTAAAGGTTGGTCTATTGCTTTTTGATAACTACCATTACCATATGGTTGACCGCATTCCATTAAACGAACTTTTAAATTGCTAACTTGAAGATTTTTAGTTACATTGGCATTACGACTTGGAAAATAGAAACCCTTAATGTCATATTCACAACTGCCAGAAGAAGAACAACCATTTGTAGTATCTTCTCCAACAATTGCTTTATAATTTTCAATATATTCAAAGACTGTATCAGTCATATTTTTTAATTCTGTTTGAGTAGCATTTGGAAAGTAACTTGGAAAAATAAGAGTCATTAAATTATTACGATATGTTTCTTCATTATAATAGCCAGTTTCATCTATCATTAATTTAGCAACGTCACGTATAACTTTAGTCGTCATATTTTTATAAGTCACTCTGGCATTGTATGTTTTTAGACTGGAATATAAACCAGCAATTCCTAAAGGTTCAATATATTTATTTTGTTGCATGAACTCTTCATTTACTTCTTTTACTCTCTTGTGAAAAGCATCAGCTTCTTTATCACTTGTAGTATAGTCTAGTCCACCAGTATTGCCACCAGTTTCACTACTAATACCAAAACCATCATCAAAGTTACCAATATCTATGATGACTACTATTGGTAAGGCAAGGATAAGTAAAAAGAAGGCCGCAACAACAGTACCAATGATAATGCTTCTTTTAAAAATTTTACTAAAGAAACCATCACCTTTTAAAGGTCCTTCGCCATTGTCTTCGCCACTTTTACCGCCTGATTTTTCTTCGTTTTCTATTTCTTCATTAGGAAGAGAAGCATTTATCTTTAAACCATTAGGAACTTCTAATTTTTTTTGCTTATTTTTACGTAAGTTTTCTGGCCTTGAATTATTTCTATTTTGTGCTTTTTTTAAGGCATCACCAGCATCCGAATCACCTAAATCGCCATTTTTAAAAGAAGCGGCCTTACCTGCTGCTTTGTTAAGGCCACTTTCATTTGCTTGATTTGAGGCGTTTTGAACTGCTTTTCCGCCAGGCATTTTTTCCGTAACTTTGGCAGTTGCTTTGCCTAAACCTTCAGATACTTTGCCACCAGTTACTTTATCCCCTACTTTTACAACTGCTCCAGCTGCTGCAGCATAGGGATTACCACTTTCCATGGCAATATCTGCGACAACTTGAATATTTTCAGCGTTGTTTTGGGCATTACGTTCAAAGTTTTCGTCTTCGTTTTTAGCTGCCATAGATATCACCTCTTACTACTTTGTTTATTTATTTTATAGTCCGCCGCCACTACCAAATGATTCTAGTTCGGCTTTGGTTACTATAACATTTATTTGCATACGTTTGTTACCACAGACGAATAATGCTTCACCTTGTGAATAACGTTTTATTCCTTCTTTTTCATTATCGTTTAAATCTATTAAAAGACTTAAATCTTCAACTGCTTGTTTCTTTAGACCCATTACTAAGTAATATGAAGAGTTATCAAAGATAGCTTTTCCTTGAGTAATAACAGCTGGGTTAGAGAAATCTGATGGTTGCTGAGTAATGATAATTGTTCCTGTGTTATATTTACGAGCACGACGTTGTACTTGAGCTAAGAAATCTGCTCCTAAAACATTACCTTCACCTAATAAAACGTGAGCTTCATCAACCATTAAGACAGTATCAACATTATAGTCTAAACATAGTCCCCAGGCATATTTTAAAACGTTAAAGAATAAGGCGTTTTTGATATTACTATCACTATTCATTAACTCTTTAATGTTAAATACCATATAGTCGCTGTCTTTACTGATGGTAGTATGTCCATCAAAATAGAATTTTAATTCATTAACAATTGGACGTACTTTTAATTCTAGACGTTCCATAATATCACGTTCTTGAGTTACTTCTGTCATAGACATTAATTTACCCTTAATAGTGGCATACACATCACTAAATGTTGGGAAATCAGATGAAGTATATTGGGAGAAGTCAGTATTAAAATCAATACCAAAACGTTTATATGTGTCTTGAACAATTTCACTAAACATTGTTAAAACATCTTCTGTTATAGATGGATCATAATATTTCATGAAAGCTTTTAAGAACTGAAGTGTTCTAGTTAGAACAGTATAACCTAGTCCTTGCTTTATTTCTTCTTCATCAGTATCTACGATTATTTCAAGTGGGTTAATTAGACCGAAGTCTCCACCTTTACCAATATCAATTGTATCGCCACCAAAAGCATTAGTAATTTCTCTAAATTCATCTTCTGGGTCAATTACAACTATTTGGCAACCATTACGAATATGACTTCTTAGCATCAACTTAGCTGCGGTTGATTTACCTGAACCAGAAGTACCAAGAATAATCATATTGGCATTATTACGATTGTTTTCTTTTCTAATTTTATATAAGAATTGATTGAATAAAATTACACCACCAGAGAAGTCAACTCCTAATAAAGTTGATAATCCCGGATCTTTAATACTATCAAAGATAAATGGGTACATTGCAGCAATAGTAACAGAAGGTATAGGTGTACCTATTCTTTGCTCTATTGGTTGAGATGGGAAGATTGGTAAGATTGATTTTAAGACTTTTTCTTGTTCGAAACGAAGAGATACAGCTCTTAAATCCATGGCATCTAAGTAATTTTTGACGTTTACTTTCTTTAATTCCAATCCTTCTTTAGTACCTGAAGTTATCATGATATGCATTTGAAAGTCAAAGATTCTAGCTTGACTTGCTGCTAACATTGAAACGAAGTATTCCAAACTTTCTGCATCTTGACGATGTTTTTCTTTGACTGTTAAATCTTTTTCTGTACGATATTTTTCTTTTAAATCAGCTACTTGTTTATTTAACATTTTAGCCATTTGTTGAAATGGAACAGGAATGTGTTTAATAACTATCTTAATACCAGACATGTTAGTTAATGATGCTAGATAGCCTGGTTCAATAAATTTTGGATATGATACAACAGTTAGTATTGTTGCATATTGATCACTAATATAAAAATCACTTGAGAAAAATTCTAGTCCCTTAGGAGCTAGTTGACTTCTAATTCCAATACTCATCGTGGCATCACCGTCCTAAATTGAGTTCTTTTTCCACCATTTAAGAAGTTTTCCATTATTACTCTTAAATCATCATTATTTACTTTAGATGCTGTTAGACCACATGAAGCTAAACCATTAATCATTAAACGAATTCTTTTTTCAATAAGATCAACATTTTTTTCTCTAAATAAAATGTAATATTCTGTATCTACTACGTCGTTATTAATGAAAGATTGAGCTTTCTTTATGTCTTGCATAATTAGTTTTCTGATTTGTGGTGTTGGTGCTTCATTAAAGCGAAGTTGCAATTGAGCTAAGTAGATTGAAATATCTACTGGTCGATCTGCTACTACTAACCAGAATTCAAAATCTAACATATTATAAAAGTTTTTTAGACCTATTAAAACATTTTCTTGTGAATATTGATCAAGAATAAATATATTACGTGGATTTATTTTTACTCCTGTTACTTTCATGTTGTTAGTAGTAAAAATCATTCCATTTTGGATACCTTTTATAGGTAACCAGTCTTCGGTATATACACCGCTTACTTTTTTAGCCATTCTTTATAGCACCAACCTTTCCAGCGATATGTTCTTCTGCTTGTTAAGAAATCATAAAGTTCTGTTATCATAGTTAGAACATTATGATAATAAGGAATAGGAGCAACGAGTATAGCACTTACTACTCCTGGTATTAATATTAAGATAGTATTTAGTGTTGAAGTTACAGGTACAAATGCTAAAAGAACAAATGTAATCATAACTCCTGTAACTAGTAGAGCTAAATCAAATGATCTAAACATACCTAAAATTAATTGTCCTTTTTTGGAATTTGCAGGTATTAAATAATTGTTCATCTATATCACACTCCTTTTTATTTATCTTTTTATGGTGTATGTGGTGGTAAAGCTGGTGGATTACTACTTGGGCTTGTTGATGGCGTTGGAGCTGAAGTTGTTGGAGCTGAAGTCGCTGGTGCTGTACCTGAGAAACCAGTTCCACCTTGTCCATCTCTACCTAATGGATGTTGTATTTTTGTGTTAGGACTTAATGGTACTGTTGGTCCTGATGGAGCTACACCTGGAGTTCCAGCTGGAGTTGGTGATGGATAAGCATCTTGTCTGATATGTACGTCAGATCCAGCTCTACTGGCTACACCACGACCTGTTGCACGTTCATGTGTTTGCCAGTTAGCCTTGTATCTTTCTTGATTATTTTTAAGTCTTTCCATATCGCTTCTCGCATCTACAACGTTTGCACCATGTTTAAATCCTAAGAAATCTTTTTTCTCATCAGACTGCCACCATTTACGTTCATATCCTCCATCTTGATCGTCTATGTCTAAGCCACGTCTATAGTATTCATCTCGTATGCCATTACTGAATTTATCTTGTAACTTCTTAACTTGATTATCTCGATATGTTTTAAATTGTCCTTCTCCTGGATCTTTTCCACCATTTTGAACACTTCTAGCGGCTGAACGCATGTTATCAAGGACATTACCTCTGTCGCCACCACCGGCTAGTGTACCAAGTCCAGCTGCAGCTATTGTTAGACCAATTGAACCGCCTGATGGTTTGATACCTAGAGAGTCTTGAATGAATTTTGGTGCTTGTCTACCAAAGAAGAATAAGCCAAGAACGATGAAGACAGTTGACAATAAATTTGTAAACCAGTTACTGCCACTATAATAGGCTCCACCAAGTCCGGCAACTCCCTTAGTTAATACTTCTTCGGAAACATAAATTATTAAGAACATTACTATTAATCTAATAAATAATTCTAGGTAAGTTGTAACTAAGGCGTTGATCCAAGTACTAAATGAATCTTGTCCCTTACTCTCTTTTCCACTAATACTCATATGACTGATGATAGGAATTGGAGCTATCATACGTAAAATCATTAATTTGATAGCACGAATAGCAACATCTAGTGTATAAGTTATTATTAGGAAACATAGTATTACACCTACTACGGTACTAATAATAAACATATAATTAAAGACATATTGTTCGTCTGAAGCTATCTGAATTATGTTTGCCAACTTACCAGTTGTATTACATCTTGAATTAACAACAGTTAAAATATCAGCAACTGTTGAGTGCTCATTGTCATATGTTGCCTTTACAGCAGGATCGATTGTTTGACATACCCAATTGGCTTGAACACTTTCAGGGCTTTTACCTTCTGGTACAGCTTGCCACTGACTTTCAGGTAATAAATTTATTGAAAAGAAAGACTTCAAAATTATCTTAGAAAAATCTTGACCTGCTTGAGTTAAATCTCTTGTTGAAGTAGTCTTTTTCTTAGATGTAGAAAACTCATCATTTCCAAATATTACACGGCTTAATGTATTATTTAATAAAATTCTATTTTGAAGAGAATACAAAGTACCAAAAGCAAGTCCATGGTTACTTAATTGTTCTTCCCATTCATTTTGAGGATTTGGAACATTAATCGGAGTAATTACTGATAACATAATTAAAGAAATAACTATACGTCCAACAATTGGTCCATATCCAGCTTTTTTATCACTTACTTTACTTGGATCCATGATACCTTGAATTATTGTAACAGCTAATTTAAATACCATGAAAACACCAATTATTAATTGGACTCTTGAATAAATTGCTTTAATAGTTCCACCACTTAAAAAGTCAGCTGTCGAAACATTAAAGAAAACTGTATATAGGCCGCCAAGGAGACCATAAACGACAGAATCAATCATGGCTAAAATTAGTCTTAGGGCATCAGTAATGAAACCGCGGTTCCATGTACCCATAAATACTCCTGTAATCATCTTGTCACTCTCCTATTCTAGACCACATAGATCTGAAGTTAAACCTACGATGTTTAACATAACGCTTACGAATACCGGTATTAAAAACAAAGCTAGGGCTAGTATTAGACGCATTGATAAGTTTTTAGTAGCTTTTTTTAGCGAATCATCATCACTTGTTACAATGGCCTTAATAAAATCAATACTACTATAAACTAGAACTAAAAATGGTCCTAGAATCTTAATATAATTTAAAAGTTTTTGTAAGAGCCAGGCAACAGAATCAGGATCATTTACATCACCTAGGGCTGCATTACTTCCTGTACATGAGACAGCTATATTGATATTATCACTAATACTCATAGTTGATATATTATTTGTTACTACATTTTCTTGAGCATAAACTTTAAAAGAACTAAATAAAATTAGTCCTGCAATTAGAATCATGCTTAAGATGACTTTTTTTCTCATAAAGATCACTCCGTACACATTATAACATATTAAGTATATCAAAATAAAAAAAAAATAGCAATATTTGCTATTTATTTACGATATATAAACTGTTCCAACAGTCAGCCCATGAAGTTGTGCTTGTTTCACTAGAATCAGCACCTAAGGCAACTATTTGCATAATGAATGTTACAAGAGCTGGTATTAAGAATATTACGATTGCATAAATAATTCTTTTTATGAATCTGCTTTGTGCAGCCTTTACCTCTTTCTCATCACTAGCAATAACAGCTTTTCCTAAATCGAATAAACCGAAGGCAATTAAAGCTACTGGTATAAGAATACAAATAGTTTTTAGAACACCGTTTTTAATGATATTAACAACAGATCCTAATCCACCACAGTTATCAGTTACATTTCCAACTGCCCCAATTTGGAATAAATTAGCCATATAGTACATCTCCTTTACTAAGTTTATATTAACCTATCTAAAAGTTTTTGTCAATTATTACCTTCTAAATAAGCCAAATACTCTATTAGAATTTTCGTGGTGACCATTACCACTTGATATTAGACCAACGTATGCTAGAAAATCATTAATAGCACCATTACTTTTTCTTTCATCTAATGGTGGAATATTATAGTAAACTTTGACATTTGCTTCATATTCAAAATCACTAATGTCTTTTCCAGTTAAAAGACTCTTATTAAGAATTAATTTGTGATTCTTCAATTTTCTTAAAGCATTGATATCACGTCTTAATAATTTATTTATCTTTATAATACTTGGTTCTAATAAATAGAAAACTTCATTACAAATATTTAAATCATCGTAGTCATTTAAGTCAACTAAGATAATTGAAACACTATTATAATATTTTCTTATAACATTTCTTACTTCGTCTCGACGTACTGTGATCATAGCTTTATCACCAAAAGCTCTAAAATCATTTCGGTCTATTTCAATAGCAATTACTTTTTGTTCGCCATAGATTGTTGTTAATTGCTTTTTTAACATATAGATTAATGTTGTGGCACCTGCTCCTCCAGTTACTGATTTAACACCTATTATAGTTGTGGTTCCAACACTTTGGTTAGGACTTGGTGCAGCTGGTGAAGAAGATGTTGCAGCCATCTTTCTATATTGTTCAACATCTTTTAAGCTATTTGAATGGGTTAATAAATATTTAACACCTGGGATGTTAGTTGTAAAATTGTAGAAACCAGACTCTACTAGTTTTGCAAGAAATGCAACTGTACACATCTTTGTGTTTTCTGGTAATAATAAAATTACTTTATTAGGATCTAGTCCTGATGATAGTGCTTGATAACTATTAATATTTTCATGATTCTTTAAAGCTGTTACATCTAAAATTAATTTATTAAAGAACAAAGTTTTAAACATAGCTACCAATTCATTTGCATCATAAGTACCATTAATATTTTTAATTATATCAATGTCTAAATTATTTAGTGCTGTACTTTGTGCATTTGAAACTATAATGTTCATTTTATTATCACACCCTTTTTATTTGCCCTTTTTTCTTTTTATTGTTTAATTATTATCTGGGTTGTTCCACCTACTTGGAATATTCTTAAACCAGGTAATATCTTATTTAAAATTGGTATATCAATGTTGATTTGGGTATAAACTTGAAAATAGACTTTATTACCATTACCTTCATCAACTGCTCCAGTTTCACTTGCTGTAGATATTTCTTTAATACAATATCCATGTTTACAATCAAAACCATCTAAATTAAAGTTATTAGCACTGTAACCTAAAGTACGCATGTAATCAACTATGGCATTATCACAAGCACTATCTTCACTACAAACTCCTTCATATTGTTCTAGCGTTGTAATGATTTTGTTCTTAACACGATAAGCTTTAGTATAATTTACATTAAATGCTAGTAAGCCACTTACTAAAACTAAGAAGACAACGATTATAACGATATTTACAAGTCCTCCAAAAGCATCACGCATTTAATATCACCTCTTTTTATTTTTGAACAAGTACAGTTCCAACTGCTCCACCACTAATATTTCCCCATTGACTATTGATAGCATTTTGAATATTTGGCCACATCATCCAGAAGAAACCTATTACTGCGGCAATAGCAATTAAAGTGATTACTGTTAAGTTTAATTCTCCAGTTGCTGCTTTCACTTAAACAACATCTCCTTTCTATCATATATTTTATTATAGCAAAACATCATTATTTTAACAATAAGATCTATTTTTGTTTACACTGTAAACATCATCATCATAGAAATTAAAATTATAAGCATAACGCCAACACCGGTTACTACTAACATAACCATGGTTTGACTTTCCATATGACCTAGACGTTCTTTATACTTTGTTTCACGAGCTTTATTTTGAAGACTTGAAACAGTACGTGAGAACATCATTAAACGTTCTTGTTTGTTTTCTTGAGCACCGATTCCTAAACGATATAATAAACGCATCATACGCATAGAATCACGTACTGGATAAGTGTTGGCAAATTCCATATATGGGTCAATTGATGAATCACCAGAATTAATCTTATCAATTAACTCTCTTAGGCCAGGTTTGAATATATCTGGAGCGTCATCAATTGATTTACCTAAGGCAACTGGTACAGTATAGTGTTGAATTAAAATCTCTAAGCTCTTTAGATAATATGGTAACATAATATCTATTTCATGTAGATGAGCTTTGTAGAAACTCTTCAATTGTATATAAGGAACTTTAAATATTAGAATAGCAATAACACTTGATAGGACAAAGTTCAAGAAGAATTGAGAGTTAACAACACTAGCTGAATCTCCTCCAGCAACGGTAAATGCTAACATGATGAAGAATGTTATTAAGGCATAACTAATTCTTTTCATGTATAATTGGTCAGCATCAACATCTTCTCCATACTTAGCATAAATTAAGAATGTATAATCTTCTTCACGAAAGATTTGTAAGTACTTTTCATTATCAATTAAGAACTTAGTTTTATCGATGGTATTATTATAAACTAAGATTCCAATTAATATAAATCCAACTATTAAGGCTTCCATTACTCAGCACCTACATTCTCATTATAATATTTTTCCCCTTTTAATAGGAAATATGTGTTGATTATAATTACGCCATGTAACAATACTTTTATATACCATCGATCAAGAAGAATTAAGTATGTTTCTCTTCCTAATAAGTATTGTACTAACATAACTAGTAAGTATAGCATAGCACCAAACTGTAAGAAGTTCTTATGGAATGATGCTCTTTCAATACGATCTCGGTAAACACTTTCAACTAGCATATCGATATCTAATTGCATGTTATCTAGAGATTCAGCAGAGTTTCTAGCACCTTCTTTAGTTATTTGTAAGAATAGTTGGTGCATGTTTTTAACAATGTAGTATGGATATAGAGCACTCATATAATTTAGAGACTCATCAATACTACCATTTTGATAAGCAAGTTCTATCATGTGGTCTACATCTTTTTTAACAGGATCTTCTAGAACTCCTGAATTACGAACACCTTCAAGAGCTTTAACGAAACTTTGAGTAGTTGCAAATTCCATGATAACGTTAGAAGTATATACTTGAATTTGTTCGAAGATGTATTCACTATAAATTCTTTTGCATCTTAAATATGAAAGATAAGGTACAAACATGATTACAATTATTATATATACGATACAAATTACTAAGTTGTAGAAATATAGGTATGAGATAACAGCGGCAAAGCCAGCCATTAAAACAACTTGTACAGTATATTGTTTAACAGTATATTCTTGACCTAATTCTTTAGTTTTCTCTCTTACTACTTTAAAGGAATAAGGAGCAAACTTATCATAGATTTCTTGGACTTGTCCAACTATAAATTTTCTTACATCTTGACCTTTATAGTTACGATAAGCAACTATTGCAACGGTTATGAAGATAAGAATTAGTAATTCTTCAATATACATATTTATTACTCCTTCCTATTAGGCTATAGGAGCCTGATTATTATCTAAAGCAGGAATTTGTTCACTACTTTTAGTTAGAGGAATTAAAGGTTGTGGTGCTGTATTAACAACTGGTTGTTTTAATTCCGTATTTACGGGAGCTGCATTGACATTAGGGGCGATTGTAGGAATTAATGGTTTAACACTGCTTGCTTCAGCAACAACATTTTGAACTGGGGCTGGTGCAGGAGAAGCAATTGTTGGGATTAATGGTGCTTGGACAGGAGCTGCTGGAGCTTGTTCTACTACTTGTGCTGTACCTAAAGCTTGTGGTACATCAGTAGATTCACCATCATCTAACTTTATTGGCTCTATTGTTTCATCAAGTAAAGCTTGTTGTTGCTCGTCAGAGATAGCTTCTGCTTTAATTGGTGCTTCAACTGTTACTTTTTTCTTTTTATCTTCATCGACACTATAATCTGTAGTGTCACCATCTTCAACAATTATTTCGTTGTTAATGATATTTTTGTTTTCCTCTTTTGGTTTATCAGCTGCTACATCAGCTTCAAATTTATGTTCATCTTCCATGTGACTAGTAATTTCTGTTATATCAATATTTTGATTTTCAAGATATTCAATTAAGTGATTACTTGGCTTTCTTAATTTTGGCTCTTTATCAAATAATTTTTGATAAATTGTTCTACTTTGTGGTTTATTATCTTCATCAACATAGAACTCTACTACTTCATCTACTTCACGATGAAATTTCTTTAGTTCTTTACTGTAATAAGCTCTAATATGAACACCTAATTGTACATAACGATAGATTGTTGACAAGAACTGATTTACATCAATATCTGTTTCCATCAAACTATACATACGATATGGGATAGCAGAAGCTTTATCAGCATGGATTGTTGATAAAATGTTGTGTCCTGATGAAATAGAGTTACGAACAGCCATAACTGCTTCGGCACTACGTACTTCGGAAAGTAGAATCCATTTTGGATTCTGACGCATACAAGTTACTAGGACATCTGTATAACTTGCTACGTTATTTGTTTTCATAGCAACTATATCTCTTTGAGGGAAGATTTTATCTAAGTGTAATTCTAGAGTATCCTCAATTGTGATTAGTTTTTCATTTGTTTTTGTGTGACTAGCTAGGTATTTTACAAACTCAGTTTTACCTGAACCAGTTTCACCAGAAACTATGATGTTACAATGGCCTTCTACGCATTTAATTAAGAAGTCGTGGATATCTTGAGTAAAGTAATCTTCTTTTAATAATTTCTCTTTTTCTAGACGAATCTTAGCTGGTGTTTTACGAATAACCATTGCAATACCATTAGTTGCGATTGATTGGTGTACAAAGTTTAAACGTAATTCAGAAGATTCAGCATCTAAGAATGGTTTAGCATTATTGAAAGTAGTTCCCATAACGTTTGAACATTGGAAAGCTAGTTTCTCAACAAATTCTGGAGTTGCTCCATTTACTTCTACTCTTAGAGATCCTTGCGTTAATGAACGAATCCAAATTTGTCCATTATTATCAAAGGAAATATCCGTTATATCATCATTTTCTAGTAAAGATTTTAGGGGTCCAAAATCCAATTTATCAAATATATTTTCGTTCATTTAACCCACATCCTTATTCTTTTATATTTTTAATTAGTTTCATCCCAAACAGTTACACGGTTAATCCAGTCTTTTAATTTCTCTGATGATACAGCTAACTCGCCTGGAGTATCTTCATAACTTTCATTAGTTGGTACTGGAATTAGTGTTGTATCATAACTTCTTAAGTATTCAGCTTTCTTTAGTAAAATGTAGTACTCTTCTGGTACAGCAAATACGATCATAGCTGGAGTTCTTTTTTCATCTAGGTTAGTAAATACTGATTGACCTGATGAATCTTTTACTGCTAGAACTTTAACATTTTCAATTAATTTACCTAACATGATTTTATCAGCATCTTCTGTAATTTGTGAGTTATTATCAACTTTATTTACAGCTTTTAGATAAATATCAATATAATTTTCTGGGTAAATTGAGTTACCATATGTAGTAGTTGTATTAACACTCATGTTGTATAATACGTATCCTTTTGGATATTTTAGTAAGATACTTGTTGGTAATTGATCTTCTTCAACTACAGCTGTTGAATAGAATAAACTTCCTTCTGGAATAATACTATCTGATCTAGTATATTTATCAATTACTTGTGATTGAGTTCTTAATACGTTACCTTTTAACATAGCTGGTGGAACTTGCATTGTTCCAACCATACTTTCAGTTATTTGTGTACCTGCATTTATTGTTTGTTTTGCATATGGTACAGTGATTGGATTGATAGCAGATTTAACACGAATGTTATAGCCTATGAATAATACTAGGACTGCTGCTACTACACCAACGACAGTGACGGTATTTTTGTTTTGTAAGAATTTTTTTATTCCGCTTGCATTGTTTCCCATTTCTATTCCTTCCTTTCCATTATCCTGCAATGCCCATTGTTCCGCCTAATGCGTTACATTGTTCTTCATCTTTAACATTTTCATAGGTTCCATCTTTTAACATACAGATGGCATAACCTAATTCATTGTCTGGATCATTATTAGCTTTTTCGATATATTCGTCTTCTGTTTTTATTGATTCAACGATTCCATCAAAAGTTGTGCTCATTAATAAGTTTTCTCCCTCAAAATTTAATACTGTGGCAGAGTCAACTTTGATACTTACTTTTGGTGGTACTTCATTTAAATCATAGAAGCCAATTCGATAATTTCTTGTGTTATCAATACTATTAGCGAATCTTCTTAAGAAGCTCTCTACGAACTTTTCTTTGTCCATTCGTAGAGAACCATTATCACGATAATATTTGACATCGATTGCATCTTCCATTGCGGCTTTTGCTGTCTCTTTTACTAAGTAGTAGTCTAATTCACTACCTGTTGAATAATTGGAAATAATGTTTATTAATAATAAGCCAATGATTGCTAGTAAGATAATTCCTACTGTTAACATACCCTTATTCATTATTTGCCACCTCCTACAACTTCTGTATATTCATTATCTATCTTTTCACAAGTTGTACCAGTTCCATCATTGTTACAACCTACATTTCCCCTAGTCTTAGCATATTTACTGATTAATTCACTTGTATATACTGAGACACCATTTACGACTTTATAATTGCTACCAGTACCATAAGAATTAAATTTCTTATTTTTACTGTCAGCTTTAATTTCATTTAATGCTTTGCGATCTAATTCAAATTCATAATCTAGATATTCATCTTTATCAGAATAAATCGTATTTCCACGAGTTTGAATAGCACTTGTAAGAGCTCCTGGAGTAACTCGATAAGCATCATTCTTTAAGTTTGTTGCAGCGTTTGTCCAGTTAAATCCTGGTACTCTTCCAGTAGATGTACTTTCAGATGTTTCTTTTCCTTCAGTTGATGGGAAGACATCTTCAAGTTCTACAGTTCTTAAACGATATAATAAATCATTGTCATCAGCAGTGTTTCCTGGATTAGTATTACCATCTTTAGTTTTATCATAGATTGAATAGAAACATTGTAAGTTAACATTCCAACTATAATAACCAAATTTTTCTGTTGATGCTTTGATGTTATAAACTATATCTTTAACTAATTTATCACTAGTTACTTCAGTACCTTCTACTTTTTGTTGCCACCATTCTGTATTTACCATAGCTGATTTTAAGTTAGTACAGAATTTATCTTTCTTTTCATGCCATGCAGAATCTGTTTTCTTGTCATAGCTTATTTCACCAGTTTTATTATTAATCCATGTTCCTGGGAATGACCATTCTGTTAAGTATTTTTGACTATCACTTATTTCTTTATCACTATTGTAGCAGAAGTCATTTTCTAGGATTATGCTGTCACTATCTGTTTTAGTAGCAAGACCATTACCTGGAGTTAAGCTTGCTTTATCATAGTTGATATAATTATCACCATTTGATGATGTTAATTTATTGTTTACTGTAATTGTAAATGTTGCAGTATTTGTTGAACATGAAGCTGCTGCTTTACATTCTTTCATAACATTTTGATAAGTTTCCATATCAACTTCATAACCAGCTACAACATCTTCTTTATTAATGAATTGACCATTTGTTGCCTTACCACCATGGTAGTAACCATTTGCTCTAGCTAGTGGACAACCTGTCCAACTACAAATGGCACCACATACTGATGTTCCATAGTTTGCTCTTGCAAAACTATCTGAGAAGACCCAACCTCCACCTTGTGCGAAGTTTAAGTAGTTAGCACTAAAGTCTGTGTAATATCTTCCTAGTTGATCCCAGAACAAACGATATGATCCAGCGTTCCAACTAATTGTGTTATTAGAATTTATTACATATTTACCATTACGACCATTTTTTAGAGCTTCTTGAACATCTTTAATACTAGAATTCTTATTAGCTAAAATACAGTTGTAATAAGCTTGAGTTCCTTTTTCGGGTTTATTTTTAGTACATTCTTGAGAATAATTGAATGTAGATTTCTTTGCAACATTTTCAATAGTTGCAGTTTTATTTACTGATGTGTTAGTAGTAGTTGTATTTTCATATACTTTGTTGTAGCAAGAATTGATACAGCTTTGAGTATACTTTCCACCATCACATTCATTCACACATTTTGTAAATTCATCATTTGGTCCAGCCGCTGTTCCTACCCAACCACCGTCATGAACACAGGCAGGTATTGGTGTACAAACATCATAATCTGATAATTTTGGTTCCTCACCAACAACTTTTGTTTCACATTTTACTTCACTTTTTACTTTTACTTTATATTCGAAACATAATCCAGCACGAGTTGCAACTGGTGGTCCATAAGTAATAGTAATTGTTTCACGACATTTACGATCACAAGTTATTTTCTTACCACTTAATAATGTTGAACTCTTATTAGTTTCTCCTTCAATATAGTAAATATTTTGGGTCTCTGATGTGTTTGCTACATAGTTACCATTAGCAAGTTTAGTATAAGCAGGACAAGTTAGGCTTAATCTTGTTAATTTATGTTCTGTATCAGTATCAGCATTACCATCTATACGAATGGCATCTGGTGTTACGTTTCCAATTGAACCAGAAGTACCAATTGTTGTTGAAGTTTTATAACCTTGAATAGCAAAATTAATCATTGATGCTACATCCACTTCTCTAAAGTCGGCTTTAACACGTCTACTGTAGCAATATGGTAATTTATCTTGATAATATTCTTGACCAACTACTGTTGGATTGTATTTAGCAAAATCATCTTTATTTACTTTCTTAGCTAAATTAGCATTAGCACTGTAGTTACCGTTACGGAAAGCTGCACAGATACCATCGTAATTAGTATTTTCAACAGTGGCATTAGAAACGTCACGTCCAACTTCTACTCTTTTGATGTAAACGTAACCACCATTTTCGCCATTGGCAAGTTTTAATTGAACATCACCTTTGTCATCACTGTAAGCAGTTCCTGCACGATATACTCCACAAAGATTATCTGCTTCTTCTAGCATATAGACAATTGCTATTTTAACATCTTGTTCATCATCATAAGGATCATAACTAAATGTTGCAGATTGTCCAACTGAAATATTATAAGTTAATGTTGGATTTAAGTCAGTACCCGTGGTGTTGACAAAGACAAATACTTTGAATTTACCATCAGATACTTTAATTGTAATTTTTTTGTTTTCAAAATCCGTTGTTACTGATGGCTGATATTTATCTCTTCCTTTGATTGTGGTACATTTTCCACCAGTGGCAATTCCTTCACCGCTATTTTTACCTGTATCTTGTTCCCAATCACCATTGAAGTTTTCACCCCAGAATGGTTTAGCTAAAACTGTCGGTGATATCAAGAATATAAGTAAAGCAAGCAACCCTATTATTCTTTTTTTAGGCATTTGTTTCATAATCAGAACCTCCTAAAATTGTTTCTATTTCATGGTAACTATCATTTTTAGTTACTTCATAATCATTTATTTCTTCATTTTCTCTAACAAGTCTAGCATCAACTCTTAGGTTGTGTGTTACTAAATCATTCGTTACCTTTGTACATGTAACTAAGGTAAGAAGTTTATCAGACTCATTAATATCTACTTGATAGTTATAAAAACTATTATTAAGAGCATTTTTTATATATTTTTTTAAGTATGTTTCATCCTTATCTTCTGAAAGATAATCCTCTTTTATATCTTCGATAGAAATAGCATATATTTTGTATAAATAATCTTTACCATCGATAGTATATTGAATATATTTATTTTCTTTAGCAAAGTCATAGTAGACAAATGATACTAATTGTTCAAATCTATTTTGGTCTTCATCAGCAATTAATGGTTGAGAAGAAATGTTTTTAAGATTGTGACCATAAAGAACAGTTCTATCTGTTAGTTTTGTTACTTTATTTAGAATCCAACTGAAGTCATCTGTTAAATCACTTAGTTTATTAACATCTTCTAAATAGCGAACAGGATAGTCAATATTAGTGCCCTGAACTCTTATCCAACCAGTAGTTTCGTATTCTGAACTTTTCGGATCTTTTGTGACATTTTCAACTCTTGATTCTATTTTGTAGTAGTCTTTCGGAAGGAAAAGACTTGCAATCATCATAGAACCAATAATGAAAGCTAGAAGAATAAGTACTGTGCCATAGACAACATTTCTTGTAGTTTCTTTTTCTTTCTTTGTCATTTTCTCACCTACTTCTTTATTTTATATGGACTATCAATAGTTCCATCGCCAGATATTATTTTGCAATTTTTATGTAAATATCCAACTGGTCTTATATAGGTTGTATAACTATCAGTTGATAAATCATAGAAGACTACACCATTATTAGAAATAAAGTATTTACGATTTTCTTCTAATGATGAATTTAATAACCAGTAACCATGTTGCATACCTGGTTCATATGCTGAGAATATTTCATACATATTTGGAGCAGCAAATTTTACTTTGTATTTTTCAACTTTATCTTCTTTATTATATTTTGCGATTGTTTTGTAAATTGGAACTTCTATTTCTTTGGTAATGAAATATTTTTCATCAACAGTATCAGAAGTTCTTTGATTTATGATGTAGCCAACGTTACCTTTTTTAGTAGGATTATATTTTTTTACAGTATCGCTATCGGTATAACCGATTTCTTCGTCATTTGGTAAGTTGATGATGTCATCAGCAATAACTTTTATAGTACCATCTGTTTCAGTAGAAATAATACGCCATGTATAACCTGAATAAGTTATATATTCACCAGTGTGTCTAGTATTTAGATAGTCACCAGCTTTAGCTTTTGGACTTTCATCTAGTGAATATGGATCATCAATACTACCATCACCAGAAGTAATTAAGATGTCTCCTTTGATTGTTATTAAAGGTTTAATACCAAAATTATAATCTTTAGAAAAACTAGCAGCTCGCATACTGAATAAATCAGTGAACATGTTATAGATATCTTTACTTGCCCAAGCATTATTACTATCAAGTGAATTAGCTGTCCAACTAATTGTTGGAGTAAGTAAATAGCTGCCACCATCTTCAACACTAGAATTTATTTCCTTGTTTGATAGGATGTAGACTTTTCTCTTCTTAGTTTTAGAGATACAACTTTTATTAGTTTCTACTTCTTCATTTTTTAAAGTACCTGTACAATATTCTTTTTCAATGATTAACTTTTGAGCTTCTTCAGTTAGAAGATTATAGAAATTGTTTAACCATTCATCAATTCCAGAATAGTTGACATTTGCTAAATCAATGTCACTTACTAATTGAACATTATCACCGTCTAGACCTACTATTCTAAAAGTTAGACCTGAGAATGTAATGTAGTTATTAGTAACAATTCCTTTATAGATACCATCTTTATCAGTATCTTCTTTAACTGTTTCTTTTAACTTTTGAATAACTTTTATTTTTCTTTCCACAACTGTTTTATTTTTAAAACTATCTGTGGCAGTGTAAGTTACTGTATAAGTTCCTGTTTTTGATGTATCAACGTTACTACTGTCGATTTCAACATCTTTAATATCCATGTTTCCATCTGTTGCATCATAGACTTTTTCTACACCAGGTTCTTTGTATTCTTCACCTTTATTTAAAGTTATTTCTTTATCGCCTTTTAATGTAATCTTTGGGCCAGTATGGTCTGATGATGATTTAAAGACTCCACATTCAAGATATGCATAATATTTATATTCACCATCAACTTGTTTTACTTTGACCCAACTGTTGTTTATAGAACAAGCATCAGTAGTTAGAGGTGTGTATAAATCTTCTTTTAAGTATGACTCCTTGTATAATTCTTTTAGAGTTATAGTACTTAATCTTTTTCCAGTTGGAAGCTTAGTAGGATTTAGTTCATAATATCTTTTGGCAGCCTCTAACATTTTATTTTCATTTTTCTTAAATTGAATAAGTGGGGAAATGACTAAGAAATAAGCAAAACCAGCAACAATTATAACCGTAATGATAATTCGTAATAAACGCTTAGTACTTTCTGTCATATTGGCACCCTCTTTTTTATCTGAACATAACAAATCAATTGATTCACATCAACTTCATAATAAACATATTTCTATAATGCCTATCTTTGCTATTTTACATAATATAATTTTATCATATTTCATTAAAAAGTCAATGAATTATAATGGCATTTAAAAGAAAAAGCAAGGCACTTTTTACCTTGCTTAATTTGTTATTCCCATTGTTCCGCCTAATGCGTTACATTGTTCTTCATCTTTAACATTTTCATAGGTTCCATCTTTTAACATACAGATGGCATAACCTAATTCATTGTCTGGATCATTATTAGCTTTTTCGATATATTCGTCTTCTGTTTTTATTGATTCAACGATTCCATCAAAAGTTGTGCTCATTAATAAGTTTTCTCCCTCAAAATTTAATACTGTGGCAGAGTCAACTTTGATACTTACTTTTGGTGGTACTTCATTTAAATCATAGAAGCCAATTCGATAATTTCTTGTGTTATCAATACTATTAGCGAATCTTCTTAAGAAGCTCTCTACGAACTTTTCTTTGTCCATTCGTAGAGAACCATTATCACGATAATATTTGACATCGATTGCATCTTCCATTGCGGCTTTTGCTGTCTCTTTTACTAAGTAGTAGTCTAATTCACTACCTGTTGAATAATTGGAAATAATATTTATTAATAATAAGCCAATGATTGCTAGTAAGATAATTCCTACTGTTAACATACCCTTATTCACCAGTATCACTTCCTGTCTTATTATTGTTGTAATAAATCTTATCTAATTCTTCACACTTACTACCGTAACCGTCATTGTTACAACCAATGTTACCACGAGTGATTGCAAACTCAGTTATTAATGGACTCTTGTAGACTGAAACACCATTTACAACAGTAAAGTTATTACTAAATGTTGTATAGTCTTCATATCCTTGAGCTACTGCTTTATTCTTAGTATTTCTAATCTTACTAATTGTTTCTTTGTCTAAAACAAATTCATAATCTAGGTATTGTTCTTTATCTTCATAAATTGTACCTTTACGAGATTGAATAGCAGTTACTGTAGCAGCTGGAGTAATACGATATGCTGAATTCTTAAGATTTGTTGCAGCACCTGTCCAGTTAAAGCCTGGATCTCTACCTGTTGTAGTACTTTCTTTATTTCCTTTACCATCTGTTGATGGGAAGACATCTTCTAGTTCTACAGTTCTTAGACGATATAATAAATCGTTGTTGCCACTGTTACCTCCGCCGTTGCCTCCACCGCCATTTTCTTTGTCTCTAGATTTATCATAAATGGCATAGAAACAATTTATATCAAAGTTCCAACCGAAGTAACCGAAGTTTCTTGTTGTAGCATTGATATTGTAATCAAATGTTTTAACTAATTGGTCTGCTGGTACTGCAGCTTCAGATAATTTTTGTTGCCACCATTCTTTATTAGCAAAGACACTATTTAAGTTAGTACAGAATTTATTTTTCTTTTCATGCCATGCAGAATCAGTTTTCTTTTCATAACTTATTTGACCAGTTTTATTATTAATCCATGTACCTGGGAATGACCATTCTGTTAAATATCTTTGACTGTCATCTGATTTTTTATCACTGTTGTAGCAGAAGTCATTTTCTAGAATTATATTGTCACTATCTGTTTTAGTTGCGAAACCACTACCTGGTGTTAAACTTGCTTTGTCATAATTAATAAAGTTGTCACCATCTGATTTTTCTAACTTATTATTAACTTTTATAGTGAATGTTGCAGTATTTGTTGAACATGTTGCGGCTGTTTTACAACTATTAGCAGCAGCCTCGTATGCTTCTACTTCTTTTTGATATACATCGATTGCATCAGCACTATTCATAAATTGTCTATTTGAAGCATTGCCTGGACTCTTTGGATAGCCTCTATAGTAGTTGTTATTTCTAGCTCCATCACAACCATACCATGAACATGCCGCTGAACAATAACCATTTCCAGCATTATTTCTTAAAATACCAATACCTGTATCAATTAAACTTATACCACATTGGCGTTTACCACCAAGAAGGAAGTTTCCAGCATTACATCTATTAGCATTTTGAAGTCTTGTAACAGCATACTCTGGGATAACTAATGGATAATATCTACCTATGATTTCCCAATATCTACCATTTCCAGAATTCCATTTAATAGAACCATTTGATGCTACTGAATAATATCCAGTACCAGCTTCAGCAATTGCTATTTGTAAATCTTCAACGCTATAAGTCTTACCTGGGCCAATATTATCAGGAGAAGTAGAAATGATAGTATTATATCTATTTCTTAATTCTTCAGAAAGTTCATTAATATTTTTCTCATTATAAACAAATTGAGTTGTTTCTTTTATTTGCTTTACTAAAGCATTGTTTTCATAACTTAATGGTAGAGTTTCATCTTTTTCATAAACACTTTTGTAACATTTATTGATACAACTTTGAGTATATTCTCCACCATCACAAGAAGTTATGCATGAATCAAATTCTTCATTTGGTCCTGATGCTGAGTGATATGTACCACCGTTACATGAACCAGTTGGAGTACAAATTTGATAATCTTCTGGTTTTGGTTCTGGAACAGTGAAAGCTGTTTTACATTCAACTTCACTCTTTACTTTTACTTTATATTCAAAGCATAGCCCACCACGTGTTGCGGCAGGAGGACCGTATGTTACAGTTATAGTTTCTTGACATTGCTTTTTACATTGTCCATCGATAGTATTTGATCCTGTACTTGTATAAACATTTAACTGTTGAGTAGTTGTTTCCGTTTTATAGTATTTTAATGTTGTATCTAGGGTGTTAGGGAAATAGGCACCATTAACAGTTTGATAAGCTGGACATTGTAGAGAATTATTACCAGTAAAGTCTGTTGAACTTACTAATGTTGCATCTGTTGGAGGTGTTAATGTTTCATTTATATCATTAAAACGACTACTTATTTTTACTGCTGTAATTTTATTTTTAACTATTTTAGCTATTTCTTTTTCTGTGTAGTTATAAGGAACACTTTGGTTGTAGCAATAAGAAAATCTCTTATTTGTGTCATTATTTATAGTTGGCCAGTATGTTTGAAAATCTTCTCTTGAAACATATTTAGAAAGAATACTAGCATAAGCATCATAATTAGAGTTTCTTAGAGCCGCACAGATTTTATTATAATTAATATTATTTATTTGTGATTCATTGGTAGCAGGGATACCTAAATAGTAGTAATAGATATATCCTTTTCCATCACTTGTTGTCCATGTTCCATCTCTATTTTGAATTGGTTTACTGTTTTCAGTTACTTCACAAAGATCATCAGTTTCTCTTAGAACAAAGACAATAGCTAGATCTTGTGGCGTACTTCTTTGAGAATAGCTTACTCCATGAGATTTAGAATTTGATCCTCCTAAAGTAAATTGTTGAACTGGGTTTTCTTCATGATAGATACCATCAATTACTCTGTAGACATATACATCAAATACGCCACTTCTAATTGAAGCCCTTACTGCTCCATCTGCTCCAGTTGATGGGAAGTGGCTTTCTATTGATACACTTGGCTTATATCTATCAGTAGCCTTCGTATAATTAGTTCCTCTTTGATTATTGCTGCTTAAGCAACTCTTATAGGTAACTGGTTTTTTTTCTTCTAATGGCTTAGCATTTACTTTGATAATATTGGTATTAAGGACAACAATACCAGATAGTATGAACGAAATGCTAAGTAAAATTTTAAGCTGTTTTTTCATTTGATTTTCCTCCTTTCAAAATCTCTTCTATTTCTTGATAATTACTTTTTGTTGAGACTTTTGATAATATAGCTTTTTCATCTTTTTCAAGAAGTTTTCCATCTATTTTAAATCTTGTTGACTTAAGTCCTCCAAAAAATCTAGTACAGGTTATTAAAGTGATTATTTTATCATTTTCATCTACATCTATGTCATATTTGAAGTAGCTGTCATCTAATGATTTTTTTAAATAATCTTTAAGTTCTTTCTCATCCAAATAACCACTTTGTATTAGATCATAATCATCTATAAGACTTACTGAAAAGATTTGAAAAAGGTAGTCAACACCATCTCTAGTGTATTGAATGAATTGATTGTCTTTGGCAAAGTCATAGTAGATAAAAGACATCAATTGTTCAAAACGAGAATGGGTACTATCGGTAATTAGTGGCGTTGAAGAAATATTCTTAAAGTTATGACCGTATATAACGGTTCTTTTTGTGAGTTCTTCAGGATTTTCTTCTTTCCAAGTAAAGTCATCAATCATATTATTGATACTTACATCATCAGTGGAAATGATGACCGGATAATCAATATTAGTTCCTTGAACTTTTAACCAGCCATCGACAATGTAGTCAGTATTTTTTTCTTTGTAGGCAGTAACTTCAGACTTTCTGGACTCTATTTTATAACTTTTAGTATTTAATGGTTTTGATATGCAAAGAAAAGTTACAACTAGTAGTACTATAACTATCGCACTGATTGTCGCGATAGGATACTTTTCTTTGGACTTCTTTTTACTCATATTACTCCCCCTACTTTATTTTGATATTTTATATGGATCTTCTTTGGTACCACTACCTGATACTATTTTTACACTTTTATCAAAATAAGCTGTTGGTCTAATATAAGTTTCATAATCATTTGATAATTCATCGTCATACATAACGATACCAATATTTGAATAAACATATTTGCGGAATTCTGTTTTTGATGAGTTTATTAACCAGTAACCCATACCACTATTTACTTGAGGAGCACTAAACATTTCATACATATCTGGAGCAGCAAACTTAACTTTGTATTTTTTAGTTTCTACTTCACCTTTGTATGATGCAGCATCTTTATAAATTGGTACAGATATTTCTCTGGTAACGAAGTATTCTTCATTTGTAGCTTCACCAGCTCTTCTGTTTATGATATAGCCAATGTTACCTTTTTGATTTGGATTGTAAATCTTTATCTCATCTTCTGTTTCATATTTAATTAAACTATTATCAATTAATTCAAATGGTTTTTCAGCAATTACTTTTGTATAACCATCTTTTGTAGATTCTATTATTCGCCATAGACTACCTGAATAAGTTATATATTCACCAGAATATCTAGTGCTTATATATGCATTTGCTTTACCTGTATCAATATCTCCTAATAAGTAAGGAACTTCTTCAGTACCTTGACCACCAATAATTAAACTATCTCCTTTGATTGTTAGAACTGGTCTGATGGCAAAGTTATAATCTTTAGAGAAACCATAGAACTGAGTACTACTTTCAAGTGGAACGAAACCATACTTAGTTGACCAGGCATTTTCGTCAGATACAGTTATTGATGTCCAGTTAATAGTTTCAGAGAATAAGTAACTGTCACTACTAGAATCTCTACTTTCATTTAATTCTTTATTTGATAATAAGTAAACTTTTTTCTTTTTTGTTTTAGCAGCACATTCAGTAGTATTGTTGATATTGTCAGCTGGAACAGTACCAGTACAATAAGTATTCTCAACTATAAATTCTTTAGAACTGTCAGCTAAATGATCATAGAAATAATCTAACCATGATTCGATTCCCTTATAGTTAACACTCGCAATATCATTTTCAGAAACAATTTTTACATTGTTGCCATCTAGACTAACTATTCTAAATAGCATACCGGAGAATGAAATGTAATTATTTAGAACTATTCCTTTATATATTCCATTTTCTGTTGATTCATCTTTAACAGTTTTGTTTAGTTTTTGAACAACTTTAACTACTCTTTTAACAGTAGTTTTATTTTTAAAACTATCAGTTGCGGTATAAGTTACGGTATAAGTACCTACTTGTGAAGTATCAACTTTAGAACTATCAATAATAACATTTTTAATATCCATAGTTCCATCAGTATTATCAGTTACTGATTTAACACCTGGTTCTTCATATTTGTCATTACGATTAATAGTTATTTCTTCTTTACCATTTAAAACTATTTTAGGTCCTTCATGGTCAACACTTGACTTTATAATTCCACAATCTAGATAAGTATAATATTTATATTCTCCATCTACTTGTTTTACTTTAACCCAACTGTTAGTTATAGAACATGGTTCAGTACTATGTGGTAGGTAAAAATCATCTTTTATATAATTTTCTTTGTACAAATCTTTTAGAGTAACGGTTGCCATTCTAGTACCAGTTGGCATCTTAGTAGGATTTAGTTCATAATATCTTTTGGCAGCATTCAACATAGTATTTTCATTCTTTTTAAATTTGACATATGGTGCTAAAAAGATAAACCAGACAGCTGCTAGTACTAAAACAACTATTACTAAAGTAATAATTAACTTCTTAACATTCTTCTTCATAATTCCCTCTCTATTTCTCACTTTATCTTATATATATAATTTTAATATATTTAAAAAAAATGTCAATCTTTAGATAAAAAAGATATAGTCTAAAAACCATATCTTAATTCTTAATAATTATTCAGTTGATTCTTTAACAGGTTCTTTAATGTTAAATGTGTATTTGTTATTACGATAAGTAAATTCTAACTTTAGAGTTTCTGATTTCTCTAGAGCTTCAGGCACTCTAATGTAGATATATTTACCATAGTAATTAAGAGTATCTAGGCCATTTACAATAGATAAATATTTCAACTCATTATTTTCATCACTGTAGACCAATCTAGCATTTTCAGATAATAAATTCATCATACCTGCTCCATCATATTCATTAGCAGAGAAAGACATTTTTAAGATGCTGTAGCCATCTTTAGCAGTGTATTCTTCTTCACCACTGTAACAAATTTGACTATTACAATTCTTTTTAACATAGGTTGCAGTTTTAGAAATCTCATAATCATCAAAGGAAATGTCATTTTCTTCACCATTAATAATTACCTGGCCAACATCACCTAAAGCGATAGGATCATTTTCTTTAATGTCAGACACATCATTTAACTTTATTTTTATCTTACGAAGATGATTAGTATGTTCACTAGTGAACTCTTGATAATACAAAACAAATTTATTTTTAGCTTCTTCTGGAGCAACTTTGTAGACCATAATTAGATTAAATTCCTCATTAGGTTCAATAGTTCTTGTGACATAACTTTTACCAAAATCTTTAAATTGATTGGCATAAGTTTGAAGAGATGGTGAATAATTTGATTTACCATTCATAAGATGAAATCTATTAAAGTTAATCTCTCTTTTTTGAACATTGTTTTTAATAGTTATATTTAAAACAACAAAACTACTTTTTGGAGAAATGACATCGCCTTTATAATCTTTATTAGTGTAATAACTATTATTTATTTGAATAGTATAACCACTAGTATTAATATTTTGACCTTCTCTATATGATTTATTAGTTACAAAGATGTAGAAATAAGATTTATAGATAACAAAGACTAAAGCAATAGTTAGAACTCCCATGACTAGTCGTTTGTGTTCTTTAAAAAAATAGACTGTATTACGTTTAAAATAGTTCCATTTTCTTTTGATGAAACCTTTTTCAAATTTAATATTTATTTCTAACTCTTCTCGGTCATCTTCATTTAAATCTAAGTATTCTTGATCAGATTTGAAATCAAATTTATTTAAGTCTATTCCAAAAACACGGATTGCGAGAACAATGAAGAAGAAATATTGCGGAAAAGTTAAAATAAAGAGAATATCTCGAATAGCTCTTATCTCAGTAGTATCAAGACTACCACTGTAAGTAGCAAAGAAATTGCTGGTTAAAATTAGAGAAGCAAACATTAAAGTATACTCAGCAATAGGAATTAAATATACTTTCCATGGTTTCTTTTTATGCTTCAATAAGATTAAGACGGCAGCTGATGCAACCACTACAAAGATGATGGCAAGGTAAAGCCAGACATTAATGTAGCGAGTAATTGACTCTGATACTTCATCATAAGTTAAAAACTCTAGAAATTCATTAACAAAGGCATTAATACGCAAGTTTTGATAATATATATAAGCACATAATATAAATAAGAAAATATGAATTTTCTTAAAGTTCTTAATAAGAAACGCATAAGGCTTTCTAATTATCATTTTGGCCACCTCTTATTCTATTCTTCTTAAGTATATCATATTTTAGGCAAAAAAAAAGTCTATTTTTTCAATAGACAATTTTACTATTTTATTTCTGTTATTTCTACTTGATAGCTACCATTTGGACTGTTTACAGTAACAATATCGCCAACTTTGTGGTCGAATAATGCTTGAGCAATTGGACTTTCATTAGAAATTCTGCTTTCAAATGGATCGGCTTCTTGACTTCCAACGATTTTATATTCGTCTTCTTCGTTATCATCTACGTATTTGATTGAAACTGTATTACCGATACTTACTTTGTCATTTGAAACATCTGTAATAATTGATGCATTTTCAATCATTTTTTCTAGTTGTTTAATACGTCCTTCAATTTGAGCTTGTTCATTACGAGCGGCATCATATTCAGCATTTTCTGATAAGTCACCTAAAGCTCTAGCTTCTTTGATAGCTTGGATATTTTCAGGACGTTTTACATTGATTAGATTATCTAATTCATTCTTTAATTCATCTAATCCTTCTTGGGTTAAATATACTGTATTTTTATTTCCCATTTTTATCACCTCATTAAAATGTTTTATCCTATTTGTAGCGCTAATTATCTATAGACTAACTTGTGATAGTATAGCACATTTTTCAATTTTTAGCAAGAATTATCTTCTTTGTTTTTACTTCATTTTCTTTTTATACGTAAAACCAAATTTTTGTTCACGATCAATATCTTTAACAATTGCTTGTAGATCTTTTTTAGTAAATTCATCTAAATACATAGCGTTAAATGGGTCGTCATGGTTTTCGATATGTTCTCTAACAGAATTATTACTGACATTAGCTAAGGCATTTTCATATACTTTTACCACATCAAGTCTATCACTGTAAGCATTACGATATTGAATCTTTTCAATTTCAGTTATTTTCATACTGTTTCCAACTGCTTTATAAATTGGATAAGCTGAAATACCTATACCTAAAATTAAACAACCTAGAGAAGCTCCAGCTCCTATATTTGAAGCTAAGGCTCCACCAAACATACCTCCTACAATGGAAGCAAAGGCTCCAGCACAACAACCAACATTACTTAATTTAAAATATCCTAAATTGAAAGTTCCTGCTAAAGCTTGATTTTCCATAGCTGTACTTATTTTACCTACGTTTTCAGGAGTGTTTTTTACAACATATTTTGTTCCGTCAGCGAATTCTACAGTAATATCTTTATCATCATTAGAGTGGTATGCTCCAACAATATATGTTTCATCACTTTCATTTTTTCTAGTTAAATTTAGCATACTATCACCTACTTAGTTTTACTATAGGTAAAGTTATAAGTCTTTTCACGAGCTATTTCTTTACTGATAGTTGTTATATGTTTAGAGCTATAAAGATCAGCATAAAGAGCATTAAATGGATCATCATGATTGTTAATATGTTCACGTAATTTTCTTGGTAAGTTAACTAAAGCATAACGATATCTATTTAATTCCTCTAAATCAGCTTGATGTTCATTACGAACTTTAAATTTATCAAGTTCTGATAAAATTCCTTGATTTTTGATAAAACCAGCAAAACCTAAAATAGAAGTTAGAGAGCCAGCCCCCATAACAACTGTTGCAGCTGTTTGTGTTAAGGCTGCTGTTTCTGATGAAGCTGCAATAACTGAAGCTCCAGCACCTAAAATAGTAATAGCAGCTGATACGAAACCATTTCTTTTAAAATAAGAATAATTTGTAAGTCCTTGAGTTACTTGACTTTCCATAGCGTCTCTTACTTTTCTAATGTTTTCTTCGGTTGCTTCTGGTCTATAAATTGTACCATCTGCAAATTTTACTTCAATAGTATCGTCGTCACCTAAAGTACAACTAACAATATAATTTGTATCATCTTCACGTTTACGAGTGTAATTTTTCATAAATTCCCTTCTTTCTCTCAAAAGTAGCCATATTTTACCACAAAATCGAGAAAAATGCAAGTTTTACTTAGTTATTTCAGCATGAAATAAGTCATCTGTCATACCAGCAATGAAGTCAATTACTTGACGTTTTGGTGGTGTCTCTTTTAAATATTTAGAACATTGATTATTTAAAAATATCTTATAGATAATATTAGAAGTATCTTTCTTTTCTATTGCATTTAAATAATCGTTATATATTTTATTCATACCAGTACGATAATATTCTATTTCTTCTTTAGTTAAAGATTTACTATAAATATGCTTATAGTTAAAATCTTTTAGGGCAAATAAAGCTTTGTAGACCTCTTTACTCATTTTTATATATGATTTGTTGATACTATTGTCAATAATATCTGTAACAATGGTATTAACTATTTCACGGTTTGTACTACCAAGAACATCAGTAATTTCTTTAGGTAAGTCTTCACGTTTTAATTGACCAAGATTGATTGCATCTTCAATATCACGACCAATATATCCTATAACATCACTTATTCTAACTATACAACCTTCTAAAGTCATAGGACGAAAAATCTTTGAAGCATCCATATCTTCGTAAGCTAGATGGTATTCACGTAAAAATTCTTCTGAATCTTTTTTCTCTGGAATATATTCATTAGAGACCATTTCACCATTGTGACACATAATACCATCAAGAACTTGGATAGTTAAATTTAGCCCTTCACCATTATTTTCAATATACATGTAATGACGAATACTTTGAATGTTGTGGGCAAAAGATTCATGAAGTTCACGTTCAGAAATTTCATTTAATAATTTTTCACCAGTATGTCCTAAGGGAGTATGTCCAATATCATGACCTAGAGCAATTGCTTCTATTAAGTCTGTATTTAAACCTAGACCACGGCCTATAGTTCTAGCAATCTTACTTACTAATTGAACATGAACCATACGATGAGAAATATGATCATTTTCTTTAAAAGAAAAGACTTGTGTCTTATCAGCATAACGATTGTAGCTTAAAGAGTGAATGATACGGTCAGCATCACGAAAGAAAGGAGTACGAATGTCACTTTCTTCAGGAGTTAATCTAATTGCCGAACTACTCTTTGTCGCATATTCAGAATAAGATGCTTCTTGAGCTAAAAAGTTATTTTTGGCTGTTTCAAAGTTTTGCATATTAACCCTCCTCCATTAATCTAATCATTGAATATGGTGGTAATTCCTTTTCAAATGGAATTTTTAAAACTTGTTCTGGATGACGAGCAACGTCTAATTCATTTAAATCTTCATCATATATCTTAGTAATAGTGTATGGATAAATGTTACCATCTTGAGTAAATATTTCTACTTTATCATTTGGTTTAAAATAATTTCTTTCAACTAAGATTAGGCACTTATTAGTATCATCATAACCAGTTATTAGACCAAGATAATCTTGATTAGATAGTTCTTGACGACCACTATAATATTGATCTGTGTAATCTGCTTCTCTTAATAGGAAATGAGTTGATACTTCTCTATTGGCAACCCTACTTAGACGATACTCTAGTACTTTCATCTTCTCTTCTGTTAGGGTGTTGGCATAATAGCTATCAATTATTTCACGATATGTTCCTATTACAGTAGCAAGATAATATAGAGAACGCATACGTCCTTCTACTTTTAAACTACGAACATTTATATCTATTAGACTACCAATATATTCAGCTAAGTTTAAGTCTTTAGAAGCCATAGTGAAGTCTTTTTCTTCATCGGTTTTAAAGGAAAAACGACATACTTGAGCACAACCTCCACGATTAGCATCACGATTTGTGACATAGTTTGATAAAGCACAGCGGCCACTAAAGCAAGTACACATAGCACCATGAATGAATACTTCAATGTCAACGTTAGTTTTATTTATTATTTCAGCTATATCAGTCATACCTACTTCACGTGCTAAAACAACACGATTGATTCCTTCTTTTTTGAAGTACTCAACTGCTTTATAGTTACTTGTAGAATTTTGAGTAGAAAGATGAACTTCAACATGTGGATAATTTTTTTTAATGTGAGAAATTATAAAAGGATCACTTACAATAAAGGCATCAATTCCAGCATCTACTACTTCTTTAATATATTCTTCTACTCCATCCATATCTTCGTTATGGAAAACAATATTTAGAGTTAAATATACTTTTTTATTTAGTTTGTGAGCAAAGTCACAAGACTCCTTTATTTCAGCAAGAGAAAAGTTAATGGCGTTTGCTCTTAGACTATATTGTTCACCACCAATGTAGACAGCATCGGCACCATATAATAATGTTACTTTTAATCTTTCAATGTCTCCAGCTGGAGATAATAATTCTATCTTAGTCATCTTTCTTCACCTTATAAATAGTCTTTTTGAAGAAGAAGTTTGTGTTACCATAATCTTTATATTTAGCAATGTATTCTTCATCAAGACAAGACCCTTCAATATATTTTTTAGTATCTTCTAGTAATTTACTAAAGAAAGAACTTTCTAGTCCATATTCACGCATAATAATATATGGTGCTTTTACAGAAAATAAATCTTTAATAATAGAAGTTCCATTCATAACAGTATTTAAAAAGAAATTAGTACCAGCTTCGTCTTCTAAAACTTCATATAAAGTATTAGTGTTTTTTTCAGTTATAAGAAGTTCTTTATTTACAGTTTTATTTAAATCAGTGTAATAATTAGTTAATAAATGTCTTTTAGAAAAAGCAACAGATGGAAGTCCAACTACTTCTACCATAGGAGTTATTGTCGTCTTATTAATTATTTCAAGTATTTCCTCTAGCGTTATTTCTTTACTAATTAAAGCATATTTAACACCTTTAGAATGGTAGTAATTACATGTTTTATAATTGTTTACCATATGAGTTTGACTCCATACTAAATCAGTAGTAAGTTCTAGTTCTCTTTTTAATTCTAATATTGCTAAATCATAGAAAAAGATACCGTTAAAATGTAGTTTATCAAGTTCTAAAAGGAGTTCTTTTAAAGGCTCTATTTCAGCATTAAAGAAGTTCTTATTAATACTTATAAATATTTCTTTTTCAGGATGATTTTCACGTACTTTTTTGATTTCTTCTAAAGTAAAATATTTTTTGCTTTGAACAGCATAATTTTGTAAGGGTAAAATATAACCATCAACATTTTCTACATAGAGATTTGCTATAGATAATGGTTCAATTAATATTTTCATATTATCGCCTCGCTTTCGTTTATTATAGATCATTTAAAAGAAAAAAGAAAGTTACCTTTCTTTGGGAATACTTACTGAGATACCATCACCTATATCATAGAATGTGGTCGTGAATGAAGTATTTTCTTTTAGGAAATTAATATAGGACTTAATCTTTCTAACGATGCCACGAACGTTACGACTTTCGATTGCTTTTTCATCTTGAGCAACTAAGCCATGAAAGTTCAAATTATCAGTGATAATAGCGCCAGAACTTGTTAAGTTTTGTTTGAACTTTTCAAAGAATTTCTCATTTTGAGCCTTTGCTGCATCAATGAAAATTAAATCATAAGAGCCAGCTAGTTCTATTGTTTCAGCATCACCATAAATAAGATTAATTTGTTTTTCTAGTTTTAGACTTGCGACATTTTTCTTAGCTTCTTCATATCTTTCTTTATCACGTTCAATTGTCGTTATAGAGATGTCTTTATCTAAAAGAGCCATTCTACATGTTGAGTAAGCTATTGCTGTACCAATCTCTAAAATATTTTTAACATTATTTTCTTTAATGTAATTTGTTAGAAATTCTAGTCCATCTTCTTGCATAATGGGAATATTATTCTCATGAGCATATTGATACATTTCTTTTATAATTTTATGGTCTTCTACCATATCCAATCACCTTTTGCTTTTATTTCTCTTACTTTTGCTTCATGTTCAGCATAAGTTTTTGTATAGTATATATTAGCATATTTATCGGCAACAAAGTAGTAGTAATCGCTAGAAGTTGGATTTATGGCTGCTTTAATACTACTTTCACCAGGTGAACAGATTGGTCCTACTGGTAGAAGTCCAGCTAATCTATCAGATCTAGTGTTATATGGATTATAAGTATTAAACATTTCTTTTGTTAAGTCTTTATCCATTTCTTGATTGAAAGCATAATATGTTGTAACATCGCTACCTAAAGTCATTTTTTTGGCTAGACGATTGTTAAAAATACCAACAATCATTTTACGATTCTCTTCATTTGTACCTTCTAGTTCAGCAATAGATGCTAAAGTGATATATTTATGTGGATCATCTTTTATTTGATCTTTATATGGTTCTAGTCTTTTTGACATTTCATCTAGTAATTTTTCAATAATATCTTCTATTTTGACATCTTTATTTAAGAAATAATATGTTTCAGGAAACAAGTATCCTTCTAGAGGATGGTAAATGTTCTCATCAAGAATAGGATCTGTTAAAAACCAGTATTTAGATATTAAAGTTTTAACGTAGTCTTTATCATCTATTACCGCAAAAATTTCACTTTCGGTATGATTAGTATTCTCAGCAATTAATTTGACATACTCCGTTAATCTTTTTCCTTCTTTAAAAGTTATTTTAATAACATCAGGATTGTAGTCATTACCTTTTTCTAAAGCTGAGATAATCTCATCTAAAGACATATTTTTCTTTAAAACGTAAGTTGTCGCTTTTAGGCTAGATTTTTTATTAAATTTTAAATATATTTTAAAGAACATTTCATTTTTAATTAAATCTTTTTCTTTTAGAATTGTTCCTATCTTTGAAGCTGTTGCGCCTTCGGGAATAACTACTTCGATTGCCCTTTTGTCATTGGTGTCAACTGGAGAAGCTAAATACATCCAGAAAACAGCGCTTCCTATAAAGATGAAAGCTAGTAACACTAATATTATTAATACTATTTTTGGTCCCTTTTTTAACTTCATATTTTATCTCTCGAAAAAATAACGAGCTATTGCCCATTATTTTGACTTTCTACTTTCTTTTTAACTTCTTCTTGTAATGTGTTTAGAATAGTTTCAATTACTTTCCATTCTTTTTCTGTTTCAATGGCTTCTAATTTAGAATTAGGATTGCTTGGATCATATGTTGAAGCATATACTTCTACATTTCCAGTTTCATCTAAAGTATTATTAGTATATACTATATAATTTTTATGTGTTTCTTCACTTTCAAATGTAAATAGGACATCATATGTATGTTCTTCGCCATTTTCATCAATCATGGTAAATTTATTTTCTTTCATTTTATTTCTGTTCCTTTCTTATCTAAAAAAGATTGCAAAATTATAGTGGCAGCAAGACTATCAACAACTTTTTTTCTTTTCTTGCGGGATACATTTCCTTGAATTAAGATATCTGTTGCTGTTTTAGTAGTTAAGCGTTCATCTTGTAAGTAGATTGGAATTTCAAGGATTTTCTCTAAGCCTTCTTTAAATTTAAGACTTAGTTCCCCTTTTGGTCCAATTGTATTATTCATATTTTTAGGAAAACCTAAGACAATAGCAGATACATTAAGTTCTTCAGCAATGTTTTTTACTTCAGGTAGAAGTTTATCATATTCTTCGTTGTGTCTGATTGTTTTATAATTAGACGCAATAAGACCAGTTGAATCACTTACAGCTATGCCAAGTGTACGGCTTCCTAAATCAAGACCTAAGTATTTCATTTATTATTTTTACGGAAGTCTCCTAATAATATTTCTACGATTTTAGAACGGTCAACTTCTTGGATTTTATTTCTAGCATCTTTATAACTAGAAATATAACCTGGGTCTCCACTAATTAGGTAACCAACAATTTGATTAGTTGGATTGTAACCTCTTTCTTCTAAGGCAGCATAGACCTCTTTTAATATTTGTCTAGTTAATTCTCTATCAATTTCTTCAACATCGAAGAGACTAGTTTGTTCTTGTGGCATATAATCACCTCACTATAATTTTTATATTTTTATTCTATCATTTTTTTAAACTTTATACAACATTTTATCTTAGATGAGTATTATTTGAATTTTTAATTGACAACATTTAAATAAAAACTTACGCTAGTAACGTAAGTTATTTGTTATGCAGTATAGATAAAAGCAATGTATGTTAAGAATGCTAAGAATAGTAAAGATACTATCCAACCATTTACTTTTTCAAAAGTTGTAGTTTTATCTTTAACGCCTAGGGCAATAGTAATGACTAGGCCTCCTAGAAGTCCACCAATATAGGCATAAATGTCAATTCCACCTAGAAGAATACTTAGCAAGATACTAAGAATAACAAATGGGATTATTTGATTTCTGATAACATTACCTAAGTAAACACGGTAATGGTAACCAAAGTAAATTAGTGATCCCATAATGGCAAACATTACACCATCTGTTCCAAGTGAAGTATAGCCAGTCTTTAAGAATGACATTGAGAATAATGCTGCAACTAGGCCACCAAATAAGTAAATAATTAAGTATTTAATTTTACCTAAGAAACTTTCTAGTTGACTACCAACACTATATATGATGTAGCAGTTAATTAATAAATGAAAAATATTTTCATGAATAAACATCGCTGTAAATAATCGATATATTTCACCTTTTCTGATAGCAGCTGCATCTACACAAAACATACTAATCATCTTATCAAGGTTACCAGTTAAGGCACCAAATAAATAGATTAAAACATTTAAACAAATAATGACATTGGTTATTAATGGTAGTTTTTCTCTAAATAGAGTTTCCATTCGATCAGCATCTTTTTGATTATGAATATTGATATCAGAAGTTATTTTGGCAAACAATTCCATACCATCTTCAGTAAATTCAGTTTTCTTGCTTAAGTCTGGGAAAACTTTCTTGATAGTTTCATTTTTCTTTAAATCTTTTTCATCATTTATTTTTACACCTAATAAATTATTATTTTCAGTTAAATTTTCAGTAACATTATCACTGATATTTAAAAAGAAACTAAAAACATTCATATTTAAAGATAAAGTTTTTTTCTTAATTTTCTTTAAAATACGTTTTGTTTTAAATTTATCAAAATCATATTGTTCATCATTGTGGATATGTCCAGAAACAATTCTAACTACTTTGTAGTCTTCACTTAAGTTTTCTAACCATATTTCATTTTCTACACCTTGAAGAATAATAGGATTATAATTTTTCTCTGTAATAAAATAATGCAATAACTTCATGACTATTTTATTTTTATCATCTAATATTGATTCTTCTTCCATGATTATCCCTCCTAAAAGATTAATATTATTATATAGCAAAACAATAATTTCTTAAAGTAAAAAAAGTTTATTTTCATAAAAAAAGTACTAAGATAACTTAATGCTTTTTATTAGAAAAATAAAGACGCTTTATTGAAAGAAGCTGTTTTCATATCAACGACAATGTCAGCTCCTGTTGTATTCATCATTGAAAGGACTGCTTCACGTCTTTCTTCTTTCTCTTCTTCTTTTATTTTTGATTCAATGTAGGCTTCCCATCGTTCTTGATCGGACATGGAAGAATAATTAAGGATAACCTCCTCCATTTTAGGGGAATCGTTTGTGTTAAGTTGTCTCTCTTCCATTTTATCACCTATATTTATTGTACCACACTCAAATAAATTATTCTTCATTTTTAATAATTTGACATTGAGAAAAGATTAATTTGACAAAAAAAGAAAAACTTTTTTGTTTTTCTCTTTATGCTAGATGTGCTCCATAAGCTTTGGCAATTTGTAATGTTTTATTGTATTCTGTCTCTAATGCTGCGAAGTTTTCATCTACCCATGCCTGATCTGCTTCTTTACTCTTTAATTCATGCTGATAAGCTATATCTGCTAAAGTCATGAATCCTAAGTACTTACAGTCGCTCTTTAGAGAATGTACTTCTATCGCATAGTTTGGCATATCTTTTGCCTCTCTATATGTTTTGATACGATTGAATTTGTCTTCTACTTCTGCTAAGAAATCTTGGAATGTCATATTATACATTTCCATATCTCCTAATAACTCTAGTCCATGGTCTACATCTACTCCATGACTCTTTAGATAATTTTCATCGTATACTACATTTTCTTCATTCATGTCTACTTTCTCCTCTTCTACTTTATTTTCCTCTACTTCTGTAGTTGAATCTTCTTTAGCCTCTTTTTCTTCTTTTACTGGAGCTTCTTCCTTGACAGGCTCAGTAGCTGGTTCTGTTTCAGGAGCTGTCTCAGCCTCTGTTTTTGGTTCAGTTGCTGGTTCTGTCTTAGGAGTAGTTTCTACTTCTGTCTTTGGTTCAGTTACTGGTTCTGTCTTAGGTGTTGTCTCAGCTTCTGTCTTTGGTTCAGTTACTGGTTCTGTTTTAGGAGTAGTTTCTACTCCTGTTTTTGGCTCAGTTACTGGTTCTATCTTAGGAGTAGTTTCAGCTTCTGTTTTTGGTTCAGTTGCTGGTTCAGTAGTTGGAGAAGTTTCTTTCTTATATTCATCTCTAAATGATTTACTAAAGATTTCAGTTTCTTTCTCATCCACTTCTTCTTTTGGCT
>CAKPHU010000008.1 GCA_934162125.1 uncultured Bacilli bacterium
CCAGTAGGACCAGTAGCTCCAGTAGGACCAGTTGCTCCAGTAGGACCAGTAGCTCCAGTAGGACCAGTATCGCCAGTAGGACCAGTAGGACCAGTAGCTCCAGTAGGACCACCACTAGGACCAGTTGGACCAGTAGGACCGGTTGGACCTAATACAAAGCAATTAGGAAATGGTCTATATTTTTCAAAATTTGGACAACTCATAATTACCTCCTCTAATTTAATATATGCAAAGTAATAAATCATAAATAGGTATTAGAGTATTTTGATAGTATTTTTTGTCTAAAATATTTTTTTTTTCATATTATTAAATGAGGTGAGTTATGCAAACTTATGTTGTTAGTTCTGGTGATACTTTATATGGGATTGCTAGTAAATACGGAGTTAGTGTAAATGATATAAAGACAGCTAATAATTTAAAAAATAAGAATTTATCTATTGGACAAATTCTTAAGATACCTACAGCAGAGACTGTGGCTTTATATATAGTAAAAAAAGGAGATTCGTTGTATTCAATTGCTAAAAGCTACGATACAACAGTAGATGAACTTATTAAACTTAATAATCTTAAATCTAATTCTTTAAGTGTTGGCCAACAATTGAAACTTCCTATTAATGGAAATGTTAGTGATGGTGAATATGTCGTTGTAGCAGGTGATAGTTTATATAGTATTGCGAAGAAATTTAATATAAGTGTAGATGAGTTAAAAAGACTTAATAATTTAATCAGTAATAATTTAAGTGTTGGACAAAAGTTGAAAGTTCCAAACTCTTCACAAGAAGAAGTGGGAGAATATCAATTATATACATTTGGGACTGGTGATAGCCTAGCTGCAATTGCAGAAGCATATGGGCTTACTTTAGAAGAACTTATGAAACTTAATAATTTAGATAGTCCAAATGTTGAACCTGGAACAATTATTAGATTACCGATGACAAGTGTTCAACTTATGCCACTTGGGGCAGAATGTTTTGGAAAAGGATATGTGGAACCTAGTTATATTACACATGTAGTAAAAAGAGGAGATAGTCTTTACGTTATAGCAAAACAATATGGAGTTAGCGTTGATAGTATTATTAAGCTTAATGATTTAAAGAGTAATAACTTATCTATTGGGCAAATATTAAAAATTAAGGAGGTTTATGAATGAATTTAATTGGTTATGAAGATTTTAAAAATACTAGTGCTGCAGCAGATTTTATTAAAAATAATCCAGATACAGGTTATTTAAAAATATTAGCTTTTACTGCTTATCAAGCTATACCTATTGCGGATGTAGAGATAATTGTATCTAAAAATTTTGGTAATGACAAAGTGGTTTTCTTTAGAGGACAAACTGATAGTAATGGAATGATTGCTAATATAGAGTTGCCAGCACCAAAGGCACAATATGTAGCTGATAAAGATGTGATGCCACCATATACTTCTTATGATATAACAGCAATTCATGGTAATTTTGATACAATTAATAATTACGTTGTAGGTATTTTTGGGGATGTTAGAGTTATTCAATATGTTAAAATGACTCCAAGTTCTGGTGATACAAGTGGCAGTTAAAACAGCAAGTATACCAAATGATATTGTGGTACATTTAGGGGCACCAGATGAAGATGCACCTAATGTGACAGTACCTTTTCCAGAATATATTAAGAATGTAGCTAGTGGGGAAATTTATCCTAACTGGCCATTAAATGCGATAGTTGCGAATATTTTAGTACAAATATCTTTTGCTTTAAATCGTATATATAATGAATGGTATCCTTCTAAGGGATATGATTTTGATATTACTAGTGATTCTAGATATGATCAAACATATAAAGAAGGTAGAGAGTTCTTTGAAAAAATAGCACAGGCAGTTGATGAATTATTTAATAACTATGTAGTTAGAGTTGATCATGTTCAACCTTTATTTGCTAGTTACTGTGATGGGATTAAAACTACTTGTGATGGACTTTCACAATGGGGCTCAGTTGATTTAGCTAAACAAGGTAAAACACCACTTGAAATACTTAGATATTACTATGGTGATGATGTTAAAATCATTTATAATGCACCAATAGAAGATAATGTTATGACTTATCCAGGAATTGTACTTAAAGTTGGATCAGCTGGAAATTCAGTTAAAAATTTAAAGGTGCAATTAAATAGAATAGGTCAGAACTATCCTGCTATTCCAGCTATAATAGATAGTAGTGAATATTTTACAGTAGATACAGAAGATGCAGTTAAAGCTTTTCAAAAGAATTTTGATTTACCTGTGACAGGTGAAGTTGATAAAGCAACATGGTATAAAATTAAATACTTATATAATGCAGTACAAAAAGTTACAAGTCTTTATTCAGAAGGAATTGATTTTGACAATGCTGAACTTGTTTATAAAGAAACAGTAGGAATAGGTGATAGTGGACAGTATATTAGATCATTAAATTATTTACTTTCGACAGTTGCTTACTTTGATGAAAAAATTCCATTCTTTAGACTTAGAAGTTCAACATTTAATAAACAAACAGAAGAGACGGTAAAAGCTTTTCAAAGAACTTATGGTTTAGAAGAAACTGGTGTTGTTGATAGAAAGACATTAACTACTTTGATAGAGGCTTATAATAATACACTTGAAAATATTCCGAAAGAATACTTAATCAACCTTAATGAATTTTATCCAGGAGTCTTCTTAATTAAAGGAATGACTGGAGAAAATATTGCTAGATTACAAGGCTTCATTTATTTGATTTGTGATAGTTTACATAATATTCCTGGAGTTAGAATAAATGGAGAGTTTGATGAGTTGACAGAGAGATCCGTTAGAGCAATTCAAAGACAGGTTGGCTTAGAAGATACAGGTATAGTTGGACCTGCTACATGGTATCAGATAGTAGAAAAAGCAAAAAGAGTAGTAAAAGAATAATTAGACTTTTCAAATATTTAATTCTTTGATAAAATAAAATTGGTGATAAGATGAAAAAGTTAGGATATATTTTATTAATTTTAGTAGCATTTTTAATGACTGGTTGTGGTAGTACTCCAGTAGAAGATAATAAAGATAAAGATACAGATAAAGTTAAAGTTGAAACTATTAAACCAGAAGAAGTTAAAAAAATAGTTGATGATTATATAAATAATCCAGATATTGATATTATCGATGTCAGAAGTGAAGAAGAATATAAAGAGGGACATATTAATGGATCAATTAATATTCCTAGTAATTATTTAAGTGAGATTCATATTTCTGATGAGAGAACTTTAATTGTTTATTCTAGTACAGAAAAACGTAGTGAGATGGCAGCTGAAGAACTTTTAAAGATGGGTTATAAAAAAGTTTATTCCATGGGTAGTATACTTGATTGGGATGACGATTTAGTAGAAGATAGTTATTAATTAGACTTGATTAAAGAGATTTAGTTAAGTCTTTTTTTATTGTAATTTTGTCATTTAAATATTTTGGCACTCTATATTGACATCTGCTAAAAATGGTGTTATAAATATCTTGTAACTAAAAGTTAGGAGATGATTTTTGTGGAGAAGAAAGAATTTAAATCAGAATCTAAGAGATTACTTGATTTAATGATTAATTCTGTTTATACAAATAAAGATATATTTTTAAGAGAGCTTATTTCTAATGCTAGTGATGCACTAGATAAGTTATATTATAAGTCTTTGACTGATAAGAGTTTAAAGATTAAGAAGAAAGATTTAGCAATTAATCTAGCGTTTGATAAAGATAATCGTACAATTACTATTAGTGATAATGGTATTGGTATGACTCATGATGAATTAGAGAATAATCTAGGTACTATTGCGAAGAGTGGTTCACTTAACTTTAAAGAAGGACTTAGTAAAGAAGATAAAGTTAATATAATTGGACAATTTGGTGTTGGATTTTATTCAGCTTTTATGGTTAGTGATAAGATAGTTGTTACTTCTAAGAGTATTGATGACGATAATAGTTATGAATGGGAAAGTGAAGGAGCAGATGGTTATACTATTAAGAAAGCTAAGAAGGAATCTAATGGTACAACAATAGTTTTACATATTAAAGAAGATACTGAAGAAGAAAATTATTCTAAGTATTTGGATGAATATGAATTACAAACTTTAGTTAAGAAATACTCAGACTATATAAGTTTCCCAATTAAGATGGAAGTTACTCATCATGAAATGAAAGATGAAGAAAAACATGAATATGAAGATACTAAAGTAGTAGAAACATTAAATAGTATGGTTCCTATTTGGAAGAAGAAAAAGAAAGATGTTAGTGATGAAGATTATAATAATTTCTATATGGATAAATTTAGTGATTATGATAAGCCATTAAAAGTTATTTCTTCTTCAGTAGAAGGACTTTGTACATATGATGCTTTGTTATTTATACCTAGTCATGCACCATATGATTACTATACACAAGATTATGAAAAAGGTTTAAGTCTATATTCTAATGGTGTATTGATAATGGATAAATGTGCAGACTTATTACCTGATTACTTTAGTTTTGTAAAAGGTATCGTAGATACTGAAGATATTTCTTTGAATATTTCAAGAGAGATTTTACAAGAGTCACATAGTTTAAAGACGATTGCAAAGAGTATTGAAAGTAAAATACGTAGGGAACTAGAAGATATGTTAAAGAATGATAAAGATAATTATATTTCATTCTTTAAGACATTTGGTGTTCAATTAAAATATGGTATTTATAATAACTTTGGAGCTGATAAGGATAAGTTAAAAGATTTGTTAATGTTTTATTCAGCTAAGGAAGAGGGACTTGTTACTTTAAGTGAATATGTTCTTAAGATGAAAGAAGGACAAGAAAAGATTTATTATGCAGCTGGTTCTTCAATTAATAAAATAGATTCATTACCACAAGTTGAACAAGTTAAAGATAAAGACTATGATATTTTATATTTAACCGATTATGTTGATGAATTTGCAATAACTGCTTTACAAGAATATGAAGGTAAGAAGTTCATTAATGTTGAAAGTGGAGATTTGGACTTAGAAAGTGAAGAAGAAAAAGAAAATACAAAGAAAGTAAATGATGATAACTCTGAACTTTTAAGTGCAATGAAAGATGAAATTAAAGAAGTAGATGAAGTAAAGTTTACAAATAAGTTAAAGAAACATCCAGTATGTTTAACTAGTAAAGGTGATGTTTCAATAGAAATGCAAAAAGTTTTTGATGCAATGCCAAATGAAATGGGAATTAAAGCTAAGATGGTTTTAGAGATTAATGAGAAACATGATATTGCTAAGAAACTAAAAGAATTATATAAAGATAATAAAGATGAATTTATTAAATATACAAAGATATTGTATGCAGAAGCTAAGATGATTGCTGGACTTCCAATAGATAATCCAACAGAAATTAGTACACTTATTTGTGATGTTATTAGTAAATAGAAAAGGGTATTTTTAATATCCTTTTTTCTTTTTTCTTCTTTACATTCGAGAAAGAAACATTTATAATGAATTTAGAATAAGGAGTGTGTAGAGAATGAAGAAAGTTTTAAATACAGTTAAGATATTAGCTATTGCACTTATTTTATTAGTTTCTACTGGATGCGTTAAGTATAATACAACTATGGAAATTAAATCTAATAAGTCAATGACACTTACAACTATTTATGCTGTTGAATCTAGTATTTTGGAGTCACAAGGCATGACTGAGTTGATGACAGATGATCAAAAGAAACAATTAACAGATAAGGGATATAAGGTAGAAGAATATAGTGAAGGTACAATGGTTGGCTATAAACTTTCTATAAGTGTTCCAAGTATTGATTTTGTTAGTGCTGAGGGAAATGTTGAATATGATTTATCAGCAGTATTACAAGATGATAGTACAGAGACACCAAAGATATTTGGAGTTGAAAAGGGCTTATTAAAAAATAAGTATGTAGCTCGTTTAACATTTGCAGCTAGTGATGTTACTGGTGATATGGGTGACATTACAGGTGGAGATGCTGATGTGGATGTTAGTGATGATGATTTAACTCCAGCTGATGATGAGGCTACTAATCCTAGTGATGAAGTTGCACAAAGAGAAGGAGACGATGATACACTTACTGATAATGATCAAACTAGTCCATCAGATGGTGATTTTAATTTAGATGATTTAACTAATTTACTTACTAATTTAGATTTAAGTTTTACGGTTAAATTACCAACTGCACCTATTAGTAATAATGCTACTAAGACAGAGAATGATGGAAAGACATTAATTTGGACTTTAACAAGTAGTGATTTGAACTCTATAGAATTTGAATTTGAATTATATAATTATTTATATATGGGTATAATGGGTGGAGCTGTTCTTTTACTTATTGTTCTAATTATAATTATTATTAGTAAAAAGAAAAAAGGTAAGAAAGTAGCTGAGAAAGTTCAACCTGCAGAAGTTGCACAAGCTTTTACAACTGAACAACCAGTAGCTCCAGTTGAGGTTCCTCCTATGGCAGCTGCTCCAGTAATGACTGCAGCACCTGCACCTGTGGCACCTGTAGCTCCTGTTGCACCAGCACCTGTTGCTCCTGCTCCAGTATCACCAGCACCAGTAGAGGTTCCTCCTGTAGCACCTGCACCTGTGGTTCCAACTCCAGTAGAAGTTGCACCAGTTGCAGCACCTGTTATGGAGACTCCAGCAGTTCCTGCTCCAGTTGCAGAACCTGTTGTAACTCCAGTACCTGTAGAGCCTATTCCAGTAGCTGCTCCTGTAGTTGAATCAACTATAGTTGCACCAGTACCAGCTGAACCTGCTCCAGTAGCAACTCCTGTTATGGAAGCTGCACCAGTAGCTGCTCCAGTAGAAGTTGCACCAATTACTGCACAACCAGTACAAATAGACGTTATCGCTGGTACTCCAGTACAACCAGTAGAAGTTGCACCAGTTACTCCTGCTGTTCCAGTTGAAGGAGCAGATAATGGAGCATTCCAAATGCAACCAGTACAAATAGATGTTGTAGCAGGTACTCCAATACAACCAGTAGAAGTAGCACCAGTACAACCTATTGAACCAGTTCCTGGAGATGCACCACAAGCATAGTAAAGTATGTAAAGATTCTAGCAATAGAATCTTTTTTTTTTCAAAAAATTAAGTTATAATGATATAGAATAAGGAGGGTATTTTATGGCAACACTTTCAAAAAAAGAACTTGAAAAAATGGATAAGTACTTTAATGCTTTAAATTATTTATCTGTTGCTCAATTATACTTGTTAGATAATCCGTTATTAAGAAGAGGATTGGTTATAACTGATGTTAAACCTAATGTAGTTGGACATTGGGGTACAGCACCAGGACAAAACTTTATTTATATGCATTTAAATAGAGTTATTAAAAAGAATAATTTGAAGATGATATATTTATCTGGACCTGGACATGGTGGACAGGCTATGATTGCGAATAATTATTTAGAGGGCGTTTATAGTAAATTTTATCCAGAAATAACTGAGAATGAAGAGGGCTTGAAGAAGTTATTTAAGCAATTTAGTTTCCCAGGAGGAGTTTCTAGTCATGTAGCACCTGAAACACCTGGTTCAATTCATGAAGGAGGAGAACTTGGATATAGTCTTTCACATGCAGCTGGAGCTGTTTTGGATAATCCAGATTTAATAGCAGCTTGCGTTGTAGGTGATGGAGAAGCAGAAACTGGTCCTTTAGCAACTTCTTGGAATATTAATAAATTCTTAAATATTAAAAATGATGGTGTGGTTTTACCTATTTTACATCGTAATGGTTATAAGATTGCGAATCCAACTGTTTTTGGTAGAATGAGTGAAGAAGAAATAGAAGACTTTTTTTGTGGACTTGGTTGGAAACCTTATTTTGTAACTGGTAGTAATACACTTAAAATGCATGAGAAGATGGCTACTACTTTAGATAAAGTTATTAAAGATATTACAAGAATTAAAAAGACTGGTAGTGGTAGTTATCCAGTTATAATATTGACAACACCTAAAGGATGGACTGGTCCTAAAGAAGTTGCGGGTAAAAAGATGGAAGGATCTTTTAGAGCTCATCAAGTACCATTACCTATTACAAGAGATAATCCAGAAAATTTGAAATTATTAGAGAAATGGTTAAGAAGTTATCATCCTGAAGAATTGTTTGACGAAAAGGGAAGATTAATTCCTGAACTTAGAGAATTATGTCCAACTTATAGTAAGTGTATGGGAGCTAGTAATTATGCGAATGGTGGTCTTCTTTTAAAAGAATTAAAGACTCCAGATTGGGAAAAATATGCGATAGAAGTAAAAACTCCTGGTTGTATAGTTGATCAAGATACAATGGAACTTGGTAATTATATTAGAGATGTATTTACTTTAAATAAAGATAATAAAAACTTTAGAATATTTGGACCAGATGAAGCTTTATCTAATAGATTTAATCATGTTTTTGAAGTCGAAAATAGAACTTGGAATTTTAAAGCAATAAAGTCTACTGATGAATATTTAGCTAAGAATGGTAGAGTAATGGATTCTTATTTATCTGAACATTTATGTCAAGGTATGTTAGAGGGTTATTTACTTACAGGACGTCATGGCTTTATTCATAGTTATGAAGCTTTTGTAAGAATTGTTGATTCAATGGCAAGTCAACATGCTAAATGGTTGAAAGTTTGTAATCAAATACCTTGGAGAGCTCCAATTGCTTCACTTAATTACTTATTAGTTTCACATGTTTTTCAACAAGATCATAATGGATATACACATCAAGATCCAGGATTCTTAAATCATTTAGTTACTAAGAAGGCAGATGTTGTAAGAATGTATTTGCCACCTGATACTAATTGTTTACTTTCTTGTTTTGAACATTGTATTAAGACTAAGAATTATGTTAATGTCATTGTTGCTTCTAAACATCCAAGACCACAATGGTTGACAATGGAGGAAGCAAAAGAACATTGTACTAAGGGGCTTGGTGTTTGGAATTTTGCTTCTAATGATAATGGTAATCCTGATATAGTTATGGCTTGTTGTGGAGAGACTCCTACTTTAGAGACTTTGGCTGCGGTTGATATTTTAAGACGTAGTGTTAGAGATATAAAGATTAGAGTAGTAAATGTTGTTGATTTAATGAAATTACAATCTCCTGAGACTCACCCACATGGTTTATCAGATCAAGAGTATGATAGTATATTTACAAAGAATAAACCAATTTTATTTAACTTCCATGGTTATCCGTCATTAATTCATCAATTGACTTATAAACGTCATAATAGAGATTTACATGTACATGGATATAAAGAAGAAGGAACAATTACTACAACATTTGATATTAGAGTACAAAATGAAATAGATCGTTTCCATTTAGTAATTGCGGCATTAAAAGAAATTCCTCGTTATCAAAGTACTGGAGGAGCATTAATTGATTGGTGTAATGAGATGTTAGAGAAACATACAAATTACATTCATGAATATGGAGAGGATATGCCATATATAAAAGATTGGAAATGGGATAGTAATTTATAATTTTTAAAGAATAGTTCGAAAGAATTATTCTTTTTTCTTTTGTAAAATAGGTCAATTACTTGAATTGGTTAGAGAAAGATGATATTATTTAGATAGTAGAAGTATAGAAGAGTAGGGAGTTACTCGAATTTGTTGTGCGGAATAAAAATTTGTAAAAGTTGGTGAAAATATGTTGACAGGTAGTAACAAAAAGTTCAAACTTAGACAGACAGACAGACAGACAGACAGACAGACAGACAGACAGACAGACAGACAGACAGACAGACAGACAGACAGACAGGGGTTATTAGGCCTTAAATCATGGATAATTAATAAAGTAAGAAAGCCGAGTAAAAAGCGACTTTCTTTTTCATGGAAGAAAAAAATCAAAGATGATGATATTGAAATCCTCGACGTCGATGAAAAAGAAAGTCACACAAAAATGAAATTTAAATTGCCCAAAATTAGAAGTAAGAAAAAATTTGCGATTGGAACAGTTGCCGTTTTAGTATTGTCTATTTTCACACTATTAATTATGCCTGGACAAAATATCATAAAAACAACTGCTAGAAAATTCTTAGACAGTTTAGGAATATATACACAAGAGATAAAGAGTGTTGAGATTCAATCTGATGACTATAATAATCCAGGTTCATGGCATATTGATAAGAGTGCAAAATGGGTAGGTTTAAACAAAGCGCAGGTTACGTTTGATGTAAATTCTGTTGCAAAAACAGGAGATAACTATAAAAATATAATTTTAGTAATTGATACATCAGGGTCAATGTCTGGAAGTAAGTTAGAAAAGGCTATAAGTGACTCTAAAGAACTAATTAATTATGCGTTAGCCGATATCAATAATAGAGTAGCAATTATAACTTTTAACAGTACCTCAACTATTGTTTCAGAGCTTTCAAATAAGAAAGATGAATTGTTACAAAAATTAGATGCGATAACAGCTACTGGTTGTACTAATTATGATGTGGCATTAAAAAATGTAGATACTATAATGAATGGATATGTTAAAGAATCAAATAGAAATGTAGTAACATTGTTTTTAACAGATGGCTATCCTAATGAAGACATACCAAACCAGATTGGAACATATGAGTCTTTAAAAGATAAGTATCCTTATATGATGATTAATGGTATTCAATATGAAATGGGTACTAGCGTCATTGACGAAATAAAGCAAATTAGTGATTCACAGTGGATAGCTGATCAATCGACCTTAAATAATGTATTGTTTAGTGCTTCTTTTGATGCTAGTGTCTACGAAAAGTTTTTAATAACAGATTATATAGATGAGAAATTTAAAGTTAATTCAGTAAATGATATTAAGGCGACAATTGGAATTGTTGCTTTAGAAGAAGAAAATGGACTTCAAAAAATAATATGGAACTTAGGCGAAAATTCATACATGACTGGTGAAACAGCTAAGATGTATATTGATCTTACATTGAAAGAAGAATATGCTGAGACAGAAGGATTCTTTTCAACTAATAATAAAGAAACGGTAGAATCAAAATTGCCTAACAAAGCTGAAAAAACAGTTACTAGTACAAATACGCCAGTATTAAAAAAATATTTTTATAATATTATTTATGATACTAATACACCAACTGACTGTATACTTTCATCTATTCCAATTGAAAAATATTTTGTTTATCAAAATGTAACTAAGAAAACAGACAAACTTACATGTGATGGTTATTTATTTAAAGGATGGGAAATAGATTCAGAAGATGCGAAGGACATCACAGAAGTAAATGATGATGTTTTTCAAATGCCAGAACATGACATAACTATAAGAGCTACGTGGGCAAGACAGTCTATTACGAAATCAATGGATGGGACAGTCTATGAAAAACCAACACTTTATAAAATACTTAAAGAAGCAGCGGAAGAAGGTACTTACGCGAAGGAATATACAGGAAGTCATAAGGATTCGTTTACAGAACAAGGTACTCAAAAAATATATCACTGGTATGGTTCTGATGATACAAATGGAACAGCAATACTTGATAAAAATAATGTAATATTTGCAGGACATTGTTGGCAGATGATTAGAACAACAGATACTGGTGGAGTTAAAATGATCTATAATGGAGAGGCAGAAAATAATCAATGTCTTAATACTCGTGGAACTCATGTTGGATATCAACAGTCTAGAGATGGTGATACACAAAGTATGAGTACAACATATTATTATGGAACAAGCTATAATTACGATAGTACAGCTAAAAGTTTTACTTTATCTGGAACTGTAACTACTGGCGAAATAAAAACTGGACAATACACCTGTATGCAAACTAGTGCGGATGCTACATGTACAACTTTATATTATGTAGATACTTTAAGTAGTGGGGCAAATTATTATGTGTTACCATTAAATACAAATTCACACTATTCACAATTTGGTACATTATTATTTAATCGGCAATCTGACTCACCAGCAGATGTAGGATATATGTACAATACTAGATATCCTAGGCAGTATAGAAATATGATTTCAGCAGAAGTTATGTTTAGTAGTGTAATAGTCTCTACAAATTACTGGTATGCAGATAAAATAACAATAACGCGGAATAATTGGACGTATGCTTTTAATTATCAACTTGTTAACCCATCTCAAAAATCTTCAACTACAGATTCTGCTGATCTAGTAGGAAAATATACACTTATGAGTTCAAATGAAACGTTTTCATCTCCATATGCACATTATATTACAGGAGTGGATAGTTCATATGTGTATTCTATTTTACTAGAAGATGGAAAAACTTTGTCATATTATAATGATATATATACCTACGGTGATAGTTATACTGATAATGGTGATGGTACATATACGATAAATAATCCGTCAACTATAGAAAGAAAAGACTGGTATACTGAACATTCAAGGGTAGATGATAAATATGTTTGTAAAAATGCAACAAATAATACGTGCAGCGACTTGTGGTATGCATATGGATCATCATATATATCTATGTTTTATATAAAAATGGATGGTTCAACTAATTATAAATATGCAAATAACTTTGAATATAAAATTGATCCGACTGATGGAACATATAAATATTTTTTAGATGCGAATAGTACTGTAAGTATCTGGAAGATAACTGACCCTACTAATCAAAAAAGTATAAATAATGCACATTATACATGCTTTAATACAACGGGCAAATGTACAGAAGTATCTTATATTTATTATTTAGAAGGAAATTCGGCTTATCATATAAATATCAAAGATGGTAAAGGTATAGAAGATGTAAAAAATGAAATGCTGTATAATGATGGCGTTAATACAATAGACTCAACTATAAAGACAGGAATAGATTTGTGGTACGAAAAATATTTGTTAGAGTATTCTGATTATTTAGAAGATACAATATTTTGTAATGACAGAAGTCAGAGTAATTCAAGTACAAATGGTTGGAATTTAAATGGAGGAAGTGTATCAATAAAACAGATGATCTTTTTTGGTTCAAATGATTTGAGTTGTCCAAATACAACAGATCAGTTTAGCATCCTAAATAGCAAAGCAAAATTGAAATATAAAGCAGGTTTAATAAGTTATAGAGAGATGGAATTACTCAATAATTCTAATATCAGAAAAACAGGAAAGTTTTACTGGCTGAGCTCTCCTTACCACTTTGGTCAATGGTATGCTTATGATTGGAGTGTTTATGGTGATGATGATTCAAGAAGTGGTGCTGGTTATCTTGTCAGTGCCCCGGCCGGGATGCGTCCTGCTATCTCCTTAAAACCGGACACTGAATATGTCGACGGTGATGGTAGTATGGCTAATCCTTACATTGTAGAGATTGATTAATAATACTTTGAAAAAGAAATAATTCGGAAGAATTATTCTTTTTTCTTTTCTTTTTAGAAAGAAATGTTATAATAACTTTTCGGAGGGAGTCGTATGCCTGATTATTTTGACTTTATTATTTATTTAGCATTTGAAGTTAGTACTACCTATCAAGATATTAGAAGTCTTTCTATTCAACAGTTACATGATTATAGAGTGAGACTTTTACAGAAACATATAAGTTATCATGAAAATTTTGATCATAATGATGATTTACAGCTTTCAGAAAGATTAGAACGTTTTCATAAGAAGGGTTTAACTATAACTCCTACTGAAGAGTTAGAATATTTATTTAAATTTATTGCGGATCACGGCGATACGTTTAGTTATAAAAATGGAATTGTTTCTTTAAAAGAAGGAGTTACTTCTAAAAGATTGCAGAAAGAAAAATTTGATTTGCCTTCATGTAAGAACGGCGAAGATGATTTAATATGTGAAGAACTTGTTGATTTTGGAGATAGTGTTACATGTTTGAATACTCTTCATGTGACTAAGTTAAGGGATTTTGTTTATAGTATTGTAGAAGATGAAAAAGAAGTGGAGAAAGCTTACTCTGAAGGTGATTTAGATAAGATTCGTTTAGCTGTTACAAATAAAGAAAATTATGTTAATTTTAAGCTTAGATTAATTGGAAATTTTAATTTAACTAAAATGCGTTGTTGTGAAAGAATATTAACTGATTTCTGTGCAGTTGATGAAGCAACAGTAGGCAATGATGTATGGCCATTGAGTGCTGATTTAATGGGTAATGATCCTTTCTATGGTTATTGTTCTTTCTATTTTGCAGCAGACTTTGATAATCCTTTTCAAAGAGCTATTTTTGATGTAGGAGATCTTACATATGATAGACTGTTTGATGGAATGAGAGTACTTTGGGCATGGCGTAAACCTAGAAAATATACAGATATTGAAATTTTAGATGACGATGATGAACAAGCAGAAATGGATTTGGATTGTGAAGATGAATTTGCGAGTGGTGATGAAGAGGTTTCTGATTATTCTGATGAAGCAGTTGATATTAATTCATTACAAATATATGAACTTGATAAAAAGAGAAACTTAACTTTCTATTTAACTTATATTAGAGAATTAGATCGTTATATGGAAGCATGCGGAACTAGTGATGAGTTAGTTAGTAGTAGAAATAGATTATTATATTTACTTGATGCTTATGATAAAGAACTTTATGAACCAGTTAATTTTAATAGAGAATTGAGTACAGTTAGTGAAGAGAAATTTAAAGATGATGGCTCTTTTTATAGTATGAGTAGAGAGTTCTTAATAGATATGTTAGAAGGTTGGGATGAAAAGTTTTCTGAAGAAGCTAGACTTAAAAAAGTAATATTTGCTTCGACATATTATAGTTTGACTGGAGATTCTAGAGTAGAAAACATAGCTAGAAAATATAATGATGCACCTTTAGGAAAAACAGTCTTTAAAGCAGTATTTGATCATGATTATGGAGACTTTAATAGAGATACAGGAAAGAAATTAGTAAAAACAGATAATTAATAAGTACTATCTAAATAGTACTTTTTTAGTATAAAATTTTAAAAAAAGAATATAATAAAATTAGCACTCAGTATTGACAAGTGCTAATAAAAGTGGTATAACATAATTGTAATCGAAAGGAAGATGATAAATATGGATATTATGCCAAGAAAATTTTATTTAGATGATATATTTGATGAGATGATGTTACCTAAGAAGGAACAACACATGAAATGTGATATTTATGAAAAAGATGGTAATTACCATATAGAAATGGATGTTCCAGGATTTGATAAGAAAGATATTTCTATCGAAGCTAATGATGGTTACTTAACTATTACTGCAGAAAAGAATAGTGAAGATGAAGAGAAAAATGAAAACAAAAACTATATACGTCGTGAAAGAGTATATGGTAAAGTAGAAAGATCATTCTATTTAGGGGATTTGGATCAAGATAAGATTGATGCTGAATTCAAAAATGGTATTTTGAATATCGTTGTTCCTAAAAAAGAAGAAACATCTAATAAAAAACGTATCGAAATTAAATAATTTTAGCACCTTATGGTGCTTTTTTGTTTATTATGTTATAATTATTTTGAGGTGGAGGTATATGAAAAGCAAATATGTAATTCCAACTATACTTACAATAATCGCAATAGTTGTAATAATCTTCTTCTTTGTTAATGCTAAACAACCATATGTAGAATGTAGTCGTACAACTAAAAACGAATATAGTCAAGTGAATGAAGATATTGTTGTTAAATTAGACAATAATAAAATATCTGGTATGACACTTACAAGGAAGATTATTCTTAATGATAAATATTTAAGTGAAGAAAACTTAGATATGATTGAGAATGAACTTAAAGAAGCATATCGTTATATTGATAGTAGTAAATTATCATTTTCTAGAGGAATTAATTATGTTTTAGTAATGATTGATGTAAAAGATGATGAAACATTAATCTTAAAAAATATAAAGGTTTCTTATGATAATGATTTAAATATTTATATTAATCCTAATACTAAGAGTAGTGAAGTTGTTACTTTAAAGATGAAGGATAAATATAGTGAAGGTGAATTCATGACAATGATGAAACAAGAAGGGTATGTTTGTAAATAGATGGAATATGATATAGATAAGTTAATTGTAGAGATGGACTTCAATAGTTTAAAAATGGCTTCTTGTAAAAATGGTCTCTTACTTACTAATCAAGAGGTGGAAGTTTTAAGAAGATATGATATAGATTATGAAAGTTGTAGTAGTTTGAAAGATGTTCTTTTTAAAATAGAAGATGTGCTTTCTTTGGAAGTTGTAGATGATGCTATGGATTTAGAGAATATTTCACAATCGATAGCAGAGAGAGATTATTATCAGAATACAAATAAGTGAGGGATATATATTATGAATTATATGTTAGATAAACTTAATAAGTTAGAAAAGAAAGATGTTATTTTAGGGGCAGGAGATAAAATAGTAGAAGAACTTATTAATAATAAAGATTTAGATGATAGTGAAAGATTAATGGCAATAGAATATGCAGTAGCTAAACTTAATAATATTTTATATAATATAAGTGGTGATGAAAAAGAATAGATTATATCTATTTTTTTTGTTATAATTTTAGTGGTGATTGAGAATGATATATTTAGATTATAGTGCTACTACTCCAGTAAATGAAGAAGTATTAGATACTTATGTTAATGTAGTTAGAAATTATAAGGGTAATCCTAATTCTTTACATAAGTTAGGGGTAGAAGCAAAAAAATTAATAGATGCAGCAACTGAACAGATTGCAGGTATTTTAAAAGTTAAACCAGATGAAATAATTTATACTAGTGGGGCAAGTGAAGCTAATAATACAGCAATTAAGGGAATATGTTTGAAATATCAAAATAGAGGGAAACATATTATTACAACTGAACTTGAACATTCTTCAGTAATTGCACCGCTTAATTATTTAACTAGTTTAGGTTTTGAAGTTGATTTTGTTAAATTAGATGAGAATGGTGTTGTTGATTTAGATGATTTAAGACGTTTAATGAGAGATGATACTATTTTGGTTTCAATTGCTTCAATAAATAGTGAAGTTGGAATAAGACAACCAATTAAAGAAATAGGAAAAATAGTAAAGGAATATCCTAAAGCTTATTTTCATAGTGACATTACACAAAGTGTTGGGAAAGAAATAATTGATCTTGAAAATGTTGATTTAGCTAGTTTTTCAGCTCAAAAGTTTTTTGGGATGAAAGGTGTAGGTTGTTTAATAAAGAAAGAAAATATTATAATTGAACCTTTAATTCATGGTGGTAAATCAACTACTATTTTTAGAAGTGGAACACCTGCTACGCCATTGATTGCTTCTATGGCTAAGGCTTTAAGACTTGCTTATCAAGATTTTTCTGAGAAAGAAAGAAAAGTTCAAGAAATAAATAAATATTTAAGAGACAAGTTAGAAGGATTAGATGTTGTTATTAACAGTAATGAATATGCAATTAGTAATGTTCTTAATATAAGTTTAAATAAAATAAAACCTGAGACTATGTTACATGCTTTAGAACAAGATGATATTTATATTTCTACACAGACAGCTTGTTCTACGGGTAATTATTCAAAGGCTGTTTATGCAGTTGTTAGAGATGAAGATAGGGCAGCACATAGTATTAGAATTAGTCTTAGTTATTTAACTACTAAGGAAGAGATTGATTTCTTTGTAGAAAGTTTAAAAAAGAATATAGCTGATTTGAGTAGTTTAGCTAGGTGATTTATGAGAGTTGTGAAGATTAATGCTTTGTGGTGTAGTGCTTGTTTAGTCATGAATAAAGTATGGAAAAAGATAGAAGATAAGTACAATTTTGAAGTACTACAACTTGATTATGATATGGATGAAGAAGAAGTAGAAAAATATAATGTTGGTGAAGTGTTACCAGTATTTATATTTTTTGATGGTGATAAAGAGATTTTAAGAGTGACTGGCGAGAAAAGTGAAAAAGAGTTTTTAGAATTAATAAAGAGGTTGGGTGAATAAAATGAAGAAGTTTATTAAATACATGATAGTTGTTTTAATAAGCTTTTTTTGCTTTAATGTAAATGTTTATGCTTTGGAAGATGATTTAATAAAGGTTTATTTCTTTCATGGCGATGGATGTCCACATTGTGCAGAAGAAGCAGTTTTTTTAGATACTTTGGAAAGTAAGTATAGTAATGTTTCCGTTGTTAAGTATGAAGTATGGTATAACACAGAAAACGATAGTTTATTGAGTGAAGTTAAGACTAAGATGGGAATTGGACGTAGTGGTGTACCATTAACAGTAATTGGAGATACTTATATTGTGGGTTATAGTGAGGCAGCATCTTTAAAAATAGAGAGAGCGATTGATTATTATAAGAATAATAAGTATAGAGATGCAGTTGAACTTATAAAGAATAAAACTTACGTTGGTAAAGATGAGTTGGAAGATGATGATACTAAATCTTTTGAAGATATTGAGAAAGAATCGGATCAAGATGTTACGATTAAAGTACCATTATTTGGAAGTGTTAATTTAAAGAAAGTATCAATTTCTACGGCAGCTATTTTAATTGGATTAGTTGATGGATTTAATCCTTGTGCTATGTGGGTTCTTTTGTTTTTGATTAGTGTTTTGATTGGAACAAAGAGTAAGAAAAAGTTATGGTTGTTTGGTGGAGTATTTCTACTTACTTCAGCTTTAGTTTATATGGGCATTATGATGTCATGGCTTAATATTGCGGTTAAAGTTAGTACAAGTATTATTTTAAGAAATATTATTGCGGTAGTAGCAATAGTAGGTGGAACAATTAATTTGAAGAGTTTCTTTGAAGATCCAGATGATGGTTGTAAAGTTACGACAGGTAGTAAAAGAAAAGAAATGCTTAAGAAAATTAGAAAGTTTACACATGAGAAAAGTACTTTATTAGGATTATGTGGCATTATTGGTTTAGCAATATCTGTTAACGTAATTGAACTTGCTTGTTCAGCTGGACTTCCATTAATTTTTACGCAACTTTTAGCAATTAATAATATTGTTGGTGTAGAAGCTTTTGGCTATACATTACTTTATATTTTGTTCTTTTTGATTGATGATTTTATTGTTTTTGCGATAGCGGCATATACGATGGAAGCAACAGGTTTATCAACAAAGTATGGAAAATATTCACATTTAATTGGTGGAATTATAATGTTTATAATTGGAATTTTATTAATCTTTAAACCTGAATGGTTAATGTTTCAATTTATCTAGACTTCTTTCAGAAAAAAGGTTATAATAAAGTATAGAATAGAGGGTGTTACTATGGACGAGAAAGAAATAATTGATATAGTTGATTTGGATGGTAATAAAGTTGAAGTTCAATTAATTACTTATTTAGTGTCTGATGATGGATTAAATCAATATATTGTTTATACTAAGGGTGAAGTTCGTGGTGATGCTAATGACCAGATAATTTATATCTCTAAGTTATTTAAAACTGAAGATGGTTATAAAATAGAAGAGATTCAAGATGATAATGAGTGGAGTGAAGTACAAATTCTACTTAAAAAGATTGCTAATGCTAATTAGGAGGTGTTGAGTGTGAGTTCTAATGTCAGTAAGTCAATAAAAGCGACTGTTTCAGATGTTTTTCAAATTAGTTCTAAGAAATTAGCTAATGCTATTTTGGAACTTGATAATCCTGAAGTTACCAATGCTAAAGAATTAGCTGTTTATGTAACACAATTGTCTGCTTTACTTAAAGATTTTTCAGATAAGACTGATGCATTTTTTTCAAGTTTAGATGTAATGACATCATACTTAGCTAAGAATAATGTTAAAGCAATTAAAGCTACTAAGACAGCAGAGAAGGGAGCTGTTCCTAATAAGGCAGCAGCACCTGCCGTTAATCGAGTAGCACCAAAAGTTGCACCAGCACCAATTGCGAAACCTGCTGTACAACCTGCACCAGTAGCAAAAGCTGCTCCTGTGGCACCTGTAGCTAAGCCAGCACCTGCTCCTGTACCTGTTTCTGAAACAAAATCAGTAGAAGTAGCGCCTACTACAACGGCACCAGTTAAAGAAGAAGTTGCTGCTCCAGAGGCTGCAGCTCCTGCTGCTGTTCCACCTGCTCCAGTTGTAGAAGAAAAGCCAGTTGAAAAGAAAGAAGAGGCTATTCCAGCAGAGAAAAAGGAACCCGTAAAAGAAGAGGTACCTGAAGCTAAGACTGAGGTGGCTGCTGAAGTTAAAAAGGCTGAAGCTGAGGATAAGTCTCAAGAAGAGACAAAGTCAGTAGAGCCAGAAGTTAAAGAAGATAAAAAAGTGATTCCTGCAGAGAAAGAGGTTAAAGAAGAAGCTCCTAAAAAAGAACCTAGTCAATTAATTCCAATTGAAAAAGAAGAAGTAAAGGAAGAAAAAACTAGTGAATCTAAAAAGATTGAAAACAAGGGTGTTATTCCTTTAATTATTCCAACAGGAGATACAAAAACTGAAAAAGAAGATAAAGAAGAAGACAAAAGTTTGATTGCAGCTACTCCAAGTGAAGATAGTGAAGTAGAGCATGAGAAATTTTTAAAAGACAATTCTAATAAAGCAAAAGCTATTTTAGTAAGTGTTAATCAAATAAATAAACTTGTTTCATCTAAAGAAAGTCAAAAGAAACTTTTAGATTTTGGTGCAATTCAACCTGAAGAATCTAATGATATTGAAGCATTACTTTCAAAGGCTGGAACTTTGTATCACGAAGGAAAAGTAGATGAAGCACAAGCTTTATATGATAAAGTAAGTCAAATTAATAAAGCTAAGGGAAATGTTTTAGTAAAGAAAGCAGCATAAAAGACTTATGATGTCTTTTTTGTTAGAAGAGTGGGAGTTTAAGTATGACAAGAGAAGGCCGTAAATACATAATAAAAGTTTTATTTACAATATCGTTTGCTTTTTTAAGTACGGGTTTTTATATTGAACTTAGTGATCGTCTAAGTTATACAGATCCAAGAAATACTGCTTCTTCTGTTGAGTATGATAAAGTTACAATAACTCCTGCGGATAAAAATGATGTTTTAGGATTTGTCAATGTTCCTAGTGGTGGTGGAGAAAGTATTGATCCTAATACAGGAGGAAATACTGGAGAAAACACTGGAAAAAATGATAATCCAAATGGTAACACAGGAGGTAGCACTGGGGGAAATACCGGTGGTAATACTGGTGGTAATACTGGGGGAAACACTGGAGGAAATACTGGTGGGAATACCGGTGGCAATACCGGTGGAAACACTGGAGGAAACACTGGAGGCAATACCGGTGGCAATACTGGTGGTAACACAGGCGGCAATACTGGTGGCAATACCGGTGGTAATGTTACGCCAACTCCAGAACCAGAACCAGATCCAACACCACCTGTTACAGATCTTGCAAAAGCTAATAATGAATTAAGAAAAAGTATTGAATCTATTTATGGTATTGCAGTTAGTTATGGTAGTGAGACTGACGGTTATACTGTTAGTGGAATAACGGCTGTTTCGCTAAGTACTGACACGGAGATTAATTCAGCACTAACTCAGTTAAATAGTGCTTTGGCAAAATATCCTAGTGGATTCTTTCAAGAATTTTCTAATAATGGATATGGTTCTAAATTTAAATTAAAAATACTTTTAATTAAGAGATATACTTCTAGTGGTAATATTGGAGATATAACAGGACTTACAGCTTTTGGGAAACCTTTAGTTACAATTTCTATTGCGATGGATTATCCATTTAATGATAGTTTTTATCATGAAGTTTATCATTATACAGAATACTTTATGCAGATGAATGGAGCTAACTTTGTTTCATGGTCTGATTTTAATCCTACTGGTTTTGTTTATAATGGTAGTGTTGATGCAAGTCTTTCATATAGTAAGACTAAGAATCCAGCGGCATACTTCGTTAATAATTATGCACAGACTTCAGTTGATGAGGATAGAGCTTCTACTTTTGAATATATGACAGCAAGTTATAAAGCTGATTGTTATAATTCTCATGAATATCCAATTTGGAAGAAATCTAATTATATGTCTAATATGATTGATGCTTATTTTTCGACAGTTAGCCCTAGTGTAACAGAGTATTGGGAAAGGTTTTTATATTAGTATGCGTGAAATATTTATTAATGATAATAACTTGAAGATAGAAGATTTAGACTATGAAGTTATTAGAGTTAAAGTAGTTTTAATTAATGAGGATGGTAATATCATCTTAGTACATAATAATAATACTTATCAGTTTCCAGGTGGTCACGTAGAAGATGGCGAAGATATGATAGAAGCTGTTAAAAGAGAAATCAGAGAAGAGACAGGTATGATTGATGTTAAAGTTTTTGAACCATTTATGCTTATAAAAACTTATGCTATGAACTACTTTAATTCAGGAAAGAATGTTTGTAATAAGATATATTACTTTTTAGTTCATTGTCATGAAAAAGTTTCTATTAATGAAGAAGAACTTGATGAATTAGAGAAGCAATCTAATTTTTCAATTGTGTATATAAAAGAAGAAAAATTAAAAGACTTTTTAGATTATCATACTTTAAATAGTTCAATTGATCCTAGTATCTCAAGAGAAATGACTTTGGTAGCATTTGAACTTAGTGATATGCGAATGAAAGAAATTATTTAGTCTTTCTTTTTTTATGTTATAATTTTTTTTAGAGGAGGCCTTATAATGAAATTAGATATTATAAATTTAAATAAGTCTTATGGTGAAAAGAAAGTTTTAGAAGATGTTAATTTTACTTTTACAGAAGGACATATTTATGGACTTATAGGACGAAATGGTGCCGGTAAAACTACTTTTTTTAATGCTTTAAATCAAGATATTGAAATAGATTCAGGAGATGTTATTTTAAGTGACGAGTATGGTGAGCGGACTCTTGCTACTAATGATATCGGTTATGTAGTTTCTACACCAGTTGTACCTGAGTTTTTGACCGCAAGAGAATTTTTAGACTTCTTTATAGAAATTAATAAAGATAAGATTGAAGATTTGAAAAGTACTGATGAATATTTTAAGATGGTAGAAATTGATGAGAAGGACCAGGATAAATTATTAAAAGATTTTTCACATGGTATGAAGAATAAGATGCAGATCCTTATTAATCTTTTAACAAATCCTAAAATTATTTTGTTAGATGAACCTTTAACATCATTAGATGTAGTAGTACAAGATGAAATGAAAAAGTTATTAAAAGCAAGAAAGAAAAATCATATTATTATTTTTTCAACACATATTTTAGAACTTGCTATGGACTTATGTGATGAAATAGTTATTTTAAATGATCGAAAGTTGGAGTTAGTTGAGAAGAATAATTTAAATGCTAAAAAATATAAAGATAAGATTATTAATGCTTTAAAGGATAGTAAAAATGATTAACGTACTTAGAATGTCATTAAAGATAGATATGACAGCAGCTATTAATTCTTTTATATATGTATTAAAAAGAATGCCTATATTTAAGCATATAATTAAAGATGGTGTTTATAGTACTAGGTTAAAAGCTGTGATAAGAATATTAGGAATTATTTTATCTACTTTAAGAATGATTATTTATAGAGCTTTATATTTTGGTGTTATTTATTATTTAGCAAAAGCATTAAAAGGTAGTACTAGTTTAAATTTTATTCATATATATTTTGTTTTTACAATAATTGGTTTATTTATTAATAATAAGTTATTAAATACAAGTACTAGGAAGTACTATTCTTTAGTGTTATTTAATATGGATGCGAAAGAGTATACGATGTATGAGTTGTTTTGGATTCTTAGTACTTCATTTGTTTTAAATTTAGGATTTTTACTTCTTATGTCTCATCTTTTGAATTTTTCAATGGTAATGGCTATTGTGCTTAGCTTATTTGGTATTTTTGCTAGGGTAATAGGGGAGACTTTTAATATTTGGTTTTATAAGAAGAAGGGTTATATTTGGACTTATAATTATCCTTTGTTTTTTAGTATTTCAATTGGATTACTTATAGTGAGTTTTTTGCCAGCAATTAAATTTACTTTTAATAATACTGTTATCTTTAGTGTTGTTTTAGTTAGTGCTGTTTTGGCAATTATTTCATTTATTTATTTGAAGAAGGTTCCAGATTATAAGATTATTTTTAAGAGACTTAATACTCTTAAAGCTGCACTTAATCATGAGAAAGGTGCTGCTTATCAGAGACAGAACATGGTAATGATAAGAGATAAGGATAAGGTAATTGATAAGAAGAAGTATGAAGGTAAAAAAGGTTATGATTTATTTAATACAATATTCTTTGAAAGACATAAGGAAATACTTCTTAGAAGTGCTAGAAATTATTCTATTGTTATGGGAATAGTTTTTGTGGTTGGAATTGGACTAATTATGTTAGGAAAGATGTCTGGAGATAATGTTCGTGATTTGATCTTAAATAGACTAGGTATTTTTGTTTTTATAATGTATTTTGTAAATAGAGGATCTATTGTTACACAGGCTATGTTTTACAATTGTGATCATGCAATGCTTAAGTATAATTTTTATAGAGAGCCAGATGTTATACTAGGACTTTTTAAGAAAAGATTGATGCTTACAGTTAATATTAATTTGTTTCCAGCTGTTACATTAGCTTTAGGAACTGTGATATTACTTCTGGTGACAGGAGGTACAGCTCTTATTAATTATGTAATAATATTCTTGTTTATTATTATACTTAGTGTGTTTTTCTCAGTACATTATTTAGTTATTTATTATTTATTACAACCATATAATGAGAAGATGGAAATGAAGAAAGTTTCTTATACGATTGTTTCTTTAGTAACATATTTAGTAGCTTATACTTTAAATGATATTAGAATGCCATCATTATATTTTTCATTGATTGGACTATTGTTTACAGTTGGATATATTGTTGTAGGACTTAGATTAGTTTATAAGAAGGCACCAAAAACTTTTAAATTAAATTAAAAAAATGTTTTATTTAAAGAAAGACATGATATACTTATTATAGAAGATAGAGTACATGGAGGAATAATTATAATGAAAGATAGAAATTATAAAATAATTACTGTTTTAGCAATGATTTTAGCTGTTACTGGTTTATCTATTGCTTATGCGGCTTATACATCAACACTTAAAATTAGTGGTAATGTTACGGCTCGTGCGAGTGAAAAAAGTTGGAATGTTAAGTTTGATGATTTAGATTATGGTAAGACTGGTTCTGCTTCTATTACACAAGCACCAACTATATCTGCAACACAAATATCTGGTTTCAATGTTAATTTTTATGCACCAGGAGATGCAATTGAATATACTTGGAATGTATCTAACTTAGGTATAATTGATGCAGAACTTACAGCTAAGTCAATGGGTACTTTAGCATGTGCACCTGCTGCTTCAAGTGCAGCTACACAAGAAGAAGCTAATGAGTTTTGTAAGGACTTAGTATTTAATATTACTTATGCTGATGGTAGCGAAATAAAGATTGGTGATAAAATAAGTAAAGCACAAGGTAGTACTTATAGTTCTGATAGAATGAAACTTAGTGTTACATGGGATAAAGATAGTACAATAGAGTTGAATGGTGATATTTTAGTTAATGTTTCTGAATCAACATTTGTATATACACAAGGATAGAGAGTTTTGATCTTTTGATCAAAACTTTTTCTTTTATATCTTTCATTTATAGTTTATAATCTATTTTATAAGTAATGGGATGATAAGATGAAGAAGTTTGATGATAAAACTAAGAAAATAGTTACTATTTTGTGTATTATATCAGTTAGTTTGTTTGTGCTGGCTTTAATTATCTTTTTTTCTACAAGAGGTAATCAAAGTAGTGGAAAAGTAGAAGAGATTATTACGAATGGTGAAGAAAAAATACGTTTTTCTTTAAATGGAGATAAAGTAGTTAAATTGTATGTAGGAGATACTTATGTTGATCCTGGCTTTTCTTTAACTGGCTCTAGTCAAGATTTAAGAAAGTATGTTTCTGTTAAGAATGAAGTTGATACTACTACTAAAGGTAAATATAAGGTTACTTATACTTTTAACTATAATGGGATTACATCACAGCTAGTTAGACAAGTAGTGGTTTATGATGAATTTATGATTAAGTTAAAGGGAAGTGAAACTTTCCATGTAGCGAAAGGTACTACTTTTGAGGATCCAGGAGCAGTAGCGAAAGATCCAATTGATGGAGATATTAGTGATCAGATTAAAGTAGAAGGAAAAGTTAATAGTAATAATTTAGGTACATATACACTTACTTATAGTGTTACTAATAGTAGTGGAAAAGAAGCACAAGCTGTTAGAACGGTTATTGTTTATGAAATGAACTTTACTTTGACTTTATTGAGTAGTGATTATACTAGTGGAGATCGTGTTATAGAGTTTAAGACGGATAGTCCTTATTATAATTATGTTAAGTTACCTAATGGAGAAACTAATATGGGTACAACTATTCAATATAAGGTAACAAATAATGGAAGTTATACTTTTAGTATTTGTGATGCGAAAGAAATTTGTATAGATAAAACTATTACAGTTAATAATATAGATAGGGTTGCACCAGAAGGAAGCTGTAGTGGATATTATAAGAATGGTAAGTCAGTAGTAACGATTAAAGCAACAGATAATGTTGGGGTTGATCGTTATGCGATAGATGGATATGTATATAATGTATCAACTATAACTTTAGATAAGGAAAGAACTAGTGTACAAGTAAAGATATATGATAAGGCAGGAAACTCAAGAACTATTAGTTGTAACTTAGAGAATAAGAATACAACTAGTGGAGGAAGTACTGGTGGCAATACTGGTGGAAGTACTGGTGGAAATACAGGTGGTAACACTGGTGGAGGAAGTACTGGAGGTAACACTGGGGGTAGTACAGGTAGTGGTAGTTTAGATTCTTCAGGAAATAGACGTTATAATGATCATGTTTTTGTTAACTCTTATACGGCAAGTGATGGAAAACAATTTACTTATTGGTTCTATATACCAAGCAATGTTAATTCTTCAACTGCGACAGTTGTTTATTTAGCAGGGCTTGGAGAACGAGGTAATGATTATTATGAAGGTACAACAACAGGTATTTCTACTGGTCCAATTCATGAAGCAGTTAGTTATGGATATACTTATAATGCTATTATTATTCAACCTGAGTTACCATGGGATCAGAAATGGTATGGTTACTATGGTAGTGTTATGGAACTTACAAATAAACTTATAAGTAAATATGGTTCATCTAAGAAAAAAATATCCTTACTTGGATATTCTAATGGGTGCTACGGAGGTAGAGACTGGGTAAATTCTTATCCTAATACTTTTTCAGCAGCAGTGTTAGTTGAGTGTGATATCTATAATTATAATGGATTTGTTATTACACCAACGTGGTTTATTGCAGGACAAACTACATATAAAAATAGTATGGAAAGTGTTGTTAGTAAAATTAAAGCAGCTGGAGGAGAAGCATATTTCTCTTATAGACCTGGTTATGGTCATTCTATGTTTCATGATCAATACTCGGTACTTAGAGATAATAGTTTAAATTTAATTAATTGGATGACTAGTAAGTCAAAATAAAAGAAATGGATGATTATTTTAGATCCATTTCTTTTTCTATTTCAGCAAAGACGTTACCAATTTCACCATAAATGACTAAGTCACATAGATGATCATACATAGTTGAACTTCTATTTATAAGAACTAGGTGTTTACCATGGAAATATCTTATGAGACCAGTTGCTGGGAAAACATTCAAACTTGTACCACCAATAATTAAAAGATCAGCAGAAGCTATTTCAGTAATAGCTTTATGATAGATGTCTTCATTTAAAGGCTCTTCATATAAAGTTATATCTGGTCTAACAATACCACCACATGAACATTTAGGAATACCAGCATATTCAAATATATACTTCTCATCATATTTTTTATGACATTTTGTACAATAATTTCTTTTAATACTACCATGTAGTTCATAAACATTTTTAGAACCAGCTTTTTGATGAAGATTATCAATATTCTGAGTGATGATAGAGGATAAATAACCTCTTTTTTCTAGTTTGGCTAAAACCTCATGCGTTCTATTAGGCTTGTAGTTAAGAGAGTTTAACTTGTTTTTGTAGTATTTAAAAAATTCTTCGGGATTATTAACAAAAAATGAATGCGATAAAATAGTCTCTGGTGGGTACTTATATTTTTCATTGTATAAACCTGTGGCACTACGAAAATCTTTCATACCACTTTCGGTAGAAACACCAGCGCCTCCAAAGAAGACAACTTTGTTTGATTCTTTAATCCAGTTTACTAATTTTTTTATGTCGTCCATATTATCACCAATATTATTATATATTATTTTTTTAAATTGTACAATTTGACTTTTACTTTTATTAATGATACGATTATAACGTTGATAATTATATGTGAGGTGAAGATATTTGAAAAGAACAAAACTTATTGGAATTGTTTTATTGATAATATCTATTTTAATTTTTTCTATAGGTATATTTTTACAAGATAATATGACTTTTAGTTCTACTAAAGGTTTTAGTTATACAGAAGTTGATACTGATAATATTGCGATGTCTCTAAATACTTTGTCTGAAAGTAAGATATTAAAATATCGTACAGATGATTCAACTATAACAGCAGTAGAAATGGAAACTGCTCCTGTTTCTGTTTATATTCCACCTAGAGTTGAAGTTTATGATGGATTAACTTTAGAAGAATTAGCTTTTAAATTAGATAAGAACTTAGGTAATGATTATATTGCAGGTAAGGGATATTTGATTGCGAATTTGTGTGTGGAGAAGAATGTTGATCCTTATGTAGCTGTTGCTATTATATTGCATGAAACTGGTTGTGGCAGTAAGTGTTCTAACTTAGCAAGAAACTGTAATAATGTTGGTGGTCAAAAAGGTAAGCCAGGTTGTAATGGGGGAAGCTTTAAGAAATTTGATACTTTAGATGAAGGAATTACGGGATTTATAGATAATTTAAGTAGAAATTATTATAGTATTGGTCTTGATACAGTTGAAAAGATTGCTCCTAAATATTGTGAGGGTAATACTTGGGCTGGTAAGATTAATTATTTTGTAGAAAAAATTAGAAATAGTTAAAACTATCTTTAGGGATAGTTTTTTTGACATAATGTTCTTTAAATGTTAGTATATAGATAAGGGTGAGGTGGAATTTTGATGTTTTTTTTTGAAAAAGATCTAAAACTAAGACAAGAACTTAATGAAACAGTAGATAAGGAGCAGGTTATTGCGAGATATATTGCAGAAGAAGTAAAAAGTATAAGGAGATTTAGTGGTTATAAAGTAAGTCGTGGAATAGCTACAGAGTTAGTTCGTAGTATGATGCTACTTAGTTTCTTTTATAATAGAATGATAGAAGAAAATTATGGAGAGTATAATTATCCTACGGCAGAAGATGTTAAGTGTTTTGTTAATGAAGCACGTACTATTCAGGATCTTAAGATGCGATTAAATTATTATGATCCAGCTAGAGTAAGTGTTACTCTTTTAGATGGTGATGAAGAGGTTTTAGCAATTAGATGTTTTGAAGAAGACAGATTAGATAATGAAGCGTTAGTTAGTTTGAGTCATACAAGAGGAGAAGATAAGAAGAAGTTTTCTTTAATAGCTGGTAGATTTATGCTTGGTGGTAATGGAATTTATAGAAGCTGTGAAGGTTCTAACTTTATTAAAGGTATTAAGGATACTGATGAAGAGGCTTTCTCTACAACATATCCGTTTAGATATACTTACCATCCATTTGATGATAGTAAATGTGTACAAATAAATAGAGGAAATAGGGAAAGAAAAGTATTTTGTGGAACTAGACATTTTGATGAAGAATTTAATGGAGTTTATGACTTTGTTTTAGTGGGTGGAATGCCTAAATCGGATCAAGAATTGTATGATTATGTTTATACATCTAGGTTACAAGAAAAAGGTGACCAGAGTAAACGCTATGTAAAAAAATAAGATTTATAAAAAAGATTATTGGCAACAATAGTTTTTTTCTTGGCTAATTGGTTAATCTTTGATAAAATAGAGAAAGCTTGAGGTGGTAAAATGATACAGGTAAATAATGTAAGTTTAAAATTTGGAAAAAGAACTTTATTTGAAGATGTTAATTTAAAGTTTACTAATGGTAATTGTTATGGACTTATTGGAGCAAACGGTAGTGGAAAGAGTACTTTTTTAAAGTTACTTGCTGGAGAAATTGAAACAACAACTGGAGAGATAACAATCAGTAAGGGCGAAAGACTTTCTATTTTAAGACAGGATCACTATCAATATGATGATAAAAAAGTTCTTGATGTTGTCATTATGGGAAACAGTAAATTATATGAAATAATTGAAGAGAAGAACAAGTTATACCAACAAAGTGAATTTAGCGATGATGATTGCATGAAAATTGCTAATTTGGAAGCTGAATTTATGGAACTTGATGGTTGGAATGCTGAAAGTGATGCAGCTACTCTTTTAAATAATTTAGGAATAGAAGAAGCACATCATCAATTATTAATGGGTGAGATTCCAGTTAAAGAAAGAGTAAAAGTTTTACTTGCACAAGCTTTATTTGGTAATCCTGATGTTTTACTTTTAGATGAACCAACTAACAGTTTGGATTTAGACGCCATTAGATGGTTAGAGGAGTTTTTAATTGATTTTGAAAATACAGTTATTATTGTTTCACATGATAGACATTTCTTAAATAAAGTTTGTACTCATATTGCGGATATCGATTATGGAAAGATTAAATTATATGTAGGTAACTATGATTTCTGGTATGAGTCTTCAGAACTTTTACAAAGACAGATGAGAGAATCTAATAAAAAGAAAGAAGAAAAAATAAAAGAATTACAAGCATTTATTGCGAGATTCTCTGCTAATGCATCAAAGTCTAAACAAGCAACTTCTAGAAAGAAGATGTTAGAGAAAATTCAGTTAGATGAAATTATTCCTTCTTCAAGGAAATATCCATATATAGATTTTAAGATTGAAAAGCCTGCTGGTAAGGAAATTTTAAAAGTAGAAAACTTAACAAAGATTGTTGATGGTAGAAAGATTTTAGATAAAGTTTCATTTACAGTTTTAAAAGGCGATAAAATAACTTTTTTAGCACAAAATGATATGGCTAAAACAATGCTTTTTAATATTTTGATGGGACTTGAAAAATATGATAAAGGTACTATTGAATGGGGTAAGACTATTAGTCCTAGTTATTTGCCACAAGATAATACTGACTATTTCCAAGTTGATAAAAACATTATGGAATGGATTGGACAATACTATGACATTAAAGATGAAACAGTTTTACGTGGATTCTTAGGTAGAATGTTATTCTCTGGAGATGATGTCTTTAAACAAGTAAAGGTTTTATCTGGAGGAGAAAAGGCAAGATGTATGTTGTCAAAGATGATGTTAGAAAGTCCAAACTTCTTAATTTTAGATGAACCTACAAATCATTTGGATTTAGAATCAATAACTTCATTAAATAAGGGATTAATTAATTTCCAGGGTGAAGTATTATTTACTTCTCGTGATTATGAACTTAATAATACAGTAACTAATAGAGTAATTGAAATATTGGAAGATGGAACTATTATTGATAAGAGTATTCCATATGAAGAGTATATTAATAGAAAGTAATAAACAATATTACTTTTTTGTGCTATTTTTTTAAGAAATGATATGTTATAATTAAGTTGTATTTGGAGGTATTATTATGGGACAAGTATATAATATGGCTTTACGTTTTAAGAAGAAACATCCATCAACAGTAGGATGGAGATTAAAGAAAAATGCTTCAATAGTTGAGAAACATTTAAATCCAGGAGAAAAACCTCTTTATGTATTTGTTGCTCAAAAGAATGATAATCCATTAGATGTAACTAGTACTGCTGTTATTGCTCTTACTAATAAAAGAATTTTGATAGGACGTAAGAGAGTAGTTTTTGGTTATTTTTTAGATTCTATTACACCAGACTTATTTAATGATTTAAAAGTTAAGGGTGGTCTTATTTGGGGTAAAGTATATATTGATACGGTAAAAGAATTTATTACTTTATCAAATATTGGTAATGAAGCTTTACCTGAGATTGAGACGGCTATTTCTAGTTATATGATAGAAGCTAAAAAGAAACTTTATAAACATGATCATGACGATGATGATAAAGAAGATAAAGAAGAAGATGAATAGAAAAATCTCCACTGGTTGGTGGGGATTTTTGTTTATAAATGTTTAATTGAATAAATGGATTTAAGAAGACTTTTTAATGTTTCTAAATATTCTTTATTGTCTTTGTTCATTAGGTAAAAGTGACAATGAGCATTTATTAGGCACCACTTTAGTTTTTTATTGTCATAAGTTCCAAGTTGATTATAGCCAGTTAGGAAAGATTTAATATCTTCAATGTTGTTCATGAATTTTTGACCTGGTCTTAAAACAAGTGCCCAAGCAATATCTTGTTCTTTTAGACCATATCCACTGTATTCATAATCTAGGACACCACTTATTTGTTCTTTTCTCCATAGAATGTTAGCGTAATGAAAGTCACCATGAATGAAACTATTGAATTCAAGCGATGGTTCTTCTTTTTTTAGATATTCAATATAGAAGCTAATAAAGTCATCAAAACTTTTGTAATGTTCAAGTTGGGGAATGTAATTGATTATTCTTTGTTTGGCATCTTTAAAATGGTCTTTGGGAATTGCATGTAGTAGGGCTAGTTCATGACCATATTTTTCTAGGTATTCTTTTTTCTTAGAAGTGTTTTCAGCTTTGGATAAGATTATGGATAATCTTAAACCAGTTATTTTAGATAAGACAATGTACTTTTTATTTTCATAGATACCTGATTCTATTATTTGCGGTGTTTTGGAATAATATCCTTCTTTTGTTAGAGTGGTGATTGTTTGAAGTTCAGAAGTAAAGTCTGCCATTTTACTTCGTTCAATTTTAATAAAAACTTTTTTATTTTGACCATTGAAATCACAGAGACATTCTATGACATCATTTCCCGCTGGTAAATAGTTTAAGATTTTGATTAATTTAAAGTTAGTGAAGGGGATTTTAAACGGATCAAGTGATAATTCTCGCCATTTTTTGTATTTCATTTTATATTCTCCTCATATAATATAGTGTAGTTATTAGTAAGTGTTTTTTCTTAAGATTTTAAAGAAGTAATGTTTATTTGTCAATGAATCTGAAAAAATATAATTATAATTGGATATTTTTTGGATTTATTATAGAAAAAAGTTAGAAAATCGTTGAAAAAGTAAAATAAGTTTGTTATAATTATTTTTGTCAATGGGGCTTTAGCCAAGTGGTAAGGCGTGGGTCTGCAACACCCTGATCACCGGTTCAAATCCGGTAGGCCCCTCCAGTTATGTGCGAACGTGGTTCAATGGTTAGAATACGGCCTTGCCAAGGCTGTGATGGGGGTTCGATTCCCCTCGTTCGCTCCAGAAGCAAAAATCGTCGCACCAAAGCGATGTTAATGATTAAATCAATCAGAAATGATTGATTTTTTTGTCGTTTAAGAAAGGTGTTGATGATATTATGATAAAAATAATCAAACTAGAAATTAAAATAAATCATGAACTTAAAAGTAAAGTTGAATGGGCTTGTAGACTTAATAATACTAAACCTATTTTCATTAATGGTAGTTTATTAAAATTAGAGCCTACCAATATAGGCTATTTAGAGCCTCATAGAGCAATTATTAATAATAAGACATATCTTTTATTTAACGGACACGAATTTGCTTACTACAGAGATTTAAATACCAAAATTAAACTATCTGATTTAAAAGATTTCATTAAAAAACTAAAATAATGACAAAATCTGTGCTATAATGGTTATAGAAAATATTAAACCTATTGGGTGAAGTAGTATTTATAACCTAAATATTGCTTCGCCCTTTTTTGTTAAGGAGGATAAGGATGTGTGAAGAAGAAATAAAGAATGCTGGTATTTACATTAGGGTTAGTACTGACGATCAAGCTCGTGCAGGTTTTAGTTTGCCAGAGCAAAAAGAAAAACTACTTAGTTTATGTGAATTTAAAGGATATAATGTTTTTAAGGTTTATGAAGATGCTGGAATAAGTGCAAAAGATATGGAACATAGACCTAAATTCCAAGAAATGCTTAATGATGTTAAAACAGGTAAAATAAATTATATAGTTGCTTATAAGTTAGATAGAGTTACTCGCTCCGTTCGTGACCTAGAAGAACTAATTAATATCCTAGAAAAATATAATTGTTATCTTGTATGTGATAGAGATGATGTTAACACTAGTACTGCTAATGGAAGATTCTTTGTAAGAATGTTAACGGTTCTTTCACAATTAGAAATTGAAATCGTATCAGAAAGAACAAAGTTTGGACTTAATGGTGCTATAAAGTCAGGCCATTTACCTGGTGTTGTTCCACTTGGATATAAAAAAGATGGTAGTAAAAAAACGATCATAGATGAAACAACTAGACATAATATTGAAAGAATATTTAATCTTTATTTAGAAGGAAATAGTTATCAACAAATATCCAATATTTTCAATAAAGAAAAAGTGTTAAACAAATCTTGGTATGACACTGATATAGAAAAGATTATAAATAATAGAATCTACATGGGCGACTATGAACAATACAAAAGAATAGCTAAAAAAATTGGTCGTGATACTGTTATTTATATGAATGTTGTAGAACCTATAATTACTCGTGCTATGTGGGAAGAATGCCAAACACAAAAACTATCTAATCAAAGAACTTATACAAGAACTAGAACTTATTTATTCTTTCAAAAATTAGTATGTCCTAAATGTGGAAGAATAATGAAATGTAAAGGTTCAGGTGGTAAAAAGAAAAAATATATTTATTATAATTGTGAGTTTTGTCATTTCAATTTAAGAGAAGATTATGTTGAAGAATATATGATAAAAGCAATATATGAGTTTTTAGAGTTTGAACAAATGTGTAATAGCTTCTTTTTACCAATATTAGCAGATAAAAAAGATAAGAATACTGACCTTAATTTAGATAAAGAAATTGAGGGATACATCAAGCAAAAAGAGAGAATTAAAAAAGCATACCTAACAGGTATAGTTGAACTCAAAGATTTTGAAGAAGATCTAAAAAAGATAAATGAAAAATTAGAAATATTAAATAATAAAAAGCAAGAGTTAAATGAATTAGATACTCATACTTTTACAATAGAAAAAGTTATGGCTCGTAGAGATATAGAAAAAATATCTATTGATAATGGTTATAAAGAAAAAGAGTTTTATAAATTTGAATGGGATATAAAAACGAAAGAAGAAAAACAACAATTTATATCAAAATATATAGATAATATTGTAATTGATAAAACTGATACAGGTAGTTTAGATATTAAGCAAATAAACTTTAGAAGTAGTTTTATTGATAAAGCAGTTAAATTAACACAAGTTGGTGCTTATGATTATAAATTACCATTTGAAGTTAATCATAAACAAGAAATGGTTTTAGTATCTTCTCCAATGAAAAGAAAACAAGTAAATAAATATTTGGGTTATTTAAGAGAATATTTTGAAATTGAATATCGTGAAGATAAAGGAGATAGAATTGAAAATGGTATGGCAGTATTCGATTCTGCAATACCAGATAATTATGAACTACTAAAAGTGATACCTATAATAGATATTAATTTATTTAAAGGCAAAGATATTACATTTGGATTAGTATTTAGACCTACTATTAAAGAGATAATTAATGAAAAATAAGTAAGTAAATAATAAGCAGGATAAAGAGAATGATAGCACTGTCCTAATTCATTCTATATAAATATAGGAATAGTTGTGCTATCATTTTTTATTTTGCACTTGCAAAATTGAGTTAAAATATGGAAAAGCTCTACCATACTTTTGATTTATCCCTTTTAATTAAAGGGTTTGCAAGGTTCTATTTTACTTCCAAATGTTGGATATATACTAAAAATGTTGGATGAATCTTGTATGTTTAAATTTAGTTTTAAAATATGTTGAAATTATAGTATAATTATATATAGAAACGACAGATAAATAGTAATTTGTATAAGAAATTATATTAGTAAATGAAATAAATTTAATAAAAAATTAATTGTTTTTGTATTTAT
>CAKPHU010000009.1 GCA_934162125.1 uncultured Bacilli bacterium
CCTACACGAAATGGTTATGTTTTCAAAGGTTGGGTTGATAAAAATGAAACTCCAATTTATAACAAAGTATTACTTGCGGAAGATACTACCCTTTATGCTGTTTGGGAAAAAGTAGAAAATAAAAAAACTAGTCCTAAAACTGAAAAACCAAAAACAAATACTAATACAAATAATAACAATAATAGTACTAATACTAATAAACCTAATCAAAATGCAAATAATAATACAAACATCAATAATAACGAAAATACTATTTTGCCTGAAGAAAAACCACCTGTTGTAGAAAAGACTCAAGCAGAGAAAAATGATGAGTATAGAAAACAACTTCAAAATAAGTATTCAGTTAAAATAGCATATAAAAATGAGTTGGGAAATTATACTATAAATGGTTATGGTTCAGAAAAACTTAACGATGATAATAAGATAAATAATTGTCTTGCAGAGATAGACACAACTCTTAAAAACTATCCCAATGGTTTTTTTAAGGAAATGAAAGATTATGGAATGCCTTTAACTATTTACTTAGTAAATAGTATTAGTGATGATGTTTCAGGACTTACTGATGCAAAAAATAAAAGTGATATTAAAATAATGATTGCCCCAGCAAGTTTATTTGAAAACACTTTAAATCATGAAATAATGCATTATATAGATACTTATATAAAAGATAAAGGATATCCTATTGATATAAATAATACTATGAAAGATGTAAATCCAGTAGGTTTTACATATGGAGATACAAGTAATGATTATGTTTATTATTTTACAAGTGTAGATAATGCTTACTTCTTATCAACTTATGGAAAAAGAAATTATTTAGAAGATAGAGCTGTTTTATTTTCTGATATGATGACTAGAACTTTTGCAAAAGATTATTATGACGATGGTACTCCAATAAACAAAAAAGCAAAATTAATTAGTTCACAAATTAAAGAACACTTTAACACATTATCCAATACAGGAAGATATTATTGGGATAGATTCTTATAATATAAGTTTAATAAATTAATTTAGGAAAGGAGGAAATATGAAGCAAGATTTACTAGTAAAAATAATTATAGCAGTAGTTGTTCTTGTAGGATTAGGATACTTCGTATATACAAATTATGTTTCAAAAGAAAAAGAATTAGTTTTTGAAGCAAGAATTAAAGAAGTGACAGTAAATGATAATGTATATACTGTCCTAGTGGAAGAATATGATAAAAAGAAAAAAGAATATACTGTAGAGTATGAATTTGAAATAAATAAAGATACAAAGATAGTTTATAACAATGAAAATTCTACTGCAGATAAATTAAAAGCAAATCAAAAAGTAACTATTACTTCATCTGATGTTGTTTTACCTAGTGAACCAGCTAAATTATCTAATGTTAAAAAAATAGTTATTTCAAAAGATTAAATTAGTTTTAAAAGTTTTGCTAAATAAAGCAAGACTTTTTTTATGGAGGTGTTATTTGTTAAAAAAATGAATCAAGGTAGACAATATAATCAAAAATAAAAGAAGCATGATAATTAGTTCATGTTTCTTTTTATTTTAACTTTATACGTTTACAATTTTTATTTAAACTCTAAATATTGAATTTTTATATATTAATAATTTTCAGCCTTAATTTCAAAATATGATTGTGGATGTGCACATACTGGACATACTTTTGGTGCTTCTTTTCCAATTACTATGTGACCACAATTGCGGCATTTCCAAATTTTATCTCCATCACGACTAAATACTAGACCATCTTCAATATTTTCTAATAATTTCTTATATCTTGCTTCATGCTCTTTTTCAATCTTTCCAACACTTTCGAATAAGAATGCAATGTGATCAAATCCTTCTTCTTTTGCTTCTTTTGCCATTCTATCATACATATCTGTCCATTCATAATTTTCACCTGCTGCAGCTTGTTTTAGATTAGACATAGTATCTTGTATTTCTCCACCTTGTAATAACTTAAACCACATCTTAGCATGTTCTTTTTCATTTTCTGCAGTTTCTTCAAAAATAGCAGCGATTTGTTCATAACCATCTTTCTTAGCTTTACTAGCAAAATATGTATATTTATTGCGTGCTTGACTTTCACCAGCAAATGCTTCCATCAAGTTTTTTTCAGTTTTTGTTCCTTTTAAATCCATTTTATTTTTCCTCCTCTTTTAGACAATCATTACATATACCATTTATTTGAATTTCATAATTTTTTATAATACCATAATTTTCTTTTAAATTCTTTAGTTCTATTTTATCAAATATATCATAATACTTTCCACATTTCATACATACAAAGTGATGATGTTGTGTTTTTGTATTATCAAATCTATCAATTCCATTTGCAGCTTTTAAGCGTCTTGCATTTTTTTCTTCTATTAGCATATTTAAGTTTCTATAAACAGTTCCTAAACTAATATTTGGCATAGACTTTCTAGCTTCTTCATAAACCTCAAAAGCATTTAGATGATTTATACTATTATTGATAATTTGTAAAATCAATTGTTTCTGTTTGGTATTTCTCATATTAACCTCTTATTAGTAATGATTACTATTTAAATATACCATGTAAATATTATTTTGGCAACAAAAAAATACTAAGTTAATAGTATTTTATAAGCGACTTTTATAGGCAATAGCATATGATACACTGCCATAACATATTTTATTTTCAAATTCTTCCATTGTATATATTCCATTTCTGTATGAAAAAAATGGATCTAGGGCAACCATTTTATAATGTAGTTCACCATTTTCTGTATATTCTTCATTGCTTGAGGTAACGACAAAATAATGACCCGGTATTTTAACTAATACCGAATAAAATGAATCTATTTTTTGCTGAATTTCACGTAGGCTCTTTCCAGTCTCAACAATACTAACACTATATTCTAATGCTATGTCACGCGATAATAGAGTGTTTTTTCTTAGGAAGCCATTACTACAATTTTGAGATAATGAGTCATTTGCATCACAAACTCCATCTAAATTTCGATCTAAATAGTAAGTATCAAGGATTTGATCATTATTTGTATCTTTTTCACCTAAAATAAATTCTATTATTGTTTTAGGATTAATAGTTAAATCCTGGTTCAAACCCGATAAAATCATAGCTAGTGCTACATAGCTTGAAGCGGATTCTTCAACTTTGTAGTAAGTTCCAGCAATATCGAAATATCTTAAATCTGACCAACGACTGTCTTTCATACTATAGTAAGGAAGATTTAATTTGTTTTCAAACCAGTTTCCACAGTTTAGAGAACTATTTTGATACATTAAATTATTTGATAGATCATTACTATTATCTATTATATTAATACTGCTCATATTCTCTCCTATATTATAGTCCTAATAATAGGTACATTACAGAAATTAATATTAAACCCATAATTAGCAAAATTGGAACATTTACAAATCCTTGTTCTGTACTACTAGAACTTTTTTGCGAAGATGATATATTTTTCTTAGTATAAGTTTTTGAAGTCTCTATTTTAGTTGGAGCGCTTTTATCGAAAGTTGGTATTGGTGTACTTGCTAAAGGAGCTTGAAGCATAGTGTCAATTTCAGGAACTTGCTCTTTTTGTACTGGTTGTTTTTTTACTTCAGGCGTTCTTAAACTGTCACCATATAATCCACCATATAGAGTTTTAAAATTTTCTTTCTTAGTAGCACCGTTTTGTCTTGCTCTTCTTTTGTTATGATCCATTGAATCTGTACTAGACCAGTAACCAACTTCAGAAAATGATAAATTTGCTTTTTTGGCAGCTTCTTCTACAGCTTTTAATTTATCTTTCTTTAATGTGCCAACAATTTCTTTTATTCTAGTTTTGTCTTCAGCAGCTTTTATAATTCTGTCTAATTTTTTATGTGGTACATAACAATCAAATTCAGTTATAGCAATACTTAGACCACTTTCTTCTTGAAGACTCTTTAAATCACGAAAAGCAGCTTCAATATCTTCTCTTTTAGTATTAATACTAATATGCATTTGAGTACCAAAGGTATCTATTAGTCCATTAGCTGCTAGAGTCCTAGCCATTTCTATTTGTTTTGCTCTTTTTTCGGGTAATTCAACGAAAGCTTCATTATAAACGTATGTAATCCCTTCTGGTTTTTGTTCTTTAGCATAGGCAAATATTCTACCTAAGATTGGAATACTGATACCTCTTTTTTCCCAGACATTTCCATATTCACCTTTTTCATTAGGAGTCATGGAGATTATCTCATTCATTAAATCTACGCTTCTAATAACTGGTAGTTGTTCTGAACCAACTTCAACTGTATTCTCACTATTGTACTTGCTAATGAAATCAATAGAATCTTTTACGTATTGTTTTATTGCTTCGGCATCTAAATCTCTAGGCATATCTTTTGTTAATAAACTGTGATATCTTACCTGTAAGTTGTGTTTTTTAGCAAAGTCTAGACCTCTTCTTATGTGATAGTCATCAAAACGTTGACTATTTTCTACACAGCTGTATTTTCCACTCGTAATAAGTAAACAGTTGAAATCACTTAGATGTTTACCTAAATTTTCTATTTCTTCATAAGTTGTATATTTTATATCATCATAGTCTGCTTGCTGACGACGAAAAAAATTATTTTTTATTTCAGTTAAAATACTTTTATCTTGTTTAGAAATAACTTCTAATGCTGTTTTTGTATAGCCATTTAGATATAAATCCATTACTTCATCGATTTCTGCTTCATCCATTCCTGGGACATCAAAATTTCTTCTTAAGATAGCGGCATCATTTTTTGAATGATAATCTTGTGGAATACTGGCACAGTAAGTGGCAAATATTTCTTTTTTTGACTCAGGGAAGCTGGCTTTTAATTTATCTATTTCTTGTGGAGTATAAACAAATTGTGCACAGTTTTCTACGTAATTTGCTAATTCTTCTGGACTTGATAGTTCTGTTATTTCTATTAAATCAATTTGAGTTTGTCCTAGATATATAGTTTTTTCTGGGGCATCTATATCTAAAAAATAAGCATCACCAGAGTTTGTTAATTCTTCAACTGTATCTTCTGGCATATTATCACACTCCTATTTTGTATGTTATATATTAATTTCATGTATTTATTATATTGAATCCAGATGCTGAATATTAGTCGAATGGTATTCAATTACTTTGACGTAATTCGTTTTAAAAATGTCTAATTAAAGACATTTTCTTTTTGTTGTAATTTCAACCGAACCATTTTATTTATATTTATTCAGCATTTGAGAAGGCATAAGCCGTTCCAAAGTTTCCACAATGGTTTATGTAATATGGGGCACCTTCATATTCTTTAGTATTATCTGGATAGTATGGGTCATAGACAATTGTTGTTCTATGAACATTTCCATTTGCGTCTGTATATGTTCTGTTTCCAGGTGTAACCATTACGTAATGGCTTGGTGTTCCAATTAGACAAGGTCTTCCTTGGTCCATTATATGTTGTAAGTCACGAACGTGAACTTGTTCTACATTAACACCATAATGTTGCTGAAATCTACTATTTAGAACTGCGTCTTGAAGAAGTCCATCGCCTTCACTCCTTCGTGATAGTGCGTCATATAGGTCAGCTTTTCCATCACCATTTAAATCAACAAAAGCATCGGCACGTCCATCACTATTGGTATCTCTTTGTGCTTTTAAATAATCATTTACAGTACGTGGTGTAATGTTCTTATCACGTTTTAGTCCACAAAGAATCATAGCAAGTGAAGTATATCCACAACCATAGGCACCAAATTTTTGACCACTCATAGCCATATAATTTCCCCATCTAGCATCTGTTTGCATGTAATATGGAATATTTAATAAGTTATCAATGTAGCCATTCTTGCCATGTGTACTAATATCTTCAGGGTTGAAAGAAGCAAGTACTTCGATAAGTTCAGCTAATCCTTCTTTAATATTAGTTGTAGCATTAGCTTCTGCTATATTAACGCTTTCAATTGTTGCTAATGTACCTGTAATAGCTGCTCTTAATTGATTTATTTCAGCTTCCAAAGCAGCTGCTTGTTGTTCTAAACCACTTGCATCTTTTTTTTCAGCTTTAAGTGCTGCAATTTGACTTTTTATGCTGGCAAGTTCTTGTTTTTTTGCTACATAATCATTATATTTTACAACAGCATCTTGATATAACTCTAGTTGCTGTGTGATTACGTTATTATATGTCCCAATAAAATCTGTCATTTGAGTATTAAAACTTTCACTAGCTTCTCCAGACCAGTTTCTAGCATCACATGTTGTTTCAACTACTGATGTAGAACTTTTAAATAATGAATTTACGTTATCGTTTGCTACACTTACTTTATTAGAATCCATATTTCCTCCTTGTTTATGTTGATTATAATATTGAAATTATTAATAAAATGACATCTACACCTAGAAGAGCAATGATTGTATATTTAACTTTCTTCTTCTCTGGTTGCTTATTTTTAGATGCTATATAGATATTGGTAAGCATTAATGCACTCAGGATTATTGTCAACCAGATTGGCATGTAATCACTCTCCTATTTTATATTATATATTGTAACACATAATTTTGAAATATGGTATAATTCATTTAAGGTTGTGATAAAAAATGAAGAAAATAGAATTGCATTTACATTTTGATGGTTCTATTGACGTCGGATATGCTTCGTGGTTAATGAAAAGGGATGTCAAAGATGAACTAGTTTCTAAAAATGATAGTAGTCTTAATGAGTATTTGAAAAAGTTTGACCTTCCTATAAAATTGTTGCAGGAACCTTATGATGTTGAAATGTTTGCTTACTTTTTAGCGAAAGAATTAGAGAAGGATGAGATTATTTACGCAGAAATAAGATTTTGTCCACTGTTTCATGTGGAAAAAGTTAAGTTAAAGGAAATTGTAGACGCTATGCTAGATGGTTTTGCACAGGTGCCAGGAGTTAAAATTAACTTAATATTTTGTATGATGCGTCAATTTAGTGAAGAAAAGAATATGGAAATTATTGAATTGACAAGAAAATATTTAGGTCATGGTGTTGTGGCGATTGACCTTGCTGGTGATGAGTTAAAATATAAGACTCGTAGTTTTGAAAAGTTATTTACGTTAATTAACAAATATAAAATTCCTTTTACAATTCACGCTGGTGAGGTTGACGATTATACTAGTGTGTCAAGTGCTTTAGATTTTGGAGCAAAAAGAATTGGCCATGGTATTAGTAGCATTCAGTCGCAGGAGGTTATTGATAGATTAGTAAAGGAACGAGTTGTTTTGGAAATATGTCCAACTAGTAATTTAAATACAAAAGCAGTTGACAGGATGGATAGACATCCAATTAAAGAGCTGATGGCTAAAGGTGTGTTATGTACAATTAATACAGATAATAGAACAGTTTCTAATACAACGCTTGACAAAGAGTACTTTTTACTGCAAAATATGTTTGGATTTACTGATGAAGATTTTAGAATGTGTAATTTGAATGCTATTGAGGCAGCTTTTATCAGTGATGAAGAAAAAGACGAATTGAGAAAGAAGCTAGATTTAGATGAATGACATTTTGAGTAAGTGCAATTTGTGTCCTAGAAACTGTGGGGTTAATAGGCATGAGACGGTTGGTGTTTGTGGTGCTGGAGATAAAATTAAATTAGCATATTATAGTTTACATCAATGGGAAGAACCTGTTATTTCTGGTACTAATGGGAGCGGAACTGTATTCTTTTCACATTGCAATTTGAAGTGTATTTTTTGTCAGAATAAGAAAATTAGTACTGGTGGGTACGGAAAAGTAATTAGTAATGAAAGATTGAAGGAAATATTTTTGGAATTGCAGGAGAAAGGTGCACATAATATTAATTTGGTCACACCTACTCCATTTGTGCCTTTGATTGCGGATGTTTTGCAAGAAATAAAGGGTAAAGAGCTTATGATTCCAGTTGTTTATAATACTAGTAGTTATGAGAATGTGGAAACAATTAAGATTATGAATGGTCTTGTGGATATATATTTGGCCGATCTTAAATATTATAGTAATGAACTTGGGTTAAAGTATTCTCGATGTAACAATTACTTTGAGGTTGCGAGTAAGGCTATTGATGAAATGGTAAAGCAAGTGGGAACTTTCGAAATTATTGATGACTTGATGAAGAAAGGTGTTATAGTTAGAGTTCTAATTTTGCCTGGACACATTGAAGATAGTAAGAAAATTATTAAGTATTTGTATGATAAGTACCATGATGATGTTATCATTAGTATAATGAATCAGTATACACCGATTGAAAAGTTAGAATATGACAATTTGAATAGAAAAGTTACTGATGATGAGTATGATGAAGTTGTGAACTATGCTTATGATTTAGGTGTAAGAATGGCTTTTATACAGGAGGGGGAAACGCAAAGCGAAAGCTTTATTCCTGATTTTGACTGTTCTATTGTGTAGCTGGTTTAATGAAGACGGTTTATGATTTGTGATTTGTATTTTGTTTGATTGGGAAAGGAGAAAATGAAGATGAAAAATTTTAGAATTAACCCTGATAAAAAATATGTGGATATTATTATAGAAGGGTTAGAAAAGAAAGATGGACATTGTCCTTGCAGAGTTAATGTTGATGATACTACACTATGTCCTTGTGATGAGTTTATTAATGAAGGAATTTGTAAATGTAGATTGTATATTCCTAGAGAAGATAGTAAGAATAATAAGTAGATATTTAATTTTATAAATTCAGCTCAATGGTGGGCTGATTTTTTTGTTTTTAGCGATATTTTTCAACATTTTTCGTATTTTTATTAACTTTTATTTTCTATTTTTTAATTTTATGCTATTATATTAGGTATGGGAGGTAAGTATGAATAAATTAAAAACTATTTTAGTTGTAATACTTAGTGTTTTCTTAGTATTACCATTTGGTGTTTTGGCTAGTCAGGAGACAAGTACTGATCCTGCAAATAATAATACACCAGCTGTAGAAGTTGAAAAAGATAAGAAAGTAAAGGTTTATTTCTTCCGTGGTGAAGGATGTCCTCATTGTGAAGAGGCTGAAACTTTTTTCCAAAGTATTCAAGAACCATATGGTGACTTATATACTATAGTTGACTATGAAACATGGTATAATACAGAAAATGCTGACTTATTACAAAAAGTTGGTGAAGCTAGAGGCGAAGATATCCAAGGTGTTCCTTACATTATTATCGGTAATAAGTCTTGGTCTGGTTTTTCTAATGAATATGATGATGAAATTGTTAAAACAATTAAGTCTGAATATGAAAAAGATCCAGAAGAAAGATACGATATTATTGAATTAGTTAACACTGGTAAAACAAATGGAATAGAAGAAGAAACTAAGTCTTATGCTAACGACGCAATGATTTTAGTAGCTATTTTAATTGTTGTTGCTGGTATTGTAACTGGTATCGTTGTTGCTAGAAAGAAAACAAAATAAAAGAAGTCGTTTGAAGAATTGATTGATTCTTCTGGGCTTCTTTTTTTGTGTGCTGGAAGAGCTTATCTCTGAGTTGGAATTATTAGGGTGTCACCTACGGTTAATAAGTTACTTGTTAAGTTGTTAGCTTCTTTTAGTTGAGCAACAGTAACATTGTTGGCTTTGGCAATTGACCATAGTGTGTCACCTTTTTGGACTATGTAATTTGTTGGCGTTGGTGAATTGATGATGTCATCAATTATTTCGTCATCTATTTTTACATTTGGAACTTTTAACTCGTCACCGATTTGAAGGGTTAAATTAGTAAGATTGTTTAGAGCTATTAGCTTGTTGACAGGAATGTTATATTTTTGGGAGATGGACCATAGGCTGTCTCCTTTTTGAACTTTGTATATCTGATAGCTGGTTGCTGTGCTTTTTGGGATTAAAAGTTTGTCGCCTATGGAAATGACTGTGCTAGTTAAGTTGTTTAGTTCCATTAATTCGTTAACAGTTGTGGAAAGTTTGGTGGCGATGCTATAAAGTGTATCACCTTTTTGAACAATGTAAATGTCTTCATCAGCTAAGGGTTCCACAATTAAGAGTTTTTGACCGATTTTTAAAACGTCAGATGTAAGGTTGTTTAATTTTTTTAGTTCTTCAATTGTAATGTTGTATAGACGAGCTATTTTGTAGAGACTGTCTCCTTTTTTGACAATGTAATATCCGTCATCAACAGCTGACTCACCTGGTGCGGTGTAAGGAACTCCTATGTATTCAGTAAGGGCTTTAACTGTGCCTTCGACAAAGTCCGTTAAGTTGTTTTGGAGTTTTTTAGCGTCTTTGGCATTGTCGATGAAGCCATATTCAACAAGTAATGACTCTAAGTCTGTGGTGTCACGAATTATGAAATAATAATCTTTGTTAGGGTTTTCAGGAAGACGACGTTGGTAGGCTTTTCTTTTTACCTGGCCAGCTTCGCCAATGTTGTCAAGAATTAGGTTGGCAAGGGTTGGCGAGTTGCGAAGGGCGTATACTACTTCGGCACCTTCGCCACCCCCGAAGTCGTGGAATGTAGGCAGGTATTAACTAATCTTTTATTTATTAAAATTATATATTATTTCTACATTTTTATCTTTATCAACAATTATCTTATCTACTAGTATAAATAATAATTCTCTAGTAGGTTTTTTCATACTAATTAATTCTTTGATTTTTTGTTTTATTTCTTCATCATTATGTTTTTTAGGAACTTCATTAATAGAATTTTCTAATTTTTTTATTCTAGAATTATATGTTCTTATTAAATTTTCAGTGTTAGAAGATAGTCTTGTATAAGTGTCAACTGAGATTACCCCATTATATTTATCTTCATATAAAGCATCTATTTTTAGTTGTAGTTCTTTGATATTATTTTCTAGTTTTTGTTTTTCTATAATTAAGTTTTCCTTGTTATCTTTCTCACTTTTCACATTAGATACTAAACTATCAATATCAACTTTATCTATATACTTTTTACAAGTTTTTTTGATTTGATTTAAAACTGCCTTTTCAAAACTATTATACTCTGAAAAGTGTGGTTCACATAATCTTTGTCTTGGACTTCTAGAATATTTATTACAATTTATAGACCAATAATTGCGTTTTTCCCTATAACTAACCGTTAGCTTATTACCACACTCTTTGCAATAAAGTAAGCCTTCTAATAGCCTCTGTGGACGATTTAATTTTACTGTTCTAGTTCTGTTAGCACTTACTTGTATTTGATTAAATACTACTCTATCCACTAATGGTTCATGAGTATTTTCTACAATTATCCAATATTCACTAGAAAGACATATTCTCTTTTGTGACTTATAGTTTAATTTTGTCTGAACATTTTGAATCATATCACCAGTATACATTCTATTTTTTAATATTTTATTAATCGTACTACAAGTCCAAATGTATCCATTTATTTGTCTTTTTGATTTTTTTATTTGTTTATATGCACTTGGTGTTGGAATATTTTCATTATTTAATCTTTCAATTATATCTGATATTTTATCTCCTTTTGATACTTCATTAAATATTCTTTTTACTATCCATGCTGTATCTGGGTTTGGCACTAGATGTCCTTTATCAAGTGGATCTCTCATATACCCAAAACTTGGTTTACTACCTATAAACTTACCTTTCACTTTTTTATCTCTTAATATTGATTTTATTTTCTTTGATGTATCTTTACTAGTCATATCATTAAATAAAGCTTTAAAAGGTGCTATATCATTATTTGCAGAATCTAGAAAAGTATCTACATTATCTAGTATAGAAATATATCTTACTTTTTTTAATGGAAAGTATTGTTCTATATAATAACCGCACTTAATATAATCTCTACCTAATCTTGATAAATCTTTAGTTATGACACAATTTATTTTTCCATTTTCTATGTCTTCAAGTAATCTTTTAAATGCTGGTCTATCAAAGTTAGTACCTGAATATCCATCATCAACATACTCATCAGTTAAAACAAATCCATTATCCCTCAAAAAGTTCATAAGTAAACTTCTTTGATTTAGTACGCTTTCACTTTCAGACTCTCTTTTATGTGCTTTATCCTCATCCTCTTGCGATAACCTTATGTATATTCCTACATTATAAAATGATGGTGGTTTTACTGTGCTATACATTATTCTCCTTTCTTTTGCATAGCATCTTGTTTGCCGTTTCCATTATAACTCTCTTACCATTATTTGTGTCATTTATTTCATTATTTTGGTCTTTATATTTAAGTATTAAACATACATATTCTTGTAATAAAGTAGATATATCTTTACCATCATTTTTAAATGTTTCAGTTATTATCATATCACTCTACCCCTTTTGTTTTCATACTTAAATATATTCCTAATACTTAAAATTATTTTATTTTTACATCTTATAAATCACTCCTCCTTAATAAGAATTTTTAATAATTTTATACAAAAAGTGGACACAAAAACTGTGTCCTAATTTCTCTATTTTTTTTAATATTCCGCGAGTACATTTTTAGCAGGATAAGGATGGCTGACAAACAACTCCCCAGTGGGGAGTTTAGCCTTATTTTTAAAGGATTTGTGAAAGACTATTTTGTCATACATTAAAATATTTGTCATACTATTGGGTTAACTAAAAACAACAAATTTTGTATCAAAAATAGCTGTTTGGTACACAAATGGTTATACAAATGACATACTTTTGGATTAACAAAATTGATAATTATGAACCTCTTTTCACACATAAACCAACTTTTTTAGGTACCTTAATTATTTATTTTTTTATAATTTCTTGGTACATACTTTTTGTTCATATAATTTTAGATAACAATTCCTCCTTACAAAAAAATACTATACTCATAAACTGAATATAGTATTTTAGCATCCAATAGTTCATATCTTAGGACTATTGCTATATTATAATAATTATATCGTAAATATATTAGAAGTCAATGTCAAAAAAGAGAGTGTTAAAATGTAAGTTATAATATAATTTATAATAACTTTATAAAATAAGTTATAATAATAAAAAGAGGAAAAAATAATTCTTCCTCAATGAATTTTTAATACATATTATAATTCTACTCAACAATGAAATCATCTGCAATTTTATTTAATTCAGTACTAATATGACCAAATTCTTTTCTTAAATCTAAAATTCTTATAGACATCTTGTTGCCCATTACAGATGTAGTACTATTATTTGCAATTTCTTCATCAGTTTGTGCATATAACAACATACCACTAACTATTTCATCAGTTTTATAAGCCTCATTTGACACATATGCAAATAGCTGATTCCAATTATCTCTACTAATAATTTTTTTATCATATCTACTTTTGCCTAATATGTTGGCATAAAATTTTGTATCTATAATTAAAACTTTATTCTTATGATATAAATTTATATCAGTAATCATTGTAGGTATAAAATCAATCATTGGATATCCTTCATCTATGTTCCATCTCATTTTTTTTACACCAGGCTTTAAATCTGGGTAATGTTTTATATAATATTCTCGTACAAATCTTTCATATATAACGGATAATTTTTCATCCTCAAAAAATTCTTTATACTCTTTTTCACCATTACTTTGTGTAATTATTAATTCATTCAAAATCAGATAGCAAATATTTATAATATACCTATATTCCTTATTTGACTTATTTAAAAGTATTTGATTCCACTGAATTTTTCTGTTATCCAATATATCAATGTCATCAAAAAACAAATATATTTTCTTTACCTTTTGTTTCAGTTCTTTCTTTACTTTGTTCGATTTTATTAAGTAAAACAATGTAGTTTTAATAATTTTATTTAGATAAATATTTTCACTAAAATCATCAAAATCACAAACTAATTTCTGATTAATCAATGTATTACTTTTAATTGTTTGACTAATGTTGATTTTACCTTTTGCTATAGAAGTTATTTCAGTAGTCAACTTATAATCTTTATAAAAACCTCTTTTTATCATTTTATTAATTAAAGTTAATAACATATACGATAATAAATCGTAAATATTTTCAAATTCTTCAAATGCACCAGAAGTTTTAGCCTTTTCAATAAGCTTATCAAATCTAAAAGCATAAGCTAGCATATAATAAATATTACTTATTCGATAATCTTTGTTATTCATTTATTACACCAGTTAATGCTTTTTCCCACTCTTCATATTTTGCTTTATCATCAAACCAATATTCCCTTAACATAGGTAATATATCATATTCAACGATATCACTCAATTCTTTTTCATAATCATGGTTTAATTGGCAAAAATAACTGTGGCCAATTTCAAAACCATCTCCCAACGAATCATCATCATCAATTGCAAGATTAAGTTTTTTAATTTCTTCAATTAATCTATCAAATCTTTTATCAAGATATTCCTCAATATATTGCTTAAATTTTTCATTATTAAAAGCAGGTACAACTTTGTAGAAAGAAAACCTTCTTCTCAAAGCATAATCTATCAGCGCTAAACTTCTATCAGCTGTATTTAGCATTCCTATAATATATAAATTTTCAGGGACATAGAATTCATCTCCAGAATAAGGTAATTTAAGTTTTTCTTTATCTCTTTTATCTGTTTCAATTAACATCATAAGTTCACCAAGAATTTTGCTAATATTACCTCTGTTTATTTCATCTATAATGCAATAATAATTATTCGATTTATCACTTTGTGCTTTTAAACAGAATTCCTTAAACACTCCATCAACTACTTTAAAATTTCCATCAACCGGTCTTATACCTTCGATAAAATCTTCATAGGAATAACTCTGATGAAATTGAATCATTAGAATTTTAGAGTTATCTTCATAACCTATTCTTGAATAAGCAAGTCTTTTTGCCATGAATGTTTTTCCAACACCAGGTGCACCTTCTAAAATAATATTTTTCTTTTTATTCAATAAGTTATTTAACTTTTCATAATCTTCCTCATCAATATAAACATCTTTTAAGAAATCTTCTTTGTTATATGGATTTATTTTTTCTTTTTTGTCATCATCTAAAATAATATTATTTTCATCAATAAAATCAATAAACTTATATAGCATGTCGCCAATATAATATGAGTGATTTTGATTCACTTCAGGGATCATGCGTCTAATAAATTTGTTTATTTCAAATGAAATTTTCTCTGAAGAATCATTTTTATTTATTGGTATTGAAAAATAGCTTGCTATAACTAACAATTTTTCTTTTGAACAAATATTCAAGAAATACTCTGGATAATAAATGTTTGCTAATTTTGTTAATACCATTGAAGTACCTTGTAAGTATGGGTATTTATCTTTTGCATTATACATATCTTTAATACCACTTAAACTTTTTAAATAACTATATAATTCCGTTCTAAATTGAAGCCAATACTCTTGCGGATTATCTATTTCCTTATTGTTTATTCCATAATATTTTTTTGTATCTTTTTTTCTATATATACCATGTTTGGCTGCTGTACCGCCACCAATACCTATCCCTAAATTTTTATATTTTCCATATTCTAACTTATAACTAAAGGAATTTTCATAATTATCAGTTCCTAATGCATATTCATCTAACTGAAGAATGTTTATTCTATCTAATGGGTATTCAGCTAAAAAGTCTTTTCTTCCTGTCGACCAATCATGATCACGTTTCAATCTCTCAATATTATCTACATAATATTTTCTAAATTTATTTATATAAGTCTTATCTATATCTAAATTTATTGCATCATTTAGTTTTGGATTTTCATAAGTTATATATTTTATATAAGAATCTGAATCATTTAGTTCTCTCTTTGCATCCAATAAACCATTTTGTCCCAAATACTTTGTATTACAACATTCCATCAACTTTTCAATATCATAGTTATCATTAAAGACCAATTTGTTATTTTCAAAAGTAAAATATGATGTATCTCCTAGCATGTTAAATAAAGCGTTAGTCGAACCATCATCTGTTGGTACAGTTAAGGCTAAGCCTAACATACTTTTTTCGAAAACACTTAATTTGTTTTCGCCCATATATTTTAAAATTGAATATAATGGATGAACATTTTTACCTTGTACTGGTTGAAAATAATTTAAGAAAACAATATCAAAATATTTTGTAATTGTTATTTCATCTTTTGCAACTTTTATTGCCAAATCGTTTAGTTCAAGATCTGAATTTTTCCAAATAGATAATTCGTGTCCTATCGTATACTGACTAGAAAATTGTTCTAAAGTGCCTTGATAACTGCCTATTCCATTATCATATCCACGAATGTTGTCTTTGAATAATCCATATCCGTATTTTAATCGTTCAGCTATTTCTTTTTTTACATCATCTACAGTTGCATTATTTTTTTTTGCATAATAAGTTGCTTTTATTAAACTTAATACTGTTTCCTTTTTCTGTGTTCTACATAAAGCATCAAAATATAAAGTTGAATGCTCCCTTGGAATTCCTGCCATACTACACTACTCCTCCTTCATTAATTCTATTATAGCACAAGCTATTGCATTTGCAAATTTTACAGGTACTGCATTACCAATCATTTTATAAGCATCACCTTGAGTACCGACAAATTCAAAATCGTCATCAAAGCTTTGCAATCTAGCTGCTTCTCTAACGGTTATAGACCTAGCTTGAGATGAATCATAGTGAATAAATCTTAAACCATCCTTGTGTAAATGAGCTAATATAGTTGTACTTGGTTCATCAGCTCTTAAAACATGATACTTATGAACATTTGTGCTACTACCGGTTGCCTTATTATATATTTCTTTCAAAATATCAGAATCTGTATACTGATTTTCACCTTTTTCTATATCTTCTGCTAACATTTTAAATATCTTAACATCTCTCAATCCATGATACCTCGGATGATGCCAGGTTATTGAGCATTCTGGATCTGTATGAGAAGGTCTTGTATCTCGATAATATGGCATACATTTTGGCAAATCGCCAATAGCCTCTTTAACACTAATTTTTCTTTTTGATTTATACCTTGGTAAAATTTGAGTATAAAATTTTTTTAATTCATTTTGGATATTTTTATTTTTAAAATACTCCTTATTCATGCCAATTAGAATCACTCTTTTTCTTGCTTGTGGAACAGAGAAATCACTAGCATCTAATACAGCATATTTTCTTATATCCTCAATAATTTCATATCCTTTAGACTCTATATCTCGTCTTATTAAATCTATAATAGGAGTTCCATCTGGCATTGCTGACAACATTCCAGGAACGTTTTCAAATACAAATAATTTTGGCTGTAATTTTTCTACAATTTGTAAATAATACTCAAATAGGTAGTTTCTATAGTCTTGCTTCATATTGTTTTTTTCTCTTACTCTACCAGCTACAGAATAAGCTTGACAAGGTGGTCCTCCAATTATGAAATCTATCTTCTTTTTTCCTATTATCTTTAATAACCCCTTATTTTTGCCATATTTTAAATCATCATATCCATTAAACAATTCATCTACTCGCTGTATATCAAATCTCATTACTGATTCATCCGCATCTGATATATTCCATTTTTCTTTTAGTCTTTTTGCCAATGTTTGTGTTGGTTTTAATTCCCATTCTACAGACGCAACTGGATTATATTTTCCGGTTTGCATAAATCCATCCAATAATCCACCACATCCTGAAAATAAATCTATAATATTATACTTCTTCATTATCTAATACTTCCTTAATTTTTTCCGCTACTGCTTTTCCCAATAATGGTGGAACTGCATTACCAACTTGTTTATACTGTTGCTGCTTACTACCATAGAATATAAAGTCGTCCGGAAATGATTGTAATCTTGCATTTTCCCTAACCGAAGGGATTCTATTATATTTATAGTGAAAGTGTGTTCTATGTCCTGTATCGATTGTCAAAGATGGCTTTTTACTATTGTATCTAGTTAAAGATTCATGATATTTAAATTTTTCTGATTCTCCAACAGGAAGATCTTTATAATTGCCACCATCCGGTATTTTGGCAATGTTTTCAATAGTTTTTTGAGCATGCTTAGTTGGAAAATGATTAAAAACTTCAATTGAATTTTTCCTCATTTGTTTTTGATAATCATTTGTTGGTTCCATAATGTATTCTCTAATTTTATCTAGTGAATAATCATTATCATTCTCTAGACTTGGTAAGTCGCTTATAGCTTCTTCACATGTTATATAATTCTCAGGTTTAATCTTTGGAATGGGATATTCAAACTCTTTCTTACCATTTAAAATTCCCACAAAAACTACTCTTTTTCTAATTTGGGGAACTCCAAAATTTGGAGCATATAAAATTTCTGCTGACATTTTATAGCCAAGCTCCGTGAAATCATTTATGATACGTTTTGCACCTTTGCCATCATATAGTTTTAACATTCCTGGAACATTTTCTAAAACTACTATTTTAGGTCTTAATTCTTTTGCTGTTTTAACCATAGCAGAATACAAAACATTTCTTTCATCATTTTCCTCTCTTTTTCCAGCAAGCGAAAATCCTTGACAAGGGGGACCTCCAACTAAAACATCCAATTGTATTTTATTATCTTCTAGATATTTTTTTATTTCAAAAATATTATCGTGGTTAAACAAATCCAACTTCATTGCTTTAGCACTACCGTGATTAGCTTCAAACGTTCTTAAAGCTGGCTCATCAAAGTCAACACCTAAAACCACATTAAATCCTGCATCCAAAAATCCTTTAGATAACCCACCAGCTCCACAAAATAAATCTACTACAGTATATTTTTTCATTTTATATCCTCCTTTCCACAATTTTCAAGTGCTCTTTCCCACCCTGAATAATCGTTGTTTTTAATCTTTTCTCTAATACATCTTCTTAAAGAATCATTTTGCATAATATATTCTATTATGTCATATGGCACTCTATTATTACTACTTTTGGCTGCCAAATCCAACAATCTGTACATGTTCTCATCATTTAATTCAAGTGCTGAACCAATTTTTTTTAACACATCAAAAGTAGGAACTCTCTTTCCTTTTTCAATATCATTCATATAAGCTGCTGACACTTCGCTACTTATCGCCAACTGTCGTGATGATATGTTTTTCTTAGCTCTTGCATTTACAATAAATCTACCTAAAGAATCTTTTTTCATTTAATCACCTCTGTATTAACTAATAAGCTTATATGTTAATATAATTATACAATACTTTTATTATAAATACAAGTTAAAAATGAAAATATGATTAAATTAAAATAAATATTTATTAATTTGATTTAATTTTTTGTTAATTTATTACGACACAGAGTAATTTTTTTATAAAATTGTCAATTTATTACGATTGCTTTTTTAACTTTAAATAGAGAAATAGTATAAATAATAAACACCATAGCAAAATACATTCTATTTTAAGTTGTTAATTCATAAAAAAAAGAATTTCAACATTAAGCCAAAGTCCTTATATTTTAAAGCAAACAAGGTGCTATTACACTTTGCCTACATTCTTACCATTCGCACCTCCTGCATTTATGTGATTAGAAATTAATATTACATTGGGATCATTTCCATAAGCATTTAAAATTCTTCTCACTCTTTCTTTTCTATCTAATGTTTCATCTTTATCCCTTACTATGGTTGCCGGTATACCTAGTTCATTTAATCTATCATACATATACTGAGCTGCTTCTAAATTTAAATCCTTTTCCTTCAGACTTCCTGATAAGGCTCCAGGGTCACTTCCACCATGTGCAACATACCTTTATACACGGTACATAATTAATAAATAATTGAAAGCACCTATATACATTATAAAAAGTGATCAAAATAGTCACTTTTATTTTTTAGATCCGCTTTGTAATAAAATCAGTTGAACCAATTCCTCGATAAAATAAATCATCCAATAGAATTAATTGTAATTTCAAGTTACTAATTCCTTATTACTATTAAAAAAGGTATAAAAATAATTAAAATATAAATGCTTTTTATGAAATAAAAAAATAAGCAGTGGGGTGTACTACTTATTAAACTTATTTAACTTTATTAGCAAGTTTGATAACCGATTTAGTATATTTCATAAGTTCTTTTTTATTCTTAAATCCACAAGTTATTGCGAAGTAATCCATATAGCTAGTATCTTCATCAATATATTTCATTTGTAGAGATTTATTAATATTATAATTTTCTTTGGCACTAATATCGTTTGATTTTAAATAATCTTTAATAGTTAAATTATATTTTGCATCTTTGTTTTTAAATTGTTCGTATAATTCAGTAGTTATAATGCAGTTATCTATAAGTTCTTTATTATTTTCAAACTCAATAACAACTTTATTTTTATCTTTATAATTTGTTACATTAACAATTCTATCAATATAAAGAGCTTTACCATTTTTGATCTTGCCAACTTTTACATTGCTCGTAGTTATTAGTATTATTACTAATAATATAACTAGAAGAACACATGAAATAATGATAATTTGTTTCTTCTTAATTTTTAATTTTTGTTTCTTCATATTATCATCCTTTCTTTGTTAAAAAGGAGTTAGAGAAAACTCTAACTCGCATTTTAATTTGTTTGTTTTCTTCTATAAGCAAATACTCCAGCACCTGCTAATCCAATCATTGAAAGGACACCAGTTACTATATATAGTGCAATATTATCTCCTGTTTTTGGATTATCAATTTCAGGAACAATATTAGCAACAGTGAATGTTGTAGTAGCCTCACCGCCATCAGTGAATGTAACTTTTAATGTATGTTCACCAGCTAATAAACTATCTACAAATTCTTTTTTGAATGTGATAATTGTACTACCACTTTCAGAAGTATAGTTTTTAGAATCAGCTAATATACCATCAACATATACCTTACCATCAAATAATGAATAATCAGCATTGATTTTAAATTTAGCTTCACTATTTTTAGTAATTACATATTTTTGATTAGCTCCTTCAGTTACTTCATAAACTATCTTTTCTACAACTACTTCTAATTCCATATTAGCAGTTATATTTGAAAGTATTAATTTACCGTTTACCATATCAGTAGTTTTATCAGTTCCATTTACTAGAATTTTAATTAGTTTATAACCATGATTTATAGTAGTATTAAATTCTTTATCATCACCATAGTTTACACTAACAGCTCCGTTTGGAGTGATAGTAGCACCAGTTACATCTTTAACAGTAACTGTGAATGGTATTTTCTTATAACTTACAACAACTTCTTTTTCTTCATTAACAGTAAGTTCTAATTTATTACCTACGACAGGTGTATTAACTCCATTTACTAATACTTTATCTATCATATAACCAGTATTTGGAGTAAATTCAATTATTACTTTACTTCCTTCTATAACATCTATTTTGCTTGGAGTAATTGTTCCATTACCACCACTAATACCACCATCAACTGCTGTCATTACATCAAATAAATCTTTTACATCAACTTCAATATCAATGTCATTTACAACATTATAATTATTAGTATCCTTTGGTGTATATGTTGCTTTATATGTATGTTTTCCAGCATTTAATACTAAGTTTGGTGTATCCCAAGTAAAGCCATAAGGTAACACTACATCACTAAGTACTTTTCCTTTAACACTTGTTAATCCTGTTGGCACTTCATAATTAGGTGTTGCCTTTATTATAGACCAATTTACAGTATAATCATCAGTTGTACTATCATTCCACTCATAGTTATCTTTATCTACTAATGAACAAGTAAAACTATAGTCCCCAACTTTTAGAGCCATTAAAGTACCAGTTATTTCTTGTATACCTACAATTTGTCCATAGTCATATCCATGAATCATTCCATCATATTCAAATGTTGTTTTTTCTGGATATTCCTTTGTTACTTGTGCTTTCTTAATTGTGAAAGCATAAGTTACACTTCCTACATAATCTGCATTATATTCTGGTACACTATATGTTACAGTATATGTTCCCGCTTTTTTTGGAGCATCTGCACTATCATAATTTGTAGTTCCTGTTCCTTTATATTTGGTATCTAGCATTTTTACATTTCCACCTATAACTTCAATTCTACCAATCGGTTTTTGTTTTTTTCCGTTATAAGTAAATACTTGATTATCTTCTATACCACTAAATGTTACAGTTTCTTTTTCTACAACATTTATATAGAATGTTTTTGTTGCTTCAGCATATTCATTTACTCCATCATTATTTTCATCTTTTGCTGGTGCAATAACTTCCATTGTTACTTTTCCATCTGTTGTTCCTGCTGTAAATCCTGTAGTTTCATCAAATGTTCCTGCACTTCCACTTATATATTTAATTTTATAATCAGTTAAATTACAATTTAATAGTTCTTTAATTTTATCTATTGTTAGATTTCCACCAACTTTAACATATAAGTTTTCTTCTGCAGTAAATACTTGTGATGATTGTTCTACTTTTAATGTACCATTTACATGAGTACCAAAAGTATAGTTAGAAGTAATATCTTTTCCATCTCTTGTTACTTTTACACCTGTTACTTTATTATCAGAAGTTCCAACATATTTTTGCTTACCTGTAATAGTAGCAGTTAACTCATCTCCTGCAAGTAAAACATTATTAGTATATGTATATTCGTTATTAGTTAAATCTTCTCCATCATAATTTTTATTATCACTATTTGCAGTTACAACTATTGGAGTTGTAATTGGTGTAATAGAAAGTGTTCCTTTTTTTATTGTTACATTACTATAACTATTTGCATTTAGTAACATATAATCAAATATACCATTTTCAACTGTTCCATCAGATACATCTTTAACTTTTCCTGATGGTAGTAGCAATAATCTATCTTGTTTTTTATTTGGTAACTCATACATCTTAGCATCAGGTAAATATTCAAGTTTTGTGCCACCATAATATACATCATAGTCATCTTCTTTATGTTCTTCTCCATCATATTCCCATGAATTTGATTTAATTACTATCTTAATTTCTGTATCATTTTTGAAAATTTCAAAATTAAATATCTTTTCTGGAATGATATATTTTTCATTAGCATCATTAGTTAATTTGAATTTCATTTTATATTTACCAGCTGTTGTTGGAGGTCTCCAAGTCCAGTAATCACTATCTTCAGAAGCATACCTAATATCGCCATCATTTTTTGTAAGTGTTGAACCATAATTTATAACTGGCATCTTTTCATCATCAACACCATAAGTCCAACTATCAATTGAAATATCAAGGTCTGTTATTTCTTTTTTATCAACTTTTAATGTAACTTTTGATGTATAAGTATTATCATTTATATCAGTTACAGTTATGTTTGCTGTATATTCTCCTACCATTAGCCCTTTTTTAGCTTTAATCTTGAAATCTGTATTTGTTGCTCCAACAACTACTGTTGGAGTTCCAGTACCATCTACTATAAAATTAGCATTATCTACTGAAACATTTTTAATTTGTAAGTCGGCTGCCCCACTATTATATATTGGAATTTCTTTTACATCAGTAGCTTCTGTATATCCATAAATTTCATTTAAACTAATATCTGAAACATCAAATCTTGTTTTCTTTCTTACAATAATAGAGCGAGTTTTATCATCATCATAGCGATCAACAAATGGCTCAGAAATTAATCGATTTCTATCTGCTACGACTTGCTTATCATTAATGTTATAATATAAAAACTCAGAATCCTCTGGTATTACATTACCTATTAACATTTCTTCTTCAAACTCATTATTTGAGTTACGTGCCATAACTGCCATACTTTGACCTGAATATGTATAAAGTTTAATTGTTTCAATACTTAAATCAACTCTTACATTATCATCACTGCGTAACAAATAAGTCAAACCATTCAATGTAGTATCTTTTACAGTTAACTTATAATTGCTCTTCCCTATGAATACAGTACTAGGTTTTTCTGGTTGTTTTTCTCTTTCTATTTTTATCCCATCTACCAAAACAGCAATATCATGCTTTTTAGTTGCATCATTCTCTTGAACAGTAAAGAAATAAAATATTTCATTATTTTTCTTCTTATAAATCTTACCTGTTTTTCCACTGCTAGAGTCAGTTATTTTAAGAGTTGCATTATCATGATATATTAGATTAATTGATTTATCATTTACTAGTGTTAATGTGTTTCCATTTAAATCTAGTATAGTGTCTTTATATATATGCCAATTTAACTCATCATTCTCACCCATACTAATATTCTTTTGTAATTTTATTAAATCAGCTGAATCTTCTGCGTTAGTTTTATTTACAGCATTAATAAAATCTGTAGCATCTGTAACTAAAACATTATTTTTAGCACTTGGATCTGCTACTTTTAGAGTTACAGTTGTTTCCATAGTATAACCTGACATAGTAGCTACTGTTATCTTTCCTGTATATGTTCCTGCAGGAAGTCCTGTTTCAGCTGTTACATAATACTGCTCGTAACTATCATATGCTGGTTCAACATAATCATGATTGGTTCCATTAATATTAAAAATATCTTCTCTATCAACTGTAACATTCCATATAGCCCATGCTTCAGTACCATTGTTATGAACATTAATATAGCCCATTGGTTTTTCTGTATATCCAACATTAACAGTTCCTAAATCAACCTTATATGCTATACCTGATTCTGCTGCATTTACTTTTATAGTTCCAAATGCAAAGAATGCTACCAGCATAAATACTGTTGTCATAAAATATTTTTTAACATTTTTCATTTTATTTTCCTCCTTTCGTTCTTATAGAATTTCAAAAAATATTTTTATAGTTAGTGTAAGATGATAATATTAATTATCATCCCACACAATCTTATTTTTCTTTTGTTTATTTATAAATTTTTCAACTTTATTATTTAATTTGCTTGTTTTCTTTTATAACCATATAATCCAAGCCCAGCTATTCCAATTATTGAAAGAATAGATGTTACAATATAAAATCCTACATTATCTCCTGTTTTTGGATTTTCTATTATATTTGTATTTAATGATTTTTCTGTTGCTACTATTCCATAATGACTTAAATGAGTTGTTTCAAATACTATATATCCATCTTCTATTGTTGCTGGTATAGTTTCTTGTATTTGGTTATCTTTAATATAAACTACTTCATATTTTTTATAACCTTTTAAATCTTCTGGTAAAGCAATTCTTATTTTCATTTTAGTATCATTAATTTCAACTATGTGTCCATTTTCTAATACATTAATATCAACTACATACTTAACATTTTTATCAGCAAGTTCTTTTTTAACTTCAACTTTTTTAATATCCAAAGTATAGTTTTTACTTACTTCTTTCTCAAATGTAATACTACCATTTATTACTCCTGTACTTTTAATTTCCTTTATAGTATTTTGTTCAGAAGATATAGGTGTCATTGTTAGCTCTGGGTACATTCTCCATGTTGTTGGAAATTCATCAACATTTGTTTCTGTTTCCCAATCCGATACCCTATAATTATAATATTTACCATTTATTTTTAATTTAGTATCTCTTGTAAAAGCATATCCTTCTTTAGCTTTAAAATATAAAATGTATTGATAATCTTTTTCACTTTCAAAAGTAGTGATAAGATTTTCATAACCTTTATTAAAGAATTCAGCTGAAGTTATACCTGCACCATCTTTAGTTTGCCAACCTTCAAACTGATATACATACGATGAATCATCAGGTGTTTTTCCAGTAAATACTGGTTTATCATTTACATTAAAACTGATTGTTGCATTATTTAATTCTATGATGTCGATGTGTTTTAATTGAACTGGTTTTGTTGGTTTTATTGTTTTCACGGCAGTTACAAAAAGTGTTGTTTCAAAACTTTTCACATTTGCACTATTTATTTCTGTATTGTTTACTCTTACTGAAGTATTACTTCCAAATTTATTTTCATCTTTTGCTTTAAGAGAAATACTATACATATAAGTTTTTCCTTCTTCAAAAGTAGTTATTTTTTTATCTTGTGATAACTCATTGTTTTTTGCTTCATCAGAATACCAAAACTTAACTGGAACAGACTCTCCACTTGCATTAGTTTCCATCTCTTCCCAGTATTCATACTCTATATCATATAGTTCATCCCAGGGATCACATTTATAAGCTTTTGCTTCAGGCTTATCACCAGGATTATAATTAAATTTTACGCCCTCAATATCTATATTTGCTGTGCTCAAATCTAAATCCTCTGCAAATGTTGTTATCGGAGCAATACAAAGTGTAAACAGAAATATTAATATAGTAGTAATAAATAATTTTTTCTTCTTATTTTTCATATTCTTTCTCCTCTTAATTTTATTTGATTTTTTTATTATTAATCTTTATAGTCATAACAATTTTTTAATATAGCTCTATCATCTATAATCTAATTATTTTCCTCTATGTTACTCTCCTTTTTTTATTCCTCATATCACACCTACTTTTCTATATATCCACTTGTTTTTTTTGAATACATATCATCAGTTATAGGCTTATATCTTTCTCCATCATAATCATCAGTAAATCCATTGTATGCTTTATATACTTCATTAGTTTCAGTATCATATACTCTTTCATAACCAAGCGTTGCATCACTTTGCTTTTGACTCATAATATCAAAAGATGCGTTTCTCTTATTCCATGAATCCATTATTCCATCACTTATCTCGTTACCGATTTCTCTAATTTTATTAAAGTTTTTCATTCCTTCAGTTTGTACTTTATTAAATTCATTAATAAAAGAATCTGTAAATGTAAGTGAGCCAAAAATAGTAGTTAATGTTTCTTCCCAATCAATAAACTTATCTTTGGGGGTTGTAATCATAATTGTATCATATACATTTAAATAGTACATATCTATTTGTTTACCATAATAAACATGTTCATAAATATAATAAGGTCCTGGATCAAATACATAAGCCGTAAATATTCCTTCCCCTTCTTTACCATTTACATCTTTAAATGTTGCTCTTAGTATATCTCCACCAAAAACACTTTTTCCTAAATTTTCACTTATTTGAAAATTCTTTATAATTGGTAAAACGACTATATCTGTAGTTTCAGGTTCACACATTTCGGTATACATTTTGAAAAATCCTTCAGTTGTTTTTTCTTCGATAAAAGGTAGTTGAGCCATAGGACTGTTTGGCATAGAATTTTGCCAATATTTCTTACTATCTGCAGATTTAGTATATCCTGAAGTCTTTAAATTTAAAAATACCTGATAAATAGAATTATTAGGATCATATACTCTAATTGAATATTGATCTTTACTTCCGGCTGTAATGACTTTCCATCCCTTTGGCTTTTTAAGAGTAATATCGCCATTACTAAAATCTTCAAATTCTATTTGACTTGCCTCTGATTTAACTATTTTAATATTTTTATCTGGATTGTATAGTATTCCTTTACCTTTACTACCACCCTTAGTAAGTAAAATAGTTCCTCCAATAACAACAAGTGCAACGACACCAATTATAATAAGATTTTTTTTAGAAATATTAAATTTGCCAATCTTCATAGAATCGCACTCCTCCTTCCTATTTATTATTATAAGTAAAAAAATCAAGCAAGACAATAGAGTTGCCTTGAAAACCAATGTTTTTGGTGGAAACTTATTTTTATTATTAAAAAAATATAGTATAATAATCTTTAAGGAAGTGATAACTTATGAAATTTAATGAAGTTTTAAACAGATATTTAAAAGAATTAGACTGCACTGCAAAAAAATTGTCAATAGAATCAGGATTAACTGGATCAGTTATATGTAGATATAGAAGTGGTGAAAGAACGCCTATAAAAAATAGCGAACAACTTAAAAAATTAACAACTGCTCTTTTTAATATTGCCAAAGAAAAAGGAAAAAGCAAATATACTCTCGATAAAATAGTAAATGACTTTAATAGTACATTTCCAAATGATGACTTTGACTATACTACTTTTAGTAATAATCTAAATACTTTAATAACATCACTTAATATCAATACTCATGAAATGTCAAAATATATTGTATTTGATGCCTCACATATTTCAAGAATAAGATATGGTAAAGCTAGACCATCTAATCCAATAGAGTTTTCTAATAAGATATGCACTTATATTTTCAACAGATATAAAAGTCCTGATGATATAAATAACCTATCTGCTATTATTGGTTGCAAAAAAAGCGACTTAGCAAATAATAAATTTTATAACACTCTATTTGCTTGGTTAACAAGTGAAGCAACTCCAGTTAAAAGCCAAGTATCTGATTTTTTGTATAATCTTGATTCTTTTAATTTAGATGATTATATAAAAGTAATAAAGTTTGATAAATTAAAAGTTCCTAGTATTCCTTTTTATAAAGCAAAATCAAGACATTATTACGGACTGGAAGAAATGAAAGAAGGAGAATTAAACTTCTTTAAAGCAACTGTTTTGTCAAAGTCAAAAGAAGATATTTTTATGTGTAGTGATATGCCAATGGAAGATATGGCAGAAGATACTGACTTTGGTAAAAAATGGATGTTTGCAATCGCGATGTGTCTAAAAAAAGGACATCACTTAAATATTATCCACAATGTTGATAGACCTTTTAATGAAATGATGTTAGGATTAGAAAGTTGGATACCTATTTATATGACTGGACAAATATCTCCATACTATTTAAAAGACTCAAGAAATAATGTATATAATCATTTTAACTATGTTTCAGGAACTGTAGCATTAACTGGAGAATGCATTAAAGGTTATCATAATAAAGGAATGTATTATTTAACAACTAATAAAAACGAAATTAGATACTATAAGGAAAAAAGTGACTTACTTCTTAAAAAAGCAAAACCACTTATGGAAATATATAAAGAAAATAATATTAGAGAATATAAATTATTTCTTAAAAAAGATGAAAATATAATATGTGATAGGACAAGATATCTTTCAGCACTACCTTTATTTACAATAACTGACGAACTACTAATTAAAATATTAAAAAGAAATAAACTTTCTAAAACTGATATTGATAAAATAATCAGATATAAGAATGAAGAACTAAAATATATGAATAATATTTTCAAAAATAATAAAGTTAACGATTATATTTATGTAATAAAAGAAAATGAGTTTAAAAATGATACTCTATCACTTTCTCTAAATAATTTATTCATAGATAAAAAAATAAATTATACCTATAAAGAGTATATGGAACATTTGAAACAAACTAATGAATACACAACAAAAGTAAATAATTATGAAATAAACTATGTAGATAACAAGACATTTAAAAATATAACTATAACATTTATTAAAAATCATTATGTAATTATCTCAAAAAGTTCTAATCCAACTATACATTTTGTTATTGAACATCCAAAGTTAGTTGAAGCTATTGAAAATTTTAATCCACTTATAAAGGAATAAATTATATGAATAAAAAGAAAAGAAAACTTAAATGGAAGAATGTAATAATTATTTTAATAGTTACTACACTTATCATAACCTTAATAATATCTATATTTAATATAGTTAAATGGAAAATGGATTCTAATAAAACTAACGAAGAAATTACAAATATTCAAGAAGATATAGATGTAGATGAGGTTGAAGATACTGAAAATACAGAGATAATAGAACCAGTTGAAGAACCACCTAAAGAAAATCCTTATTGGGATTATATAAATATGAATATGATAAATGTTGAATTTAATGATTTAAAAAGAACAAATCCAGATGTTGTTGGTTGGGTGAAAGTAAATGGTACAAATATCAATTATCCTTTTGTTCAAGCAAATGATAACAAATATTATCTTACACATAGTTTTAATAGATCATATAATGCAGCAGGATGGGTATTTTTGGATTATAGAAACAACAATACTAATAATAAGAATACAATTATATATGCTCATGGAAGAACCGATAAAACAATGTTTGGAACATTAAGAAAAGTTTTAAACAATGGTTGGCTTAATAATACAGATAATTTTGTTATTAAAATATCTACTGAAACAGAAAATACATTATGGCAAATATTTAGTGTATATCATATACCTACTACTAGTGATTACTTGAAAACGGATTTTGATGATGATACAGAATATCAAAACTTCTTGGATATGATTAAAAATAGAAGTAATCATAATTTCAATACAAATGTTACAGCAACAGATAATATACTTACTTTATCAACTTGTTATAATAATAACGAAAAAATGGTAGTTCATGCCAAACTTATCAAAAAAGAAAGCAAATAAAAAATGTGATGTTATAAATTGTTGTCATCACATTTTTTATTTTTTAGTTTTTGTTTTCAAAAGTTATTCAGATAATAAATGAAAATCAAAAATATAAAAAATATTTCAAAGTCAGAATTGTACTACCTTCCAACAATTTAATTATAACACACTTTTCTTTGCTTTTATATACAAAATTTATTTTTTTTACTCAAAGAAGACACATTCATCACATTGTTTTATATAATTATCAAGTTCTTCAATATTAGATAACTCTTCT
>CAKPHU010000010.1 GCA_934162125.1 uncultured Bacilli bacterium
TTGTTTTAAAATTAAGCATTAAAAAATGTCCTCCTTCCTAGAAAGAGAACATCTATATATGTCTTCCAAGCTAACAGTGGGTTAGATTTTAGACATTAAAAAACTTACGACACCATAATAGGTTCGTAAGTTGTATTCAATTGGAGCGGATGATGGGAATCGAACCCACGTAGTCAGCTTGGAAGGCTGAGGTTCTACCATTAAACTACATCCGCATAATATTTAAATCGAGCCTTAGCTTTCCGATAACTAAGTCCGACTAAATAAAGTAGACAATATCAATTATAACAGAAAAACATGGTATGTCAACAACTTTTTTATAATTTGCCAGATTTTTTTAAATACTATATAATGATAATAGGTGAGAATATGAAAATTTTAGCAACAGATTTTGATAATACTTTATATGTCAAAAATGAAAATATATTTTTCAAAAATATCGAAATGTTAAGAAAATTTATTTCTAATAATAAAGTCTGCATTATAACTGGCCGAAGTTATCCAAATATTATGGAAGAAATCAATAAATACCAAATACCATATACTTATTTAATATGTCAAGATGGTGCCAAAATATTTTTAAATACTGGCGAATGTATAAATACTATTGCCTTACCAACAGAAGAACTTATTAAAGTAGTAAAAATACTGGACACAAACCATATTAACTTTAACTATGATAATGGTTATGAAGAGTCAGACAATCCTGAAAAATGTGTCAAGATTACTATCAAATATCAAGATTACTCCAAGGCCAAAAAACTCGTTGACATCATCAAACAAAACACTACTACAAACTGTTATCTAAGTAAAGAACATATCAATATAACAGCAGTTGATGCCAACAAGAAAAATGCCCTTTATTATCTTCTAAATAAATTCAACCTAAACAAAGAATCTCTTTATGTGATAGGTGATGATATAAATGACTATGAAATGATCAAAACTTTTTCTGGTGCTATCATGAAAAATCATCATATAAATTTAGATAATTTATCTAAAGAGGAATTTACCAACTTATATGAATACATCGAAAAACTAATGCAAAATTAGTTTTTTTTATCGTAATTTTATTTTTCTCATATATTACTATGGGTGAATATAATGACTAAAGATAAAATTATAAATAAAGTTGTTTTAAATTTAGCAGCTATTAGCGATACCTTGCTTGCAAGTATTGTTTTAACAAATAACTATCATTTAAATCCTCAAACTATGATTCTTACTGCTTCTGCTTTGATGACCAACGGCTATTTCATCTCCAAAGCAAAACCATTTTCCTATAAAAAAACTCATCAAAAATCAACAAAATAAATAAAATATCTAGTTTTTTTAATCACATTATGATATAATGATGTGCGTTGTAAAAAAAGAGGTGTACTAATTATGGAAAAAAGAAATGTTGCAATCATTGCTCACGTTGACCATGGTAAAACAACTTTAGTAGATGAAATTTTAAAAACTTCAGGTATGTTTAGAGCAAATGAAGATGTTAGTAATGTTTCAATGGATTCAAATGCATTGGAAAAAGAAAGAGGAATTACTATTTTAGCTAAAACAACAGCTCTTGACTATAAAGGTGTTCGTATAAATATTCTTGATACTCCAGGACACGCTGACTTTGGTGGCGAAGTAGAAAGAATTATGAACATGGTTGATGGAGTTTTATTAGTTGTAGATGCTTATGAAGGTCCAATGCCTCAAACTAGATTCGTTTTAAAGAAAGCATTTGCTGCTGGCGTAAAACCTATCGTTATTATTAATAAAGTAGATAAACCATCTGCTAGATGTAAACAAGTATTAGATGAAGTTCTAGATTTATTTATCGAACTTGGTGCTGATGATAATCAATTAGACTTTAAAGTATTATATTGTTCTGCAATTAATGGAACTTGTTCAAAAAGTGATGATATATCAACACAAACACCAGGATTCACAGAAGTACTTGATACTATCCTAGAAGAAATACCAGCTCCAACAGGTAGTGCCAATGAACCATTACAATTCCAACCAGCATTATTAGATTATAATGAATATGTAGGAAGAATTGGAATTGGTAGAGTACATAACGGTAAAATAAAAACTGGTGAAGTAGTAACATGCTGCCGCCTAGATGGAACAAACAAACAATTTAGAATTCAGAAATTATTTGGTTACTATGGATATAGTCGTATAGAAATAGAAGAAGCAGAAGCTGGAGATATCGTAGCTGTTGCTGGACTTGCTGACATTTCAGTAGGAGAAACAATTTGTAACAATAACGAAATTTTACCATTACCACAATTACATATAGATGAGCCAACACTACAAATGACTTTTGGTACAAATTCATCTCCATTTGTTGGACGTGATGGTAAATTAGTAACTGCTAGAAAAATAGAAGAACGTCTTATTAAAGAAACTCAAAAAGATGTAAGTCTAAGAGTTGAACCATATACTAATGAATCATTCTTAGTAAGTGGTCGTGGTGAATTACACTTAGGAATTTTAATCGAAAACATGCGCCGTGAAGGATTTGAACTTGAAGTTAGTAAACCAAGAGTAATCATTAAAGAAATAGATGGACAAAAATATGAGCCATATGAAGAATTACAAATCGAAGTACCAGAAGACAGTGTTGGTTCTGTAATTGAAAGATTAGGTACTCGTGGTGGAAAAATGGAAAACATGTCTAACTTTGAAAATCAAGTTCGTCTATTATATACAATCCCATCACGTGGCTTAATTGGTTTCTCAACAGAATTCATAACTCTAACAAAAGGTTATGGAATCATGAATCATACATTTAAAGAATACCTACCATATGAAAATATTGAAGTAGGTGAAAGAAAACTAGGCGTACTTGTATCAGTTGATAGTGGAAACTCAACAGCATACTCAATTGGTAACCTAGAAGATCGTGGTGTAATGTTCATTGAACCAGGTACTGAAGTTTATGAAGGTATGATAGTAGGTGAATGTAATAGAGAAAACGATTTAGCTGTAAACGTAGTTAAAGGAAAACAATTAACTAATACCAGAGCAGCAGGATCAGACCATACAGTAGTTTTAAAACGTCCACGTCCTATTTCTCTAGAATATGCCCTTGACTATATCAATGCTGATGAATTAGTAGAAGTAACGCCAAACTTCTTAAGATTAAGAAAACGTATTTTAAATACAGAAGAAAGAAAAAAATTTGATGCTAAGAAACAAAAAAATAGTTAGTAAAACAAAATACTAACTATTTTTTTAATTTTTACTAGCATAATTAAACTCACTTTGCTATAATTGATATATAAGATAGAGGTGAGCTGAATTGACTAAGAGACAGCAAAAAAAATTAGAACGTGAAGAGCTTACAAAAACACAAGTATTAAATCTATTAGAATTAGAAAAAGTTGCAAAATATGAAAGACAAACAAGCAAAAAGCCAGCTCTAATATTAGGAATCTTAGGAGTACTATTCCTTATATCTGGATTTGTCTATAATCCTTTAGTTGCAGCTATTAAAGATATATATCAAGAGGAGCCTTTAGTTGCTCATCGTGAAACAAAAGATAAAATTACTAATATAAAATGTACATATGATTATAAAGACCTAACCGCAAATGGTACTTCACAACTAAACATAAACTTATCATTAGAAAATAATAGATTATTTAATTATGTTAAAACATTAAAAGTAAAACCAGTTACAGGTCAAGAAAGTATCTTGAATGATATCAAAACTAAATACAAAGCTTTTGAAGTAAACAAAATAAAAGGCTATAACATCCTAACAGTTACAAAAGATAATAATTTAGAAACAGTAGTTATGATCGACTTAGAACAATTAGATTTAACTACATTCCCAGAAGATTATCAAAAAGATCCAGTAACTAGAATTGAATTTTCTATAGGTGATAGTCTAGAAATAATTCAAACTAAAGCCAAAGCTTTAGGATATGCATGCAAATAAATCTGCTCTAGCAGATTTTTTTTGAAATAAAAAAACTGCAATTATGCAGCTTTTTGATTCTTTAATAAAGTTCTTTTTTCTTTAGTAGAAATTCTTTTCTTACTTCCGTCTTCACATCTAATAACTTGTAAGTTAATTTTTTGCATTGTTTTAGTAGCATTTAAAGCATGAGATCTTTTATTCTTAACATTGCCTTTTCTATTTGATATATTAACTGCCATGACAATCCCTCCTTCGGCTTTTTCTTCTCGCTTTATAACTTTATCATAAAAGAATACAAAAGTCAAACAAAACAACGTTATATTTTGCTAAAACAAACTAGAACATAACCAGCTTCATTCAAATATTTTAATATAATAATTATAAATATCTGTGTTAAAATAAATATAAGAGGAGGTAATACTATGTATATTCCATTATTTAATAAAAGTAACTATACTTTGCTATCAAGTCTTTTAAAAATAGATGATATTATATCTTATGCCAAAGAAAATAATCTTCCTAGTATTGCCTTAACCGATACTAATATGTATGGAACTATGGAGTTTATTACAAAATGTAAGAAACAAGATATCAAACCAATAATAGGTTTAAATATAGTAATTGAAAATAATAACTTCGTTCTTTTGATAAAGAATTATAATGGTTACAAAAACTTAATAAAATTATCAACCATTCAAAATGAAAGAGAAGTAACCATTGAAGAGTTAAAAACATACAATGAGGATTTAATAGCTATAATTCCATATTCTAGTAAAGAAATATATTCTAATTTCAATGAAATATATAAAGAGCCATATTTAGGTTATCAAAATAAAATAGAAGAAAAGCATGTTAAAGAAATGACTAAAAACATTGTTTTCCTACAAGAAAGTCTTTACTTAAATTCTAATGATAAAGAAATACTTCCTTACTTATATCGTATAAGAGATGGAAAAACTATCACGGATGAAATTGAATATAATACAGACAATCATGAGTTAAATATAAAAAATATTTTAGAATTAACTGATAATGATGGTCTTGTCAACACTATAAAAATAGCTGAACAATGTGACTTAGAATTTCCAAAACCAACCAATTTATTGCCGGTTTATGAATGTGATGATCCAAGTAAATATCTATTTGAATTATGCAAAGTTGGATTAGCAAAAAGATTAAATAACAATATAACTACTGATTACAAAGAAAGACTAAGTTATGAATTAAATGTCATTAATAAAATGGGTTTCTCTAACTATTTCTTAGTTGTTTATGACTTTATCAAATATGCTAAAAAGAATAATATCTTAGTAGGACCAGGAAGAGGTAGTGCAGCAGGATCTTTAGTTGCTTACTCATTAGGTATAACAGACATTGATCCACTAAAATATGATTTATTATTTGAACGTTTCCTAAACCCAGAAAGAGTAACAATGCCCGATATTGATACTGATTTTCCAGATAATCGTAGAGGAGAAGTCATTGATTATGTAATAGAAAAATATGGCAAGAAAAGAGTTTCTGGAATTGTAACTTTTGGAACACTAAGTGCCAAACAAGTATTAAGAGATGTTGCCAGAGTTTTAAACATTCCAACATATAAAGTAGACGGTCTATCAAAATTTATTAGTATGCCATCTAAAGATAAATTAAAAGACTATTATAATAAAAATGAATCTTTCAAAGTACGCATTGATAGTGATACACAATTAACAAAATTATATAACATAGCTTTAAAAATAGAAGGATTTCCTCGCCATACTTCATCTCATGCAGCTGGAATTGTTATGAGTAGAGTAGATTTAGATGAAGTTGTTCCTCTAACTACTGGTGATGATATGTATCTAACTAGTTATACTATGGAATATTTAGAAGACTTAGGACTTCTAAAAATGGACTTCTTAGGATTAAAAAATCTTTCCACAATTGATAATATCTTAAAAGATATAAAAACTTATACCAACGAAACAATAGAGTTTTCAAAAATACCATTAGATGATAAAGAAACTTTAACTATTTTTGAAACAGCAAACACTTCTGGTATCTTCCAATTTGAATCAACTGGTATGCGTAACTTCTTAAGAAGATTAAAGCCAAATACTTTTGAAGACATTTTCGCTGCCATTGCTTTGTTTAGACCAGGAGCAGCAGTTAATATTGATTCTTACATCAGAAGAAAACATAATGAAGAAAAAGTAACATACTTAGATGAATCACTTAAAGAAATTACTAAAAATACTTATGGGATTCTTATTTATCAAGAACAAATCATGCAAGTTGCTAGAATATATGCCTCATATACCTTCAGTGAAGCTGATATTCTAAGACGTGCTATGAGTAAAAAGAAATTAGATGTTCTAAAAGCAGAAGAAAAAAAGTTTATTGAAAAAAGCGTTGCTAACGGTCATGATGAAACCCAAGCTAAAAAAATATTTGATCTTATCCTTAACTTCGCTGGTTATGGATTCAATCGCTCTCATTCGGTAGCTTACTCTTTAATAGCTTACAAGATGGCATACTTAAAATGTCACTACAAAACTATTTTCTTTGCTAATCTTTTAACTAATGTTATTGGTAGTGAAACCAAAACACATGAATATATCATGGAAGCAAAAGCCAACAAAATAGAAGTATTAAAACCTTCTATTAATGAGAGTGAAGATCGTTACTTAGTAAAAAATGATAGTATTATCTATCCATTATCTAATATTAAATCCATTGGTCAAGTAGTTTCTTTAACTATAAAGAAAGCTAAAGAATCAGGAAAGTTTACAGATATTTATGATTGCTTTAGTAGACTATACATTGCTGGTATTGGTAAAAAAACATTTGAAACATTGATCTTAGCAGATGTCTTTAGAGAATTCTCATATAATAAAGCAACTCTAATTTATAATTTAGATAGCCTCTTTAATTATGCTGCATTAACTAAAGACTTAGATCCATCACTAGTAATGAAACCTTTAATAGAAGTAAAGGAAGAATATCCTAATAATTATTTATTAGAAAAAGAAAAAGAAGTATATGGTTTCTATCTTTCATCACATCCAACGACAATGTACAAAAGAGATAATCCATATTGCATTCCTTTAAATACACTAAATAATTATTTTTCTAAACAAGTTGATACTTTAATACTTGTTGATAAAATTAAAGTAATTAATACTAAAAAAGGTGATAAAATGGCCTTTATAACTGGTAGTGATGAAACAGCTACTATGGAATATACCATGTTCCCAAAAGTTTATAGTGCTTATCCAGACATAGAAAGAGGTTCTCTTCTAAAAATACGCGGTACTGTAGAAAAAAGATTAGATCAATTACAAGTAATTGTCGACAAAATAAAAATATTAGGAGAGGAAGAAGAAAATGTTAAAGAATAAAGAAAAAATATATAGTATTTCAGCAATTATTATTATGTTGGATCAAATGATAAAACTTCTAATTAGAAGTAAAATGACTTTAACAGAAGAAATAACTATCATACCTAACTTCTTTTCTCTTTACTATGTTGAAAATACAGGCGCAGCTTTTTCTATTTTAACTAATAAGACTCTTCTTTTGGTTTTAATTGCGATAGCATGTTTAGTTTTATTAGATCGCTACATTACTAAACTATTAAAGATAAGTAAATTAGAAATAATATCATATGGACTAGTAATAGGTGGTATAGTTGGCAATTTAATAGATCGTCTCCTATATGAATCTGTTATTGATTATTTATCATTTACTATTTTTAATTATAACTTTCCTGTATTTAATTTAGCTGACATAGCTATTACTTGTGGAATATTTTTACTATTGTATTATTATATTAAAGAAGAATTGTTCACAAAAAAAGTCGAAAAAACTAAATAAAATTCTAATAGGGAAGCGAAAATGCTTCCTATTTTTGTACTTTTGTGTTATAATATGTGCAGAAATGAGGGGTAGTATGGTTATTGTAGAAGAAGTAACACCGACTAGAATAGACTCCTATCTAGCAGAAAAACTAGAACTTTCTAGAAGCAAGATTCAAAAGTTGATTAAAGAAGAAAAGATTCTTGTTAATAATAAGAAAGTAAACTCTAGTTACCTAGTAAAGGAAAATGACGAAATTACAATTAATGATGACCTAGACTATGAAGTAAATATTGAACCAGAGGATATACCATTAGACATTGTCTATGAAGATGATGATTTACTAATTATTAATAAACCTAGTGGTATGGTAGTTCATCCAGCTCCAGGTCATTACACAAATACATTAGTAAATGCATTACTATATAGATTTAATCTAACTAGTGGGGAAAAAACAAGACCTGGAATAGTACATCGACTAGATAAAGATACCAGCGGATTAATGCTAGTTGCTAAAAATGAAGAAACACATGAAAAATTATCTAAAATGATTGCTTCCAAAGAAGTTGAAAGACACTATCTTGCAATTGTTGAAGGAGTAATTAATCATGAAACAGGTACCATAGATGCACCAATAGGAAGAGATCCTAACGATAGACAAAAAATGAAAGTTACTGATATTAATGCTAAGGAAGCAGTAACACATTTTAAAGTATTAGAAAGATTTAAAAATACAACATTAATAGAATGTATCCTTGAAACTGGTAGAACTCATCAAATAAGAGTCCATCTAGCTTATATTAAGCATCCGGTTTTAAATGATCCAACTTATGGTAAAGCTAAAACTGAGTTTGGACAAATGTTACATTCTAAAAGTATTAGATTAAAGCATCCAAGAACAGGAAAAGAACTATTCTTTGAAATAGAACCACCAAAAGAATTCTTGGATAAACTAACAGAATTAAGGAATGAATAATTATATGTGCGGATAAAAAATGGGGGGAAAAGTTAATATGAAAGTGAATAATTTGCAAATCAGTGAATATTATAAGCAACTTTTGCAAGGCAAGGATTTATCTTTGCCAACTGAGAAAAGTTGGGAATTAGTTCAAAAAAATAATAGAAATAGATTGGATTATATTGCATTAAGCGAAGATGAGAAAAAAATAACATATGCTGAAATGTTTGAAGAATGGAGAAAAAGTGCAAAAGCATACTCTGCATTAGGTATATCTAGAAATAATAATTCACGTGCGTTAGTAATAATGCCAAACGTAGCAAGTACAGCTATAATAGATTATGCATTAGATATGACTGGAGCAGTATGTGATTTTATTGATCCAACAACATCATCTGATAAAATAATTCAATACATAATTGGAGAAAAGATAACAGATATCATTGCATTGGATTTGCTTTTTGAACAAAATTTTAGAAAAGTATTACCAAAATTGAAAAGAGAATTAGGCATAAGAAATATAGTTTTATATCACGAGACATTCATGAACAGGCAATTACCAAAAAAAATTCAAAGATTTAGTGCAGTGACTCACCAAATAAATAGATTTGAAAGAGACGTAAAAAGAATTGAAGATGTTTTAAGAGGTAGTCAATATGAACAAATTGATTATGATACATTAACATCAGATGCAATGTCATTAATAACTCATACATCTGGAACAACAACCGGAATTGGAAGACCAATACCGATAACAGACTTTAATAGAAATGCACTATTGAAACAACATGATCTAGCAGGTTTAGTTTTTGAGCCTGGACAAAAAATGTTACATTTCATTCCATATTTTGCTTCATATGGAGCTGTTAATACAGCACATTTGGGACTTTATCAAGGAATGAATTTGCAACAATTGCCATTGTTTCAGCCTGAAAACTTTAGTCAATATCTTTTAAGATATAAGCCTAATATTGTTTTAGCAAATGATCCTGCATGGATGTCATTGTTGAACGATGAAAAACTAAAAAATGCAGATTTATCATTTTTAGAACAACCTGTAAGTGGTGGCACACCAACAGATAGTGACAAAGAAATAGAATTAAATACATTTTTTGCTACACATGGTGTTAAGAGTAAATTAAAAAAAGGACATGGACTTTCAGAATTATGTGGTTGTGGAAGTTATACGATTGACGGATATAACCATATAGGTGGCATGGGAGTGCCATTACCATTAACTACCTATTTAATAAGGGATACTAATACAGGAAAAATAATTCAAACAAATGGTACTGATACAATAACTGGTGAAGCATTAATTAATAGTCCAAATATGTCATCAGGTGAATTAGATGGTAAAAAACTATTAACTATAGAAACTATTGATGGAAAAAAATACCTTGCAACTAAAGATGTTGTAAGAAAGAATCCTGATGGAAGCTTAGAATTTGTAGAAAGATTAGATAGGATGTTCAGCAGAAAAGATGCTTATAACATTTATCCAATTAACCTAGAAAAATTATTAGATTCATTTGAAGAGGTTGAAGAATCAATAGTAGTACCAAAGCATATAAAAGAAACTAATAGTAATGTTCCACATGCTTACGTAAAATTAAAACCAGAATATAAAGACATTGATTTAGAAGATTTTATATTAAGAAAAGTTAATGAATATTTTATAGGTTCAAAAGACAATCACCTTTATAGAGCTAACTTTAGAGATATACCAGAATGTTGGACTTTTGCTGCTGCAATACCAAAAAATACAATTGGTAAACCAAATTTACACTTAGTCCAAGAAAATGGAATTGAAGGGGTAACTATTGATTTAGCAATAGAGTCAGATAATACGGGTGTAAAAAGTATGAAAATCAAATATCCTGAAGATTCACAAAAAGTTAAAATTAAATAATTTATAAAAAAAGCTTTATTTTAAAGCTTTTTTTATTGTGACAATTAAATTGGAATGCTATAATTATAATAGGTGATAATATGAGTTCAGTAGTTTTTTTGAATATATCAGGTTTAATGTATACAATATTAATAGCAATGTGTTTTTTCATTAAAAAGAAAGTGAAAAATGAAGAAAATAAACTATATAGTTATATCATTATGTCAACACTGGCTGAGTCAATATTTGGTTTAGTTTCATATTTTTCTATCCAATATAAATTCCCAGAAATACTAAATATAATAATTGGTAAAGGGTATTTAATATCAATGATAGCATGGACTATGATATTTACTTTATATATTATAGAAATATCAAAACAAATGAAGGACAAACCTAAAAAAACATTTCAAAAAATAATTACAGCTAGCTGCATAATATGTGCTTTATTAATTGCTGTATTGCCATTACAATTCGTAGTAACAGATAATGCTGGAATCTATAGTTCTGGTTTAGGAGTTAACTTATGCTATGTGTTATCGGGGGTTTATATAACTATAATGGTAATTTCAGGATTAAGAAATATGAAAGCATCAAGTAAAAAATATATACCACTATGGATATTTATATTATTTGGAACAGTTTTTATGTTTATTCAAATTATGCATCCAGAGTTATTCTTAGTTGTACCACTTGAAATATTTATAACATCAGTAATGTATCATACAATAGAAAATCCTGACATGAAGTTAGTTCAAGCTTTAGAGGTTGCTAAGGAACAAGCTGATCGTGCTAATGCTGCTAAGACTGATTTCTTGTCTAGTATGTCA